>CAXXPO010000028.1:5000-281053 GCA_963665185.2 Desulfovibrionaceae bacterium | reverse complement strand
GCTCATGAACCGTCCGGCACGCCCCATGGAAAGCACCACGCGGGCATCCGTGTATACGGTGATGTTGGGATGCTTCCGCACCTGCTCGACCAGCTCTTCCATGTGATGCAGCGGGTCGTTGCCCTGCAGGGTGTACCGCAGATTCATGGCGTTGCCGCCCAGCTGCTCCGAACGTTCCACCAGGGTCACGGGGTAACCGTGGTCGGCAATGCTCATGGCCGCGGTCATTCCGGCCAATCCGCCGCCCACCACCAGTGCCTGGCGCACCACCTGCTGCGGCGAGGGCAATGGCGAAGGGTCTGAGCGTTCCAGGCGGGACGCGGCCATGGACAAACGGGAAAGCACTCCATCGAACACTGCGTCGCGGGTTGTATCGTCCATTCCCACCACGGGCGTATAGATGTCCACCACGTCCATGAGTGCCGGATTCAACTGCATTTCCCGCCCCAGTTCACGCAACTTCGGTACGTAGGCATAGGGCATGCAGGCGCCGATGACGATGCGGTTGGGTTGCAGCTCTTCACTGAGTTCCCGGATGCGCGCCCAGCCCTCGCCCGTGCAGGTCCGCTTGATGCGGGCCACGCCAACCACCGAGCTGATGCTCGCGAGATGCCGTTCCAAGGCGTCCATATCCAGATTGTTTTCCAGAGTCGGGCAGTCGTGGCACAAAGCAATAAACGTCCTCGCCCGCTGGCGTGAAACATCGCGGTATTCTGGTTCGGGGTCGGGTGTGCGTTCCTTGAGCGGCGAATACAGGTTGATAAGCCGCGAGGCTCCTGCAGCCGCTGCCCCGGAAGTGATGACGCTCTCCGCGATATCGCGGGGGGCACCGGCCGAGCCGGCAGCGAACACCCCAAGCCGCGTGGTGCGCGAAGGACCGAACTCCTCGGTTTGCAGAAATCCGTAGGGGTTGCGCTCCACTCCCGCGGCTTCGGCAAGCCTGTCCAGGGCCTTGGACGGCCGGGCCCCCACGGCCAGCACCATCATGTCGAAAATTTCCGGAATGACGGTTCCGCTGCCGTCCATATATTCCACGGCCAACTCCCCGGCAGGATCGGTCGGATCGGCGGAAATAACGGAATGAATGCGGCTGTTGATGAGACGTACGCCGCTCTTTTCAGCCTTGGCCTTGTAGGCTTCGAATTCCTTTCCGAATGTACGCATATCCATGTAGAAAATGGTCATTTCCACATCGCTGCCCAACGCCTTCCTGGCAAAGCATGGCTTCCTTGAGCGAAATCATGCAACAGATGGACGAGCAGTAGTCCGCTCCTGTCTTGAGGTCACGCGATCCCACACATTGCAGCCAGGCGATGCGCCTGGGACTGCGCCCCGTTCCGGGAATTTCCAGCCTGCCGTTGGTGGGTCCCGTACCACTGAGCATGCGTTCGAACTCCACAGAAGTGACCACTCCCGGGTACTGGCCGTAACCCAATACGTCGGCCACGCCGTTGGGATCATTGGACGGATCGTAACAGGAAAATCCCGTGGCCAGGATCACCGAAACAACATCCAGATCCATGGTCGTATTGGAAACAAGACGCATGTACAGTTTGTCCAACCAGGGGATGAACCGCTGGTGCTTGAAGGGCCGCACCGCGAACTCCGTTACGCCGAGCCGCAGAATATCTGCGGCCTGTTCGCGCTGCTCCGCCGTTCCCATGAGTACTATGGGCAGGCCGGGTTGAAATTCCAGGCAACGCGAAACCACTCGTTCCAGATCCGCGCCCGGAGTGTCCATGTCCAACAGGAGCATGGAGTACCCGCCCTCGCCCGTGATTCTGTCCAGGACCTCGTCGCCCGTGGCGGCGTGGTCCAGGGGAAAATTCAATTCCTTGAGCCATTGCGCAAGCTCGGTGTAGGTGTCCTCGCCGGTTCCGCCCACCAGAATGCGGAAATCCCCGCGTTGGTCGAAAAAGAAGTCGATGGCCCCGGTAGGACAGACTTCGTGGCATTGCCAGCAGCGGATGCAGTTGTCCAAATCCACCACGTAATGGTTGGGAATGTTGTGCGGCACGGGAAGATGGGCTGCCCCGCGCATACTCAGCCCCGCGTTGAACTCGCTGGGAACGCGCACCGGACAGATTTCCTCGCACGCGCCGCAGCCGATGCAGCGGGTGGGGTCCACAAAAGTGGAATGCTTGCGCAACCGGGCCTGGAACTTGCCGGGTTCGCCTTCCAGACTGTCCAGTTCCGTGGACAGGTACAGGTCTATGTTCTTATGAAAAAGCCCCTTGCGCATACAGAACTGGCTGGATGAATCACGCTCTGCCAGGGGCAGCATCTTGCACATGCCGCAATGGTCGCTGGGAAACTGATTGTCCAGCTGAGCCAGAATGCCACCCAGATGGGGGACGGCATCTATAAGCGCCACCTTCTGCCCGGTCTCGGCCAAATCCAGGGCCGTCCGAATGCCGCCTATTCCTCCGCCCACGACCAGGGCCGCGTAACTCTTTCTCATGGTCTGCACTCCTTGCCGTTGCTTGGCCCTTGCGATCAGTCCACCATCCCGCCCGTGACTTCAGCGAATTCCTTTTCCTGAAACACGGTCAGGGGCGGGGCTTCTTCCAGACTGCGCCCGGCCTCGTAGGCAAAGGCGTTCTGCACGCCATGGGCCACGGTGCGGAACAGCTCCATGACCGGCACGTTGTTGGGACAGGCATTGGAACACTGGCCGCAGCCCACGCACGAGGCACTCATGTGGGCCAGCCGGGTCATATGGTAGAACAGGGTGTCCGTGGGCATGCGGATGGCTCCGCGCGTCTGCGCCCAGCTCTGGTACTGCCAGGGCTTGTGGTCGAAAACGTCGGTCACGAACACGCATTCCTTGCAGTAGCAGACCGGACAGGCCACCCGGCAGTTATAGCAGTTGATGCAGTTGGAAAGGTATTCCGCCAGCTTGGGCATGGTGGACACTGCCTGGGATGTCTCTTCGAACATGGCGTCGCGGAAGACTGTCCTCTGCTCTATAAGCTGTTGCACCGCGCTCTGCCGGGCGGACTGGTCCCCAGCGTCGGGAAGGCCGAGCCGGTTGATGAGGCCCTCTCCCCGCGGAGTTCTGGCGACAAGCGGCAGGTAATCGTTCATGTCCGCTCCAAACGTACCGATGATGAGGTCCGCCTCATGGGGCACGGGATGCTCACAGGCTCGGCAGGCCTTGGCAAGATCCGCAGCACCCGGTCCCTGCCCGCCGGAAAGCAAAAAGTCTCGGCTGGCTTCCTCGGGATTGCGACCTGCCAGCCAGTCGGTATAGTGCATGTTTTCCACCGCGCCCAGACAGTCCACGCCGATGAGCAGAACATTGTCCATACTGCCCTGGTTGAGCTTGACCAGCTCCACAAAGGCCCTGATCTCACAGGGACGCAGCACGGCCACGGTTATGCCGTCCGTTTCCCCGTTGGTCAGCCTGCCCACCAGTTTGGCCGCGTTGAGCGGATAGTAGGGGCTGAACGGGTCCGCGCTCTGCAAGGCCTGCGGATCGGAAACCAGCGAGGGCATGACCGTGTTTCCGCCATGGCGCGGGACCAGAACGGCCTGCGCCTCTTCATGCTCCAGAAGCGTCGCCAAAAATCCGCGCACCGCGCCCATGGCTCCGCTTTCCCCGATATTCAGTCTGGCTGTGGTTCCCATGGCTGTCTCCTTGCGTGACGTTAAACAACCTGCATTCCGGCGGCTTCGCCCGGACCGAGTTCGCGGATCTCCTCCACCAGATGGTTGACGGTTTCGGCAAATTCGTTGCCTTCGCTGGCTCCCACCCAGGTCAACTTGACCCGGCGCTCGTCTATGCCGAACCGTCCCAGAATTTCCTTAAGCAGCTTGACCCGGCGGCGGGCCTTGTAGTTCCCGTTGATGTAGTGGCAGTCACCGGGATGGCAGCCGCTGATGAGCACGCCGTCGGCCCCGGAAAGCAGCGCCTTGATCACATACTTGGTATCCACCATGCCGGTGCACATCATGCGCACCAGCCGCACGTTGGGTGACTGGACCATACGCGCGGTTCCAGCCAGATCAGCGGCGGTGTACGTACACCAGTTGCAGACAAAGGCCACTATGGTGGGCTCGAATCCGTTTTCTGACATGACGTTGCTCCTCCCGACGATTTATGCGGTGACGTTCTCGGATACTCTGTCTTCAATGCCTTTGGATCGCGCTTCGGACGGCAGGCCCAGCTGAAGTTCCAACAGTCCTTCGATTTCCGCGAATATCTGCCGTTCGTTGAAATGGCGGATCTGGGCCGCGCCGCTGGGACAATGCCCGGCGCAACTGCCGCACCCCTTGCACATGGCCTCGTTGATCACGGACACGCCCCGGCGTTCATCGAACTCTATGGCTGAATACGCGCACAGCCCGATACAGGCCTTGCAGCCGATGCAAATGTCCGGATTGATCCAGGACGTGGTCGGGGAGATGTCCACCTCGCCCCTGGCAGCCAGGGCGATGGCCTTGGCTGCCGCGCCCGATGCATGGGAAACCGCGTCCGGGATATCCTTGGGCCCTTGGCAGCTGCCGCCGATGAAAATTCCGTCCGTGGCCGTGGAAACAGGGCCGAGCTTGGGATGTTCTTCCAGAAAGAATCCGTCCTGCCCCTGGGAGATGCCGAAAACACGGGCAACTTCCCCTGCATCCGCACGAGCCTGCATGGCCGTGCACAGGATGACCATGTCCACGGCCACGCGCACGGGTTCTCCCAGCAGGGTGTCCTCGGCCACCACCACCAGCTTGCCTTCTTCAGGCGTACCCGCGGCTCCCTGGACAATTTCCGCCGGACGGCCCCGCACAAAGTTCACGCCTTCCTTTTGGACCCGATGGAAAAATTCCTCGTACCCCTTTCCGAAGCAGCGCATGTCGATGTAAAAATTGGTCACGTCCACATGATGGCCGATCTTGTCCTTGAGCAGATGGTCGTACTTGAGGGCATACATGCAGCAGACACGCGAACAGTACTCGTGATGGTTCACATCGCGGCTGCCCACGCAATGGACAATGGCCGCGCTTTGCGGCGCGCTCCCGTCCTTGAGCACGATCTTGCCTCCGGTGGGACCGACCGCGTTGTTCAGCCGCTCGAACTGCAGGGCCGTGTAGACGTTGTCCAGGCGGCCGAAGCCGTATTGCTGCATGGGCGTGGGGTCCAGCGCATCGTATCCCGTGGCCAGAATGATGCTTCCCACATCGAGTGTGATTTCAATGGGTTCCTGGTTAAAGTCGATGGCCCCGGACGGACAGTTCTTCTCACATGCCCTGCAACGGCCCTTCTGGAAATAAATGCAGTTGTCCGGGTCCACCACCGGGGTGTTGGGCACGCTTTGCGGCGAGTTGCGGTAAATGGCCCGGCGCTTGCCGATGCCTTCCTCGAACTCGCTTTCCACCTTCTTGGGACACTTTTCCAGGCACAGACCGCACCCCGTGCATTTGTTAACATCCACATAGCGCGGATTCATGCGCACCGTGGCCGTGTAGTTGCCGACAAACCCCTTGACCTCGGTGACCTCGCTCCAGGTCATAAGGTTGATATTGGGCTCCTGGGCCACTGCCACCATCTTGGGCGTGGAAATACAGGCGGCACAGTCAAGGGTGGGAAACGTCTTGTCGAACTGGGCCATGTGACCGCCAATGGAAGGAGCGCGTTCCACAAGATGGACCTTGAACCCGGCCGAGGCGCAGTCCAGGGCCGCCTGAATCCCGGAAATTCCTCCTCCCACCACCAGAATGTCGGGATGCACGTGCTCCTGGCGCGAATAAAGTTCCTCGTGGTGGTTGACCCGGTCCACGGCTCCGGCAACCAGATGCATGGCCTTGGCGGTGGCTTCGTCCGGGTCCTTCGTGACCCAGGAGCAGTGCTCCCGGATGCATGTCATGTGAAAAAGATATGGATTGAGACCACCGCGCAGACAGGCGTTGCGGAACGTCTTCTCGTGCAGCCGGGGGGAACACGAGGCCACGACGACCCGGTTCAACCCCATGGTGCGGATGTCGTTTATGATCATGTCCTGGCCGGGGTCGGAGCACATGAACTTGTAGTCCCGCGCCACGGCCACGTTGCGCAGGGTTCCCGCGAAACCGGCCACGGCTTCGGGGTTCACCTTTCCCGCGATGTTGGTTCCGCAATGGCAGACATACACTCCGATTCTGTTGGCCATGTCGCGCTCCCATCTGTTGTTTTATTTTTTCAGCAGATCGTTTCCGCTGTGCAGAGCCAGGGTCAGTTCCCCCACAAGACGCTTGAGACGCTCGTTTTCCTTGCGCAGGGCGGCAATGTCCTGGTCCGGCCTTGTGGTTTCGAACAAGGACGAGGCGTGCTCCACGAACATCTCGCGCCAGCGGTAGTACTGGCTGGAACACACACCAAACGCATTGCACAGCTCGGTGACGGGCCTGCCGCTCAGTCCCTCCAGGACAATGTGCGCCTTGGTTTCAGGGTCCCACTTTTTGCGTTTCACGTCGGCTCCCTGCTTGGGTTTGCTCGCGGACGCCCCTGCCTGTGCAACACTGCTTAACCAAGAAACATGCCGAGCTGTTTATTTTCTGTTATTTCAATATATTGAGATGTGCTTGACTGCTTGAACAGCCATTCATCAAGGAAAGGCATCTGTTTTTGAAGGGAAAATGTATTGCTGGGCGAGAATATGTCTTGTCCGACAAGACCACAAAGAGCAGTTTCTCTTGATGCTAATAAAACTGTTTAAATTCATAATGTTACAACACAAAAACTGCCGCAGTGCACACTCTCTCTTTAGGTTCGCCTCTGTCTTGCATCGCAAGACAGAGATAAAAACACTTGCGGAACTGCTTGACATAATATGCTGTTTTCGTTGCATACTAAACGGGAAACTCATCCATTCCACCAGGGAGCCACCATGAACTGTCCCGATTCCAAGGTCGCGGGCCGTTCCCCCCTTGCCGCCAACGACGCAGGCGAAACATGTCCCTGTCCCGGCGAAAGCGACTACCTGCTGCTGGCTCGTTCGCTGTTGGCCGGAACCCTGGACTATGCCCTGCTCATAGACACGCAGGGAAACATTCTTACGGCCAACGCGAAATGCGGCGAACTTTTCAACTGTCGCACCGAGGAGCTGTGCGGCAAATGCCTGCTGGACATGTTGCCCTCACCCATAGGGCAAACGCACCACATCTGCCTCACCCAGGCCTTGCGCACCGGCCGGGCCATGCACTTCAGCGACATTTCCCGGCCCGGCAAGGCCTACAACACCAAAATCCAGCCCCTGTGCGACAGCGAGGGCAATATCACCCGTCTGGCCATTTTCGCACGGGATGTAAGCTTTGAAAAAAAAGCCGAACGGCAGCGGCTGCTCCTGGCGACCGCCCTGGAAAATACGGCCGAGGCCATCATCATCACGGACCGGGACCTGTGCATCGAATATGTGAACCAGACGTTCGAAGCCATGACCGGCTATCCGCAAAGCCAGGTCAAAGGACTGCCCCTTTCCGAACTGTACGTGGGCAAGCGCCAGCAGGAGCAGTTCCAGGTCATCAAACAGGGGATAACCCGAGGCGATGTCTGGGCCGGACGCTGTGAAACCACCAATCGCAACGGCTCCATTTTAGACTGCGGCAAAACAGTCTCCCCCATCCGGGGACAGCACGGGGTGATAGCAGGATTCGTCAGCGTGTGGCGGGACCTCGCCCAGATTTCCGAGCTGGAACGCCAACTCCGTGAAGCCCAGAAAATGGAGGCTATAGGCACTCTGGCAGGAGGCATTGCCCACGACTTCAACAACATATTGAGCCCCATCATGCTCCATGCCGAACTGGCCCTGTCCCAGATGCAGGAAGAGGACGTTGCCTACGGCTCCCTGGAACAGATAGTGGACGCGGCACGGCGGGCCGCCAACCTGGTGGACCAAATCCTGAACATCAGCCGCAAGCAGAGCACGGACACTCCCCTGGCCTTCTCCCTGGGGTCCCTGGTCAAGGAATGCGTCAAGCTTCTGCGCCCCTCACTTCCCGCCTCCATCCGCATCACCTATCGTCCCAGCCAGGAGATGGACGTGATCGTGGCCGATCCGTCGCAAATCCATCAGGTCATCATGAACCTGTGCACCAACGCCGCCCACGCCCTGGAATCAAAGGGAGGTGGCGAACTCGACCTTTCCGTGAGCCGCGTGGACAACGCTGTCGACGCGCAGGGGAAAGGCCATCTGCCCTACCCGGGCCTCGCCCCGGGCGGGTACATCAGGATCAGCGTTCAGGACAACGGGCCGGGCATTCCCCAGGACATCATGGACAAAATTTTCGACCCCTTCTTCACCACCAAAAAGGCCAAGGGCACGGGGTTGGGGCTTTCCGTGGTGCACGGCATCGTCTCCCGTCACAATGGTGCCGTGCTGGTGGACAGCCACCCCGGCGAAGGGGCCGGTTTTCATGTGCTGCTCCCCTGCCCCAAGGAAAAAAACCCCGCCTGTGGACGCCTTGCCCTCGGAGTCCGCGGACATTCCGATGGGCGCCGGGGAGCGCGTCCTGTTGGTGGATGACGACGAGGCCGTGGCCGGGAGCCTGGCAGCCGCCCTGCTGCAACTTGGCTACGAAGTCCGGATGGTCCGTTCCAGCCGCCGCGCCCTGGAGGTTTTCACCAGCGACCCGGATTTTTTCGACGCAATCATAACCGACCTCTCCATGCCCGGCATCCCCGGAGATGAGCTGGCCGCCCGCATGCACGACATCCATCCGGACATACCCATCATTCTCGGGTCGGGCAGCCTGCCTTCCCCCGAAGAGATACAGGCCATGCCCGGCGTGCGCCTGGCCCTCGGCAAACCCTACCGCAGCATCCAGCTGGCCAGCGCCCTGCGCCAGGTCTTGAGCAAAAAACACCATCACGGGCGCAAACACGTTTCACCCCGGCGGTAACCCATGCCAGACGTGCTGCTCATCGACGACGACAATGCCATCTGCCAGGCCATCGCCATGGTACTCCGCTCGGCCGGCCTGGAAGCCGACCTCGCCCACACGCTCAAGGACGGCTGCGCCCTGGCGGGACAGGAATCCTACGATGTGGTCATTCTGGACGTCATGCTGCCCGACGGCAACGGACTGAGCGTCATCCCCCGTTTGCGGCAGGTTCCCTCTCAACCGGAAATCATCATCCTGACCGGCGCGGGTGACCCGGACGGCGCGGAACTGGCCATCCGCAGCGGAGCATGGGACTACATCACCAAGCCGCCCACCATGAATAAGATAAAGCTCTCTGTGCAACGCGCCCTGGACTACCACGAAAGCAAACGCCGCCAGCCCCCGCCCGTGCTCAAGCGGTGCGGCATCATCGGGGAATCACCGCCCATGCGCGACTGTCTGGACCAGGTTTCCAAGGCCGCGGCCTCGGACGGTGAAGTGCTCATCACCGGCAGCACGGGAACAGGCAAGGAACTGTTCGCCAAGGCCATCCATGTGAACAGCACCCGCTGCAACGGGGAATTCATCGTGGTGGACTGCGCGGCCCTGCCGGAAAAGCTTGTGGAAAGCATGCTTTTCGGCCACGAGCGCGGCGCGTTCACCGGAGCGGACAGACGGTTCGACGGCCTCATCCGCAAGGCGCACAAGGGAACGCTTTTTCTAGATGAAGTCGGCGAACTGCCCCTGCCCACCCAGCGCGCCTTTTTGCGGGTGCTCCAGGAACACACCTTCAAGCCCGTAGGCAGCACCCGGGAAGTGGACAGCGACTTCCGGGTGGTTGCCGCCACCAACCGAAACCTGCAAGACATGGTCTCCCGCGGCCTGTTCCGCAAGGACCTGCTCTTCCGCCTGCGCACCATCCACATCGCCCTGCCCGAGCTCAAAGAACGAGTGGAAGACATCCATCCCCTCATCAGCCACTACGTGAGCAAACGATGCTGGAAGCTGGGAATCCCCAATAAACGCTGCTCCCCCGAGTTCGTGGACACCCTGCGGCAACACTCCTGGCCCGGAAACGTACGTGAACTCATGGGCGCCATCACCAGCAGCATAGCTGCCGCCACCGGGGAACCCGTGCTTTTCGCCCGTCACCTGCCCACGGACATCCGGGCCAGCGCCATACGCTCCTCGCTCAAGGCTTCGGCCAAACCGGTTCAAACCGACACCTCCAAGTCGGCCGGCAAGGTTGCGCCCATCTGCCGGATGTCTCTGGAAAATTTTCCGCAGCTCAGGGAATTTCGTGACAAGGCCGTGCACACCGCGGAAACCGAATACCTGCAACACCTCATGGCCCTGGCGGAAGGAAATATCCGCACGGCCTGCAAAGTGTCCGGCCTGTCGCGCGCCCGGCTCTACGCCCTGTTGAGGCGTTACCGCATAGGAAAACAGTCATAAAACCGGAACGGCATATTTTTTGCCCACGCATCCCGCATTTGGTGCCTGCAAAGGCTGGCGTCACGCGGCTGTCAATGGTATCTGCAAAAGATACGGCCTGCTGTCGCGCATGTATGCGCCTGCCGGACCGTGATTACGCTGCTCCCCCATGAGAAAAATTCACATATTCACCCAGTTCAGGAGCGAACATGGCAAAATCCTCTGCACATCCCCATGTCTGGACAATGGCCTTTGTGGTCACCGGAAACCTCATCGGCGCTGGCATCCTGGGTCTGCCCATCAACACCGGGTTGGCCGGGCTGGTTCCCGCACTGGCCGGCAACGTGGTCATGTGGCTGCTCATGCTGACCACGGCCATCATCCTTTCCGAGCAGAAAAGCCTGACGGAAAACGAAAATGCGGACCTTCCCACATTTTTCCAGGCGGAACTGGGAATGGTGGGCAAGTGGATAACGGTCGTCGCCAACATGATCATCCTCTATGGTCTGCTGGTGGCCTATCTGAGCGGCGCAGGCTCCATTCTGCGAAGCCTGTTCCACGGCGGTTCGGGCGATGTATTCATGCTCATCTTCTTTGCAGTGGCAACCACGCTGACCTTGTTCGGCATGGCCGTGATCCGCAAGGGCAACGCCCTGCTCATGCTCCTTTTGTGGGCAACCTTCATCTTTCTGGTTTTCATGGTGGGCGACCGCATGGAAACGCAACGGCTGGCCTTCACGGACTGGGCGTTTCTCCCCGCCACCCTGCCCATCATGGTCACGGCCTTTCACTTCCACAATCTCATTCCTTCCTTATGCCGCTCCCTGGACTTCAACCGCGCCGCCATCCGCAAAGCCATGTTCACAGGCACGGCCATCGGGTTGGTCATGAACGTGCTTTGGACCGTCGTGACCATTGGAGCGCTGCCCCTCAATTCCAATGGCAAGGCCAGCATCGTCTACGCCTTTCAAAACAACGAACCGGCGACCATTCCGCTTTCCCAGCTCATTCATTCGCCCTTGTTCTCCATCTGCGCCCTGCTTTTCGCGCTTCTGGCCATCACCACTTCCTACATGGCCAACGGCACGGCGCTTAAAAGCTTCATCCGCGACCTCACATCCACCCATTTCGGCATTACCAACAAGTGGGTCGTGGCCGCCCTGGCTTTTTTGCCGCCCCTGGCCATTACCGTGCTTTTCCCCAACCTTTTCCTGAAGGCCCTGAACATCGTGGGCGGCGTGGGCATCAACACCATTTTCGGCATCCTGCCAGGCATCCTGCTCATCAAGATGGGGGGGCGCGCCCGCATCGGCGGCTATCTTCTGCTGGCCGCGTTCTCGTTTGTCCTTATCTTCGAACTGGGACAGGAATTCGGGCTGATCAGCCTGCAGCCCTCGGCTGAATACTGGAACTACCCGCTCAAGCATCCTTCAAACTGATTCGTCATGGCTCCGCGTCGGGCGCGCCCGACGCGGAGCCATGAAGCCGCATCTTGAAAAAGAAGCTCTCTCCGTAGCTGAGTAAATATCGCCATGGGCTATACAAGACCCCATGGCAGACCCCATTGGTTTTCGGACGGACATGTCCCATTACCACCGGTGGAGGGGATGTCTCTGCCCCGATAAAAAGACCAGCCTTCCCCGCAGGATGTGTCTGAACCTTCCTTCCTGGGCACACAAAAAACGGGGCGCAATGCCTTCGCATTGCGCCCCGTTCGTCGTCTTGCACTCTCTTCAGGCTCTACCAGTTGGTCGCCTTGACTTCAAAGTGCGCCTTGGGATGAAGGCAGGCGGGACAAAGGTCAGGGGCTGTGGCTCCCTTGTGGTTGTAGCCACAGTTGCGACATCGCCAGACGATTTCCGAATCCTTCTGAAAGACATGGTCGGTTTCGATGTTTTTGGCCAGCGCATTGTACCTTTCTTCGTGGTATTCCTCGGCCACGCAGATGCTGCGGTACATCTTGGCGATTTCAGGAAAGCCCTCCTCGTCCGCGATATCGGCAAAGCCGGGATACAGTTCCACGAATTCCTCATGCTCGCCAGCCGCGGCCGCCTTCAGGCAGGCAAGGGTGTTGTCCAGCTTGCCGGCAGGATAGGTTGCGGTAATTTCCACATCGCCACCTTCCAGAAACTTGAACATGCGCTTGGCGTGTTCCTTTTCGTGGTTGGCGGTTTCTTCAAAAATGTGGCTGATTTGAACATACCCTTCTTTCCGGGCGATGGAAGCAAAATACGTGTAGCGATTGCGGGCCTGCGACTCGCCGGCAAAAGACTTGAGCAGGTTCTGCTCGGTACGGGTTCCTTTCACGGATTTGGACATTGTTGTTTCCTCCTGAATTATGATTGAAATAGGGCAGACCAAACCTGCCTCGTGTATGGCTCCATAAACAACATAGTAATAATTCTTATTTAGTTTATGAGGCCACGTCAAGCTCAAAAAATAAAAACATTCCCCCCTTCCATACCAAATATCCCAAGTCTGTGTACAGGAACTCATGGTCCGAATGAAGTTAAAAAAAGCTAAAACTTTTTTAAAACTTTCGCCTGAGGATTGGGTTTTCACCCCTCCCAGAGGGAAATAATAAACCAATCCCCTCCCTCAGAATTTTTACTGATAATTAAAGACAAAAGTTTAAGTGTTGTGCTAAATAATCCATAACTTTTGATTGTCCCCCAACTTGATCGGTCAGTTGTCGAAAAATAGGGGGGAGGCCCATTTGTAACTTTATAATATAGGAGGTTGTATCTATGAGTGTTCCTCCAAGCACAAATGCCAGATGGGAGGAAATAGTTACCGGGAAAAAGACGTATACCCTAAAATTCCTGGCTGCTAAAATTCTTCTTGGACGGTTGATGCGCAATGTACAAACGGACAGCTCCCCCGCCAACGTATCCAAGGCAGTCAAGGAAATCCACGCTCTGTTCACTAAAAATGCGGATAATGCATCAGCGAAAGAAGATCTGCAAAACATCTTCGGGTAGGAGGGTATATGCGACAAGTTCTACTTAGCGTAAAAGAAACTATGGACGAAATTGCTGCTGGAAAGATTCTGCTGTTAGCAGGTGATGAAGGTCTTCTTGCACAACTTCCGAAAGGTCATTGGATCGGTGGAACCATTCCTTATTTTATTTCTTCTGACCAAGGAGGACTGCTTTCCAGTGATAAGATCTTTGCAACCGATATTTCGGATATTGCCGAATCAGTTACTCTGAAAAAATATGATGCGGATACCCTTGGGACTGTCTACATGGATGCAGGAGACGGTGGGTTCAGTTTTATAATTATTCCTGCCTCCAGCCCGGCGCACGTTTCCTTTGCACTCAATGCACCAAATTACAGCGATTTTGGCTCACAGCCTCTTGTGGGCTGGATTTCCGGTGTAAAGCTTGACGATCTTGGAAAGATCAAACCCAAGGTTTTCAGTGGAGTAACCGGAAACAGCTACGAAGATGAAGCTCTGGTGATGCATGTGACACTGGCTCCTGGAAAAGCCATTGATGTGGGTATTATCAACATCTTCGAGCAGGGGGAAGGAGATACGCTGACCTTCAACCAGGATGCCTTTTCCACGGAAACGGTCATGGTCAACGGGGTCAAAAGAAACTTTGCGGAGTACATCGCAGAAAATGAGCTCGACATCAAGCTGCCCCTCGTTGCCGACTACTGCGGGGCGTTGATCAATATCAGCTTCCAAGCTGTTTCCCCTGAAGACGGCGTCAGCTTTTATGCGCCTGTCTTCTCCGGTGTCCGCTACAAGCATGCAAAACACTTTGATGACTACGCAGCCGCATTCAGCAAGCAGTTGATGGATAATAACGTTGCAGGAAAAAAAATCGCCTTTTCGTGCAACTGCATCCTCAATTATCTCTACTCAGGGCTTGAAGGAAAGAAAACAGATCCTTTTGTAGGGCCGATCACCTTTGGCGAAATAGCGTATCAACTGCTGAACCAAACGTTGGTCTACATTGATATTCATGACGCATAACGCCTGATCGCGATGCCGTAGAATAACGCAGCCGCCCTTCGGGGTGGCTGCGTTTCAGATTTGATTACATGATAGATACTGTTCAGTCAGGTCAATTCTCATTTGCTCCGGTAATGCAACGGCTCTGAAAAATTATACCGTTGAGCTTCGGACCTTCCGGGTCTATAAACACCTCGCCAGCCTTCTGCTGAGCAGCAGTTTCAGACAATTCCTCAGACTTTTGCCGAGCTTCCTCCGGAACAGCACCGTGTTCCCTGCCGGAGGCGCTGCCGCCGGATTTCACACTTTCCGACGTGTTCACGGAAGATTGCGAAACCTTGATCGGCACATTATTTTCCAGCTGAATCGCCGAAGTCAGTCCGGTCATCGCGTCCATAGCAAACCTCACGTGTTTCAAAAAGGATACATCAACAAAGAACAGCGGCCCGCCAAAAAAACGGGCCATAGACAGTCTGTCGACAAAACGATACCAACCATAGAAATAACTATTAGCATTGAATATTCTTTCCACACGACTCAACAGCTGGAAATGGTAGGAAGGGGAGGGTGATGAGAAAATCCGATATGACTGGTTGCCCGTAGAGGCACGAGAGCGTTGCTGCCTCGCCCTCGTGCCGGTGGTTATAAAACAGAATCATGCGGGATGATCCCTGTGTTGGACAGAACAACCGGAGTCGGATAAATCCAGAGGAGCGGCGGTGCAATTTCAAAAATCATTGCTTTGTTTTTTCCGGGCCGGGAAAAAAGAAAAGTCATACCCCCTATCAGGACCGTGAAAACTCCATATTCTGATGCGATGAACGCTTCTTGCTTACCCAAGCCTCCTGCCTGTTTTTTCTGGAACTACGCCAAAAAAACATGCTCCACCCCGCTCTGGGCTCACTGCAACGACACATGATGCAACGGGACTGGCCCCATGATTCGATAAAAGAAATTCCAGATACCCTCAAAGGAAAACATCTCCCTGTGCATATCACTGAATTCACGAATTTTCCATAAATACCGAATCATTGCGCCTGGTTCCAAGCCGTATGTGCTTGACACGTAATTTCTGGTTTGGAAAATTCATATATTACAATGCATATATAAATATTCCAAACACACTCCTGCACCTCAACCGCATTGGAGACAAAAAATATGATCAATGAACAACGCCTTTTGAAAACGTTTCTCAACCTCGTCCGTATAGACAGTCCCTCTCTCAAGGAAAAACCCGTGGCCGACCACCTTGTCGCCCTGCTCAAAAGCAGAGGCTACGAAGTCCAGATGGATGGCGCGGGCGAGGCCAGCGGCGGCGACACCGGCAACATCATCGCAAGAGTCCCTGGAACCGCCGGTAACGGGAAAGAGCCGCTGGCTTTTTCCGCACACATGGACTGCGTCATGCCCTGTCTTGGAGTGGAACCTGTCGTGAAAGACGGAATTGTCTGCTCGGCATCGAATACGGTTCTCGGCGGCGACGACAAGGCCGGAATAACCGCCATCCTGGAAGCTGTGCAGCATGTCGAGGAAGAGAAAATCCCCCACCCGGACCTTTACCTTGTCTTCACCATCTGTGAAGAGTCCGGCATGCACGGAGCCAAAAACCTGGACACGAGCCTGGTCAAGGCCAAGGAACTGGTGGTGCTGGACTCCGGTGGCCCCATCGGAACCGTCGTCATCCAGGCTCCTGCCAAGGCCGGAATCACCGTGACGTTCAAGGGCAGGGCCGCCCACGCAGGCATTGAACCGGAAAAGGGCATCAGCGCCATCCAGATGGCCGCCGACGCCATCACCCGTATGAAACTTTTGCGCATTGACGAGGAAACCGTATCCAACCTTGGGCACATCGAAGGCGGAAGCGTTACCAACATCGTTGCGGAAAGTGCAACATTGAAGGCTGAAGCGCGCTCCCTGGACGATGCGAAACTCAAGGCGCAGGTGGACCACCTGCGGGACTGCTGCGAAAAATCCGCCCAGAAATTCGGCGGACAGGTTGAATTTTCTTCTTCCATTTCCTACCCCGCCATGAATGTGGCCAAAGACAGCCCCCTGCTGGAACGTGCACGGTTGGCCTGCCAACGGCTCGGCTTTGAATTCAGGCCCCAGCCAACCGGCGGGGGCAGCGACGCGAATATTTTCTTTGGCCAGGGATTTTCCTGCATCAACCTGGGTACCGGCATGAGCAAAGTCCACACCGTGGACGAATACATCAAAGTCAGCGATATCGTGGACGCCACCCGCCTGGCTGCTGAAATCATGACCAGCTAGCGTCGGGCCCGCCAGGCGTCACAGGAAATGGTGGGCATAGTCCGCCATGCGCCGCGTGAGCAAACCGGAAACCGTGTTTTCCTGGATCGCTCTCCTCCGCAAAATACGTATACGCATTTTGCGGACATCACACGAGTCCCTTCACATCCACTGCACACCATAACATCCAAGCGGGGCCGCAAAACGCAGCCTCGCTTTTTTATTTTCTTCCGGTTCCCGGCCATTCCGGAAAAAACTGCACGGTATGCCAGACTGTAAAAAAAATCGAATCAACACGCACAAATTCTATGTCATCTAGTGCAATCTTTGAGAATAGGACGAATCCAACAACAATCTACTTTCAACAAAAAATAAATTATGCAGAATTGATATTTTTTTCATGCTGGAAACAACAATGAAAAGCAATGTACTAATGAATACTAAAGAATTAAATCATTGCATAACAATCAAAACAAAGACTGCAACGCATGAATTTTATTTTTACATGAAAAATTTGACAAAAATAATCACCATGTTACCCTGAAAACAAGTTTCAATTCATTCACTAAAAAAATACCCAAAAAAAAATTATATCGACTACGATATACCCATCCATAGAAAAACGTCACCAGACATTGCCACGCCCGCTAACCGCTCCCGGACGAACCGGGTGAGGTTGAACATACATCCCAAGGAGACCCCTATGAGTAACCGTCAAAATCTTCCCTGTTTTCTGTTTTTTGTCATACTGTCATTCCTGCTGGCCCTTCCCGGCTGCAGCAAGGAAGACACGCAGGACTCGCTGCAAAGGGTAAAAAAAGCCGGGGAAATCAACTTTGCCATGAGCGGCGGCTATCCCCCTTTCAATTTTTACAACACGAAAAATGAACTTGTCGGGTTTGACGTGGACACCGGACGCGAAGTGGCGAAACGCCTTGGCGTGAAATTCACTCCTGTGACCACGGAATGGAGCGGCATCATCGAAGGACTGCGTTCAGGCGTTTACGACGGGATTCTGGGCAGCATGGCCGTGACCCCCAAACGGCTGGAAGTGGTCGACTTCACAACACCCTACTACTATTCCGGTGCCCAGATCATGATCCGGAAGGACGCGCCTTTCACCAGCCCTGCGGAGCTCAAAGGAAAAACCGTAGGCCTGGTAACCGGCACGACGTTTGAGAACGATGCCAAAACGCTCGGCGCGGGCGAAATAAAACTCTACAAGGACGACAACCAGACCCTCCTTGAGTTGAATACCGGAGTCATCGACGGGGTCATCACCGACCGCGTTGTCGGCGTCAACGCCATAAATTCCGGAAAATTCGACATCAAACCGCTCGGCACACCGCTGCGCAGTGAAGACATTGCCGTTGCCATCCGCAAGGGCGACGACACGCTGCTCAAGGAGCTCAACAACATCATCGCGGAAATGCATGCCGACGGCACGCTCTCGGCCATAAGCCAAAAATGGCTCAAGACGGATATCACGACAAAATAGACGAATAACGCCGGCGGCCCTGCATTGCGGGGCCGCCTCAACCGGAGAAGACACCCGATGCACAATGATTTCGCTGCCCTGTGGCAATATGTGCCATATTTTCTACCAGCAGCCCTCATGACCTTGCAGGTCACGATTATGGGCATTCTTCTCGGCCTGTTTCTGGGGCTGGGCACTGCCTTTTGCCGCATCTCCAACAACCTGTGGCTCAACGGCCCGGCACGGCTTTACATATACATCATCAGGGGAACCCCACTCTTGTTGCAGCTGCTCTTTTTGTACTACGGAATGCGCCGCACTCTCGGCCTGGATGCACTGTACGCCGCGGTCCTCGCGCTCGGCGTGCACAACGGAGCCTATATCGCCGAGGTCTTCCGCGGAGCAATCCAGTCCATTTCCAACGGACAGATGGAAGCCGCCCGTTCCCTGGGCATGACCCATGCCAGGGCCATGGTGCGCATCATCCTGCCCCAGGCGTTTAAACGGGCGATACCTGCGCTGGGCAATCAATTCATCATCGCGCTCAAGGACTCCTCCCTGGCGAGCACCATCACCATCCAGGAACTGCTGCTCAAATCGCAGCAGCTGGCGTCCAGCAACTTCATGATGATGGAAATGCTGTCCATAGCCGCTATTTTCTACCTGGCCTACACCGCCCTGTTCACCTGGCTGTTCCATACCATCGAGCAGCGGCTCGACGTGTCGGAAAGAGAAGGAGCGATCGTATGATTTCAGTCAAAGGACTCAACAAATGGTACGGGGACAACCATGTTCTGCAGGATGTGGACATGCAGGTGGACGAATCCGAAGTCGTAGTCATCATCGGCGCGAGCGGATCGGGTAAAAGCACGTTCCTGCGCTGCATCAACCGGCTGGAAGATTACCAGAAAGGCGAAATCATCATCAATGGGCGCTCCCACGCCACATCGGAAAAACGTCTCAACGAACTCCGCTCCAAGGTGGGTATGGTTTTCCAGCATTTCAACCTGTTTCCGCACATGAGCGTACTGAACAACGTCATGGAGGGTCCCACACAGGTACGGGGCATGAACAAAAAGCAGGCCGCGGAAATCTCACGCCACTATCTGGACAAGGTGGGCCTGTCCGACAAGGAAACAGCCTATCCGGAAATGCTTTCAGGCGGACAGAAACAGCGCGTCGCCATTGCCCGCGCCCTGGCAATGGAGCCGGAAGTCATGCTCTTTGACGAACCGACATCCGCATTGGACCCGGAGCTGGTGGGCGAAGTGCTCGCCACCATGAAGGAACTGGCCAACGACGGCATGACCATGATCGTGGTCACGCACGAAATGGGCTTTGCCCGCGAAGTGGCCGACACGGTCCATTACATGGATCAAGGCAGGGTTGTGGAAACCGCCACGCCGGAAAAACTCTTCACCGATCCTGGGCAACAGAGAACCCGGGAGTTTCTTTCCCAAATTCTGTAGCAGCAACGGAAAACACATTCCCTGAAGCAACAACCGCAAAATCCTGCCCGGAACCAACGGGCGCACATGCCGACATTTGAACAACCTGCATGCAGCATTGCCGCGGCAGGTTGCCAACATATAAATCCCACAGGAAAGACATGAATACCATAAGCCAAAGACAGCACGACGTAGCGCACGACGCCTCGACGACGGTCCGACCACCGCCCATTGGATGGACTGGAAATGGCACATCAGGAATAGTATAAAAACCGTGCAGGACGTTGAACGGCTGCTTGGGATACAATTCCCGGAAAAAGCCCGTGCCCTTTACGAACAGACCATCGACAGATTTCCCATGTCGATCACTCCCTATTACCTTTCCCTGATTGATCCAAACGATTACGCGAACGATCCTATTTTCACGCAGGCGTTTCCGGATTCCCGCGAACTGCATATAGGCAAACACGACATGGCCGACCCCCTGCACGAGGACGAGGACTCTCCGGCACCGGGCATCACCCACCGCTACCCCGACAGGGTGCTGTTCCACGTGTCCAATCTCTGCTCCATGTACTGTCGCCACTGCACCCGCAAACGCAAGGTGGGGGACAGGGACTTCATCCCCTCCAAAAGCGATCTGCTGCACGGCATAGCGTATATCCGAAAAAACCCGGCCATACGCGACGTCCTGCTTTCCGGAGGGGACCCGCTCATGCTCCCGGACGAACGTCTGGACTGGCTTCTGGGGGAAATCCGCTCCATCCCGCATGTGGAGGTCATCCGCATCGGCAGCCGCATGCCCGTGGTACTGCCCTACCGCGTCACAGACGATCTTGTGAAGATCATCCGCAAGCACCATCCGGTCTGGCTGAACACGCACTTCAACCACCCTCGCGAACTGACCCAATCGTCACGCAAGGCGCTGGCCAGACTGGCCGACGCAGGCATCCCCCTGGGCAATCAGAGCGTACTTCTGGCCAATGTGAACGACTGCCCCCGCATCATAAAGAAGCTGAACCAGAAACTGGTGCAGAACAGGGTACGCCCCTACTATCTGTACCAGTGCGACCTGTCCGAGGGACTCAGCCACTTCCGTACGCCCGTGGGCAAGGGAATCGAGATCATCGAAAGTCTTGTCGGCCACACCAGCGGCATGGTCGTGCCCACGTATGTCATCGACGCGCCGGGCGGCGGGGGAAAAATTCCCGTCATGCCCAACTACCTCATTTCCTGGTGCGTCAACAAGGTTGTGCTGCGCAACTACGAGGGCGTCATCACAACGTACAAGGAACCGGACAGTTACGAGCTCACGTATTGTGACCGGGATTGTACAAACTGCCACCTGCTGCTCAAGGAAGATGATGCCGAGGAAAGCCGGGCCATAGGCATAGAACAGTTGCTGTGCGATTGGGACGACACCACCAGCCTGACCCCGGCCAACAACGAACGCCACATCCGCAGGGGTTCATCGGAGGACTCCTGATGCAGACGGATGCAATGGAACGTCTGGGAAGGTCCCTCGTTCAGCACGGACCGGGCAATGACCGCATCTATCTGATGCACCTGGACATGGCCGACTATCCGGTCATTGTTCCCGAGTTGGTGGCAATGGCCGAACGACACGGGTATTCCAAAATCTTCGCAAAAATACCGGCCCATGCGGAAAAGATGTTTCTCCTGAGCGGATTTGAACGCGAAGCCACGGCTCCGGGCCTTTTCCGCCAGGGAAAAAGCAGCCTGGACGCGCTTTTCGTCAGCCGGTTCATGTGTTCCGAGCGCAGCCTGGAAAACCGGCCGCAGGAGGTGGACGAAGTGCTGCGGGTGTCCAAGGCCAAGGCCTGCAACGCATCGGCCGCGCAATTGCCCGACGGCTACACGATCCGCTCCATGACCGAAGACGATGTACGGGAAATGGCCCGGATTTACGACAAGGTATTCCCGAGCTACCCCTTTCCCATACAGAACCCGGACTTTTTGCGGAAATGCCTGCGAAGCAATGTGCGCTTTGTCGGCGCAATCCAGGACGGCAACATTGCCGCCCTGGCATCGGCGGAAATTTCCACAGCCTTCGGCACTGCGGAGATGACCGACTTTGCCACGCTTCCGGAGCACCTGGGAAAAAGACTGGCGCAATGCCTTTTGTGCGAATTGGAAACCCTGCTTCCGAGGGAAAGAATTTCCACCGCCTACACCATTGCCCGCGCCGTTTCCCACGGCATGAACATAACCTTTGCTCGAGCAGGATACACGCATGGCGGAACCCTGGTGAACAACACCAACATATCCGGCAATATCGAAAGTATGAACGTCTGGCACAAGGCTCTGCGCGGCGGGAACTAAAAAGCCGCGTACAGACCTCGCACACACCAAGCCCCCCTTGTACCTCTGGGTACAAGGGGGGCTTGGTGTGTGTTGTCCCCAAAACAACATTAATAAGTACGATTTATGCATGACACTCCACCGCAGGCAATAACTTCCCTTCCCTGGCAGACGGTTGAACATCGCCAGGGCGAAAACGTACTTTTTCAATAATCAGGACAGGAGACCGCCATGCGCATAGATACAAACACCAACTCCGTGCTCCCCCAGCTTCAGAAAACAAACGAAGCTAAAAAGGATAAGTACGGCATAAGCCGTACCGGCGATACATCCGAATCCACGGAATCAACCGAATTCAATCTGTCCTCCTGCACAAGCCGCTCGCTGAGCGAGGAGGAGCAACGCCGGCTGGAAGAGTTGAAAGACCAACTCGTCGACCTGCTCAAAGACCCGGAAAACATCACTCCGGAAAAAGAACGGCAAATCCGGCAGATTGAAAAAGAAATGGAAAAGCTTACCGGCATAAAAATGCCGAAACGAAAGCTCTCCAGTTTGGCGAAAATGATGTCCTCCATGGACGACAAGGAAAAGGAAAAGACAGAAGCAGGACTTCCCGGCCTTGAAAACAAGGCCCTGCAAGAGGAAAGATTACGGTCCATGAACATGCCGTCCGCATCGCTGGAACCGGGCAAGGGTATAATGGACTATGCCATCAATGCCTACACAGGATCTTCACTTGCAAGCGTGCTGCAAGGCTCTGCCGGTTCAATAAACACCAAGGCGTAATCCACCATATTGTCAGGGAGGAATGGGCCGTTGCACTCATGGTGCTTGCTGGTGTATCTGCAAATGAATTCAAGCAGATTCAGCCAAGCACCCCGTAAAACAACGGAGCCTTAATGAACAACGACGCACCAAAGGGCACGCCCGGCAACGAAACCCATCCGTTTTCGCCGGACCAACCTTCCAAAAAAGAAACCGGACAAAACGTCATAGCCGAAGGGACAGACGAATCCCATGCTCTGACTGAAAAAAAATCCGATCCGGCATATTCTGCCTCCCAGGCAACGCCTGAGGATTCCGGGTCGTCCTCCGAATCTCCGAATACACAAGAAACCGGCAAGCCATCCTTGACGGAACAACCCACTCCCCGCTCCGAACGGCGCATGAATCCATACCTTGCCGGCATCGGCATCGGAGCTTCCATTGTCGCACTCTTCGCGCTCACTGGAAACGGCCTGAACATGTCCAAGGGAATTTTCCCCCTGGCTGCCTGGATATCCGCGGCCATGACAGGAAACCCGCATCCCGTGCTGTCACTCACTCCGGCCCTGCTCGTACTGGCCGGGTGCTTTGGAGGCGGTTTTCTCTTCTCCCTTGTTTTCGGCGGCTTCAGCCTTCGCCTGGAACGCGGAGCACGATGCAGGACGAAAACCCGCGCGCTGTTCGCCCTGGCAGGCGGCCTGCTCGCCGGGTTGGCCCTGCGCACCATTCCTTTCGGCGCATTGGATTCCAGCCTGTCCGGTACGGCCCTGCTGCTGACCGGTCCGGCCCTTTTTTGGGCCGGTTTTGCAATTTCCGGCTTCATTTTGACCAATCTGCTGCGGAGGCAATGGAATGACTAACATAACAATGCCCCCTGTCGTGCTTACAGCAGCCTTCGCCGGAATAGGCTTCGTTGTCGGCGCCTGTCTGCAGCGCGCCGGGCTGGCCAGTTCGCGCACTCTATCCGGGCTGTTCCGTTTCAAGGACGCCACAGCCGCCAAGGTCCTGCTGTCCGCCCTGGCAACCGCCCTGATAGCCCTTTCCATTCTGGGAGGGCTTGGATTCCTGCCCCCTTCCGACATCGTCCTGTACCCTACCCTGCTGGGCGGGGTCGCACTGGCCGGAATCCTGGCCGGGGCAGGATTCGCCCTGGGCGGCTGGACACCTTCCACCGCCGCGGCAGGACTCGGTTCGGGCCGCATGGACGCCTTGCTGTATCTGGCCGGGGCTTTCGGCGGCGTCTGGTTGTATGACTTCATTGCCCCGTACCTGGGCGGCCTACTCACCTATCGAGACCTCGGTACGAATTTTCTTTACAACCATGTGGACCTGGATTGGCGTCTGCTCGGCTTCGCAATCGTCGTAAGCGCCGTGGCCTGCTTCTGGCTGGCCGAGCTTTTCTCGCCCAAAGAACGGCGCTACATGAAAGGCCGTTTTCTGACCGGTTACTCCATTCTTCTGGTTGCCCTGGGAGCGTTGCTCCTGGCCTTTCCCTCCGTGCCCGCTCCCTTCAACGGAGGCCGGGCGACGTTCGCCCTGGACAATGCAACCTCCCGGAATATGACGACGGCAACAGCCGCATCCGCGGATCAGGCCGACTTTATTCCGGTATTGGTCGCGCCCGCGCAGGCAGCCGATCGTCTGATGGCTGGCGGGTCCGGCCTTTTGGCCATCGACCTGCGCCCAGACAAGCAGTATGCCGACTTCCACATCAAGGGCGCGCAAAACGTGCCCCTGGAGCAATTGCTCAGCACGCTTGCGAACACCCCCGGTGTGACCTACCTGCTTTACGCTGCGGACACGGACACCGCTCAGCGCGCCGCAAAAGTGCTGCACGGCCAGGGCATCACCAACACCGCCATTCTCGACGGCGGGCTGGCCGCCTTTTATGAATCGTGCCTCACCCCCATTTCCCTGCGCAGCCAGCCGCCATCCCCGGAAATCGCTCTGCGCGTTCCTGCCTGGCGTGAGTACTTCCTGGGGGATGCCCCTGCCCGCCCGGCAAATCTGCCCGCACAGCTTGCACTCCGGCAAACCGGGATGCCCTCTCCAGCCCCTGCCGTTGCATCCGGCCCTTCAACACCTGCACTGCCAGGATTTCTCCAGCCTCAATGGCTGGCCAAAAATCTGGACAAGACAACCGTCATTGACCTGCGCGACCTCAACGACTACATGCAGGCCCATATTCCCGGCGCGTTCAGCCTGGACGTCATGAACCTCCAGACCACGGTCAACGGCATTCCCGGCCAGCTCCTCCCCGTGGCGGACCTTGCCCGCCGCTTCGGACAAATGGGCATGACCGCCAACTCCAGCGTGGCTGTCATCGCCGAACGCCTGCCCGACGCCGCGCGTCTGGCCTCGGCCCTGGAATCCACAGGAAACGCAAACTACGGAATTCTTTCCGGCGGCTTCCCGGCCTGGCTTGCCCATGGCTACAGCGCGGGCAATACCCTGCCCGTTGCCAAGAGCACGGACTACCAGCCCGGACAAGCCCTTCCCGGACTCTTTGTAGACAAGGCCTGGATGATGAACAACCAGGACGATTCCAACAGCACCACCGTGCTCATCGACACCCGGTCCACGGCCCGGTTCAACGGCACGGATGCAAACGGTCCGCGGTTCGGCCCGCGGGACGGACACATCCCCGGAGCCGTCAACCGTTCGGCTCAAGACGACCTGACGGACCAGGGGAAATTCAAGCCCCTGGACGAACTGCGTGCCGTCTATCAACGGATCATTCCGGCATCCGACACCCCGGTCGTGGTCTATTGCCTCACAGGGCGCCTGGCCAGCCAGACATGGTTCCTGCTCAACCATCTGCTCGGTTACACCAATGTCCGGATCTACGACGGCGGCTGGGCGGAATGGTCCTCCGACATGGAACTGCCCATAGAAATGTGATACCACGGCTCGCGGAACAACTCCGGGGCTGTACGATCACGATACCAAAGACGAGGCCCGGTGTGTATGACACACCGGGCCTCGTCTTTTCATTTCCACCACCGGGCAACCGCCGGTAATCGTGGATTATCCCCGCCTATGCATTGCCGAAAAAGGAATTGGCCCACAACAGGGAGTCATAATAGCAGCGGGCGACAAGAAGAGGATCAAGCTTCAACTTGCGCAAAAGAATATCAAGGTTGTCCCAATTGCCGGTTTCAAAACTCAGGGAGATTTCCAGCCAGGGAGAGTATTCGTTCTTCACTCCCGACAAGGCGTCACGGATGTCGTCTTCCAAGGGAACGCAGGCCAGAAGTTCTTTCATGGGCATGTCCAGCATGGCATCCAGCAACGAAAACAAACCGAGAAGAAACAGGCTGCCGGGCTGGTTGTGCTGATCGTGCTTGAGGGCCACCTGCTCCAGAAACTTGCCCCGCACCGCAGAAAGGTACGGCAATTCGGAAGGTTTGCTCGCGGGCAGCAGATCAGCCAGAATGATCAGACGCAGCCAGTTGCGAACCTTGCGCCAGCCAAGAATGACCACGGCCTGCTTTATGGAACGTATTTTTTCCGGAAAGGAAAAAGCCGCCGAATTCAGATAGGTCAGCAGCCGGTAACTGATGGACACATCCGTCCGGACGGTATCGGCCAGCCCGTCAAAATCGGGATCGCTCCGTTCTATAAGCCGGAAAAGATTCAGCCGCGAAACCTCGTTGGAATTGATTTTGCGGCCCGGCATCATTTCCGGCCGCTTGAAAAAATAGCCCTGGAAAAGGGAAAAACCAAGATCCTTTGCCAGGCGGTAACTCTCCATGGACTGGACCCGCTTGGCCAGAAGCTGGGCGTCGCGGGGAGCACGTTGCAGAAGAGCCTGGATATGCGAGGAGGATTTCCCCAGAATGTCCACGATAAGCACATCGGCCAAACGGTACAGGGAGTACAGCGAAGGTGTTGCCTCAAAGCAGTCCAGCGCCAGGGAATAGCCGTCATCCTTGAGTTTCTGCAATGCCACGAGAAATTCAGGCCCGCTCTGCTCGGGAGGGGAAAACTTGACGACCGTATCGTCCGCCGGCAGGGCGTAGGGAACCTGGTCCAAGATGGACTTGGCTGTAAAATTGACAATCAGCTTTTTGGGCTGGGTCCGGCCTATTTCCGGATGAATGAAGGCGCTCGCGGCCACTTGAAGCGTTGCGGCTTCCGAATCCGTGAAAATGGCCGTAGTCGCTTCGCCCGTATCCCGGTAGAGAAGCTCATACCCCCAGACGCTGGGGCCATCACAAAAGACCGGCTGCCTGGCAAAATACGTGGGGATATATAATTCGGTGGACTGGTCTGCTGTATGAGTGCTTGCAGCCATCGCACCCCTCCTGATTAAAACGGATTGAAACCCGCCATCCTCTTGAATTCTTTTTCAGAACAACTTTGCGGATTTGGAATTGACCAATACAAAATAATCCCGCTGGCACATCCCCAAAACCAGCCGGCCCTCCTGATAAACAATTTCTATCTTGTACCGATGAAAATGTCGATCCCGCATTGACTTGCTTTTGACTTCATCTATTCCTTTATTCCGTCAATTCCCCCCGACATCGAGGAATATCAAAGGGACACACGCTGCAAAAAATCCTGAGTCTCACGTATTTTTGCGATGAGTTTGCGGTGTCCGGCGGGAAAGGCAAAGTCGTCCAGCTGTTCCGGCCGCACCCAGCGGAATTCTTGGGCCGCATGCAGTATGGGGGTGGATTCACCTCCATCCAGACTGCAATAAAAACAATGCAGGCTGACCCTGTATTTTGTGTAACCGTGACGGATGACGGTGATGGGTTGAATGTCGGCGAGTCTGAATTCGGTTTCCTCGTAGTATTCTCGCAACAGGGCCTGGGCCGGGGTTTCACCGCTCTCCACCGAACCTCCGGGGAATTCCCACAAATTGGCCCACACACCACTGGCCGGACGTTTCTGAATAAAAATGCGTCCATCATGGACAAGCACTCCGGTGGCCACCTCAATGGGAATGTAGCCTGCCGCCTTGCGCGGGACAGGCCGCTCCAGAACGATGTCCAGATGATATGCCTGGCAGTACGGAACAACGGGACAGGCTGAACAGCGGGGCTTTTTGGGCAGGCAGACCAAAGCACCAAGCTCCATCATGGCCTGGTTGAATTCCCGCGCATGGGATGCGGGCATAAGCCCGCCGGCCAGATCGTGAATCCTGCGGGCGGTCCGCGCCTGCTTGGGCGGCTCATCAATATCGAACAGACGCGCCAGGACGCGCTCCACATTGGCGTCCACCACGGGCACGGGATGCCTGTAGGCGATACTGGCGATGGCTGCGGCCGTATACGGTCCGATCCCCGGCAGGGAACGCAGAACCTCCGGCGTGTCCGGGATGATTCCGCCATGTTCCCGGCAGATGATGCGGGCGGCCTTGCGAATATTCATGGCCCGGGAGTAATACCCCAGCCCTTCCCAATGGTTCAGGATGTCCTCTTCCGAAGCGTCCGCAACATCCCGGGGCGTGGTGAAACGCTCTATCCAGCGATTGAAATAGGCCACACCACGCTCCATCTGCGTCTGCTGAAGCATGATCTCGGAAATCCATACATGGTAAGGATCGTACGCCTTTCGCCAGGGAAGGTCGCGTCCATGAAGGGAAAACCACTCGACCAGCTTTCCACCGAGTTCCCGATGGCAGGATATGTCTTTGTTCATTTGGCAAATGGCATGTATATTTTTCGTCAAAAATTCGTTACAAAGAAACATCTTGATGACCACAAGGGCTGTATTGACGCCGCTTCCGGCATGCAGAAGAATCGTCTTGCACGACATGCACATACGCAGTTCCGCACCAGACTTCAATCCTGCTAGTTCACATTTTGCCCGTTGAAAAGCGCCTTCGAGGGGGAGGGCATGGATACGACAGAAAGTACACACCTCACGGCCCTGATAGCAGGCGGCGGCACCACCGCCCGAAAAGCCCTGCAAGCGGCCTGTCGCCGTTGCGGCATGTTGCCTGTCCTCGCCGCCAGCGGCCACGACGCCGTGGAACGCTTCAAAAAGAAGCGGCATCCCATCGTTATCGTGGGCATGGACCTGGAGGACGTCCCCGGGTTCATACTCATCAAACGCATAAAACGGCTGGCATGGTTCACGGATTTCATTTTCTTCGCCCCGCGTCTCGATACCGCCTTGGCCGTTGAAGCCATCCGCAGCTTTGCCTCGGACCTCATTCCCTTTTCCGCCACGCCCAAGGAGTTGGACGACGCCCTGTTACGGGCGGCCAACCGGGTGGACATCTACCGCCGCATCCAGGAGCACGACCTGAACTTCCGGGGGCAGGTGGAAAAGCAGCTCAAGCTGATATCCCATGACAACAAGAACTACATCCACAGCGCCAGCCAAAGCCTGGAAATTCTGGCCAGCGAACTCGAGCGCGGCGAATTGAAACGCATTGACCCCACCATGCGCCAATCCATTCTGGCTCACTTGGAAGTGGCCATGGAAGCCTTGCAGATGAGCTTTGAACGCAACCTTCGCGTCCTGGACGAGGGGCTACGGGAAGACGTGCACGGCGCCATAGACGCATTCAGGGACTTTGATCTGGCCGCCCTTGCACGCAAATGCTGCACGGAAATGCGCACCGTGGCCAACACGCGCGCGATCAGCCTGAAACTTCTGCTGCCCACTGAAAAAACCACTTTTTTCGGGCTGGAACGCGGTATGTACCATGTGCTCGCCAATCTCATACATAATGCCATCAAATATTCCCCCACCGGAGGAGAGGTACGCATCCACCTCAAATCCGGCGGCAATGACGAAGATGGCGTCCGCATGCTCATGCTCCGGGTTTCCGACGACGGTCCCGGATTTCCTGAAAACCAGGATAAGGACGCTGCCATCCCGTCTGCACCTCCTTCTCCGGAATCCGGCGATGCAGACGAAAGCCCCCCGGAAGGGACCGGTTTCGGCCTGTCCTTTATTCAGGACATTGTGGACCGTCACGTGGGGCACATGAAAAAAGGAAGCAGTTCGTCTGGCGGCGCGGCCGTAAGCATTTATCTGCCGGTTCTGGAATAGCCGTCAATACACCCGCCGAAACAACCGGCACGGGAGAAAAGCATATGGACCAACGACTACGCAGTGCGATTCAACAAAAGCTCTCGGGACTCAAGGTGTTGGTGGTGGACGATATGGGGCCGAACATCAAAAACTACGCATACTTCCTCAGCCAGATGGGTTTTGAGCGCAACAATATAGCCCACGCCAAGGACGGATTGCAGGGGCTGCTCAAAATGACCAAAATCCGGCCCGACCTGATCATCACCGACTGGAACATGCCCATGACCGACGGTTTGCAGATGGTCAAGAAGGTGCGTTCCGTGGGTGCGTTCAAGGATACGCCGATCATCATGATCACGGCCGAAGCGGACAAAGATGTGAAGCAGGCCAAGCCGTACGTCAACGCGGTGCTGAAAAAGCCCTACACCATGGCCGATGTGGAGGATCGCATTTATGAAGCATTGGCCCAATATTTTCTGAAAAAGCTCAAATCGGGCACACCGGGCTGACAAAAAATCCGGCCTTCTGCCGGACAAGGTTCCAATACGAAAGTCGTCAGCAGGATGTTTCCTGAAGAATTTTCATCAGCAGACTGGTGATGGACGCGTCGTAACGCTTCTGATCCTTGTAAAGGGAAACAGCGGCTTCCAGGGGCTTTTTGCCCTTGGCATAAGGTTTCTCCGCAATCATGGCCGCATACGAGTCCGCCACACTGCAAATGCGTCCCAAAAGGCTCAGGGATTCGCCGCGCAACTTGCGCGGATACCCGCTGCCGTCCATGCGTTCGTGGTGTTCGCAGGCGCACTGCAGCACCCTTTCGCCGGTCAACCCCATGGACTGCAAAATCTCCACGGACAATTGCACATGTTCGTGCACCCGCCGGCGTTCATCAAGACGAAGCCCCTGCTCCTTGTTGGTGATGAACTTGGGAATCTTGCTCATGCCGATGTCGTGCAAAAAAAAGCCCCTGGCAACGGAGAACAGGGCCCCCTTGGTCAGGTTGTCCTTGTCCTTGTACATATAAATGGCCAATCCCATGACCGCCACATTGACCATCTTGTTTTCCGGGGCGTTATTGAAATGCAGGTAGCAGATCAACTCGAAAACAACCTTCACATTGCGCACGATGCATTCCACCAGGATATGAAGATCGTGTTCCAGATCCTCGTAGCGTTCCCGCACCGGACTTTCAAACAAAGCGTCCAGCCGATACCCCAACGCCTTGAACAGGGTTTCCGCGATTTCGTTGGGCTTAAGATTCTTGTCCAGCAGAACAAGATCAAGTTGGCGGGTCATGTAGCTGGTGTAGATGTCGTGCTGGGACCGGGCCACGAACAAGCGTCCCTCGCGGCACATGTCCACGATTTTGGAACGGAACGAGTAATGCATTCGCTGCCCGGCGCGATACGTGGGGATAAGCGAGGACGCTTCCTCGTTGTAGCGGTACAGGTCTATGGGGTAACGAAATTTCGGAAACGCATCCAGAATGGCCATGCCCAACTGATAGTACTCGTCATGGATGGCCTGGGCTGAGACTTCGACAACTTCTTCGGGAACAATATCGTCGGCAATGTCGTCCGCGGTGAGGACATCTTCCTCGCCCACGTCCAAATCCTCCCCATCCCCCCAGGTATCCAGAGGCTCGGCCGGAATCTCAAGAGCATCAAGCGCCTCCTGCCGGGAAGACTCCCCTTGTTGCGCTTTCCTATCCTTGCTGGATCGATCCTGTTTGCCGTCTTCCGCCACACAAATCTCCAGTACTGAAAAAAAAGAGTCTGGCGCAAACCGATATGTACGCTTTTCCTTTTCTGCTATTATCCTGTTTTTCAGCGTTGGGAAACCCCCAAGCCTTGCAAGGCCCTCCCCGACAACGTAGATATCATGCTGCATCCTGTTTGAACATCCCAAATGACATTTCGGAGAGTACCTGTGAAACCATCCTGTCGTGCCGAGAACATTACTCCATTCATTGCCATGGCCGTGCTGGAAGCCGCCCAAAAGTTGGAAGCCCAAGGAGAGGACGTCATCCACCTGGAACTTGGCGAGCCGGATTTTGAAACCCCCAAAGCCGTAAAAGACGCAGCCCAAAACGCCATAGCACAGGGCCGAACGCATTATACCCACAGCCAGGGCCTCTACCAGCTCCGCGAAGCCATTTGCTGCCATTATGCAAAGTACTACCGGGTAGCCATCACCCCGGATCAGATCGTGGTCACTTCGGGTACGTCCCCGGCCATGCTCCTGGCCTTCTCCGCCCTGCTCGAGCCTGACGACGAAGTTCTGATAACCGACCCCGGCTATGCCTGTTATCCAAACTTCATCCAGTTCGTGAACGGACGCGCCGTGACCATTCCCGTGGCCGAGGAAGACGGGTTCCAGCCCACGTTGGAAAACATCAAACCCCGCATTACCGATCGCACCCGGGCAATTCTCATAAATTCCCCCTCCAATCCGACCGGCACTCTGCTCGACGCCAATCGGCTCAGGGAAATCGCATCCCTGGGCATTCCGATCATATCCGATGAGATCTACCACGGACTCGTCTACGAGGGGAAAGAGCACAGTATTCTGGAGTACACCCACAACGCCTTTGTACTCAACGGTTTTTCCAAGCTCTATGCCATGACCGGCTGGCGCTTGGGATACCTCATCGCCCCAAAGCCCTATGTGGGATGCATCCGGGCAATGGCCCAGAATCTGTTCATTTGCGCAGGCTCCATCGCCCAATGGGCCGGACTCGCCGCCCTGACCCAAACCGACGACGATGTGCGGCACATGCGCGAAACCTATGCCAAACGCCGCCGCTATATGCTCGACCGGCTCAAGGCCATGGGCTTTGCCATTGCCGTGGAACCCACCGGAGCATTCTACATTCTGGCCAACGCTAAAAAATTCACGCGGAATTCCTACGACTTCGCCTTTGAAATTCTCAACAAAGCCAAGGTCGGCGTTACACCCGGCATCGACTTCGGCAGCAATGCCGAAGGATTCATCCGTTTCTCCTATGCCAACTCCATGGAAAATATCGCCCGAGGCATGGACAGACTGGAGTTGTTCCTGAAAGAAAAATAATACGTCAGGGTACATTTTCCGGAAATCCGACATTGCAGTCATGCCATGTCGGATTCCAGCCTGAAAACGCCCCTTGCATTTTGCGGACGAAAGGGACACTAATCCCTCCCGCGCAGACCCTGTGCTGCGTCAATTCATTTGTCACAGTGATGTCAGGGAGATATACGATCATGCCTTTCGTGAGTCCGGAGTCCCGCAAAGCCCATCTGATCCACGGTTTCAAGACAGGCCTTGCCGCAGTGCTGGCATATGTTGCCACCGATTTCTTCCAGCTTAAATTCGGCTACTGGGCCGCTCTTTCCGCCGTCATCGTAATGCAGGTCAATGTCGCCGATTCCATCCGCATGTGCTGGTACCGCCTGTCCGGAACCGCCGTGGGCGCGGCAATGGGCGTACTGACAATCCTCGTCTTTCCCCAGACCCCGGGCATGACATTGCTTTCATTGTTCCTTTCCGTGGCCTTCTGCGCCTACATGACCAAATACAATGACCGCTATCGCATGGCCGCCATCACGGTTTCCATCATTGTTCTCGCCAGCCTGGGCCAACCCGAACGCGTTTCCTTCGCCTTGTTCCGTTTTCTGGAAATCGGCATCGGCGTGGCCTGCGCATTTCTGGTGAGTATCGCCATCTGGCCCATGCGCGGCGGCACAGCGCTACGGGCAAGACTGCGGGATCATTTTTCAGCCTGCGCCGCCATGTACGGGGAACTCATAGACTGTTTCCTGTCCATGCAGTCCCATCTTTCGCCACACAAGATGGACCCTCTTCACGATGCCATTACCGGGGACCGAAAACTCTGCCGGAACGTGCTGCACCACGAGCGTTTCTTTTTCCGTGAAAACGCCGGCCTATTGGAACTGAAAATCCTTACTCTGGAAAAATGCAGCGGTCACCTGCAGGCCATGCTCCACGCACTCAACGACGACAACGGAAGCGGTTACTCCATTATCATGGAAACCGAACTCCGCGCCCTAGCCCACGCCACCATGGAAGCCATGCAAGCCGTTGCGGAGGAGTGCACGCCGGACACAGCCGCTCTGGAGAACGTCCTGGCACAGGCCGAAAAGAGGCTGACCCAACTGCGCAACGACGGAGCAACCCGCCGTTTCTACCTCCAAAAACTCATACAGTTCTTCACGTTTTACCACGGCGCACATTCCATGAGCAAGGATGTGCTGAAATATTGCAGGGAGATTCAGGAAATAGCCAAGAAATGATAAAAGCCTTCGTCCGGCTGAGCAACTCTCTCTGCACAATCTGCCGTTGATTCCCACCAAGAGGGATGAGGATATTATTTAAAACATAATCAGAATAAATCTCACATAAAAACATCAAATACTATCTTGTATTTTCATTTTGTAATTTCTTTTAATTGCTTAATTTTTATCAGGGGACCTAAAGCAAACCATCCACACAGACGATATAGACTATGCACATCAATACGATATTTAATAGTCTGGAAAGGAAGTGTGCCATGAAAGTCACCAGTACCGGCCTCAACAGCTTGATGTCCTTTACAATGAGTGCCGCAACTGATCCGGATCAATCGTCCGCCCCTACCGTCAGCCCCACACTGGCCGCGGAAAACAAGGTGTCAGGCGTGTCCTCATCTCGCTCTCTGACCGACCACCAGTCCGATCTGGACGAATCCCTTTCAAAATATGGATTCAAACAGTCCCGTTATATTGCTGGTCTGATGACTGGATATGAGGTTGCCAATGACTTTCACACCAAGATGCAAGGCATTTTGGAATATCATAAAAGCCTGGCTCAAGAAGCCAACTCCTATGCAGAGCTCTACCTGGTCGGGCGCAAGGCGGAAAAGGCGACTGAGCAATATGTAAAGGGGTACGCGACGGAACAAGAAACCAAGCGTATGGAAGAGGACCTCAAGAAGGCCGAAGAAGAAGCCGAAGAAAAATCCCAGGAAAACGTGGAGAACAAGGAACCGACCGATACGACGGAATTAACAGATACCCCCTCGGAGAATGTTCCTCAAGCACAAGAGGGTGAAACGGCCCAAAATGCGACGTCGCCTGCGGCTTCCCAAGGCCAAACATCCAATGTGACGTCATCCGCCGAAGTAGAATCCAATGAAACGCAGAATACGTCACGGGAGGACCAAGGAACTGCGTCTGCTCCTGTACAGGCGGCTCACATTGACCTGACCGTATGATCAGCTTTCAGCACACGACTCCATTGATTGATCGTGCATGTGTTGTTGCAGCAAGATAAAAAGAGGTGTTTCGAGGCGGGATGGAAATGTTCCTCTCCCGCCCCCAAACACCTCTTTTCAACATCGTTATGAGCAAAAATCACGCAGACGCGAATCCGGCCCAAGGCTCTTCACCTCATCGCTTCCACGGGCACGACCTGCTCCCGCAACTTATCTCAGAACCTTCCGTTCCGCCCTGCACGCCTCAAGAAGCGCCTCCTCAATGGAAGGATGCGGGAAGATGAATTCATCAAGCTGCCTCTGCCCCCACCCCTGCATGACCATGACGGTCGCCAGCGTCGTCAGGTGGGAAACACCATGTCCAACGGCCGTGACGCCGCGGACTTTACCGCCTTTCCAGAAGACCTTGACGATCCCCAGGGTATCGGCATGTGCCTGGGCAATGGGATTGGCGGCCATGGGAAAGGTGGAGACTTCGGCCTCTCCCCCTTCCTTGAGCAATTCACGGACGCCCGCGCCCACGCGCATGACTTCCGGAGCGCCGTAAATGCAGGAGGGACAGGCGGAGTCGTTATAAGGGGCATCGACCTGCCCGCGCATATGCCGAATGACGTGACGTGCCTGATGCTCGGCAGCATGCGCAAGCATGAGGCGTCCGTTGACGTCGCCGATTGCGTACACACGTTCCGAAGCCCGAAGGTTTGGATCGACCTTGATCCAACCGGGACCTGAAGTTTCGATTCCGGCCTTTTCCAATCGCATTTCCGTGCTGTTGGGCCGACGCCCCACGGCGACCAGGGCTTTTTCCGCCTCGATTGTCTCGCCGCTTTCCAGTGTCAACACGGCCCTGTGACCTGAAGAAACCAGCCGTTGCACTCTTTTCCCCAGGTGCAGTTCCCACTTGCCGCGCTTGAAGACACGCCCCAGTTCCAAACCGATTTCCGGGTCTTCAAAGGGAGCCAGACGGTCCATGGCCTCGACCACGATGATTTTGGTTCCCAAACGCGAAAAGAACTGCCCCATTTCCAGCCCGATAACTCCACCGCCCACAATGATGAGGGATTCGGGAGCCTCACTGAGGTCCAGGGCCTGGTCGGAATTGAGCACGGCCAGTCCGTCGACCTCCATGCCGGGAAAGGCAAAGGGACGCGAGCCAGTGGCCAATACGCAGTGCTCGAAAGGCAAAAGAACCGGCTTGCCGTTGCTTATCAGCTCCACGGCCCGACCGGAATCCATGCGGGCCACACCTTGGTAGATCTTGACTCCGGCCTTTTCCAGACGCTGGCCCATGGCCTTGCCCAATGCGGGAAGCAGCCGCTGCTTGCGCACCTGCAAAGCTTTCAGGTCCACGTCAACACTCCCGGAAGCCACACGCAAGCGGGCCTGGGATTCCAGTTCGTGTATGGGCGAAGTGGCTCCAAGAAAGAGTTTGGTGGGAATGCACCCCCAGTTGAGACAGGTTCCACCCATGCGGTCCCTTTCCACCAGCGCCACCTTCATACCGGTGTGCGCACCCTCCAGGGCGGCGGCGAATCCACCGGGACCGCCGCCTATGACGACCAGATCAAGCGTCATCGGTCAACTCCATGGCCCGGGCGGCGCGAAGTTCATCCAGCCGTTTCACGGGAAGGTTGACAGGTGCGGCCTGAAGCGCTTCTGGGTTGGTCTTGGCTGTCTCGAGAATGGCGATGAGATCGTCCACGAACTGATCGAGCGTTTCCTTGCTTTCCGTTTCCGTGGGCTCGATCATCAGACATTCCTTGACGATCAGGGGGAAGTAGATGGTGGGCGCATGATAGCCTTTGTCCAGCAGGGCCTTGGCGATATCCAGGGCGCGCACGCCGCATTCCGCCTGGTTGCAGGCAGAAGCGACGAATTCATGCATGCAGACGGTGTTGTGCGGGATGTTCAGGTGGTCTTCCAGCCGCTTGCGCAAATAGTTGGCGGACAGCACCGCGTTTTCCGAAGCCCTTCTGAGCCCGTCGCGGCCAAGGCGCAGAATGTAGGCGTACGCCTTGAGAAAAACACCGAAGTTTCCGTAGAACGGGGCGACATAGCCGATGGACTTGGGATGGTCGTACGACAGGGCATACATGCCGTCTTCCAGCTTGCGCACGCGGGAGACAGGCAGAAAATCCACCAGTTTCTCGCTTACGCCCACCGGACCGGATCCGGGACCGCCGCCGCCATGCGGCGTGGCAAAGGTTTTGTGCAGGTTCAGGTGAACCACGTCGAAACCAGCGTCACCCACGCGCATCTTGCCCATGATGGCGTTCAGGTTGGCTCCGTCGTAATACAGCAGAGCGTCTTTTTCATGCACCATGCGAACGATTTCAGGCAAATGCTTTTCAAACAATCCCAATGTGTTTGGGCAGGTCATCATCACGGCGGCCACGTCGTCGTCCAAGGCTTCGGCCAGGGCGGCCGGATCGACAATGCCGTTCCTGGATTCGATGCTGACCACTTCGAAGCCTGCCAGGGCGGCCGATGCCGGGTTGGTTCCGTGTGCCGAATCAGGGCATATGACCTTGGTCTTCTTGTTGCCCTTGTCCTTGTGATAGGCGGCGATGAGCATGGCCCCGGTAAGTTCGCCGTGCGCTCCGGCCATGGGATGCAGAGTGAACCCGGCCATGCCGTTGATTTCGCACAGCAGCTGTTCCATGTGGTGCATCACTTCCAGAGCGCCCTGGCACATGCTGCCTGCGCCCTGAAGCTGGGGCAGCATGGGATGCAGCCCGGCGAAACCGGACATCGCGGCCACGCTTTCCGTAAACTTGGGGTTGTACTTCATGGTGCAGGAGCCGAGCGGATAGAAATTGGAATCCACGCCGTAGTTGCGCTTGGAAAGCTCGGTGAAATGACGCACCACATCCAGTTCGGAAAGAGACGGCAGGCCTGCCGGCCCACTACGCAGCAGAGACGGGTCTATGTATTGCGAGACCTCGGTCATGGGCTTTTCCGGCCAAACGCCTTCGCGGCCCGGTTTGGATTTGGCAAATACGGTTTTCACAACAGCCCTCCCAGCATTTCGGCCATGATGCCGATGTCTTCACGCGTGTTCTTTTCTGTGCAGGCCACCAGAAGGCAGTCGTCCAACCCCTTGTAGTAGCGACCCAAAGGAAAGCCCGGCACGTAACCGCGTTCCGTCAGCCGATCCACGGCATTGAACGCGGAAACAGGCAGCTTCACGACAAATTCATTGGCAAACGGACCGTCGGACAGCAGCTCCACGCCCGGCAAGGCCGCAAACCGCTCCGCCGCATAATGGGCGCGTTCGATGCACACAGCCGCGGTGCGTTTCAGTCCTTCCTCGCCCAGCAGGCTCATGTGGATGAGCGCGCGCAAGGCGCACAAGGCCTGGTTGGAACAAATGTTGGAAGTGGCTTTCTGACGGCGGATATGCTGTTCGCGGGCCTGCAGGGTCAGCACATAGCCGGTGCGGCCGTCCAGATCCACCGTACGGCCGGCGATTCGGCCGGGAAACTGGCGGATGAGTTTCTGGGTGCAGGTCATGATGCCCAGGTAGGGGCCACCGAACGACAGAGGCATGCCCAGGCTCTGGCCTTCGGCCACGGCGATGTCCGCGCCCATTGCCCCGGGCGTCTTGAGCACCGACTGCATCAGCGGATAGACAGACAGGATGGACAGGGCCTTGACTTCGCGGGCCCTTGCAAAAAGTTCGGTGAAATCGTTGATGTGGCCGAAGAAATTGGGGTTCTGCACCACCACGCCGGCCACATCCGTATCCAGGGCGGCAGCCATGGCCGCCACCGGGGTAAGCCCGTTCTCGTGGGGAATGGTCACCAATTCCAGATTCAGATTGGACGTATAGGAATTCAGCATGATCCGGTAAATGGGGTTGACACATTCACTGATCAGAAACTTGCGGCGTTTGGTGGAACGCACGGCCATCATCATGGATTCGAAAAGGGCCGAGCCCCCGTCGTACACGCTGGCATTGGCGCAATCCATTTCCAGCAGACGGCAGACCGCGGTCTGAAACTCGAAAATGGCCTGCAATGTTCCTTGCGAGGCTTCGGGCTGATACGGCGTATAGGCAGTGGCGAACTCTCCCCGTCCGCTCAAGGCGTCCACGGCATCGGGGATGTAATGGTCGTAGAACCCTGCGCCGAGAAAACTCTTGAGGTCGGTGCGATTGCGCGAAGCGAGAAAGGCCAGGTGGCTCTTCACGGCCATTTCGCTTTTGCCGGAAGGTATATCGAATTGTTTGGGCCGCAGGTCTTCGGGAATGTCCACGAACAGGTCGTCTATGGACGCAACTCCGATGGCCTCCAGCATCTCGCTCGTTTCCGAACCTGTGTGCGGGATGTAGGGCATGGATCGAACTCCTTGCTGTGCATACGCCGACGACTCAACCGGCGGGCACTGGACTCGCATGGAAGGTGAAAGAATAACGGACAGCCAATGTACGAAGCCGCCGGAGAGCGAATGCAAACCGGCGGCGGAAATCTGGCGAATTAGTGGGCTTCTTCGTCGACAACGCGCTGATAGTCGCCCGCGTCCAGCAAGCCCTCGGGATCGCCGGAAAGTTTGATGCGGGCCATCCAGCCGTCATTGTAGGGATCATCGTTGATGAGTCCCGGATTGGCGTCCAAGTCTTCGTTCACGGCGACGACCGTGCCGGAAACAGGGCTGTAGATTTCGCTGGCCGCTTTGACCGACTCGACACTGCCCATTTCATCTCCGGCGTTCAAGGACTGTCCGACTTCGGGCAGTTCGACGTATGTCAGATCGCCGAGTTGTTCCTGGGCGAAATGCGTAATGCCGATTACGGCTTCGCCGTCTTCCACACGGACCCATTCGTGGGACTTGGTATACAGCAGATCCTTGGGAATCATCAGAAGACCTCCTCCTTGGAGTAAATTGCATGAAACAGCAGTTGCCAATCAATGTATCGTAAAAGGCTGTCGTGAACTTTTTCATGAGGGGCTGTCAATTCAACACCATGATTTCTCCCTCATCAGTCATCCATTTTTTCAAAATGCAAATCACCTGCGGACCGATTTTGTCTCAGCCTTCCACATGCTGTTCCTCAACAGCCTGCGACAGATGGAATTCGCCTATCTCCATTGGAAGTCTATGTAAAGGGTGTTTTTTGATCAACCCGGATTCTTCATTTTTTTCCTTCAGAAGGATGGAAAAGCTTGTCCTGATTCCTCTTGACGAAAGGACGAAAAACAAAAATCCAGTGCCGTGCATTCCTGCCTTGCGCAAAAGACACAGTCCCGCGCAAAAAACGTCCCCCTCCACGGGAGGCGGGCCCGTATTCGCCAAGCCCCGACAGGCAGCTTGCCGGGCTGTCATGCGCACCTGATTTCATCTCCGAAAACACATCAGGTTATTGATTACACTCAAAAAAATCTACTTTCCGATCCAGGAAACACAAACCCACGCACCGTTCGTGTTACGCACTTGATTGTTTCGTAACCACACTGTTATACTCTGTGGATACATTAACGAGCCCAACCCAAAAGAACCCTAATATGACCACCCCTGCCCCGCCCCTGACCGTGACCGGCAAAACAGAAATCCTGACCTACACCGTGGCGGGCCGCGACTGGCGTCTGACACGGGACGGGGACCTGGAAACCCTGTGGGCGCAAATGGCTGACGTGAAAAACGCCGAAGACCACATTCCGTACTGGGCGGACATCTGGCCCGCCAGCCTTGCGCTGGCCGAACACATTTCCGCACAGGCGCCCGGCCTGAGGGAAAAACATTGCCTCGACGTGGGATGCGGCCTGGGATTGTGCGCCCTGGTGGGCACGCAGACCGGAGCGCATGTCACGGCATTCGACTCGGAATACCCGGCCCTTCGTTTTGCCCGGCTCAACGCACGGAAAAACAGCCAGCCCCAACCGCTTTGGCTGCAAATGGACTGGCGCGGCCCGGCATTGAAACCGGGTATTTTCGATTTCATCTGGGGGGGCGATATCGTCTATGAAAAAAGATTTTTCGACCCTTTGGAAGCTCTGTTCCGCAACTGCCTGGCCCCTGGCGGAAAAATATGGCTGGCTCAACCCCAGCGCGATGCATCAAAAAATGTCTGGGACAGATTCGCCGAGCTTGGCTGGCGTCCTGTGGAAGTCTCCTCCAGGGAAATTCATGATGAAGACTTGCGGGTAACCGTCAACCTATGGGAGCTGACGCTCCCCAATACATTGCCGGGCGCGTGATGCCCAAAGGAGCAAGCCATGGGTAAGACCATCCGTTTTGGCGTGTCCCTGGATTCGGACCTTTTGCAAAAATTCGACGAACTCTGCGAGGAACGCTGCTACCAGACCAGAAGCGAAGCCATCCGCGACCTGATCCGCAACACCCTGGTGCAACGCGAATGGGAAGACACGGACAACGAATTGGCCGGTACGCTCTCTCTGGTTTACGACCACCACCAGAGCGACCTGGCCCAGCGTCTCACAGAAATTCAACACGATGCGCACGGCGTCATCCTCTCCACCCTGCACGTGCATCTGGACCACGACAACTGTCTGGAAGTCATTGTGCTGCGCGGACCGGGAAATGAAATCCGCGATCTGGCCCAACGCCTCATCTCCACGAAAGGAGTGAAGCACGGCAAACTCGGGCTCACCACCACAGGGCAGGATCTCAAATAAATGAAAGACATACAGAGCGGCCCGGCAGACGTGGCTCTGCCAATCGACCGCGTGGGAGTGAAGGGACTGCGCACCCCGCTTGTGGTACGCGACAAGGCTCAGGGCGAACAGCATACCGTGGCCAGCGTGGACCTCAGCGTGGACCTGCCCGGCGACTTCAAGGGAACCCACATGAGCCGCTTCATCGAAGCCATGGAACAATGGGAAGGCGGGCTGGATTACGGCTCGTGCAAACGACTCATGACGGATATCCGAGAACGCCTGGAAGCTTCCTGCGCCCATGCCGTACTCCGCTTTCCCTATTTCGTGCGCAAAGCCGCGCCCTCCAGCGCCAGTCCCGGAGTCATGCATTACGACTGCACTCTGGAAAGCGAATTTTCCGGCAAGGACCTCAACTTCCTGCTCACCGTGGAAGTGCCCGTCATGACGGTCTGCCCCTGTTCCCTGGCCATCAGCGACAACGGAGCGCACAGCCAGCGGGCCATTGTGCGCATCAGCTGCCGCTCCACCGGATTCATCTGGATCGAGGACCTCGTGGATGTGGCCGAAACATCCGGGTCGTCCCCGGTCTATTCGCTGCTCAAGCGGGAAGACGAGAAATTCGTGACCGAAGCGGCCTTTGCCAATCCACGGTTCGTGGAGGATGTGGTCCGGACCGCGGCGCAGCAACTGGAAGAGCACGACCGTGTCACCTGGTTCCGGGTGGAAGTGGAAAGCCTGGAATCCATCCACAACCACAGCGCTTTTGCCGTGATAGAACGCGATAAATCCCCGAGTTGACCTCACGCCCCGATATCCCGGAAAAAACAACCGGCTTGACCGGCCTTTTCGCCTGTCCTATATTCAGACCATGCGCATCGACACCAACCTCACCGCACTGAACGCCTTCGGGGTGTCTGCACAGGTCACGGCCAACAACGTGGCCAACGTGAACACGCACGGCTTTCAGGCCTCGCGAGCACGCCTGGAATCAGGGCCTCACGATCAGGGAGTGCGCGTGGCCTCCATCCAAAAGGACACCAGCCCCGGCGTCCCACTGCCCGAAAACGACCCGCAAGGCCAAGCCCGCGGCGCCAGCAACACGGACATCGGCCACGAAATGGTAGACCTCATGTCCACGCAACGTGCGTATCAGGCCAATGCCACGGCCATACGCGCCCAGGATGAAACCGTCGGCTACCTGCTCAACGAAATGATCTGAACCGTACGGCCAATCCACCTTCCCCGAGCACGGCTCCCCTCATTCGCCAGCAATCATCAGGTCCTGTTCGGGGCTTCCACGGCACACGGCCGTCATCAGCCATTCCGCATGCACTTCAAATCCGGACGTACTGTTTTTTGGCCCGCGTCACCTTTTCCAGGTAACGTCGTGATTCGTCGCGACTATGTTCATAACGCAGTTTCCTGTACACTGCGGACGGGGACAATGAATTGATCACCCGCACCGCTTTGGCGCGATCCGGGGAAAAGGTGCGCAACACATTGCCCGCGCCACCATTATAGGCGCTGATCACGCAGTATTCCCGCGAGGTCGGGTCGGTTATCTGCTGGAGATATCGGGTGTCCAGCATGTGCAGATAGACACTACCGTACTGAATGTTGTTGTTCGTATCGAACAGAAACTGCCGCGTGGGAATGCCGGTTTTCCCTGTAAGATACTTGCGCACGTCCTGCCCCGCCGTGGTCGGGACGATTTGCATCAACCCGAAGGCCGGGGCCGAACTCACGGCAAACGGGTTGAAATCGCTCTCCGTCTGCATGATGGCGTACACCAGACTCCGGGACACCTTGAACTGCCCGGCCCAGCGTGTCACCTGCTGTTTGTACCGCGCCGCCCGCACCTGCATATGGTCGGCGGTCATGACCATGCGCACAAGATGGACGGTCTTTGTGCCGCTTTTCGTGGTGATATTCCGCTTTTGCAGCCGGTGGGCCAGCAGATAGTCCGCATAGCGTTCAGCCCTCCACTGCCAACGAATGAATTGGCCTTCGTGGTCGCGCACTTCGCCATACAGATACGGCTCCTCGCCCAGTTTCACCGGCTGGGCCGAATACAGGTCCACAGCCTGCGGATCGCCGGGAGTCAAAAGCGTGGTGATCACAGCCTCGCGCAAACTTTTCAGAGTGTTTTTCGCATCCAGCGTTTCAACCGTCACCTCCCCCTTGTCAAAATCCACCAGGGCACGGCTCTGGTAATTCTGCGTGTACTTGACGTACTGCTTGGGAGTCGGTTTTTTCTCTTCCTTCGTGCCCCACTCCCCACGTACCGCCTTTTCAAAGGACGCCAGGATCGCCCGGAACTGCTTGTCGAACGACTTCACGTCACGAGCGAATCCCTCCGGATCCAACGCCGCGTCCACTGCCCGCTGCCCCAACACCACCGGGGCGGACGACGGATTGGTGGCAATGCGCACAGTATCGCTGACCGCCTTTTTTATGCAGCCTGTGAGGAGAAAAGAGAAAAGAAGGCAAAGCAGAGGGACGGAAAAAAAGATACGAAAGGGAAATTTCTTTAAAGTTGTTCCAGGTTGATTACAAAGTGCATTTTGACAGGCCGTTAAGAAAGTGTTGAGTGAAAGGCACGAGAAAAAACCAAGAAAGACAGATGGTTCCAGATACGAGAGGGGTTGATTTTCTTGGGAAAAAGAAGTTGCCGGGCCTTTCTCGGCAGTCTGAAACCCCTTGAAAGAGGTTCTCCCCCCTGCGCTCCCCTTTCCAGAATTTCTTGCCTGCAAAGGCAACGCTCTACTACCTGTGTTGTCTTTATTCGCGAAATAATTGCGGCGTGATGAATCCGTACACATGGCCTCCGGCTACCACATCTTCAACCGAAAGAAAAATCAAAGGGGCACGGCAACCAACATTGCCGCGCCCCTTGCACGAAAAAAGACCGGCCGCTTCGCTACCAGGTGCACCCGTTCATTTTTGCGCCGACGCAGGAACGGCTGGCCGGATTCCACTTTTGGCAGTCATACGGACACTTCTGCTCGGCCATCCAGTTGGGGTAATCCACTTCCTTCTTGATGCTGCGGCATTCGTTTTTGCATTGCGCATTCACGATGTACAGCAGGTCTCGGCAGTGTGTGTACCGAGTGGCATTATTGGGGAACTGCCTGTCGCTGGCAATGCAGTTGGGAATGAATTCGCGAGCTTCTTCCGAGCATTTATCAAAGCACGGATCGAACAGATTGCTGCAATAGTTGTAACAGCCCTGATCTCCGATGGGGCATCCATCCTGACATTCGCTATAGGTTACCCACGTCCCGGCAAAAACCGGAGTTGCCAACATGCACGTGAAAAAAAAGCTCCAAATGATTGTACGTAAAATTTGCATCCCGCCCCCCAATTGTTGAATCACCATGAAGTATCTAAAAACAGGCAACTTCAGTTCATGTTTTCCGCAATGCAGAATCCGCACCAAAACCCATTCCCCCTGGCAACACCTGTGGGGCATTGTCTTTATTTCATGCCACCCGCGTCTTGTTGCCAATTTAGTTGGCATACTCCAACTTTTTATGCAAAAAAAAGAAAAAAGCAAATATGGATCATGCATTTCCCTGGTGCGAAAAAAATGACGAAAGGACAAAAAAAGCAACAAAACAAAAGGCTCTGGCATTCCCAAGAATGCCAGAGCCTTACAGGTTGCAAAAAGCGCATTCCGTTTTTTTTACACTAGTCGCAGGCCGCGCTTTTCGCAGGCAAGCTCCAGCATGCGCATCAGGGTTTCGGTACGGCAGGGCTTGAGCAGATAATCGAACGCTCCTTGGTTCAGGATATCTACTGCCTCGTCAACTGCCGCATGGCCGGTCAGCACGATGACTTCGGCGTCACAGCCCTTGGCACGCAAGGCCGCCAGGGTGGCGCGGCCGTCCATGCCGGGCAGCTTCATATCCAGAAGCACGATGTCGAAGGGACGGAATTCTCTTTCCCCCTCCGCACCTTCACCGGGAACGATGAGATCCAACGCCGACTCCCCGCTGGCCGCGCCGGTCACGTCCAGCCCCTTGCCGGACAGCAGCCGGACCATGTTGGACAAAAACCTGGGTTCATCGTCAACCACAAGAATTCTGGGCCTTGCCATGGTGCGAAACCTCCTTGCCCGTCCCCACAGGCAGTTTCACGGTGAATGCCGCGCCGTGTCCCGGCTCGCTCTGCACGGCAATACTTCCGCCAAGCTGGTCGATTATACGCAGGCTGATGGACAATCCAAGGCCTGTCCCCTTGCCCGGCGGTTTGGTCGTGTAAAACGGATTGAAAATTCGGTCCTGGTCTTCCTTGGCAATGCCGCACCCCGTGTCACGCACCACAATGCAAACGCTATCGGGCGGGCGCAGACAGGTGATGACGGAAATGGTCCCCTTGCTGCCGATGGCCTGGATGGCGTTGTTCAGCAGATTGAGCACCACCTGCTTGATGAGCGGCGGATCGGAAAAAATTTGCGGCATGTACCCGGCGTAGGTCGCGATGATTTCAATGTCGCGCCGGGACGCTTCCTTTTCAGTGAGGGCCACCATATCGCGCACAATCTGATTGATGTCCGTGGTCTGCGGAATGGCCTGCCTCTTGCGGGCCATGTCCAGCATTTTGGCCGTGATGCTGCCGCAACGTCTCACCTGTCGGGTTATCTCCGTCAGGGATTCGGAAAATTCGGCTTCCTCGTCGGGAACCTTGAACTCCACGGAATCCAGGGAATGTTGTAATAGTTCCGCTTCCTGCCCGATGATGGCCAGCGGGTTGTTGATTTCATGGGCAATACCGGCGGCCAATTCCCCCAGCGCGGCCAGCTTTTGCGATTGCAGCAGTTGCTCGCCCAGTTCCGCCTTTTCCGCCGCCAGCCGTCGCGAGGCCCGGTACACCCATTCGGCTGCCAGGCCGGACAAGGCCATTGAAAAAAGGACCAGAAGGAAATCGGCAAACTTCCCCGTGCGTTGCAGGGCGATCAGCAACCCGGTCAACCCTACGAACAGCGGAACTCCCACCCGCAAAACAAGGGCCAGCCCCTGCCGCGTGGTACGGGGCCAAGGCAGACCGGAGATCACGCCTTTCCGTCCTTGTGCAACAGCCCGTGCTCGTGGGCTCGACGGATACGCTCCAGCAGGTCGTCAATCTTGAAAGGCTTCATGACGTAGTCGTAGGCCCCGCAGCTCATGCCCTCAATGCCCGACTGCACCGACCCGTGGCCGGTGAGCATGATGACCTCCACGCTCGGATGGCGCTTCTTTATCTCGCGCAGGGTTTCCATGCCGTCCATTCCGGGCATGCGGACGTCCAACACCACCACGTCCGTGTCATGTTCCCGAAGATGCTCCAACGCCTGCGGCCCGCCGCCCACAGCCGCCACTTCCAGGTTGCGCATGCGAAAGCGTTTGACAAACAGGTCGATGAAATCAGTCTCGTCATCGACGACCAGCACTTTGATTCTGTCCATGGCTCCTTCTCCGGATGGGCTTTTTCCGCGTGGCCCAGATTCTCTGAAAAACTTCAGCCGCATTCCGCAGTGAACTCACCCCAAGGGAAGGCAGATAGTGAAGCGCGCTCCGCCTTCTTCCACGTTTTCAACGGCTATCGAACCGTTCAGCTTTTGCATGATGCTGTAGCTGATGGCCAGTCCCAGGCCTGTGCCTTCGCCGACCTTCTTGGTGCTGAAAAACGGATCAAACACCTTGGCGCACAGCTCAGGCGGAATTCCCCCCCCGCTGTCGGTCACGGACAGACACAACTGCCTGCGTTCCTCGTTCTTCCAGGTGCGCAGACGGATGGTTCCGTTTCTGTCTATGGCGTCGATGGCATTTTCCAAAAGGTTGAGCACCACCTGCTGCACCTGGGACGGATCGGTTTCTATGTTGCCCAGTTCCGCGCCAAACTCCGTTTCAACCGTGATATTGCGGTGCAGGGCTTCGTTGCCCAGAAGCACTATGGTCTGCTCGACCAGGTGGTTCAGGTCCACGTTTTCCTGGGTGGGATCCATACGCTTGGCAAAACCCAACATGCGCCGCGTGATGGTTCTGGCCCGTTCAACATGCTCGTCGATCTTATGCAGAGCGGCTTCGATCTCGCTGAAATTGACGATTTTCTCCGGGTCTTCCTCGGTAAGCAGATCCCGCACCCAGCCTGCGCTTTCCCGTATGAGGGTCAGGGGATTGTTGACCTCGTGGGCCACTCCTGCCGCCATCTTCCCAAGGGCGGCCATTTTCCCGGACTGCATCAGCGTGGCGTCCAAAGCGGCCTTGTCACGATCCGCCGCCTCTATCTTGGCCACGATGTTGCGGCTCACGGCCCAGCCCCCCAGAAAAATAAGCAACCCGCCCAGACCGGTGATGCCAAGGGCGGTCCATTGGGTCCGCACCAAAGGCGACATTTCCTCGCTGGGATCTTCCGTGACAACCAGTGTCCAGTCCGCCTGGTGCAAACGGGCAAATCCCGCCACGACCTTGTCGTTGCCCTGCAACCAGGAAATTTCGGCGCTGTCCAGACGAATGGGCAGATCGAACAAATCCGGCAAATCAGCCTTGTCCAGAACCTTGCCTCCAAAACGTGGCGAGGTCTGGAAAACTCCCTCCCGATTGACAAGAAAGGCGTCACCACGCCGCCCCACCTGGACGTTGCGCACCAGAGAGGTAAATACTTCGGAATCGATGGTGGCCCGCAGAATCCAGGACGAGCCCTTTTCCTGCCTCCACACCGCGATGATGAAATGGGGAAAATGGCGAAATCCCATAAACACGTCGCTGATATACAACCCTTTGAGCCTGACCTGCCGAAACCAGCTTTCCTCTTTGTAGTTCACGCCCTTGAGCTTATAGGGACCGGCATAGGCCACCTGCTGCCCTGAGGCGTCGATTACCCCGAGGTCCACGATCGAGCCGGAATAGGTGCGAATGATCTCGGACAGATTATGCAGATACTCGTCGTTGCTCATCTCGTCCCAGGTATGGGTGTAGGCCAGGTTTTTAAGCTGGGCCACCCGCTCCTTGAGAAACATGTCCAGGGCGTCGCGCTTGTTCTCCACTATGGTCGTGAGGTTCTCGGCCACGTTGTCGTCAAATGTCTTGGAAAACTGAAAATAGATAAACGACCCCAGGCCGAACAAAGGAATGAGCGAAAACCCCAGAATGGTGGCAATAATGCGCAGACGCAATTTGGCGTAATCAGCGGTTTGCATTCCATATCTCCTTGCAGTCCGGCCCTGGCTCTTACGCTCCGCCCCTATGGACCACTGCCGAAATCTCGCAAAATGAAGTGGATGTCTTCCTGACGAAAGCAAGGAACGTTCCAGTAATCTCGCAATATCAACAAAAAAGGACGGAAAGACGATTCCGGACGGATTGCGCAACGTTACGCAAAAAAGGCGGGAGCCGCACGCTGCGGCTCCCGCCCTCCCATAGAATGGGCATAGGGTGGTTTGAGAAATTACTATTTCATGGACTCGCCGGAAGCGAAGCCCTGCATTTTGATTTCCACTTTTTCCTCAAGGCCTTCATAGTAGGCGCGCAGGATCTCCAGCACCTCTTCGCGTCCGAAGTGATCGGGAACATCCGCCCCTTCGGAAAGGGCTTTGCGCAGTTTCGTGCCGGAAAGTATCACCCGGTCCTCCTTGCCATGCGGACAAGTGCGCAGGGAAGCCATTCCGTCGCACTTGTAACAATAGAAGGTCCAGTCGATCTTGAGCGGTTCGCAAAGCAGTTTTTTACCCGGATCAGGGCATTCCTCGCCCTGATAGGGAATCTGGTCGAATATCTCCTGCGCTTCGAACAGACCGTAGAAATCGCCCACACCCGCATGGTCGCGGCCGATGATCATACGGTTGACCCCGTAGTTCTGACGGAACGTGGCGTGCAGCAGGGCTTCACGCGGTCCGGCATAGCGCATGTCCAACGGGTAGCCGCCCTGCACGACGTTGTCGTCCACAAAGTATTTGTCCACCAGGGTCTGGATGCATTTGACGCGCACTTCGGCGGGAATGTCTCCCGGCTTGAGATTGCCGATGAGGGAGTGAATGATAACGCCGTCGCAGACTTCAACGGCGATCTTGCAAAGATATTCGTGCGAGCGGTGCATGGGATTGCGCAATTGCAGCGCAGCCACATTTGTCCAGCCCTTGTCGTCGAATATTTGGCGGGTCTCGGAAGGACGCAGGTACACGCCTTTGTACTTGTCCGGGTAATTGCCTTCGGAAAGGACATTCACCTGACCAGCCAGGCAAAACTGCTTGCGCTCCATGACTTTTTGCACGCCCGGGTGATCTTCCAGGGCGACTTCCCAGAATTTGCCGTCGGCGGAGTCTTCTCCCTTGCCCTTGTACACGGCTTCGCATTCCCATTTCTTGTCGGCTTCCGTCAGTTCGAACTTCTCGCTGACCTTCAATGTGGCGTAAACAGTGTCGTCCTTGGCATAATACAGTGCGATCTCATCTCCCGCCTTGATCTGTGCGGCATCGTCCGCGTTCACGCCCAGCATGACAGGAACGGGCCAGAACGTACCGTCGGCCAGTGTGAAATTTTCACATACGCTCTTCCAATCGGCCTTGGTCATGAAGCCATCCAGAGGGCTGAAGCCGCCGATGCCGATCATGATCAGATCGCCCTTTTCCTGGGCGGTTATGTCAATCTTCTTGAGGCTCTTTGCTTTCTTCAGTTCCTGTTCACGTGCCGCGCCTTCCAAAAGACGAACCACCAGACCTTTACCGCCATGAGGGGGAACCAGATTCGACATGAGTCACTCCTTTTAAATTTTATAACCATATGGAACAACTGTTTCTTCAACCCAAAGAAACCGCGATTCAGCTACAACAGCGCCTTGAGCGAGGATATCACCGGAGCCGTGGACCAGAAAAACATGGTCAGAACAACAGTGGATGCCACCGTCACAAAGAACGATTTTTTCCACCCCAGCTGATAGGCCCGGTGAAGGCCGATGCAGACGAGAATAAGACGCCAGATTTCCGTGGCCCAACCCAGGGCCGGTATCCACGAGACCAACATGACCGCGCCTGCGGCATAAGCGAAAATGGAAAAAACCCGTGCGTATCCGCCGACCTGTTTTCCGAAAAACATGACCAGAGTGGCCCAACCCAAGGCCCCCGCTATAAACGGCATGCCCAGGGAATTAATCAGAATCACGGGAATCATCCGCACATCGCTGTTGAACAGATAGGTGAAACTGACCGCCGTGAAGAACACGCTGGAGGTGATCAGAAAAACCAGGGCTTCGGTATAGCCTGTTTTCTGCGGAAGTTCCGCGTAAAACCGGCTCGGCACACGAATCAACATATTGAGATGTGCAAAGTACCGGGAAAACGCCTTGCGTTTTGTTGGCTGTGCTGTGTTTTCACTGCCAGCAGTCCCAGTAGTGGAAATGCAACCATCCATAGTCGCCTCGACGCTCGCTGCCTGTATGTCGGCTGCGGCCTGAACATCGGCTTGCGCGGACATGTCCCTAACCCCACTTCTCAATAATGCCCCAGATCAACATCCCCAGGGTCATGATGAAAAGCACGGACCGTTCGGTCTTGCGGCTGAAATACGTCACACCGTTCTTGGTAACGAATGCCTTTTCCTGTTGCATTGCTTTTCCTCCCCGCTCAATTGTCCAACAGGCCAAACACCTGTAAAATATGCCGTGATATCGTCATGCCCTTTGGGCGATCCGGCAGACCGAACCGCCCAAAGGTTTTTTCAAATGTCAGTTAGAAGGGGGGCAGATCGCCAAATCCCATCCACGTCCAAAGAACCGCCGTGAGCAGAATGACCACGATATTGGCCACAACCCACAAGGGAATGCCAACGCGCAGATAATCCTTGGGCTCCAGATACCCCGAAGCGTACACAATGGCGTTTGGCGGTGTACCGATGATCAGGCAGTAGGCAAACGATGAGGCAATGGCTGTGGACATGGCCATGAAGGGCAGGAACGTCGTGCCCGGATGGACCAGACCAGCCATGTTCAGGGTAATCGGACCGACTGCGGCGGCTGCCGGACCATCGGCCATGAGGTTGGTCAGAACGGCGGTCAGTCCGTTGGAAGTCAGCATCAACGGCAGGCCGCTGTCCATGCCAAGCGGGGCCAGCAAGTCGATGACCGACTTGGCGATCCAATAGGCTGCACCAGTACTGTCCAAAGTACGACCGAATATGATTGCACCCGCGTACAGCCAGACAACACCCCAGTCGACCTTTTCCTGGTAGTCGCGCCAGTTGACCACACCGGCCAGCAGGTAGGCCATTGCACCGGCTACGGCGATAACTCCGATACCAAGACGCACGGGATAAATGCCCATATTGTAGAACTCTTTTTCCGTGAACCAGCCAAAAACCATGATGGCGAAAATGACGACCGCCCAGATCTGCTTGCTGTTCCACTTGCCCATCTTATCAATCTGCTTTTCCAGGTGGATCATGGCAGGCTTGAGATCCTTGAGCCGGGGCTTGAACATGACGTTCACCGCAAACCAGGTGATGGGGATCATTATGATGAGGAAGGGGAAGCAGTAGGTGACCCACTGAAAGTAACCAATGTCGAACCCGAACATGTCGGTCAGGTAGGTCATCATGATGACGTTGCGCGCGCCGCCCGAAGGAGCGCCCGGACCGCCGATGTTGCAGGCCATGGCAATGGCGATCATCAACATTTTGGCCAGTTCCTTATCCTCGGGAACTTCTTCGGTCAGGCTGTTTTCATACAGCAACATGCCGATGGGCAGGAACATGGCGGCCAACGCGTGGTCCGAAATGAACGCAGCCAAAGGAGTGATGATGAGAAAAAAGATAAGGGTTATCCAACGTACGTTGGGTACGGCCAACTTTTTGAACATGGCCAGACACAACCGCTTGTCCACGCCGGTCTTGACGAATGCGGCCGCAAACATGAGCGAACCCATGATAAACCAGCAGGCATCGTCCCAGTACAGTCCGGCCACCTGACTCCGGCTGACAACGGATGTGAAGACCAGAATCAGACCGATGCAGAAGGCCACGCCAGGCAGGGGGATGCACTCGGTAACAAAACACAGCACCACGAAGACGACCATGGCGATGGCTACCTTGATGGACCATGCCCCCTTGTCTGCAGCTTTCTTGTCCGCCTTGGACAGGTCCGCATACGCAATCTTGTGGAGCCGCACGTCCAATGCCTGCTTCATAACGGCATTGTAACGCTCTGGTGTGAGATTATCCTTGACCCAGGTGGAGGCACGCTTGAAGTTCGTGGCATCGACGGGAATCTTGTACTTTTTACACCACTTGGCATCGCGCTTGAGAAAACGGGGCAGGGTCAGCGCACCCATGCGCATATTTTGCTCCATCATCTCGCAAGCCAGAATCTCCCATTGTTCCAGATCCGAACTGTCTTTCTGAAAGAGTTCCTGGCCGATAAACGACACGACATGCTTTGGACCAATCGTATACTGTATGCCGATGTCAACCATGCTCTTCGGCACGGGCATCATAAGAATGCCTATGAACAACACCACGGGGAAAATAAAAATCTTCCAGTTGACGTACTTATCGTATCCGGTGACTTTCTTCTTTTGATCAGCCATTGTGTACCTCGAAATGTTTCCTGGCTTATGGCACGAAACGCTTCTACATCACGCCGCGCCATTCCATATTTTTCCTGCGGCTACACCAGCCGGGCCATTTCAAAGAAAAGTTCCTGCTCGCGAACAACGCCCACGATCCGGCCCTGGTTCTTGACCACCAGCCGCCGCACCTTGCGTTCAAAGAGCATCTCCGCCGCCTCCATCAGGTTGGCGTCGGCGTCTATCATGGGAGGCCGGGCAGACATCACATCGCCCACCAGCATATCCTGGATGGTCTTGACCCGGCTGGTGAACAGACCGGTCCAGAACATGGGGGAATATTGCAGGCTGTCGGCCATGCTGGGTTTGCCCGCGGAAAGATAACCGGGACGCAACGTGGCGATGAGGTCCTTGACACCGAGAATACCCACCAGATTTTCATCTCCTTCGAACACGAGAATGGACCGGTGACCTGCCACCATGAGACGGTCCGTGGACATGAGGCGGGTAAACGATTCCTTGAGCTTTTCCATCCCTTGCTTGAGCGTGGCGTTGGGGCCGATGGTCGTGTAATTTTCAATGGGAATCATGATGTCGCCAACACAGGGTTCGGCCTTGATGCCCCGTGCCTTGATGAAACAGGCGTCCTTGATCTTGGCGGTCAGAAGGTCCACATCGCACGGTTTTGTCAGGTAGTCGTAGGCACCCGACTTGAGCGATTCCTGTGCGCTGGGCAAGGCTCCATGACCGGTCAGCATGATGACCGGCAGATCAGGATGCGTCTCCTTGATCTTTTTGAGGGTTTCATGGCCGTCCATGCCGCCCATCTTGACGTCAAGAATGACCACATCGGGATTTTCCGAAAGCATTTCCAGGGCATGTTCGCCACTATCCGCCATAATGGTGTCATAGCCCTTGCGTTCAAGAATTCTGGCCGTAATCGTCCGAAAGCGTTCTTCGTCATCAACCATCAGCACTCTGATCTTGCGTGACATTCCAACCTCCTCGAGTCGTACTGAACGTCGTTTTGGTGCTTTTCCAAGGCGTAGAAGCCTTCTTCCCCAGGTCCCTTCATCCTCGTTCCGAGTCGTTGTCTTCGTAACGGACGTCTTTCACCACTTCTGCCCGAGCAACGATCCGTTCGCTTCTGCCGTCCGCGTAAAAATCGTCTTCACTCTCAAACGCGTTCTAGCTTTGGTCGGAACGGACCTCTCTGGCCTTCTCAAGCATGGTCTGGGCTGAGACCGGCTTGACAAGATAGTCCCGCGCGCCCTGATGCAGACAGTCCATGGCGTCTTCCCGGGTGGCATGACCAGTAAGGATGATCACATCCACTCCGGGATGCAGCCGACGGATTTCAGCCAATGTTTCATGGCCGTCCATGCCGGGCATTTTCATATCCAGGAAAACAACATCAAAAGATTCGAGCGCGAGCTTCTCCAACGCATCGGCTCCCCCGGAGGCAATCTCAATGGGGAACCCAAGCTTTTCGAAAAGTCTGGCCGATGTGGTCAGAAGACGCTGTTCGTCGTCCACCAGAAGCATTCTCAGTTGGTTCGGCTTCGCGCTCATTCCACCCTCTCGATCATGTTTCTCCACTTGCGGGGAAAAAACTTGAACAATCCAACCGGAATGCCCGTCTTGCCCTGCACTTGGCGGATAACCCAATCCGCCGCATGGAGTGTCTTTGCACGATGAGGTTGAGCAAATGGCATGCCACACATAACCACCTGTAATAACGACATAAACAATGTCTTACAGGCAAAACACCTTGCAACAATTTTCGTGCAACCCTTCTGAAACGCTTGTATTTTTCAAAAAATAATGGCTGAACAGCCAAAGTTGCCTTTTTTTGACTCGATCGTGAAAATCCCCATTCGGGACATGGAAAAAGACATCAAAGCGGACATTTCTATGGAAGACTATTAAGGACAGACGACCGAACGGCTGAATCAGCCCCCCAAAAGAGGCAATCAGCCGGAAACATTGACCTTCAAAAGAAGTTCAACAACCGTGGAAAATGTTTGTCGTCTTTGGATCTGATTTTTTTGGGGACCTGGAAGTATAACCTTGAAGCGCCGTGGCTGTTTGGCATGCAAGAAAAAGCTCTGCCCGGGACGACGAAAACGGCCACTGGCCCAAAGTTCTGGCACACTCTGTGCTGAAACTTTGCCAGCCCATCATTTGTAACACAACCGTAACATTGCGCCGAATAATTCGCGCAACTATGTATTGCCAGATAGCCGAAGATCGCGCACAAATGTGCATCTCCGGCAAGTCACAACAGACGAAACGCCAATCACGCAAAAAACTTGACGCAAAAAACGAATCGCCATCCGACTTGTATTTGGAAGGAGCATGTATATGAGCCGCATTATTTCCCCGCTGTATTGTGACGCCAAGGACGAACAGCTTTTGGACATGGTCAATCACGCCCTGGCCCGCTCCGAACCCGATGGAGATATGGAAGCCCTGCTCACGCCTTTCATGCATCCGCGCGGCATCAAGGAACTCTCCACTTCCACAGGATTGCGCATAGCCTCCGCCATCATCAATCTTCTTGGGTCATTGGAAAGCCAACAAGCGGCCACACGCCTGCGCGCGTTGCGGGCACTTAGGGATGAAACCCTTGCCCTGCCCTGCACCTCCCTACGGATCAACACTGCCCGGGTTCTTGTCCAGATAATGAAGGAATTGGTTCGTGCCCGTTACGACTATGTCCGCCAGCTCAAACTGGCACACGATTTTCGCCGCACAGCGTCGGGCAAGCCGGGCATAGTACTGGAGCAGTTGCACAAGTACCATTTGCTGGAAATGCCCGAGGACGACAGCCAGATAGCCTTTGACGACCATGTTCACGATGCCTCCACGGTAGGCCGCAAAACCCCCACCCACCTGATGATGGACGCATGGGTCAAGGGAATCCGCATCATCACGGTCATCCACTGGGGATACGTGTCCAGAAGCATGGCCAAAGAACTTTTGGAAGCAGCCGAAATAATGGGGATAAAAGCGAGACTCGGCATCCGGCTCAATGCCCACCTGGGGTCCAAGTATGCCACCATGATCTGGGTTCCAAGCGGTTTTGGGAACATAGCAGACTACCTTGCCTTTCTGGAACAGCCCGCTGTAGCCGAATTTCTCGATGCCTACAGGGAGGTGAATGTTTTCCGCCGCCACTGCACGCTGGACCTGCTGACCATGTTCAACCAAAAGGACAGACCCGGACTGGAGCAACAGTTCGGCATCCATGTGCAGCCGCTGTCTCCCGAAGAATTTCTGAGCTTTGTCGGAGAGGCCCAGCCCAGCCCCCTGCATCTGGCCCGATTCATCCTTATCAATATCCGCCAGCCCATGCAGGCGCGCACCGTACAGTTGCGCAAGGAGTACATGCAGGCCGACCCCACGCGAAAGGAGCAGATTGCCAAGCTGGTGGACACCATGAACAATCTGACCGTGGACGCCATACTGAACACGTATCTGTTGCCGCACAACAATCCGGGACTGCCCGACCCCAACCTGCCTTGCAACAACGCGCCCACCGTTCTCAAACTCAGCCCGGCCGAACTCCTGCACCGGTTGCGCCATCTTCACTCCGGGTTCGGGATCACCCTGGTTCCGTTCAACCTCAAGACGGAGGAAGTCATAGACATCCTGTTCCAGGGAAGAGGCGCAATCACCCATATCGAACTGGCAAACCTGCGGCAGGGCGCGTCCGACCATCCGAGGATGCGAAGACTCTCCCGACTCAAGGACGCACTCAACCACGGCAACATCGTGGTAATAAAAAGAATGATCCGCGACTGCCTCCTGCGCATGCAGTTTTCGGACACGCCTCCCGAAAGCACGACGCCCGAACGGCTGAACCACATTCTGCGCAACCTGTCCGAATTGACCTCGCCCTACATGCATAACCGGCTGAAAGTCCGCATGGGCAGCGGATCGTCAGGCTATGCCATGCGCAATTACGGGATGGGACTCACAGTCATCGATTCCCTGCCCCCACGCCAACAGCGCAACCTGGTCCATTCCAATGCGGAATTTCTTCCTTTCCGGGTGGAACCCAAACTGCGCACATCCATCACCCTGCCCGACGTGCAGGCCAAGTCCCCCCTCAAAAATTTGGCCCGGATGACTCCCCCGGTAATTTTGCGACTAATTTTCGGAAAACGGCAACGCCTATGGAAAACAGGCCACATAGAACCGGCCACGGGCCGCAGCCGAAATCTCATGGTCCTGGGCGGACGCCAGGTGCAAAACAACGACCTGAGCCTCGCACCGCCGGAACTCGCCGCCGACGCCTTCAAAATGGGACCGCGCTACCTCAATACCGCCATACGCAACTGGCTCAAGGTCATTGTCGGATTCGTTCCGGCCTTCCTCACTTTCGCACTGACCAAAGATTGGTGGCTGCTGGCCTACTTCGGCGCACCCATCTGGTTCGGCATCACCGGTCTGCGCAACATCATCCAGTCGGTTCTGGGGGGTGGCGGTCTGCGCCGCTCCCCCCTGCTGCGATGGGGGGACCTCATCAGCTGGCAACGCATCGCCGATTCCCTGCTGTTCACGGGTTTTTCCGTGCCCCTTCTGGACTTTCTGGTCAAAACCGTCATTCTGGACCACGGCTTCGGCGTCACCACCCAGACCAGCCCCTTGTTGCTCTACAGCTTCATGGCCCTGGCCAACGGCATCTATATATCCAGCCACAACCTCTTCCGCGGCTTGCCCAAAAGCGCGGCCATGGGCAACTTCTTCCGGAGCATCCTGTCCATTCCCATCGCACTGGCATTCAACTCCATCATCGGCATGGCCCTGTTTTCCCTTGAAGTTCCCGGTGTCAACGGGATTCTGCAACGGTGGGCCGCGGTCATTTCCAAGCTGGCCTCGGACTGCGTGGCCGGCGTCATCGAAGGACTGGCCGACCGCGCCACAAACCTGCGCATGCGCACCCTGGATTACGACGACAAAGTGCACCAGATGATGAAAACCCTCTGCCGCCTGGAAATGCTCTATCCCGACGATGACATTCCCGAACTGCTGGCCCGGCCCGAACGTTTCCAGGCCCTGGTTCAAAAAAACCACCCCGAGTTGTTTTCCATGGTGGTCATCAACGCCCTGGACCTGCTCTACTTCTGGCTGTACCAACCGCGGGCCCCCCTGGCCCTGCGCCAGACCATTGAAAAAATGAGTCCGGACGAACAAGATTTCTTCATCAATTCGCAACAGGTGCTCACTCTGGAACGCACCATCACCACATTGTTCGTGGAAGGCCTTTTCGGAAAGCATTTTGCGAAGCCCTTGTCCTTTTATCTGGAAAGGCACTCGAGCTACCTGCGCAAACTCAGAAAATATGGGAGAGAGACCTCCGCCAACCTTGCCGAATAGAAATATCCCCCTTCTCCATACCCGCTCTGGACTTTTTCCGGGCGGGTTGGCAAAAGCCCGGCTGTATCGCGTTTTGCGGTTTTCCAAATGAATGGAATGCCGACGATACGGCACGGCCAGGCGGTGACAGCCTGTTCGTGAACATTGCGCAATCAACGGCACTACGGCATCATACGGCAAGTCATCACGCACACGGAGGGGGACGCATCATGGAAATAAACCGTGAAACAGACGGTCAGGCAATACAGTTCCTGCAACAATCTCTGGCTGCCCATCTGGGAGAAATCCCGGCCCTGCTCTGGCGCATCGACATCGCCCAAAATGAGATAACCTTTCTCAACGAACATGCCATTTCCGGTCTTGAAGGCCGTATTCATCTGCTCCTGCAGAATATCGAATACGCTCGGGAAATCGTCCTCAAGGAAGATCAGGGCTGTTTTTTCCAGAGCCTGGACCGCATACGCAACCACCAACCCAGCATGGCCCTGTTCCGCATACGCAACGAGGACGGCATGGTCCGCTGGCTGGTCAGCATGGGCATGCCCGAACCAAAGGTAAGTTTCGGATACATGGGGTTTGTGGCCGACTGCACCGACCTGGTCGACATGGCCCGCAATATCGAATGCGAAGGCGGCCTGCCTGCCAAGCTGGAGCTATTCGACACCCCGGTGCTGCTGGCCAATCTGTCCGACAAACTCATTGTGGCGGCCAACACCGCCGCGCAGACGTATCTGGGGCTGTCTCCAGCCGAGCGGAAGGCAAGCCTTCTTGACCTGCTGGGGAGCGAATCGACGGAATATCTGCAAAAAATATACGAGCAGCTTGTTTTTTCGGATTATTGGAGCGGACTGCTCCCCATAAAGACGCAGGACGGACGCACAGCCGTCTGTACCACCCGCATCCGGGCATACGCCAGAGGCGGGAAAAATCTTCTGTGGGTGTCCCTGATCCCGCCGCAGCTCCAGGCAAAAATCCCCACCCAGGAAAAAAGAGCGCTGCCCGACCTTGATCCGGCCGTGCATCTGTCACTGTCCAACAGCAAAACAGCCCGGCAACTCCTGGAAGTGCTTCTGAAAAACCAACCCGCCTTCCCCTTTGCCGATGCCATCATGCTCTCCCGCATATTTCCAGAAAAAAACCTCATCATGGTCACCGGCGTCGGGCAACCCTTTCTTTCCGTCGAAGAAGACGACACCCATCCTTATGAAGGATCCATCGCGGAAAACATTGTCCGCTTCGGCCTGGACCAGATCATTGTCGAGGAAACCAGCAAAAGTATAAAACCCATTGACTGGGCCTTGTTCATCCCCCGCGGTATCCGTTCATACTATGCCAGGCCCTTTTTTCAGGACGGCATACTCCGTTTCGTGCTCATATACTGTTCCAAGCATCCGGGCTGTTTCACCCGGGAAAATGTTCAACAGTACACTGTTTTTTTCGACCCCTTTCTGCGCTCCCTTTTGCGACTTTTCGGAACACCTGCCTCCTGAGGCTGAAAGATTCCGCATCCATGACGTTCTGCTCGGCAGCCCACGTCGCTGCAATGGAAGTCTGCACATGAAGGTCCGCTGATCCTTCCCCGGTTTCCTTTCCGCTCCACATTGTTTTCCGAACACGGAACTTTTTTTCCACTCTTTGGGGCCGGTGGCCGTGCCAATAATATTATTTCCCACCAAATTGTCATTATTTTCTGCCGTTCATATAGTATAGTCAAATATTCTGGAGGATATAAACACCAATCTGGACCAACCAGAAGCACTTTTTTTAAGTTTCCCTTGCCAAAATTTCTTACAGGGGATATTTTTTTGTCATGATTTCGTCACACGAGAGCCAAAACACCAATCTGGCTGGACCAGATCAGTCCTTCTGCAAAGACAGCCATGTAGCCGGCCAGATCGTATCGCTGATCAGCACCCGCAATATGGAATCGGGACAGAAGCTTCCTGGTGAGCGGCAGATGGCCGAACAGTTTGGATGCAGCCGCAACACCGTGCGGGAAGCGTTGGCCGGACTTGAGGTTGCAGGCATCGTGGAGATCCGCAGACGGAGCGGATGCTACGCCACAGGACGCACGGCCCCCATCGACGCCCAGCCCGTTCCCGACAAAGACACCGCCATGCAGCAGGCCATGGACGCCCTGCTCCTGGTTGGACCAAAACTGGCACAGGTCGCGGCCCCCGGTTGCACCCTCGATTGCATCCGGCAATTGGAAGCCGTCACCGCCCGTCTGGGGCGCGCCCTGGTGGACCGGGATCCGATCAGCGCCCACCGTTTTCTCATGGAATTCTACGGGGAACTGGCCCGTACGCGCGACAATCACTATCTGTGGAACTTTTTCAGGGAAATCGGCACGGCTTCCACCCACGCACCGCAAAAAACCTTATGGGCCGGTATCGAAGTGGAAAAGCAGGTGGAGAATTTTTTCGCCCGCCACATAGAAATGCTGCAGGCACTGCGGGAGCAGTCTCCGCACGAGGCTTCCATCCTTTCGGAGCGGGCAGTGCTGGCCTACATGGCATTGGCCGTCACGATCTCGTCCAACCGGAGCGCCATATGAGACGACGCGATTTCCTGGAGAAAATTTTCCTTCCTTGCCGCGCCATTGCCCACAACCGTGCACCGTTCCATACGGATGCTTCACCTGGGGACGGGCAGCAAGGAATGACCGATATTTCTCAAGAGATTTTCGAGGAAGATTCAAAGGACACTGCAAAAGAGGGAGAACACGAGTTGTTCCTCAAGGCTATGGCTCTGGGAATCGATCCGGCAACGGTAGATCCCGAAAGACTTCGAGAACTGGTTCATGCGAACCCTTAACCGCATGTGGATCCGCTGAAAAAGGGGATGCCGGGGCGACCGCCAAGTCCGGCCCCGACATCCGAGGCCGTCCGCATGGAGAGGAAAACCATGGAAACAGACAGCACCGGTTACAGCTACATTGAAAGCCGCAAGCTCGTCAAACGCTGGAACGGCCCCTGGCCGGCTGTGATCAACACCCTGTTGATCGCCGCATTTTTCTACCTCACCTGGTGGATCTTTCAAGACCCCGCGGGGCCTTATGCGCATGTACACTCCGTACGTGGGCTACATGGTCTGCCGCTGGCTGCTGATCCTTTTCATCTGGGTGGCCTACATCTTCGATTTCTGGCCGTTCAAGAAATCCTGGCTCTGGCGCACCAACCCGTTGATCAAAGGCGTTGTGCTCACCTTGTTCAGCACCGCCGCCATGGTTCTGCTCATCAAGGGATTTTTCGTCGACATCCTGGGTAACTACGGCATCGCCTACTTCAACCCCGACCCGGCTCATCGAAATGGGCCTCACCGACTTCTACGCCATCGAGTATGCGGCGGAAGCCATCATGATGTTCGCGGCCATCGCCTCCTGGCTGTCGCCGAGCTGGGTCGTGGCCTGTGAAAACGCGCCCTGGCAGAAGCTCAAACAGCCTGCGCGCGGCATCACCATCGTTCTGGTCACCTTTTTCTTCAGCATGATCGTCTACTTCCTGACCATGCACTCCCACATGGCCATTTCTGTTCTACCCCTGGCAGCAATACACGGCCATCACGCCGCCCTATTGGGAAGCTTTCGCCAACACGGTTTCCGGCAACTTCCACATTGCCTGGATCATGTGCTGCACCGTCATTGTCTGGCAGTTCGAGACAATCTGGGAGCGCTACCCCTTCAACCTCATCAAAACCGACTGGCTGCGCCGCACCGCGTCCTTCCTCGGCATCATCGCCATCGCCCTGGCCCTGTGCTTCTTTCTCTTCTACGCCCAGGACCTGGTCTGGGGACAGACCATCCGCGGCACCCGCCGCCTGATGGCTCCCCGACTGGCGCTGGCTGCATGTTGGTGAAATGGCCATTTTCTGGCTTGTGCCCACCCTGTACCTCAACTTCTACTGCGGCAATTGGCCCAACAAATTCAGCCGCCCCGTCAATGTTTGCCTGCGCACGTTTCTTACCGCCTTCATGGCCGTGGTTCTGTACGTGGTCTACTACAAGACCTCCCACCTCTTCCTCGGTACGCAGAAAGGCTTCTCGCATCCGCAGCAGTTCCCCATGATTCCCATGATCTGGCTCATCAACATCTTCCTCCTCAACAACTGGTTCATGGACGGCTGGCCGGGCTGGAAGGCCGTACCCAAGACCGATGCCGAACTGGCGGAAACAAAAGAGGAAATCGTTGCCCACGATGTCAGATGGTCCCCCGATCTGGCCAAGGGACTGGCCGTTGGCCTGGCTGGCGGCGTGGCTCTCTACGTCCTGGCCATCAATATCCTGCCGTGGATTGGCAAGACCGTGGAAATCATCAAGTAGCGGACGAGGAGCACGACAATGACAAACGAAAAGAACATCAGCAGACGCAATTTCGTCAAAGGCGCCGCCACCGGCGTCTGCGTGGGCGCACTGGCTTCCATGGGCGTGTATTCCTACACGTCATCGGCCTACAACCGTCTGCCCAAGATGGAACGGAAAATGGAAAGCTTCGGCACCTGCCGCAGCGTCAAGATAACCAACATCTCGGAAACCAGCTGGTTCAACAATGCCCACCTTATCGGAGACATCCACGAGGCCGGCGGGCTTCTGGTCAACCAGTACACACTGAACTGGGCGCCCTTTGCCAACGGCAAGGGATCGGCGCAAGGCTCCTACGAATCGGGCATCGGCAGCATCAGGAACATGTTGCCCAACGACCTGGAAGAAGCCTGGGCCAAACAGCGTGGCCTGTCGCTGCACCCCGGACAATCCGGGCGGCTATTCCTGCCTCATCGAGGTCGAATCAATGGACGGCAGCAAGCACAAGTACCTGCTGGACACGGGCTGGTCATACGACTGGATGCTGCAATGCTTCAAACGTGAAGGCATCGATGAAATGCTGGCCGCGCGCGACATCGAGGCCTTGTTCATCTCGCACGAACACTGGGACCACTTCTGGGGATTTCCGGTCACCATGAAGTACGACAACCGCATCCCGGTCTACGCTCACGACGGGTTCTATCCCGAAGGCCTGCAATACATGAAGGACTGCTCCCACAAGGGGCCCCTGACCATCATGAAAGACCCGGTTGAAAAGATCATCCCGGGAATGGCCGCGCTCAAGTTCAACGTGCCCATCATCAACCGCGTGTTCGGCGAGCTGTCTTTGGCCTTCAACGTCAAGGACAAGGGGCTGCTGCTCATTTCCGGCTGCTGCCACCAGGGCATCCTGAAATTCGCAGACTTCGCCTACAACAACCTCAAGTACGACAACGACAAGTTCTACGGCATCTACGGCGGGCTGCACATCTCCCCGTTCGAAGACTGGGACCCGAAGTATGACGACCTGGTCATCTCCCTTGGCAAATGGGGATTCGAGCGCATCGGCTGCAACCACTGCACGGGACACCTGACCGCCAAGAAATTCATTGAGGCGGGGTATCCGGTGGTCCGGGGCACCGCCCGTTTCCGTTCCGCATCCAAGGACTATCTTGGCAACGGAGACATCATCAGCTTTTAAACGGCTGTAAGGATTCCCTGTCCGGCATCCTTCCCGGCCCGAAGAGGGCTTCCTCGTTCCACGCTACGCGGGCGGGGCAGCATGCTGCCCCGCCCCATGGTGGCCGACGCCACCATCTGGAGGCATCTTGAAATCACTGCATTTTCATCCACCGGGCCGGACCGCGATCCAGGCTCAGGATCTTGTCCGCCTGCCGTCCGCCTGCCTTGCCCAAAGCGCCAAGGACTTGCGCTTCAAACGGCTGACAGGCTGGCGCGGATTGGCCCCCTGTCCGGGAGGAGAAGCCTTTACCTGCCGCCTCGCCTCACGTCCCGGCATTTACGGCCTGGCCCTGGAAAGCACCCTGGATGCGTCCGACCAAATTTCCGCACGCTTCCACCTCTACTATTTCCCGGAACCGGAAGAGGCGCTTGCAGACAAATTTTCCCTGGCAGCCGGATGTTTCACGGCAACGCCGGAATACCGCGCCATGTGCCGGGAATTTCCCCGCCACCAGACCATGGCCGGGCTGTTTTTCGCGGGCAGTCTGGACATTTCCATGCTTCCGGACGGACAGGCCGTCGCCCTGCGTCTCCTGGCCGACACGACCCGCCGCACCATCGCCCTGGACGGCGTGCGCACGGACCAGGGCGAATGGGTCATCGAACCGGGCCATCCCGACGAGGACCTGCCCGCTTTCGACCTATGCCGCGATCCGTTCAGAACATTGTGCGCGGCCGTAACTTTCTGCGCAGGAGAACCCCCGGTCGGGTTTTCCTGCGCCCACACCCCCTCCCTGGAACGCCGTTACAAGGCCGACGGGACATTCACCCTGCACCCGTTTCCGGCCTCTCCCCCGGAAAAAGCCTCGGCCTCCTGCCAAACGGCCCATTGCCTCGTCTGGGGCGACAGGGTCCGCCTGAACACCTGGGCGGACCCTACCCGGGGATGGACAGCCGGGTTCTGCCTTACCACCGACGACAGCAGGTTACCCGGAGACCTCAAGGACACCCCTGACGGCGGAATATACGGTCTTCACAACGACCTGTGCTGGACCATGCACGATCTTCCCGCCATGCAGGCTTCGGGAAAACACAGGGCCGCATTTGACGAACGGCCCAGGCTGGTGGTTCTCAGCGGCTTTCTCGGATCGGGAAAGACCACCTTTCTCAATCAATTCATGGAATACCACATGGCCCGCGACCAGTTTGTGGCCGTCATACAGAACGAAGTGGGGGAAACCGGCGTGGATGCCGCTCTTCTGGAAGGCGACGATTCCGTGGTGGAAATGGACGAAGGCTGTGTCTGCTGCACCCTGGCCGGGAATCTGGCCGGAGCCGTCAACCAGCTCACAACCCGTTACCGCCCGGAGGTCATCGTCCTGGAATCCACAGGGCTGGCCAATCCCCTCAATCTGCTCAGGGAAATAGACAGCCTCGCGCATATGGTGAGACTGGACGCAATCGTGACCCTTGTGGATGCCGAACACGCGGCCGATGTCCTGAAATCCTGCGAAATAGCCAGGGAACAGATTCGCGGAGCGGACGCCATGGTGCTGAACAAATGCGACCTGGCAACGCCGGAACAGATGCGCCGACTCCGCAAAAAGTTGGCCGCCCTCAACAGCCAGGCTCCCATGCTGGAGGCGGTGCAGGGCCGTGTCAACTTCGGCATGCTTTTCGACACGCATGTGGAGGAAGCCCCGCCGCTGCTCATTCCGCACATGCCGCAGCCTTCCCCCCCCCATCATGCCCACCATGGTCGCCATACAACCCACCAGAACGAGGGATTCTCCAGCCTGCGCATAGCCCTGAAGGAAACCGTCGATCCCGCGGAGCTCTTTGCCGTGCTGGACCGCTGCCGCAGCAAGGCCTTCCGCATCAAGGGAATCTTCAACTCCGCAGACGACGGCAAACCATGGGTGTTGCAATATGTGGGTGGACGCTATGAGATTTCACCATTGGGTGGAACGTTCGAGGATGCCCCTTTTGTGGTGCTCATAGGCCAGGATCTGGACGTGGAGGAACTGCATTCCCTGTGGCTTCCACTGACCCCCAAAACAACAGAACCGGCAAAGGTGACGGCATGAGCCTTTTACAGCAGGGCGGTCCCATGATGTGGCCGCTTCTGGGGTTGTCCGTGACGGCTCTGGGTGTGATCATGGAGCGTTTTCTGGTCTTTTCCAGCCTGCGTCTGCCCGACTCCGCAATGGAAGACCGGCTGTGCCGGACTGCCCGGCAGGGCAATTCCCGTGAGGTCCTGGATATTCTGCAAAGGGACAATCCGGTGGCCGTCCCTCTTGTGGAGCCGCTCCTTGGAACGGACAACACGCACACCAGGCAACAGGCGGAACAGCTGTCCCTGGTTGCGGGAAAGGATATCCTGTTCCAGCTCGACAGACGGCTCAGCATTCTTTCCACCACGGCCCGCGTGGCTCCGTTGCTGGGACTTTTGGGAACCGTTCTGGGCATGATCCAGACATTCTCGCGCATGTCCGACGCACAAGGAGCCGTGGACATGACCGCGCTGGCGGGCGGAATCTGGCAGGCATTGCTGACCACCGCAGCCGGACTGGCTGTGGCCATCCCGGCCCTGCTGGCCCATCAGTACTTTGTCCAACGCCGGACCCGGGCGGCCTTCAGCCTGCAAAGACTGGCAAACCTGCTTCTGACCCAGACAATGCGCCCCCAAAGGGAAACACCGGGAACAGAAGGCCCCGGACAATGATCGACCTGGAAAGCAAAAGCCCGGACCAGTCCGCCATGCCGGATGTGACCCCCCTGCTGGACGTGGTTTTCATTCTGCTGATATTTTTCGTGATCTCGGCAGCTTTCGCCCTGCGAGGCGTGGACATGGAACTTCCCCAGGCAACCGCATCCCGGCAGTTGGCTGGCAAGGTCCTGCATATCGTCCTGGACCGTGACGGCCAGATACGATTCGACGGCCTGCCCGTCACCCTGCAACAGCTCGGCCCCATGCTGGAATCGACCCTGCGCACGGAAACCAGTCCGCGACAGATAGTGCTCAAGGCTTGCCCCGACGCATCCGTAGGACATTTCATGCGCACCATCGACACCATCCGCACCCATGGGGGCTATCAACTGGTCATGGCCACTGCGCCCGCCGGAGCCGAAACGAAAACCCCTTCTGCCGGGACCGGCCGTTCAGGTCTGCGCCACACCGCCTACCCCCCCCCACGCCATGGGGCAGGCAATGACTGACGCGCAACGGCTGGCCGTCTGCCTGCTCATTTCCCTGTGCATCCATTATCTTGCGGGATCAATCAACCTGCGGCACGAAGTTGTCTCCGGCACAGGTTTGGACATACGCCAAAACCAATCCATTGCGCCTCCCATCGCCCTGTCCGTGGCTCTTCCACTCAGCCTGGACAGTTTCCAGGGCGAGGAATCTTGCGCCGCAAACAAGGAAACGACGCCTGACGAACGCCGCCAGGCACTGAAGAATTATCTTGAAAAAGTGACGCGGGAGGTACACGCACGGCGAGGATCATCACTGCCCGCCACGCGCGCACAGGCCGGCAACAGCCTTTTCTCCCTGTGCGTGGATGGGCAGGGATGCTTTTATGACATCCACATGATCCGCTCATCCGGCCAGCCCGCCCTGGACAAGGCCTCGCTGCGCGCCGTACAGGCGGCCAGCGGCGTGGTGACACGCCCGGCCAGTCTCGGCAGCGGCCCCTTGCGCATCTCGCTGGACGTCAAATTCCAGTTCGGCCTGTAGAAATTTGTGTGCTCCCGGTTCAGGCTGCGGGCAGACTGACCGTAAACGTGGTTCCCACGTTCTTTTCACTCTGCACCTGCATGTTGCCGCCCATGGACTGCACAATGCCGTAGCAGACGGAAAGCCCCAGTCCGGTCCCTTTTCCGGGAATCTTGGTGGTGAAGAACGGGGCGAAGACCTTGTCCAGATTTTCCTGGGAAATTCCTGATCCATTGTCACTGACCGCGATCTGCACCTGCCCGTTTCCCCCGGCCTGTACGACAACGTCCAGCTCACCTCCGGATGCCCCATGCCGTTCATGAATGGCGTCCAACGCATTGTTGAAAAGATTCAGCATCACCTGCTGCAACTGCCCCGGATCGGCCATCACCTGCAACACATTCCCTTGCGGACCAACGGCAATATCCGTATGCACGGCCACGCCATGCACCTGGGCCTTGCGCTCCACCATGCCCAGAACCTCGGTGATGAAACTGCGCAGGGTAATCTGCTCGGTCTGCGGCTCACTCTGCCGACCGAACTTCAGGATGGACTGTGTGATGGAAGCGCAACGGCTTATCTGGAGCATTATCTGCTCCATGGACACGCCCACTTCCTTCTGGTCTTCCAGGGAAAGCCGTCCGGTATTCCGAAATTCGTCCAGAATCATCTCCACATAGGCGAGATCGCTTTTCATGATTTGAAGAGGATTGTTGATTTCATGCGCAAACCCGGCGGCCATTTCCCCCAGCTCCGCCAGACGCGCCGCGCGGATGAGCTGGTTTTGAAGCTGTTCCTTTTCCGTGATGGTCTGCATCAGGGTTCGTTCGATGCGTCCGCTGACATACAGGGCCAAGCCGACGATGACTGAGCCGCCGGCCAACAGAATGACCAGGATGATGTACGCGGCCTGCTGGATATCACTGTACGCATCATCCTTTTCCTGCCGAACGACCAACAGCCACCTGCCGTTTCCTATCCAGGTGGTGGCGTACAGACTCACGTCTCCTGCCGCCGCGTCCCTGACAAACAACCGGATGCCCTCGTGCGGCTCGGGCTTTCCAGCGCCCACCATATCCAGCACCTTGCCGCCGGACCGACGGTCCGTCTGCAACACGCCGGCAGTGTTCAGCAGGTACGCTTCGCCGGTTTTCCCAATACGCACCCCCTCCACAAGATGGGAAAAGAATTTGGTATCAATGGCGGCACGCAAAACCCACCATGTTCCGTTCACTTCCCTCGACACAGCCACGACAAAATGCGGTACATTCCGGAATCCAAGATATACGTCGCTGATGTACACTCCGGAATGGCGGACTTCCCGAAACCAATCCGAGGAGCTGTAGTCCCGGCTGTGCAGACTGTACGGCCCCATATACGCCAAATGACGCCCCGAGGCGTCGATGATGCCGAGATCCACAAATGCGGGAGATTTTCTGCGCAGGTTTTGGAAAACTGTCTCCAAAGTTTTCGGATCGTTCAACGCATCCATGGAATAGGTGTTGATGACGAACTCCAGATCCGACACCCGTTCAGCCATGAAGGCGGAAATCATCTGGGCATGGTCGGCCACCACGCGCCGCAGGCTCTCGTTGGTGTCGGCCTCAATGGCACGGATGAAAAACGTGTATCCCACCGCCAATGCCAGAAGAAACGGCACAAAGGGCACAATGATCATGCTGCACAATATCTTCCGGCGCACCGGCGCATACCCCTTGGCTTGCATGGCTCCACCTCGTGTGAGTGGTTTCAGAAAAACACAATCCTTTTTTTGTCCCATTAAAAATACGGTGGTGCGCCTTCCAGGCTGCAAACCCTTGAGGAGACACACACGGCGCACCACCGTGGGGAAGGACATCAATCAAATCGTAAACAGACAACAATGCTCTTTGAAAAGACGTTCAAGAATATTCCAACACACTTTCATGGCGCGTGGCAGGCCCTGCCATCATGCAGCATGTCGCTTTGCAGACATGCGTTCAACACCGGCGGGGTGGAGGAAGCATGACGGACCGAGCCCGGCATGGCCGACAAGAACGACCTGATCACGGTGACAGACGAGAGTTTCGACATCACGGCCCCCGCACTAGATGTCCCCGTTGGCGCCGTGCTTTTCCGGTTTGTCCGCATCTTCTGGAAGACGCATTATCTTTATGGCCCGCAATCGCGTTCCATCAATCTCATATGCCACACGCACCACACTGTCGCCCCGTACGGAAGAATCCATTTTCGCACCCTTGGTGGACAGTTGCAGAATGCGGCCCGTGGATATGCCATGGGGGTGGCTGCGGGTGTATTGGGTGTTGTACACATCCACTCGCATCTGCTGCTTTTCCGCATCCAAGGACAGGCAGCGCCCCTGAAGAATATCCGCAGCCGCAGCCGGACCAGCCAACAGGCACCACAGGCAGAACATACATACTGACGAACGCATTCAAGCCTCCCTGTCCGATTGGTCCGGATCGTCCGGGTCCATTTCAACAATTTGCCGCTGCGCCAACTCCAGCCTCGCTCCCTGGGCGAGCACGCCCACGATGTACAGGGCAAGCCCGCATACGGCGCTGAACACAAGGGTTGTGGCAGCCATGTTCATGCCAAGATATTGCAACGCCACGGAACAGAAGAGACAGAACACGCTCACTCCAAAAGCCATCCGAATACCGTACCCCCGCACATACTTCGTGGCCACTGTGCCGATCTGCGCCCCCACGGCCGCACCGGTCAGCAAAAAGAAGACGCCGGCCAACTCGATACGTCCCTTGGCCGTATAGCTGAACGTGGCATACAGACTGGTCGCCAGCACGCAAACCAAGTCCGTGCCCACAGCCACATGCGTCGTGCAGCCGAGTACATACAAAAGCACCGGCAACCGGAGAATGCCGCCGCCAATGCCCAGCAAACCGGACAGATAGCCCGTTGCCAATCCGGCAAAAAGCGGAACCCAGATGCTGCAAAAAATTTCGGCATTATGAAATCGCACCATGGGCGGCATGCACACCCTGTACATGAACCCTTGAAAGGAAATCCCGTGACGTGAGGAAAAAAACAGACGCCCGTCGAGAAAGACAACCAGGGTAATCAGTCCGAGCACGCCCATGTAAAGCCAGTGCAGGACCATTTCGACCACTCCCGCACGCTCCAGGGCCATGACGGTCTGTGCCCCCATCTCGACCCCCGGAATGGAACCAGCCAGCAGATACAATGCCAGTTTCATATCCACATTGCCGAAACGTGCATGCCGGACCGAAGAAAGAATGGACCTGCCCGCAATGTGCGCCATGTCCGTACCGATTGCAAAGGGCATGGGAAAACCCAGAATATTCAAACCGGGCGTGATCATCCAGGCCCCTCCGATGCCGAGAAACCCGGCGACGATTCCCACGGCGAATCCCAACACGATCAGCCCGGGCCAGAACACCTCGACCCCGGTTATGGGCATGTACCAAAGAAGCCAATTTCCGCTGAAAAGTTCTTGCATGGGCTGATTCCGTTACTCGGCAACTGTACGGTTTTTCAGGTCAAGCCCCACACTTTGCATTATCCTGTCAGCCAGCCAGCCGAGCGCGCTGCCCCAAAATGACGCCAGCACAATGACCCACAGCGCAAAAAGATCGATATTCGTATTGTACAGATGCGCAAGATAGCGCAGCAAGGCCCATTCGATTCTGCGGGTATCGGCCACAAAAACAAGAACTGACCCATCCGCCGGAGCCGCCAGCAAAAAATCCGGGAAGCCTATCCAGGCAAGCACCAACAAGGATGGGAAAAATTTCATGGCATTCATGGCCGGCTCCGACAGGCTGGGATTCTTCCATTTTTTTGCGCACCTCTCCTGTCTCGCAAAACTTGCGAGAAGGATTGCACAAAAAAAGAAAAGCAAGGCCTGTGCCACTTTTTGCGGATTGACTCAGCCTACCGGAAATGCTTAATAACAAGACGGGTACAATTCCTTTCAATTTTACACAGAACACGCAATATCTGGCAAAACTCTGGATATGCGCCGCTTTGTTGGAGGTTAGGCCGATGGGCACCAGCAAAAAAACGAGATCCGTCCGGAATCCTCTGGGGATGCCGACGGCATTCCGCAATTGCAGCCTGACAACCAAGTTGATGATCACCCTCATTCCCTCCGTGGTCGTCATCCTCATGACCACGGGCATCATCAACTACAAGCTTTCAAACAATTTCATAGGGATCGCCCTGGAACGTACGGTCACCTTGCGCAATCTGGCTCTCACCCACGAGGTGGAATCCTACCTGGAACGCTGCAAACAGGACCTGCTGTTCATGGCCCAGCTTCCTCAAAACGCCCCACTGACCGCGGCCAGCATGAGTTCCTTCCTGCAGCGCAAACGGTTGAGCGGAGGCAACGCCTATTGTGAATTCGCGTATATTTCGCCGGACAGCGAAGACCATATTTTTCTCGTCGCAAAGGACGGCATGGTGCATGAGGTCGATCCGAGGGAGATGGGAGCGGTCCACCCCAATCCACTCCTCTTCGTCCAGGACCACCAGCGGATAAAACCCGGCGAAGTCTTTCCGTCCCCCATCCTTCAGGTGGAATACCCCTTTCCCACGCCCAGCAATATGAACAACCGCATCTCCGCCCAGGTCATCCGCTTTGTCACATCCTACACAATGCCGGGAGCCAAACATTCCGGATTTCTCATTCTGGCCATCGGCGTGACAAAATTGCGCGATCTGCTTTCCCTGCACAACTCGCCTCAGTCCCCCATCTGGGCACATCCGCGCAGCAACGAGGTCCGGTACTACTTCATGGTGGACACCGACGGTTGGATACTGTTCCAAAGCGAAGAGTTGAACAAGCAAAGCAAGGAACTCACCACATACCAGGCCAGATCGGGTTATGAAGGCACGCTGGGAAGGCCGGGACTGCCCAGCGCCTTTCGCCCCAACCCCATGTACAAGCCGTTCTGGAACATGATCGACGACATCCGCAATAATCAGTACGGCGTTGAACAAGTCCAGGAGGACGCCCGCCTGTCGCGCAAGGCCAAAGAGTTTTATTTCGCCTACGCCCCGGTAACGTTTGCGACCAAGGAGAACACTCCTCCCGTTGTTCTCGGAGGCATCTGCTTTGTGGACAGAAGCCAGCTCAACGTGGCTGCGGGCTACCGTTTTCTGGACGTCATGTTCATCATCACCCTGGTGGCGACCATTCTTGTATCCCTGCTCATATTCGGCCTGAGCCGTGTGGTCACCGGCCCCCTGCTCAAGCTCTCAAAGGCCGTGACCACGATTCAGTCCACTGGCCAGCTCGTTCCCATAGACCTGCCCAATATAGGCTATGAAATGAGCCTGCTGAAAAACGCCATCAACTCGATGATCACCACGGTCAGAAAACAGCTGGAGGAGATCCGACTCAAGGACGAGACCATCCTCAACGTCAACCTTCAGGAAAAAGCCTCTTTGGAAGAGGAAATGCAGGCCCTGGCCGACGACCTGTCCATGAGCCTGATCCCGGAAATAGTTGGGGTCGGCCCCAAAATTGCCGGCCTCAAATCCGATATCCTCAAGGCGGCCCAAGTGGACGTGGACGTACTCATCATGGGCGAGACAGGCACTGGCAAACAACTGGCAGCCGACGCCATTCACAATCATTCCAAGCGTTCCGGCAAACCCTTCATCTCAATAAACTGCGGAGCGCTGGACGAAAACCTGCTGCTCGACGCCCTCTTCGGCCACATCAAGGGCGCGTTCACCGAAGCCCGGGCCGACCGCAAGGGCGCGTTTGCCGAAGCCCATGGCGGCACGCTCTTCCTGGACGAAATCCAATCCGCATCGCCCAAGGTCCAACAAGCCCTGCTGCGGGCGATATCCATTCGCAAGATCAAGCCGCTGGGAAGCGACAAGGAAGTGGACGTCAATGTCCGGCTCATCGCGGCCACCAACGCGGATCTCAAGGAACTGATCGACATGGGGGAATTCCGCGAGGACCTCTACTTCCGGCTCAAGGTGGTCACCGTGCAGACCCCGCCCCTGAGGGAGCACAAGGAAAGCATTCCCATTCTCGGCATGCATTTCCTGCGACAGGCCGAGCCGCTGGTAAACAAAAAAGACCTTGGAATCAGCAAGGGCGCGCTGGAAAAGATGAAGCTCTACGCATGGCCAGGCAATATCCGGGAACTGCTCAATACCATAACGCGGGCCGTGGTCATGACGGAGAACGACGTCATTCAGGCCAGCGAACTCCGGCTGGAAGGCGAGGGAATCACGTCCAGCCTCAGTACATCGGACTCGTATTACTCCACAACTTCCCCGCAAAATGCGGACCAGTCCCCTGAACAGCCGAATTCACCGATAATGGAAAATGGCGGGGAGGAAAAAAAACCGGAAAAGCTCCAGGGACGTCCCATCACCGACCGCAATGACGAAATCGACAAAACAGACCAGGATTGGCCTCACGCGGCATGGACCGACGTGGACAACTCAGGCGGAAATGCAGCCAGCCAGTTGGAACAATCCGCGGAAAGCATCCCCCCCCCTCAGAAAAATCAGGAAACGGTAAACAAAAAAACAGGGCACCCTACTCATCTGCACCAGCCTGCCCCCCCCCATGGCCAGGAAAATTCAAAGGCAAGGGATGCCGCGACAAAGGACAGACGCTCCGGCGCTCCCATAAAACTGAGCCAGCGCCAGCAAAAAGCCTATCCCGTCATCCTGCGGCGCGGTGAAATTACGCGTGGTCAGTATCAAAAGGCCATTGGCGGAGACCTGCCTTCGCGCACCGCCATCTACGATTTGCAGGATATGGTTCAAAAGGGCCTTTTGGAAAAAAACGGACAAGGACCCGCGACAAAGTACATACTTATCAAACGCCTGTAGTTTCCCCGAGTTTCCTCTCCTGGCGGACGGCGTGATTTCACGCCGTCCGCCCTTTTCACGCATGTCTGTTGCGCAAATCACGCAACTCTTTTTTTGCGCGATACACTACCCTGTTGAAATATGAAGAGTATTGCCAATCAGGGATTGATTGGCATGTTCATTGCTGTAACCGCCCCGACTCATATACAGTTGAATGTGTCCTTTACCGGACGATTACACCCAACATGGCGAGGTTGCTCATGGAAGGATATCGGGCTGTTTTCGAACACCTTCCCCAGCCCGCGTTTCTTATTGATGCCGGGTTCAATGTGCTCGAAGCAAACAATCTGGCAGAGGAACTGTTTCCCGTTGCAAGCGGTTCAAGATGTCTTTCGCGCGGACAGCTGATGTTCTGGCTGGCCGACGACATCGAAGAATTCTTCGACTCCGGCAATCCAAACCAAATGATTGAAAAATCCCTGGGCAGTTCAGCTTGCGGCCTGCGCTATTTCCGCATCAGGCTCTCCAGGTTCCGCCTGTACGGAAAAACCGTTGCCACGGTCTTGCTTACCGACATCACGGAAAGACGGAACGCTCTGCACGAAGTCGAGCGGCTGGCCGCCATTGTGGAATCGTGCGATGATGCAATTTTCAGTTTTTCACCTCAAAACACCATCCGCACCCTCAACAAGGGAGCCGAGAATATCTACGGCTACGCGCGCCAAAATCTCATAGGCAGACCCGTCACCCTGCTGGTTCCCGAAGCCCTCCACCCCGAACACGCTAGCATTGTGCGCAGGGTTCTTGAAGGACAATCCATCCATCGCCACGAAACCCTGCGTCGCCACAGCAGCGGCCAACTTTTTCCAGTATCCGTGACCTATTCCCCCATCATCACAGAATCGGAAATAAGCGGAATATCCGCTATTTCACGGGATATTACCCTGCGCAAGGATACGGAACACGCCCTCAAGGAGAGCTTTCTGCGTCTGAACGAACTGCTGGACGAAACAGTACGGGCACTCTCTCTGACACTGGAATTCCGGGACATGTACACGGCCGGACACCAGAACAACGTGGCGCGTCTGGCATCGCTCATTGCGCGGCAAATGGGCATGGAACCGGAGCGCATCAAAGGACTGCGCATCGCCGCAATGCTGCACGACATCGGCAAGATATGCATCCCCATGGCCATTCTGGCCAAACCGACCCGGCTGTCGCCTGCGGAAATGGACATCATCCGCGCGCATCCAAGTTCCGGACGGGAAATCCTGCAGCACATCCCCTTTCCCTGGCCTGTAGGGGAGATCATTCACCAGCACCACGAACGACTTGACGGCAGCGGATATCCGCGGGGTTACAGCGGAAAGGACATATTGGACGAGTCGCGAATCCTGGCAGTGGCCGACGTGGTTGATGCCATGGCTTCACACCGGCCCTACAGGCCGGCCCTGGGCCTTGGTTCGGCGATTGAGGAGATGGCCGGACACATGGGCACTTTGTACGACGCGGACATTGTGGAATGTCTTGAGGGGCTTATCGCCAACGGACGCATCGTGCACCAACGCAACGGGGGAGGTTTACAATGTCGGTAAGGAACAAGCTATTGCTACTACTTGTTGTGGCCGTACTTGGCTTCGGACTCGTATTCACGGCCACACGAACCGGTAAAGTACTGTCGCAACGCATGCTGACGTTGCAGAATCTGGCAATCGACTGCTACCTGGATGCCCTGCAAAGCCGCCGGCACGAAAAGAACTTCATCCTGCGGCACGACATGAGCTATGTGGATAAAGTCCAGGCAATGGATACCAGCATACACTCCAAGCTTGAACAAATCATCAGGCTGGACCCGTCCATGGCGGCGGAATCCCGAAAAGCCCTTGCCCTGTTGCAGGCCTATCGAACAAACTTCGACAAGGCCGTGGAAGCCCTGGTGCACATCGGCCTTACGGAAAAGGACGGGTTGCGCTGGCAGTTCATTCTGGCGGCACGGGCCATGGAGGAAACCTTCACCGTGCTCTCCGACGATGCAGCCGTTATCGCCCTGCTCCAGCTGCGGCGCCAGGAAAAAAACTACCAGTTACGCGGCACAGACACCTACCTGAACCGCATGCGCAAGAACCTGGATGTCGTCCGCGAGATGGTGAAAAACCGCCGGGACATGGACGGCACCCAGCGCGAAGCCCTGCAAAGGTCTTTGGATGCGTACGCAACAGCCTTCTTCACCTATGTGGACAAGGAACGGCTCGCCCAGAAAGCGGAGGCTGAACTGGTTGTTTCAGCCCGGGCCCTGGAACCCGTCCTGACCAAGCTGCGCACATACTACATGGATAAACGCGAACAAGTCTCCCGGCAGGCCGATCTCGCAGTCATCGGAATCGAAGGATTGGCCGGACTGGTCATCGCCCTGCTCATCATATGGACATTTCTGTCCATCACCAGGCCTTTGCGCGCCTTGCAGATATTCTCCCAAAAAATCGCCCAGGGGGATCTGACCGCCCGTCCTCCCGCAGCCATAAAGGCGGAATTCGGCCAACTGAAAGACGCCATGGTGCACATGGTCGAGCAGGTCAACACCATGTTCACCGAAGTGCGTGAAAAAGAAGAGGAAGCCAAGTCCCAGGCCGCGCGGGCCGAAGAGGCCCTGGATCAGGCCAGGGAACAGGAAGCCAACGTCAAGAAACTGTGGGAACGAATGGTTGACTCCGCCCGGCAGGTTGAAGATGTGTCCGACAGGGTGGCCGTGGCTGCTGAACAATTGGCCGCCATGATAGCCCAGGTCAAGGAGGGGTCCATGGTGCAGCACGAGCGCATGGGGGAAACCGCCACAGCCATGGAACAAATGAACGATGCGGTCATAGAAGTTGCGAAAAATGCCAGCCATGCTTCGCAAAACGCACGCCAGGCCAAGGACAAGGCATTGCATGGAGCAGATTTGGTGGGCAAGGCCATTGCCTCCATATCCACGGTCAACGAGCACACCAACAGCATGCGTCAAGGCATGGAAGCCCTGGATGTGCAGGTCGATTCCATTGGGCAGGTCATGGACGTCATCAGTGAAATCGCGGATCAGACAAACCTGCTGGCCCTTAACGCCGCCATTGAAGCGGCCCGGGCAGGCGATGCTGGTCGCGGGTTTGCCGTGGTTGCCGACGAAGTGCGCAAGCTCGCGGAAAAAACCATGACCGCCACCAAGCAGGTGGAGAACAACATCCATGCCATCCAGGATGCGGCAAAGCAAAATATCCTGAACATGCAGCAGGCTTACAAGGCAGTGGAGGAAAGCACGGCATTGGCCCAGGAATCAGGCAACGCCCAGGATGAAATCGTCTCCCTGGTGGAACAGAACACCCTGCAGGTGGAGGGCATTGCTTCGGCTTCGGAACAGCAATCCGCATCCAGCGAGCAGATAAACCGGGCCGTGGATGAAGTCAGCGCCATCGCCAAGCAGGCCGCGCAGGGCATGATGACCTCGCATCAGGCCGTATCCGCCCTGGCAAGTCTGGCAGCCGAACTGCGCACCATGGTCCAGGGAATGTTGCAAAGCAACAACACGCACCCCCATGAGTCCCCCAAAAAAGGAGGACCAGGCGCACGCCGTTTCCATTAAACAGTCATGGAACGCACTGCCGTCTGAACACGAGGCACACGAGGAACAAACGAAAAAGGCCGCATCATGAAGATGCGGCCTTTACTTTTTTCTTGGTGGGCCACCAGGGACTCGAACCCCGAACCAACTGATTAAGAGTCAGCTGCTCTACCAATTGAGCTAGTGGCCCTCGCGTCGTGCGCGGAGATGAGTGTTTATGGAGAAGAGGCTCATTTGTCAAGCGGCAAAATAAAATTACTCCAAATTTTTTTCATTTTTTTTTCACAGGCTCGTGCTAGTATTGGCCAACGGACGATATTGGTATCGTCCAACATCCTGAAGATGCTCAAAAAAACTATGCCCGCAATGACAAAACCCTTTGCTTCCCAATTCTCCCGCTTGCTTCACATCGTGTCTGCCGTGATCCTGCTGGCTATGCTCTCCATCCCCGCCGCAGGGTATGGAGAACAAGACGTGGAGCTGGCCTGTGAAGCCTTTCGTCTCCAAAACGCCTCGTCGGAAGATCCTCCCGCCCTGCTCCGGGTGCGGGTGATTCCGCCGCCGGGACATTACCTGTACGCCCACAATCCGGGGGGCATGGGTCTTCCCACGGTGCTTACCGCAACCACGGAGGAAAACGCGCCTCCTCTTCCCGTGCGTTACCCTGCAGGGCGGCAAAAATCCTTGTCCGGCGATCCGGCTGCTACATATATGACCTATGAAGGAGCTGCCGACCTTTTCGTGGAACTGCCGGACAACGTGGCAGGACGGACATTGCAGCTTTCCATGACCGGTCTGCTGTGCTCAGACACGACCTGTCTGCCCGTCGCCGTCACTCGGGAAACAACCCTGCCTGCCGCATTCGAGACTCTTCCCCTTTTTGCCGAACCGTGGACGGAAGCCGCTATGACGGCGGCCGCGTCTGGAAAAAAAGCAATCCACACCGAAACCGATCCGGCCTTGGCCGACTCCTCATTCCGCCTGCCCGATTTCACACCGCATTCTTATACACCACGACTGGAGGTCCGCGGGCTGGGGAAGGCCGCCCTGCTGGCCTTTCTGGCGGGCATCATTCTGAACTTCATGCCCTGTGTGCTGCCGGTGGCAAGCCTCAAACTCAAGGGCATCCTGACCGGATGCGGCAACTTATCCTCGCGGCATGCAAAAAAATGTTTCCGCTCCTACAACCTCTGGTTTGCCGGGGGCGTCCTGTCCTACTTCCTGTTCCTCAGCATGATTTTCAGCTGGCTGGGACTGGCCTGGGGCGAAATATTCCAGGAACCGGCCCTCATCCTCGGAATGACGGTCATGGTTTTTGCCATGGCCCTGAGTCTGTTCGGCGTGTTCAGCCTGCCCATCATCGACCTCAAGTCCGGCCCGCAAACCGGCGACCCCACGGCTGCCAAGGCGTTCTTCACCGGAGCCCTGGCAACCCTGCTGGCCACGCCTTGCAGCGGTCCGTTCCTGGGCGGCGTCCTGGCCTGGGCCTTGCTGCAGCCGCCCGCGGTCATTGCCGTCGTGTTCCTCTGCATCGGACTGGGCATGGCCTCTCCCTATCTGTTCATGGCGGCGAGGCCCCACCTGATATTGCCTTTCCAGCGTCCCGGCGCATGGACCGGAGTGGTGGAAAAACTGGCCGCCTTCATGCTGACGGGAACCAGTCTGTACCTGCTGCACATCCTGCCGGCCTCTCTTCTCATGCCCGCATTGAGCGTACTGCTGGTCACGGCCTTTGCCGCCTGGATGTGGGGAGGCTGGACAGGCCCTGCCAAGTCCGCCGTACACCGTGTGCTGGTGCGTACAACCGCCATGCTGTTGTTGGCGGCCTCCTTTGCCTGGGCCTTGTCGCCCGCTCCTCCCGCGCCCGGCTGGCATACATTTGATCCCGTGGTCCTTGAACAATCTCTTGGACGCGACCCCATCCTGGTCGAATTCACAGCCGACTGGTGTCCCAACTGCATTTTCCTGGAAAAAACCGTACTCACGTCAGACAACCTCAGCCGCTGGAAAAAACGATACGGACTGCGCCTGATCAAGGTGGACCTGACCGGCAACGCCTCCAGGGAAAAGGCCTTGCTGCACAGCCTGGGCAGCCGCAGCATCCCTCTGCTGGCCATATTTCCGCCAGGCGAGAAATCCCTGTCCCCGCTCATTCTGCGCGACCTGTACACAACTTCGGATGTGGACAAGGCCCTGGACAACACGCTTTCCCCGGAGAATAATCCATGACCTCGACGTTCCCTCTTGCCACCGGCACACATGGAGTCATGCTGAAGATTGTCCGGGCTTTGACCAAAACCGGCAACCGCTGCCGTGCTTGAGGATGCAATGCTTGCGTACATCAGCCCCTGCCCCCACACTGTGCCGGTGGCCTGGTCTCTGGAAATTCTATTCAGTAAAATTCATTTTTTTTGCTTTTTTTCAAAAATAACACTTGACGCGGCTGTTCGAAAGTGACAAGCGTAATGACTCATGATGGCAGTTGTCCACAGGGGTGGATAAGATGAACGTGATCACAACTGACAACCTGAATTGATAATCGAGAAGACTGTCTTACGTTGAGCAGCTTCTTTATTATAGGCACGATGTGTGCCATTTCAAACGATTTACTTATTTCTGGAGTTTTTTCATGTCGAAGAATCTGTATGTCGGCAACCTGCCCTGGTCCGCCAACGAAGAAGAAGTCCGCAACACATTCGCCGCCTACGGTGAAGTCATTTCCGTCAAACTGATCGAAGATCGTGAAACCGGACGCCCCCGTGGCTTCGGCTTCGTGGAAATGGACGATCAGGGCGCTCTCGAAGCTATCGAGAACCTGGACGGCAAGGATTTCGGCGGCCGCAACATCAAGGTCAATGAAGCCAAGCCTCGGGAAAGCCGTCCTCGCTGGTAGTCTTTCCCAACTTACGCCGCATTGATTCAATCTGGCGACTCAGCCCACTCCTGCAAGGGAGTGGGCTTTTTTAAATTCATCTTCCAGCCCATCCCAATCCATCCACCGACCTGGTTTCAATCCAGGGATACCGCCCATTTTTTGGGTTTTGTATTCAGCACACGTAAAAAACCGCCCCCATGTGATGTTCCCATAAACGCGTTGAAGTAATGGACCGCTCAATAAGAAGGGCAAATACCCGGTCGATGCGCCCGATTCAAGCTGTCATGGCAATCCAATGCCAATATTTCAAAAACACAGCGCGCTTTTGAGCAAGGCACGGAAAGTACGCGGAGAGGCTGTGTGGTCGAACAGTCCCCACCATTTTGCCCAGGAACTGCCGCCCGCCGAACCTACTGCTCGATGACCAGAAGACGCTTCAACGAGATGGAATCGGTAAAGACATCGCTGTTGGAGAGATGGCGCAAAAAGGCCAGACATGCCGTACCTGGACGGCGAAACGCATTGATGAACGCATTGAAGTGCACCATGAAGTCGAACCCCTCGACATTCAACACGGCTAGCTGCCCATTCTCTATCTCTCGCCGGACCACGGACCAGGGCAAGGCGGTAACGTGTCCTTCCAACTGCGCAAACATCTTGGCCGTGGCAACACGCCGGACCACAATATGCGGTTCCGGCATCCGGGTATTCTTAAACAACCGCCGCACATAAAGCCTGGTCTGCGTCCCCTTTTCCCGCCAGATGAAATTGTACCCCAACATGTCGTCGGGTTTGACGATCTTTTTTTGGCATAGCTCACTGCCGGCAGGTGCGACGATCACCAAGTGTTCCCTGTGGATCGGAGCATCGATGATGCTTTTGCGGTCCACCCCCACGCCTCCGGCAAATCCGACGTCCGCTTCCCCCTCGGCCACCAGTCGCTTGACCTCGTGGGTGTTGCCGGAAAGCAGCTCAATCTGAATGCCGGGGAAAACCCTGCAGAAGTCCGCCACCGCCGGGGGAAGAAGATATGTGGCGATAGTCGCGGAGGCGGCAATGGCAATCCTGCCCCGCCGGAGTTCGACAATATCGCTGAACAGCCCTTCGATTTCCTCGTGCAGGGAAAAAAGCTCTTTTGTCTTGGTCCGCAGGATCTCGCCGTTCGCCGTCAAAAAGACATTCCTCCCCCGCCTCTCAAACAACGCCACGCCGTAATGGTGTTCTAGCGACTGCACATGGCGGCTGACCGCGGGCTGGGTAATGAAAAGTTCATTGGCCGCCTTGGTAAAGCTGCCGGTCTCACAAATAGCCGCAAAAATCCTTAGCGATGTCTCATTCATAATTTTGCGTTATAGTTAATATGTCTATATATCATTTGTTTTTATCCTTACTTCCAATTTAAGACAACTTCAATGTTCAATGTGAAACGTACCTGACCACAAATAGAACCAACCGGAGAAATCATGGCAAAAGAAATTGAACGCAAATTCCTGCTTGTCGGCGACGAATGGCGCGAACTTGCCAGGGGAACCCACTATCGCCAAGGCTACCTCAACAGCGCCAAGGAACGGACTGTCCGCGTACGGACCATCAATGACAAAGGATTCCTGACAGTCAAGGGTATCACCACCGGTGCGACCCGCGTCGAATACGAGTACGAAATTCCGTTCGACGAATGCACCGCCATGCTCGACGACCTCGCCGAGAAGCCTCTTATCGAAAAATCAAGATACAAAATCGAACGCAATGGCTTCACCTGGGAAGTGGATGAATTCTTCGGCGACAACAAAGGTCTCGTCGTTGCCGAAATAGAACTGGAAAGCGAAGACCAGAAATTTGAAAAGCCCTCCTGGGTCGGAGAAGAGGTGACGGGCGATCCGCGCTACTTCAACTCCAATCTCGTCAACCATCCCTACACGACCTGGTAGAACCCCATTCACAGGAGCAAACAATGAAAGACGTATACAGCGCCAATGCGGCCACTTCCGCCGAAGATGCCGCCAAAATAGTTCCCAGGGCGGAATTCCGCGTTTTCGGGCAGGGAATCCTTGATATCGTCAAAAAGTCCATGTGGAAAGCACAGGCAAGACTCTTCAAGGTCCGTGAAAGCCGCGAAACATATTTTCTTTCCACTGAAACGAACGAAGCAAACGTCAAGGTGCGCGACGGCCTGCTCGACATCAAGACAAAAGTCGGAGAAACCGCCAACGGCTATGAAATCTTCCAGCCCCGCGGCAAATTCCAGTTCCCGGTGAAAAAGGAAGAAGTCGCGACCATTCTGGACAACTTGAAGGCCAAAGTGGAACTGGACAAAAACGAGTACAGCCTGGAAGACTTCATCGCCATGGTGAATGCGCATCCTTCTCTTGCCGCCGTATCCATCTACAAGAAACGATTCGGTTTCTCCGTGGACAACATCATCTGCGAATACGGCATCATCGAATTCAACGGGGCGGTTCTTGAAACCGCATGCTGTGAAAGCGAGGATTACGATGGAATGGAAAAGGCCATCGTGGCGTTGGAAATCGATTCATTTGCCAACGTGAACTACCTCAAAGCCGCAAAGAGCGTCATCGGAATGGCATAAAGAAACCTGCCGCGAGCGAACTCACAAGGTGAAAGAACGCCGGCCGGACCACCCGGCCGGCGTCGAGGGAAGGAGATAAAAATGAACGTTCCCATCGATAAGTCCCCAGTGCCCAAATGCGACGCCTTTGATCCGCTGGATATGCGGAACTATTCTCTGGAGAAGCTGCCGACTCTTCCTGCGGGTCCGATAATGGAAGTCATAAAGAAGATCGGCGTTCCTTTGGCCGTCGCTTTCTTCTGCATCTTCCATTTTCAATTTTTCCATATCGAATCCTTTGCTGCCCAAACCAAGGTGCCCGCCTCGCACTGCTACACCATGCTCGGCATTTTCGGCGCGTCGCTCATTCTCTGGATATCCGAAGCCATCCCCAACTACCTGACGTCGCTTTTCCTCATCATTTCCGTGGTCATGGCGGGAATACTGAAGGAAAAAACAGCATACGCCTATTTCGGACACCCGGTCATGATCCTCAACGTGGCCAGCTTCATCCTCGCCAGCATGCTTGTGGCAACGGGCCTTGCCAAGCGCATCGCCTTGAAATTCATTCTAAAGGCCGGGAATCACGCCACGCCGGTCTTTTGGACGTTCCTCATCCTCAACCTTATTCTCGGCGCCTTCATCAACGCCACGGCCGCCAAAGCCGCCCTGCTCATGCCCATCTTCATGGTCATAAGCGCCATCTATGGAGCAACGGGAGGTGATTGCCGCAACAATTTCGCCAAAAACCTGGTTCTGCAAAACCTGCTTGGAATCAACGTGTCATGCAGCGCCTACCTTACAGGATCTGCGGCCAACCTGGTGGCGGTAAGCATGCTTGCAGGGGCGGGAGCCCAGATTTTCTACATGGATTGGTTCATAGCTCTGGCCCCTCTGGCGTTCATCGTACTCGCGCTCGGATGGCTGCTGGGGGTAAAATGGATATTCCCGGTCAGGGGACAGGAAAACTATCCCTCCATTGAGGGAGGATTGGATAGGCTCCGCCAGGAACTGAAGAATATGGGACCGCTCTCCCTGGATGAAATAAAGGCCGCCGTCATCTTCCTCCTTGTTCTCGCCTTCTGGGCCACCGACAAACTCCACGGCCTGAGCGCCACGCTCATCGCCCTTGCCGGGGCCGCAATCTGTCTTCTGCCGTCCTTTTCCAACCTGCCCAAACTCGGGGTCATCGACTGGAACAAGACCGACATCCCCTGGCATTTGCTCCTGTTCAGCTTCGGTGCATACGTCCTGGGCGGCGGCATCAAGAAAACCAACATCGTCGGCATCGGCATCAACAACCTGTTCGACTCCATGGGACTGAACGGCGACCCCAACAAGCTGTTTATCTTCATTGTAATCGCCGTACTGTTCAACTATTCCTCCATTCTCAACCAAAGCAAAACAGCGCGCACCATCATATTCTTTCCGATCATCATCGGCATTGCCGAGAACTTCGGGTGGGATGTGCTCGGATTCGCCCTGCCCATGGCCTTTCTCATCAACCAGGTCTACGTGCTGTATTTCAATAGCAAACCCGCTACCATCTGCTACCTCACCAACCACTACTCAAGCTTCGAATCGTTCAAATACGGCATTGCAATGCAAACCGTCGTATTGTTGTGCCTGATTCCCTGGGTGCAGTACGTCATGCCCCTGATGGGATTCGACAGCAAGCTCTGGTAGTACCCCGCCCGGTGCGGAGGAACGCCCACCCTCCGCACCCCTTCCCTGCTGCTGATTTCGTTGCGAGTCAGATAAGCGTTCCATGCTTTTTCCAAGTGCACCGCATGGAATTTGGATTTCTGTGTCTTAAAACCTCTCAACTTCTGGATCGGAACCATGGGAATAAGCATTTTAAAATCCAGCATAAAAATAGAACGGCAAATCGACGACTTCTTGAACCAGATAAGCGAGGCGGGGCTGATATTCAAATCAGGGGCTCAAGCCTACCTGACAGGAGACATCGAAGGACTGACAAACCAACTGACCAACATAACGGAAAAGGAGCACAGAGGAGACGAGCTGCGCCGCGACATCGAAACCAAGCTGTATACCAAGACGCTCATTCCCGAGTCCAGGGGAGATGTGCTGGAACTCCTTGAAAGCATGGATTATCTGCTCGGCGGATTCAAAGGCGCGCTCTGGCGGTTTGAAATCGAATTTCCGGAAATACCCGGCGAGTTTCATGCAATGTTCCTCGAACTCACGGACAGCGTGGTGCATACCGCGGAAGCCATCGTTCTTTCGGCCAGGGCATTTTTCAAGGACACTCCCTCGGTAACGGACCACATGCACAAGGTCTCTTACTGGGAAAGGGAATGCGACAAAACGGTCTCCCGGCTGCAACGCAACATCTTCCGGGACGACACCCTGCGCCTGAGCCACAAAATGCAGCTCAGCAGTTTCGCCCAGAAACTGGACAAGATAGCGGACAAGGCCGAAGACGTCGCGGACAAGCTGGCCATCTACGTCATCAAGCGTTCGCTATAAGGATTCTGAACATGTCATCCATCTTTTTTTCCAGCGGATTGTTTCTGGGGTGGTCGCTCGGCGCGAACAACATGTCGAACGTTTTTGGAACAGCCGTGGGCACCAGGATGATCCGGTTTCGTACAGCCGCAATCTGGTGCAGCATATTCATCATCCTCGGATCGGTAATCAGCGGGGCGGGTGCCACGCAGACCCTGGGAAAGCTCGGTTCGGTCAACGCTCTGGCCGGTGCATTCATGGTCGCGCTGTCCTCGGCGATCACCATGTTTCTGATGACCAAGGCAAGTTATCCGGTTTCCACCTCGCAGACCATTGTCGGTTCGATCGTCGGCTGGAATCTGTTTTCCGGCTCGCTCATTGATTACGGGGCACTCACCAAAATACTTTCCACCTGGGTCTTCTGTCCGATCCTGTCAGCATCTTTCTCAATGCTCATGTACATTGTCTTCCGCAGATTCATTCTTTGGCGGAAGCCGCACATGCTGGCACAGGATCACCTGACACGGGTGGGACTTCTTCTTGCCGGGATATTCGGCTCCTACGCCCTGGGCGCCAACAACATATCCACCGTCATGGGGGTGTTTGTCCCGATTTCCAACTTTTCGGACATCCATATATTCAATTTCTTCACGCTGTCCGCTGCCCAGCAGCTCTTTTTCCTCGGCGGACTTTCCATAGCCCTCGGCGTATTCACCTACTCCAAGAAAGTCATCACGACCGTGGGCGGTGGAGGCATTATGAAGCTTTCCCCCGTGGCCGCCTTCATCGTCGTGGTGTCGCATTCCCTGGTTTTGACCATTTTCTCCTCGCAGGGACTCAGCAGCGCCTTTGTTTCGCTCGGACTTCCGCCGATTCCCCTGGTTCCGGTATCCAGCTCGCAGGCCATAGTAGGCGCGGTGATCGGCATAGGACTCCTGAAGGGGGGGCGCTCCATCCGTTGGAGGACCGTCGGCGCCATATGCAGCAGTTGGGCAGTGACTCCGGTCATCGCCGCGGTAATTTGCTTCATCTCATTGTTCTTTTTACAAAACGTGTTCATGCAACAGACCTATCATCCGGAAAAATACAAACTCACAGCCGCGGCAGTGGAACGGCTCGCCCCTGCAATCGACGTTGCCGCACTCGACGCCCTGCGCGGACAGACCTTCGCCTCGGCCAGGGAATTCAAGAGCCGCCTGGACGCGCTACATCCCTTTTCGCCTGAAGAGCTGAAACAAATCATGAACGCATGCAGGCTTGACCGCATCCGGATTGCAGACAACCTGCCCGCCCTGCTGCAAAACAAAAAAACGTCGTCAAAAGAGAACCCTGCCGGACTTTCCGGCCGGGAGTTCGACCACAGATGGCAGGTGGAAGACATCCTGAAGAGCATGTCGACAGACGGGAACAGGATTTCCCCGGATGTTTTGCGAAAAAAAACCGAAGCGCTGTACAAGGCATCCGAAAAAATCACACCCAAAATGTATTAGGCTTGAATTTTCCATAACCAGCCGCCAAACAGCATGAGGAACGTATCATGAACATGGCTACGATGAAGACGTTGATGGCCAACCTCGCGGTATTGCTTCTGCTCCCGCTCGCAGCGACGGCCTTTGCCGAAACATCCGGCAATGTTCCCCGCTCCGCCGGGATGGACGACATGAAGTCCATTGAATACCATTACCAACTCAATCCTGCCAACACACTGGACGCTTCCGGAAAAATCACGCCGGAATTTCTGCGACGGATGCCGTTCATTCTCTGGAAAAACACGCCGTCATACAAACAGGGATTCTACATAGATACGCAGGACCGATTTCTGAAACAGCACAACAAGGTACTTCGAGTCCGTTTCGACCTTGCCAAACCCAAAAAGTCCAAAATCACGCTCAAATCCAGGAGCAGCGACCTCGACAAGCTTGATATGATGGGATCGGATCCGAAAGGAGAAATAGACTCCTTTTCCGGCCAGGACCAGTACTCGTTTTCAGTGGATACGCCCATCCCGAACAAGGGTTTCGATTTGGACACCATGACGCCGGAAGACGTTCTTGCCTTCCTTAAGGCCAACGACACGCGGTTCTACGGCCTGACCCGGGCGTTGCGTGAACATGCGAAGGTCTCCCGGCTCATCAGGACCCCCGTGGCGACCATGGCAATTTTCAAAGGCTTCTCCTCCGAAGGGCCTTACAAGGGAATGGAGGTGGAACTCCAGGTGTGGACGATCAAGGACGGGACGCAGCCGTTTCTGGCGGAGATAGGCTTTGACGGAGACGTGGCGAACAGGCCGTCTCTCGATGCGCAGGACGTCTGGCTGTCGTTACAGCTCAAGGCACACGGGCTGCTTGCCGCCGATGCGGGAGCTTCCAAGACCGAGCTGACATTCGGGGGAGCTGATTGATCCACGAAAAAAAACAGGAAGATGGTGGCCCGAAACAATACCGTCAGGGGATCATTTTGTTTCTCCCCCTGCGCCCTGCTCCGTCGGAAACCTCTTTTATTGGAGGCTGCCGTACGAATCCGGCAGAGTGACGAAACGGGATTTCAGACGAAATGTCGGAAAAGCTTGCACCATATGTGCCGGATCCCAAAAGCACTATCAAGTGAAATCCCCTGCCGCTGAGCAGGGGATTTCACTTTCAGACAAACAAAATCAATCAGACAAATACATTCACCATTTCAACTACTTATAATACAGTTTAATGGCATTGGTCGGAGTACCGCCATTGGCGGGCTGGCCCGGCGTGGCCTGTCCGGAGGTGAGCACCACGTTCTCGCCAGATGCGAAATCTCCGCATTTGTCCACAAAATCCTGCACACGCAACGTGTGATTTTCAATACTTTCATCCGCCAGCACCGGACGCACGCCCCAGAAAAAGTTCAGATAGCGCATCACGCCTTCGTCCGGCGTCAGGCCGTAGATGGGCATGTAGGGTCTGCGGCTGGAAATAAGCCGCACGGTGCCCCCGGTCTGTGAATGGCTTACCAGGGCCTTGCTTTCCGAATTCTGGGCCAGAAGCGATGCGGAATAGGCCAGATACTTGGGAATGTCCTTGCCGTCCTTTGGCTTGTAGGGCGCAGGGATGCGTTCCAGGTAATATTCCTCGGCCTCGGCGGCGATCTGGCTCATGTACTTGACTGTCTCCACGGGATAGGTGCCGACGGCTGTTTCCTCGGAAAGCATGACGCAATCCGCGCCATCCATGATGGCGTTGGCCACGTCCGTGGTTTCGGCACGGGTGGGAATGGGGTTTCTGACCATGGACAACAGCATCTGAGTGGCCACGATGCAGGCTTTTTGATGGTGGCGGCAGGCGCGGATGATCTTTTTCTGAATCACCGGAAGTTCGGCCAGGGAACATTCCAAGCCCAGGTCGCCACGGGCAACCATTGCCCCGTCGGTCAGGGCAAGGATGGAATCGAGATTCTCAAAGGCGTTGCGCCGTTCAATCTTGGCAATGACCGGAATCCAGCGGTCGTGCTTGGCAATCTCGGCCTTTATGTCTTCAATGTCCTTGCGGGTCTGCACAAACGACAAGGCCACCGCATCCAGACCGATGTCCATGCCCTCATGCAGGTCCTTGCGGTCCTTGTCGGTCATGGCGGGCAGGGCGTGGGATTTTCCTGGAAAGGCAATGCCCTTGTTGGACGTCAGGATGCCCTGGTTGTGCGCCCGCATGACGAACAGGCGATCCTTCTCCACGACCTCGGTCACGACAAACTGGAGCATTCCGTCCGAAAGCGACACGGGCATGCCCTTGTCCAGGCCGGCCAGCAAGGCGGGCATGTCCAGAGGGATGAACAGCTTCCTGTCGCCCTTGTCCCGCAGATCGGGAAGGCCCAGGTTGACTTCTTCGCCCAGTCCGACCTGGACAGGGGAATCCGGGATATCTCCGATACGGACCTTGGGACCGCATAGATCGCCCATGGCCGTAAGCGGAAACCCCAGTTCGTTTTCAAGTTCGCGAATGATCTTCACGGTGGGAAGAAAATGTTCGGCATTGGAGTGCGAAAAATTCAGGCGGAAAATCCGCACGCCGTTTTCCGCCATGGCTTTCATGGTCTCCTTGGCCGCGGAAGCTGGTCCAAGGGTTGCTACAATTTTCGTTCGCATGATAACTGACCTGCCTATTGGGTTATACTTCGCGCTGTGCGAAATGTTACTCTTCCGGTTGAAGAAACTCATTTCTCCGGGTGGATATCATGATTGTATAGTAAAAGCATCCTCTACCAGTGGCAATAGAAGATGTATTTCTGCGGGTTATGAAGTATCCGTTTAAAACGGCATACAATTGAGTATCTTTTGCATGCGTTTTTCCGATGAACGCGGCGCGGACGCGATCCGTCCCGTCCGACAATCCGGAAGCCATGCCATACCGGACAGAAAAACCGTTCCACGATCCTGATAGGCGGTCGACGGACAATGCTTTCTCGACATTTGCATTGCCTTGAAATAGCAATAAAGTATATCCCAGCCATAAACACATCTCACAAAAAACAGGCACCCAACGCATGAAAAGCATTGTTCCGGACCCGGTTGAATTGGCCCAGGCACTTGTCAGAAAAGACACATGCAACCCACCGGGAAATGAAGGACCTGTCGCAGACATGCTGGCCAGCCTGCTCAGGACAGCCGGATTCTCCGTTGAACTGTACGATCTGGCATCCGGTCGTCCCAGCCTCATAGCCCGGCTGCCGGGTCGGGAGAATATTCCGCCCCTGTTCTTTTCCGGCCATCTGGACACTGTTCCCGTGGGCACATCCACCTGGGCCTATCCTCCCTTTTCCGCGACCATCCAGGACGGAAGGCTGCACGGCTGCGGTGCGGCCGACATGAAAAGTGGCGTAGCCGCCATGGTTGCCGCAGCCATGCAGCATGCCTTCCAGCCCACTGCCCGACGGGGATTGACCCTGGTTCTGACCGCTGGCGAAGAAACCGGCTGCCTCGGCGGACAGGATCTGGCCGCAAGAAATGTTCTGGGGCAGGCGTACGCCCTGGTTGTTGGCGAGCCCACCAGCAACCAGCCGCGCCTGGGACACAAGGGCGTCATCTGGATCCGGATGCATTTTCAGGGAATGGCTGCTCACGGCTCCATGCCGGAACTCGGCTCCAATGCAATCATCAAGGCATCGCGCGCCGCACTGGCGCTCGATACTTTTTTCGGTGACGCGCCACGCCATCCCAAGCTGGGCAAACCAACCGCCAGCGTCAATGTGATGAGCGGCCATCATAAAATTAATATCGTGCCGGACAACGCCTTTCTGGAAATCGACATCCGCCCCCTTCCCGGCATGGATAAGGAGGACGTCATCAGGGCGTTGCGCCAAACCGTACCCGATCCTTGCGAAATAACCGTCCTCAGCAGCCAGCAGGGGTTCTGGACCGATGAACACAGCGTGTTCGCGCGGGATTTTTTCCAGATTGTCCGTGACATCACGGGAAAACCGACATTGGTGGACGGCATCAGCTACTTTACCGATGCCTCGCCACTTCTCTCCGCCTTTGGAACCATTCCGGCCATCATCTGCGGTCCAGGAAACCCTGCCCACATCCACAAGACGGATGAATGGTGTGCCGTGCAGGACATCTTCCAGGCCAGGGATATCTATTACAGAATATGCCAAAAGTGCACGGAATAGCAGGTCAAGGCAATGTCTTCACAACGCATGAGGACGAACTTTTACACAATTCCGCTATTGACCTGACGTGAAAAAAGGGTAGGACGGGAATAGGCATGTAAAAGGGTATCCGCATGGTGCGGGAGGAAAACCGGACTTCCCAGGAGGATGCATATGGCAATTGTCATTGACGAAGAAGCATGTGTCGGTTGTGAAGCATGTGTGGAAATCTGCCCCGAAGTTTTCTCGTTTGACGACGATTCGGAAAAAGCGATAGTAATTGCCCCCGATTCCTCGGCAGACTGTGTCGAAGAGGCTATTGACAACTGTCCCGAAGAAGCCATCAGCCGAGACTAACTTCCGATTTTTTTTCACGGTGGCCGGAGGATCATATTCTGCGGCCATCTTATTTTATTCTCCGGACGGCTCGCCCCGCAGCCCCCTCTGATACTGTCCCGGCGTCATGCCCACAAGCCGTTTGAAAACCTTGCTGCAGTGGCTCTGGTCGGCAAAGCCCGAACTATAGGCAGCCTGAGCCAGACTGCCTCCTTCGGCCAAAACGATCCGCGACGCATTGACGCGCACCTGGTTCAGATATGCATGCGGCGGCAGCCCCACGTGACGCGAAAACGCCCGGCACAAGGACTGCGGCGAACATCCGGCCTGCTCCGCCAGATCATCCAGCCCCAACGGCTCCGCGTACCGATGGTCTATGCATTCCTTGGCCAGCCCGACCATACGGGAAAAATCTTCAGCCGCCGGAGGGGGAGTTCCATCTGCTGCATTAAAAAGTTCCGCCCCCAGAACGAGCAGCCATTCCTGCGCCTCCATTGCCCCCGCATCATCCCAAAGACATTCCTTCAACTGCATTGCAGCCGAAAATCCCCGGTTGCCCACCAGGCCGGTGGCGGTTGCGGCCACGACCCGAAACTCCCGGCCAAGGCCACGGGCCAGAGAATGCAGCACATCATCACCCAAGCAGTACATGGTGTAGGAATACGCGCCTCCATCCAGACTGTCACAGGCGTGAACAGCCCGGGGGCGCACCACCAGACCTTGGCCGGCCCGCACATCATGCTCCTGTCCGGCCACATGCATCCTGCGTACGCCCTGCTCTACAAAAACAGCGCAAAACCGGGAATGCACATGCCTCGAGACGGCATGCCGCACATTCTGCGCGAACACCGCCTCCAGGCCGTGCAATTGAGGGTAGGTATGAAAAAAAAGGGATTCCCGATCCACAAGAATCACTCCGGAACTGTCGTCATACCGTCCTTAAACCAGGGCAGGGATGAACTTTGCCAGCAACAGCACACCTTCATTTCCCGCTGTCACATCATGCCGGACACCTTTCGGGATAACCGACGACATGCCCGGGAAATAATCCAACGCCACACCGTCAACCTGGGCCGTGGCACTTCCCCGCACCACTTCGTGCAGTTCCCACTGCCCCTCGTGCACATGCGATTCCAGGCAACATCCGGGGTCGACCCGCACCACGTGGGCGCTGAACATTCCGCCGGTTTCCTTGCTGGTCATCAGATGACGCAGGGCCACTCCCTTGAAATTCGGGTGAGGGTTCCACGGTTTCTCTTCGACGACCGTCGCGCAACCGGAACATACGATGCGTTCAGGAACATACCCTTTGTAATCGTTCGACATGGTTGAAACCTCCGTTTCGATGTTTCAGCCATGTCTACCGGACCGGGTCTCCGACGTATTGTATGTTTTTAACCTGCGCTATTCTTCAAAATAAATGCAGGCCACCGGACAGATGTCCTTGGCTTCGAGAATATCCTCTTCCGCGCCGCCATCCGGGTTCACGACCAGCGCCTTGCCCTCGCCTTCAATGAAACCGAACACGCCGGGACATATATCCACGCACGCGCGGCAGCCAATGCACTCGTCTTCATTGATGGCAACGGTTTTCGACATGCAAGCTCCTTTGGGAAAAAGGTATGTGGAATTTTTACAAAGGGAACCCCTTTTAACAAAGCTCTCTCCCCCGCGTTTCCTTTTCAAAATTTTCAATTTCAGAGACGCGGAGTCATATCAAGGGGCAGTGGCATTATTCAAAAAAAACACGGCAGCTGGCGGTGAAAATATGGGAACCGCAGGCTGGCGTTCCTTTCCTGCCGCGCAGAGGAAATTGAGTCTTCGAGGCAACAGGCCAGCAGACCTTTCCAGACAGCCTGTCAGGAGCACCGCCGCATCACTTCCAGCGCAATCGCCTGCAATGGCAGGCTCTTGTCCACGCCGCCCAACTTCACGGCCTCGCCGGGCATACCGTAAACCACGCTCGTTGCCTCGTCCTGCGCCAGGGTGATGGCGCCCGCATCATGCATTTCCTTCAAACCCTGCGCTCCGTCGTCTCCCATGCCGGTCATGATCACCCCCAGCCCGTTCCTGCCTGCATAGCGGGCGGCGGACCGGAACAGGACATCCACGGACGGTCGGTGCCGACGCACCAGCGGCCCTTCCCGGACCTCGACAAAGTAACGCGCCCCACTGCGTTTGAGCAGCATGTGCTTGTTTCCCGGAGCGATCAGGGCTTGTCCACGCAGCATGGAATCCTTGTCAGCGGCTTCCTTGACCGTAATGCGGCAAATGGAATCCAACCGTTGGGCAAAGGCGGCAGTGAACATTTCCGGCATGTGCTGCACAATGGCAATGGCCGGACAGTCCCGCGGAAAAGCTTCCAGAAACACGCGTAAGGCTTCCGTGCCTCCCGTGCTTGCACCCACCACCACGACACGCTCCGTGGTTTCCAGGGTTTCGCCCATACGGGGAGCCTGGCTGATGACGACATCGGCAGTGAGGCTGGGCTGCACAGGTACAGGCTGCATGGGCTGCTTGCGCATTTTGCTGCGGGCCGCGGCCTTGACCGCGTCGCAAATACGAATCCGCGACTCTTCGAAAAAAGCCTTGGTTCCCACCTTGGGTTTGAGAATGACATCCACCGCCCCATAATCCATGGCCTTGATCCAATTGTCCGTGCCTTTGTCGGCCAGGGTGGAACAGATGACCACGGGGATGGGGTGCTGGGTCATAATCTTGCGCAGAAAGGTCAGACCGTCCATGCGCGGCATTTCTATGTCCAGGGTGATCACGTCGGGAATGACGCTTTCCATGCGCTTGGCCGCTACAAAAGGGTCCGGGGCCGATCCCACAACCTGGATTCCAGGGTCGCTCTCCAGAATGGAGACCATCACTTGGCGCACCAGCGCCGAATCGTCAACGACCAGGACCTTCAGTTTTTCCCCTTCGGGCATTCCGGTCTCCTTATGCGGTTCTCAAAAAAAAGAATATCCTGCCATACTGCACTGCCGTAAGGACGTAAACAACAGGGGAACATCCGATTCCGGGTTGCATGTCAGGTTCGAGTATACACTGTAGGGGCAATCTGGTGCAATGGAAGACGCATTCCCGTAATGCTTTCAGAGTGTCCTATAAAAAGATGTCCTCCCGGAACCAGATTATCACATAATTTGGAAATGATGCTTTCCTGCACCGGACGTTCGAAATAGATCAGGACATTGCGACAAAATATTATGTCCTGTTTTTCTCCAAGACTGAACGGTTCCATGAAATTAAGGCGGGTGAAATCGATCATTTTGCGGATTTCCGGTGCGACCCGCACCAGCTGCTTGGACCTGTCCTTGCTGCGCAAAAAATACTTCCGTACAATCTGCTTGGCGACGTTGTTCACTTTTTCCTGATGATAGATTGCCAGTATGGACTGCTGAAGCACCCTGGTCGAAATATCCGTTGCGGAGATACGGAAACGCAGTCCGGAATCCTGCTCCCTGTACTCGGACAGCACCATGGCCAACGTATAGGGCTCTTCTCCGGTGGAACACCCGGCGCTCCAGACATGGAGCGTCTTGTTCCCATGTTTCGCCCGCCACTGCGGAAGAAGCGTCTCGGTCAGATAATCGAAATGTTTCGGCTCACGGAAAAAATGCGTGGTGTTGGTGGTGACAACGTTGAGAAGATGGGGAATTTCATCCGAGTGGTCCTTTTCCGAAAACAGCAGCTCCGTGTACTGTCCATAACTGTCCAGCTCCAAGCTCCGCAGCCGCTTTTGCAGACGGGCCTCCAACATGGTTTTTTTGGAATCCGGCATACGGATGCCGTAGTGGTCCTGAATAAACGAGGCCAGTCTTTTGAAATCGCGCATGGACATGGGGTCCGGGCGATACAGGGCGGAACCGACGGCTTTCTTTTTCATAACCACCACTTTTCCCTGAAATCCATTCAGGCAAGCTTCGCTTCCACGTCCCGGATCAATCTGGGAATATCCAGAATCAGGGCCATGCTGCCGTCCCCCTTGATGGTGGCCCCGGAAATACCCTGCACGTCACGGTAGACGCGCCCAAGGGATTTGATCACGGTCTGGTGCTCGCCAATGACGTTGTCCACCACAATGCCTGTCCGCTGCCCCCCCACCGACGTGACGACTATCTGCTCTATGGCGGGAGCCTTCCCTTCCACCCGGAACCAGTCCCGGACCTTGATGTACGGCACGAATTCCTCACGCAGCCGTATTATCCTGCGCCCCTCTGGCGCATTCCCGCTCGGATTCGTTGAGTTCCACGCACCTCCTCCACCAGGGAAAGCGGAATGACATAGTACTCCTCCCCGACCTTGACCTGAAGCCCGTCGATAATGGCCAGGGTCAGAGGAAGCTTGATGACGATGGTGGTTCCCGTTCCCAGCTGGCTGTCGATATCTATGTTGCCCCGCAGTCCGTCTATGGCCCTTTTGACCACATCCATGCCCACGCCGCGGCCCGAAACGCTGGTGATTTTCTGTGCGGTGGAGAATCCCGCTTCGAATATGAGCTTGAAGCATTCCTTGTCGGTCAGTTCGATATCCGGCCCGATAATGCCCTTTTCCACAGCTTTGGCCTTAAGCGTGTCGGGGTTCATGCCCCGCCCGTCGTCAATGATGCGGATGATGACATCACCGCCAGAATGTTCGGCAATTAGGGTTATGCTCCCGGTTTCCGACTTGCCCAGCCTGCTCCGCTCTTCCGGCGGCTCAATACCGTGGTCGATGCTGTTGCGCAGCAGATGCACCAGGGGATCCCCCAACCGCTCAATGACGGTCTTGTCCAGTTCGGTATCAGCTCCTTCGGTGCGAAGATCGATTTTCTTGCCCAGTTCGCTGGAAAGATCACGCACCAGCCGGCTGAACCGGCTGAAGGTGGTACCTATGGGCAACATGCGGATTCCCAGGGTGGAGTCGCGCAGTTCATCGCTCAGATGTTCCAGTTCCTCGGCAAGGGATTGAAGAACCTGGTCGTTGCGTTCGCCCACGACCTGGCTGATCTGCGCCTGGACAATGACCAGTTCGCCCACCAGGTCCACCAACTTGTCCAGTTTGCTCGCTGCCACCCGGAGGCTGGAGACTTCGACGGGCTTCCGCGCACTTCTCATGTCCTTGACGATCTTCTGTTCCTTGAGTGCCGCGTCAACCTGTTCTTTGGAAATAATCCCGCATCGGCCAGAATGGCCCCGATGGGCTTTTGCGATTGCAAGGCACGATCCAGGGCCTCCGGCTTCAAGTCGCCACGCTCCACAAGGATTTCACCCAGCCGTTTGTATTCCCCGTTCCAAGGTCAGTGTCCGTGTCTATGGTGTGGATGTCTATGACACTGTCGTCCTCGACGAAAATGAACACATCCCGCAGGGCATCCTTTCCTGCGGAGGAAACGAGAACGATATCCCACCACACGTAGCATGCCTCGTCTTCATATTCGGAAAGCCGGGGAACATCGCGCATATGACAGGTGGCCACGCCTTTTCCCAGTTCCAGAAGTTCGGCCACCAGATCCACGGGATTCGATCCGGACAAAAAAATATCGCGATGAGGCCGGAAACGGATGCGATACACTTCCTCGCGTCCTGCGGGCGCATCTGTGCCGACGTCCTGTTTGCCGGATACATGGGTCTCCCCGCTGCCGCCTGTTTCAGGAAGCAGCTTGCGGAAGCCCGCGACAATGTGGCTGGAGAGTTCGACGTTATTATCCTGCCCGCTTTCCGAACTGTTAAGCATATCCTGAATGCGGTCCCTGGCGGCCAGGGTCAGGTCGAGCAGTTCCTTGCAGACCAGCACTTCGCCGTTGCGCACGCAGTCCAGAACGGTTTCCACCTCATGGGTAAAGGCGGCGATGTCGTCAAAGCCGAACATGGCCCCGGAACCTTTGATTGTATGCATGGCCCGAAAAACACGGTCCAAAAGCGAACGGTCGGTAGGATTTTCCTCCAGCTCTAGCAAGGCGCTTTCCAATTCGGCCAAGAGGTCCGTGGCTTCTTCGCGAAATGCCTGTTTGTTGATATCCTCGTGGGACATGGAACCTCCTCCGTCAGCAAAAAAACCCGTTTTGGACGGACAGTCCGAAGTACGGACCGTCCTGTTCTTTCGCATGCATACGTTTCCGAACCGAAAAAACTATGGGGTTCGCTGCTCCAGACGTCGCGATCCATGGCCGGGCCATTGGCCGGCCGGAACCATCCCCTGGGACGTGTGTTCCGACCGGTATCTGCTCAGCGCAGAACCTTTTTAACCACGCCAAGGAGTTGTTCGGGTTTGAACGGCTTGACGATCCATCCTGTGGCGCCGGCCGCCTTGCCTTCCTGTTTTTTTCCAGCTTGGGATTCGGTTGTAAGCATGATGATGGGAATGAACTTGTAGGACGCCTGCCGGCGTATGGATTTGATAAGCTCTATGCCGTCCATGTTGGGCATGTTCAGGTCGGTGATGACCATATCCACGGGCCCGGACAACTTTCCCAAAGCGTCTTTTCCGTCGCTGGCCTCAATAACGGAGTACCCGGCATTCTTAAGACTCAAGCAGACCATCTGACGTACACTGGCCGAATCATCAACAGTCATTATCGTCTTGCCCATGGTCTCAAACCTCCTTCTGCTTTTGGCCGGACAACACAAAGGGAAGTTCCGCGCCAGAATCTTCCATAAGCCGAAGAATACTCTGCGACGTCTTTCCCACGGCCTTCAGCGTTCTGCCCAATGATGCAGCGGTCTTGTGGGCCGCGACAAGAAGCTGCAAAAAAGTGATGTCCACCGGCCCCACAGCCTCCATATCAAGTTCTACCACTCGGGCCCGCGTCAGAGACTCATGCAGCGTATTGCGCAACATCCCGGCATGTTCGATGGTGAAAGCGCCCTCAAGAACCAAAACGGCGTTTCCATCATCCTTGGTTACAAATCTTTGTTCCCCCATTCCCGAATCTCCTTGCGCGCCGTCGTGCTGGTTTTCAGCGACCATTGCGCGGATTTGCCCCTTCAGAACAGCTCGATATTGTCATCCATGTCGTCGGAAAAAAGTTCGATATCCCCGTCCTGACTGCCACTCTGCATCTCATGCTCATGGCCGAACACGCTGCGGTGCGCATCCCGTTCCGTTTCCATGGTGTAACGGTCCAGCTTGCCTTTGAGATGTACAGGAATATGCGCGGTTTTATACTCCGGAACAACAGAGGCGATTGAATCGCCCAATTCCAAGGCCTTACGCGAAAAACCTGCAAGCTTTCCACGCATACTCTCATGAAAGGAAACTTTGTCCGTCAACTTATGGATGCTCCGCATCAGGTTGCGGCTCTCTTCCACCAAGGAGGCGGATTCGCTCTCTGTCTGGCTGTTGGTCTGAGACAATTTCTCCACGATCCTCCCCAGATCGGCGATGGTCACGGCCATGCTTTTCTCCCGGCGTCCGCCCTCGGCATGTTCAACCAAGGTATCGGAAAGCCCCGACACCTTGGTCAGCAAGCTTGCGACGCCGCTCGTATGCTCCCTGGCTCGTGCCGACAATCCCTGGATTTCAATGGCCAGAACGCCCAATGCCGCGCCCAGTTCTCCGGTATGCGCGGCACGAACACTCGCATTGAGCGCAATGAGCTCAATTTCGGAACCTACTTCCTCGATGTCGTTAACAAATGCGGACATGTCCCTGACGATATCCACAACCGAGGTCATCAGGGTACGAATTTCCGATTCCTGACCGACATAGGCCCTCACCCCGTCCATGGAACGTTCGATGCCCGCTTCCACGAGATGCAACGGTGTTTGCCCGCTTCTTCCCTGTTGCTGCCCCATGCTTCCACACATGGCGTCCACGACATCGCCAATCCCCAGAAGATTGTCCTTTATTCCTTCGATGGCGGAATAAAAACTTTCACCGGATTCCTCCAGCTGCCGGGCCTGCAACCGGCACAGACTCACCATCCATGCGGCCAGGCTTTTCATGGATTCCCCGTTGAGTCCGTCCAGCTCCTGTCCCATGTCCGCAAAAGCCTCTTCCACATGTTCCACACGCTGGCGAACTATGTCATGGAACTGCATGCTGGAAACAGCTTCTCCCACACGCGTGGATATTCCCGCGCTGGTTCCGGCGAATTCCGTGGCCCGGCTGGAGGATTCGGCAAGAAATTTCTCGAGTGCGCTCAGGTTGGATTTGATGTCGCCCATGGCCTCGGAGGCACAAACGCTCTGCAACTGAATTATATTTAGCGTTTTCTCGCTGGCTTCATGAACCACGGACTCAAGAGCGGAATACTTATCCCTGATCTGCGAGGAATGCGCCACTATATTGAAAGCCAATTTTTCCACGTCATCGGCCAGAGTGCTGAACCCTCTCCCCTCACTCCCCAGGCGGGCGCTTTCAATACGTGTGGTCATGCCCAGTATCTGGAGCGTTCTGACAATCCTTTTGAATTCATTGAGATAGTTATCCAAGGAAGAGGCTACGGACAGAATCTCGTCGAGGTACCGCAGGCTTTCCAGCCCCTCCGCACCGCTGCACACATTGTCCAGAGCGTCCAGCGACCTGCCAAGCTCCTGGACCGCATCGGCAACGGACTCTCCCGCCATGCCGTCCACCATGCGCCCCGCCTTGGCCGAGAGTTCCGCGGCATCCGACCAGACCTGTCTCAGCCCATCGCCAAGCCGAAGCACAAAAGGCTCCTGCTCGGCGACCAGTCCACGTGTTCCGCCAACCAGATCCTTCAGGCGGTCTTTCACCATGTTGTTGAAGCGCGTATTGTCGTTTCTGTCGGATACTTCCGCCACCATTGCACTCCGGGTTGGCGTTCATCATTTTGAATGATTGTTCAGACATACTGTACTTACAAAAAACACTACCCCTGTCAACTCACCACATCAGGAGCAATAACCACTCAAAATAGATACCCAAAAAATATCTACATGAATGTTCAACAAGAACACACGACCACACGCCTGCAATGGAACAATCTGCCAATCCTGTTTACCGACAGATCAACAGCCAAACCTCTTTGCCCAACACAGTATTCTTTTTTCAGGCCACGTCAAATACCGCCATACAGCACTCCTCTGGTTGCACAAAACCAGGGCAGAACGACCGAATCCCCGCTGCCAGCCACCCGGTGCCATAAAACAGCCCCATTCGACACGGGCGGCATATCCCGGAAGCAAACAGCATGCTCCATTCACGAGAGGCGTGTTCCCATCATTTTTTCTTCAAAAAGCGGATCTGCGCCCGGACGGTTTTGGCATCCAGACGTTTAAGTTCCACCTCCACCCGTTCCTTGAAGAAATCGGCGGCACTGTAGACGATACCTTCAAAATAGTCCGCCATGTTGCGCGTGGAGCGATAATTCATGAACAGCACGTCGCCCTTGTCCTCATAGGTGAATTTCGGAGGCTTCAGGCTGGAGTCATCCTTGGTCAGTTGAATGTGGATACGGTCGATATCCAGATAGAACTCCTTGAGAGTATACTCCTTCTTGAAATAGCGGGGATACATCTTGTGAAATTTGGGAATGGTGAACTTGCCCAGATTGAAAAGCACTTTGGATTTTTTAATGCCCGCGGCTTCACCAGCCAGTTCCGCCATCTGGTCCAGCACTCCGTCCGGATAGCTGCCCGTGGGAAGAAAGACGGGACTCCCCATCTCCTCCTGCATATGGGAGTACACGGATTCGCCGAACTCTTTTTTCACGTATTCCTGCATCAGCTTGGGCAGCACTCCCTTCATCATGCCGTCGGAACTGCGCAGTTTGGACCGGTCCTCGACCTGCCCGGAAAACGCCAGGGAAACCTGCAACAATTCATGAGACAATTCGGCCAGATCCCGAGTGGCGCTGGCCGCCTGGCCAGCGCCTTCGTCCGCCTCGCGGGCGATGATGGCGATCTCCTCGATATTCCGGTTGATCTCCTCCGCAGCGGAGGACTGCTCCTCCGCCGCCGTGGCTATCTGGGAAACACGGTTCACCATGTCCTGGATGCGGTCCATGATCTGCTCCAAAGACTGTCCCGCCTTGTTGGACATCTCCGTGCTTTCGATCACCTGCTTTTCAGTCAACTCCATGGACGACACCGCATGCTGCGATTGTTCCTGGATAGTGCCGATGGACTCCTCGACCTCTTTGGTGGCGGTCATGGTTTTTTCCGCCAGCTTGCGGACCTCGTCCGCGACAACGGCAAAACCCCGTCCGGCATCTCCGGCGCGGGCCGCTTCAATGGCCGCATTGAGGGCCAACAGGTTGGTCTGGTCGGCAATGTCGTTGATCACGCCGATGATACGTCCAATTTCACCGGCCTGCGCATCAAGTTGCGAAAGGACCGTGGCCAGCTTTTGTGCGGAATCGGAAACATTGTGGATGCCCTTGACCGCTTCGCGGACCATGGAGACGCCATCGGAAGCAGCCATCCGCGCCTCTTCGGCCGCTCTGGAGGTTTCCGTGGCATTTTCCGCCACATCCAGAACCGTGGCCGTCATCTCCTCCATGGCCGTCGCCACGGTGTCGGTCTGGGCCTTCTGCTGTTGCGCTCCCTTGGCCTGCTCGTCCGCCGAAGCCGACAACTCTTCCGTGGCCGAGGCCATGCGCTGGGCCAGTTCGCTGATTTCCGTGCCCAGCGCGATGGTTTTATTCTGCTGTTCGGTCAGTTTTGTGCGTTCCTTCTGCAATTCAGTCATGTCCACATAGGAACAAACCGCGCCCACGACTTCGCCAGCCGCCCGGATGCAGTTGATATATAATTGGAGGCGCACAGTGCGGCCATCCCACAGCGTGATATCCGCATTCTCTTCGTAGGCCTTGCATTCCGCCATAACGCGTTCCGTGGTCGCAGACGTGCCCTGCCTGTCGGAAAAGGCCTGCCGGATGGTCTTGCCCAAAATCTGATTCCGCTTGCGCTTCAAAAGAACGACAAGCGCTTCGCTGGCATGGGTGATGATTCCCGTACGGTTCACGATCAACGTAGGAGTGGCTACCGCCTCGACTGCTCCGGCATAAAAATCCAGTGATTTCTGACGGGTGCGAAGCAAATCTGCCAGTTTTTCATCGCCAAGCAACTTGTAGTCTTCAGCCGTGACCCTGTCCGCCTTTTCGACAACCGAGAAGACTGCCTCGCCGGAACGCTCCAAGGTTTGCCCCACCAAACGGACAAGCACCAGCACGGCCCCCACACTCAGGGCGGCCGCCCCAGCAACAACGATGTTTCCTCCGGCAAACCAAGCCGCACCGAAAAACACCACGGGCAAAAGGCCCAGGCACCAGATTTTCAAAAAAAAAGAAGAATGGGCAGACTTCATGGAAACATCCACTCCTTAATGTACGAAAACGACAGGCACAGCCAATGCAAGCACCACGACGCGCTCGGGTATAGTACACAAATCCCTTCCATAATGTCATCCCGATTGTGCACCATTGATCAGCTTTTCAATCCAGGCAACTTCATGTAAGTTATGCGGCTTGATCAAATTCCGACCAACCGCAGCAAAAAATCCGGGACGTCCCTGCGAAGCAAATCCTTATGAAGCAAGATCTCATCACCGCGCTTGAACAACTCGGGCCGGAACGCACATGGCGTCCGGTAACGACTTCCGACGGAACCCTTCTGAACAACGGACAGGGAGACGGGCTTGACGGAATCCCTGAAGATTCCCCAATACATTTCACCGGAAAAACAGTCATCGACCTGGGCTGCAACATCGGCGCATTCACGTTTCTGGCCGCGCAACGGGGCGCAGCCATGGCCGCAGGCACGGACATCGTCCCCGAAGCCATCGCCGTATGCAACATCCTGCGGCAGCAAAACAACCTTCCCAACACTGCGTTCTTCGTCTCCGACATCGTGCACCCCGAACCGGCAGGCCGGTTCGACATGGCCATGCTCATCGACATCATCGGCAAAGAGTTCATCCTGAAAGAATTGGTCTCCCCCCTGGTGCGGACCATGGCCGCCTACGCAAGACACGAACTCGTCATGACCTTCCGGCCCGTCTACTTCCTGGACGACGCCTTTGGAGACAAGGCGCACATCGTCGCCAACGCATACCCCCCACCCTTCATCCGCGACGGAAAATTCCTGCTGCATAAATACGTGCAGCACCTTCTCGGACCTGCGTGGCATATGCAGACAATCAGCAACGAACCCGACATGGAACGAAAATACAAATACCTCTTTCACGCCCTGCGCGTAGGGTGAACCCAAAGGCCGGGAAAGATCCCCTCCCTGCTCCCAGAGGGACGAACGGAACGCACGCGGATTGCGACAAGGAACCGTACTCTCCCCGCCCCCCTGTCTTTTCTCACGGCTGCGCATGCTCCACGATCAGCAATGCAAAAGAGGGTGTTTTGCGACACGGACAGGAGTAAACCCCAGCCCGCTGCAAAACACCCCCTTTCAACAAATGCCGACGCGACATTCGCGAGCCGCCCGGCGCATTGCCCGCCAAGCCGTGCTTTAACAATCTGCACGGGCAGGACAAATCCTTTGTCGGCTACGCCTGATGGAGATGCACGTCTGTCTGCGGATAGGGAATATTGATGCCTTCCTTATCCAGAGCCAGCTTGATCCGTTCTATCAGGTCCCGTCGAACCGCCCAGTAATCGCCCGTATTCACCCATGGACGGACCACGAAGTTCACGCTGCTGTCGGCCAGTTCGTCGACTGCCACCAGAGGAGCGGGGTCCTTGAGCACCCTGGGATCTTCCAGCACCTTATTGATGACATTGCGGGCCTTGTCTATGTCCGCTTCGTAACCGATACCGATGACCAGATCGACCCTCCGCGTGGCATTGGCCGTGGCGTTGACGATGACGCCCCCCATTATTTTGGAGTTGGGGACAATGACGGTCTGATTGTCCGCAGTATCCATACGCGTGTAGAAAATGCTGACCTGGCGTACGGAACCAGAAACGCCTCCGGCAGTCACCCAGTCGCCCACCTTGAAAAGGCGCAGCATGATGATCATGACCCCGGATGCGAAGTTGGAAAGCGAATCCTTGAGGGCCAGACCGATGGCCAAGCCCGCAGCACCCAAAACAGCAAGAAAGGATGCGATGTTGACGCCGATCTGGGAAACGGCGGCAACAATCACGGCCATCAGCATGACATAATACAGAATGTCTTCCATGAAGCGGATAAGGGCTTCATCCATTGTCTGGCGACGCATGGCGGCGGCGCCCAGCCATGCGACCTTGCGGGCCAGCAGGCGGCCAACATAAAAAATCAGCAACGCCAGCGGGATACGCAGGCCGTTGCTTGTAATCCAGCCCACGGCATTGGCGACCATCAAAGAAAATTCCTGAGTATTCAACAACTGATTGTAATCGATCTGCATGAATATCTGCTCCGTTTTTTTGGCAGCAATCTGCACAGTTCAAAGGGGTATCCAGTATTCATAGCCTCAAACCTTCGGAGGAAACAACCATCTTTTATTCTCCCAAAAGTTGTTCCCATCCCTGTTGCCTTGCGCTCCCCACTACGATAAAAGACCTAAATGTCAAAAGATGTTCGCTCCTTATGCTTTTCTATTCCATGCATCCTGATCGTTTTGCTCTGCCTTTCCGCGCCCCGGCATGCGCAGGCAAAACAGCCGGAGGGATATCGCCTGGAGCTTGCATACGACCTTCCCAAAACCGAAGCGCTCCGTCTGCGCGACATCTTTCTCCAGGAAGGATTCAACGCATCCATAGGCGAAAAAAACGGCTCCGCAGGATCGTATCGTGTCAGCCTTGGAACCTTTTCCCGTTCGGAAACGGCCAGGCAGTTGGCTGAAGGAATAGGCAGCCGGCTGACTCTCAGCACTTCCGTGGTTCCCCGAGCCTCCTGTCAGGCAAAATATCCCGCCCCGAAAATTCTTGGCAGCTACTGGACCTTGCAGATAGGCACGTTCTCCATCAAAAAAAATGCTCTTGCATACCGGGATCATTGGCATTCTCTCGGATACCCCTATTATGTCGTACGCATTGTGGACAAAAAAGACAGACTCTGGTGGTGCACCCGGATAGGGCTTTTCCCGGACAAGCAAAGTGCGGAACGAACCGCCCGCCTTTTTGTGCAGGAACAAGGACAGCCCCTCCTGCCCCTGACCATCAACCACGCCCTGCTGATCGACCGGGTGGTGGACGCAATGCCGGATATCATGCTGGCCGATATGCAACCGCACGATGGACGGACATCCGGTGTGCAATGGGCGGACAAACCCACTGCCGAACATGTGAAAACACGGCTGGCTGCCGAACGTGTCGACGGCCTCCCCCTTCCCGGCGGGAATGCCGAGACGGGAAAAAAAACGGATGCTGAAACTGTCGGGACGGAGCCTCCCCCCCCTTCCGCTGTTCCCCGAAAAAAAACAACGATGGAAATCGCGTTGAGGCCGGAAGAAGATGCAGTGCAAACGCAAGGCGCGTCCAACGGGGAAGCGCAATTGAAAACTCAGGCCAGGGAGGATACCGCAGAATGCGACGCGATTCCAGAATCATTCTGGACCCTCCACATCGGCGCATTTTCCATAGAAAAAAACGCCCTGGACTACCGCGACCATTGGAGAGGCAAAGGCTATCCTTTTTACGTGGTCTTGCTGCGTGGCAACGACGGCAAGGCATGGTGGATGCCCCGCATGGGAATCTACCCCTCCAAATCCGCTGCCCGCAAGGCCGGGCAAGATTTCAGAAAACGCGAAGGAAAAGAGCTTGAGCTGCGCTCCATGCAGCGGGGGTTGTACAAAAAGCGCCTTGTGCAGTGAAACGTCGCGCCACTGGGAGGACTTTTCCAACCGGCGGAACAGAATGCAACGCCCCCCTCGCCGGTTGTGTTTCGGTAGCGTGTCGGGCTATATTCGCGAAAAGGCGTAAAAAACATCGACCTGCGGAGTGCCAAAGTGAACAACGACACCTACACCGTCCGTGGAGCCGCACTGCACGAAGTGCGCAACAAAAACGAGTTGCGCGTCATTGCCCTGCTGCCCGCCATATTGGATGAATACGAGGACTACACCCCCACCCCACTGGAGATTCAGGACATCTACGCCCTTGCACTAAACTTTCTCCCGGCGCGATATGCCCAGAGTTACTCCTTTGTAATCCGCGAACCGGTCACCGACGAGCAACTGCGAAACGACATCCATCGGGCCGTGGAACGGGTGCGCGCCCATCCCAAGGCTGACGAGTATTGAAACACGCCCTCCTTCCTTCTTGACCCCCACCGCACTTTGCGGCACTTTGCCTGCGCCGGGACGGCCCCTTTCCGTCCCGGCGCGTTCTTTGCAAACTTTGGTATTTCCAAAGTCCGGCCGGCTGGGTCTGTTCTGCCCTGTCCGGTTTTTCCGCAATCCATCACGCACACGGAGTGCCCCATGAATGAAATCCTTTGGGTCTGTTTCGCCCTCGTGGATCTGGTCATGGTCCTGGCGGTTTTCCGCTTTTTCGGACGCATCGGGCTGTACGGCCTGATCGTCTTCAACCTCATCGTCTGCAACATTCAGGTTCTCAAGACCATAGAACTGTTCGGCATCACCACTACGCTGGGCAACATCATGTACGCCAGCGTGTTTTTGTCCACCGACCTGCTCAGTGAGCATTACGGCCGCAAGCACGCGCAACAGGGCGTCTGGATTGGCTTTTTCATGCTGGTGCTGACAATCGTCTACATGCAGTTCGCCATCCACTTCACGCCCGCTCCCAGCGACTGGGTACAGCCCCACCTGGAAGCCATCTACGGATTCATGCCCCGTGTGGCCCTGGCAAGCCTGACCGCCTATCTCCTTTCCCAAATGCACGACATCTGGGCCTTTCATTTCTGGAAAGACAAAACAAACGGCAAACACCTCTGGCTGCGCAACAACGCCAGCACCCTGGTCAGCCAGCTCCTGGATTCGTCCATATTCTGCGTCATCGCCTTCGTCGGCGTCTTTCCCTGGCCCGTCTTCTGGGAGATTCTCTGGACCACCTATGTGGTAAAACTCGTCATGGGCTTGCTGGATACACCATTCATCTATTTTTCAAAATGGCTCAAGCCAGCGAAAGAAGCATAATATTCCAAAATGTTGCAACGATTCCACGGGACGACGCCTTGACTCGGAGAGAACCCGAACCTAGTTATTGTTCCTGATATACTACGAAAAGTTCCTTTGAAGGAGTCTCCCATGGAATCGACCCAACTCATGATACTCGGCTCAGGTCCGGCCGGGACCTCGGCCGCCATCTACGCCGGACGCGCAGGAATGGACACGCTCATGCTCGGCTGCTCTCCCAAGTTCGCCGGGGACTATGAAATAGACAACTATTACGGTTTCCCCGAAGCCATCTCAGGGCGCGAGCTCCAGGAACGCGGCCTGAGACAGGCCCAAAGGTTCGGAGTGGAGACCATCTGTGACCGGGTACTCGGTTTGCACTTCGGGAACAGCGGAGGCTTTGTCGCCACCACGGAAAACGGGCGCGAATTCTCCTCATGCGGGCTGGTTCTGGCCACAGGAGTGTCCCGCGTTCGTCCCGGCATCGACAACCTGGACGCATACGACGGCAAAGGAGTATCGTATTGCGTGAGCTGTGACGGCTTCTTCTTTCGCAACCGCCCGGTCGTGGTGGCTGGAGAAGGAATTTTCGCCGCCAACCAGGCGTTGGAACTGACCCAATTCACAAAGGACGTGAAAATCTGCCTGCAAGGCAAGGACTCCACCATGACTCCCGAATTCCGGGAGCGCCTGGATGCCGCGGGCATCGAAGTCCTTGACGGGAAAATAGTCCACCTGGAAGGTGCGAACGGCCTGGAAAAAGTCGTCCTGGACAACGGAACGGCATTGGATGCGCACGGCTTGTTCATCGCCATGGGCCAAGCCAGCGGCAACGATTTCGCCTATACGCTCGGGCTGGAACGCAACGGGGTTTTCATCAAGGTCGACGGAGACCAGTGCACCAACATTCCAGGCGTATTCGCCGCCGGAGACTGCACCGGAGGTTTTCTCCAGATAGCCGTTGCCGTGGGGGAAGGAGCCAAGGCGGCCAAAGCGGCCATCTCCTGGCTTAAAAAGGAATGCCCCAAGAAATAGCCGGACATCATGGGCAAGTCCTGCTTCGGATGTTCAGCCGGGAACCGTCCCGCATTCCCCGGATATGGAAGTGCAGCGAGGGATGCTCTCCGTGTTGATCAGCACAAGCAGGATGACATCATAAAAAAATCCTGAAGGACAAGAGTTCAACAAAAACTTGACAGTTCTGCAGGATATAAGGTATAGAACTCCGCTCTACAATGTACGTGGGCCAATAGCTCAGTTGGCAGAGCTTCCGGCTCATAACCGGATGGTCCCTGGTTCGAACCCAGGTTGGCCCACCACCAATGAGGATAATGATTTGAAGCCCTCGGCAAAAAGTCACCCCACCCAACACAACATACGCAGCAAGCAACAGAGCAGGTGCTTGTGCGGGAATCCCCCGGCAAGCACTTTCTTTTTTTTGCGGCAATGAATATACGCCAAGCACTCGAACTCATAGAACAAATAGCCCCAACCGCGCTCCAGGCGGAATGGGACACAAGCGGCATCCAGATAGCAGGCCGTAAAGAGGAAGTGCATCGTCTGGCCGTCATGCTCGATCCGCTTCCGGAGACCGTGGCACAGGCATTGGATTGGGGAGCTGATTTTATTCTCTCTCACCATCCCCTGGCCCTCAAGCCCAAGCTTCCCTCCACCCTGGACAGCTTTCACCAGATTCTGCGCATGACCCTGTGCGCGGACGCCTGGCTGTACGCAGCCCATACCTCGCTGGACACAAATCCCGACGGCCCGGCCGCCTGGCTTGCCCGCGAGCTGGAGCTGACGGAATGCACCGTCATCGAACCGGTGGGAACGCCCCCGCAGAATGGCGGATACGGAACCGTAGGCAATCTGCCTTCGGCCCAGCCTTTGTCCGAGTTTCTCGATTCCCTGGCCCGGCTCGTTCAGCGCCCTTTCTGGACGCTGTGCGGCCCGAGGCCGAAAACAGTCCGCCGCGTGGGAATCTGCCCCGGATCAGGTTCTTCGCTTATCGAAGAAGCCTTTGCCCTTGGAGCCGATGCCTTTATTACCGGCGATATGAAATATCACCAGGCACAGGAAGCCCCCGGTCTGATCATCGACGTGGGACACTTCTGCCTGGAAGAGGAAATGATGCGGCGACTCGCCGCGTCCCTGGCCCACAAGCTGGAAGCGCAAGGCGTCGAAGTCCGGTTCTTTTCCGGCCATGATCCTTTTGAAGTCCGGCTTGCGCAAACAACCTGACGCGGTCTTGCGCCACGCAGGTCTGAATATACTGGACGCCCGTCCGGAAAGGAGAGAGAAATGTATCAAAAGCAGATTGAACAGCTCGTAGTCCTGCAAAAACTCGACGGCGAAATTCTCGTCCTCGAACAGGAAATCGACAACGCTCCTAAAGAACTCAAGGAACTTGAGGATCGCTTCGGCGCGGCCCAGGACAAGAAGCAGCAGATTCTTGAAAAAATCGATCTCCTCAAAGAACAGCAGAAGCGGCTGTCCCTGGAAATCGAGGATGATGCCGTAAAAATCAAGAAGTCCAAAAGCAAGCTCATGATGGCTTCCAATACCCGCGAATACCACGCCATGATGCGGGAAATGGACAACATGGAAAAACTCAACCGGCTGCGCGAAGAAGAAAACGTCACCCTGACCGAAGAAATAACCCGCCAGGAAACCCTGCTCGGCCAGATGGACAGCAACGGTTCCTCAATGGAAGACGAGCTGACAAAACATCGTGCATCGCTCGACGCCCGCGTAAGCAAGGCACAAAAATCCCTGAGCGGACTCATGAAAGATCGCGCCACCTCCTGCGAGATCATCCCAAAGCCCATTCTCTCCCGTTATGAATTCATCCGCTCGCGTCTGGCGAACCCGGTTATCGTGCCAGTGGAAACAGGCATCTGCGCCGGTTGCCACATTGCCATTCCTCCTCAGACCTACAACGAACTGCAGCGTGGAAAGCAGATCCACAGCTGCCCCAACTGCCAACGGCTCATCTACTGGGATCAGCATCTTCCCGGAGAGGAAGCCCGCGAGGCGCAGAACGCCGAATAACCCATCACGCGGGTGAAACCGCGTTTGTCCCGCTCAGTCTAAAAAGCCGGCGGCCCACATTGGGGCCGCCGGCTTTTTGCTTCGGGTGCAAAACGCTCGCCCCAATCGACATCCCGATCAGCAGAGCACGAGACATCTTCGGCCCTCTGGCTGCCGCCTCTCCTGCAAGGCTCACCGCAGGACCCCCTTTCCCCGGATACCGCGGATACAAAAGCATCCCGCCTTGCTGTTTCTTTCATTTGTGAACACAAACGATCATCCTCGCCACATTATTGTCATCAAATTTTCAAATCATGTTGACTTACATTATAAATAGGGGCTAATTAAGAAAAAAAAATTCTTATACGAATACACCCCAACCTTTTCACCGGATCGAATCAGCTGTCCACAAGCGAAGCTGAATCAATATACAGACTGAATATCGACACGGAGAGGCCTTGTGAAAATCAAACCACGGTTGTGTATTGGGGTCTTTATTTCCGCTTTGGCAGGTTCTATTCTTTTTTTTGTTTCCGCCAAATTCCTTCTAAGTTCGATTCCGAACATCGCATCCGGGCAGGTGGTGCTGGAAACCGACAAGCTGCTGCTCTATTCCACGGCCATGGGCTGCGCGGCGTTTTTAGTGTGCGGACTGGCGCACTGCTGCTGGACGTCCCAAAAAATCACCACGGCATGTGAAACGACCATAGCCTCCCTGCGCAACGCGGCCCAGGGGGATTTGAACTGCGAATTTCCCACTTCCCGCATCGCAGAGCTGGGCAACCTGAACAAGGAGCTCATGACCACCCTGGATGCGCTCAAGCACAGGATCGGCTTTGCGGAAGGGGTCCTCAATGCCATAGCCGATGCATACCCGTTCATGACCTGCGACCAAAACGCCCGAATCAACTTTATCGGCAAGCAGCTGCTCAAAGTTTCCGGCAAGAACGGCGCTCCCTCCGAATACATAGGAATGACCATCGGCGGTTACATTTATGGAGACGAATCCAGAAAAACAAGAACGGACAAAGTCGTGGTGGACGGAATTCGGGTCGAGGGCGAAACCCGCATCGAAGGCAACGGAAAAATCAATACCCTGCAATTTTCCGCCGATCCCATCTACGACCTTGACCACAAGCTGATCGGCGCATTGACCATTTACTTTGACCTGACAGAGGTAAGGGAACAGCAGAACGAAATCGAGGAAAACGCTCGCCGCGTCGCCCAAATTGCCACCGAACTTGTGGACATAACCGAACAGGTGAATGCCTCGGCAGAAATCATTGCCTCGCAAATAGATGAAGCCGCCCGTGGCGCGACCCTCCAGTCCGAGCGAACCACGGAAACAGCCACGGCCATGGAACAAATGAACAGCACGACCCTGGAAGTTGCCCGAAACGCCGTCAGCGCGGCGGACAATGCGATCATTGCCAAAAAAATCGCCGATTCCGGCCAAAGCGAGGGGCAAAGCCTTATAGAATCCATCAAGACCATGCGCAACCAGGCTGATACGCTCGGCGGATTCATGGAGGAGCTGGGACAACAGACCGACTCGGTGGGCAGCGTGATCAACGTCATCCAGGATATTGCCGACCAGACCAATCTTCTGGCGCTCAACGCGGCGATAGAAGCAGCCAGGGCCGGAGATGCCGGCCGGGGCTTCGCCGTGGTGGCCGACGAAGTTCGCAAACTTGCGGAAAAAACCATGACCGCCACCGGCGAGGTCGGCTCGGCCATAAAATCCATTCAAGGCGGTGCGCAACGATCCATAGAAGGCATGAAGCAAGCGAGCAAGGCCGTGGAAATATCCACTGAACTGGCGCAGAGTTCAGGACAAACCCTGGAAAAAATCGTGGACATAGTCAACAGCACGTCGGCCCAGGTACAGTCCATTGCCACGGCGGCGGAGCAGCAATCAGCCTCCAGCGAAGAAATTCACAGGGCAGTGGACGACATCACCGCGATAGCCTCGCAGACGGCAAACGGCATGCAGCAGGCAAACGAAGCGAGCAACGACCTTGTCAGAATGTGCCAGGAACTCAACACACTCATAAAAAGACTTTCAGCTTAAGGAATGCGCAGACAATGAAGAGCAGACTGTATTTTCTGGACAACCTCAGGGGCGTGACCATCCTTATGGTCGTGGCCCTGCACGTGTTCCTCTGCTACATGAGGTACGCGCCCCCCTGGTGGTTCGTCATCGACCCCCAACAGAGCATGTTCTTCACCTATTGTGTCGTCCTGATCGATGTTCCCATCATGCCCGTCATGTTCTTCATTGCCGGATATTTCGCCCTGCCCTCGTTGCAAAGGCACGGGGTGGCCAGATTCTGGCAGCAGAAGTTCAAGCGGATCGTCATTCCCTGGGTGGCAGGAATCCTCTTCCTGTCGCCCCCGGCCATATACATGATCCTTCTGTCCAGGGGAAAGGCCCCGGACTACCTGGAGTTCTGGGGAAAACAATTCTGGACGGACACCTTCTTCAGTCAGTCGGTCTTCTGGTTTCTCGGGCTTCTTGTCCTGTTCTATCTTCTCCTGACCGGGATGTTCCTGGCTTCCGACGCAGTGAAAAACACCCCGAGAAAAATAAGGCATCCGGGCATTGCACTGCCTGCCGTCTTCATAGGCATCGCCTCGGGATGGTTTCTGCTCATGAACCAGTTCTTCCCTCCGGATACATGGTTCACCCACTTCTATGTGATCATTTTCCAGCCGCTTCGCCTGCTGATATACCTTCTGTATTTCATACTCGGAATCCTGGCCTGGAAACAACGCTGGTTTGAGGAAGGTGGTTTCATGCCCGGACTTCTTCCGTGGACGGGGCTTTGCGTGCTTTCCGCCGTGCTCTACCTGCATTTCAAGATGCAGATGGCCATCCGGGGCGGGGAATTGCCCATACAGGCAGGCAATGCCTTTTTTTTCAATCTGTTCGCGTTCTCGACGATGATGTCCGGCTTTGCCCTGTTCCGGCTGCTGTTCAACGGCAACGGCCCGCTTTGGACCTCGTTCTCCGGAAGCTCCTACGGCATCTACTTTCTCCACTCCATCCCGGTCTATTACGGAGCCTACTTCCTGCTCAGCCTGAATGCCTCCGCCTACAGCAAGGCCGCACTATTGCTGCCCGCATCACTGATTATCTGCTGGGTAACGACCGCAACCCTGAAGAAAAACGCCGTGCTCGCAAAAATTCTCTGAACAGCTGTACGCGAAGACATATTTATCAGGGTTCCCATCCCTTCCATCCCTCCATCCCGCCGACTCTCCGCAGGCCCAGATACTGGGTCTGCGGGGAACCGGCCCGCTGCATGCGTAACGTCCAAAACAACAACCACTTTTCATCTGCAGAAGACAGCCCGATTCCTCCAGCCCACGCCAAGCTGAATGCAGCGACAATTCCGCAAGACAGGGACTTGCCAAGGCACCGTGCGCCCGCATTCGAAACGCCCTGTCCCGACATTGACGAAATCAACGACGGCACAACCGGGAAGTGCCTCCTTGAAAGAAACACCGGAACAACTGGCTGAAGCGAGATGGCTATGACCGGACACTTGCCCCTCCGAAGAGGAGATGACCATGCCGTTCCAAGCCGGCTGAACTTGGAATAGATCGAGGTGACAGCCCCTCCTGTCTGAAATTGTCAGTATTCCCCATCGCAATACTCCCCCTGAGCCAGTTCAAAATCGAACTTTTTCAATTATTTTTTTCATTTTGTTACATTCATGTTACAAAATTATTGCAAAATGAACAGGTGTGACGTAAACGGTTTTCACGAAAGAACATAGGTATAACTTTTTGACTCTTTTTCCTCCATGTAAAAAAATTTTAAATCTAAAAGAAGCCACACTGAATACACTGCGGCTAATAAAATAGAAAAAGTACAAATTTCTTTTCAAATTCAAGTTACATTTCGCATTTTCCTCAGCAAGACCATAAAAAATATCCAAATAATTTCTTACAACAATGGATAAAGGAGGATGTATGATTGGTTTTTTGCGTCCAGCGCGTCATTTACCGCAGGTAAGTGACAACAAGATTGACCCGATGTACAAACGTCTACGTTTGCAAGTTTTTATCGGAATATTCTTTGGATATGCTGCATACTATTTTGTCCGCAAAAACTTTGCCCTTGCGATCCCGTATCTCATTAAAGAAGGATTCACTAAAGGCGATCTTGGTTTTGCTCTTTCTGCAATATCCATTGCATATGGCATTTCCAAATTTCTGATGGCATCCATATCCGACCGCTCCAACTCCAGATTCTTTCTTCCTTTGGGACTGGCAGCATCGGCATTGGTCATGATTTCCATGGGAATATTCCCTTGGGCAACCTCCAGTGTCAGCATCATGTTTGGCCTGCTGTTCATCAACGGCTGGTTTCAAGGCATGGGCTGGCCCCCCTGCGGCCGTCTGATGGTCCACTGGTGGTCCAAAAAGGAACGCGGCGGACTTGTCGCCGTCTGGAACTGCGCCCATAACGTCGGTGGTGGAATTCCGGCCCTTCTGTTCCTTGCTGGCATGACAATCTTCGGAGACTGGCACACCGCATTCTGGATTCCCGGTGTGGCCGCGCTGGCAATGGCCGCGTTCTGCCTGCTCATTCTGAACGACACGCCACAATCGTGCGGACTTCCCCCTGTGGAAGAATACAAGGACGACTATCCCGACGACTACGACAAGGAAAAACACGAGACCGAATTCACCGCAAAAGAAATCTTTGTGGAGTATGTTTTCAAAAACAAAATGCTCTGGATCATCGCTTTTGCCAATGTCTTCGTGTACCTGATCCGCTACGGCATTCTGGACTGGTCCCCGACCTACCTGAGCGAAGTGAAGCACTTCACTATCGACAAATCCTCGTGGGCATACGCTTTGTACGAGTACGCGGGCATCCCCGGCACCTTGCTTTGCGGATGGATGTCGGACCATATATTCAAAGGCAACCGCGGGGCGACCGGCTTCTTTTTCATGGTCCTGGTGACTATTGCCACTATCGTGTACTGGCTCAACCCGGCGGGAAATCCCGGAGTCGACATGGCCTGCATGATAGTGATCGGTTTCCTCATTTACGGTCCGGTCATGCTGATCGGATTGCACGCCCTGGAACTCGCTCCCAAAAAGGCAGCAGGAACAGCTGCCGGCTTCACCGGCCTGTTCGGCTACATTGGCGGCTCCGTGGCAGCCAGTGCCATCGTCGGCTATACAGTGGATGCCTTTGGCTGGGACGGCGGGTTCTACGTGCTGATCTCCGGCTCGGTTATCGCCTGCCTGCTGATGCTGCTGACCGTTGTAGGTGAAAAACGCCACCGTCAGCACTTGCAGGAATTAGGCGAAGCCACTTACTAAATCGCTCCCAAAAAACTGGACAACCCGGTTTCTCTCCTCTCTCCATACGAAAAGGGCATCCTTTGATGCCCTTTTCTCGTTTCCGTCGCTTGTCTCACAGGACAATGGGGCGAACCTCTTCCCTCCTCCTGCTAGATGTCGCTCCATTTTCCACGACGAGTCGGAACCTGGATTGCCTGCCGCAGCATCTGCTGAAATGTTTCCCGGGGAACTTCGCTCGCGCCCATGGCGAGGATGTGGGGGGTCGTCTGCTGGCAGTCTATGAAATGAAAATCCCACCCGGCGAGTACGCGGCAGAGATGGACCAGCGCGGCTTTGGACGCGCAGGGAGCAAGATGAAACATGGACTCGCCAAAAAAACCCGCGCCCAGGCTGACGCCGTAAAGCCCGCCCACGAGCCTGCCGTCCTGCCAGGTCTCCACGCTATGGGCGAAGCCTTTGTCAAAAAGGTCTTCATAGGCCTCCATCATTTCCGGAAGCAGCCATGTTCCTTCGCCCTGGGGGCGTTTTGTGCTGGCGCAATGCCGGAGTATCCGGGGAAAAGCGGTATCCATGGTGATGGTGAAGACGTTCTTGCGCAGCAGGCGGGCCAGACTCCGTGAAACATGGACCCGGGAGGGAATGATGACAGGCCGGGGCTCCGGAGACCACCACAGGATGGGGGTATTGTCGCTGTACCAGGGAAAAATGCCGTGGGCGTAAGCCGTAAGCAGGCGCTCATAGGAAAGGTCGCCCCCGACAGCCAGAAGCCCGTCCGGCTCCGCATGGCGGGGGTCAGGAAAGATGCAGTCTTCGCTTAAAAGAAAAACAGACATGGTCCCCCTGCCGCATCATGGAAAAACGGCGCATCAGAGCGAAACAGTCTGATGCGCCGCCGGGGAATTACTTTTTCAGGGCCTTTTGCCTGGTCATAGTTCTGGTCTGGATGCGGAGCCGGAATTCCTTTTCCTTGTTCTTTCCGGTCTTGCACTGCACTTCGACCTCGCCGCCTTTGACCAGCTTGCCAAAGAGAATCTCGTCGGCCAACTGGTCTTTGACCTCGGTCTGAAGCACCCGCCCCAAAGGACGCGCCCCAAAGGCAGGATCATAGCCCTTCTTGGCCAATTCCTTCCGGGCTTCGGCGGACAGCCGCACGTGCACCCGCTTGGACTTGAGCTGCTCGTTCAGCTCGTTCACCAGCTTGTCCACAATGCGCTCGGTCGTGGCCTGGTCCAGATGACCAAACTGGACGATACCGTCCAGACGGTTGCGGAATTCCGGGCTGAACAGGCGCTCCACCTCTTTGAGCGCCTTGGCCGTATCCGCCTCCACGCCCTGGTTGAACCCGATGTTGGACCTGGTCATATCCCGCGCTCCGGCATTGGAGGTCATCAGGATGATGACATGGCGGAAATCGGCCTTGCGTCCGTTGTTGTCGGTAAGGGTGGCGTAGTCCATGACCTGCAACAGGATGTTGAAGATATCGCCATGGGCCTTTTCGATTTCGTCGAAGAGCAGCACGCAATAGGGGTGTTTGCGCACATCGTCCACAAGCAGGCCGCCCTGGTCGAACCCCACGTATCCCGGAGGCGAACCGATCAGCCGCGAAACCGCATGCTTTTCCATGTATTCGCTCATGTCGTAGCGCAGGAAGGATACACCCATCACATTGGCCAGTTGCCGGGCAAGTTCGGTCTTGCCCACTCCCGTGGGACCGATGAGCAGGAAGTTGCCCAGAGGACGCGTTTCATTGCCCAGCCCTGCCCGCTGCCGCTTGATGGAGCGCGACAGGGCGTCGATGGCGTTGTCCTGGCCGAAGACCACCTTTTTGAGGTCGTCTTCCAGGTGCATGAGCCTGGTCTTGTCGGACGAGCTGACCCGCTGGGCCGGGATGCGGGCCATGCGCGCGATGACATTCTCCACGTCGCGCACCGTGATGGTTCCGCATTTTCCTGGCCGGTCTATCTTGCAGGCCGCGCCGGTTTCATCCAGCACATCGATGGCCTTGTCCGGCAGGAAACGGTCGTTGATGTACCGGGCCGAAAGCGACACCGCGCCACGCACGGCATTGTCGGTGTAACGAACGTTGTGGTGCGCCTCGTAGTAGGACTTCAGCCCCTTGAGGATGGCCACGGTTTCGTCCACGCTCGGCTCGTCGATCTCTATCTTCTGGAAACGGCGGGACAAGGCCCGGTCCTTTTCAAAGATGTTCTTGTATTCCTCGAACGTGGTGGACCCGATGCAACGAATCTGGCCGGAGGCGAGAAGCGGCTTGAGAATGTTGGAAGCATCCAGGGAACCGCCGCTGGTCGCGCCCGCGCCGATGATGGTGTGGATTTCGTCCACGAACAGGATCGCCTCGTCATTGTCCTTAAGGGCGTTGACCACTCCCTTGAGGCGGGCTTCGAAATCGCCGCGGTACTTGGTTCCGGCCAAAAGCGCCCCCATGTCCAGGGCGTAGATTTCCGTGTTGGCAAACAAATCGGGAACTTCGTTGTTGACGATGCGCAAGGCCAGGCCCTCGGCCATGGCGGTCTTGCCCACGCCCGCGTCGCCCACGAAAATGGGATTGTTCTTGCGCCGACGCGCCAGAACCTGCACGGTCCGGCGCATTTCCGCATCGCGCCCGATGAGCGGATCGATTTCCCCGGCGCGCGCCTTGGCAATGAGGTCCACCGTGTACTGGGCCAGAACCTTGGCGTCCTTGGACAGATTTTTGGAAGTGTCCGCGGGCATCTCCTCGGCAGGGCTATCCACGGCAGGCAGGCCGTGGGCGATCAGTTCGAGCACGCTCAGGCGGTTCACGCCGTGCGTCTTCAGGAAATAGACGGCGTAGGAGTCCTCCTCGTCGAAAAAGGCAGCCAGAACGTCGCCCACCTCGACCTTGCTCTTGCCCGCCGACTGCATGTGCAGAATGGCCCGCTGCAGCACGCGCTGCACTCCGAGCGTCTGGATGACCTCGTTCTGGTCCACTTCGGGCAGGACTTCCATGTGTTCGGTGAAAAAGCCTTCCAACTGCGTCACCAAGCGCGGGGCGTCGGCTCCGCAATTCTCCAGCAGGCTGCGGCCGCTCTCATCCTTGGCCATGGCATACAGCAGATGCTCAAGGGTCAGGTATTCGTGGTTGCGCCGCTTGACTTCGCGGACCGCATCCGTCAGCACGGCTTCCAATTGTTTGCTCAGCATCGGCTCAGACCTCTTCCATGCTGCACTTAAGCGGATACCCCGCTTCGCGGGCCAGCTTATGCACCATGTTCACTTTGGTTTCCGCCACTTCGAAGGTGTACACACCACACGCCGCCTTGCCCTGTTTATGCACGGTCAGCATAAGTTCCGTGGCCTGTGCGTGCGTTTTGTTGAACACGCCGCACAAAATACTGACCACGAACTCCATGGTGGTATAGTCATCATTGTGGAGAAGCACCTGGAACCTCCGCGGCTCCTGAAGTTTATCCTCCACAAAAACATCGGTATCAAAACGCTCTTCAGGGATTTTGTCCGCCATGTTCCATTCCTGCCATTGCACCATACGATAAGTGGTAAGTCCGGCCACGCAATTGTGAAGACCAACCGCAAAATATTTTCAATGTTCAGGCCGTAGTGTCAGGATGCATGTGAACGAAACCGGCACGACCCTGCCTGAGATTACACCAGAAACAACAAAAGGCGTAAAGCGATCCCGTATTATTTTTTCAGGCGGAGTTCGCGCCGCATTCTCTCGCGTCGGGCGGGAGGCAAGGTGAAACCGTCCTGGGGCGGAAGATTGTTGGCCTGCCTGTATGCCCTGTTGAGATCATGGTAGTTCCGATCCGAAGCCGTGGCAAGATCCAGCCCCAACCGTTCCGCCAGCCTCGCGATGGCCTGCTCCTCGCCCTCGATTTCCACAAACAGACCAAAACTCACCTCGTCCAGACAAACGTGGCAGCCTTTGACCAACCATGTTTCCCGCACTTTTTCATAGCGGAAGGCAGGCTCGAATCCAAGAACTTCCAACGCCTGCAACATGGAATCAAAATCATCCAGCCCGGTTTCCAGCTCGCGGCAGACCTTGGCAAAACCGGACGTCTTTTCCGGGGGCTGTTTCACGGTCAGCAGCCCCCGGCCATCTTCCCGGTCCTTCCGCAGCCGCAGCAGGATTCCCCGCTCCCGCAGACTGTCCCGGCCCGCGACGTTGTTTTCCAGCACGACGTTTTCCTCGAACACCCGGCTGCCGCACACGCCGCCCAGGGCTGCAAGGCGTTCGCGCACCGGTCCGAAGTCGTTCACCGGGAACTTGGCTTCCGTTTCCATGGACATTGGAGTACCCTTCTTTACAATTTTCAAGTCACTGAACATTCCATCGCGAGAGATCCAACGTGCAAAAAGTTCTTTTCATCGCCCTTGGCGGCGCCCTCGGAACCCTTTCCCGCTACGGTCTGGCCGGATTGGTCCAACGCCTCGCAGGAGGATCATTCCCGCTGGGAACCTTTTTCGTCAACATGCTGGGCACATTTCTTTTCGGCCTTGTCTTCGGATTTCTGGAAACCCGTCTGCCCCTGAACGCCGAAGCCCGCATGATCCTGCTGACAGGATTCATGGGCGCGTTCACTACCTACTCCACCTTCATGTACGAATCCCACTCCATACTGCGCCACGAACAGTGGGGGGCACTCCTGCTCTATCTGGGAGGCCAGATATTCATAGGACTTGTTCTGATGCATACCGGCCTGCACCTTGCCAGAAAAATATGAACAGCCGCGAGGAATTCACCATGCACAACAACTGCGCCATGCGCCTGCGCATCTACACCAGCGAGATGAAAAAGCACAACGGCAAACCGCTCTTCGAGGAAATCATCCGCAATGCCAGAGCACAGGGGCTGGAAGGCGGCACCATTTTTCGCGGCGTGGCCGGATACAGCCCTGGCAACGCCCTGCGAACCTCGCGCATTCTCATGCTCGCCGAAGACCTGCCCCTCATCATCGAAATCGTGGACAGCCCGGAAAAAATCAATGCCTTCCTGCCCTGGCTGGACTCTGTCATGGAACAGGGGCTGGTGACCACCGACCCCGTCCACGTGGTGATGCACAAGTACAAGGAAAAGGGCCTGTAGTCGGTTTCGACAAAGACCGTGGGCGTCGGTGCATACTTTAAGTGCACACGATGTTGTCGGTTGGCGATTATACTTGCGGAAAATACAGCCCTAGGGATAGGGCAGAGGGCATCTCATCACGTTTCCCGATCTAATCATTATTTGGCACAGGTTGTGCATTTTTTTGCCCAAGATACAAGAGAAAAAAACAGCGGACAGGGTCAGGATTACCGCTTTATCCAATATTTTGTCTCTTGCTTGATAATTTTATTTGCAATACTTTACTCTCATCTCAACTTCCAACGAACTGCTGCAAACCGTCCACGCTAGAATTTGGCATCGCCGGCCATTCGTCAATTTGCATTGACCGAATGATCCGGTGGGGATCCTGGCCCCATGCGGAGTGTTTTCAACGACCTGCCAAAGCAGGCTTTCCACTTACAGTTTGCAACCGAGAATCAAACAAATGCAATTCCAAGCGAGCCAGTTGAAATAAAACCCCAACCCCACTCGAGGTCGCCATGCTGTTCGGATTTGAAAATCGAAGTTTTCCATTCCGGTCGTTGCCCAACCTTCTGCTTCTGTGCGCTCTGGGTGTTTTTTTAATCGGATGCGGCGGGTCCGGTTCAGATTCTTCCTCCACCGCCAATCCCGGCGACGTCCCACAACCATCTTCCCCGATCTCCCAATTCCAAATCAGCGGCAATGTCGCGTATGACGGCCCAATTTCCTCTGCCAACGTGGGTATTTACAGCACGGATGGCACCTTGATCCACGAAGAACTGAAAGCAACCAATTCAACCGGAGATTTCAGCTTCGAGCTGTCGAACGTCCCCGCAAGCTTCATCATCAAGGCGAGCGGAGGCGTGGAAGTCCTGAACGATGGAACCACCCGATATTTATCGGAAGAACTGACAAGGTACGTCAATCACTTTGATCCGGCACAGACCATAGGCGTGAACATCCTCAGCGATGTCGTCTTTTTGGCCAGAGCAACCGAGCCGAGTCTGAACTATTCGGAATTCGAACTGTTCATCCGCGACTACCTGGGTCTACCCGGCTACTATGCCCTGGACGAGGCGATGAATTACGCGGGCTGGGATCCATTTGTTTTCGAATATGACGATTTTTCCAAAGCCATGACAGAAACGGGCCTCTCTGACTACAAACAATTTGCCGAACAAAGCGCACGCACAATCTTTACCAGCTACAAGAACAGCGACATGAGTGGTCCCCTCCCCTGGAAAAACATGCCGGAGGCTTGGTATTCCTCCACTTTTGGCAACACCACGGCCACAGGCAGCAACACCAGCTTCGTCACCCTGGCAACAACGGACACTTCCTCCGGTTTCAGCAAAGGCGGCCTTGCCAAGGGTATTCTCGGGATGATCCCTGACATCCTCTCGGCTGTCCTGCAAGGATTGCGTTTTCATGGCACCGAGGAGATGCAGCAGATTCTTGGAGTATTCCTGAATATCGTTTTCGAGGGAGGGGCACCCTACCCCTTCAACGCTGTATTGGAAAACCTGACCGCCATTCGTGAAACAACGGACAGAATAGATACCAATGTAAGCCGCTTATGGAAAATGATTGAAGAAAAGTTTGCCATAACCCAGGAGATGATCATTGGCACGGCTCTCAACAAAGCCATGTCAAACATTGCGGAACGAAACGCAAAACTGTCGAGCTGGGCAAAAAGCGCAAAAGAGCACAGCCTGAAACCAGGCGAAGGCCCCGTTAAAGCAGGATTCACGGAAATCAACGTCAATGACTGGTGCAGTCTTGTTCTGAACGACAGCGAAGGACTCATCAAGCAAAACCTGGAAATCCACACGGTTCTCGTACCGCAGTACGGTTCCAGCCTTTTTTCGGTCTGGCTCGAAAGAGCCAAACTCAAAACAGGAAAACAGGATATCAACAAGGTCCTTTACGAGGGCATGCGCAACAACTTTTTAAAAGTCGTGCAGTATCAATGTCTGGCTGTGAACCTTTATGCCGAGGCAGCACGAAAAACATATGACAATGCCACTGCCATAACCAGAATCCAGGATTTTACAAAAGACACCCTCACCCACATCAAACAACAGGCCCTGGCATTTGAAATGGCCATGGAAGAGTACGCACTCAACCAGGAGTGGTACATCTATGACGAGGCGAAGCATGACGCCAACAGCAAAGCACCCGATTTTCCAGGCGGCTTGGCCACTTCCGGCGTGCTGGTGGATTTAGACACGATAGCGCAGAGTCTGGGATATTCGGAGCTGCATCTCAATGCGACGACGAATACCCCCGACAGCGTCAATCCCCAAAGCCTGATCACAGTCCGGGTCGTATCGCCTGCCAAAAATGCTGAGGCTACGGATGACCTGGGTTTCACGGGGCTTGCCAGACAAAGCAGCTACTACTGGGACGTTTACCAAACAGATCCGGCCCAGCCGAGCAGACCATACCCATCAGACTGGAAACCAGACGGAATGCCTGTTCCCTCGGAAGACGCCCCCGGAAAAGGCTATGCGGACGCGGAACTCTCAGTAACGGCCGTCACCGTACTGGTCGGCGGCGTAACACACGTCCTGGATAAAATGGATGGAACCTACGTTCCCTCATCCATCACCGGACGCAGCCCGTTTGAAAGCAGAAATACCAAGGCCACGACAAAAGAAAACTGGAAGTACACGTTCTACAAATTCAGAAAGATCGGCAACTGCACAGTGGGCAGCAACCTGCCCCAGACTGTTTCCATGCAGCCGATCATCAATGACGTGTATTCCTGGCATCCCAACCTGGACCAACCGGATGCCGCCAAACCCTACACCTGGACACAGAGCGCTTCTGTAGCCCCGTGCATCACGCTGGGAGCCTATGGATTGAAAAAGCCGCAAAAGACCAGAATCATGGCATTTCACAACGGACACCATGATGAATGGCATGACTGGCTGTTCCGCGGCTACGACAACAATTGGGGCAAGGATTATCTCTTTGCCAACCGTTCTCCGGCCTACACCTTCTTTGACACCTATGCCCTTGGCAACGGCTGGTACGCATTCAAGGAGGCAGGCACCCATGTCTCGCGCACCTGGTCAAACTATCCGCCCTTCAACTACTACGGTCCGGTGCTGGAAAAATCACGCTATAGAACGGACGGAAAGGAATTCATGTCGGTTAACGACCAGAACCACATTCTTTTCGACAAATCGACAATAACCCACAGCACCGCTTTTCAGGTCAAACAAGCCAGTGTTTTCACTGGAAGGGACTACACCATATACTATACCATCCCGAATGAATTCTACGCACACTCATACAAGATCAATCAACCGGGAGCGGTGGTATATTCGTTCAAGACAAACCACCCCCAGGGAATCGATGATCCGGACAACAACAAATACATAAAATGGGTATGGTATGCCTTTGGCATCTGGGATCGGCTGCATGCCATCGGGACAACAACGGACATCCAGGAAAACAAATTCACGGGTTTCATGGTCTATCCGGAATACGACAGCGTGGCGAACTGGTTGCTCTCGCGACCGGAGGGATGGAATCCGTAATAATTACTCCCTACAGTGCAGGCTGTGGCGTAAGCAGCCTGCACTGTGTATCCCAACAAACCAACCGTTTGCCTCCTTTCAATGGCGAAGACCCTGTGTCCCTGCAAAAGCATGCTTTTGCAGGGACACAGGGTCTTCGCCGGTCAGGGAGTTCAACTCCCCTGACCGGAAACACGGGGCAGTGTAGCCGCTCTGCTCTCTTGCCTACCCCAGCACCAGACATTTCACCTGGCTGGGAACCGCGCTGACGCCGGGATCGTTCATGCTTGCGCCGTTGTGCTTGGTGATGCTGGTCAGCCGCTGGGCTGGCGGTCCGCCCATGAACACGGTCAGGCTCCCCATGGTGTAGCCCTGGGGTCCCATGACCATGCCCGAGGCCACCCCGAGCATCACGCCTGCATTGTCTCCGTTGCTGAGGGTGCCCATGGTCAGCTGATTCTGGGCGGGCGCGCAGGAAACCAACACGGTCATTGCGTTGGTGGGAGGAATAGTGGTCGGCCCCATTGCGATGTTGGGGTACGGAACAGGCGCAGGCGCACCCGCGGCCACGCCGGGAGTGACGCAGGTGTCTGGAAAACCCATCTGGACTCCGCCCATCATGGTATTGGCAAACATAAAATACTCCTAATTCAGCTGCACGGTTTCAGCGTCGATCTTCACATGGCCCTGGGAGGTATGCATGGTCTGCTTGGTATGCACGGTCCAGGTTCCGTCCACAAGATAACGCGCCTGCCCCACCTGGACATCCTCGGCCTGCTCCACCCGACGGTGGCTGGTCTTCATGCGCTCGACAACGCGCCCGAAAAAGGAATCCACGGATTGGGCAATCTGCCGGATGCGCTCGAACCGGCCTTCAAAAAAACGCGAGGTGATGGTGGTTTGTTCAAAGGAGCCTTCGGCTTCCGCGGCGTGCATGGAGATTTTCGCCGCGGCCAGGCCGACTTCCTGTCCCGAAGTCAGGCGGATATTGTCGCCGGACGTCATGGACAAGCGGCCCGTGGTTTCCACTGCAAGATCGCCGTCCACCTGAAGCGTGGTTTGGACCTGGGCGGCGTCGGGCCGCTCCAGCACGGAAAGAATAAAATTCTGGCCCCGTCCGCCGCGGGAAAGCAGCACGGTATCGCCGGGCAGGGGCTGCACCAGACAGGACAAGGCCCGTTGCGCTGCAAAGCGGGCTGTGGATGTGCGCACGGTGACGCCTTCGGCCCCCTGGCCCACAACTTCGGCGTATTCCAGTTCCGGCCTGGGTTGTTCAATATGCTGGGCGAGATTGTTCATTTGTCGCCTCCTTTGGCGTCTGTTGTCGGGTCTGGTTGGAAGTCCACGGCGTTGGACCGTCGGGCCGGATCGTTGATGTCGCGCACGATGTCTTCGTGTCCGCGCAGGTAGGTCTTCTTAAGATTGGCCCCTTCCAGCCGGGTCTGCCCGATCTTTGTCTTGAAGAATTCCGCGCCGTACAGATTGGCGCCACGCAGATCGGCATTGGTGATCCAGGACTTGCGCAACGAACCTTCAAACAGGTTGAGGCCGCGCATGTCGGCGTTGGTGAGGTCTGTATGGTTGAAGCGCGTCTGGTAGGCTTTGACATTCTGCAGGTTCGCCCCCGGAGCTTCGCATTGCTCGATCATGGAACGATGAAACCGTGCGCCCCGGAAGTCGGCTCCAGGCAGTTTGGACTTGAACCAGGCTCCTGTTTCGCAGTCGATGCCGGTGAAGTCCGCGTCCACAAGGTTGGTATCATTGATGATGCGGCTGTTGAACATGTCGGCATCGGCAAAAACAGGCTTTTCGCCCTTGGACTCAAGGAGATAAAGTTGGCGGGCCTTGGCCCCGGTAAACCGGGTGCCGTCCAGGGTGGCTTTCATGAAAACGCAGCGTTCCATGTTGGCCTGCCCGAAATCGGCCCGGCTGACGTCGGCTTCGATGAAGTAGCTGGACACGGCCGTGGCCTGTACGAAGTTCGCGTCATGACAGACGGCCTTTTCAAACAGGGCTTCGGTGATGTCCGTGCCCACGCAGCGGGCCTTGGTGAGATCCGCGCCTACCAGCATGGCCTGGGTGACGTTGGCCCCCGACAGGTCGGCCTGAACGAACTTGGCCTTTTTGCAGATGGTGCGGCGCAAACGGGCGTTTTGCAGGTTGGCCTTGGTGAAGTCGGCCTTTTCCGCCACGCACTCTTCCATGTCCGCGCCCGACAGGTTGGTTCCGGCAAAGCTGGTACCCACCAGAATGGCCTTTTTGAGATTCACGCCGGTAAGGTCCAGGCCGGAAAGATCAAGCCCCTGCAGGTTCTTGCTCGCAAGAGTGCGCCCTGCGGCATAGCGGTCAATGACGTCCTGCCGGGTGAACTGCATGGGATCGTCCGGCTCCCAGCCCGCCTTTTTGAGCTGCTCCTGCGCCCAGGGCGGCAGCTTGCCCCCCTCCTTGGGACTGAGTTCGGCAAGTTTGGCGTCCGCATCCTTTTCCAACGCACCCACATCGGCAAACAATTTGGAAAACTTGCCCTCGAACTCGCCGAGCTGCTTTTCCAGCTGCGGCGTCATCTGCCCCGCGTCCACGATGCGCTTGCGGTTCTCGACCATGGCTGCGGAAAAATCCTTGACAGCGGACGCAACGACACTGCCTTCACCTTTCGGTATGGGCGTTTTGAGCGGATCTTTTGCCAGCAGATCGAGCACGGGCTTGGGGTCTTTGCCGTATTTCCTCAGTGTTTCTGCCGCCTCGGTGAGCATGGCCTTGCGCTCCTGCTGGGCCTTTTCCACCATGGGCTGCACATGATCCTGAATCTTCTTCTGCAGCCGCTCCACAAGCCCCTTGATGTCGTGCTTGGGCGGCACGGGCGGCTTGGGCACCAGATCGCTGAAGCCGTCGTCGTCCAGTTCCTCGTCTTCGGGAATATGGGCCGTAAGCTCCACGGGCAGCAGGCCGCGCACCCATTTGCGGATGTCCAGACCTTCCCTGCGGGCGGCGAACAGGTCGGCCCCCTGGGGGAACGGCGCGGGTTCCGGCGTTTCATGCAGAGCGGACCATGGATCGAGATCGACGGGCCAGGCTTCCGGATGCGCCACGTAGACATGCGTGGCTTCGGGCACCAGGGCTGCGGTGTCGTCGTCCAGGGTGTCGCCGGGTGTGGCCATGGCCAGCACGCCCACCATGTCGTCGGCCTCCTGCTCCACCAACCGCGCCTGAAGCGCGTCGGGCAGGACGAGTATGGGCTTTTTGAGTTGCAGGGCACGGGCCAGTGCGCCTTCTTCCGAACCGGGAACCAGATGGGCTGTTTGTGCGCCCGCGATATTCCCGGCCCAGTCGTCGGTCAGAATACGTATTTCCACCAGGTCGGCTCCAATGAACCGCGGAATGACCAGACCGGGAGGAAGAATCAGGGCGTCGGGGTCCAGCCCCTGCGACAGGGCTTTCTCATCCGGCTCCAGCCCCCACCTGGCGCGGCTGTGAACAGCCTCCACCGGGTTGATGCCCAGAAAACAGCGTTTGAGCGTGTAGGGCCGAAACCCCAGCCGTCGAAGAACCTTGAAGGAATCCGGGTCCTCGTCGAGCAACCGTTGACGGCAACGGACCACAAAATCGAACCCTCTCGTCTTCCATGGATCGCCGGGCACACGGTCCAGGGCCATGTCCATGGCGGCGTCGAAATCGGCCAGGGTGTCGGCAGCCAGCTTGACGGCCTCGTCCTCTTTCTGCGCTCCCTTGGCGGCCGCCTTGGTATACTCGAGTTCAGCCTCCATATTTTTGCGCAGGTTGGCCGCCTTGGCCGCGGTATTCTCCTTCATGTTCTCGACCCGCGCCACGGCAGCGGAAATGTCTTTTTTTGCCTGGATCATCTTCACACGGCCATCCGCCACGGCTTTAAGATCCACCTTCGCCATGTGGCCGAACTTGGCCTTGACCTCGGTGAGCTGCTTTTCGGCCATGTCCATATTGGCCATGCCCTGGTCCAGAGCCGCGTGGGCCTCCTTGGCGACCTGGGCGGGCGACTTTTTGACCATGGGCGCCTTGCCCAGGCCTTCGTCCACCTTGTCCTCGATGATCCTGGGAAGATCCTTGAGCCGGTCCACCGCGTCCTTGATCTGTTCCTGCGCCTCCTGAATCGGGGCAAGGTCGATCTTCAGGGAACGGTCCAGCCTGCGCTCCAGTTCTTCCTTGTAGTGCTCCATGGATTTGGGCGGCTCGTCCATGGGTTCGGTCACCAGAAAAAGATATTTCACGTCCAGGGGTTCGTCGTCATGAATTTCCATCACGGCCCTGGAAAACGTCACGCCCCGTTCGCGGTGCGGGAAAAGCCAGACCGTGTCCAGCCGGGTTTCCGGTTCCACAAAATCGAATTCCCCGTCACGTTTTCGCCAGTCCTTGAGCCGGTGGATAAAGATACGGTGGCGCAGTCGCGGCAGCCGGGAAAGCAGCCGGGGGTGGCGAGGGTGCATGTTGGTCAGTTCAATGTCCTCCTCGCCGCTGAAAAATTCCTTGGCCCACTGGTCTTCCGGGGTCACATTGAAGAACGTCCAGTCGAAATCCTCCGGAAAGTAAGGCCAGCGTTCGCGAAACCAGGTATCGTCATAGGTTCCCGTCTTGGCGTGCCGCTGAGGCCACATCAGGTCCAACGGCATGAACCCGGCGGGTTCGGGCCTGTCCGAGGGCGAGGTCACGGGACGATCCGGATACTCCACATTGGGCAGGGGCAGCACCTTGCCGCCGGATTCCGTAATGATGGGATCATGGCCCTTGCCCTGGGGATTACGCGCAAAGCCGGGGCCGCCAAAGGCCTTGTTCCAGGTCAGGTCCAGCATGGTGAACGGCGTGGGCGACGTGGGGACGGGACCGGCCGGGGTGTTGTCCCAGAATCTGGGGCCGTAGACATGCAGCTCCTTGGCCACGTTCCCCACGCGAGCGCCCGCAGGGCAGGCGGGCGCGGGCTTTCCGCCGGGGGTGAAACATTTGCCGCAAACCACGACTTCGCCGTGCTGCTTTGGCATCCCCATGTCGAAGACGGTCTCCTTGCCTATTTCTTCCTGAACCAGAGGCCACATCTCGGTTTCCTTGAGCGGCTCGTCCGGATTGTCCAGGCTGAAAAAAGTCATCATGGCCACGGAAATATAATATTTTTCCTTGACCCCGAAGGTATTGAGCATGACGCCCTGTTCCAGTTCCCTGATGCACTTCATGGAAGATGTCCCTTTTTAACCGATAAACGTGGCGGCTGCCGTGGTCAAATTCGTGGCCGCGTTCCTGATGGCCGTACCTGCGTTCACGATATGCACACCTCCCACATCCGTATCCTGTCCGGCCTGCTCCAGCTTGGTGGCGGCGGAGGTCATCTTGGTGGCCGCCACCTTGACCTTGGACAGGGACGACTTGATCTGCGAGGCGTCGCTCTTGATCTTGGTGATGTCGCTTTTGATGTTGCTGGCGGCGGTTTCCGTTCGCTGCAAGGTGGCATTCACATCGTTGAGCATGGCGTTGACCCTGTCCGCCGCCGCCCTGGTGGCCTGTGCACTGACTACTTTCTTGTTGACCGCAACCTTGGTATTGGTCCCGTCCAGGGTGATTTCCTCGGGCGCGGCCTTATCCTTGAAGCCCCACAGGAAAGTCCGGCCCAGGCTTGCCCAGAACCTCTCCCCCTTGTAGCTGTCTGACTTGAGGATATTCACTTCCAGGGAACCGAGGGTAATCGACCCGCTCCGTCCGATACAGACGCTGTAGTCGAATCCGGTAACCCATTTGACGCTGGCTCCGGCCAAAATAGAAACACTGATCGCCCCCAGGACGATACTGTTGGAAATGCCGCCCACCTTGATATCGTAGTTGCCCTTGATGGTTCCTGTATAATCGCCTTTGGTATGAATCGCATATCCATCCTTGCCCATATGCCTTCTCCGTTATCCCCGGTTATCAAGACCGGTCAGGGGATGAATGTAGCGGACGCGACGCTACTCGTCGATGTTGCCAAGCTTGATATAGGTGTCCGCCTTGGGTGAATGAAACAAAACCTGCTCTTTGCCCTGCTTGTCCTGCATGGACACCTTGTTGTTTCCGCCCGTGACTATGGCGTTCTGCGTCTGGTTGGCGGCATTGACCGGACTGGGGCATTCGGGATTGGAGACCGCCCCGAGAATGATGGGCCGGTCGGGATCGCCGCCCGTGAACACCAACATGACTTCCGCCTCCTTGTGCAACGGGAAGTGCATGCCGTGGCCGCTCCCCGCATACGGCTGGGCCATGCGCACCCAATGCGAGGCCTTGCCCTTATCGCGGCCGCTGACGTCGAAAGGCAGGCGTACCTTGTAGCGTCCCCATTCGTCGAGCTGGGCGTACTGTCCCGTGCCGGAAGCATCCACATGGGCGGGCAAAACGCCTCTGAAAAGCGGCTTTTCACTGGCAGGTTCGGGACGGTACTGCACGTCGAACGGCATGGCCTCGAAACTGTTGCGGTATCCTGACCAACGTTCGGACACGGGAAACAACGATGCCAGCCCGGCCCCGAGATGAGCCGTCTGGGACCCTTTGTGGCGGACGCTCAGGGCCAAGTAGTTGCCGTCCTGGTCGGATTGAAAATGTTCCTTCAGGGAAAACCCCTGGCCCACGGCAATGCGCGAACTGGTGCTCTTTCCCGAGTGCACGACCTTGCGGCAGGCGTATTCCTCGGCCCGAATGGCGGCCAGACGATCGCTTTCGGCCTGTTTTCTGGCCCTCTGGTTGAAAAGAAAAACCTCCCCCAGACCCGATTCATCCACATCGGCCCGACCGCTCAGTTCGAGCGACGGCGTCCGGTAGTTGTAATCCTTGATGCGAAGGGATTTGGGAAGTTGCTTTTGACGGCGGGAAAATTCGTACACGATATCCTCGCCTTCGGGTGGGCGCTGCCCCTTGGGCTTGCGATAGCGGAACTCCGGTCCCATGGCGAGAAACCCCTTGTCATCCGTCACGACCATCCGCTCATGCTGTCCGTCCTGTTCAAAAAAGTAGAAAAGCCCCCAATGTTCCAACCAACGGGAAAGAAAATTCATATGGCTCTCCCCGTACTGGCAGACGAATTCATACGGCTCGTATTGCGAAGAGAGCGCCAGCCTGAAGTCGTCATGGGAAAAATCGCCGTCCGCAAGAATCTGCTCCACCATCTGCGGCAGGCTTTTGTCGAGAAAAACCTGGTTGCGGCGGGTAAAATGCAGCCCCCAAAGGCGCGGCATGAGCTTGGCCCGGTACAGGGCGAATTCCTTGAATTCCCTGTCCTGCTCGAACTCGGTGACCATGCCGTGAAACACCCGTTTGCCCCGGCCTTCGCCGTCCGGCAGCAGCTCCAGCCGGGCGGGAGAGGAGACAACGGCGGCTAGGTCGGGGTCCTTGTTTGTGGAAACCAGCACAATATCGAACTCGTAGCAGCGGGAGACATGTTCGGTTCCCGTAAAGGCCACCACGCCAAAGGCGTCCTCGGCAAGCGCATCCGATACAAAAGCGAACATGGGATCGTTGGTCAGATAATTCATGGTCTTTTCTCCCGGACTCAGTTGATCATGGTCAGAGCGCCGCCCTGCAGCCTGGAACCGGCGACGACCATGTTGGCTCCGGTATTTGCCACGCCCGATCCTTTGTTCTGCATGCAGCTTCCCGCCGTGGTCAGGGCATTTCCAGCGGACTGGATGACATTGGCGGCGCTCTTCACCTTGGTCAGGGAAGATTTGATGTCGCTGGTATGGACCAGTGTTTCCTGGGTCTGGGCGGACAGCCTTGTCAGCCGTTGTTCCAGGTCGCTGGCCTTGGCCGAGAGCTCATCGGCAACGGTCTGCATCCTGTTTCCGGCAATCAACGTGGCCTGGGCCCGCACCTGCTGCACGGCCAGGTCCACATTCGTGGTGTCCGTGGAAACGTCGGTCTGCGCGGCCGCTACCTTGTTCCCCCAGCCCTGCACAAAGGTCTTCTTTATCCCGCCCCAAAATTCCGCTCCTTTATAGGCCTGGTTGAATATGGTCATGCCCATCTTGCTTAAATTGATGGCCGAACTCATGCCCAGCGTGGTGGAATGCTGCCAGCCGCCGAACAGGGTGTTGACCATGCCGCCATAGACCGAGTTGGTCATGCCCGCGGTAAGGCTGAAGCTTAAGCCGCCAATCTTCAGGCTGTAGCTCCCCAGGGCGCTTTCTCCGGAATCCCCGGCCGTTCCATAAAAATAACCGCCCGGCTTGTTCCCTTTGGGCTTGATGAGCCACTTGCCCGCGGTTTCCAACGCATCGCCCACCTTATCCAGGGCGTTCTTCATCCAATCGGCGACATCAGAGGCTGGATCGTTGGGAGTTCCCAGCCGTATCCAGGTGTTGGAGTTCGGCGTCTGAAGCAGAATGCGTTCGCCATCCTTCTTGTCCTCGAAGGTCACATGATTCTGCCCGGCGGTTTTGATTGTCGCCATGGTCTGGTTGGCGGATGTGATGGGGCTGAGGGTTTCCGGATTGGGCACGGCGGCCGCAATGATGGGGTAGTCCGGGTTGCCCTCCATAAAGGCGACCAGGGTTTCCGTTCCCTTGTGCAGGGGGCAGTGCATGCCGAAGCCTTCCCCCTGGTACGGTTGGGCCATGCGCAACCGGTGCGAGGCCTTGCCGCCCGGACGATCACTCTCGTCGAAAGGCATGCGCACGGAGTATCGGCCCTGGTCGTCAAGTTCCGCGTACTGTCCGGCTCCGGAACCATCGATATGCGCCGGGGCAACCCCGCTGTAGACGGGACGCCGGGATGTGCAGGACGGCCTGTATTGCACGTCAGAGGGAATGCACTCGAATTTGTTGCGGTACTGGCTTTGCGCCTCCCCCTTGGACAGAACGTCGCGAAGACCGGAAACCATATATCCTGCCTGGGATCCGGAATGTTCCACCCGGATGGTCAGATACTGGCGGTTGAAATCGTCCCGGTAATGGTCCTTGAGCGTGAAAAGATACCCGGTACGGACAGAGGCAATGGAGCTTTCCGCGTGAAAACGCTGCCTGCCACAGGCGTACTCCTCGGCCCGGATACCCGCCAGCCGCTTGCTCTCGCTGTTGTTCCTGGCCCATTGGCCGTACAGATTGACCTCGCCACGCCCTTTGCCGCTGATGTCGGCCTCGCCCTTGATGTCCAGCGAAGGCGTCTTGTAGTTGAAGTCCTTCGTGTTCAGCTTCCGGGGCACCAGGGTCTGCACGCAGTTGAAGGACCGGACCGTCTGGTCCATGTTCCAGGTATCCATCCCGGAAGGCGGTGAATATGCAAGCGTCGCCCCATGCTCCGGGGGCGCATGCGTGGACTTGGAATCGGTGATGACCAGCGTGTCGCCCTGCTGGGACTGCTCGAAAAAATAGTACAGCCCCCAATGCTCCATCCATCGGGAGACAAAATTCAGATGGCTTTCCCCGTATTGGCAGACATAGTCGTACGGATCGTAGGACTCGTTGAGGCGGATATCGAAATCGTTCTTTTGCAGCCCTCCGTCGCGCAAAACCGCGTCAAGAATGTCCTCGAGTCCCTTGTCCAGAAAGATCTGATCATTGCGCGTATAGTGCAGCCACCAGAATCGGGGCAAGAGCCGGGCGCGGTAAAAGACGTAGTCGGCCACCTCGCGCAGCAGTTCGAACGAAACAAGCACCCCGTGAAAAGGATAACTCTCCTCCCCGGACTTGATGGTCAGGGTGGCGGGATTGGCGAGCACGTCGTCCATGTCGATCTCGCGGCGGGACGCCACCAGGTCGATTTCAAAATCATAGCACCAGGAAAGCCCTTCGATTCCCTTGAACGACACCACGGCGAACGAATCACCCGGCACCCCCCTGGAAACGAACGTAAACCGGGGCGCTTTGTCGAAAAAAGCCATTGCAGTCTCCATAAAAGTCCCCCGCAATACGGTGCAGGATCATACCAGCAGGGTTGCCCCCGCATTGGCGATGTCGGCCCCCGCGCTTTTCAAGGACGATCCGGCGGATTTGCTTTCCGAAGCGTTGGTGTCCATTGCGACCCCCGCATTAAGCATTTCCACTCCGGCCGTCCTGATGTTGCTGGCGGCATTTTCAATCTCGCTGGCAATGGTGTCCGCCACCACTCCGTCCACCTTGACCCGGTTGACCTCGGCTTCCAGCTTCTGAACCTTCGCCTCCAGCGCGGCCATTTTGGCCTTGGCCTTATTGGCCATGGCATCCACCTTGCTGGCCACGGCCTTTTCCACCAATCCCACGGACTGGGTATTCGCCCCGTTGGCCTGGGTACGGTTTCCCCGGATCTTGGTGTACACGCCGTGAATGGCCGACCCCGCCCCGAACGTCATGGTATTCATGATGCCTGCGAAGAGGTGTTCCCCGTCATACGACTTGGACCACAGGGTCGCGGACACCGAGTTGAGGGTGAAGCTGGCCTTTTTGGCCGTGGGCAGCAAAGTCAGGCTGAACGGCGTGGTCAGGGAAAGCTTGCCCCCCACAAAGAGTGAGTTGGACATGCCCACGAAAATGGTATTGGACATGCCCCCTATGAGAACGGAGTAATCCCCGGCCACAAAGGTCTCGGACGAGCCGCTTGTTCCCCAATGGAAGCCTTTTTTAGGATCATCAGCCATTGTTCGCCCCCAATGCCTTGGCCTGCTCTTCGGCGGCCTTCATGTGTTCTTCCAATCCGTCCATGCCGGGTATCTGCGGCGGCTTGCCTCCGGACGGATCACCCATGGTGAAATAGGTTCCCGCATTGGGCGTGGTGGCGAAGATCTGCTCCTTGCCCTTCATATCATCCATACGCAGCATGTTCTGACCGGCCGTGCGCAGCATCGACTGGCTTGGATTTTTGGCCGTGACCGGGCTGAACTTTTCCGGGTTGGGCGCGGCCGAGGCAATGATCGGCCTGTCCGGATCACCCTCCACGAAGGTCAGCATGACCTCGGTATCCTTGTGCAGCGGGCAGTGCATTCCGTAGTTGGTGCCCTGATAGGGCTGCATCATGCGCACCCAGGCCGAGGCCTTGCCCGCACCGCGTCCGCTTTCGTCAAAGGGAAGCCTGATCTTGTAGCGGCCCCATTCGTCCAGCTGGGCGTACTGTCCGGTCCCCGAAGCATCGATCTTGGCGCTGAGGAACCCCGGAATGGCCGGCTTGCGGCTGGAAAGCCGCGGCCTGTACTGCATGGACGAATCAATGGCCTCGAACGTGTTGCGGTAGTCCATTTCCTGCTCACGGGCAGACAACACACTGCGCAAACCGGCAATGAGATACCCCACCTGATGCCCCTCGTGCTGCACCCGCAACACCAGATAGGATTTGTTGAAATCGTCGCGGTAGTGATTTTTCAGAGAAAAAACATACCCGGTGCGCACGTACGGCACGGAGCCTCGCCCGAAGTAGCGCATCTGACGGCAGCGCTGTGCCTGGGCACGGATGTCGGCCATTCGCTGGCTTTCCTTTTGCGTTCGGGCGTGCTGCCCGTACAAAAAGACTTCTCCCCGGCCATTCGGAGCCACTTCAACCCTGGCCGTAAGGTCCAAAGAAGGTGTGCGGTAGTTGTAGTCCTTGGAGGTAAGGGATGCCGGAACCTGGCTGGCGCGGGCCTGGAAGCCCACGAGGATCTCCTCCGTGGCGTTCCAGGTAAGGCCGGAAGGCGGCGCGTACTTGAGTTCCCCGCCCTGGGACATGCTGCCGTGGGCGTACCGGTTGTCGGTGATCATCAGCTTGTCCAGCCCGTGGTCCTGCTCGAAATAATAATACAGGCCCTGGCGCTGCATCCAGCGGGACAGGAAATTCAGATGGCTTTCCCCGTACTGGCAGACATATTCGTACGGATCGCCGTATTCGCCCACCAGGGAAAACCCGTAATCCGCGCCGGAAAACCCGGCGTCTTCCAGCAGGGCGGAGAGCAGGTCTTCCAGGGACTTGTTCAGAAAAATCTGGTTGTGGCGGGTGTAGTGCAGCCACCACAGCCGAGGCATGAGCCGCGCCCGGTAAAAGGCGTATCCGCCCACGTACTGGCGTTGTTCGAACCGGGCCACCAGGCCGTGGAAAGGCACATCCCCTCCCTGTCCCTCGCGCTTGATGGTAAAGCAGGCGGGCGAAGAGACAATGTCTTCCATGTCCAGATCGCGCTGGTCCGAAACGAGTTCTATTTCAAAATCATAGCACCAGGAAAGCCCCTCGGTGCCCTGAAAATGGACGACCGTGAAGGTGTCGTCTGGCAGGGCCGAACTGGTGAAGGTGAATTTGGGCGGGTGGTCTGTGAAAACTGCCATGCACGCTCCCCAAGGTGTCACTCGTTGCCACAGGTCGCCAAGCGACCAACGGCATCAATTACATATTCCAACGCTGGGCACGGTTTCCTTTACAAAACCAGCCGTACGAAAGCATCGCGAACATATCAAAATTGGGGGGATGTTCACAGAAGAAAAATTTCCCCCACCAATTCGCAGCAGAAAAACGCCGCAGAATAAAAGAATTGGGGGAATGTCAAAGAGGCAGAAAGAATATACACGAGAAGAGTGGAACAAGTCCATGCTTTTTCAGGAAAATATCAGGTAAGTAGACTAAGCCTTTTAGGAATAGCTTTAGCTAGACAAAACACAAATAAATCTTTGTTAATATCTATTTCAAACACACCGTAAAAAACTGCCATTTCGCCCCTTATTTCTACAAATAAAACAATAATAAAGATATTTTCTGTAGCATAAAAAAGAATATTAATATAATCAAAGATAACCCGATTTACTCACAAAAAACGGAGAAAAACAATGAATTACGAAAACGCTAGCAAGCTACAGCAAATTTCTTTCGATTTTTTTTATTGGTTTTCACGATTTGAATATGGGCTTAAAGAAAATAAAAAGTTCCGATCTAATTTTCCCAATGGGAATGTAAAACCAGACTGGGATAAATTTATTAGTGAATACAAAGATAGATACAAGCTCAGTGAACAAGCCCAAATATTACTTGAAGACCCACCAAAAGTTCAAAAAAAAGATAATGATACTAATGAGCTTTATTGGGAAAAAACGACTTTCAAAAGAGAAGATAAAGACTTAAAAAAAGTCGTAACCTGCTTAAAAACAACAAGAAACAATCTCTTTCATGGGGGGAAACATGGGGATCTGAAAAAGGATGATGTTGAAAGAAATAAAAAATTGCTAAAAAATTGTAAGGAAATTCTAGATCAATTAGCGGAAATGGCGGGTATGGATGGGGATTATACAAGAATTTATTAGTTACACTCTTACTCTAGACGAACTTTAAGATAAGTACATTTCCCCACGGCTGCACTCGTCTTGTGGCCGGGCAGGCAAAAAGAGGTGTTTGGGGACGAGGATGGTATGTACAGAGAGAGTAGTAAAGCTACGCCTGACAAGGTTATCTGACTTTTCCAATCCTGCTCTTACCTCGGCTGCGTAAGTTTCGTGGCTGACAAGGCGAAAGGGGGTATTCTGTAACGTGGATAGGAGTCTTCACTCCATCCCGTTGCAGAATACCCCCTTTCAACGAAGTCAGGCGCGAAAATCGCGCAGCCGCTATACCTACTCTATCCCTGCCGCTGTACGATCCGGCACTGCATACAATTCCCCGCCATGGCAGTCGTTGATGACCAGCAAGGGAAAATCCTCCACAGTCAGCTTGCGCAGGGCTTCGGGACCGAGGTCGTCGAAGGCGATCACTTCGGCGGCCTTGATGCACTGCGAAAGCAGCGCGCCCGCGCCGCCCGTGGCCCCAAAGTAGGCGGCCTTGTGGTCCCGGAGTGCCTGCTTTACCTCGTCGCTGCGCTTGCCCTTGCCGATGGTGGCTTTGAGCCCCAGGCTGTGCAGACGCGGCGCAAAGGTATCCATGCGGTAGCTGGTGGTGGGACCGGCCGCGCCAATGGGCCGTCCCGGAGGCGCGGGGCTGGGCCCCACGTAGTAGATGAGTGCGCCTTCCAACTCGAAGGGCAGCTTTTCATTGGCATCGAGCAGGTCGAAAATGCGTTTGTGGCCTGCATCACGGGAGGTGTAGATGGTCCCGGTCAGTTTGACCACATCCCCGGCCCTGAGTTGTTCGATGTCCGCGCTGGTGAGCGGTGTGGCGAGTTTGTATTCGGCCATTACAGCACCACCTCCTTGTGCCGCGAGGAGTGGCACTGGATGTTGACAGCCAGGGGCAAGCTGGCAATGTGACACGGCTCCATGGCGATCTTCACGTCCAGACAGGTGGTCCTGCCGCCCAACCCCATGGGACCGATGCCCAGCTTGTTGATGGCTTCCAGCAGGGCCTTTTCCTTTTCAGCCAGAACGGCATCGGGGTGTGTGTCTCCGATTTCGCGCAACAAGGCCTTTTTGGAAAGAATAGCCGACCGCTCGAACGTGCCGCCCACGCCAATGCCCACGATGATGGGCGGACAGGGATTTGGTCCGGCTTCCGCCACGCGGTCGATGACGAACCTGCAAATGCCTTCCCATCCCTGGGCCGGAGCCAGCATGGTCACGCGGGACATGTTTTCCGCGCCCCCGCCCTTGGCCATCATGCTGATTTTGAGTTTGTCGCCGGACACGATGTCCAGGTGAACGACCGCGGGCGTGTTGTCGCCCACGTTGGCGCGGGTGAGCGGATCGCACGAGGATTTGCGCAGATAGCCTTCCTGATACCCTTTGCGCACGCCTTCGTTGATGGCCTGGGAAATGGTCATGGTGTCGATTTTCACGTCATCGCCGATTTCCACGAAGAATACGGCCAATCCGGTGTCCTGACACAGGGGAAGCCCGGTATCCGCGGCAAGCTGGCAATTTTCCTCGAGCTGGCGGAATATTTCCCTGGCCGCCGGGGAATCCTCGGAGGCTGAACAGTCCTTGAACCGCTGGCGCACGTCTTCGGGCAGATAGCGGTTGGCGTCCATGCACAGTTTGGCCACGGCGTCGATGACGCTCTGGGCGTCGATATGGCGCATGGGAACTCCTTGTGTTGCAATCATTGAGAATATTGCGAAATACGCTCGTATCTACTTTTTCTTGCGGAAAATCTGCTTGATGGCGGTAATGCCCATCTTGCGGCGCAGAAAGCCCAATTGATCCTGCAACGGCAGGTTTTTGGGACAAACGTCTTCGCAGGCCAGAAGCCCCATGCAGCCGAAAATGCCGTGGTCCGTGCCGATGATTTCAAAATAGTCGGCATCGGTGCGCTGGTCGCGGGGGTCCACCAGAAAACGGGCCACGCGGTTGAGAGCGGCCGCGCCCATGAAGTCCTCGCGCAGGCGGGCCGTGCCGCAGGCGGCCACGCAGCAGCCGCATTCTATGCAGCGTTCCAGCTCGTAGATGTCCTCGGCCACCTTGTTGTCCATGCGCTCCTCAACGGCTGCGGGATCGAACCGCTTGGTGGTATGCACCCATGATTCGGTCTTTTCGTACATTTCGCGGAACCATACGCCCGTGTCCACGGAAAGGTCGCCCACCAGCCTGAAGACCGGCAGGGGCAACAGGGTGATGTCGTCGGGGAGGTCCGTGGTCTTGGTCTTGCAAGCCAGACCGGGACGCCCGTTGATGACCATGGCGCAGGCACCACAAATTGCGGCCCGGCAGCAGAAGTCGAATTGCAGGCTGGGATCCTGCTCCTCGCGGATGCGGTTGAGCGCGATGAACAGGGTCATATTTTCAGTCTCATCCAGCACATACGGCTGCATGTGCGGGATGGATCTACCGTCTTCTGGATTGTAGCGGAATACGTTTATTTTCAGCAGTCTGCCCATTATAGTGTATCCTTTTGCGTAACGTTCGGTTTGCAGGCTGTCGGGCCTTATTCCGGCTTGGCCTTGATCAACTCGGGATCGGCGGAAATAATCTGGCCGCCGCCGTATCCGCGTTCGCCCGGAGGCATCTCATAATAGGGCGTCGGATCTTCGTATTCCAGCTTGGGCATGTCCGCGCCTTCGGGCCAGTAGGCCAGGGTGCGCTTGAGCCAGTTTTTGTCGTCACGCGCCGGGAAGTCCTCGCGGGTATGGCTGCCCCGGCTTTCGGTACGCGCCAGCGCGGCCACGGCAATGTTCAGGGCGAGCCGGACCTGCCCCTTGATTTTCAAGGCGTCGGCCAGTTCCGGGTTGGCTCCGGCTCCGTTGGAACGCAGCCCCACACGTTCGGCACGGTCGGACACTTCCTGCAGGGTCCGGACGCAGGCTTCCAGGTCCTTGCCGTTGCGGAAGACGAAGCAGCCGTCCATAAGGGCCTGCTGCATGGCCTCGCGGACCTTGTAGACGTTCTCGTTGCCGTGCTTGCCGCGGACGATGGCCTCGATGCGGTCCCGCTCCTTTTGACCTGCATCACGGATGAGGGAGGATTTGAAGGTGACATCATGGCCCTTGAGAAATTCCGCAATCCTCGCGCCGACAATCCCCCCGGCCACAACGGTTTCCGCCAGGGAGTTGCCGCCCAGGCGGTTGAAGCCGTGCATATCCCAGCAGGCGGCTTCACCAGCCGAATACAACCCCTTGAGACCGTAGGCCGCTCCGTCCTTGTTGGTGCGGATGCCGGCCATGGTGTAGTGCTGGGTGGGCCGCACCGGAATAAGCTGGGTACGCGGGTCCACGCCCAGGAAATTGTGGCAGATTTCATCCACTTCGCGCAATTTTGTGGAGATATGTTCATCGCCCAGATGGCGGATGTCCAGCCAGAGGTGTTCGCCGTACGCCCCCTGCACGCCCTTGCCCGCGCGCATGTGTTCGGTCATGCGCCGCGAAACCACGTCGCGCGAGGCCAGTTCGGCCTTTTCCGGCTCGTAAATCTGCATGAAGCGTTCTTCGTTCACATCCAGCAGGGTTCCGCCGTCGCCCCGGCAACCTTCGGTCACCAGAATGTCGGTGGGTACGATGCCCGTGGGATGAAACTGGATGGCCTCGGGATTGCCGATGGGAACCACGCCCGTATCCTGGGCAATGATGTGGCCGCCCCCCTGGCAAATGACCGCGTTGGTCGTGGCCTTGTAGATACGGCCAAAACCGCCGGTGCAGATGGCCGTGGCACGGGCGATGTAGGCTTCCAGCTTTCCGGTACGCAGAGAGCGCACAATGGCTCCGTGACAGATTTCTCCGTCATGGATCAGGGAAATGGCCTCGCAACGGTCACGCACGTCGATGCCGAGCTGGGCGCAACGGTTGTCCATGGTGCACATGACCGCATGGCCGGTGCCGTCGGAGGTATAACAGGTACGCCACTTGGCCGTACCGCCGAAGGAACGTGCCGTGATCAGCCCTTCCTTTTCCGGTTCCTCGTATTTCTCGAATTTTTCCCCGCCCTTGAAATAAAAGGACTTGCCCGGAACAACGCGATTCCAGGGAACGCCCCAATGGGCCAGACGGCGCATTTCAATGGGTGCGGTATCGGCGAACATGCGGGCGACCTCCTGGTCGCACCCCCAGTCCGACCCCTTGACCGTATCGGCAAAATGGACGTCCGCACAGTCGTCCCTGCCCATGGCGCAGTTGCCGAGCGCCGCCTGCATGCCCCCCTGGGCCGCGGAAGAATGCGAACGCCGGGCGGGCACGATGGACAGCACCGTAGCGCTGAATCCGGCTTCGGCCACCTCGGTGGCGATGCGTTCACCGGCCAGACCGGCCCCTATGACCAGAAGATCGGAATAAAATGTCTGCATGGTGTGGTCCCTTTTAGGCGGCTAAGGTCATGAAACGGATCAGCGTGATCAGGCCGATGGCGATAAAGATGCCGAAAAGGATGTTCTCGGCCTTGTGCGCGGAAGCCCTGTTCCCGCTCTTGATGAAGCCCCACTTGACCCCGATGCGATAGAACCCGATGGAGACATGCAGTTCGGCCATGGGCAGAAGAATGAGGTAAAAGACGAACCAGAAACCGCCCTGGATGCGGGCAGCGGACTTGGCGGCGGTAATGGGAAGGTCGGTCAGCACGACCCACATGTGGATGGCTCCCATGATAAGAATGACCATGGCGGTAACCACCTGGACGATCCACAGCCAGGTATCGCGGTGGCGCAGCATCCTGGCATGGGATGCTGCGATTTTCTGGCTGTCGGCCCGAAAGGGAATCTTGCGCGCGGCCAGGAAAAAATGGAATAGAAAGCAAAGGAAGATCATTGGTCCGCCGATCTGGGCCATATAGGTCGCTTCGAAAAAATCGGCGATGGCGTTCATCACACCGGGCCCCACAACAACCGATGACACCAGGATCATATGACACCACATGAAAAGTATGAGTGCCGCGCCCGTAAGCATCTGGAGCCAGTCATATACGGCGTCCCGCTTGCTTGGAAGCGCGACGTGCATGGTAGAATCGACGGACATTCGAATCCTCCAGTGAGAAATTGAAGAGAAAGAACAACGAATACCCCAAACCTGTCAGCCCGGGCCCGTAAAAAACACACGCGTCCCATTCCGGGTTCCCCCGGGGGCCCCTGTTCACAAGGGTTCAAAGGCTGGGGAAGTTTGAAGGCTATCGCACCCTTTGTCAATCGGGTTGTCTTCATAAATGGGAACATGTAAATTGGGTTCGACTATTTCATCCATAAGAGATGCATTCCCCAGGCATCCAGATACAGGAGGAGAGTGTGCGCTACATATACAATATGGAAACACGTCCGAGTTTCAACCTTGCGACGGAAGAATGGCTGTTGCGCCATGCGGATCAGGATGTTTTCATGCTGTGGCGCAACGCTCCGGCAGTCATCGTGGGCCGAAACCAGAACACCGGGGCTGAAATAGACCAGGAATACGTGCAGGAAAACGGCATTCCCGTCATCCGCCGCATGACCGGCGGCGGGGCGGTGTTCCACGACCTGGGCAACGTGAACTTCACCTTCCTGAGCCTTGGAAAGAACCACGCAGGCATCGACTTCCAGCGTTTCACCGAGCCAGTCCTGGACGCCCTGCGGAACATGGGCGTTGCCTGCGCATTTGACGGACGCAACGATCTGGTCATCGAGGGACAGAAATTCTCTGGCAATGCCCAGCTTCTTGAAAAAGACCGGGTACTCCACCACGGCACACTGCTTTTCGCCGCCCAAATGGCGGACATGTCCGCCGCGCTCCGCGTCAATCCCGCCAAGTACAGCGACAAGGCCGTAAAAAGTGTACGCAAGCGCGTTACCAACATTTCCTCGCACCTGCCCGAGCCAATGGACGTGACCGAATTCATCCGGCGCATGATGCATGCGGTGTCGGGCGGACAGGAGGCCGACGCCATGGACCTGCGGGCCGAGGAAAAAGAAGCTATCCGCGAACTGGAAAACATCAAGTACGCAACCTGGGATTGGAACTTCGGCCAGTCTCCAAAATACGGATTCACCCGCAGCACACGCACGACCGGAGGCACGGTGGAAGTCCATCTGGACGTGAGCAAGGGCGTCATCAAGGAGGCCCGCATTTTCGGTGATTTTTTCGGAGAACGCCCCGTGGCCGATCTGGCCGCGCTTTTCACCAACTGCAAACATGAACGCGAGGACCTGTTGCGCGTTCTGGACGGCGTGAACGTGGGCCAATACGTGCTGGGGGTGGATGCGCAGGTTCTGGTGAACTGCTTCTTTTAAAAGGCGCGAAAAGGAGTTTGCGGTGTCCGGCATGCAGGCAAGGGTGCTTTTCCGAAAGGTTGCGGCAACGCCGTGACCGCGCCGTTATCGCCCCAGAAGCTGCTCGAAAAGATGCGAGCACACGACGCGAAAAAAACCCGAGACCGACGCGTATTTCCTATACGCGAGGATTCGGGTTTTTTACGGCAACGCCGTGATCGTGCCTTTATCAACCCAGAGGCTGTTCAGAAAGGAGCGAGCACAAGGCGCGAGAAAAACCCGAGCCCGACGCGTATTTCCTATACGCGAGGATTCGGGCTTTTTACGGCAACGCCATGATCGTGCCTGTACCGACCCAGAGGCTGTTCAGAAAGGCGCGAGCACAAGGCGCGAGAAAAGCCCGAGACCGACGCGTATTTCCTATACGCGAGGATTCGGGCTTTTTACGGCAACGCCGTGATCGTGCCTTTATCAACCCAGAGGCTGTTCAGAAAGGAGCGAGCACAAGGCGCAAGAAAAACCCGAGGCCGACGCGTATTTCCTATACGCGAGGATTCGGGCTTTTTAAGGCAACGCCGTGATCGTGCCTTTATCAACAGCCTCTATCTACACTGTGTTGAGCACCAGAGACAGAGCCTTGAACCGAAACTCGGCCCTGTCTCCGATTTTCAATCCCATATCCTTGGCGCTTTGCGAGGAAACCAGGGCGCAGACCCTTACGCCTGTTTCGGTCTGGCCTGCGATTTCCGTTATGACTCCGTCGTCCCGGATGTTTTCAATGGTTGCCGACAGCGTGTTCCGTGCGCTGCCCGGCCCTGTCTGCCCCGGCCGGAACACATTGACGAGCGGAGCCTTAATGGTTGCCGCCACAGGCATGCCCGGCTCCAATTCCAGATTATGCAGACTCTGCGTAGTGATGATGGCACAGAATTCCATGCCGTTATCGGTTTCCAGCAATACCTCGCTCATGACCGCCTCCTCGCGGATTCTGGTCACATGCCCAACAAACGTGTTGCGCGCGCTGGTTCGTCTGCCTAGTTCCTCAATGGCCTGATGCCGCACAATGGAAACGGCATCCCCATCTGTAAAGACCTGAAACATGCTGGTAAGGTCCGCGGATGCCTGCCCCAACGTGGCCTGGACAATGGGCAGGGGAACGCCGCTCCGCAGCATTCCCACGGCCCGGCTGTTTCGCAGCACCCGCGGGGTTGCACAGTCCTTGGGCAAGCCGCATTCTTTCGCGCGGGCGTAAAAGATCCGGCGCACGTAACCTGGATCGAAATGAAAGAAACTGCCCCGGACCTGCGCGGCCAGGGGGCTTTCCAACACCTGTTCCAGATCCCTGGAGACATGCCTGGGCAACGGTATCTGCCGGGTCTGCCCGTTGTGCTCCAGAGAAATCAACGACTGCTTTGCGTCAAAGGCCGTCCGGTCGTCCAGCCCCAGCACTTCGCCCAGGCGCGCCCCGCTATGGCGCAACACAAGAAACAACATGCGCATCCGCTCCCGGGAGCGGAGGCTGTCAGCGCGCACGGCCTTGTCCCGCCAAGCAGTGAACGCATCATAAAACGCGTCCAGTTGCGTACTGGTCAGATGCCGGACATCCGCAGGCACGACAAAAATCTTGCTCGGGCACAACCGTTTCTTATGGGGAGGACGCTCCATACAGAATACCTTTGTCACGTTTTCACCTGTTCCCGTGACCGGATTGAATATTTATGCGTATCAAAGCATAGCATTTGTGTAATTGGTATAGCGAATTTTACGAGCATGCAACACGCACCGTTCCACCCTAAAGGAGAATTTCCATGAAACATCGCACTCCCTTTCTCACTTTCATTTTGGCAGTTCTGCTGCTGCTCCCGGCAACGGGACATGCCGCCGACCTGCTGATAGCCCAGGCCGCCAACTTCATGCCCGCCATGGAAGAAATCATCCCGGCCTTCAAAAAGGCCACGGGGATTGAAGTCCAGGCCAGTTACGCCTCCACCGGAAAACTGTACAGCCAGATCACAAACAAGGCCCCCTTTGACATCTTTCTGGCCGCAGACGAAAAACGTCCGGCCAAACTCTTTGCCGACGGACTGGCCCAGGAACCGTTTGTCTACGCAAGAGGGCAGATCGTGCTCTGGTCCCTGGACAAGGCCAACTGCAAGGCCGATTGGAAGAGCGTGTTGCTTTCTCCGGGCGTAAAGAAGATCGGCATTGCCAACACCGAGACCGCCCCTTACGGCACCGCCGCCATGAAGGCCATGCAGGCTGAAAACGTCTGGCAGGATGTGCAATCAAAACTGGTGTACGGACAATCCATTTCCCAGGTCTTCCATTTTGCCGTGACCGGCAGCGCGGACGTGGGCTTCTGCGCCTACTCCTCGGTATTCACGGACGAGGGCAAGAAAGGCTGCTTCACCGTTATTGAAAAGGCTCCGCTGGTCATTCAGTCGGCCTGCGTGCTCAAGGACGCCGTCCACGCCGATGCCGCCACCAAATTCGTGCAGTTTCTGGACTCGCCCGAAGTGCAGGCAATCAAAAACAAGTACGGATACAAATAAACGCACATGGATTGGTTCCCTCTGTATCTGTCCGCAAAACTAGCCTTGCTGACCATGGTCTGCATCCCGGTTGTGGCGGCTCCCATAGCCTATGTGCTGGCATTCATGCGCTTTCCTGGCAAGTCGCTGTTCGACGCCCTGGTCAGCCTGCCCATGGTGCTGCCTCCCACGGTGCTCGGTTTCGGCCTGCTGGTGGTCATGGGACCCCAGGGCGGATTGGGGGCATTGTGGGAAGCGACATTCAATCAACGTCTGGTGTTCAGTTTCGCCGCCATCCTGCTGGCGTCGCTGGTGTTCAACCTGCCCTTTGCCGTGCAGCCGCTGCGTGCCTCGTTTGAGAAACTCGACCAGCGGCTGCTGGAAAGCGCGGCCATCCTGGGACTTTCTCCCCTGGCGATATTCTGCCGCGTGGTCCTGCCCAACAGCATCGGAGGATTGGCTGCCGCATCCATCCTGGTGTTCGCCCACAGTCTGGGAGAATTCGGCGTCATCCTCATGGTGGGGGGCAGCATCCCCGGCCAGACCAAGGTGGCCTCCATCGCTATTTTCGAAGCCGTGGAAGCCCTGCGTTTCAACGATGCATTCCAGATGTCCATGGCGCTCATCCCGGTGAGCTTCCTGATTCTGGTCATCATCAACAAAATAAACAGGAGGCGCTGATGGCTCTGCACGTTTGCATCACCAAGCAGTTGCCCCATTTCGCCCTGGATGTACGGCTGGAGTGTCCCAGTGGCAGCCTGACAGCCATTGTCGGTCCTTCCGGTTCGGGTAAGACCACATTGGTCCGCGTTGTCGCCGGTTTGGAAAAACCGGACAGCGGACGCATCTCCCTTTCCAAGCGCACCTGGGTGGATGTGGAACGCAAGACATTCACCCCGCCGCAAAAACGCAAGATCGGCTTCGTGTTCCAGGAGTACACCCTCTTTCCCCACCTCAATGTTCGCAAAAACGTGGCCTTTGCCGCCACGAACGAGGACAGGGTGGGAGAACTGCTGAACATGTTCGGCATCCGCCACCTGGAGAACCGAAGGCCGCACCAGATTTCCGGGGGAGAACGCCAGCGTTGCGCATTTTGCCAGGCACTGGCCCGGGAACCGGACCTCCTGTTGCTGGACGAACCATTCTCCGCCCTGGACGTGGCCACGCGCGACACCCTGCGCCGCGAACTCAAGGCCCTCAAGGGCGATCTGGACATTCCCGTACTCTTCGTGACCCACGACCTGGTGGAGGCGGAATTTCTCGGCGACGCCATCCTGCCCATTGTCAATGGTCGGGTAACTCCGGACTGGCTGACCGACCAGACGCACGCCGACATCCGCCGGGAAACCGAATCCCACGCCCTGCTCTGCCAGCGCCTGCTGGCCAAAACCTGCTGCTGAAAGCAATGCAAGGACATGAACATGAAACGCTTCCTCATTTCCCTTCTGTGCATCCTTTCCCTGCTGGCACTTTGCCGCGCCGACCCCGCCGCTGCCGCCGAATCGTTCGTCATCGCATCGGGCGCGGGCTACAAGAAGGTCGTCAACGCCCTGACCAAGGCGTATGAAAAACAATCCGGTGTGCAGGCGGACAAAATCTACGGCAACATGGCCCGGGTGACATCGCAGGCAAAAATCAGCGGCAAGGTGGACCTGGTCCTGGGCGCGAAATACTACCTCGAGGCCGCCGAGCTTGACATGGAACCCATGCTCCCGCTCGGCAAGGGGCCGCTGGTCATCGCCTGGGCCAAAGGCATCGAATTCACCGGAGACGAGACCTTTCTGGACAAAAAAATCGGGCGCATCGCCATACCTGATACCAAGAACGCCATCTACGGCCGGGCCGGGAAACAATATCTGGACAACACCGGGTTGTACCCCAAGGTCGAGGACAAGCTCATCGTCGTGGCCACCATTCCCCAGGTTTTTTCCTACCTCATGGCCAAGGAAGTGGACCTGGGATTTCTCAACCTGACCCATGCCATGAACGTGGCCGACAAGCTGGGCGGCTATGTTCTTGCAGATGAAGGCAAATACGAGCCAATCATCATCGGGGTCGGAAAAATGCATAACGCCCCCAACAGCGCGGCTGCCGACGGTTTTGTGGCCTTTCTCAAAACTCCCGCGGCCCGCAAGATCATTACCGCCCACGGTCTGTAATGCCTTTTGATTTCATGGAAATCCTCTGCGACAGGGGGACATTGTTCCCCCTGTGGCTGACCGCCAAGGTCATCGCGATTTCCGGCAGCCTGCTCCTGGCGTTCGGCATACTGCTCGGCTACTACCTTTCCCGCCCCAATTCGCCCTTGCGGGGCATCATCGATTTTTTCGTGACCATCCCCCTGGTCTTCCCGCCCATAGCCACGGGATTCGCCCTGCTCCTGCTTCTGGGGCGCGACGGGCCGCTCGGAAAAGCCCTTGGAATAGAACTCGTCTTCAATTTTCAGGGAGTTGCCCTGGCATCGTTCGTGGCCGGACTCCCCCTCATGGTCAAGCCGGTGGAGGCCGCATTCAGGGGCTGCTCCCGTCAGCTTTCCGAAGTGTCCTATGTGCTGGGAAAAAACGAATGGCAGACCTTTTATCTTGTTCTGCTGCCCAATGTGCGCCGCAGCATCGCGGCGGGCTGGTTTCTTGCCATTGGACGAAGCGTGGGAGAAGTGGGTATAACCCTCATGCTCGGCGGCAACGTGGTGGGCAAGACCAACACGCTGTCCCTGGAAATTTTCAATTCCGTTTTCAGCGGAGAATTCGACCGGGCCATTGTCCTGACCTGTCTGATAGGCTCCATCTCCATGCTCATTTTCCTGGTGCTCAGACGATTGTCACAATGATTCCGCCCGAGTCGCAACCACAAAAAGGATTCGCGACATGTCCCAGACATTGGAAACCCTGCGCAACAAAGCCCTGGAAATTTGGAAGCAGCATGGTCTGCTGAATGAGAACGTCACTGTCACGGCCCGTGCCCTGTCCGTGGAAGAGGCCATCGGAAAGCCAGACGGCACGGACTTTCCCATCCAGAAGGGCAAGGAACAACTGGTGGAAGCCCTGTTCAAGGGTGAAAAAGGCCAGGCCTTTACCGACGATTTCCGCCACTACCAGGCCAAGCTGGGCGAAGTGGCCGACCTGCCACTGGACAACAACCGCAACCGTGGCATCTTCATCGCCACACTCAACGCGGTCATGCGCAGCCTCGGCAAGACCGAAAAAACCATCCACTGCCGCGACGCCGGTCCAACGGTTTGCGCGAAACAGCTCATGGAGCACATCAAGGCCAATTACGGCACGCCCAAAATCACTTTGGCCGGATGCCAACCCGCCATGATCCAGGCCCTTAAGGATCACTTCCCCCTGCGCGTGCTGGATATGGACCCGGAAAACATCGGCCAGGAACGGCGCGGAGTGCTCGTCGAAGGGCCGGAAGGCACTGCCGACGCCATTGCATGGGCCGACCTGCTGCTCGTCACCGGCACCACCATTGCCAACGACACCATCGACCCCTTTCTGAACGGCCCCCCCGTGCTCTTCTACGGCACAACCATTGCCGGTTCCGCCCATATCATGGGGTGGGACAGGTTCTGTGCAGCCTCGGAATAACCCGCCAACCGTTCTCCCATGGCCGTGAAATCGCACGAACGGGGTGAAAACCCCGGTTTTCACCCCGTTCGTACAACCAGGGCCGGAAAACGGCCACCAGCAGTCTTGATTCACGCAGGACAGGTTCGGCAGATTCTTGTGCACCGCCTGCCACCACAGCCCGCACGCCGACTCCCTTTGTCAACAGACACGGAATCACAGGGACGGCATCTGCCCATGCACACCACCAGGGCGGCAGAACCATCGGCGCGAACAGCAGCCGCGAGGTGTCTCAGCGCAGGGAAATCCATGTGGCGGCTGACCGACAGGTCCCGGTGGTCGTCCAGCATTGTTCGAAGACATCCGGCAGGATGTGGCCGTCATCGGTGTTTTCATTGAAGCTCGGGGCCCCTGCGATGACGCCCGTGGCTTTGTGGCGCGATTATTTCCCCCCCCTGGAAAGGGGAAACGCGAGGGGAAACACCTTTTTCAAGAGGTTCCCCCCGCATCTTTATTCCCTTCACACTTCGTAATCGACCACCCGCCGCTCCGTGGCAACGGAACGGATGAACCCGACAACTTCCTGGTGCGCAGGATGCACCTGGTAGGCGTCGAGTTCTTCACGGGTATTGAACGTGGAGAACAGCACAGCATCGCATGCGCCGTCCGAGGTGTCGAAGTTGGCGCCCACTTCCAGATCAATGGCGCCGGGAACAACGCCTTTGAGGGCTTCCAGCCGTTTTTTCATTTCCGCGACAATTCCGGCCTTGTCCATGCCCTCGGCGCTGTCCTTGACGCGCCACATAACGATGTGCTTGATCATGATCTCTCGCTTTGCTTGGTCGGTGGTTAGTTGGCGTTGCTTTTGTCCAGTTCATTGCGATGGTCGGGGCAGAGCCATACGACCCGGCGTTTACGTGTGTCGTAATGCGGAGCCGACCCATGTTCCACTCCGCACACGGAGCAGGGTTTCGTCAGTTCCCCCAGAGGAAAATACCCATTACTGCGCAATTTGCGCACAAAATGCATGATCTTGTTGTAGACCGGATGCGATCCGTAACGATCGCGGTCGCGTTTGGCGAGCTGCCCGTCTTTTTGCACCTGCACGGCAATGGTTCTGATCCGTTCCATGCGGCTGGTCTTTTTGTTCATGATTATATTGACGGGTTCGCCCCAACGGCAAACCACGCGATTTCTGCTCTTGTCATAGTGAAGAAACATTATCTCCCTCCTTGCGCCATGTTGCTCACTTGGACGCGTTATGGAGAATGGAGCCGTCCGCGGCAGCAAGGTCCGAACATCCGGTGAGAACCATGGTCTGCCTCAGTTGTTCATGCACAAGGTCCAGATACGTACCGACACCCTGCTCCAGCCCACCGACGGCTGCGATGGAAAAAGGCCGCCCGATCAACACGGCGTCCGCACCCAGGGCGATCATTTTAAGGACATCGCCGCCTGTACGGACTCCTCCGTCCACAAGGACGGGTATTTGGTTTCGCACCGTCTCGGCGATACGTGACAGTACCCGGGCCGTACCGGGCACGTAATCCAGAACGCGGCCTCCATGATTGGACACCACAATGGCGGAGGCTCCCATGTCGATAGCCTGCCTGGCTTCATCCGGCGTCATGATGCCTTTGAATATGAATTCGGCCGGAAAGTGTTCCACAACAGACTTCCAGTCGCTTGCCGAACGAGGACCTACAGGACGGCCCATCTTTCTAAGGGTGATAAGACCCGCGGCATCGATGTCAATGCCGACGACTTTGGCGCCCGCGTCCAGACACTTCTGCAATTTTTCATCCAGTTCCTTGTCTTCCCAGGGCTTGATAAAGGGAATTCCATGGCCGTTCAGACGCTGTATGGCTTGCAGCCCGCTTTCATAAATAAAGTCAGGTACGCCGTCGCCGGTACAGCCGACAACGCCGTGGTCGGCACAAGCTGAAAGCTTGGAAAAAATATAATCCTCTTCCGATACCTGGCCGCCCATATTGAAGGAAACTCCGCCGATGGGCGCGGCCAAAACCGGCATGGAGAGGTCGAACCCCAGAATCCGGGTACGTGTATCGGGCTGCGCCGCATCATGCAGCAGGCGCATATTGAAAGTGACTTCCGCCAGGGCGCGGACATTGTCCTGAAAGGTCGCGCCCGTTTCCAACCCGCCCATGCCCGGAACTTCCCCCACACAGGCACGTCCGTCGCACACGGGGCAGACGCGACAAAAGCCTTTCATGCGTTTTCTGGCAGTTGCTCTTACTTCTTTCATGACTCTCTCCTATGGGAGAGACGTACCGGAAAAAACCGGGACACCTACCCAATTATAGGTAAAATAAAAAATGTTGCGACAAAACATCAATTATATTTTCCGGCTCATATATCGCAGCAAATCGAACAGACGAATCGAAAAAAAGGCGGACCGAGGTCCGCCTTGTGTACTTCATCCAGGTCTACCCAATGCGGTCCCTACTTGAGCTGGTCGACCAAAGCCTCGGCAATATGCCGCACCTCGACCTTGCCGCCGCGATTGACCATGCCGCCGCGAATCTGCATGACGCAGCCGGGGCAGTCGGTCACGATCTGCGATGCGCCCGTGTCCTCTATGTTATCGAGCTTGTTCTTGAGGATCCCTGCCGAGACTTCCGGGAACTTCACGGAGAAGGACCCGCCGAAACCGCAGCAGACTTCCTCTTCCTGGCACGGCGCGTAGGACATTCCGCTGTCGCGGATGAGATCGCGCGGCGCGTCGTGCACGTCCAGGCCCCGGCACAAGTGGCAGGGCGCATGGTAGGTGGTCTTGCGTCCCGTATCGCGGAAGTTGGAGGCATCGACCTTGAGCACGTCCTTCATGAACGAACTGTAGTCGATGACCTTTTCGCTGAAGATCTTGGCCTTCACACGCAGGCCTGGCTTGTCGCCCAACAGCTTTTCATAGCTGTGCTTGAGTTGCGAGGCGCAGGAAGCGCACAACGTGACAATATAATCCACCTTGTTCAGGTCAAAGGCTTCCACATTCTGGCGGGCCACATCCTCGGCCGCCTTTTTCTCGCCCATCATCTGCAGGGGCAGACCGCAACAGGACTGTTTTTCCGGGAAGTCCACAGACACACCATGGCCTTCAAAGGTCCTGAGTCCGGCCACAAGCTGTTCAGGATACAGGAAATCCTGAGCACATCCGGCAAAAAGTCCGACCCGGATCGTGGGATTATCCACCTTGGGGGCAACCGTGGGCCAGATGTCCCGAAAGGCCTTGTCCGCCACGGCAGGCAATGCGCGGAAGGCCTGGTCCTTGGCGAACATCATGGGCAGATGCCGCAGGTAGGGAGTTCCCTTGGCAAAAGGCTTCTGGGCGAAACGTCCGGCCTTGAGCAGGGAATGGAAAACGCTGCGATTGCGCATCACATACCCCATGAGCGTCCCCTGCACGCCATGACCGTCCGTGTCCTGAATTCGAGCGTATATTTCCTTGATGAGCCGTGGCAGGTCGATGCCTGCCGCGCAGATGTTCTTACAGGCCTGGCAGTTGATGCAATTCTGCACCAAATTCTTGGCCTTGTCCGATCCATGGAAAAAGTAGGTCAGTATCAGTCCGATGGCTCCGATATATATATGTCCCATCTTGTGTCCGCCCACCATGCGGTAGACCGGGCAGACATTGGCGCACGCACCGCAGCGCACACACCGCAGGACCTGTGAAAAAAGCGGATCCGCAGCCATCTTGCGGCGTCCGTTATCCAGAAAGACGACGTGGATTTCCTTCTTGTTGTCCGGCGCGGCCAGACATTCGTTGGCTCCGGTGATCCAGGTGACGTACGAGGTAATGGCCTGTCCCGTGGCGTTGCGCGGCAGAACGCGCAGCACTTTGAGGGCGTCGTTCAGGCTGGGAGTCAGTTTGTCCAGGCCTGCCAAGGCGACATGCACCCGCGGCAGGGTCGTGACAAGCCGGGCATTGCCCTCGTTGGTGACAATGCCCAACGTGCCGGATTCGGCAATGGCAAAATTGAGGCCGGAAATTCCCATGTCCGCTTCGATATATTTCTGGCGCAGTTCGCGCCGGGCCACCTTGACCAACTTCTGGATATCGTTGGTCTGGGTTTTTCCGGTGACATCGCTGAACAGATCGGCCACCTGGTCACGGGACAGGTGGATGGCAGGCATGACCATATGGGTCGGCCCTTCATGGCGCATCTGGATGATCCACTCGCCCAGGTCGGTCTCCGTAACTTCCAGGCCCAAATCTTCCAAATGATGGTTGAGCAGGGTTTCCTCGGCCGTCATGGACTTGGATTTGACAATCTTCTTACAATCCGCCCGCTGGGCAATCTCGCCTATGATGCGGTTAGCCTCGGCCGCGTCGGCAGCCAAATGCACGGTAACGCCCGCAGCTTCGGCGTTGCGCTTGAATTCCTGGTACAATTCGTCCAGATGGGTCAGGGCCGCATCCTTGGATTCCACGACAGCGTCGACCACTTCCTTGATGTCCAACTCGGCAAAGGCATTGGCACGGCCCACGGGATAGGCCGTGGCGAACTTGTCCATGGCTGTGCGCAAAAAATCGTTTTCCAGGGCCTCACGCAACTCGCACCTGTAATCCTTGAGGTTCTTTGCGTCTTGCATCTTAGTTGTCCTCCAGAATCAGAATGTGCAGTTCCAAGGGGCCGTGCACACCCAATGCGAGCACGCGCTCGATGTCAGCGGTACGGCTGGCTCCGGTAATAAAGGCAAGATAGTTAGGCGGGGCCGCGAACCATTTTCTGATGACCTCGTCCAAGGCAAAACTGTCGGCCACGATCTTGGAAGCGGGCAGCAGGGCCACATGCACTTCGCTGACCATGGTTGCCAGACGCAAGTCTTCACTCCGCGAATCGATGACCAGGGAGCCGGTCTCGGCAATCCCCCACTGGGCCATGGTGAATCCGATATCCAGACCGCCAAGGTGCTCGCGCATTCCGCTTTCCACGAAGGCGAACCCGTTCTTCTTGCACAATCCGGCCAATTTTTGGGACAAATCCTTGTCCAAGCCGGGTGCGGCAATGGTTTTCTGCTGTTTGGCAGCGCACAGATCCTCGGCCTGTGCCGAAAGACTTTCGCCGCAACCTGCCGCCAGAATCTGGCAGGCATCCTTGGTTCCGCACAAATCGACAACGTAAGCCAATGCCTCGTCAGTCGAGGCGACAGTGGAAACGGTTGCGGAAACAGCCTTGGCCTTTACCGTGAACCGCTCTTGGTTCGAAGTGGTGACGCTCATTCATTTCTCCGGCAGAGCCTGTCTCGCCACGAAACCCATCCCGACAGTCTCCAGAACATGACACCCGCATGGCAGACCATGGTCTGCCATGCGGGACATCATCCTAGGACGCCTCAATGACCTCCATGGTCTGCTCTGCGATTTCCAGTTCCTCGTTGGTCGGAATGACCCAGACCTGGATGGCGCTCTCGGAAGAGCTTATGCGGCCCGGCTCGCCGAACCTCCGGTTGTTGGCCTCCTTGTCGAGGACAATGCCCAGATTTTCCATCCCCTCCAGGGAGAGTGCGCGGGCGACATCGTCGTTCTCGCCGATACCGGCGGTGAAGATGATGGCGTCCACATGCCCCAAGGCGGCCATATAGGAACCGATGTATTTTTTATTTCTGTAGGCGAACATTTCCAAAGCCAGCTTGCAGCGTGCATCGCCCTTGGCAATGGCCGTATGGATGTCGCGCATGTCGTTCATGCCGCAGACGCCCAGAAAGCCGCTTTTCTTGTTCAACAGGGTGTCTATCTCGTCAAAGGACATGTCCTTCTGCTTGTGCAGAAAGTAGATGATGGCCGGGTCGATATCGCCCGACCGGGTGCCCATGAGCAGCCCTTCCAGCGGAGTCAGCCCCATGGTGGTGTCGATGCATTTGCCCTTCCTCACCGCGGCCATGGAACTTCCGTTGCCCAGGTGCACGGTGATCAGGTTCACATCTTCGGGATTCCTGCCCAGCTGTTTGGCGCCTGCACGGGCAATGTACTGATGCGACGTGCCGTGAAAACCGTACCGACGGATGCGCAGATCCTCGTACATTTCGTAGGGAAGCGCGTACATGTAGGCTTCGGGCGGCATGGTCTGATGGAAGGCGGTGTCGAAAATGGCCACATGCGGAACATGGAACATCTTCATGGCCACACGAATGCCCATCAGATTTGCAGGGTTATGCAGCGGTCCCAGAGGGATGAACTTTTCGATCGTGGCAATCACTTCGTCGTCGATAAGACTGGGAGCGATAAACTCCTCGCCGCCGTGGAGCACACGGTGGCCGACGGCGTTGATCTCGGAAGAACTGGCGATGACACCCTTTTCCGGATCCACGATAAGCTCGACCACCCGCTCCAACGCGGCCTTGTGGTCGGACATGGGGGCTTCTTCCACCACCACGCGCTCGTCGTCGCAACCAGGGTGCTTTTTGTGTTTGAGGCCGCTCATGGCTGCACCGATGCGCTCCACGAGACCGGACGCCAGGACCGATTTGTCGGTCATGTCGAAAAGCTGGTACTTCAAGGACGAACTGCCGGAATTGATAACCAGAATCTTCATATTAGATAAGCCCCTTTTCGGCCTGCGCCTGGATGGCGGTAATGGCCACGGTATTGACGATATCGGGAACGGTGCATCCTCTGCTCAGATCGTTGACCGGCTTGTTCAGGCCCTGCAGAACAGGTCCCACGGCCACAGCTCCGGCAGCCCGCTGGACAGCCTTGTACGTGTTGTTGCCCGTGTTCAGATCCGGAAAAATAAACACTGTGGCATATCCTGCAACCTGGCTGTCCGGCAGCTTGATGGCGGCGACATCCGGGTCGATGGCCGCATCGTACTGGATGGGACCTTCGAGCAGCAGCTCGGGAGCGCGCTCCTTGGCAATGCGCACAGCCTCCACGACCTTCTCCACATCCTCGCCCTTACCGGATTTTCCAGTGGAATAGGACAGCATGGCGACCCTGGGTTCCACACCGAAGACCTTGGCCGTATGGGCCGAAGACAAGGCGATTTCCGCCAGCTCCGCCGCCGTCGGGTTGGGGTTGACGGCGCAGTCGCCGTACACCAGCACCCTGTCGCGCAGGCACATGAAGAACACACTGGAGACGATGGACACGCCGGGCTTGGTCTTGATGAACTCGAACGCCGGACGGATTGTCTGGGCGGTAGTGGTCACAGACCCGGAAACCATGCCGTCGGCCAATCCCTTGTGGACCATCATGGTGGCGTAATAGGTGGGATCCATCATGCGGTCGCGCGCGTCTTCCATCAGAATGCCCTTGTGCTTGCGCAACTCGAAGTAGGTCTGGGCGAAATCGTCCAGATCCGCGGCCTTGGCCGGATCAATGAAGTTGACCTTGTTCAGGGACAGGCCCAACTGGCTGATCTTGCCCTTGACCTGTTCTTCACGGCCCAGAAGCGTCAGGTTGGCCACACCCCGGCGCGACAGGATGTCTGCCGCCTGCAGAATGCGTTCACCTGCGCCTTCGGGCAGGACGATATGTTGGAGATGCGCCTTGGATTTCTCCACCAGGCTGTATTCGAACATCTTGGGAGTGACCTTGCTGGATCGGCTCATGGCAAGTTTCTGCCGCAGGCCGTTGGTATCCACTCGGTCTTCAAACACGCCCAAGGCGGTATGTATCTTGCGCTGATCGTCCGCATCGATGCGACCATACAGATTGCTGATGACCTGGGCGGTCTTGTAGGTATGGTCCTTTACGGACAGGATGGGCAGGGGCACGCCCGTCCAGCCTTCGATGAGACGATGCACGTTGGGAGGCGGGGTGAGACCACCGGTGAGCAGAATCCCCGCTATATCGGGATAGGAGGAGGAAAGCCGGGACGCGAGGCTGGACAGGATGATGTCCGACCGGTCGCCGGGCGTGATGATCAGGCTGCCCTTCTCCACATAGTCGAGAAAGTTGCCGATCTGCATGGCGGCCACAAGATAGCTTTCCACCTGTGTTTCCAGCTGACCATGGCCGTACAGCACCGTGGCGTCGAGCCATTTGATGACGTCCTTGATGCTGGGATTGCCCAGGCTCTCCTCTTCGGGAATGAGGTAGACCGACAGGGGTTCGGTGCAGCGGGCCTTGCACTTGATTTCAGAGGTTATGCCCTCGGCATTCTGAACCGATACCCGGTTGACGATGGCCGCCACGATATCGACGCCCTCGTTTTCCAGATTGTCGATGGTAAGCTGTGACGAGGCCACTATCTCGTCGTGCCCCTTGTCCTTGCCGTTGGCAACGAACAATACGGGAGCGCCGAGGTTGGCCGCGATCTTGGCGTTGAGCTCGAACTCAAAGGCCGCGTCCTTGCCCAAAAAATCCGTCCCTTCGCACAGCACGAAGTCGTACTCCTGCTCCAGGGCCTTGTACTTACTCAGTATGTTTTCCAACAGGGTCGAATACTGACCGTCGTTCATCAATTCCCTGGCCTCGTTCAGCGTGTGGGCGAACGTGGTTTCGTAGGGTTGGTCCAGTTTGAAAACGGACAGGATCAGGTTGGTATCGTGATCCCGCTGCCCGTCCTCGGGAGCATTGATGATAGGCCTGAAAAAAGCGACCTTGCGGATGTCCCTTAGCAGGAGCTGCATGACGCCGAGCACGATGGCGGATTTGCCGCTGCGCGCCTCGGTGGCCGTGACGTAGAGATTTTTGGACATGACGTTCCTCGCGTTTCCCATGAGGGAGTTACTGAAGTGATGCCCCACAACCGCACAGACACGAAGGTCTGCGCAGTTGTGGGAGGATCGCTGCGCCGGAAAACAAGAATTCCGGTCCGCTTACACCGCTGGCTGCGGTGTTCCGCCCGAAGCGGAATGCGTATCGCGTTCTCCCTCTAAGGACAAGAAACGCGATACTATAGGGATTCGGCGTACAGCTCGATGGCGTGCCGCACCCGCACCCCGGCCTTTTCACGAGAGAGCATGTCGGTAATCTGCATCATGCAGGCGGGACAGCTCGTGGCCACGACGCTTGCGCCGCAGTCCTTGATGTTTTCCGCCTTGCGTTTGCCGATGGTCTTCGACAGCTCGTAATGGTAAAGGTTGAAACTGCCGCCCGAACCACAACAGGTTCCGGCGTCGGCCATTTCCACGAACTCGCAGCCGGAGACGGCCGCGAGGAGTGTTCTGGGTTGCGCTGTCACGCCCAGGGAATTCTTCAGATGGCAGGGATCGTGGTAGGTGACTTTGGTTCCACCAGTTCCCCCGGCACTTTCCGTGGGCCGCACACCAAGCACATCCACCAGAAACTGACTGATGTCCATGGTCTTGTCGGCAAGGTTACGGGCCTTTATGAGGTCCTCGCCCTCGTACATGGACGGCCACAGCTTCTTGATGGTCGAAGTGCAGGTGGCGCAGGGAGTGATGATGTAATCGAACTGCTGGCCTTCGAACCGGGCCAGATTCTTTTTCACCATGATATTGAAGCTTTCCCGGTCTCCGCTGGCCAGGGCGGGAATACCGCAGCAGGCCTGACCTTCGGGCATGAACACGCCCACGCCGTGGTGCTTGAACACCTTGAATGCGGCCTCGGCCACTTCGGGGTAGATCTTGTCCACCACGCAGCCGGGATAAAAGGCCACACGCTTGCCCGACACGCCCACGGGAGTGTCCAGAAAAGGAACGCTCTTGTGCAGGGGGATCGTGGCCAGCTTACGAAAGTGGCGGTCGGCAATGACCGGGGCATTGAAACGGGCGCAGGACGAACCAATGAGTTCGTTCTCGTCTTTGGTGAACAGCCCCTGGAACTTGGAACCGAAATCCAGCAGCGAGTTGAAGAGTTTGGGGTTGGTCAAAAGGTTCCGAAAAATGACCTTTTTGGCCGGAGACAGACCGAAATACCCGGTCATGACCGCACGCGCCTTGAGGAATATGTCCGTCACCTTGACCCCGCTGGGGCAGTTGGCTTCACACGTTCCACAGAGCAGGCAACGGTTGAGCCTGTCGTTCACCCCTTCCGGGTCGTGCAGAATCTGGTTGGACAGACCTTCCAAAAGGGCGATCTTGCCTCGGGCCACATCCCCTTCCTTGCCCGTCTGGGCGAAAAGAGGACAGACCGCCTGGCACATGCCGCACTTCATGCAGCCGACCAGCTGGTCGTCCAGATCCTGAAGGAGTTTCACCAATGCATTGATGTCAGCCATGGCTCCCTCCTAACCGATTATCTTGTCAGGATTGAGAATGCCCTTGGGATCGAGAGCGGCCTTCATCTTCCTGGAGTACTCGATGGTGGCGCGGGTGGTTTCCTTTTCCAGGTACTTGGACTTGGCAAGGCCGATGCCATGTTCGCCGGAAAGGGTTCCGCCCAGCTTGAGGGCTTCTTCAAAAATGGCGTCCACACCCTTTTCCACGCGTTCCCACTCTTCCTTGTTGCGCTTGTCGGTCAGGATGGTGGGATGCAGGTTGCCGTCGCCCGCATGGCCGAAGGTGCCGATGGTCAGGTCGAACCTTTTGGCAATGTCGTTCAAGGCGGCCATCATGGCGGGAATCTTGCTGCGGGGCACTGTGGCGTCTTCCAGAACGCAGGTGGGCTTCAATTTGGCCAGGGCGGGCAGGGCATCGCGCCGGGCCTGCCAGACCTTGTCGCGCTGGGCCGCGTTCTGGGCGACCTCCACGGCCTTGGCATGGTTGGCCTTGCAGATGTCCTGCACGGTTTTGGCGTCCTCCTCCACCTGGGCGGGATGGCCGTCCACCTCGATGAGCAAAAGGGCCTGTGCGTCCGTGGGCAGACCTGCATGGCGAAAATTCTCCACCGTACAGATGGTGAAGTTGTCCATGAGTTCCAGGGTGGCCGGAACGATCTTGGCCGCAATGATGGCAGCCACGGTCTCGGAAGCATGGATGATGTCGTCGAATACGGCCATCATGGACCGGGCCGCCTTGACCGGCGGAATAAGCTTGAGCGTAATTTCGGAGAACACGCCCAATGTTCCTTCGGAAGCGATCATGAGCGCGCCCAGGTTGTACCCGGTAACGCATTTGACCGTGCGCGACCCGGCCTTGACCAGCTGGCCCAGGCTGTCAAAAAAGTCCACGCCCATGACATAGTCCTTGGTCACGCCGTACTTGAGGCCGCGCAGTCCTCCGGCGTTTTCGGCCACGTTGCCGCCCAGGGTGGACACAGCCTGACTGCCGGGGTCCGGAGGATAGAACAGGCCGCGTTTGGCCACTTCGGCCGCGAACTTGGCCGTGACCACGCCGGGTTCCACACGGGCGTACATGTCGGCTTCGTTGATTTCCAGAATCCTTGTCAGCCCGTTGGTCAGAATGACGATGCCGCCCTTCCTGGGAATCGTCCCGCCGGACAGGTTGGTTCCCGCACCGCGAACGGTCATGGGAAGCGAATTTTCATAACACAGGGCCACCACTCGTCCCAACTGTTCCGTGCTGGCGGGACGCACGGCCATGGCCGGATGCACCGGCTCGAGCACGGCGGAGTCGTATGAGTAGTTATGAACATCGGCCTCGTCGGCCATGACGTTGCCCTTCCCCACAATGGCTTCGAAATCCTTGATCAATGCCTCGTTGGACATGTTTGTCTCCTTGAGACCCCCCGGAGGGAATGCCTCCGGGGGATTGTCGTCAATCGTGTTCCAATTAGAACAGGTTGGGATACATGCCAATGTAGACCATGCCCAACACACCAACAACCAGACCGTACAACAGAAGCGGAATGGAGTTGCGGCGGATGATCAGCCCTTCCACACCGGCCAAGCCGACCGTGGCGCTGGCGGCAACGATGTTGTGGATGCAGACCATGTTGCCCATGGCTCCACCCGCTGCCTGCTGCGCAACCACGATGGTCTTGGAAATGCCGAGCGTGGAGGCGATGCCGTACTGGAAGTCGGCAAAAAGCAGGTCGGAAACCGTGTTCGAACCGGTGATGAAGGATCCGAGCGCGCCCACAAACGAGGCGAACATGGGCCAGCTGGAGCCGACAAGGGCGGCGCAGGCTTCGGCCATGGACAGCGGCATGGAAGGCGCGCCGATGGTGTTATGGGCCGACTGCTTGAAGATTTCCACCAGGGCAACGGCCGCGAACAAGGCGATGGTCGGATTCTTCATGCTCTTGAACGTGTCGGTCCAGGCGGCCTTGACCTTGCCTCCGGGCATCTTGTGGAGGAAGACGGTCAGGATGGCGACCAGGGCAAAGGGAATGGTACCGGGCAGGTAGAGAGGCTTCATGGAGAAATTGACGGTATCGAAGCCCAGGATGTGGGGGGAACGAAATGACCCAGGAGGAGACCATGGCCTTGAAAGGCAGGTCGTTGATGCGGGTCAGCACCAGGATGATGCCGATGAGGACGTACGGCAGCCATGCACGGAACTGGCTCATGTGGGCCTTGTATTCCTTGCCTTCCTCGGGCCGGATGCTGCCGGTCCATTCGGCTTCCCAGGTGGACTGGGGGCCGAAATCCCAATTTTCCTCGGGCAGGAACCAGCCCTGCTTGGCGGCATAAATCACGGCCGCGGTTCCCAGCAGGCCGCCCAGCAGGGAGGGGAATTCCTCGCCGATAAGAAAGGCGGTCAGCACGTAGGGAACGGCGAAACAGACGGAAGCGAACAAGGAAAACTTCCAGGCTCCCAGCCCTTCCGTCCAGGACTTGTTGCGACCGAAAAAGCGGGTCAGCATCATGTTGGTGAACAGGGGCAGAATGAAAATCATGGGCAGATGCAAAATGGCAGACCATTCGCCCACATCCTTGAGAAACATGGGAAAGCTGGCAAGCCCGTCGGCCTGTCCCGCGGCAATGGCACTTTCCACGGCAGGCTTGAGGTTTTTCAGGCCGAACCAGACCGGGGTTCCGACCGCGCCGAAGGTGACTGGAAAGGAGTTCAGGACAAGGCAGACCATGGCCGCGGCCAGGGCCGGAAATCCAAGGCTGAGCAACAGGGGCGCGCAGATGGCGGCAGGGGTGCCGAATCCGGCCGACCCTTCGATAAAAGCGCCAAACACCGTGGCAATGATGATGACCTGCACCCTGCGGTCGCGGCTCAGACCATGGAAACCGTAGTTGATGGTCTCCATGCCGCCGCTGTCGCGCATGGTGTAGAGGATCAGGATTGCGCCGAAAACGATGATCAGCACGTTGATGGCCCCGCCGAAACCGGCCAGGGTGGAGGCGAGCACGAAGCCCACCGGCATTTTCCAGAAAACCACGCCGAAAATGGCGGTCACCAGCCATGCCAGGGGCATGGCTTTCGTGGCGGGCCAACGCATGCCCACCATAAGCACCAGGGCCAGTGCGATCGGCACGAGCGCAAGAAGCGCAAGGACTCCAACAGACATAGGAACCTCTCCTTACTCGTTCGGGTTACTTCCAACCATCCCTTGCGGGCTGACCGAGCGGCCACCCCTTTCATCGACAGATAAAAAACTCCCGCCCGCACTGACGGGCCAGACAATGCGGACGGGAGGAGTACACATTATTCGCCGGCAGTGGCCGGGTCGTGCTTGGACAGGTATTCCAGGGCCTTGAAACGCCTGTCGTAGTCCTTTTCAATTTCCGAGCGAAGGCGCCTGGACTCTTCGGGGAAGAGCTTTTCCAGCAGGCCGTAGCGGTTTTCGCCGCTCAGGAATTCCTGCAAGGTTCCGTCCGGGGTCTTGGAATCCAGAGTCAACGGATTCTCGCCCCTGGCGACCGCCTCAGGGTTGTAGCGGAACAACGGCCAGTAGCCGGAGTCCACAGCCAGCTTTTCCTCAAACTGGGTCTTGCCCATGCCCTTGCGGATACCCTGGTTGATGCAGGGTGCGTAGCAGATGACCAGGGAAGGTCCGGGATAGGCTTCGGCTTCGCTGAAGGCCTTGAGCAGCTGCTGCTTGTTGGCGCCCATGGAAACGGTCGCCACATAGACGTATCCGTAGGTCATGGCCATGGCTGCCAGATCCTTCTTGCCGGTCTTCTTGCCGGAAGCGGCAAACTTGGCAATGGACCCCAGAGGAGTGGCCTTGGAGGACTGACCGCCGGTGTTGGAATACACTTCGGTATCCATGACCAGGATATTGATGTCTTCGCCGGAAGCCAGCACATGGTCCACGCCACCGAAACCGATGTCGTAGGCCCATCCGTCGCCGCCGAAGATCCACATGGATTTCTTGCCGAACAGATCGCCCATGGCGGCGATTTCACCCAAAAGGGCGTCGTCTCCGGCCTTGGCCAGTTCAGTCTTCATGATGTTGCCGAATTCGACGGACTTTTCAGCGTGGTCCTTGTTGTCAAGCCACCCCTGCATGGCATCGCGCAATGCCCCGTCAACACCGTTTTCCAGGGCCTTGGCGACCAGGTCTGCCAGCTTGGCACGACGATGATGCACGCCCATGTTCAGGCCATAGCCGAATTCGGCGGCGTCTTCGAACAGGGAGTTGCCCCAGGCCGGACCATGGCCGTCCTTGTTCACGCAGTACGGCGTGGTGGGGGCGGAAGCGCCCCAGATGGAGGAACAGCCCGTGGCGTTGGCAATGATCATGCGCTCGCCGAAGAGCTGGGTCAGCACCTTCACGTACGGGGTTTCACCGCAACCGGAACAGGCACCGGAGAATTCCATGAGGGATTCCTGATACTGGCTGCCCTTGACCGTGTTGCGCTTGAACAGGTGCCCCTTGTTGGAGACGGTCTGACTGAATTCAAAGTTGGCAATCTGCGTGGCGGCTTCGGCGGCCTGCGGCTGCATGACCAGGGCGGATTCCTTGGCCGGACAGATGTCGGCGCAGTTTCCGCAGCCCAGGCAGTCCTGGGCGTTGACCTGAATGCGCAGTTTCAGGCCCTTCACTTCCTTGCCCTTGGCTTCAACGGTCGCAAAGGATGCGGGAGCGCCGGCAAGTTCATCCTCCGTGGCCAGCACGGGCAGGATGGCGCTGTGCGGGCAGACAAAGGCGCACTGGTTGCACTGGATGCAGTTTTCCGCAATCCATTGCGGCACGTTGATGGCCACGCCGCGCTTTTCGTATTTGGCGGTGGACAGGGGGAACAGGCCGTCGACGGTGAATGCGCTGACCGGCAGTTCGTCGCCCTTCTGGGCCAGTACGGGGCGGGCCACGTTCTTGATGAAATCGGGTTCGTCCGCCACAACCGAGGCAGTTTCGTCCTGGGCGTTTTTCCAGGATTCGGGGACCTTGATTTCAACAAGGTTGTCCGCAGCCTGTTCCACAGCGGCCACGTTCATGTTGACGATCTTGTCACCCTTCTTGCCGTAGGCCTTTTTGATGGATTCCTTGAGATAGGCCACGGCGTCGTCAAAGGGAATGACATTGGCCAGTTTGAAGAAGGCGGTCTGCATGATCATGTTGATGCGTCCGCCAAGGCCGACGCCGGCAGCGATCCTGACCGCGTCCACGGTGTACAGGCGGATGCCCTTTTCCGCCAGGGTGCGACGCATGGCCGCGGGCAGCTCGGCTTCCATCTGGTCCACGGTCCAGGGGCAGTTCAGCACGAACACGCCCCCGTCCTTGATGCCTTCCAGCACGTCGTACAGATGCACATAGCTGGGATTGTGGCAGGCGACATAGTCGGCCGCCGTGACAAGGTAGGTGGACTGGATGGGCTGCTTGCCGAAACGCAGGTGGGAGACCGTGATGCCGCCGGACTTCTTGGAGTCGTAGGCGAAATATCCCTGGGCGTACAGGTCGGTCTTGTCGCCGATGATCTTGATGGCCTGCTTGTTCGCGCCCACCGTGCCGTCTGCGCCAAGGCCCCAGAACTTGCACTGGACAGTGCCTTCGGGGGTGGTGTCGGCGAACGGGGTGACTTCCAGGGAAAGGTTGGTGACGTCGTCCACGATGCCCACGGTGAAATGATTGCGGGGAGTCGCGGAAGCCATGTTGTCGAACACGGACTTGACCATGGCCGGATTGAATTCCTTGGACCCCAGACCGTAGCGTCCGCCGACAACGGGCAGATCCACGCCCTTTTCGCGCAAGGCCGTACAGATATCCAGGTACAGCGGCTCGCCATGCGCGCCGGGTTCCTTGGTGCGGTCCAGAACGGTCAGGCACTTCACGCTCTTGGGCAGAGCGTCGATCATGGATTCGGGGATGAACGGACGGTACATGCGGACCTTGACCAGCCCCACTTTTTCGCCGTCGCCCACCAGACGGTTGACCACTTCCTCAATGGTTTCGCACGAGGACCCCATGGCCACGACGACACGTTCGGCTTCGGGATGGCCCACGAAGTCGAACAGATTGTATTTGCGTCCGGTCAGTTCGCCGACCTTGCGCATCTGCTCCTCCACAATGGCGGGAAGCTTGTCGTAGTAGGAATTGGAGGCTTCGCGGCCCTGGAAATAAATGTCCGGATTCTGGGCTGTGCCGCGAATGTGCGGATGCTCGGGATTCATGGCGCGGGCGCGGAATTCGGCGATCTTGTCGAAATTCACCAGTTTTTTCATGTCTGCGTAATCGATCATTTCCACTTTCTGGATCTCGTGCGAGGTCCGGAAGCCGTCGAAGAAATGAAGGAAGGGAACGCTGGATTCGATGGAGGCCAGATGTGCGACCAGGGCCATGTCCATGGCTTCCTGCACGGAACCGGACGCGAGCATGGCAAAGCCGGTCTGACGGCAGGCCATGACGTCCTGATGGTCGCCGAAGATGGACAGGGCGTGGGCTGCGATGGCCCGCGCGGAAACATGGAAGACGCCGGGAAGCAGTTCACCGGAAATCTTGTACATATTGGGAATCATCAAAAGCAGACCCTGCGAGGCCGTGAAGGTGCTGGTCAACGCGCCCGCGGCCAGGGAGCCGTGAACAGCGCCGGCCGCACCGGCTTCGCTCTGCATCTGCTTGACATTGACCTTCTGGTCGAAAATGTTCAGCTGCCCCTGCGCGGCCCATTCATCCGCCAGCTCGCCCATGGTGGACGACGGGGTGATGGGATAAATGGCCGCAGTGTCGCTTAATGCATAGGCAACATATGCAGCCGCTGTGTTGCCGTCGATGGTTTTCATGGTCTTCGCCATTTCCCGGTCTCCTAGGTGTTGTATGATGTGTCGATACGCGGACCCGGCAATCCCCGCCTGTTGCGGTCCCGCGGCGTGCCGTTATAGATCAACATTCATGCCAGCACGTCAAAAACAAATAATAACGAACAATTCAAACATGTTATAAAAATATGATTTTATTTCCCCCAACAAGACAGCCCCCAATCCGTCCGTTTTTTCGGACAAACTTCCCCCATATGGAAGGATATAAAGTTGGAAGACAGCGGAATACCCGTATTGAAAGATAAAAAGCGGCCCATCCCGATTTCCGGGATTTCCGAACACTTCCTTTCCGCCGCCAAGGAAAAGCAGTGACTGTCCACAGGCCGTACACAGCCGACGCTGTCAAGGCGCGACAGGGCAAGACAAAAACAATCTGGCGTATTTCCTGTCCTGTTTTTCAGAAGCGCACGGCTTCCGCCGACTTGCGTTGGACCAAAGCCCGTCCGAAAATTCAGACAGCCCCAAAGAATTAAATGGTCATGTCGTGTTTTTTGAGCAGGGCATAGAGATGGGACCGGGACAGCCCGGAAATGGACAGCATGGAAACCAGATCGCCGCCGGTACCGCCGATGAGCGACCTGAGGTATTCGACTTCCGCTTTTGCCTTGAACTCCTTCAGCGTGGGCATGGAGGAGGCATCCAACAGACAGGCGATGCCTTTTGAACGTTCCGCCGCGCCTTCGGCTTCCGACGACTCCGCATCGCTTCCGCCAACAGCCACCCCCTGCCCAACAGACGGAAGCATCCCCAGCATTTCCTCCGCATCCGTCACCTCCGGGCCGTCGTCCTCAAACTGCGCCTTGACGACCTTGATGCGGATGTCACGCGGCAGGTGCATGGTGTAGATGGTTTTTTCGCCCTGCGATGCGTAATACGCCCGTTCCAGGACATTGAAGAGTTCGCGCACGTTGCCCGGCCAGTCGTAGCGCTGCAGGGTGGGCACGAAATAGGAGTCAATCCCCTTGAGCGGCATGTTGTTCTGTTCGCACAACTCGGAAAGATGATGCAGGGTCAGGTGCTTGATGTCGTCCAGCCGCTGACGCAGCGGCGGCAGATTGATGTGCACGGTCTTGAGCCGGAAAAGCAGGTCGCTGCGGAATTCACCTCGTTCGACCATGGCCTCCAGATTCCGATTCGTCGCGGATATCAATCTGAAGTCACTGGACATTTCCATGGTGTCCCCAACAGGGCGGAATTTGCGTTCCTGAAGCACGCGCAGAAAGGCCTTTTGCATGTCCAGGGGCAACTCGCCCACCTCGTCCAGAAAAAGCGTCCCTTTGTCCGCCTGACGGACAAGCCCTTCGCTGTCCTGGTGCGCGCCGGTAAATGCCCCCTTCTTGTGGCCGAACAAAATGCTTTCCACCAGGGAGCCGGTCATGGCGGCGCAGTCCACCACCACGAAGTTCTTCCCCGCCCGCAGGCTGTTCTTGTGAATGGTCCGGGCGAAAAGCTCCTTGCCCGTGCCGGTTTCCCCGGTAAGCAGCACATTGGAACCGGAATGGGCGGCCTGGGCCACCAGATCGAAACAGGCCCGCAGCACGGGACTGCGACCGACCACATCTTCCACATCCAGGGCCACCGGCCCGCCGGAAGCCCCCTTCTCCTTGTGGTACTTTATGGCCCGGCCCAGGGTCAGGCTTATCTGCTTGATGGACGAGGGCTTGAGCAGGTAATCCCAGGCCCCGCCGCTGATGGCCAGCTCGGCCCCGTCGGGATCGCCCTGGCCGGTCAGTATGATGACTTCGGGCGCATTGGACAGCTTGCGGATTTCCGAAAGAATCCCCAGCCCGTTTCCGTCCGGCAGGTTGATGTCCAGAAAAACAACATCGTACATCCGGGCGGCAAGCATCTTTCTGGCCTCTCCCAGACTCCCCGCGGAATCACAGGAATAGGTCAGCCTGGTGATCAGACTTGCCATGGTCTCACAGACCTGGACGTCATCGTCGACAATAAGAATGCGGGACACGGATCAACCTCTGGGAGTCAGTGAATTCCGGACCGAAAAGACCTGCCTGATGGCATCGGAAAGAACCATCTTGTTATATGGCTTCTGCACCACCAGCCGTATATTGTCAAAAGCCTGTGCGCCTTCCACGATCTCGTCCCGGCCAGTCACCATGATGACGAGAAGGTGCGGATTGAGGAGGATCGCCTGCCGGACCAGTTCTAACCCGTTGATTCCCGGCATGTCGTAGTCCGTGATGAGCAGATCGAACCCTCTGGGATCGCCCTCCAGACGGCGCAGGGCATGCTGCGGATTGCTCTCCGCGACCACGCTGAAGCCCAGGCTTTCCAGTACGCGCGGAGTGGTTTCCATCTGGTCGACGTCGTCCTCAACAAAAAGAACCCGTTCGCGCCCCACATACATGCGGTTGGGATACGCCACGGCCAGGTCCGCATCCTGATTGGACACGGGCAGATACACCCGGAACACCGTCCGCACACCGGGGTCGCTGACCACATCCACGGCTCCCCGGTGCGCCTTGGCAATGCCGTGCACCACGGCCAGTCCCAGGCCCGTGCCCTCGCTCTTGCCCTTGGTTGTAAAGAACGGGTCGAAAATCTTGTCCAGCAGGTTCGGCTCTATGCCCGGCCCGTTGTCCGCCACATCCACACGGTAGAATTCCCCCGGCTCCACTCCGAGGACCTCGGCACGTTCGAACTCCACATCCTCATGCTCCAGGCCGACCTCCAGCACACCGCCCTGGGGGCGCATGGCCTGGAACGCGTTGGTGCACAGATTCATGAGCACCTGGTTGAGCTGGGTGGGGTCGGCCCAGACCATCCGGGGCTGATCGGGAATGGAGCGGACCACCTCGATGGTTCCCGGCATGGACGCTTCCACGATGCCCAGGGCCTCGCGCATGATCTCGCCGATGTCCGTGGCCTTGAACCCTTCCTGGCTGGGACGGCTGAAGGCCAGAATCTGCTTGACCAGACGGCTTCCCCTGTGCGCGGCCCGCAGGGCGCGCTCAAGATCCTTTCCGGTCAGGGAGTCCTCATCCACATCGCCCATGGCCAGTTCCGTGGAATTGATGATGGACGTCAGGACATTGTTGAAATCATGGGCGATACCACCGGCAAGCGTCCCGATGGCCTCCATTTTCTGGGACTGCAAAAGCTGCTTTTCCAGGTTGGTCTCGCGGGTGATGTCCTCGGCCGTGCTCAGCGTACCGGCCACATTGCCGGCCTCGTCGTACAGGGGAACCTTGTTGATCTCCAGCCAGACAGGTTCCCCCTCCTTGTTGCGCACCTGACGACGGACCCGCTGGATGGACCTGCGGGTATGCATGACTTCGCGGTCCGTGCGATCCGCCCAGTCCGCATACAGGCTGTCGCGCTTGAGCCGGTATTCCGTGGTGTGGATGAGGTTGTGCACGTCATCCACACCGAAAAAATCGGTAAAGGCCCGGTTCGCCCCAAGGTAGCGCTGGTGCCCGTCCTTCCAGCAGACAAGCTGGGGAATGGTATCCATGAGGATTTCCTGAAAGGAGAGCTGGGCCTTGATTTTGCGCTCCACTCGCTTGCGCTGGCGGATGTTGACCACCAACAGCACCAGAATGATCCCCAGAACCATGATGAAGATACCTATGGTCCAGACGAATTCCTTGGGCAGTTCGTAAAACGCCTTGGGCGCGTTGATGATCTGGCTGCCCTCGGGCAGTTGGTCCTGACGTATGTGCCACTGCTGCAGCAGATTGTAGTCGAACAGATACCCGCCCTGAAGCTTGGTGACCACGGGAAGGTCTCCCGCCTTTTCACCCGCAAGAATCCGCAGGGCCAAATTGCCGGCCTCGCGCCCGTGCTCCACGCCGTCCAAAAGCTTGCCGCCCACACTGCCGTAGCCCAGCAGAAAGCCCCAATTGCTGTATATGGGCACATTGGTGTGCAGAGAAACCTCGCGCTGCACCTGCTCGGCAGAGGAATACTGCCCGTCGATCTTCTGATAGAAAGGAATGAAAAAAAGGAACGTGTCCGTGGGCAGATTCTCCACGCTTTTAAGCAGCTCATCAAACCCGAACTGGTCCCGGAACTCGAAATTCAGCCGCCCCCGGAACATGGGAATGGCGGCCTCCACCTGGTGCCGTATGGCCCGGCCCGTGGTGGAGTTGTCCCCGACCACTATGATGCGCTTTTTCTTCGGATGCAGGCGCAGGGCAAGCTCGAGAGTGTCCTTGATGTCGAACTCCTCCATGACCCCGGTCACGTTTTTGCCGCGCAGCCCGGCCAGGTCCAGGTCGTTCACCCCGCAAAAAACCATGGGCACGTCCGGAAACAACTCCGCGCCATGGTGCATGATGAAATTAAAGGCGTCGTTATCCGTGGCGATGACCACGTCGAAGCGCTTGTCCTGGAATTTATAGGCGTACAGATCCCGGAGGCGCGTCTGCATGTCCTCGGTCCCGTAGCGCTTGCTGTCCATGTATTCGATATGCAGATCAATGGCGTAGGGACTCGCCTCCAGCACGTCCCGGATGCCTTGCATGATTTGATCGGACCAGAGATACCCGTGATGGTACGAATTAAGCACCAACACGTTGCGCTTCTCCTTGGCCCACGCCAGGGAGGGGACAAGCAGCAGCGCGGCCAGAAGCAGAACGGACAGCAAACGATATTTCTTCATGAGCAGAGCAACTCACTGTTGTATGCAGAGGAAAAGACACCCGTCCGAAAAATCAGACGCCGGCAATGTACCTACGTGTCGCCCCGTGAAAAAGCAAAGTCCAGGCCAACGCAGCTTTCCGCCACATGATCGTGTCCCGGCCCGAGCCGGGCCGTTTCTTGAAGTGGACGACACAAGGCACAATCTGCCATGTTGCCAACATATGAACGAAAACGCGCAACACAGCAAATCCACCCTTGGCACCCCCATCCGCAAAGGATCTGTAGGGAGAACGAGTCATTGCAAATCTCCGGCCATATCCTCCGACCTCCTCTCCTTTGTCCAGTCCGCCGTTGCCTCATGCCTGCGCCAGGGCGACATGGCCGTGGACGCCACTGCCGGCAACGGACACGATACGCTGTTCCTTTCCAGGCAGGTGGGAGCGGACGGCCTTGTCCTTGGATTTGACGTACAGGAGGACGCCCTCCGCTCCACCCGGAAACGGCTGGTCCAATCCAAAGCCGCGGAAAACGTCCGCCTTATCCACCAGGGGCACGAACACCTGGCCGAGCATCTGGAAAGCCTGCGCAGTATCGGGCTCGCCGCTCGCCCCCTCCGGGCCGTCATGTTCAACCTCGGCTACCTCCCGGGCAGCGACAAGACCCTGGTAACCCGGCCGGAAACCAGTGTGCCGGCGTTGGACCAGGCGCTTCAGGCCCTGGACAGGGGCGGAATATGCTCTGTGATGTTGTATACCGGGCATGCCGGTGGGATGGCCGAAGCCCAAGCGATCATGCGGCAGGCGGCAACGTTGGATTTCAAGACCTTTCGCTGCCTGCGAAGCGAGTTCTGCAACAAACCGGGCAGCCCCATAGTGTCCTTGCTCATCCACAAGCGATAACGGCCGGCTCAAAGACTTGGCCGTTGAATCATACGCATACAAATGGCACACAAGGAACAACGGAAATCAACGGAGTTTTTCTACAAGATATCTGAGGGACCGGAAGCACCTTCGCCGGGGAGAACGAAAGGATACCTGCTCCTTACGCAGGCGCCGCAAAAAAATCCAAGCAAGGCCATGCCCAACCCCAGCCACCATGTGCGGAAAAAATTATGTCCTGAAAGACAGGTCGTCAGATAGGCGAAATACCCACCCCAGAACATGGCTGTGAGCTGCCAGTAGCGAAGCTGTTCCGGCGTACCGGAAGCGGCCAGCCCTCTGCGTATTCTTCCATAGCCCCAGATCAACGGGCCGAGCAGGGCCGTCATGGCGGCGGCAAAACCGACAAGCCCCATTTCGCAAAGCAATTGCAGGTAGACGTTGTGCGGATGCGGAATATCCTGGCCATTGATCACGGCCACCAGCCCAAGCTCGTTGAATGCGGGGTTGTAGGCGCTGACTCCCGCGCCGAACCAGGGGTGGGCCCTGAATACATCCAAGGCGAAACGCCACAGTTCCCAACGGGGGTCCTGCATGAGCGTGGTCCAATGGATACGCTGCGGCCCGAACAGAACCAGCAGAACAACCGCCAGCACGAGACCGGCCAGATACCGGAAGGGAATTTTACGAAAAACAAATCCGGCCAGAACCAGAAGTGCGGCTCCGAACCCCAGGTATCCGCTCCGGGTCTGGGAAAAAACCAGCAAAAACAACCCCGGAAAAAGTAGCAGCAACGTGCAGCCCCACCGTAACAGGGGGCGCCAGCCGCGAGGCAGCAGAAACCCCAGCCCCAGGGATGGAATCAGGGCCATGGCCATGTAGTTTCCCACACGCGGTGTGCTCATGGAACCGGTCAGCCGGCCCACCAGGGGCTGTGTCCCCAGAATAAGGTCCGCACCGGTCACAAACTGGTAGATGCCGTCCAAGCCTTCCGCACACGCGGCCAGGGCAAAGACCAGGACGAAACGCCTCAGATCCCGCCCGTCCCGGATGCATTCCATGGCGATGACCGGCAGCACGAACCCCTGCCAGATATTGGGAAGCATGACCTGCCAGCTTTGCAGCGGAGCAATGGAATAGGCGGTTTTAAAAAAAATCAGCAGCATGAAGGCCAGCCAAGCCCAACGCAGACCGAATCTGCGCAGGGCGGAATGCTGCCAGTTCCAGTAATAATAGGGGCCAAGAGCGATCAGGCCGATGATGGGACCGATTTCCTGAAACGAATGGCCGAAGGGATACAAAAGCATGCACAGCAAAAACGCCCAATACATGATGGCATGGGACACTCTGGCTCCCTGCTGTGCCGGAATGGACTGGGCGAGTTGAAAAATCCTGTTTGGAAACAAGTCTGGCATGCGGCTCCCGATATGTCTCCGCATGGTGTATGCGAGGAGCCGCAAACGGTCAATGCACGAAATCAGCCCAAATCACGGAGCACGATCCTTTCCTTATATATCCGGACACAATTTCTGCCGTCGGTTTTTGCCTGGTACAATGCCTCGTCCGCACGGTTCAGTATGGATTCCACCGAAACATCCCCGGTCTGGCCGCACGAAATGCCGATACTGACCGTGTACTGGATATCCCCGCTTTTCAGACGGACAGGATCCAGCTCCACAACGGCCCGGATGCGTTCGGCAAGCACGACGGCCCCTTCCAGGGATGTGCCGGGCAGGAGCACCACGAACTCCTCCCCACCGTACCGGAAGAACTTGTCCTGGGCCCGAATACATCGCTCCACGGTGCGGGAAAAACAGACCAGCAACATGTCGCCCGCGGCATGTCCGAACCTGTCGTTGACTTTCTTGAAGTGGTCCAGGTCCAGCATCAGAACCGCCAAGGATTCCCCGCTACGGCGCATGGCCGCGAACTCATGTTCCGCAAACTGGAAAAGAGAACGCCGATTGGCAACGCCTGTCAGTGGATCCTCCGTGGCTTGCGCCCGAAGCTGTTCCATGAGCGTGTCCGTGATCATCAGCAGCATGCCGAACGTGACCATGCAGATGAAGACTATTGAATACAGAAAAAAAAGAGTGCTGCCCCAATGGGAGGCCAGAAACGGCCCGTCCGGCGGGAAAAAATGCACGTGCACACTGCGTAGGAAAAAAAACAGGGAGTTCACTCCGTAGGCCGCTCCCGTAAAGACGAAGGCCGCTCCGCGCCGCCTGTTCCGCAGGAGGTCCCAGGCAGCCGCAGCGCAAACCGGTGCAAGAAACAAAGCCAAGATGTGTATCCGCCACAACAGGGACGGGGTGACATACGTGAACCAGGCAAGCCCGGCTCCCAGGCTGCAGCCTGTCACCGCCAATCCCCAAACCGGAACAGGAGGCAGATTCACGAACCGCCGCACGCCGCACCATGTCATACAGTAGCCGACAACCACTCCGGCATTGGCCACCACGATGGAGAGCCAGTCCGGGACGGTCCCTCGCAAGGCGAGCAGGGATCCGAAGACGGCGATGACGAAAGTTCCATATGCCCACCACAATGTTCCCTGCACCGGGTATTTCCGGTTATGGACCAGCATGACCACCAGGGCGCAAGTGGTGACCACGACAACCAGGGCGACAATCAGAGTACGGACATCCAAAAACATGCGATACCCTTTGAAAGAATGCATTGGATTGAACAGGGACTAATGCTCGACCACCTCGAAATAATTGCCAACCGCCCCGCACTGCCATTCAAAAAAAAGAAGCAAAACACGACGAAAAAAAGTCCAATTCCTTGCGCATTCCTCATATATGCAGGGAATTGGCCTTTCCGCAACATTTAAACCTTGGAAATCAGCGGTTCATTGCAAAACCTGTTTTATAAGAATCGACATGCGGCAAGTGTGAACATTCATGCTGTATTTTCCAGCGACATCCCTCTGTGCGCCATAATGGATTCCATATCGCACAAGATGCATGAAAGATTCCCACCGTAAATTTCACGCACGACCGGCGATAAGACATCTCCCCCAAGGCTTTCCTGAACCGTCCGCATCCTCTTATATAAAAAGCGGCACGGCGCATTCCCCACGGAAAGCACCAATCCGTGCGACAGTTCAGAACCCGACACACCTGAGACTCGGCATGCACAGATTGTATTCCACCGTATTCCTTGTTGTTACCTTTCTCTGCATTCTGAGTTTCCCCTGTCCCGCCCAGGAATAATCCACGCCGCCCCAGGATGTTACCGGCTCTCAGACAAGTGAACCTGGAAGATCATGGTCGAGGGAATCGAACACGACATCAAGCTGCGCGATATAAGCGTGCAGCGTATTGAAAGTGACTTTCCCCAACTGCGCGACGAACTTTTTCACGGACTGGCCAAGGCCGACAACCGCCTGGACCAGCTCACCCTGCTGCAAGGCGTATCCAATTCCTTAACTGGCGGGAACAGCCTCCTGGTTCGTTTTCGCCAGAAGTGTTTCAGCCAGTTCAGAATTTTTGATATGGGCGAATATACTCCGGTGATCCAGCATCTTACCGTGACATTTATTACAATATTCCGGCTGGTTCGGCGTATTGACCAATTCACGGAGCCGAACATATTCAGCGCCGTTCCATACCTGCATGAAATCCTTCTCCGCCAGACTGCCCACGGAAGGAGCACCACCGCAACAGGGCGATACGATTCCAGCCGGGCTGACCAGCATCACATTCCAGGGGTCCTTGCATTTGACGAAAGAGTGGCATTGCGCCGGTTCGTGATTCTGCCCGAAGAGCCTCGGCAGCGTCAGTCCCATCTGAAGCTTGTTTGCAATTTCACTGGCCCTGCGCATCTGCTCGTCAGCATATTCCTGGTGAAAAAACAAAGATTCGTCGACCAGGGTTTCGTCGGAAGTAACAAGATAGAAGACATTGACATGCTTCACCCCGATGTTCGAGGCAATAGACAAAAGGGTGCCGAGTTCATGGATATTGGAGCGCATGGCGACCATCTGCATTTCAATGATGGGGTATTGGGTATTTTTTTGCGCCTTGAGCTTGGAAAGCTCAAGAATGTTTCCGATAACCTTGTTGTAATTTCCGCCCCGTATCTTCTTGTAGGTACCGGGAGTACCTGCATCGAAGCTCACTTTGACATTGAAAAAGCCGGCATCCACCATACGCCTGCGACGCTCCTCAAGCAGGAGGGACCCATTGGTTATGGTAACCATTTTAACGGCATTGCGTGCTCCCATGGATACAAGATCGTCGAACCTGCTGTACAACAGAGGCTCTCCCCCGAAAATCTGCATACGGGGAACAAACGGCAATGCGTCCTCCAGCTTTTCCACTATTTCCCAAGGAATCTCCTTGCTGTCATAGCTGGCCTGATAGCACATCCGGCAACGGTAATTGCAGTTGAGCGTTGTAGTGACGGTGATCATTTCCGGAAAGGAGAGAATCGGCCCCAAGTTGTTCTCCGCATACGAAGCGGCAACCAAGCGACTCAACCCTTTGGCATTTATGACGTACTTCATCACATTCCTCCCCTTGGGCACATCACGACACCTCAAGCAAAACACAAACCAATTCAATTTTCACACTAAAAAACAGCATGTTAAAACACTTTCAATTTCAAATCCCTTTATTTCTTGCCTCATTTGTCAGCCAATTGGCACATCCGTGCAGCAAACGGCTTCAACCCACACCAGGGCTTGCTCAAGCCACGCTCCCCCGGTATACGTTTAAGGAGTACTCGACACGAGTTGTAAGGGACGACACGGCGGTGGCACAAAACATACAGCGACAAATTTGCTGCACGACAAAAGCCCGTCGGCCCCACACATTCATAAAATACCGCAATCCGGGAGCCTGCAATGCGTAGGTCGTTCTTCATTTTTCTGCTTCTCCTGATGGCTCTTTGTCTGCCCTCCCAGCCGTGTCCGGCCCAGGACTCCGCTACGCCGCCAGAAACCGCGCCCGCCGGCAAAGCCGAAACCACCTGGAAAACCATGGTGGAAGGCATTGAACACGACATTTACCTGCGCGACGCCAGCGTGCAGCGCATTGAGCAAGCCTTCCCGGAAATGCGCGACGAACTTTTTCACGGACTGGCCAAGGCCGGCAACCGCCTGGACCAGCTCACCCTGCTGCACGGCGTATCCGGCAGCACCCCCTGGGCCTATCGAACCATCATCATTCAACTCGACTCCCTGAAGGAATACATCCTTTTGAAGATGGCCCCGCTTCTTGAGGACAAAGCCAAGATCAACCAGATAAAGGACGACTACCAGGCCATCCGCAACATCCGGCTGCGGCAGAAGACCACCAATCTGGAGGTCATGATTTCCCCCTCCATAGACGGCGCGACATCCGACTACAGAACGCTCAAGCGGGATGTGAAAGACATCAAGGTGGCCATAGACGAAACCCTGCAAAAGGCCGACATTCTCCTGGCCTCCATTGCCGACGACCGCAACGCCACCTCCCAAATCTACTACAAGGTTTTCGAGAACTACTATTTCAAACCCGCACCCAGCATTTTCAGCCGCTCCGGCCTGCGGGACATGGTTGAGGAAGCCGCGCAGTGGGCCGACAACATGCCGAGATTTTGGTATCCGCTGATCATCTGGGTGCAATGGGACCACTTCATTCTCTATTTCGCAGGCTGCGCCCTGGTTCTGTGGGCACTCGGAGCATATGCCCTGCAATATCTGCGCGGACGGCTGCAGGCCACCAGCGGCCACCACATCGCCCGACGCGGAGGCTGGGTGCTCATATCCCTTGGCCTGGGGCTGGCCGCCTCCCTCGCGCTGACCTATTTCACAAGCAACCAGGCCACCATCCTGGGTTGGGTGGACCTGGTCGCGCTGGGACTTATCATCCTGACCAACAGCATCGTCAAAGGCGTTTCCGGCATGGCCTTCAGCCCGCCGTCGCGCAATCCGCTCATCCTGCTGTACTGTCTGATGCTGCTGGGCGACCTCATGCATATTTTCATCCTGCCCGCCGCCTGCCTGAACCTCGTCTGGCTGCCGGCCCTGGCCTTTGCCTTTCTGCGCATGCGCCAGATAGCCGGAACCAATGAAATCCCCCTGGACCGTGGATTGGCAAGGGCGTCCACGCCGGTGCTCGCCCTGTTCGGCCTGCTCGCCCTGTTCAGCTACTCCGCGGCAAGTATCATCCTGACCCAGATCTGGTTCATGGGACTTTTGACGTTCATGCTTTGCGCCATGCTCAAAAAACTCTTCAACGCCCAGACGCAGGGCAGCGTTTCCGAAGACACTGCCAAGTCAAGCAACGGCAGCGCACCGGACGAAACCGCCCCGGCTCCGCAAAGAGCCCAGGTCAAACGGCCCCACACCGCCCTCATCGACATGGCCTACCCCCTGACCGTGACGGTCATCGTCTACCTGTTCATGGGATGGGCCTTGGCTTTTGCAGGGGGCACGGGCTTCGCCCGCTGGGTGTTGCGCCAGGAAATCACCATGGGCAGCGTCAGCATCACGCCCCGGGCCGCCATCATCATCCTCATCCTGTTTTTTCTCACGCGCATGATCCTGCACTGGATGGTCAGCTTTTTCGAAGAGCTCCCCCGGCGCGGCGGCAGATTCAACCCGGCCCTGGCCCACACCTTCGGGACCACCATCTCCTACGTGCTCTGGGTGGTCTACCTGCTGGTCTGCTTCAACATCCTGGGAGTGTCCCTGTCCGCCCTCACATGGATCGCCTCCGGACTGTCCGTGGGCATCGGCTTCGGCATGAAGGACATCGTCAACAACTTCGTGTCCGGGCTGATCATCCTCTTCGGCGGCTCCATCAAAAAGGGCGACGTCATCCAGCACAACAAGATGATAGGCGAAGTCACGGACGTGTCCGTGCGCAACACCACCATCCGCACCCTGGACAACACCGTGGTCATCATTCCCAACTCCAACTTTCTCAAGGGGGATATCGCCAGTTACAGCTACGGCGACACCACCATCCGCGTGACCGTTCCGGTGACGGTCATCCCCGGCTCCAAGCGCGAAAAAGTCACCAAGCTGCTGCTCAAGACCGCCAAGAAGAACCCCCTGGTGCTCGACAATCCGGAACCGCAGGTGCTGTTCAAGGGATTCGGACAATTCGGCCTTGATTACCACCTTTACGTATGGGTCAAGCACTTCAACGACATGTATCCGGTGGAGTCCGACCTGGCCGACGCCCTGGACACCGTATTCCAGGAAAACAAGGTCCAGGTGGCATTCCGCACTATCAGGACCAAATACAAGGTCAAGAAAAAGGAAGAGAACATCGGCGTGATCCTGCGGGCCAAACGCAAGGAGCTGTACAAGCTGGTCAACGAAAAAAAGCGAGGCCTGAACCAGCGTCTGCGCGGACACACTCCCGATGCGTGAACCTATCTTTCCACGGTGCGTACCTGTTCTTGACTCGCACCGCCGGGACGGTATGATGCGCCCCGAATGAATACGACACCACTCGCCATCATCATCAACGTGGACGACCTGGGACTGCACCCTGCAGTACACCGGGCCGTGGCCGATCTGGCCGGACGCGGAACGGTAACATCCACCACCTTGCTGGCCAACGGCCCGGCCTTTGAACATGCCGTCGGGTTGCACCGGCAGATCATTGAACAGGGGGCTCCCCTGGGTATTGGGGTGCATTGCAACGTCCTGCGCGGCCGGCCGCTCTCGCCGCCGGCACAGGTCTCCACCCTGACGGGCGGCAACGGCCTGTTCCTGGGCAGCTACCCGGCCCTGTTCGCCCGATACGTATCCAACCGCATCGACTACCAGCAACTGGAAAACGAATGGCGCGCCCAGATCAGGCGCGTGGTGGATGCGGGCATCCGCCCCACCCATCTGGACAGTGAAAAGCACACCCATGCCTGGCCCGCGTTCATGCGCATCGCCCAGAAACTGGCCGCGGAATTCAATATCCATTGGGTCCGCCGCCCCAGGGAGCGATCCCCCCTCACCCGCCTGGACACTCCCGGCATCCGCTGCTCCTTTCTGAACGCCTGCGCCTCGCTGCACAAAAAACATCCCGACGTCGCCTGGCCCGACACGGTCTGGGGCATAGCCGATCAAAAGGACAATTTGCTCCCCGAAGCCCTGGACCGTCACCTTGACGCCTGGGCTGCAAAGTCCGGCGGGACGAAAAAAACAGCGCCCCGTGTTCTGGAAATCTGCTGCCATCCCGGCCTGCCTGTGCCGGAAGATCCCGCCCTGCCCGCCGAATTCGGGCACATGCGCGTGGACCAGCAGTGGACCGCGGAATACCAAAGCCTGGCCACTGCGAACTGGAAGAAAATTTTTCGCCGCCACAATGCGCGGCTTGTCCATTACGGGCAGCTCTGCCCCCACACAAGGAAACCCCGTCATGCCCAAGAAGACAACAGCTGAACCCGGCAAAAACAATTCCACAGAAAAGATCACAGGGAAAACCACACCGGTGGAAATCAGCATAGTCACGCCCATGCACAACGAAGAGCTGTGCATCCGCGAATTTCACAGCCGCCTGACCTCCGTGCTCGGCTCCATGGACCTGAACTATGAAATAGTCCTGGTCAACGACGGCTCCACCGACGGCACGGAACAGATGATGCGCGAACTGTCCGCCGGAGACGCGCACGTCAAATGCGTCATGCTTTCGCGCAACCGGGGCCAGTGCACCGCCATCTACGCGGGCCTGCAGAACACGGAAGGCAACTACGTGGTGGTCATGGACGGCGACCTGCAACACCGGCCCGAGGAAATTCCGGCCCTGTACGCCGAATGCCGCAAAGGTTTCGACCTTGTTTCCGGGACCCGGCAGAAGCGAACGGAATCCCTGGTGCTGCGCCGGCTGCCCAGCCTCATCGCCAACTACCTGATGCGCGCCACCAGCAAATGCGACTGCCACGACATGGGAGGCATGTCCATGCTGCGCGGCGACACCGCCCGCTCCCTGCAGCTCAGCGAGGGACAGCACCGTCTGTTGCCGGCCCTGGTCCACATTTCCGGCGGAGCCATCTCCGAAGTGCCCATACAGGCCCCGGAACGCTTTGCCGGGGCAAGCCACTACGGTCTTGCCCGCTCCGTGGACGTGCTCTTCGACATCATCATGCTCTGGTTCCAGACCTCGTTCAAACAGCGCCCGTTCTATCTGTTCGGCCGCCTGAGCCTGATTCTCTTCTCCATCGCCTCGCTGACCGTATGCTGGCTGCTCTATGAAAAACTCGCCATGGGCGAGCACATGGGAACACGCCCCCCGTTCCTCGGGGCCATCCTGCTGTACGTCGCCTCCATAGCCTTCATGTCCATGGGGTTCACCCTGGAAATCCTGGGAAACATCCGCGATGGCGTCCTCGGCAAAAAGCCCTACCGCATCCGCGAGATCTTACAGAGCAAAGAATAATTCAGATTGACTCCTGACACAAAGCCCCGTGCAGCCATATCCATACCGGCGGTGCGGGGCGTTTTCCGTGGATGGGATGGCACCCCCCTGGCCCCATTGCCGCATGCCATTATTCACATTTATGAAAGACAAGCTTGACGAACCCCCATCCCACGGGCTACTCATACCGCTCCAATTTTACAAATTTGTTCCTACGGAGAGTTTCACCATGCATACCGTACTCTACATTGAAGGCGACGGCATAGGCCCTGAAGTCTGGGCCGCGGCACGGCCCGTCATCGACACGGCCGTGGCCCAATCCTACTCCGACGGCCGCCGGCTCGAATGGCGCGAACTCCTGGCCGGGCAGAAAGCCTACGACCAGACCGGAGACTACCTGCCCCAGGAAACGCTGGACGCCCTGGCCTCCGGGTCCATCGGCATGAAGGGCCCTCTGCAAACTCCCGTGGGTGGCGGCTTCCGCAGCCTCAACGTGACCATGCGCCAGGTCCTCGACCTGTACGCCTGCATCCGTCCCATCCGCTATTTCAAGGGCATCGAATCGCCCGTCAAGCGCCCTGACCTGGTCAACATGATTGTTTTTCGGGAAAACACCGAAGATGTCTACGCCGGCATCGAATGGGCCTCCAACAGCCCGGAAGCCAAACGACTCATAGAATTTCTGCGCGACGAAATGAAGGTGGACGTGGACCTGGACGCAGGCATCGGCATCAAACCCATGACCGCCATGCGCTCCAAACGTCTCGTGCGCAGGGCGTTGCAGCACGCCGTGGACAACAAGCTGCCCAGCGTGACCCTGTCCCACAAGGGCAACATCATGAAGTGCACCGAAGGCGCTTTCCGCGCCTGGGGCTATGAAGTCGCGGCCGAAGAATTCGGCGGCAGCGTGATGACCGAGGAAGAAGCCGCCAAGGGCGGCGCAAAGCCCGTCGTCATCAAGGACCGCATCGCCGACGCGCTTTTCCAGAACGTACTCATGTACCCGGAACAGTACAGCGTCATCGCCACCACCAACCTCAACGGCGATTACATCTCCGATGCCCTTGCCGCACAGGTCGGCGGACTGGGTCTCGCGCCCGGCGTCAACTTGAGCGACACCATCGCCCTGTTCGAGGCCACCCACGGAACCGCGCCCACCATCGCGGGCAAGGACATGGCCAACCCGGGAAGCCTCATCCTTTCCGGGGCCATGATGCTCCGTCACATCGGCTGGCACGAAGCCGCCGAACGCATTGAACAGGCCATGGAAAACGTCATCACCAGCAAAAAAGTCACCGTGGACCTGGCAAACCAGATCAACGGCGCAATTACCGTGGGCTGCAAGGCCTTTGGCGAACTGCTGCTGGAAAAGATGTAGGGAAAGGAGATGCGGGTACCCCCCTGCATCCTCCCAGAGGCAAAGCCTCCGGCCCCCGCCAGAAGGCGACGGCCTCCCGGACCTGCGATTCCGCACAGAAAATCCCGCCCGGAGCGTATCGCTCCGGGCGGGATTTTCTGCTTTCCGGCACGACGGATACAGACTGGACCTTCTGGACCGGACGGAAACAAAGGAACCCTCCGCACACAGGGGTGGCCGAATTCCTCGCGAATATGGCGGACAGGAACGCAGCCATGCCGAAGGTCTCCACCGGCTCCCCAAGGCCGGCGGCCACCATCGCAACCTGCCATATGATGGCCCCGCTGGTCCTGACGAACCCCTGCCAAACACTCGGCACCTTGCACTTTTGCCTTCCATGAAATACAGTATTCCGCAGCTTCAAAAGAGTGATACCCGCCGCCTTGCGGACATCCCCCACCACAGACCACACGACGGAACCCACATGAGAACACGCAACAGGAATTCATGTTCCCCGCGGCGCCTGCAAACCCGCATTCTCCTGACCGCGATTCTCGCAACGGCATTCATGCTCAGCGCCTGCGGTGCAGGACAGGATGACGAATCGACGCAGCCTCTCCCCCTCAAGGCCGCAGGTACAGGAAACTACACGGACAAAACATGGTCGGAAGCCTATGATGGCTTTCATGCGCAGATTTCGGAACAGTACGCTTTTGGAGCATGGAAGAATATCGACTGGTACGAATTGAACAGAAAAATACGTCCATTGGTCGTACAGGCAATGAACACCAACGACGAATCAAGCTATGCGACTGCTCTTCTTCAATATACCAAATCCCTGCCCGACGGTCATGTTACTATGGGCGGAGGGATCATTGGCTCACTTATTGGAAAGAATATCGCCGGGAGTTATGGTTTCGGAATTATCGGAATTGATGACGGACGGGTAATCGCCCACATCGTAACTCCAGGTGGAGAAGCGGACAAGGCCGGCATGACAGTCGGCGATGAAATCCTGAAGTGGAACGGCATTCCCATTCAAGAGGCTTTACACGCCGAACCGACCCTCTGGACTTCCAACCCCGCCTCACTGGCCACCAACGAACATGAACTGCTTGAGAAGTATCGCCTGCTCGTTCTCGATCCGCTCACGACGCAAAGCACCGTTACATTCAACAGCTCGAAAACGTTCCAGCCCGTCACAGTCACCCTGACGTCCTCTGATGACGGACACACCATCCTGCGCAAAACAGCCCTGTGGAATGCCGACAATATCGATGATGACGATCCGATCAAGTACAGCGTCATGGACAACGGCTACGGGTATATACTGGTTGGTGCACTTGATGGTGAGGCCCCGCAGGTCACCGTAAAAAAACTCTCGGAGAAGCTCAAGGAGGCCATGCTGTTCCTTACGGGGAGAAATGTTCCCGGCATTGTGGTCGATCTTCGGGGCAACAGTGGTGGCTCGGATAGCCTGGCTGCCCAGTTTGCCGGCTATTTCTATTCCACTACGACGATCTATGAATACCAGGAGTACTACAACGCCAACACAAGGAAATTCGAAATTGTCCTGGCTGACGATGACGGGACAATGACCAGAAACGCACCACTTGATATTGAACCGCAAAGTCCGCATTACAACGGGCCTGTGGTCGCCATCGTCAACCCATCCAGCATCAGCTCGGCGGAAGGAGTGGCCATGGCGATTCAAAAATTGCCCAGGGGCCGTGTCGTGAGTTTCTATGGGACGAACGGCTCCTTCGGCATGACAGGCGGGAAGGCATTGATGCCGGACGGATATTACATTGAATTTCCCTACGGAAGGTCTCTCGACGCGGATAGAATCATCCAGCTTGACAGTCAAAACAAAATCGGCGGCGTGATTCCGGACACCAGAGTGCCCATGACGCAGGAAAATGCCATCAAGATGGCAAACGGGGAAGATGTGGAACTGCAATTTGCCGTTGCAGCGCTTCAGGCAATGTAAATTGAAAAGGGCCGCTCCCCCCGTCACTGAAGCACCATTGAGATGCTTCGGGGCTTATTTCTTGTTCACAAATCTACTCGCATTATACGACGACCTGACCAGGGGCGCGGAAAACATGTGCCGTATCCCCCGTGCTCGCCCCTGTTCGGCGAACTCGTCGAACGCCTCTGGAACGACGTACCGTTTGACCGGGGGATGTTTTCTGGTGGGCTGCATGTACTGGCCAATGGTCACGATGTCGCACTTGATGGCCGCCAGGTCATCAAGCACCTTCAGGACGTCTTCGTCCTTTTCCCCAAGGCCGAGCATAAGTCCGCTCTTGGTGGGAATTTCCGGAGCAATGGATTTGGATCGGGTCAAAAGTTCGAGACTCTGATTGTAGTCCGCCTGGGGACGGACTTGGGAGTAGAGAACCGGTGTGGTCTCCACATTATGGTTCAGGATGTCCGGGCGCTCGGAAAGCACTGCGCGCAAGGCGGCTTCATCGCCTTGAAAATCCGGAATGAGAACCTCCACGGTCGCCAGGGGGAGCGCAGTCCTGATCGCCCGGATGGTTGCCACGAAATGCTCCGCCCCTCCGTCCGGAAGGTCGTCGCGGGTGACCGAGGTTACCACAACATGCCGCAATTCCAGACGCTGGGCGGCTTCGGCCACACGGCGGGGTTCCGTGGCGTCCAAAGGGGAAGGCTTTCCTGGAGAAATATTGCAGTACCGGCAGTTGCGCGTACATGTGCCGCCCATGATCAAAAACGTCGCCACCTTCCTGCCGAAACATTCCCAGGTGTTGGGACATTTCGCGCTCTGGCAGACCGTATTCAGCCCCAGATCCCGAATCAGGCCCGACGTGCAGGAAAACCGGCTACCCTGCGGCAGTTTGACGCGAAGCCACGGCGGAATGCGCAAAGGCCTTTCTGAATTCTCCGGCAAAGACATGCTTGACCTCCTGGACACTGATTTCCCGCCCGGCTTCCGCACTCATGGACGTCGGCCGCGCCTCCCGGATGCCGCAAAGGGTGATGAGATCGAAAAGGCCGACGTCCGGCCCGACATTAAGCGCCAGCCCATGATAGGTGACCCACTTGCGGACGCCGATGCCCATTGAGCATATTTTGCGGACCTCGTCCACCCAGACTCCCGGATGCCCCGGACGACGGATGCAGGCAATGCCGAAACAGGCGCACGTGTCGATGACCGCCTGCTCCATATCATGGAAAAAACCGCGCATTCCGCCCGGGCGCTTTTCCACGCGCCAGATCGGATACCCCACCATCTGTCCCGGAAAATGGCAGGTGATGTTGCCACCCCGCGCCGTCTGCACCGCCTCTATGCCCTGTCCCGCCAGAAAGGATTCTGAAACATGCAGGTTTTCGCCACCTCCCTGCCGCCCGTAGGTGATGACCTTGGGATGTTCCAACAGATACAACGTGTTTTCCTGTTCCCCGGCAATGACACGCGCCAGGGTGTCCAACTGCAAACGCTCGGCTTCTCTGTAGGGAATCAATCCGAGATCGACTATATTCATAAATCCGCCCATTTTTTCCCACATGGCTGAAAACGACGTTGCCATGCGCTCCCGCCCTTTTGCACATGCATTCGGATAAATCAACCAGGGGGTTGACTATTCCAGATTCATATGCTAGGTTGAAACAAGCAAGCGTGTTGAAACCATCTAATCACTATCTCATTACAAGGAAAAAGATGCGATCAATTCAAGAACTCATCAAAACAATTACACAGCATCTTTTTTCAAAAAAATATAACTATTCATTCTGTCTACTCCTTGCCATTTTATATTTCATTTGCACTGATCAGGAATCTTTGCTTGGTATTAAGTCACTCAGCATATTCGTTCTCCCACAAAATTTTCGCCGTTAAAAAGTTCTGGAAGGGGGAGCGCGAGGGGGAGAACCTCTTTCAAGAGGTTTCCCCCTCGCCAGTTTTTCCCTTTTTCTTCTTTTTCCCTCTCCCCCCCTTGCGCCGCATCTCGTCCCGTCTTGACACCCACCGCCATCCATGCAAAATGCGGTTGTTACCTCAGGGCGGGGTGAAATTCCCCACCGGCGGTATTCCCGGCGCAAGCCAGGAGAGCCCGCGAGCGCCCTTGTGCGAGTTCATCGGGAGCGAGTGCATGGGGTCGAGCAGATCCGGTGAAAGGCCGGAGCCGACGGTTAGAGTCCGGATGGAAGAGGACAGACAGTTTGCTTGCCTGCCGAAAGCGCGATCCTGCGCTATTGGCTGTCTTTGTTCGATTTCGGACAGAGGCGGCACTGTTCCCCACGCCCTGATTCTGGACACTCTCACAACACATGGAGTTTGCCATGAATCAGAATCTTTTGGACGAATTCGGAACACCTTTGGAACGAGTGCAGAGCGCCATCGAGTCGGTACGCCGGGGTGGTGGTGTTCTCGTCACGGACGATGCGGACCGTGAGAACGAGGGCGACCTCATTTTCTCCGCCGAGTCGCTGACCACGCAGCAGATGGCCATGCTCATCCGGGAATGCAGCGGCATCGTGTGCCTGTGTCTGCCGGATGAAAAAATCCGGGAACTGGGCCTTTGCATGATGGTGGACGACAATTGCAGCCGGTACCAGACGGCCTTCACGGTTTCCATCGAAGCCGCCGAAGGCGTGACCACGGGTGTTTCCGCCGCGGACAGGCTGACGACCGTGCGGGCGGCCATTGCCGACAATGCCGGGCCTCAAAGTCTGAACAGTCCCGGCCACATGTTTCCGTTGCGCGCGCGGCCGGGCGGGGTTCTGGAACGCCGGGGCCATACCGAGGCAACGGTGGACCTGATGCGTCTGGCCGGATTGAAACCTTACGGTGTTTTGTGCGAGCTGACCAATGCGGACGGAACCATGGCCCGGCTGCCGGAAATCATCGAATTCGGGCGCAAGGCATGCATTCCGGTGCTGACCGTGGACGATCTGGCCCAGTATCGCATGCAGATGGAAAAAAAGGCTGTATAGCCCTCCTGCCGTCAGGACAGCGAAATACGAAAAAAAAGTCCACGGAGCATGCTCCGTGGACTTTTCCTTTTCAATGCCAGTCTCAAAATCTTTCGAATCCGTCCTTTTTGGAAATCGCCGGGGATTTTTCGCCAAACGCTCTCCGGGAGGCAACAGCCCTTCGTGCCCCTGTGGGCGAATGTGTCCCCGTGTTGAAGAATTCCATGGTCATTTGCAGTTGCTGCGCCTGGGACGAAAGTTCTTCCGAAGTGGAAGCCATTTCCTCGGAAGCCGAGGCGTTGGACTGGATGACCTGGTCGAGCTGACTGATGGCTTGATTTATTTGCCCCGCTCCGGAGTTCTGCTCCTCACTGGATGCGGCTATCTCCTGGATAAGCTCGGCGGTCTTGCGAATGTTGGGAACGAGTTCCGCCAACATGGAACCGGCATCATTGGCAATGCGCAACGATGCCGTGGACACCTGGCTTATTTCACCGGCAGCCTGTCCACTCCGCTCGGCCAGCTTACGCACCTCGGCGGCGACCACGGCGAACCCCTTGCCGTGGTCGCCGGCACGGGCCGCCTCAATGGCGGCATTGAGCGCCAGCAGGTTGGTCTGCCGCGCGATTTCTTCGATAATGCCTATTTTTTCCGCAATCTCACGCATGGCTTCCACGGTCTTGCCCACAGCCTGCCCACTTTTGTCCGCGTCTTCCGCGGCCTTGCCGGCTATCTGCTCCGTCTGTCGGGCATTATCCGTGTTGCGCTGAATATTTGCGGCCATTTCCTCCATGGAAGAGGATACCTCCTCGATGGAGGCGGCCTGTTCCGTTGCTCCCTGCGACAGGGTTTCGGCTGACGAGGCCAACTCCTCGCTGCCTGCGGCCACGTTGGCGGCCGCGGAATCCACGTCGCCCACGACCTCGCGCAATTTCCCCACCATGGCGCCCATGGCCGCAGCCAACTGCCCGATTTCATCCTTCTGCTGCACATCGGACACCACGGTCAGGTCTCCGCCGCCAACCGTGGTGGCGAATTCCACCCCACGAATAAGCAGCCGGGAAATCTGCGACGCAATAATCCATGCCAGAACAATGCCGAGCAAAATGGCCACAGCGCCCACGGTGAACACGCCGCGCCGTGTATTTTCCGCTTCGTCCAGCATTTGCGCGTCGGTCATGATGTTGTCCGTCACCACGGTACGTGTGGCATCAAGGATATCCTGCACTTTTTCCAAGGCCGGCAGGGTTTTTCCGGCATATACATCCGAAGCCATCGCCAGATCGGCCATGCGGACGTCGTGCCAGCGAATGAGTTCGTCTATCCGCTCCAGGGTTTCATCCGCCAAAGGTTCCGTGACGTCACGATAAAACCGCGTCGCCTTCTGGCGCTTCCCCTCGGCCAGGAGATTGTTGATCATTTCCACCGACTCGTGGAGTTTCCTGTGCGGCGCGAGAACCGATTCCACCAGTTCGGCAAACTCGGGGTCGGCTGCCATTTGGGACTTGATCCTATCGGAATAAAGCCAGATGCCCAGACCGCACTTGTGCGGATCGGACTCTACGTCGCAACGGACGGCGGCCGGGTCCAGCAATGTGCTTTTGACCGTTCCGGTCCACTTGAGATGGTCCAGCTCCTTTTCTCGCAAAAAACTGCCCAGAATCGGGTCCACCTGTTTGTACAGCGACGCGATTTCCCTGGCTGATTCGTGCAGATCCGCATGGGGCTTTTCGATTTCACGCAGCAGGGGAATGATTGCGGGAACAAGCCGCTCGGCCTGCTTCCGTCCCTCCCCGTAGTACCATGCGCCGAATCCGCATTTGTGCGGGTCCGTCTGCACGTCCAGGGTATGGACGCTGGAATCCGTGAGCAGCGCGTTGACCTTACCCGCCCAACGCAGGTGGTCAACGATCTTCTGCACAAACTCGCCGCGCAACTTGTTGCCCGCAATGACTTCGTCCGCATTGCCGACAACCTGCCCAAGCCCCAGGACGGCCCAGCCCCCCAGTAATACCAGCAGAGCCAGAATAATACCAAAGCCCAGTCCGAGCTTGTATTTCAGACGCAAATCTTTCCACCATTGCATACGGTACTCCCGCGGCTGACACAAAGACTCTCGAACGCCCCGATTTCGGTGAATTTACATACCACCATCTGAAAATTCCGGGCATTATAAGTTCAAACACAAAAGCAGAACGTTCCAACGCTTCGGATTGATCACAAAATGCAATCCGGCAGCCTGCCGAAAACAGGTTTGACCGCAAGGCGCGGAAAATATTCAAGAACGACATGTCGTTCCTTGTGACTCAAGGAGTTGATTTTTCCAAGACAACGCAGTTATCGGGCCTTTGCAACACCTTGCAGCACTTCCCGGCGCTTTCCAGCTCCATGCTTTTGCGCTATCACCGTTTCAGTCTGAACACACCAGCAGTCGCTCCTGCAATCCCTTGAAACGGACCGACTGTTTCCATAAGCGCGAAAACATCCGGAGGCAAAATATGTGCGGAATTATCGGCTACGCGGGACACAGACCCGCCGTTCCAGTGTGCATCGAAGGACTGCGCAGGCTCGAATACCGGGGCTATGACTCGGCAGGCGTCGCCTTTGTCCAGTCCGGGGACATGCACATCATCAAGCGGAAGGGAAAAATCGCCGAACTGGAAAAAGCCATTGCGGAATCCGGCAACGTCATGCAGGCAATGACCGGCATTGCCCACACCCGATGGGCCACGCACGGCGAACCCAACCAGGTGAACGCCCATCCGCACGCGGACAATTCCGGCAAGCTGGCCATGGTGCACAACGGCATTATTGAAAATTTCGAAACACTCCGCCATGAACTCAAGGCCAAAGGCCACACCTTCGAATCCCAGACCGACACCGAGGTTTTGCTCAAGCTCATCAGCCAGGAGTTGAACGGCTCCAAATCCGTGTCCAAGGCCATATCCAGAGCCTTGCAGCAGGCCGAGGGCGCGTACGCCATAGCCCTGGTCCACGCGGACCGGCCCGGCGAAATCTGGGCGGCCCGCAAACACAGCCCCCTGGTCCTGGGGCTGGGTACCGGAGAAAATTTCCTGGCTTCGGACATTCCGGCATTCCTTCCCTACACCCGCGAAGTGGTCTTCATTGAAGACGGCGAGTTGGTCCACATCAGCGCCAACGACTGGACGGTCGTGGACGCCGCAACCCTGGAAACGGTAGCCAAGGAAACCCACACCATAACCTGGGACGTGCAGGCTGCGCAAAAAGGCGGCTACAAGCATTTCATGCTCAAGGAAATCTTCGAGCAGCCCCGCGTCATTCGCGACTGCCTTACCGGCCGTATCGACACCAAGAACAAAACCGTGCGCCTGCCCGAGCTGGACAACCTGAAACAGCCGGAACGTTTGGTCATCGTGGCCTGCGGCACGTCGTACCATGCCGGGCTGTGGGGCAAATATCTGATGGAAACATGGGCGCGCATCCCGTGCGAGGTGGATATCGCCTCGGAGTTCCGCTACCGCAACCCGATTCTGCGAAAGGGTGATCTTATCCTATCCATCAGCCAGTCCGGCGAAACCGCCGACACGCTGGCGGGCATGCGCCTGGCGCGCGAACAGGGAATTCCTGTGCTGGGCCTGTGCAACGTGGTCGGCTCCACGGTTTCCCGCGAGTCCGACGCCGTGCTCTACACCCAGGCCGGGCCGGAAATCAGCGTTGCCTCCACCAAGGCCATGTGCAGCCAGCTGACCATGCTCATGACCATGGCCCTGTACTGGGGCCGGAAAAACGGCGGTATAAACGACCAGATCATGCAGCAGGCCGTGGACGGTCTGTACAACATGCCCGACGCCCTGGACGACGCCCTGCCGGCCATGCGTGAAACCGCCCAGAAAATAAGCCGCAAATATGCGGACAGCCGCAGTTTTCTCTACCTTGGACGCGGTGCCAACTACCCCTTGTCCATGGAGGGTGCGCTCAAGCTCAAGGAAATCTCCTACATCCACGCCGAAGGGTATGCTGCCGGAGAAATGAAACACGGCCCCATCGCACTGATAGATCCGCATTTCCCTTCCTTCGCCATCGCCATGGACGACGAGCTGTTTCCCAAGGTCAAATCCAACCTCATCGAGGTGCAGGCCCGCAGCGGACGGATCGTGGCCCTGACCAACTCCGGCCTGGACCTGGACGTGGACGACGCCTGGATTCTGCCCCGCGCCTGGGGACCGCTGTCCGCGTTCATGATTTTGCCCGCGTTGCAGCTGTTCGCCTATGAAACAGCGGACTACCTGGGCAAGGACGTGGACCAGCCGCGCAACCTGGCCAAGTCCGTGACCGTTGAATAAGAGAACCGTTTGAAAAACTATTTTTGCAATGCAAAATAGTACTGCAAGTAAAGCCGCTTCTGAATATGCTGCAAACAAATATTCAGAAGCGGCTTTTTTTAAAAAGCAAACATCTCACAGCATGGAGCTTCCTTTCCAGGAATGGGGAGATGTATCTTAAAAATTGGAGGATTACCGACCCCATCCCCAATATTGTACGATTGCCCCGGTCTCAATGCCCGGAGGCATTCATGCTGCGACGGGCAGAGCGCTGAAATGCCGTTGTATTCACAATGCAGTGGGGGGAAACCTTAAGACACCCTTCCAAACGTCATACCCGATAAAAATGTGTGCATTCTACAATGCCTCTGCACCCGAATCGGGATTTTAGCCTTTCTGCGCATTAATGGCTTTGTCCGCCCGACTTCGCAGCTGATTCAAATAGTTGGCGAAGCCTTCTTCTCCAAGCAAAAACGGATTCGTATCACCTGATTTTCTGTTTCTGGAAGCTTCCAGCTTGGCATAGCCGTTTTCCCCAAACAAATGCGCAGTGACCATCACGGTTGCATGCTCTGTTTGGACATATTCCGCAAAGTGATCAATAGATTTTCGATACGCTTCCTTTGCTTCAAGGCTTCTCGGCAATCCGCTTCCACCCCATTGGCCGACCATGTACGTTTTATCGCCTTCTTTGGCGGGATATATAAAGGAAACGCATCCCGGCGTATGTCCAGGTGTTTCAACAACAGTAACCGTAGTGTCGCCAAGTTGAATCTTTTGTCCGTCATGTATAAAATCGTCGACCTGACATTTTGGAGAGCGAGGACCGTTCGCACCTTCGTTGAAATCATTCATAAAATGAAAGTCAGTCTCGCTCATAAATATCTTTGCATTGTACTTATCCTTGATGTATTGCGCTCCACCGTAGTGATCGCCATGTCCGTGAGTCAGTAGGATGGTCTTTATATTTTCCGGATACAAACCTAATTTTTCAATCCCATCAAGAATCAATTGAGCATCACGATTATCCCACATGGAGTCTATCAAAGTGATTCCATCGGATGTTTCTAAAATCCAGGAAACCACACTGGCACTGCCTATGCAATAAATATTATCAAACACTTTTGTTGGTACAAGCGGTGTATTGTCAAAAAGCTCTTTTGGAATTCCACTTGGAATATTTTTCGGTAAGGACGACGAGCCTCTCTCCACCTCACTTGCAAATACATTTGTCGCAAAAAGCGGTAATGCTGGCATGTAAAGCAATTTTTTCAACAAATCTCGCCTGTCGATATCATGATAAAATTTTCCCATAAAAACTCCTGCATGCTTTGTAAGAATCACTTCAGTTCTGCACCATTCGCATTTCACCAAGTCCAAGAGAAGAATGAGTGCACCTTTTTTCCACAATCGCGGGGCAAAACCGACATCTGCTTAGGCCTGCGACGGCACATGCTGCTTTGTTGGGGATATTGGTATCTCGAAATGCGACAGCAAACAATGATCTGCATCACTAATAAAACATATACCTGATTTTGTGAAAAAAAATTGCAGTGCAAGAAACCAAATCCTCTTCAGAATGCACAACAAACAGGCATTCTGAAGCGATTTTTCAAATGGCGGTTCAAAGACAAAAAGCAAAACATACCGGCGATGATCACCCAGGCTTTACTTTTGAAACCCTTTGCAAAAAATTCCATATTTTTCACGGAACCAGCATTACCCGCCTGCGCGTCAACGATTGAAACGCAGGAGTCCCGCACCGAGAATCGTAACCATGGAGGCAAATACTTTTATCAAGTCAAGGCGTTCTTTAAGCACAAACACGCCGAGAAAAAGTGCGAAAATTATGCTTGTTTCTCGCAATGCAGTAACCATTGCAATGGGGGCCATTGTAAAAGCCCAAATCACCAATGCATAGGCAGCAAAAGATGCACCTCCACCACTCAATGCCAACTTGTAGTTTTTATGAACAACGGTTGTGATGGTTCCAGGCTTTACGATTCGCATTAATATAAAAACGAATATCGCATTCAATATTGAAAGACAGCCGTAAAACCCAAGCGCGGTTGTGGCAACACGTGCCCCAAGACCGTCCACCAGGGAATACGCAGCTATGAATCCTCCTGTAGCCAGGGCGAAAAGCGCCGCTTTATGGTTTCTGTTCCCATCGCTTCGGCGAACCAAAGACAGACTCATTATGCCGGCTCCAATAATGGCGATTGCCGACAGGGAAGCGGAATCGAGATGTGTTCCCAAGAAGGCCACGGAAATCCCTGCGACAAGCAAGGGGGCCACTCCGCGTGCCAAAGGATAAACCTGGCTCAAATCCCCGATACGGTATGAATACAAAAGGAAGAATTGATACCCTGTATGCAGCAATGCACCCGCAACGATGTAAGGAAGGGATTCAATTCGCGGGAGAGGAGAAAAAAGCAGTACTGCAATGGCAAAAGGGGTATGCCCAAGAACCACGGCTGTCATGCTTATATGCTTATCTTCCTTTTGTTTTACAAGAAAATTCCATGACGCATGCAGCATTGCTGCGAGTAAAACGATCATCATGACTGAAATGGACATTTCACTCCTGTAGATTCATGTTGGGATGACTGCCGCCATTCACCGCAAAACCCGGAGAGGTACAGTAAAAATGCCCCCGCTCGCAGGCTTTGTCCAGAAGTATCGCCCCCGCATCGTCGGCCATTCAATGCGCCCACGGCCCATGGATTTGATCATCCCGCAGGAACTACGCGGCCATGTGGACGGAGACGTCTCGACAAACGGTTTCAGGTGAGTCTGAAGAATAATAAAGAGAGACGGTCCAGCGATATCGCCTGGAGCGGATATTGGAAAGATCCGTCTGCCACGACGACCATGGCGGGACGATTCCTGCCGGAACCTTTTTCCGCGAAGGCCGGACAGGCAGCGGCAACTCCCCCATTTACCGCGTCAGGTTTGCAAATGGTTCCAAGCCTGCTTCCGCCCGGCTCCGGAATGTCTGAAGGCGACTCCTTCTGCTGCGGCGGGACTGCAGAAAGCTGTTTTCATTCTTCGGAGAGGCAATGGTATCCAGGTCCGGGGATTCAGGCTTTTGTTTTTCCCGACCCTCCCCTCCTCATTGACGGAAGAATCCGGCGGACCGTCCAAGTTCGCACAGGCGGTTTTTCAGCAGCCAGCGCGAGATTCAACCGCCAGGCCACGGCACCCGGACAGCCGTCCGGCCATCATATCCCGACAAATTTCCGGCAAGACGGTTCAAAGGCCAATCAGACAAACGTGGCCCAAAGCCAGGACAAGGGCATGGCGAGCAGCAGGGCCGGAATCATGTTCCCCACTGGAAACTGCTTTATGCCGCAGATGCGGAAACCGGTGGCAAGCATGATGAGCCCGCCGCAAGCAGAGAAGTCGGCCAACATGTCCGGCGTGGTCAGAGGCAGGATCAGCGACGAGGCAAGGTACAGCAGGCTCTGTATGATGAATTGCGGAACAACCAATATGGCCACGGTAAAACCCATGGTGGAGGCAAAAATAGGAGCCGTGAACAAATCCAGGATGGATTTGACGATGAGAAGCGTCGGGTCGCCGGTCATGCCTTCGCTCATGGCCCCGTAGACGCCTGTTCCGCTAACGCAGAAAAGCACCATGAGCGCGACGAACTTGTCCATAAAGGCTTCATGGCTGAGGCTGCCGGATGGGCGGATGATCTTTTCAATCCATTTCCGGCTCAACCCCGCAACGCGCTGGATTCCTGTTTCCAATTGAATAAGTTCCCCGAAGACCGCCCCGAGAACCAAGGCCAGAATGACCGGAGCAAGGAATTTTACTTTCACGATCATGGCCACGCCAAGCCCCATGGATGCGCAGCCGAAAACCAGGGGCATCCTGTCCCGCATGTTTGCATTGAGCTTTGGGCCGATAAAACCGCCGACAATGCTTCCGAAAAGAACTGCCGCACCATCAATATAGGGACCTATCATGATATTGTCTTCCTTGGCGAACGCTGCCGCGCCCCACTATCTTGTGGAATAAAAAACGATGGAAGTTGAAGCGGATTCCCTGCCAGAATGGCGGGGCACCCGGTCCAATGCTTGAGAAGAGAATGCTGCTGGAGCGTCAGCGCTCAGAAGTATAGCCGAATTGAATTTTCGACTTTGTATAAAAAACGCGCAAGTTGTTTGCTTCCAAACGGGCCATGAGCTTGTCACATTCTTCAAAACTCAACGCCAGGTCCACCTGGACCGGCGGGTCCTGAAAATCGAAAAAACTCTCCGTATGGTAACACCCGTCGTGGCCGAACCCTTCCTGGCCGGAAAAAAGGGTGGCTCCGCGGACGCCAAGCTTCTGCGCCTCCTCGACAATCCACCTGGCCAGCGGCACGCCGTTGTGTTCACGATTCTTTTGGGTGAAAAATTTTACAAGATATCCTTCCATGCCTTATCGTCCTACGAAAAATTTGTGTCCCTTCCGCAGGAAGCCTGCGTCCGAACCGGAGCCTGTTTTCCGCAAACGCCGGGCGACACCGCAAATCCTGCAAAGGCGTGCGACAACACCGGCTGTTCCGTGCAAAGGATATTGCTATATTGAATTTCAGCGCCGAACAATGACCGGCGTCACTGAAAATGGACTATCGCGCTCTCAAAGAAGAAAAAAAGGACTGGTCGACAACTCGTTCAATTTGGATGGAACGAGGATTTTTATGGTCCCCCGCGATTTGGAAAGCAGGCCGGACTCCTGTAAACGGGAAATAATCCGGGCTGCGGTCTCACGCGAAACGCCGGTCATATCCGCAACATCATTGTTGGTCAGGGGAAGATCCAGCCCTATCCTGGAAGAAAGCATCGTCAAAGCGTTCAACACGCGTTTTTCTGCGCTTTCATCTATGATGTCCAGGATGCGCGTATAGGCTCCGTCCAACAGCTCTCCCATGGTATTGAGAATACCTACGACGACATCCGGATTCCTGAGCACCCACAGTTTGAACATGTCGCAAGGAATTGCGAGTACTGTCGCTTTTTCAGCGACACGGGCAGAAAAAAACCTGAATCCCGATCGGAAGCACGTGATGGCGTTGAGCGGCATCCCTCTCACTGCAATCAAAAAGGTGAAAACCTTTCCCGAAGGAGCCTCTTTCAAAAGAATGACCCGCCCACTTTCCACAATGTAAAAAAAATTCGAATCATCACCAGCCTCGAATACATATTCCCCTTTCTGGAAATGCACCCGGTGAACGCTTTCGGCCAACTCGGCAAGTGCGGGGGGCGTTGCCAAACGCAAATTGACGTCCGCCTGCAATGTTTCGATTATGTGCCGGTCATTTTCTATTTCCATATACGCCTGCCTTGGGAAGGGAAAAGAGGAGCCGGTCCCGGCTGGTTCAACTGCTGCAATCCATGGGACCGAAAAAGCATGGATCACGGTAAAAGGCAAACTTTCGGCAAACAGTTTCGATCCGCAATAAGCTGTCGATTCAGTGCGGTTGCAACCCCCATCAGAAAACAGAAACCGCCCACGGACTCGACGAAACTGTCATTTCACGCTATGCAGGCCAAAGAATTGTCGAAATTCGTACGATTTGTCCGGGGGCGCTCATGTTTTTTTTTCAGCATATTTGTTGCGCAATTCTTCAGTCGTGGAGGCTGCGCCGGAAAGTGTGTTCAATCCACGGCGGAACGATCGCTCTTGATTAACATGCCGTACTCTTTTCCTCACAGATTCCATCCCTTGACGCACTCCGGGGCATTCAGAAAAATAGTTCTGGCCTTTTGGATGGTCGCGATCGCCCCACCCTTTTCCGCATACGCCCAAAACGCCACGCTCCGCCCTTCCACGGGGGGGGCTGAATCCGCAATTCCGCAAATGGCCGTTCACAACGGCACTTTGGGAGTGAGTCTGGCCGATGTTGTCTATCTGACCATCAGAAACAACGTGAGCGCACGAACGCAGTACCTGACCCGTGTATTGCAGAAATTCGATCTGGAGCGGGCCGAGTCCAAATTCGTTCCCAATGTGAATCTGAACGGCAGCGCCAATATCCAGAAATCCGAAGCATATTCCAAAACCCAGGACAGCGGCGGAAACAATGACGACACGAGCAAATGGAACGCGGGAGCCGGGGCCTCCATAACCCAGAAAATCCCCACAGGGGCGGAACTCAAATTCACCTGGGACACAACCCATACGGAATCCCTCTCCCGGCACGCGTCCGGCGGAACCGTCTCCACAATGGGCCTTACGCTCGAACAGCCCCTGCTTCAGGGAGCGGGTACGGAGGTCAACCGGGCGTCCATTGAGCTGGCGCGCATCACGGAGCAGCGCAATGTCTTGAACCTGCGCGACACGCTGAGCGGACTTATCAACACAGGGGTGGACCTGTTCTATGCCTATGTGCAGGCTTCGGAAAATCTGGAGATACAGCTGCAGGCACTCAAACGCTCGACCCGCCTGCTGGAGATCAACCGCATCAAGGTGAAAATGGGCCGCATGGCCGCCAGCGACACCATCCAGGCCGAAGCCGATGTGGCATCCAGGGAGCTTCAGATAGAAGAGGCCAAAAACTCGCTGGACAATGCCCGCCGCCAGCTTCTTAACCATCTGGAGTTGGATCCGAGCCTCAGGGTAACGCCGCTGAATGGCAAAGACTATCCTGAAACGCATCCGGTTTACCAAACCTGCATGGAACTGGCACTGAAAAACAATCTTTCCTACCTGGACAAAAAATTTGCCCTGCACGAGGCGGAAATCAACGAAATGCTGGCCCGCGATGCGCGCAAATGGGACCTTCGGGGCGGATTCGGCATCAAGGACATCCAGGGGGATGCGACGAATGCCCCGGACAGTCGGGAAAATGAGTGGAAAACCTATCTGAAGCTGAATGCTCCGGTAAACCTCTGGGGGGATGACCTCCTGGCCCGCAAGCGCGGCCTGCTTTCCGCACAACTGACAAAACGCAAGGCGGAACTGGAGCTGAGCAAAGCAAAGATAGACCTCCAGACAAAAATCGCCAATGCCGTGCGCAACGTGAATATCCGTTTCAAGCTCATCCGCCTTTCCCAAAACGACAGGGACCTCAAAAACAGACAGCTCAAAAATGAGCAAGCCAAACTGATGGCCGGCAGATCCACCAACTTCCAGGTTGTCAGCTACCAGGACCAGCTTCTGGAGGCCGAACGCAACGAAGTAAGCAAGGTCATAGCCTATGTCCAGTCCCTCACGGCCCTGGACCAGATTCTGGGAACGACAATGGGAACCTGGGACATCGAGTTCAAACACGACAACAAGCAACTGGAAAAACAGTTTGCCAACGAAATCAGACCCCTGGTCTGGACATGGTGGTAAACTGGCGGCGCGGCAAACACGAACCTCGCTCAATACACGGCGAGAGGCGGTAGGTGATGGGACAGGAAGATTTTGTAGCCGGGGCAATCCTCGACGCCATGCGGGACGGGGTCCTCACCTTGGACACGACCGGCCGGATAGCCTTCTGCAACCCGGCCGCCGGAGAATTGTTCGGCCGGACTCCCGACCGGCTTGTCGGCAGTCCTTTTCATGAAATTGCCTTGTCTCTGGACAATGCCGACGGCAATGACGACCTCATGCAGGTGGTGCTGGACACCATTTACGAGGAAAAAACCATCCGCAACCGGGTTCTGGAGCTGTCCCGGGAAGGAGGGGAACCGCGCAGCCTGTCCGTAAGCGCCACCCACCTGCGCGACATGGACGGCCAGCTTACCGGAGCGGTGCTGGTTCTGGCGGACATAACGGAAACGCAACGGCTGCACCAGGCGGAACATCGCCTGAACCAGGAACTCAAGGACGCGGTCCGCCAGATCGACGAAAGCAACCGCGAACTCAAGAACGCGCTTCATCGTGGAAAACGTGTCCGCATCATGACGGCTTCCGCAGCCCTGCTTATTTTTCTCGGCCTGGGGGGATATTTCTGGGTGGGCAATCTGTCCGGCTCGCTCGTGGATGCTGCTTCGTCCCCGTCCGACGGCCGCTCCTCCGCCACAACCGTTTCCACCAACATTCCCGCCGTCGTGGTGACTCCGCACCCGCTGTCCCGCTCCATATCCCTGTCCGGAACCGTGGCTCCACTGGAGGAAGTGGCCCTGACCGCACCTTTCAAGGCGACCATCAAAACCAAAAAATTCTTTTACGGCCAGCGGGTCAAACGCGACGAAATCCTGCTGACCCTGGATACCACGGAAATACAAAGCCAGCTGCGTGATGCGCGGGCCGCCTACATCAAGGCCCGAAAGCACCTCAAGGAAATCACGCAGTGGGATTCGGAACCGGAAGTGTCCAAGGCCCGGCGCGAGCTTGTCCAATCCCAGAGCAGACTGCAACGCGCCAAGCAGACCTTTGAGGAAAACAAGGTGCTCTTTGAACAGGGCATCATCCCGGAAACGGAATATGAAAATTCCATGCACACATACCAGGACAAAAAGCTGGACCTGATATCGTCCCAGGAAGGTCTGGATTCCGTACTGCGCAAGGGCGACCGCGAAAACTGCGAAATCGCCCGCATGGAGCTGGAGAACGCCAAGGACAAATACGAAATTCTGGAACGGAAAATGGCCCTGGCCCATGTCCGCGCTCCGGTTTCCGGCATCGCCATCCGCCCCATCAGCATAAAAAAGGGCAACACCGGGGAAATCGAAGTGGGAGCCAACGTGCAGGAGGGGCAGGCCCTGCTTTCCGTGGGCAGCCTGGAGGGCCTGTCCATAACGGCCAAGGTGGACGAACTGGACGTCAACAACCTGGAGGTCGGGCAACAGGTCCTGGTGTCCGGCGACGCCTTTCCCGGCGTATCGCTCAAAGGGCAGATAGCCCATCTTTCCTCGCAGGCCCAAACAGACGGCCAGGTTCCCACGTTCGAAGCGATCATCCGTCTGCGCGATCTTCCCGATAAGCTGGAAGAAACAGTGCGGCTGGGCATGTCGGCCCACATGCGGGTGTCCATCTACTCCAACCCCGAGGCGCTCACCATTCCCATAAGCGCCGTGCACAATGCACGGGGCAGGAGCATGGTCCAGGTGCTGGGCGCGGACGGTTCCATCCGCGATGTGGAGATCACCACCGGCCACACCACGCTCGATTCCGTGGAAATACTTTCCGGCCTCAAGGCGGGGGACCGGGTTGCGACCAATTACCTGTCCGGACTTTCGACCACCAGGTGAGGACGGGAAGCATGATAGAACTGCACGACATCCGAAAATCCTACTTGCTGGGACCGGTGGAGGTGGAAATCCTCAAGGGCGTGAACCTGACCGTGGACAAGGGGGAATTCCTGGCGATTCTCGGCACGTCGGGCTGCGGAAAGAGCACGCTCATGAACATCATGGGTTTTCTGGACACCCCGACATCCGGGACCTACTCCTTTGAAGGGACCATGTCCCAGGGATATTCCGACGACGAGCTCTCCCGCATCCGCAACCGCAATATCGGCTTCGTGTTCCAGCAGTTCAACCTGCTGGGAAGGCTCACGGCCCTGGACAACGTCTGCCTGCCGCTCATCTACCGGGGAACTCCCAAGCGCGAACGCCAGGAGCGGGCCAGGGAAATGCTGGACAAGGTGGGCATGGCGGACCGCGCCCACCATCGCCCGTCCGAGCTTTCCGGCGGACAGCAGCAGCGTGTGGCCATTGCCCGCGCCCTGTGCGGCCAGCCATCCATCATCCTGGCCGACGAACCCACGGGAGCTTTGGACACCGCCACCAGCGGCGAGATCATGCAGCTCTTTCTGGAGTTGAACACCAAGGACGCCATAACCGTGGTCCTGATCACCCATGACCCGTCCCTGGCCCAGCGTTGCGCACGCTCCGTGCGGATGAACGACGGCGTGGTGGCCGAGCAATGAGCATCACTGAAAATTTCAACGAATCCGTACGCTCCCTGTGGGCCTCCAAGCAGCGCTCCATACTGGCGCTTATCGGCATCGTCATCGGCATCGGCTCGGTCATTGCCATGGTTACCGTCGGCCGCATCGTGGAACAGGAAGCCTTGCGCCAGTTCAAGGAAATGGGGACAGACATCTACACCGTGAACATCGGCAGCGGAAGAAACGAAAAAGGCAGCAAGCAGCGCACGTTCAAGCTTGAACATGTGCTGGCAATCCCCCAAAGCTGTCCCGCGATAATTGACGTGGCTCCCTACTCGTCCATGTACGGCGACCTCACCTACAAGGGAGAACGCATCAGCTGCCCGGCCTTGGGGGTGACCGAATCCTTTGCCCATATCTTCAAGATTCCCATGGCACAGGGCCGCTTCATTTCCGACCTGGACAACAACGCGCCGTTCTGCGTTCTCAGCCAGAACATCGCGGAGAAGTTGAGAAAACTCGGAGTGCACGAACCGGTAGGGGAACAGGTCGTCTTTGAAGGAAAAATCTACACCATCGTCGGCGTGGCCGAATCCGTCCTCATGGGGGGGGGTACGTCCCTACGCCATAAGCGAAGGCATCATGCTGCCCATCGCCACGGTCCTGCGCAGCCCGAGCCGGCCAGGCATTCCCGTATTCAGCGGCCGTATGGTCGACGAACACGCCAAACTCCGCATCACCGAACAACTGAAAAAATATTTCCAAAACATCGACCGCGCCCTGGCGTTCAAAGTGACCACGGCGGAAGAACTCGTGGCCCAGATGCAAAAGCAGATGCGCATGTTCACCCTGCTGCTCGCGGCCATCGGCTCCATTTCGCTTATCGTGGGCGGGGTTGGCGTAATGAACGTGATGCTGGTTTCCGTGTCTGAACGCCGCCGGGAAATCGGCATCCGCCGGGCCTTGGGCGCACGGCAGGTGGACATTCAGATGCAGTTTCTGGTGGAATCCGTGCTGCTCTCGTTCGTGGGCGGCCTGCTTGGCCTGTTCCTGGGCATAGGCACCTGCTACGTCATCTGCCACTTTACATCCTGGCAGTTCCTTCTCTCGCAAAGCGCCATCGTGCTGGGCGTAGGCGTGTCCGCGGCCATTGGCGTGTTTTTCGGTTTCTACCCGGCACGCCAGGCCTCCCGCCTCAGTCCCATCGAAGCCCTGCGCTCGACCTGATGTGCCGTCCGTTTACAAAGGATCGCAATCCAGAAATCGCGGTTTTCGGTTCGTCCACGCAGCTTTTGGCGGCTCATGGCGGGCTACCCCACCATGTCGCGTGGCGCGTTCACAGGCAATTCTCCTGTCCGTGAATTTGGCGGACGCGATGCGAGCGCCGATCCGGCAGGCCGCCCCCCTTGTCCACCCCGTTCTCAAACCGCGGCACACAGGGCCGCACCGAGCGCACCGTTCAGATCGGGTTCTTCGGGAATCAGCGGCGAGGCTCCCAGCGCCCTGGACATCAGTTCCACCATGCAGGGATTGTGGGCGACCCCGCCCGCAAACACCACGGGATACTCCCCTCCCACCCGGCGCAACATGTTGGCCGTCCGGGCGACCACCGAGGCATGCAGCCCCAGGGCGATACTCTCCGGCTGCTCCCCTCCGGCCATGAGGGAGGTGGCCTCTGTTTCGGCGAAAACCGTGCACATGCTGTTGATGGTCAGCGACTTTTCCCCTCGCAGGGCATACGCCCCGAAATCCTCCACAGGAATCTGGAACACGTTGGCCAGATGCTCCAGGAACTTGCCGGTTCCCGCGGCGCAACGGTCATTCATCTCGAATTTCAGCACCTGTCCGTTAGGGGCCAGGGAAATAGCCTTGGTATCCTGCCCTCCGATATCGAGAACCGCCCGCGCCTGCGGAAAGACATGTACCGCTCCTCGCGCATGGGCCTTTATTTCGGTGACGGTCTGCACGGATATTCCCGGATCCTCCCCCACGGCGTGGGCGGCAAGCTGCCTGCCGTAACCGGTTGCCACCACGTGGCGGACACGAACGCCTTCCAGCAACCGGGCAAGCTGCCTGCGCGGATCGAACGTCGTGGGGAGCCGTCTCGTCAGGACGACCTCCCCCCCGTCGAGCACCACCAGCTCCATACTGCGCGAACCCACGTCTATGCCCGCGATCATGGCGTGCACCCGGAACGGATCCGATAAATACCAGCCGTCACCCTACCATCTCCACAAACGCCTCCACGCGGGTTTTCAACTGTTCCACGTCTTCCATGGAGTAGTCCGTCTCCAAAGCCAGCATGGGAATGTTCAGTGCAGCCAACACCGTGTCCATCTTCATGCTTTCATGGGCATACGGCTGGCAAAACATGAGGGAATAGCCGAGCACCCCGTCGGCCTTGAGGGTCCGGGCCATGGCGGCGACATTGTCCATGCGCTCGGCATTGGGCGTGAAGCAGGCACAGTCGATTTTCATGTACCGGTCCACGATCGCCTCGATCATGCCTTCAAGCGTGGTGGCGGACTCGTCCACCAGATCCCGCGTGTTGCGCGTTCCGATGCAGGATTCCTCGCCCACAATGACCGCGCCGGAACTTTCCACCACATACGGCAGCTTCCAGTTGGGTACTGCCATGGGACAGCCGGAAAGCATCACCCGTGGCGTCCCGGCCGGGGCCACGCCTTCGCCCGCCGCGACCCGTACTTCGAGTTCATCGCAAAGTTCGTTGATCTTTTGCGTGAAACGCACGGGATCGTCATAAAAACTGATCTGATTGATGAGCAACGCGTCGCGGCCGGAAATCGGGGCAGGGTCGGCCGTCCGCAGCGCGGTCAGGCGTTGCAATGCGCGGCGACGCTCGTTGACCACGCGGATGCCTTCGGCCAGACGCTCCGCCGTGATGGCAACGCCGGTAAGTTGCTCCAGCCTGTCCTTGAAGCGGAGAACTTCGGACTTCCACAATGCCCGCGCCGCCTCGGACTTGGTCTGCGGGACCTCCATGACGTATGTGGGCAGCAGATCCCCAAGGGCTTCATAGGCTTTTTTCTTGCCATCACAGGTGGTTTCGCCCACCACGAGATCGCTGGATTCGGTGTAGGGACACAGCCGGGCCAATTTGAATCCCATGAACGACTTGATCAGGGCGCAGGTATTGCGGGGCACACGCTTTTCAGCCTCCTGCGTGCCCGCATCGGCTCCGGCACAGAGTCCCACCTGAATGGCATTCGCGGCCAATGTCAGCTCTTCGGGAACAAAGACACAGAACGTGCCCACCACCTTGCGCCCCTGGGCCTTTGCATCCTGCAGTTCCTGCACGCGCAGCCCATGCACTTCGCTCAGAACAAAATCCATATATTCCATACCCTTGAGGCGGTTATTCTGGGACATGTAAATGTCGCCGTAAAATTTCCCCAACACCTCTAGCAATCCGTCATGGGCGTCGATATCCAGATTCAGCTTTTCCCACATTTCTCGGTGCGCTTCACTCATGATATCCTCCGGTCGATGCGTTGCGGTTTGAGAGACTTTTCCCCCATGTCCATTACTGCACCGCTCGTCACGCACACAAATCGTTTGTGGGGATTCCATGCCGGCCCACGCATAGACTGATCAAATACTTCCGATAGATATACGTTGGATGCAGCCAATGCACACCATGCATCAGACCGATGGCCCACAAAAAAAGAGGCTCTCCGTGCGGAAAGCCTCTCCCCGAAAAACCTCAGATTTCGTTCTACAGCGACTTCCGCCCGGCCACCAGGGTCGCCCATCCAAGTGAAGACGTTTTTTCCGTGCGGATATCCTCCAGACCGCAGGCGGTCATGGCATCGCGCAACATCTCCACTGGCAGGAAATGCGATTTGTACCCGGCCAGTTTTGTTATCACCTCAAGCGCGGACACCGCCTTGGGGTCGGAGTTCCCGTCGGTCGCCATATGATGCGAAACAAACCAGCCTCCCGGCCGCAGGGAATCCGCGATGCGGGACACGGTTCGACGAAGCCCGCCCTCGTAATTGGCAGACGCATACAGCACGTGCGAAGCCAGGGCCAGATCGAACGACGCCTCGGGCAGCACATCCGTGCGCATGTCGTAGGGCAGCACCTCGATGCGGTCCGCATAGCCCAATCTGGAGCACCGTGCACTTGCGTTTTCCATCACATGGGGCAAATCGCAAATGGATGCGGAAAGACCGGGATTGCGGTCCACCAGCATCATGGAAAACGTTCCGTGATTCCCCCCGATATCGCACATGCGCCGAAATCCGGAAAACCCCGGCAGCCGGGAGATGATTTCCACGGCATTCTGCATTGTACCGGCCATGGCCTCCTGGGCCGTTCCCTCCATGGCATGTTCCTCTGCCCAGTGCGTATCGGTCTGCTTGCGCTCGTCCCGTTCGTGGCGCAGCAGATAGGACATGTCTTCCGCGCACATGGACATGAAGTAGTCGTTGAGTTGCATGGCCTTGCCTTGGAACAGGGGAGCACTGCGCACCAGAAATTCGTCGGCCACGGCGGAATTCCCGTAAAGATCGCCTTTTTTTTCCAGCAGGCCATGCGCCACGCAGAATTCCAAAACGGCTTCCAACCGTTGCGACAACGTCTGTGTGCCTTTCGCCACATCGTCCAATTTCATGGCACCCTGTGCCAGCACGTCGAAAATGCCCACATCCATGGCAGCCATCAGCGCATTGGAGGCAATCCCCTGCAATTGCAGGTTTCGAATGGGGAAAAAACTGTTTTTAGGAGTAGGGATGTCCATACGGTCTCCTTTTCTTCGTCCAAAGCGTTTACAAGCTAAACGCTTCACATAAAAAGATTACTTCAGATAGGCATCCATCCATTTGTTCATCTGCGCCCCAAAGACGCACAAAGCATGGAAATCCGCCTCTTCCAGATGTTGCAGGTACGCAATGAATTCCTTGTCGTGCTCCCGGTGGAACTTGCTATGGTTGTCGCAAACCGTGCACCCCTCCTGCGTACATCGGATGATGAGCCGGGATCTGTTGTCCGGGGCGGGCGTTTTTTCGACCAGCCGTTTGTCCGCAAGCTTGGCAACAAGCTGGGACACGGCTCCCTTGGTCACCCCGGTTTCCCGGGCCAGCGCCGTGATGCTGGCTCCGTCAAGCTCCCTGATAGCCTCCAGCATATGGACCTCCGCAGGATACATGGCCTGTCCGATACCCATGTCCTGCGGCATTTTCTCTATGACCAGATATTTATCCAAGGTCAGCCTGAGGTTCCTGAACAGCGGCATGATGGCAGCGAATGTTCTCATGGCAAAGTGTATAGCTGCTAAACACAATAACTGTCAATCCTTCTCCATGTTACAAATCAGATTGGCCATAAAGCGCAATCGGCAGATTTTTGAAACAGGATGTCCGCAGGCTCCCCAACGCAGCAACCACGGCATGCAGCTCCTCTCAGCCCGCATGTTGCTTTCAGGGCAACGCAACTCCGAAACTTTGCCGACAGACTGAACACAGCCCATCGTTCAGCGACCGGGACGCCTTGACACCAGCCCTTTCCCCCGTGTAGTTCGCAAGGCTTCCCAAGGAGCAACCCCCTAACGTATGAAACCATCATCCTCCAATCGCGCCATCCTCCTGGCGGCATTCGGCACGGTTCGCGAGAACGCCCGCCAGGGCTTCGCCACCGTGGAAGCCCGGGTGCGTGCCCTCCATCCCGGCTGGGAGGTGGCCTGGGCCTTCACTTCGGAAAAGGTCCGCCGCGGCATTGTCCGTTCCGGGCAACATGCCGATTCCGTGGAAAGCGCCCTGGACCGCCTCGTGGAGCAGGGCGTCACCCATCTGGCCGTGCAATCCCTGCACACCGCGCCGGGCAGTGAATACGAAAACATGCGGGAGACCTGCCTCGAACGCTGGAAATCCGGAAATTTTCCCGCCGTGGCCGTGGGCGGCCCCCTGCTGGACGACCCCGAAGACCTGGAGCTGGCGGCCGAAGGGCTGCGCACCTATCTTCCCCCTCGCAGACATGGCGAATCAGCGGTTCTGGTGGGCCACGGAGCCATCCACGAGGGACACGCATGCTACGCCGCCCTGCAACAAGCCGCCCGCAAGGTCGATCCGTCCATCCTCATCGGAACCCTGACCGGAGAACCCGGAATAGAAAAGACCCTCCGCGCCCTAGCCGAACGCCGGGCGCATACGGTTCACCTGCTGCCCTTTCTCAGCGTGCCCGGCTACCATGTGCGCGAGGATATCGCCGGCGCCGGTCCCGGCTCCTGGTCGAGCCGCATCCGCAATGCGGGCATGGACTGTACCGTGCGCCGGACCGGCATCATGGACCATCCGCCTTTCGTGGACATCTGGCTTGCCCATCTTGCCAAGGCCATCAACTCTCTGGATCTTTGATTCCCCAGGGCCGCCAGCCCCATTGACACCTCCACCGGCCTCCATTAGTCACAGAAACGCGATGGATGCGCAGAGTGCGCTTAATAGGGAATCCGGTGCAAAACCGGAACGGACCCGCCGCTGTAACCCCGCAGCCCCATAAGCTGTATCGGCTCTCAACTGCCACTGGTTTTACACCGGGAAGGCGAGCTGATGAAAGGGGAAGTCAGAAGACCTGTCCTTCGCGCGGTTTTGTCTGTTTCTCATGGCAACGGGGGCATTGCCATCAGAAAAACGTCCTTCCGACGCGCACACCCTGTCCTCCCGGCAGGGTGTTTTGTTTCCGCCCCGGAAACCCACGGAGCTTCTCCATGAACACCTTCTCGTTCTCCAGGTCTTTGCGCTTGCTCTGTATGTTCGCCTTTGTCATGGCTGTGAGTGCCGTTCCGGCAGTCGCAGGCCACGGCGAGGCCAAGCCGGAAAAAACCGGCATCCTCCTGGTGGCTTTCGGAACAAGCGTTCCCGAAGCCCAGGCCGCCTTCAGGAACATCGACACCCTGGTCGAAAAGGCATTTCCCGGCGTACCCGTTCAGTGGGCCTACACCTCGCACATCATCCGCCACAAACTGGCCAGCCAGGGACAGAAACTTTTGTCTCCGGCCCAGGCTCTGGCCAAGATGGCCGATGAAGGCTTCACCAAGGTGGCGGTGCAGTCGCTGCACACCATTCCGGGCGAGGAGTTCCAGGCCACTCTGGGAATCGCCCGGGCGTTCCAGAACATGCCCGAAGGCATTGCCCATATGGCTGTCGGCCGCCCCATGCTCAGCTCCGACGACGACATGGCCGCCGCGGTGGACGCGCTTCTGGCCAATGTGCCCGCATCGCGCAAGCCTTCCGAGGCAGTGGTCTTCATGGGACACGGAACGCCCCACCCCGCCAATGTCTATTATCCGGCCATGCAGTACTATTTCGGCCTCAAGGACAGAAACGTCTTTGTGGGCACGGTGGAGGGAACGCCCAGCCTGGACGACGTGCTGGCCCGGCTCAAGGCCCAAAAAATCAAAAAGGCCTACCTCATGCCCCTGATGTCCGTGGCTGGGGACCACGCCCGAAACGACATGTCCGGGCCTGAAGACGATTCCTGGACATCCGTGCTGACCAAGGCGGGCATCGAATGCGTGCCCCTGCTCAAGGGAACGGCGGAGATGGACAACGTGGCGGCCATCTGGGTGGATCACCTGAAAGCCGCCATGCAGCACCTGCAGTAACGCAAACCGGCAGCTGGAGCGGACCGGACCACGGACGAAAAATGCCTGCCGTCCGGTCTGTCTTCAACGCACTCCCAGAGGTATTGGTGGACCACGGCTTTCTGATACGAAAACAAAACCGGCGACGGTGCCTTTTGGCGGTTGCCGCGGCCGGTTTTCTTTTTTCCGGTGCGGCCGCCGTCCTCTGGGCCTGCTTTGCCGGGCCGTATCCCATTGCTTCGGGCGACGTTCTGGCCGCGCTTTTTGGCGGGCCGGACAAGGCGTCCCTTTCCCCTGCCGTACAGACCATCGTCGTGGACCTGCGCCTGTCGCGTTCCCTTCTCGCCTGGCTGGTGGGCGTGGCCCTGGCGGTTTCCGGCTGCGTGTTCCAGGGCATTCTGCAAAATCCCCTTGCCGACCCGTTCACCATAGGCGTTTCCACTGGAGCGGCTTTCGGGGCAAGTCTGGCCCTTTTTTTCGGTGTTGCGGCCAAAACCGCTTTCTCCCTGTTCGGATTCAGCATGGGCATCCTGCCCCTGGCCGGACTGGCCGGTGCATTGCTGGCCCTGGGCGCGGTCCTGCTCCTGTCCCGCGGAGCGGGCGGAATGCGCCGCGAAACCCTGGTTCTGGCCGGAATAGTGGTGGCCACCTCGCTTTCCGCCTGCATCGCCCTGATAAAATCCCTGGACGAAGACACGGCCTCCAGCATCGTGTTCTGGATCATGGGCAGCTTTCAGGGGCGCGGCTTCACCCACCTGTGGCTGTTCCTGCCGTACTGTCTGATCGGGCTGGCCGTCATTGCCGCATATCTGCGCGAGCTGGACATCATGGCCCTTGGCGAGACCCAGGCCCGGCAGCTTGGTGTGGACGCCCCGCGCATACGTACCATTCTTCTGGTCAGCGCCAGCCTGCTGACCGGGGCCTGCGTCTCCGTGGCCGGAGTCATCGGATTCGTGGGGCTGGTCGTGCCGCATCTGGTGCGGATGGCCATAGGCGGGGAGCACCGCTCCCTGGTGCTGTTCTCAGGACTGGCCGGAGGAATCGTCCTGCTGGCCTCGGACGTGGCAGCCCGCAGCATCCTGCCCGACGGGGCCGAACTGCCCGTGGGCGTGATCACCGCCCTGGCCGGCGGCCCGTTTTTCTGCCTGCTCCTGGCCCGCAAAAAGAGCTTCCCCGGCGGAGAACAGCCATGATCCGCGTCCACGACCTGCACTGCGGCTACAATGGCCGCAACGTACTGCACGGCATCAGCCTGGACGTTCCCAAAGGCCAGATGGCCGGAATTCTCGGCCCCAACGGCAGCGGCAAGACCACGCTCATGCATGTGCTGGCCGGCATCATCCCCCCCGCGTCCGGACAGGCCGAACTCGACAACAGCCCGGTGGCCGAATATTCAGCCAAGGCGTTGGCCCGGACCATGGCCGTGGTTCCGCAACACACCAGGGCCACCTTCCCCTACCGCTGCCTGAGCGTGGTGCTCATGGGTCGCTACCCCCATGTTTCCTTTCTGGGCGGCTACGGGCCGCAGGACATGGAGGCGGCCCTGGAAGCCATGCGCCGCGCCGGAAGCCTGCACCTTGCCGAACGCATGGCCGACACGCTCTCTGGCGGGGAATTCAAACGTGTGGTCATTTCCAGGGCACTGGCCCAGCAAAGTTCCATCCTGCTTTTGGACGAAGCCACGGCCGGGCTGGACGTGGCCGCCAAGGTCGCCATGTACGACCTGTTCAGAAAAATGGCCGCAACCGGAACCACCATATGTTCGGTCATGCACGACCTGAACCTGGCCGCGCTGTATTGCGACCGACTCGTCTTTCTCAAACACGGGCGCATTGTGGCCGATGGTCCCACTGCGCAGGTCTTCACCAGACAAACCCTGACAGACGTCTATGAAACAGAGGTGGCCATTGCAGCCCATCCCGTCACAGGCCAACCGCAGGCCCATTTCGTGCCAGGCCATGCGTAGGCTCGTTCTTTTTGCGTTGCTGGCCGCAGTCCTGATGCCCTGCTCGGTCAGGGCGGGGCAACGGCAGGTTGCTCCGCTGTGCATCACCGACGACACCGGCACGCGCGTCTGCCTGGACGCACCTGCCCGGCGCATAGCCCCTCTCTACGCGGCCATCAGCGAGATTCTGGACAGCCTGGGCCAATGCCGGAACATCGTGGTCCGCACCAAGGGCGACGATCTGGCCTGTCTGCGCGACGTCCCCGCCGCAGGTACGCATCTTCGGCCCAATCTGGAGCTTATCCTGGGACTGCGCCCCGACCTGGCCGTACAGATGACGGGACGGGAAAAGGCCATGCTCCCCGTGGCCCAGTTGCGGGAGCGAAACATCCCCACCGCGGTTTTCCAGGTGCGCGACTTCGACGATCTCTTCCGGGTCATCACGGCCCTGGGTCTGCTGACCGGCTCCCAGGAAAAGGCCGACAAGCTGATAACCTCCATACGGAAACGCCTTCTGTCCGTGGAACAGCGGGTACGGAACCTGCCCCGGCCAAGCGTGTTCTACGAAGTCCGCTACCCCAATCTGCTGGGCGCCGGCCGCCATTCCATGGTCAATACGATCATCGAGCAGGCCGGAGGGCGCAACGTGCTTTCGCAGAACAGCAAATTCGTCCGGCTGAACGAGGAAGTCCTGCTGGCAACAAACCCGGACGCCTACCTGGTGCAGCAGGGGCCCATGAATCCCGACCCGACGCCGCCGGCGCAACGCGATCATTTTGCCAGCCTGTCCTGCGTCGCGCGAAAACGCGTCCTCATCGTGGCCGAGCAACTCTTTTCCCGTCCCTCGCCCCGCAGTGTGGACGCCGTGGAACAGTTGGCCTGCTTTCTTCATCCCGAAACCTGTCTTCCTTCCCAGACCACTTCTTTTGGAGAATCCCATGACAAATAACTTCGGCACCCTGTACGCCATCGGCGTCGGCCCCGGCGACCCCGAACTCATGACCCTCAAAAGCGTGCGGATTCTTTCCGGCGTGGACTGCGTATTCACTGCAGCCTCGCCCAAGAACGCCTATTCCAGCGCCCTGGACATCGCCCGCCCCCACATGGCCCGGCACACGCCGATCATCCGCCTGGAATTTCCCATGACCCGCAACCAGGACATCCGGCAGCAGGCCTGGGACAAGGCAGCCCTCACCGTGTCGGAGCATCTGCCCGAAGGCCGTAGCGGGGCCTTTCTGACCCTGGGCGACCCGTTGACATATTCCACCTTCGGCTACCTGTACAAAACAATACGCCGCGTCCGGCCCGACCTGCCCGTGCAGATCATTCCCGGGATCACCTCCTACCAGGGTGCGGCCGCGGCAACCGGCACGGTGCTGGTGGAAAACACGGAAAGCATGCTGGTGCTTTCGGGCATCAACTCCAAGGAAGAGCTGATACAGGGACTACAAAACGCGGATCGGGCCGTCATCCTCAAGGCGTACAAGAACTTTCCCGCCATCCGCGAAGCCCTGCGCGAAGCCGATATGCTGGACCGCGCCGTTCTGGTCAGCAAGTGCGGCATGGAAGGAGAATGCGTCACTCGCAATCTGGACGAAGCCGGAGACACACCGCCCTACTTCTCCCTCATCCTGCTCGATGAGCTGAAGAATTAAAACATAGCGTCAGTTTTTTCACTCCGTTGCACAGCAAAAGGCCGCCAGAAAAATTTCTGGCGGCCTTTTGCTGTGCGCAGTCCGAAGAAGTCAGCGCAACTCGAATCTCTTTTTTTCGTTTTCCGCCTGCTTTTCGCGTTCCTGCTTGGTTTTCTTGATATCGGCCTCGCGCTTCTGCTCTTCCAGGGTGATGGCATGCAGCAGGTCGGCCTGCTGCGCGGAGGGCTTGAGAAAAATACAACCGACAAACCCCTTGCCCACACGCACTACCTTGATCTTTATATCTGCCAGAAGAAGCTGGGTACCCCGAAAAAGGCTGATCGTGACCACATTGCCGGGACTGAATTCACGGGCCGAAGTGTTCAGGGCTATGCCGGTCGCACTGAGATCCTTGACGCTGACGCTGATGGGACGGCCAGCCAGTTTGGCCCGCATGTTGGGGATAATGACGCGGTATGCGGCCCGCTTGTCTTTATCTCCCTTTTTTCCGGAGGTTACGGAAAGTATCTTCTTGAGGAATCCCGCCATTGTATCAACCCGCCTCCGACAATTTCAAAGTACACATTTCACAGGACGATTTCACTCACTGTACCACGGTGGAATTTCCATGAAAATATTGTCCGCTCAACAATACAATGAATACACTATCATACGCCTGCATGCCCAAAAAGTAAATCATCTGCAAAAAGACCGGACTGCATACGCAGTCCGGTCTTATCAATAGATTCTGCGGCTGGCCTGATGCCTTTTACTCCGCCCAACTGATCAACCCCAGGGAATGCGGATCGAGCAGCAGGGGGTGACGCGGAACAATGCGCACGGTGAAACCGAAACGTCCGGCCTCCCGCGGATCGATCTCCCCCCGGAAGATATGCCAGCCGTCGTCCGTGGTTCCTTCCGCCTCCATCACACTTATCTGGCGCGAAGTGAAATCTCCCTGCTGGTTGAGCGGCCCGGCGTATATTTCCGCCTGCACATCCTTGGAACTCATACCGTCCAGGAATATCTCCCCGTGCACGATGAAAGGCTCGCCCACGTACAGGCGTTCCGGGGTTTCCGTACCCACGTTGCGGATCTTTATCTGGTTCCAGCGGGTCATGATTTCCATGCGCCAGGCAGCCAGTTCCTTGGCCGGGGCATAATTATCCTTCATCAGGGTCCTGTAGTTTTGATACGCGGGAAGATACGCCTTGGACGCATAGTCCTCCACCATACGGTGGGCGTTGAACACCGGACCGAGATGCACCAGGGCGTTCTTCATGCGCCGTATCCAGTTGCGCGGCATATTGTCACGGCCCCGATCATAAAAATCAGGCAGAATGTCGTTTTCCAGATAGTTGTAGAAAATCTGGCTTTCCACAAAGTCCTGGTACGCCAGATCCTCGTATGTTTCCCCCCTGCCTATGGAATAGCCCACGCTGTTGTCCGGCTTGTATGCCTCGGCCCACCAGCCGTCCAGGGTGCTCAGGTTGATGACCCCGTTGGCCATGGCCTTCATGCCGCTGGTTCCGCAAGCCTCCAGGGGAACACGCGGATTGTTCAGCCAGATGTCGCCACCCTGCACCATGTGCTTGGCCACTTCCATGTCGTAGTCTTCCAGAAAGACCATTTTGTAGCGCAGGGCCTCCTCGCGGCAGACCTGGACAATCTCCTGGATGAACTTCTTGCCTTCCTGGTCCTGAGGGTGGGCCTTGCCCGCGAAGATGAACTGCACGGGTTTTTTTTCGTTCCCCATGATGCGCAACAGACGTTGCTTGTCCTGCAAAAGCATGGTGGCCCGTTTGTAGGTGGCGAAACGCCGGGCAAAGCAGATGGTCAGAGCGCCCGGATCAAGCACCTCGTCTGCGGCCTGCAATTCCTTGCGCCGCGCGCCCCGGCCCATAAGGGTCTCCCTGAGACGGGTGCGGACGAATTCCACCAGTCGCTCGCGCAACCTTTCGTGGGTCCGCCACAGTTCGGATTCGGAAATGCTGTCGGCCTGCCGCCAGATGCGCTGGCAATCCGGGTCTTCCCGCCAGTTCCCGCCAAGGTATCTGTCATACAGCGAGGCCAGATCCGAAGCCACCCAGGTGGGCATGTGCACGCCGTTGGTGATGGCTCCGATGGGCACGTCCTCCACGGGGTATTGCGGCCAGACACGTTTCCACATGTTGCGCGATACATGGCCGTGCAGTTCGCTGACCCCGTTGTTGAACCGGGAAAGCTTGAGCGCCAGCACGGTCATGCAAAAGGCTTCATTGTCGTCGCGCATGTCTTCGCGGCCTAGGGCCATGAAACTTTTCAAGGCGAGATTCAGGGACCGGGAATAATTTTCAAAATACTTCTTGATCAGGTCGGGGGGAAACCGGTCGTTGCCCGCGGGAACTGGCGTATGCGTGGTGAACACGCTGGACGAGGCCACCAGTTCGATGGCCGCTTCCAGGGGAAGGGCGTATTCGTCCATGAACACCCGGATGCGTTCCAGCCCGGCAAAGGCGGAATGCCCCTCGTTCATGTGGATGACCTTGGGCTCGAGGCCAAGCGCCTCCAGCATACGCACCCCGCCGATGCCCAGCAGGATTTCCTGCCGCACCCGCATTTCCAGATCCCCGCCGTACAGACGGGCGGAGGTCCAGCGCAGATCCTCGTCGTTTTCCTTGATGTTGGTGTCCAGCAGGTAAAGTTTGATGCGCCCGACATCCACGCTCCAAATCTGGGCGAAACATGTACGTCCGGCCATGTCCACGGAAATGTGCAGCGGCTTGTTGGCCGCGTCCAGGCACAACTTCATGGGCATCTGCTCGAAATCGCTGTCCGGATAATTTTCCTGCTGCCAGCCGTCCGGCGTGAGGTACTGGCGGAAATATCCTTCGCGGTAGCACAAACCTATCCCCAGCAGGGGGATATTCAGGTCGCTTGCCGATTTGAGGTGGTCGCCCGCCAGAATTCCCAGACCACCCGAATAAATGGGCAGGCTCTTGTCCACGCCGAATTCCAAGCTGAAATAGGCGACAACGGACTTTTTGCCGTCCGCTCCGGGAAACGTGACCGCCGAGGTCGTTTTGGAAAGATAGGTCACCAGACTCTGGTGCACGTCCTGCATGCGTTCAATGAAAAACTCATCTCGTGCCAATTCCTCCATCACGTTTTGCGGCAAACGGTTGAGAAAGGCCACGGGGTTGCCTTCGCATTTTTTCCAAAGCTGCGGATCGATCAGGGAGAACAGCTCCCGCACCGGGCTGCTCCAGGCAAACCAGAAATTATAGGCCAGATCCCACAGCGGACTGAGCTTGCCCGGCAACTTGGGCACGACACTGAATGAACGTATCGGACGCATGCGAAGTTCTCCTTGGTTTCCAGCCGTTCCTCCGGCTGCCTCACGTTGGGCGCTAGCTGCGCAAAGGTCTTATCTTATGTTCTTGCCCAAAGCATACGAAAAACGCAACGCTCAATGAAAGAAATTCCGATTTCTTCCTGCTTGTCCAATCTTGCGACCGTGCATTGCCTTTTGCCTGCACCTGGAATAGTTTTGCGGCGGAACGAACGGCACTGCCCTGGCCCGAATTGCCGCAAACCGAAACGGACAATCCCTGCTCGTACCCGGGCCGGCTTCTGAAATTTTCCCGCAACAACCAACTTCCGGATGCACTATCATGCCACATACCACGGACACATCCCAGAACAATCACATCGACGTCCGCGTAAAATATCTGCACCCAGCCTGGAAAGGCCAGGAGCTGGAAACAGCCACCACCGGCTCGGCAGGGCTGGACCTGCGGGCCTGCCTGGATCAGGAAACCCTGACCATCGGTCCGGGCGAACGCGCCCCGGTTCCCGCCGGGCTGGCCATTGAAATCGTCGAGCCGGGACATGCCGGCTTCATCTTCTCGCGCAGCGGGCTGGGAACCAAGGAAGGCCTCACCGTAAGCCAGGGCGTGGGTGTCATCGACCCGGACTACCGTGGCCAGATCATCGTATCCCTGCTGAACACGTCCGGGGAGCCGCGCACCATCCGCCGGGGACAACGCATCGCCCAGCTTGTATTTCTGCCCTTTGCCGCGGCACGCATCATGGAGGTGGAGGAACTCACCCCCACACAACGCGGAGCCGGAGGCTTCGGGCACACTGGAAAGTAGTAATGGAGAAATGTGACACGAACATGAACGCTTCGGAACAACTTATGCACAAGGAAAGGGCCGTCCTGTGCCACACCTACGGGCGCTACCCCGTAAGCGTGGCCAGGGCCGAAGGCTCCCGGCTGTACACGCCGGAAGGCCGGGAATATGTGGATCTGCTCTCCGGAATCGCCGTGACCTCACTGGGCCACTGCAACCCGGAAATAGCCCGAACCATCGCCGAGCAGGCCCGTAAACTGGTGCATGTGTCCAACCTCTTCTACCAGGACGAACAACTTGCCCTGGCCGAAGCCCTGCTGGACACCTGCAACGCGGGCAAGGCGTTTTTCTGCAACTCCGGGGCCGAGGCCAACGAGGCGGCCATCAAGCTGGCCCGAAGGTACATGCGGAAAATAAAAAACCGCGAAGCGTTTGAAGTCGTCACCCTGGAAAGCTCGTTCCACGGCCGCACCCTTGCCACCCTGACCGCCACCGGACAGGCCAAGGTCAAGGACGGCTTCGAGCCTCTGCCCGAAGGGTTCAGCACCGTTCCCTTCAACGACATCGAGGCCCTGCGCCAGGCCGTCGGCCCCAAAACAGCGGCCATCATGGTGGAAGTCGTCCAGGGAGAAGGCGGGGTACGCCCCCTGAGTCCCGAGTATGCCCAGGCCATTCAGAGCCTTTGCCGCGAGCACGACGTGCTGCTCATCGTGGACGAAATCCAAAGCGGTCTGTGCCGCACCGGAAAATTCTGGGCACACCAGCATTGCGGCCTGGAGCCGGATATCCTGACCTCGGCCAAGGCCCTGGCCAACGGCCTGCCCATGGGCGCCATGCTGGCGACCGACGAGGTCGCCAGGGGGTTCGAGCCGGGCAGCCACGCCACAACCTTCGGCGGCGGCGCATTGGTGGCCGCGGCCGCGCTCAAGACCATAGAAATCATGAAACGCGACCGTCTGGACGAACGCGCCCACAAACTGGGACAGGACGCGGCCGCCCTGTTCGGCACCCTGGCTGCTGCCCATCCCGGAGCCATCACCGAAATCCGCGGTTGCGGCCTGATGATCGGCATTGTCCTGTCCTTCCCCGGCCAGGATGTATGGAAGGCCCTGTTGGACGCCGGCTTCGTATGCAACCTGACCCAGGGCAACGTGCTGCGCCTGCTGCCCGCCCTGACCATCGACTTTGCCGACATCGAAGCCTTTGCCGGGACTCTGGGCACCATCCTGGCTACGCGAACCTCGGCCTAAGGAAAGTAACAATGCTCACCAAGTTGACCGTATCTCCCGTTCCCCAGGACAGCGATGCTGCCGCGATTCTGCTGGCACAGTACGCGCCGCAGGGATGGGAGGAGCAGCCCCTGCCCGACGGAACAGTGCGAATCTGCGTGTATTTTGAAAACCCGGATTCCGCAGTCTCCCTTGCCTCCCGCCTGGACGCCGCCCTGGAAGGCGCGGCAGTTTCCATGGAGGAGGTCCCGGAACAGGACTGGAACGCGGCCTGGAAGGAATTCTTCACCCCGGTGCGGGCGGGAGACATGTTCACGGTGCTGCCGCCCTGGCTGGCCCACGAACCGCGGAACACGCGCCACGCCATTGTCATCGAACCCAAGATGGCCTTTGGCACGGGACACCATGCGACAACCGCGCTGTGCCTGGAAGTGCTCTCGGGACTGATCGACGCGGGCCGCCTGCTGCCGGGCCAGACCTTTCTGGATCTGGGAACCGGATCGGGCATCCTGGGTATCGGACTGTCGCTGTGCGGACTGACCGGCATAGGCCTGGACATAGACCATCAGGCCACGGTCTGCGCCGTGGAGAATGCCCGGACCAACGGCTGCTCCAAGGGATTCACGGCGGCCACGGGCGGCATCGAGACCCTGGCTTCGGACAGACGTTTCGACTGCGTCGTGGCCAACATCCTGTCCGGTCCGCTCATCAGTCTGGCTCCGCTCATCGCGGGCCGCATGGCTCCGGGCGCATGTCTGGTGCTCTCCGGCATTCTGGTGGAGCAGGCCCCAAACGTGTCCAGCGCCTACCAGCGCCTGGGATTGCCCGCTCCGCGCCAAACCGAACGCGGAGAATGGACGGTGCTGGCCTGGGCGTAACGCTCAAAATGCAAAAAATGACAAAAGGCCGGAAGCGGAAGCTCCCGGCCTTTTTCGGAAAAAAAACAGCATCGGATCGAGAACACGTTAAAAAACAACGTGGCCACAAGCCTTCCACGCTCGTTCAAGCCAAACGCAAGGCCGGTTTACTTTTTCCTGCCGTTCTTGTTCTGCCACCATGCAGGGTCCGGCCCCTTGTACCACCAGTCCGTATGGTCCGTGGTGCTGGCCTGCTCCGCAAGCTCCTTTCCGTACTCGGTGCGCAAGCGCATCAGTGCGGCCTCCATCCACTTGCCCGCATACTTGTTGCCCAGATCCAACTCTTCCTTCAGGCACAAAATCAGGTCTATCTGATCCGCGTCCTGGGCAAGCTGGGCTTCCAGACTCTGCACGTCTTCCAGCTCTTCCCAAAGTCCGAGAATGCCTTCGGCAAGTCCGGTTCCCATGGTCGCGTCGCGCAAAGCCTGGGTCCGGTCGCTGGAATTGTACTTGCGGTGCACATAGTTGAAGTCCCCGGTACGCGCCTCGTGCATGTCGTGAAACAAACACAGCAGCACGGTCTTGGACTTGTCCGCTCCGGCCATGTCCGCCAGAACGTACCCCACGACCGCCGTGCGGAACGAATGTTCGGCCACACTCTCCTTGCCGGTGCCCAAAAAATGATACCCGGTACGCGGCGTATGACGCAGCATACCGATTTCATACAAAAAATCAGCCAACCGTTTGATCCGGTTCCGGTCTTGCAGATTGGCTGTAAAATCAAAGGTGCTCGTCATTATCAGGTCCTGTAGTCCGCATTGATGCGGATGTAGTCATGGGTCAGGTCGGCCGCCAAAAGCTCGCAGGAACCGTCGCCCTCGGCCAGATCAATGTGAATGGGGATCTCGGCCCGTTTCATGGTCGAGGCCAGCAGTCCGTCCAGGTCGCCCTGCACGGGCGCTCCGTCCGTGAAAATGACCACCTTTCCGATGCGAACCGTGACGAATGCCGGATTGAATTCAGCCCCGCTGCGGCCCAAGGCGGCCACTATCCTTCCCCAGTTGGGATCGCAACCGAACAACGCGGTCTTGACCAAAGGCGAATTGCCCACGGTCCGCGCCACCAATTCGGCCTGGGCATCGTCTGCCGCGCCGCTCACCTGGATGCGCGCCACCTTGGTTCCGCCCTCGGCGTCCTCCACGATCATGTAGGCCAGATCCTGACAGACCCCGGTCAACGCCTTTTCCAGGGCGTCCAGTTCGGCACCCTGCGGTTTTGCGCCGCTCACGCCATTGGCCAGGGCCAATACGCAGTCGTTTGTGGAGGTGTCGCCGTCCACCGTGACCCGGTTGAAGCTCACGTCCACCGCCCGGCGCAGGGCCTGCTGCCACCAGGCCGGATCAACTTCGGCATCGCACAATACGAACCCCAGCATGGTCGCCATGTTCGGGCTGATCATGCCCGCGCCCTTGGCCATGCCCAAAATGCGAACCTCGCCGCCGTCCGCGTCGACTTCGCGCCAAGCCAGCTTGGGCACGTTGTCGGTTGTCATGATGGCCCTGGTGAACTCCACGGGACCGGCCACGCTGAGCGACTCGGCCAGTTCCGGCATGGCCCCGCGCCACTTGTGCATGTCGAAATGCTGGCCGATCACGCCGGTGGACGCGGGCAGAATTTCCGAGGCTTTAAGCCCCAGGGCGTCACTGACCAGAATCAGGGATTCACGGCAACGGGCTACGCCCTCGCCCCCGGTACAGGCGTTGGCCTGTCCGGAATTGCCCATAAGCGCGCGGAATTCGCCGCCTCGTTGCAGAGAATCTATGCACACCAAAACCGGCGCCGCCTGAAATTTATTGGTCGTGAACACCCCGGCTGCAGCCGCCGGAACATCGCTCACCACCACGCCGAGATCCAGCCGGCCGGGCTTTTTGAAGCCAGCGCCAGCCGCTGCGAAACGAAAACCTCTGGGAATGGGAATCGGTGTCATACGTTCTCCAAAATCTGTATATGAAATTCACGGATCCATGTTCAAAATGGATTGGGCAGGATAGCCCAACGCCCAACAGGGTTCAAAAGGTTTTTGACCAAGGTGGAATTTGACTCTCGGCCATCTCCTTAAAAAGGCCACGACGTTCCCAAGGCATTACCGTTTTTAGTCAAAAAAAATAATACCTTTTCCAAAGAACTCCCACTACGATTCATCAAGATAAAAAATCCCATCGAAATGCATCAAGGGAGGACCCCCCCAATGTTGCTGAACAACATCAATGTAGGCCTCAAATTACTTGTTCTGCTGATCATCAATGCTCTCTTGTACACTTTGATAGGGGGCATTGCCCTGCTCAGCGCGGACCGCATCAATGACCACCTGGAAACACTCTTCACCAGGGATCTCCAGGGAAAATCATTTCTCCTGGAGGCCGACAGAGACCTGCATCAAGCGCTCATTGCAGAGCGCACCTTGATTTTCACCGCGCCCGGCAGCAAGGCATTCCAGAAACAACTCGACGCCTATACATCCAACAAAGAGCAGGCGGATACCCGCGTCGGCAAGTTCAGTGCCCTGGGCATCACGCAGGAGCAGAATACCCTGGTCCAAAATTACCATGCGGACCGAAAGAAATGGGATAAGATCTCTCTGCAATTGATCGAGGACCTTCAGAAAGGCCAAACAACAAAAGAGAACGCAGTTCAGGTAATTGGAGAAAGCGAAAAACGGTTTGACGCCATGCGGGATCACATCGACCAATTGACGGAGATGCTCAACACCCAGGCAGCAGACGCACACAATAAGGCAGGACAACTGTACAGCCGGCTGCTCACCCTTCTGATCACGCTCACCTTGGCGAGCGTCCTTCTGGGAATGGCAATCACCTGGATCATATCCCGCAACATCACCCGCCCTCTCTCCCGCCTTCTCGAATCCACCAGGCGCCTGGCCCATGGCGACTTTCCGCCAAAGCTTTCCCTTGGCCGCAAGGACGAAATAGGCATCCTGGCTTCTGCTTTCGACGACATGAACCAGCTGCTCCAGGACAACCTCGAACAAATCAACATAAAAACCGATGAGGCGGAGGCCAAGGCCGAAGAAGCCACCCAAGCCACGCTCCGGGCGGAAGAAGCCACCCGCCAGGCGGAACTGGCCCGAAGCAGCGGCATGCACCAGGCCGCCAAACGCCTGGAAGCCATTGTCGAACGCGTAAGTTCCGCGTCCGAAAAAATATCCGCCCAATCCGAAGTCATTCTTCAGGGAACCCAGGTCCAAAGCGGCCGCATCAGCGAAACGGCAACGGCTATGGAGGAAATGAACGCCACGGTCCTGGAGGTGGCGCGCAATTCCAGCCAGGCCACCGCAGTAAGCCAGGAGGCCAAGGAACAGGCCGAAAAGGGTTCCGAGGTGGTGGGCAACTCCATAGAAGCCATGCGCACCACACAGCGCCAGGCGGAAGACTTGCGCGAAAACATGGCCCTGCTCGGACAGAAGGCCGACGCCATCGGATCGGTCATGAACGTGATCAACGACATTGCGGACCAGACCAATCTGCTGGCCCTCAACGCGGCCATTGAAGCGGCCCGGGCCGGAGATGCGGGCAGAGGATTCGCGGTTGTCGCCGACGAAGTCCGCAAACTGGCGGAAAAAACCATGAACGCGACCAAGGAAGTGGGCGAATCCATCCACGCCATTCAGGACGCGGCCAACAACAACATCCAGTCCACCAAAGCTGCCGTGGAGGATCTGGGAAAGGCCGTGGAGTTGGCCAACGAATCCGGCAACGTCCTTCGGGCTATCGTGGAAAGGGTCGACAACTCGGCACAGCAAATCCAGTCCATTGCCACGGCCACCGAAGAACAGTCGGCCACAAGCGAGCAAATCAACCGGGCTATCGAGGAGATCGACCGCATCACCGCAGAGACCTCCGCCGGTGTGAACGAATCCACAGCGGCATTGCGCGACCTGTCCGAACAAACCAACAGCCTGAAGCGGCTCATTGGCGAACTGAAGAAAGAAGGCAAATCATAGCCGGATACATAAAAAGACACACACGAAGTCCTGCCCGTCGCCGAATGCCTCCGGTTGTCAAGATGCTTGGCAACCGGAGCGTCTTTTGCCTCTCCCGTGGCCTGCCCCTGAACAAAAGGCTGTTTTCCTGGCAGCCACTTCCATGCTATACCCACGGCATCCGGTACACGCAAATCATCCTCATACAAAAAACAAAGGACAGCACAGCCCATGCCACGCGGACCATTCTTCCAATTTCCCCTGGCCGGACTCGCCATCGTCTTTCTCTTTTTCGGCTTGGCCCTGCTTTTCGCCTTCATTCAGGTGGGAATCATCACCGTGGCATTTGCCAAGCTCGGACTCACCCCTTGGCAGGGCTTCCTGCTGCTCATGGCCACACTGTTCGGCAGTTCCGTCAACCTGCCCCTGTTCAAGACGGGACGGCAGGTTCCCATGTGCCTCCCACAACTCTCCTCTTTTTTCCGCCATGTGCGCGGCCCCAACTATACTTGCCCCGAAGGCCAGCTCATCGACCAGCAGATAAGCATCAACATGGGCGGCTGCATCATCCCCTGCTTTCTCAGCGTCCACCTGCTCAGCCAGGGGAGTCCGGCCATGCCCTTCATCATCTGCACCGCCGTTGTCGCCGCTGTCTGCTACACACTGGCCCGCCCCATCCAGGGCGTGGGCATCGGCATTCCCTTTCTGGTTCCGCCGCTCATAACCGCCCTGGCAGCCATGCTCCTGGCTCCGCCTGAAACAGCCCCCCACGTGGCCTACGTGGCCGGGTCCCTGGGCACTCTGCTCGGCGCGGATGTGTTCCACCTGCTCACGCCGCGCACCATGGGACAGCTTCAGGCTCCCATGCTTTCCATCGGCGGTGCGGGAACTTTCGATGGAATATTCATTACCGGAATTCTGGCCGTGCTGCTGGCATAGGGGCAAAAACAGGCAAATGGAAAAAAGAAACGCCTCCGGCGGCCAGGAGGCAACGGCCTCCTGGACCTGCGAATTGACTCGGCCCGGCGGTTTCGAAAAAAACTAACGTTTTTTTCGAAACCGCCGGGCCGAGTTGGAATGAAGGGAGGCTCCGATAACATGCCTTCACATGGAGCATGTTCAGGAAACATTCCCATAGAACGTAAATACAACCCGCCCAGACTGCACAAACCGCGAGAGCAAGGCGCAAAAAAAAACAAGACCGGCGCGTATTCTTCATACGCGAGGGTTTGCATTTTTTACGGCAACAACGCTAACCTGTAAGGTTAAACACTCCAGCAAAGGCTGAAAAACCGCGAGAGCGAGGCGCAAAAAAAAAGCAAGACCGACGCGTATTCTTCATACGCGAGGGTTTGCATTTTTTGCGGCAACGAAGCTATCGTGGAATTTTCAGCCTTTGCGACTGGTGACTACCATGGCCTGGAGTATACCCGACATTTTCTTGTCGTATCTGGGATCTCCGGCCAATGAATTGGCCGCATCCACAGGTTCCCGGGCCTCGGCGTAAGGACGTTTGGTTATCATGGCGCAATAGGAATCCACCAGGGCACACATCTTGCCGACCGGCGACATATCCTGAGCCTTCATTTTCTGGGGATAACCGGAACCGTCCACACGTTCGTGATGCTCCACCACGCAACGCTCCACCTCGGGATACTTCAGGTCCAGCTTGGCCAGCATTTCATACGCCAGCGACGGATGGCTGAGAATCTTGTTCTGTTCTTCAATGGTCAGGGATTTGTCCTTGTTGCGCACGAAGACTGGAATCTTGGTCATCCCCATATCGTGCAGCAGCAGGCCGATGGCCAGGTTGTCGAAAGTCTTGCGCTTGATGCTGCCGCTTTTGAAATCGTCCGCGTATAGCTTGTTAAATAAGGCCAGGCCGACAATGCAACAGTTCACGCTGTGCACAGCCAGGGTGTGGTTGTGCTGCAATCTGCGAAGCAGGGCCTTGATCCGGAAGAGATCGCCCCAAAGGTACTCGGTCAACACCAGGATATCTTCACGCAATCTGTCGAAGACGACCTTGACAGGTTGCTCCAGAAAATTCTCCATGCGCATGGTCAACGCCTGCATGAAGATATCCGCAATCTCGCTTTCCTTGAGATTCTTGTCCACCAGGACAAGATCAAGCTGGTAACTGATGTGTTTTACGTACACAGGATGGTCTTTGCGTGAAACAAAGATGAATCCTTCACGCACCATGTGGGCCAACTCTTCAATCTGTTCGTTGGAGAGCCGTCCTCCTACTTTATAATAGGATTCAATGCGTGAAATGTCCTCTTTGAAATGAAAAATATCCAAAGGAGGACGGTACTTTGAAAAGCTCCCGAGAATGTCGGGATTGATCTGGTAGTACTCTTCATTCAGGCTTTGAGGGACGTCGACCAATTTTTTGCTTGAATTCACGCTATCTCCCGAAACGTTGCATCCATGGTCCGGCCCCGGCACTGCGTTTGCGCAGGTCCCCTTGCCTGCCGCCTTTCTTTGGCATGGAGGAGCAATACGGCATGGGTATGGGACGGCAAGTTTGGCACCGAGCTTATACGTTTGCCCGATTTGCCGCAAGCATTAGGCTTCCATCTCCGAAAACATCCCGCATGCAGCCCCGTCGCCCACCCCTCAGCAAAAGCCGGCCGCAACAATAAGCGGCCCCATTACCTGAAGAGCACCCCGGCCCCCCTCCCAACTGTCTTCTCTGTACATGAAGCAACCGCGCAGCCTCATTCCTCCACAAAACACCTTCCTTCCATTTCCACTCCCCCACTTTTTACCACATATTCTTTCCCACATTTTTCCACAAAGAATAACCATCTTTAATAATTTAATATTTTTAAACAAAACTTTCCAAAATGGAACAAAAAATACGTCTAACCAGAAAAATATGCACAAAGACTTGACTTTTCCAGCGCCTTGATTGAAATGGTAGTGGTAATAAGTGGTAAAAAGTGGATTCGGTCTGCAAGCAGGCAGGCTGTTCAAGACAAAAACCTTTTCACCACAACAAAAAAAACAGGAAGCGGATCGTGTTTAGGGGCCATTCACACCGCAACATCGACGCCAAGGGGCGGCTCATGCTGCCTCCCGAATTCCGGGAGACCATCATGCAGTCGTCTGCCGAAGGGCGTTTGGTGCTCACCAAATCTGACGGAGCGGTGTTCGGCTATCCCATGTCCGAGTGGGAACGCATTGAATCCAAATTCGGGCAGATCCGCAATCCCAACCGCAAGGTTCGGGATTTCATGCGTTTTTTCATCGGCGGCGCACAGGAAGTGGTCATAGACAAGCAGGGCCGCATTCTGGTTCCGCCCAGCCTGCGCACATACGCATCCCTGGATCGGGAACTCATCCTGGTCGGTGTCGGTTTCAAGTTCGAGCTGTGGGACCGTGAGACATTCGAAGCCATTGAAGCGCAGAACTTCGATGACGTGTCCGACGACATCGCGGCCACAGGTTTGGAGGTTTCTTTCTGATGTCGGGCGGACAGATCGAAAACCGCCCAGAACATATTTCCGTAATGCCCGCCGAAGTTCTGCACTGGCTGAACCCGAAACCCGGCGGACGGTATCTGGACGGAACATTGGGGTTGGCGGGCCATGCCCGCAAGGTATTGGATACTGCCGGAAAAGATGCGCGGTTGCTGGGGCTGGACCGCGACATCCAGGCGCTGGAGGAGGCACAGAAACGGCTGGAACCTTTTGGAGACAGAGCCATGTGCTGCCATTCGCCATATAGTCAATTTGAACACGCACTGGATCAGGCGGGTTGGGACCTCGTGGACGGGGCCTTGCTTGATCTCGGCGTATCCAGTTTGCAGCTCGACGCGCCTGAGCGCGGCTTCAGCTTTCTGCGGGAAGGCCCCCTGGACATGCGCATGGACCCGAAAAGCGGGGCACCCTCCGCCCGCACCCTGGTCAACACCGCGCCCTTCGAACGCCTGGCCCGCATCATCGGACGACTGGGAGAAGACCCGCAGGCCGGCCGCATCGGCCGGGCCATTGTCAAGGCCCGTGAGATCCGCCCCATAGAAACCACGCTGGAACTGGCTGAAATCGTGGCCCAGGCCTATCCGGCCAAGTGGCGGCGGGAAGCCCGCAACCATCCGGCCACGCGGACCTTTCAAGGTTTGCGTATGGCCGTGAACTCCGAGCTGGAGGAGTTGGAAATCTTTCTGGAGCGCATCCCCGAGTACCTGGCCCCTGGCGGCCGGGTGGTCATCATTTCGTTCCATTCCCTTGAGGACAGGCTGGTCAAGCACGCCTTTCGCGATGCGGCCAAGACCTGCGACTGCCCTCCCCGTCAGCCCATCTGCACCTGCAACCGGATTCCCACGCTCAAGGTGCTGACAAAAAAACCCGTCTATCCTTCGGATGAGGAAACCCACGTCAATCCCAGATCACGAAGTGCCAAACTGCGGGCCGCGGAACGGGTGTCGCTATGAGCACGCATATTGCCGAACGCAAACCGGGCACTACGGGAACCACGGTGCTGACCATCACGTTGATGGGGCTTTTTCTCGTGCTCGGCCTGTCCCAGGTCTGGCTGAATATCGAACGGGTGGATCTCGCCTACAAGGTGAGCGTCCTGGAAAGCCGGCTCACGGCCCAGCGGGAACTGGCCGACAAGCTGGAAGTGGAACGCAACAATCTGTCCTCGCCGCAAAGGCTCAGAGCCTTGGCCAGGGATTTCGGTCTGGGCCAGGCCAAAGCCGGCCAGGTCCGCAGGATAACCCAGTAAGATGGCTGGCATGAAACGACAATTGCAGCAGAACACCGGCACGGGTCTCTGGAAAATCAGAGCCGTGGCCGCCGTCCTCACACTGGCCTTGGTGGGTCTGTGGGGTCGCGCCGCATATGTCCAACTGTACCAGGGAGAAAAACTGGCCGCCATGGTGCGGCGGCAGCATCTGGCAGCGGAGTTCGAACGCGGCAAGCGGGGGGAGATTTTCGACCGCAACGGACGCCTGCTGGCCAAGTCCGTGCAGTTCACCTCCATTTACGCCCGCCCAGTGGAAATAGAAAACCGGGGCCAGGCCGCCCTCACCCTGTCCAAGGCCACGGGAGTGTCTGCCAAGACATTATCCAAGCGGCTGAAGAACCGCAGCAATTTCATCTGGCTTGCCCGTCAGATCGACGACAAGGCGGCAGCCAGGGTCCGCCAGGCCGACATCAAAGGCATCTACCTGACCAACGAATACAGCCGTCTGTATCCCAACAACCATCTGGCCGGACAGGTCCTCGGCTTTGCCGGATTGGACGGCCGGGGACTGGAAGGACTGGAATTGGCGATGCAGGAGGAGCTGGTCGGCCGTAAAGCCGAATTCGTGATGCAGCGCGATGCTTCGGGCCGCAAAATCTACCTCGACTCCGAAGGCCGTGAGATAGACATCGACGGCCACGATATCCACCTGAGCATTGATTCCCAGGTGCAGGACATGGCGGAAACCGCCATTGCCCAGGCTGTGAACGCCTACCAGGGCCGGTGGGGCGCCATGCTGGTGGTGGACGTGCCCACGGGCGAAATTCTGGCCATGGCCAACTATCCGTTCTTCAACCCCAACATGTACCGGTCGGCAAAACCCGGAGCCTCGCGCAACCGGGCCGGACTGGACGTTTTCGAACCCGGGTCCACGCTCAAGCCCTTTCTCATGGCCGCGGCATTGCAGGAAAAACAGGTCACGCCTAAAAGCCTCTATTTTTGTGAAAACGGAAAATGGCGGGTGCGCAATCATACCATACGTGACACGCACGACTACGAATGGCTCACAGCCAACAAGATCATGCGTTACTCGTCCAACATCGGCGTGGCCAAGATCGGGTTGGAAATGGGCGCGCCCAAATATTTCGACTACCTGGAGAAGCTCGGTTTCACGGAAAAACCCGGGGTCGGCTTGCCCGGAGAAAGCAAGGGACTCATCCGCCCGCCGGGCGCATGGAACGAAGTGGATCTGGCTGCGGCCTCGTTCGGCCAGGGCGTGGGCGTGAGCCTGCTGCAAATGACCCAGGCCTACATGTCCATTGCGGGTGACGGCCGAATCAGACAACTTTCCATCCTGCGCGACCAGCCCGGCCGGAACATGCCGGGCGAACGTGTGTTCAGCCCTGAAGTCGCAGCCCAGATCCGCTCCATGCTGATCGAGGTGGTCGAAGAGGACGGAACGGGCATGCGCTGCCGCATTCCCGGCATAGTGGTGGGCGGCAAAACCGGCACGGCCCAGAAGGCGGCCAGTGGCGGCTACGGAAAAAAACACATGGCATCCTTTGTGGCCCTGGTGCCCGGCGACGCCCCCAAATATCTCATTGCAGCCGTGGTGGACGAACCCGAACCCAACCATTACGGCGGCGTGGTCGTGGCTCCCGCGGTACGCGAAGTGGCCCAGGGAACCCTTGCCTACAACTATTCATTGCCGAACATCCCGGTAAACATTCCGAGTGCGGACATGGCGGAAGCGAGCCAGACGATCCCCCTGGGGCAGGCCCCCGGAGGGAACACTCTGGAACGCCTGGCAGCCATCCGGCGGCCGGACACCTTCCCCAAGGACCAGCTTCCCGACGTCTGCGGCCTGAGCCTGCGGCGTGCCGTGGAAATGATGGTCAGCCGTGGAGTGGTTCCGCACATCAAGGGCCAGGGCGATCTGGTCGCCCGGCAGACACCGAAAGCCGGCTCCTCCTGGAGCGGTTCGAAAACCCCCGTCACTTTGTGGCTCGACAGGCGTGAGGAGTCGTAATCATGACCGCATCCGTACCCACCGACTTCAGCGCCTTGCTGAATAATGTTCGCACCGGACTGACCGTCTGGACCCATTCGGGCAAGGTCAAACCCGGCGGCGTCTTCGTGGCCATCCCCGGAACCCGGCACAATGGCGCGGATTACATCCCCCAGGCCCTCGAACAGGGCGCGGGATACGTCGTCGCCAGGGATACTACCGGCTGGCCGGAGCAGACCGAAGCACAGCTCATCATCCATCCCGATCCTGCCAAGGCCCTGGGCGAATTGGCCGCGGAATTTTTCGGCACCCGCCAGCGCAATTTCAAGCTTGTGGGCGTTACCGGAACCAATGGCAAAACCACTGTCAGCTACATCATAGAATATCTGCTGGCTGCAAACGAACGGCGGGTCGGCGTGCTGGGCACGATCAACTATCGCTGGCCCAGCGTGGTCATGGAATCCCAACTGACCACGCCCGACTGCTGGAAGATCCACGAACTATTCTCCAACATGGCCCGGTCCGACATCCAGGCCGCGGTGATGGAGGTATCCTCCCACGCCCTGGACCAGAACCGGGTGGCGGGGCTGGACTTCGATGTGGCCGTGATGACCAATCTGACCCAGGATCATCTGGACTACCACGGCGACATGCAGACCTACTTCGAAGCCAAATCCAAACTTTTCGACGAGTATCTGGCCGAAGGCGGACAGGTCGTGCTCAACTACGACGATCCCTGGTGCGCCAAACTTCTGGCAAAACATCCCAAAGCCATCGGCTTCGGTCTGGGAACTCCGCCCCCCGGCGCCTACCGCCTGCTGCGCGGCGACATCATCAGTTCAAGCGCCCGCGGTGTGACCATGGATATCCGCTTTGACGGCGAAACCCACCGCCTGTCCTCCCCGCTCATCGGCCTGCACAACGCCCGCAACCTACTGGCGGCGTACGGCGTTGGGCTGGCCCTGGACATGACGCCACGCGAAATGAAGGTTCTGGACGAATTCTACGGCGTTCCCGGACGGCTGGAGCGTATTCCCAACGAGCAGGAGCTCGATATCTTCGTGGACTACGCCCACACCCCGGACGCCTTGGAGAACGTGCTTTCCGCCATCCGCGATCTGGTAACGGGCCGCCTGCTGGTGGTCTTCGGCTGCGGCGGCAACCGTGACCGAAAGAAACGGCCGCTCATGGGCCGGGCGGTCTGCGCCTATGCCGATGTGGCCTACCTGACCTCGGACAATCCGCGTTTTGAAGACCCCTTGCAGATCATGGCCGACGTACGGCCCGGCCTGGAAGGCTGCAACAAGGTGGTGGAAGATCCCGACCGCCACGAGGCCATACGCCTGGCCGTGACCTCCATGGCACAGGGCGACATCCTGGTTGTGGCCGGAAAGGGCCACGAACTCTACCAGCAGATTGACGACCTCAAATTCCCCTTCAGCGACGCCAAGGTCATCAAGGAGATTCTGGAATGCGCATGAACCTTGGCGAAATCGCACGATGCCTGGGCGCATACGGAGACCTCGAACAGCACAGCCAGCTCGAGGTGACGGGCGTTCACACCGACAGCCGGACCATCCGGCCCGGTGACATCTTCTTTTGTCTGGCGGGAGAAAACTACGACGGTCACAGCTTTGCCGCCAAGGCGGTCCGGGCCGGCGCGGTCGCCGTGGTCACCCACGCACCCATCGATGATCCCGGCGCTCCGGTGCTCCTGGTGCGCGATACCCTGCAGGCCCTGGGCCAATTGGCCGCACATGTGCGCCTGCATTGCGGCGCCACGGTCGCGGCCGTCACCGGGTCTGCGGGCAAGACCACGGTCAAGGAACTGCTCTGGTCCATCCTGTCGCAACGCTTCCGCACGGCCAAGAACCAACGCAATTTCAACAACCAGGTCGGCCTTCCCCTGACAATTCTCCAATGCCAGGGCGAAGAGGATATCTGGGTGCTGGAACTGGGCATCAGCCAACAAGGCGACATGGACGAACTGGGCGTGATCGCCCGGCCCGATCTGGCCGTCATCCACAACATCGGCGCTGCCCACACCGAGGGGCTGGGCGGATTGCAGGGCGTGGCCAGGGCCAAGGCCTCGCTGCTCGGATTTCTGCGTCCCGGCGGCCGTGCCGTGATCAATGCCGACTACCCGGAGCTGGTGGCCGAGGCGATCAAGCAGACCAAGAACATTGTCTACTTTTCCTGCAAGCAGGCCGACATGGCATTTGCCTGCTCGTATCTGGGGCGCGGCGAAGACGGACTGGGCCGTTTTGTCCTGCGGCTGGACGGCGATACAGTGGAGCTCTCACTGCCCCTGTTCGGCCAGCACATGGCCGAAGACATCTGCGCCGCCGCAACGGCCGCCCATCTTCTGGGAGCCGACAGCGAAGCCGTACGCCTGGGCCTGGCCAATCCGCCCGTCGTTCCGGGCCGGTTCGACCGCCACGACGTGGACGGCCTGGAACTTATCGACGACGCCTACAATGCCAACCCCCTGTCCATGCGCTCCTCCATTGCGGCGGCGGCCGAACTGGCCGAGGACAGCCCCCTGTACCTGGTGCTGGGCGACATGCTGGAACTCGGCTCCTCTGAACGTGAAGAACACGAAGAACTGGGGCGCTGCATCGCCGCACTGCGGCCCGATGCGACGGTCTTCTATAAAGGGAGGTTCCTGGCCGACCTGCGTCAGGGGCTGAAGCAGGGGGAATTCTCCGGCAAGCTGACCAGCATCCAGACCCCCCAGGATTTCATAAGCCAGTGGAACGGATGCAGCCCGACCAGGGGCGTCGTCCTCTTCAAAGGTTCCCACTCCATGAACATGGACGCCATGCACATGGCGCTGGTCAAATCCCTGCGAGAAGCTGAAAACGGGGGGGCAAGGTAATGCTGTACAACCTGCTCTACCCGCTGTCCGAAGACTTCAGCATATTCAACGTCTTCCGCTACATCAGCTTCCGGTCCATCTATGCCCTGCTGACCGCTCTGGTCATCAGCATTGTCATCGGCCCGGCCCTGATACGCTGGCTCAGAAAAATCAAATGCGGCCAGTACATTCAGGAAGACGTGACCGCGCACCAATGCAAGGCCGGCACCCCCACCATGGGAGGCCTGCTTATCGCCCTGTCCGTGATTCCCAGCGTACTGCTCTGGGCGGACCTGGCCAACCCCCTCATCTGGCTGACCCTGCTTGTCTTTACGGGCTTCGGCGCGGTCGGGTTCATCGACGACTACATCAAGGTCGTGCGCAAAAACAACAAGGGACTTTCCGCCAAAGCGAAATTTCTTGGACAGACCGCGGTGGCCGTGGCCGCCCTGAGCGTTCTCATCACGCTCCCCGGCTACTCCACGGAACTGGCCGTGCCCTTTTTCAAGAACATCACGCCCAACCTGCACTGGTTCTACATCCCCTTCGCCCTGGTCGTCATGGTCGGCGCGAGCAACGGGGTGAACCTGACGGACGGGCTGGACGGGCTGGCCATTGTGCCGACCACCATCGCCTTTCTGGTTTTCGGCATATTCGTCTACGTGGCAGGCCATGCGCGCATTGCCGAATATCTTCAGGTCTTCCAGGTTCCTGGGGCGGGCGAGGTGAGCATCTTCTGCGGGGCCATGCTCGGCGCGGGCCTGGGTTTTTTGTGGTTCAACGCCTACCCGGCCCAGGTCTTCATGGGCGATGTGGGTTCGCTGAGCCTGGGCGGGGCGCTCGGCTTCGTGGCCGTTGTCGCCAAACAGGAACTGCTGCTCGTGGTCGTGGGAGGCCTGTTCGTCATCGAGACCCTCTCGGTGGTCGTGCAGGTGGGATATTTCAAGATGACCGGAGGCAAGCGCATCTTTCGCATGGCCCCGCTGCATCATCATTTTGAACTCAAAGGCATTCCGGAATCCAAAATCATCATCCGGTTCTGGATCGTCTCGGTGCTCTTCGCCCTGGTGGCCTTGAGCACCCTGAAACTGCGGTAAGGGAAATATCATGCTGGAACTCATCCATCAGGGACAACTGGCCGGATACAAAGGCGCCGTGGTCGGCACGGGGTCGTCGGGCTTGGCCGCAACTCGTCTGCTCTGCGCACTGGGAGCCAAGGTCCGCCTGCTCGACATCAACGAGCCTGCGGACAGCGTACGTGCCGAGTGTTCGGAACTGGGTGTGGACATCCAGATAGGCCCGCATTCTTCCAGGCAGTTCGAAAACCTGGACATCGTGGTTCTTTCACCCGGAGTCCCACTGGCCAAGTTGCGCAAGCACATGAAGGACATCCCCGACCGGAAGATCGTTTCCGAACTGGAATTGGCCTCCTGGTTCACGGTCGCGCCCATCATCGCGGTCACGGGGACCAACGGCAAGACCACCACCACCCGCCTCATATCCCGCATGCTGGACTTTTCCGGACGCAGGGTCTTCACTGGCGGCAACATAGGAACCCCGCTTTCAGAATACCTGCTTTCGGACAACAAGGCGGAAATCCTGGTTCTGGAAGTATCCAGTTTCCAGCTGTCTGCGTCGCGCTCTTTCAAACCCCATGTGGGCCTGCTGCTGAACATTTCCGAGAACCATCTCGACTACCATGCCGACATGGAAGAGTATTTCGAGGCCAAACTGTCCATGTTCCGCCGTCAGACGGAACGCGATCTGGCCATTTTCCCTCTGGAACTGCGCGAAGCCATTGAAAAGCGCGTCGATCTCAAGGCCAAACGGGTCTACTTCGTGCCTTCGCAGCGCTTCGACACTCCACACCTGCTCGGTGCGCACAACAAGGCCAACCTGGAAGCGGCATGGCTCGCGGCCCGTGCCTTCGGCGTCACCGAACACGTTGCCCAACGCGCCGTGGAAGATTTCCGACCCGATCCAAACCGCCTGGAGACTGTTGCCGAAAAAAACGGCCTGCTTTTTGTGAATGACTCCAAGGCCACCACCGTGGCCGCCGTGGCCGCGGCACTGCAATCCTTTGACCGGCCCGTGCGTCTGCTGGTGGGCGGCAAGTACAAGGGCGGCGATCTGGCCGCGCTCGTGCCCCTGTTCAAGGATCGGGTGCTTTCGGTCTGCGGTTTCGGGGCAAGCCGGGACATTTTCGAACAGGCCTGGATGGGAAAAATCCCAATGCATTGGGAAGAGACAATGGAACCGGCGGTCGACCACCTGGTCAGAGAGGCCCGCCAGGGTGACGTGATCCTGCTTTCCCCGGCCACGTCCAGCTTCGACCTGTACGCCAACTACGAGGAACGGGGTGCGGATTTCCGCCGCATCGTGGAGTCCATGTAATGAACGCACCCGCCGCCAAAACACTGAACCTGGATTACGTCCTCATGATCTCCGGCCTCCTGCTGGCCGGGATCGGCGTGATCATGGTGCTTTCGGCGAGCGGCATCATGGCCGAAAAATTCTGGGACGACAAATACCACTTTTTCTACCGCCAGGCCTTGTTCGCCTGCATCGGCACCGGACTCATGACCGCCTGCATCCGCCTGCCCCGCGCATTCTTCTACAGCCTGACCTATGTCTGGCTGCTGCTGGCCTTCGGCCTGCTGATCCTGACCCTGGCAGGCCCTCTCAACGTGGCCGTCAACGGGGCCAGCCGCTGGCTTCGCCTGGGACCGTTCACGGTCCAGCCTCTGGAAGCCGTCAAGATCGCCCTGGTCATTTATCTGGCCTATTTCTTCTCCGGCAAACAGGAAATGATCAAGCGCTTTTCCATCGGTTTTCTTCCACCCTTCCTGATGACCGGAGCCTTCTGCCTGTTGCTGCTGCTGCAACCCGATTTCGGCGGCGCGGTTTTCCTCTGCCTGCTGCTTTTCCTGATGTGTCTGGCCGGTGGAACCCGCTTCGTCCATCTGTTCTTCGCGGCCCTGGCCGGAATATGCGCCGCCGCGCTGCTCATCATGCATTCCCCCTACAGGTTCCGCAGGCTGTTCGCCTTTCTCGACCCTTTCAAGGACGCGCAGGATGTGGGCTATCAGCTGGTCCAATCCCTGTACGCCTTCGGTTCCGGAGGACTGAGCGGCGTGGGTCTGGGCGCGGGCAAGCAGAAACTCTTTTTCCTGCCCGAGGCGCACAACGACTTTCTCATGGCCGTGGTCGGCGAGGAAACCGGCTTCATCGGCGTGTCCCTGATCATCCTTCTGGTTGGTGTGCTGATGTGGCGGGCCTTTTCCGTGGCCCTGCACCAGGAGGACCTGCGCGACCGCTACACAGCCTACGGCCTGAGCCTCATCCTGAGCCTGGGCTTCGTACTCAATCTGGCCGTGGTGCTCGGCACGGTCCCGCCCAAGGGCGTCCCCATGCCCTTCGTCAGCTACGGCGGATCACAGGTTATCATGTCCTTCATCTGTCTGGGGCTGCTGCTCAACCTGTCCCGCACCAGCAAAACAGGCTCGGGAGGCACGCGATGAACACTGTTGTGCTGACGACCGGCGGTACGGGAGGCCATATTTTTCCCGCCCTGGCCGTGGCCGAAGAGATCAGGCGCCGCAATGCCGATGCCCGCGTGGTCTTCATCGGCGGCGCATACGGTCCGGAAGGACGTCTGGCCCGTGACGCCGGACTGGAATTCGTCAGCCTGCCCGTGCGCGGCGTTCTGGGCCGGGGACTGCGTTCCGTGGGAGCCGTGCTCGGACTGGCCAGGGCCGTTGTTACCGCCCGCAGCCTGTTGGTCCGCATCCAGCCCGAAATCGTCTGCGGATTCGGCGGATACGCCGGGTTTCCCTCTGTCATGGCCGCGGCTTTTTCCGGCATCCCATGCGCATTGCACGAACAGAACTCCTGGCCCGGCGGAGCCAACAGACTGCTCTCCAGATTCGTGCGCCGGATCATGATCAGCTTTCCCGACGACAACACGCTTTTTCCGGCCGCCAAGACCGTCTGCACCGGCAACCCGGTACGCCGGGCAATTGCCGAGGCCGAGCACGCGCAACCGCATGGCGGCCCCCTGCGCCTGCTGGTGTTTGGCGGAAGCCAGGGTGCGGCAGCCCTCAACAAGGCCGTTGCGCACTCCCTTGGAGCCTTCAAAAACGCGGGCATCGAACTGCGCCACCAGACCGGGGCAAAAGAACTGGACGCCATCCGCTCCGCCTATGCGGAGCACGGGTTGGACCCGAACCGCGTGCAGCCTTTCATCGACGACATGGCCGAGGCCTATGGCTGGGCAGATCTGGTCATGTGCCGTTCGGGAGCGACCACCATTGCCGAACTGGCCGTTGCGGGAAAACCGTCCATTCTTGTTCCTTTTCCCTTTGCCACGCACGACCACCAGACAGCCAATGCCCGCTTTCTGGAAAGCAAGGGCGCGGCCATTGTGCTGCCCCAGTCCGACATGGAATCCAAGGCAGCCAGGAACGTGCTGGAACTGGCCAACGACCGTGCCCGACTGGACGACATGGCCCGGCATGCGGCCGCCCTGGGCCGGCCCGACGCCGCCGCACATGTGGTGGACGAATTGCAGTCCCTGGCCCGCACCATTTCAAATCCCCGGAGAGCCGCATGAAACATAAAATACGCAACATCCATATGATCGGCATCGGCGGCTCGGGAATGAGCGGCATTGCCGAAGTTCTGCTCAACCTGGGGTACAAGGTGAGCGGTTCGGACCTGGCCATGGGACCGGTCTGCAAGCGCCTCATGAAGCTCGGGGCCAATGTTTTCATCGGCCACGGCCACGCCAATGTGGCGGAAAACATCCAGGTGGTGGTCAAGTCCACGGCCGTTTCCGAAGACAACCCGGAAGTGGTCGAAGCCCGCAGCCGCAAGATTCCGGTGATTCCCCGCGCGGAAATGCTGGCCGAACTCATGCGTCTGCGCATGGGCATCGCCGTGGCCGGAACCCACGGGAAAACCACCACGACCTCTCTGTTGGCCGCAATCTTCGCCCAGGCCGGACTGGACCCCACCGTCATCATCGGCGGACGCCTCAACGCCATAGGGTCCAACGCCTATCTGGGAGAGGGCGATTTCCTCATTGCCGAGGCCGACGAGTCGGACGGCTCGTTCCTGTGCCTCTCGCCCATCATGACCGTGGTCACCAACGTGGATGCCGACCATCTGGACCACTACTCCGGACAGTCCGAAATCGACGACGCCTTCGTGGATTTCATGAACTCCGTCCCCTTTTACGGCATCAACGTGGTCTGCGGCGACGACCCAGGCGTGCAACGCCTGCTGCCGCGCATCAAACGCCCCACCATGACCTACGGCCTGAAGCCCGGCAACGCCCTGCGCGGTGAAATCCTGTCCATGGGCAGCCGCAGCACCTTCAAGGTTTTTCTGGACGACCTGCTGCTGGGCGAAGTCAGCCTGTCCCAGCCCGGTCGACACAACGTTCTCAACGCCCTGGGCGCCTTCGGAGTGTCCCTGGAAGCCGGACTCAAGCCCAAGGACATCATTGACGGCCTGGGCAGCTTCAGCGGCGTGGGCCGCCGGTTCGACATCCGCGGCGAAAAGGACGGCGTACTGGTCATCGACGACTACGGCCACCATCCCGCGGAAATCAGGGCCACCCTGGAAACCGCTCGGACCTGCTTTCCCGACCGCCGTCTGGTGGTGGTTTTCCAGCCGCACCGGTTCAGCCGCACCCAGGCCCTGTTCGGCGATTTCTGCAAGGTTTTCGACACTGCCGACCTGCTTTTGCTGACGGAAATCTATCCGGCATCGGAAGCGCCCATTCCCGGCGTGAGCGGAGCCAGCCTGGCCCAGGGAATCCGTCAGGTGGGCACGACCAAGGTGGAATTCATGGAAAATTTCAAAACCGTGGAACTGTCCCTGCCCAATATTCTGCGCCCCGGCGATGTGTTTCTCACGCTCGGCGCGGGCAGCGTCTGGCAGATCGGCCAAAACTATCTGGAGAGCTGAACCATGCGTCCCGAAGTCCTGCACAACGTCCCTCTTGCCAAGCGCACGACCATTGGTCTGGGCGGAACCGCCCTGGCCCAGGTGCTGCTGCGCCGCGAAGAGGAACTGCACAGCCTTGGCGAGGTTCTCGCCGAGCTGGGCGGCAGGCCCTTCGTGTTCGGCGCGGGCAGCAACGTGCTCTTCGACGACGGCCAGTTGGGCATTGTCCTGCTGACACCACAATTCGCGGGCACACCGGAAATTCTGGAACAGGACGAAAGCAGCGCCCTGGTCCGCGTGGGATCGGGAATCAAGCTGCAACGGCTGCTCAACTGGCTGGCCTCGGAAGGATTCACCGGCCTGGAAGGACTGCGCGGCATCCCCGGCAGCGTGGGCGGGGCCGTTGCCATGAACGCGGGATCATGGGGAACCACCTTTTGCGAACGGCTGGAAGCCGCCTCGGTCTGGACCCGGGAACACGGCCTGACCCGCCTGGAGCGCGGCCAGTGGGAATACGGCTACCGCCGCTTCCGACCAAAGGGTCTCCCCGGCCTGTACATGGTGACGCATGCGGAAATCCGCCTGGACAAAGGCGAAAGCAAATCCATCCGCGCGGCCATGAGCGATTTTTTCAAGCGCAAGAAAAACGCCCAGCCCATGAGCAGTTCCACGGCAGGCTGCATCTTCAAGAATCCGGAAAACGCCAGTGCGGGCAGGCTGCTCGACGCAGCGGGCTTTCGCGGCATAGGCCTGGGCAACATGGCGTTTTCCGAAAAACATGCCAATTTTCTTGTCAATCTCGGGGGAGGACGGCTCAGCGAGGCAATGGAACTCATCCGGCTGGGCGGACAGGCCGTGAAACAACGCTATGGCCATGACCTCCAACTGGAAGTGAAGGTGGTGGCATGAGCACATTGACCGTCGGACGCAGAAACCGTTTTCCCAAGCCGTCCAAAGCCGCCAAAAACAACAGGTACCAGGGACGCCGCGAAGAAAGGACCCCCGTGGGTCCCGTCATATGGCGGGCCTGCACCCGCCTGTTCGGCGCCCTGCTGGTTCTGACCTTGCTGGCGGGCATAAGCCTGGGACTTCTGACCGCATACCGCTGGATGACGGCACATCCCTATTTCGCCCTGCAGGAGATCGAGGTGGTGGGCAATCATCGTCTGGGACAAGGAGAAATCCTTTCCATAGCCGAGGTCGCCATGGGCCAGAACAGTCTTGACGTGAACATGAGCGAAATGGAAGAACGCCTTTCCGCCAATCCCTGGGTGCAATCCGTCACGCTGCGCCGTACCTTGCCCGGCACGCTGACCATCATCATCCGGGAACGCGAGGCCCGGTACTGGATACGCCGCAGCAATCAGCTCTGGTATGCCGACGTCCAGGGACAACCCATCGAGCCGGTGGGACAGGCCAAATTCGTCTCCCTGCCCTTTTTGGACACAGGACCGCAGGCCAACGAAACCATTGTCCGGAACTTTACCAACGCCCTGAATTCGGGCCAATGGTCCTTTGGTCCCGAAGCCGTGGACACGGTCAGCATCAGCGAACGCGACGGACTGAATGTGGCCCTGAACAATCCGCGCATGACCCTCAGCACGGACCTGAACAACTGGCAGCTGGCCTTTGAACGCATGGTGACGGTCATGAACGACCTTGCGGCACGCAAGGAACTGCACCGGACAGTACGCATCAGCAGCCAGAACGACCGCGTCTGGGCGCAGCTGGACTGACAGGCTTTGAAAACAAGGGACTCCGCCGCCGGGGTTCCACCTGAATACGAACGTTTACCGGACACGCCATCCGGGAGAAGGAAGGAGAAGGACATGGCCAATGCGGAACTCGTTGTCGGACTTGACATCGGGACGACCAAAACCTGCGCCGTAGTGGGCGAACTGCACAACGGCGGCGTCGACATCGTGGGCATCGGTTCCAGCCCGTCCACGGGTCTGCGCAAAGGCGTGGTCGTCAACATCGAACAGACTGTCCAGTCCATCAAGAAGGCCATCGAAGAAGCCGAGCTCATGGCCGGATGCGAAATCCATTCGGTCTTCGCCGGTATCGCCGGAAGCCATATCAAGGGCTTCAATTCCCATGGCGTGATCGCGGTCAAAGGCGGCGAAATAGGACCCCGCGATGTGGAGCGCGTCATCGAAGGCGCAAAGGCCGTGGCCATCCCCATGGACCGCGAGGTCATCCACACCCTGGCCCAGGAATATGTGGTGGACGACCAGCGCGGCATCACCGAACCCATGGGTATGTCGGCCACACGTCTGGAGGTCAAGGTCCATATCGTCACGGGAGCCATCACCAGCGCGGAAAACATCGTGCGCTCGTGCAACCGCTCCGGCCTGGACGTTTCCGACATCGTACTGGAGTCCCTGGCCTCGTCCGAGGCTGTTCTTACCGAAGAGGAACGCGAAATCGGCGTGGCCATCGTGGACATCGGCGGCGGCACGACCGACGTGGCGGTTTTTTCCAACGACTCCATCCGCCACACGGACGTCATCGCCCTGGGCGGAACCAACCTGACCAACGACATCGCCTTTGGTCTGCGCACCCCCATGTCCGCGGCGGAAAAAATCAAGATCCGCTACGGCTGCGCCCTGGCGGACATGATCCAGACCGATGAAAGCATCGAAGTGCCCAGCGTGGGCGGTCGTGAGCCCCGCCGCCTATCGCGCCACGTGCTGGCCGAAATCTGCGAGCCGAGAGTGGAGGAGATACTCACTCTGGTGGACCAGGCCCTTGTCCGCTCCGGTTTCAAAAACACCATCGGCGCAGGCGTCGTTCTGACGGGGGGCACGGCCCTGGTGGAAGGCATCCAGGAGCTTGGAGAACAAATTTTCAACCTGCCGACACGCATCGGCTATCCGGTGCGCGTGGGCGGATTAAAAGACGTCGTCAACAGTCCCATGTACGCCACGGCGGTCGGACTTCTCATGTATGGCGCTAAGAAGCTCGGCTCCGAACAAAGTTTCCGCATCCGGGATACCAACATGTTCAACCGTATTCTGGGCAAAATGCGCAACTGGTTTACAGACGTGAAATAACGGGACTTTGCCAAAGATAGGAATCCGTAACCTGGGGACGCAAGGAGGAACGCAATGGACGTTGAATTGATTGCTGAAAGCAACGCAAAAATCAAAGTATTCGGCGTAGGCGGCGGCGGTGGAAACGCCGTCAACAACATGATCGAATCACAGCTCAAGGGTGTCACCTTCATAACGGCCAACACCGACCTGCAGGCCATGAACCGGTCCAAGGCCCAGTACAAGATACAGCTTGGCGACAAGCTGACAAAAGGTCTTGGCGCCGGAGCAAACCCGGAAATCGGCAAGAACGCCGCCCTGGAAAGCATCGACCAGATCAGGGGATGCATCGGCGAGGCCGACATGGTCTTCGTGACCGCCGGAATGGGCGGCGGAACAGGAACCGGCGCGGCGCCCGTCATCGCCCAGGCCGCCCGCGAAGCCGGGGCACTGACCGTGGGCGTCATCACCAAGCCCTTCTTCTTTGAAGGACGCAAGAGGCTGCAAGGCGCGGAATCCGGCATTGCCGCCCTGCGCGAGCATGTGGACTCGCTGATCACCATTCCCAACGACAGGCTGCTCTCCCTGGCCGCCAAAAAGGCCACCTTCCTGGAAATGCTCAAAAAGGCCGACGAAGTCCTGTACTACGCGGTCAAGGGCATCTCCGACCTGATCATGGTCCACGGCCTGATCAACCTCGACTTCGCCGACGTCAAGGCCGTGATGGGACAAAGTGGCCTGGCACTGATGGGAACCGGCATTGCCCGCGGCGAAGGCCGCGCCCGTGAAGCCGCCAACAAGGCAATCACCAGTCCGCTGCTGGAAGACGTCACCATCGACGGCGCCCGCGGCGTACTCATCAACATCACATGCGGTGCGGACATGACCATCGACGAAGTCAGCGAAGCCGCCAACATCATCAGCGATGCCGCCCACGACGACGCCCAGATCTTCTTCGGCACGGTCCTCGACGACGACGCCCAGGAGGAGATGCGCATCACCGTCATCGCCACAGGCATTGAAAACGAGGAAACAGCCAACGACGGCGGATACAACAAGGTGACCCGGCTTTCCCAGAACAAGAAATCCGCACCCGCACCTGCGGCTGCGCCGGAACCTGTGCAACGCCCCAGACGCATGACCACGGCCTTTTCCGAGCAGGATCTGACCATCCCGGCCTACCTGCGCAAGGCCAAGGCAAAGGATGACGTGGACCCGCAGTACGTGCGGCAGCCCAAAGCGGCCAACGCGGTTCCTGGGGAAGAGGAGTTTCTGTTCGACGAGGAAGAGTTCGAAATTCCGAGCTTTATCCGCAAACAGGCGGACTAGCTTCCGCGCTGCACAGGGCGACGCCGGCGCGGTGTTGCCCGGCTTCCGGACTTTCGCAGGCTGTCGAGCACAGCCTGCGCAGGCCTGGGCGGACTTAAAAAAAATATTAGCGGCTGGTGCAGAACAGCCCGCTCAAATCCGACTTTCCGCAATTTCCGGTCGAAAATTGCGGGGCAGAACCATTGCAAAGGCAGTATGTACGCCCATGGCGGACATCGGTCCGGCAAGTTTTTCTGCATTTCCTTCGGCCAGCGATCCTCCGGAGGACGGGTGCGCCCCCGTCCTCCGTCCCTTTCGCCACCGCGGCAGTCCCCTCCTCATGGCGTCAGGCATATCACATCAGGCTTTTCGCACCGAATCTGAGCCCCATCCAGCCGGCCATACCAGTCCACAGCGAACCCGCCCGTCATGCCCCGCCCGGGGGGATTGCAAACAGCCCGCCCACTTTTTTCACGGCAATGCCATGAAAAAAAACATCCGATTTCCACTGGCTGCCCCCGACAACGTCGGGCGGACACTTTTTTTCATTACAGAACCAGGGTACAGCATCCAAATTATAATGTATAATAGCCTGCACCCTGCTACGTTAAAGGCATGCTATTCAAGAAACACTGGGCTTCCGCAGCCTCATACATCCTTCTGTTCCTGGCAATTTACGCTGTTTTCTCATATGCCGATGCATACGAGTGGTTTTATAATGCAAGCCGGACTCACGAAGCATATGAACTGGACGAAATCCTCCTTGCCGTTCCGGCAGCCATGTTCTGCCTTGCCCTGTTCACCTTCCGCCAAGGCCTGGCTTTGCGCCGGGCAAACCGCGAATTGCGGGAACACTCCGAAGCCCTGGCCGCGTCGCGGCAGGATATTCAAACCCATGCCTTTGCCAAGGACGAGTTTCTGGCCATGGCCTGCCATGAGCTGAAAACTCCGCTGAACGGAATCATAGGAGCACTCATGCTGGCCGAAGATATCTCCGACAACGACGAGGTCAAGGACAACATACGCCTGGCCCAGATAGCCGCCAGCGACCTGAAAAACCTCATCAGCGACGTCCTTGAATTCTCCCACATAAAATACCACGGAAAAGAACTCTCTTTTCATCCATTCCAGATCCGCCGCACATTGGGGCACATCCAGAGCGTCATCCAAAGACAGGTCGAACAGAAAGGCATCCGGCTCTCCATGGAGGTGGGCGGCAATGTGCCAGAGACCATAACGTCCCACGAAGGCTGGATCCGGCTGACCGTCCTCAACATACTGGGCAATGCGGCAAAATTCACACGCCATGGGAGCATCAGCCTGTGCTGCGGCTATGCCGCCGCTCCGCAAAACAGTTTGCTCATTACAATCACGGATACCGGAGAAGGCATACCGCCGCAGGAAATTGAAAATATCTTCCTGCCGTATGCCCAGGGTGCAGGAAACGAGGCGGGGTCAGCCTACACGGGAGTGGGCCTTGGGCTTTACGTGGTCAAGGAGATACTTTCCAGAATGGGCGGTAAAATCATTGTGGACAGCGTTCCCAACCAGGGAACGACGTTCACGCTCATATTTCCGACCCAGGCCACGCCATCGACTTTCGACTGATACGAAACGATTTATTCCTTTTGTTCCGCTTCGTGCATGACGCTCTCCATGGCAGCCTCAGTCAGCCGCTCCATCTCCGTCCCATGGTCCATGCCCAACAGGTGCAACAGACCGTGCGCAATAAGCCGGGCGGTATGCTCCACGGGGTCCTGACCGTAAAGAAAGGTTTCGCGTTCCAAGGTATGCACGGAAAGCACGAGGTCGCCAAGAAACTCGGGATTCTCCGAAGGAAAACTGAGTATGTTGGTGGGGCCTTTGCAGCCCAGATGCTCCTGGTTCAACCGGGCGATCCGCGCGTCATCGGCCAATTCAAGGTCAAAAGCCTCGGAAGTGGTTCCGCAGGCCCGGGCTATTTTCTCGACCAGGGGGGAGAGTTCGTAAGGACCAAGGGGAAAACGGGGATCAAAGCGCAATCTTCTGGCGCGGGTTATCATTTGACGACCTTGAGGTTGGAAAGCGTGTCCCGACCGTTTTCTTTCAATATCTTCTTGTTATCCACAGGATTCTCACCTTTTTCCGGCTTATCGCCCTTTTCGGATTTATCGTTTTTTTCCGTTCTGTCGGATTTGCCTTTGCTGTCCGGGTACTCGATGCGGGAATGGAAAATCCCCGTAAGAATATGCTGGAAGGCTTCGGATGCCTGGTGCAGATCCTTCAGTGTGAGTTCGGATTCGTCCAGCTGGCCGTCGGAAAAGATGTTGCGGACCATGGTGTTGATATGGCCCTTGATACGGCTGGGCGTGGGTTCCCCGAGCGTCCGGCTGGAGGCCTCGATGACATCCGCCAGCAGGATCAGCCCGGCTTCCTTGGTTTGCGGCTTGGGACCGGGATAACGGTAATCCTCCTCGCGCAAGCCTTCGCCGCCCTTGATGTCTCCCTGTTCCTGCGCCTTTTTATAGAAATAGGATATGAGCGACGTACCGTGATGCTGGCCGATGAGTTCCGTGATTTCCGGACCGAGCTTATGCTGTTTTGCCAGTTCCACGCCCTTTTTCACGTGGCTGATGAGAATAAGGGCCGACATGCTGGGCGCAAGCTTGTCGTGTCTGTTTTCGCGTCCGAACTGGTTTTCTATGAAGTAGAGCGGATTCTTGAGCTTGCCGATGTCGTGATACAGGGCCGCCACCTTGGAAAGCAGGGGATTGGCCCCGATGGCCCTGGCTCCCGCCTCGACCATGTTGGAGACTATCAGGGAGTGGTGGTATGTTCCCGGTGCCGTGACCATAAGCTCCTGAAGAAGCGGCTGTTCAAGGTTCATAAGCTCCATGAGTTTGAAGCGCGAGGTGAAGCTGAAGACCAGCTCCATGATGAAACTCAAAATAATGAGGGTGAACAGGGAAAACAGGCCGTTGACCTGCGTGGCAATGGCACCGGCTCCCAGCCATGTTATACTCTTGTAGCCGAGCAGACCCACGCCTCCCCAGGTCAGGAGCAACGTTCCCAGGAGCGGAAAGACCGAGGTGAGCAATTCGCGACGGGCCGTGGTGCGCTTGAGAAAAAACGTGTAGAAAACTCCGCCTATGAAATAAAAGGCGAAAAGGGGAAGCCCTCCGCCGGCCAGCTCGCTGCACAGGAAGGAGAGAAGCAGGGTGGAAAAAAAACACATGCTGAAGGAAAAAAACATTGCCACGACTCCCGCACCGCCCGCCACGGGAAGAAGGTAGGCGTACAGGTCGGGTGGCAGGGGCAGAAAATAAAGGCTCTGCGAAAGCGGCTCCTTGAGTACGTCCAAAAGCTTTGCCAGAAGGCCGAAAACCAGAAGCATGGAGCCGAGAAACACGGCGTCCCGGTCGGGCAGCACACGCCCCTTGTTGGTCCAATTGGCCAGGTACATGCTCAGTACCAGCAGCAGCCCCACCAGAAACAGCCCCACAGCGTGCGCCCGGCTGAAATACTCCGGCTGGTTGCTGTACAGGGAAAGCAGCTTCATCTGCTGGTCGGCTGTGACGCGTTCCCCCTGGCGAACAATCATCTCGCCTTTGCGGATGTGGTTGTAGACGGGCTCCACCGCATCCCGCACCGCAGCCTTGCGCTGCATGGTGCTTTCGCGGTTCAGACTCAGGCTTGGTTCCAGGAGCGAGCTTATCAGGGCATCCATGGCCTTGCGCACACGCAACGGCTTGGACAGGTCGCGTTTGAGCAGGTCGTCGAAGTCGTGCTCGAAATCATTGATGTCCTTGACCTCGCTCAGATCACGCAGCAGGCGTTCGTCACCGGTCGCCAGGTCTCGGATGATGATGCCGTGGGGGTATTGCCCCACCTTGCGCAGGTCGGCCATGACCCCGTCCTGCAAGTAGGCCCTGATCCAAGGAAAGATGGGGCCGAGCAGCAGATTCTGGAAATCCTTGGCCTGCCACATCCGAAATTCGGTGCTGCCGATTTCCCGGTTCAGGCGTTCGGAAATCTGCCAGCGGATTTTTTCGCTCTCCCCTGGTTCCGCCTGATTTATCTGGCGAAAAATTTCGGCTATTCCCTTTTCCAGTTCGCTTGCCGGGGTTTTGCTCAGGTCGAAAACAGGTGGCTGGGCCTCGGCCACTTCCTGCTGTTTGCGCCGTGTGGACTCCACGTCCTCGACCAGAAAATTTCTGTTGGCCGTGACATCGCGCCCGGCGATTTCGCCGGTCAGGTAGACCACGCCGGAACGCTCGAAGCGCAATCCGGCCAAGCCCGAGACAAGCAGAATGGACAACAGCAGAAACACCAATCCGAGACTTGGCCCGTTGGAAACGCTGCGGTCCTTTTTACTGCTGCCGTTTTTCTTTGTCTTCTTCTGCCGCGTGGCACTCATAGGCATGTACAATGCGCCCCACCAGCGGGTGGCGGATGACGTCGTCCTTTTTGAACCGAATAACGCGGATGCCCTGGACGTTTTCCAGAATATTGACCGCGTGGACCAGGCCGGAAGCCGCATTTCTGGGCAGATCGACCTGGGTGATGTCCCCGGTGATGACCGCCTTGGAGTTGAACCCCAGGCGAGTGAGAAACATTTTCATCTGCTCCGGCGTCGTATTCTGCGCCTCATCCAGAATGATGAACGCATCATTGAGCGTACGTCCGCGCATGAAGGCCAGGGGAGCTATCTCGATGCGCCCTGTCTCCATCATTTCCTGCACCTTGTCGAAATCGAGCATGTCGTGCAAGGCATCGTACAGCGGACGCAGGTAGGGATTGATCTTTTCCACAAGGTCGCCGGGAAGAAACCCCAGCCGTTCCCCGGCCTCCACCGCGGGCCGTGTGAGAACCAGCCGCTTGACCTTGCGCTGGGTCAGGGCCGCCACCGCCATGGCAACCGCCAGATAGGTCTTTCCGGTCCCGGCCGGGCCAAGACCGAAGACCATATCGTTGCCGTCAATGGCGTCGAAATATTCTTTCTGGGTCAGGGACCTTGGCGACACCCTGGACTTTTTGGAAACCCGGACCGCGGCCCCATCGAAAACACGCGCAATCTCCGCATCCGGATTCGTGTTCAGTATTTTCAATCCCTGGTCGATGTCGTGCACGCCCACGGGGCTGCCCGACTTGAGCCTGGTGTACAGTTGCTCCATAAGCCTGCTTACGGATTCCAGCGCCTTTTCGTCATTCGCTGTCAGGACCACGGTATTGCCCCGGCTGTCCAACTCCACTCCGCTTCCGTCGCTTATAAGGCGCAGGTTGCGATTATGCGGCCCGAACAATTCCGCGGCAAGGGTGCTGTCTTCAAATTCAAGACGACGTATCACGTGTTGCAAATTCCTCCGGCCGTAAGTTCCTTCAAAGCCATTTTCGAGTAGAGCCTGCTTACCCCTTTTTGCAACCTCCGTCCACACCACCCGCACCCCCTCAAAAAGGGGGTTTGCAGCCTGGAGCACTCATTTTGGTCAAGAAATATATTTTTCATTTTTTATTGCACACCCTTTTTTGACATGCTACCCCCTCAAAAAAATTATGGACAAAGAGTGCCGCTTTACCATCTTCCCGGTTCCTATCCCGTCAATTCACTCATATTCCCAGGCGAGTCCCTGAACAGCCTGGAAAACGTAATGTCATCGTCACAGAGCACTGTAATAAATCTTTCCATTTGCTCCCGCGGCAACGGAATGAAGGCACGAAACAAAGCGCTTCATTTCGAGCGATGTCCGCAAAATGCAGTACAAATTTCCGGCAACCCGCGCCGCCGCAGGCGGGGCATGACAACCTGTTGAAAATCTACCACGGACATTCTGTGAACAACTGCCGTTTTCCCGCATCCGCCGTGCCGTCGGCTTTCACAATGGCCATCCTGGTCATTGCCCTCTTTGTTTTTCCTTTGACGCTTCGCGCCGAAAAAGAGGCGCAGGCTCCGCTTGTCGTGGTCGGATCCGCCCATGTGGGACACTTCTGCAGGCTCGACGAAAACGGCGCGCCGGAAGGCCTGCTTGTGGACTTGTGGAACCTGTGGGCACAGCACGCCCGGACTCCCATACGTTTGCAGCTGAACAATTGGGAGCGCGCCCATCGGATGATCCAATCCGGCGAGGCGGATATTCTGCTGCCTATTCTCAAGAATCCCCTTCTGCTGGACAGCCTGGACTTCTCCGCCCCCGTCTATTCACTGCCGGCCTATCTTTTCTTCTCCAAGGATTTGGGAGGAATACAGGATATGGGAGATCTGAAGAACCTGCGCGTCGGCGTGGTCAAAGGTTCCGTGTTCGAGCATACCCTGGCGCGGCAGGCCCCTTTCGGAACCGTGGTCATAAGCTACCCCGACAGCCAGGCGGTCATCAAGGCCGCCATGCTGGGCGAAATCCACGCCTTCATGGAACTCATGCCCATTGCCCAGCACTACATCGCCGCAATGGGAGCAAAAAACGATTTCATCTACGCTTCCTCACCTGTAGGCACCTATACCGTGCATGCAGCCGTGAAAAAAGGAAACCGCGGCCTGCTGCAAAAAATCAACGCCGGGCTGGATTCCTTGGGTGAGGAGGAACGCCGGGCCCTGCTGGCGCGTTGGGAAGGGAAGCACCTCGGGATGCCCATCGACTGGAAGCTCATGATGCTGGCAACGGGCATCCTTGCGGTGTTGATCGCAACCTCCATCATCTGGACATGGCAGCTGCGCCGCCGTGTGGACAAGGCCACCCGCCGCCTGTCCTCTTCCAACGCGATGCTGCGCAGGGAAGTCGCAGAACGCAAAAAGGCTGAACGGGAACTGCTGGACCGGGACGCACATCAGGAACAATTCTTCATGTGCGCTCCCATGGGCATTGCCACGCTCGACGCCCATGGAGAAATATCCTCGGTAAACCCGGCTTTCGAACGAATTTTCGGTTTCAACATCGAAGACATCCGGTCGGGCCAGGCATTGAACATGATCATTCCTGAAATCGTCAACCAGGAATCCAGCAGGCTCACCAGCCGCCTTCTCGCGGGGGAAAAGGTTGACGAGGAAACCATCCGCTGCCGCCGCGGCGGAGAGTTCATTCATGTGCACATCTCCGGATTTCCCATACTGATCGACGGCCAAATCCAGGGCTTCTACCGCATATACCAGGACATTTCAGGCCGGAAAAAAGTCGAACGCCAACTCATGCACCAGGCCTTCCACGACACCCTGACAGGATTGCCCAACCGCATACTCTTTCTGGACAGGTTGGAGCGCACCATGACCCGCCAGCAACGCAACTGCAAAAAACCGTTTGCCGTGCTCTTCCTGGACCTGGACCGGTTCAAGGTCGTCAACGACAGCCTTGGTCACGATGTGGGCGACAAACTCATCCTTATGGTCGCCGAACGCCTGGAACGCTGTATCCGCAAGGCCGACACGGTGGCCCGCATCGGAGGCGACGAATTCGCCATTCTTCTGGAGGAAATGCAGGACGATTCAATGGCCGAGACCGTTGCACGACGGATTATCGCCCAGATGTCCGCCCCCGTGGTCATCGACGAACACGAATTGCACACCACCGCCAGTATCGGCATCGTCATCGGAACCGAAGACAGGCTTCAACCGGAGAACGTGCTGCGCGACGCGGACATCGCCATGTACAGCGCCAAGGCGGCCGGACGCGGAGGATTCCGCATCTTCGACAAATCCATGCGCATCCAGGCCACGGAGACCATGCAACTGGAAAACGACCTGCGCCGGGCCATCGAAAGACAGGAGTTCGAACTGCACTACCAGCCCATTGTCTGCCTGCGTTCCGGTCAGGTTTCGTCTCTGGAGGCCCTGATCCGCTGGAACCACCCGGAACGGGGGTTGATATTTCCCGGAGACTTCCTGCAACTGGCCGAGGAAACGGGACTCATCATTCCCATGTCCATGCTCACGGTGCGTGCGGCCATGAGCCAGCTCAGCCAATGGCAGAAAAATGGGCTCACGCCTCCCGGCATGTCGGTCAGCGTCAACCTTTCGGCCTCGCAGTTTCTGCAACCCCAACTGCCCGACGCCATTGAAAACGCCGCCCGCGAATTCAACGTGCATCCCGCGTCGATCCACGTGGAAATAACGGAAAGCGCCATGCTTCAGTGCACGGAAATGGCCCGCCGGATAATCGACGAACTTCGGCACATGGGAACGTCCATCGTCATGGACGACTTCGGAACCGGATATTCATCGCTCAGCTATCTGCACCAGTTCAATGTGGACAAACTGAAAATAGACCGATCCTTCATCATGGACATGAACGGCAACCCGGAATCCCACGAAATAGCCAAGACAATCGTCCTGCTGGGGCACAATCTGGGGATGGAGGTCGTGGCCGAAGGCGTGGAAATGGACCACCATGTGCACACGTTGCGCACAATGCGTTGCGACTACGCCCAGGGCTATCTTATCGCCAGACCGCTGCCGCCCGATGCGGTGAAGGATTTTCTGGCTTCATGCCCGGCACAATCCATTGTCCAGACGCCTCTTCGCGCATCTTGAGCGATTGGCGGAATAATCCGTCCGGGACCTTTTCATAGCGGATCATCAGAAACTTGGTTTTGACACCCCTTGCGGTTTTTTCGTCAATTGCCATCACCAGAAACCCGGCAGGCCGGTCCGCACAGGCTGCATTCCGGAAACCTCTGAAACCGGAGTAGATACATGGATCGCACCCGTTTTCTCCTTCTCATCTGCTGTTTGCTGGCATTCTGCCTTGCCCCCCCGCAGGCTTTCGCCCACAGCCTGCGCTTTGCAGTGAGCGACATCCTGGGATTGGCGCAGGTCCACCGCGAATGGGGTTCCTTTGCCGACAAACTGGAGGAAGTTTCGGGAATCCACCTGGAATTCGTACCCATGCGCGGGCGCGATGACGCGTTTCTGTCCATGGAACAACAGAGAGTGGACCTTGTCCTGGCAGGTCCGGCAGAATACGTGGCCATTCGAAGCAAAACCAATGCCCAGGCGGTGGCCGGCCTTTCCCGTCCCAACTACTATTCGGTTATTGTGGGGCTGGATAACGGCCCCATACACCACACAACCGACCTGCGCGGTCAGACCATCGCCCTGGGGTCCATAGGCTCCACGTCCGCCCACCTCGCTCCCATGCAGGTTCTCGCCGACGCGGGGCTGGACCCCCTGCGGGATGTGCGCATCATCCATGTGGACCAGCTGGACGCATCCCTCGCCTCTCTGCACCATGGCAAAATCGCCGCAATGGCCGTGGGATATTCAAATTTTCTGAACCTGCGGAAAGCATCCCCGGATCCGCAAAAGTACCGCATCCTGAGTTTCAGCCCGCTGCTGCCCGGCGACGTGCTCATGGCGGGCAGGCATGTGGCTCCGGAACAAATCTCCCTGCTGCGCCGCGCCCTGGACGAGCACGGCACGGAACTCATCCGGGCCATTGTCTCCGCCGAGGCCAATGGCAAATACCAGGGAATGCAGTTCCTTGTCGCCCCGGTTGCCTCACAGTACGACTACATACGCCGCATGTATGCCACGGCGGGATTTCCGGGCTTCTCATTTCCGGAAGAGGACACGGCCATGGAATACTGATCCGGCTCGTTTCGTTCTTGCGGTGCATTGTCCCTGCGACACTGTCACCATGCGTCCACAGCATAAAGAACGCCGTTTTCCGTGCTCAGGACAAACAGCCTGCCCTCCTTGCCTACCGTCACGGCCAGGGGCCGGACAATGGACCGCGCCACTCGCCGTACCTCTCCCTTTTCTGAAATGGCAACAACGCCCCCCCGGTCATAATCCGGCACAAGAAGCCATTCCCCGTACACGTCGAGTCCCGGTCCCGGTAATGGTGGGGCGGCATTGACCGGCAACAGGGAATCCTCATCAGGAGAATAAAACAGCAACGGTCTATGCTGGAGTCCCTTGCGGCAAAGCACAACCAGTCCGCCATTCCAGGGCACAACGGCAAGAGGCGAGGCAAGCCCGGAAAGGAGCGTTCCGTGCTGGCCGGCAGGCCCCAGGCGCTCAACAGTACCAGCCCCGGACCGGGGCAGCAGAAGCCCACCTTCGGAATCCATATGCAGTGCGATTGGCGCTCCCCGGCGATGGGAGATGCGCTCCTTGCCAGCCATCTTCCCGGCTGCGGGAAGAAGCCAGATACTGTTGTCTCCGACCGTTGCGCAATAGGCGTTGCCGTTGGGTGCCAACGCCAGGCCGGTGGGAAAATTCAGTTCCCCGGCCAGCACGGAACGCTCCCCCCCCGGCCCGACCCGGACGACCTTTCCCTGCTGGCCCAATGACACCAGACATCCGCCCTGGTTGTCGGACGCCAGTCCCATTCCACCATGCAACCCACAGGCAAAGGGAAAAATCCGTTCCTGCGCTGCAAACGCGGGAACAGCCACAAGACACAATAAAAAAAGAAAGATAAGACGCATCGGCTCTTCCTCCGTCAGCAGACTGCCGGCAGGCAGACCGCACGGGCCGGTGCGGCCCGTCAGTGTTCGGATTGCTTGAAAAAGCCGGAAAGCTTCCCGGTTGAAAACGCGTATGCCCTTTTTACGACGTTGGCGGGCGCGGAGTCCAATATGGCTTTATTTGCCGATCGATATGATATACTTATCAGTCATGTCACTTCGCCAGATGCAATATTTCGCGGTTCTGGCCCAGGAGCTGCATTTCGGCAAGGCGGCCGCCCGCCTGCACATTGCCCAGCCAGCCTTGAGCCAGCAGATCCGCAACCTGGAAGACCGACTGGATGTGAAGCTGCTGGAACGCACCAGCCGCAATGTGTCACTGACACGTGCCGGACAGCTCTACTTTAAACGGGTGCAGGCCATATTAAGGGAAATCGCCCTGGCGGAAAGTGACGTGCAGCGATTGTCCCAAGGGGTATGCGGAGTCGTCCGGGCGGGCTATCTGACCTCCGCCATGAACACCTTTCTGCCCGACGCCGTGAAAGTCTTTCGCGAGACCCATCCCAAAATCAGCCTGGATCTGCGCAACATCTGCTCGCACGACCAGTTCTCGGCCCTGGCGAACAAGGAACTGGACGTGGCTTTTGCCAATCCCCAGGGATTGCGCAAAGAGTCTTTCCATTACTGCGTATTCGTGGACGAGGCGCATGTGCTGGCCGTTCCCAGGGAACACCGGCTGGCGAACCTGAAGCAAGTCCCCCTGTCCGAACTGGACGGCGAACCTTTGGTGACCTACCACCGCCACACCAGTTGCAAGACCATGCAGTATTTCTACGAATTCTTTAAAAAGGCGGGGGTGAAGCCTCTTGTGGTCCAGGAAGCCCCGCTGGAGCAGACCATTCTTTCGCTTGTTGCCGGCGGAGTGGGCGTGGCCATGGTTCCCTCGTCCTGCGCCAGCCAGCACAAGGCGGGAATTGTCTACATCCCTTTTTCCGACAACGCGCCCAAGTTCAGAATCGCCATGATCTGGCGCGACGAACCGCCCGCACCATCACTGGAAAAATTTCTCAACACCATGCATGCCCTGGCCCTCACAAAGGACAGGGAAAACCTTGTTCAAACGCCATAACGCAGCCACTGCTCCCGCCAAGACACCGGATTTTCAAGACCACACCGAAACGCGGAAAAAGGACAGCCCCGAAGCCGCGAGGGACGTGTCCCTTTGAAAAGCAACGAAGCATGCGGGCCTTTATCAGCGACCTGCCCAGGCGAGGGACTCCTCCAGGGAAGAATCCAGGTCCACGTAAAGTACGCGGTCTATGTTTTCCACACGGACCATGCCGAGATGCGCACCTTTTATCTTTCGCACGTCGCGCACCTGGGCGCAGATGACTTCGGCTTTCGGGTTGGTCGCGGCCTTGCTGGATAGGGCCGCCAGAATTGCGGCCTGTCGCAGGCTTTGTTCGGGAACTTCCTGGCGGGGATGATCGCGGCGCAACACCACGTGCGCCCCTGGGACATCCTTGGCGTGAAACCAGTAATCAAAAGGGCTGGCCGCCATGCTGAGCAGTTGATGGTTGGCCTTTGCATTGCGTCCCCGGACGAGAAGAAACCCGTCGGACGACCGGAAAAGGCGCACTGCCAGCTTTTCATATTTTTTGGGAATCATCGGCAGGTCGGCACTGGAAACAGAGGCGTCTCCGGTTGTTTCCGCTGTTGTGGACGAAATCCCGCCTGCTCCCCCCTGCAACCGGTTCAGTTCGTCCAGCAGAAGCTGTTCCCGCTGCGCCACGATCTTCAACCCGCGCTCTCCTTTGGCCGCCTTGCGGAACAGCATTTCCAGATTGGCGGAAAGACCGCGTTGCGGGTCCAGTGCGACATCCAGCTCCTCGCCGTCGGGGTGGGTCACGCGGAGAATTTTGGGGAGCGGGGAAGCGGCATCCCCGGAAAAACGGTACATCTGGGATTGCAGGGCCTCGGCCTGACGTTGCAGGGCGCAAAGTCCCTGCAACCGCTCGCGGTCCTTTTTCATCAGTACCAGGGAGCGTCGCAGCTTCTTGCGTTGGGCCTTGCCTGCGGCAGTGCGTTCCTGCGATTCCAGCGCAGCCAGCAAGGGGTACAGTTGAGGTTCCCCGGCAGCGGCGGCCGCCTTGAGTGCGCTGTCAAAGTAGTCCACCTGTCCGGGAAAACCGATCAGCGGCCAGGCACTGGGCATGATGGGGAGTTCATCCCGATAGCCGAGATAAAATCCCGTGGCAGGCTGTTGCAGGGAAGCCAGCAAGGCCTGTGCTCCGGAACGCGGCAATGCGGCCAGGATTTTCCGCAATGGAGGGGAAATCTGGGGATAGGTCCGCCATATGGCCGGATTATCCAGAATATTTTCCGGATCGGGCCATTCTGGTTCCCGTCCGAAATCCTGGTCCAGTTCGTCGGTCAGGCGCACCCCTTCGCGCAGGGAAAAGACAATATACCTTCCCGGTCCCGGAGAAAGCTCCAAGGCGAGACGCAGGCCGGGCCAATCCACGGCATGGCCGCGGATGAAACGACCGGCCAGCCGTTTGCGGTACCACATGGCGTGGGCCGAAGGCGTGGCCGGATTTTCCGGTTTGCGGTCGGAAACGAACAACAGCCCGTCGGCCTTGGCCGGACGAAACAAAAGAAAAGGACGCCGCCCGGGTTTGTTCAGGGAGAACGTCCAGATTCCGTCTTCGGGAGCATACACCTTGCCTATCCGGGCCTGGGCAAGGTCGTGTGCTATTTCCGGGGCGAGCGCCCGGAAAAAATTGGCTTCCATTGCTGCGCGTCAGGGAATGACAGGAAGAACGACAAGCCGCCCCCCTAGTCGCCCCGCTGGTTTTCCTCGTCCTCGCGCTTGCTTTTGCATTTGATGCACAGCGTGGTTACGGGGCGCGCCTTCAGGCGCGGTACGCTGATATCTTCTCCGCAATCCTCGCATACTCCGAAGGAACCGTCCTCGATGCGCTGAAGGGCTTCCTGGATTTTCTTGATGAGTCTGCGCTCGCGGTCGCGCAGGCGCAGGGTGAAGGCGCGGTCGGATTCGGCAGTGGCACGGTCGGCCGGATCAGCGTAGACCTCTCCGCTGTCGGTCATGTCTTCGAGGGTCTCCTCGCCCTGGCGCAGGATGTCATCGAGCATGCCTTTCAAAAGCTGATCGAAGTATTCAATGTCCTTGGGTTGCATAGATCCTCCGGAAACATCTGCACACAATACGCATAAGCGTTCCGGGTGCAGTCGTTTTTTTATGTGCGTGGCTGAATAAAACAAAACACAACTAAAAGTAAAGCCCCTGTTATTCGGCGTTTCCAAAAGGACAATGCCTGAAAAACTTCACACCCCGACGTATCATTGCCGGGAAAAAGCACCTCATACACAGACACGCACCAACTCCTCCAGGAAGGGAAGAGAAAGAGGCATCCTCCCTGCTGTTGGAAACATGCGACGCCTTATGTTCCAGGAATCGTCCGTCGCCGGATCAGCGGCACAAGGCCGGTCACGTCCTATACAATATACAATGGACACCGGCATGCGGGGGCTTCAAAACAACTCGGATTCGCCGCCACCTTTTTCAAATTGTCCGGGGGAGCGCTCTCCAAATAAGTCTTCGGCCATGACCTGCCAAGAGAATTGCGCAAAAAAAACATGAAATATTTCCTCCCCGCTCCTTTTGCTTGTAGACGAGCGGTTCTTTTTTCATTAAAAGGCTCCCGGTGACTGGCTGAAAGTTTTCCCAAAACGCGACGACGCGACCACAACGCGGAGGATCGCGATGCAGGGAAAAGAAAAAGATACATTTGGTATTGACAGCCGCCACGTTCACGGATAGTTAGAACGTCCTCTTTGAGCGGGAATAACTCAGCGGTAGAGTGCAACCTTGCCAAGGTTGAAGTCGCGGGTTCAAATCCCGTTTCCCGCTCCACAAAGAGATGGCGGCATAGCCAAGTGGTAAGGCAGAGGTCTGCAAAACCTCCATTCTCCGGTTCAAATCCGGATGCCGCCTCCAAATTTCGAGCGGGAATAACTCAGCGGTAGAGTGCAACCTTGCCAAGGTTGAAGTCGCGGGTTCAAATCCCGTTTCCCGCTCCAGAATATTTAAGGCCGGACCGATATGGTTCGGCCTTTTCTGTTGCCCGACGCTGCCCAGCATGCTCTTCCGATCCACGGATCATCCTGATTGTCACATATTGACCTGAACCACACAAAAGATGTACTCCGATGCCCTCTCAACAGACTGCTGGAAAATTGCCAAGCAACCTGAAGCAGACCGGTCAGCCTGCCGACCGGGGCCAGAAGGCTCCCCGAACAAGAGGCGGATGATCGGCAGATGGGACATGCCATTGCCATGCGTCTGTCCCCCGACAGAAAACAATCCTCAGGCTGTTTGCATACTTTGCTCAATGACGAGGAGCTTGCCCGAATGAGCACCCTGAACCGTGCTGCACCTACGATATCATTGGATGCGCCGCTGGATGAGCTTCTGGCCGCAGCCAAGGAAAAATACACCATACGTTTCGAACCGATGAAGGTCGGCGAAACAACTCTGGAATTGCTGCAGATAGACGACATGCCCGACTACCTTGACGGGCTGGTGCGCAACCTGCCTCCGGGAGCGGAATGCGAGCTGCCCTTGTGGGCCAAAATCTGGCCTCCGGCCTTCATGCTTTCCTTTTTTCTGCAACGATTGCCCTGCCAGGGAAAGGCCATGCTGGAAATCGGCGGCGGCGTGGGAGTATGCGGGCTGTTCGCCGCGGCAGCGGGATTCGACGTGACCATCACCGACATCATTCCCGACGCCCTGCTCTTCACGCGCATCAACATTCTGCACAATGGATTGCAGGACAAGGCCCAGGTGCAAAAGGCCGACTTCCTGAGCGACAGCCTGGACCGAAAATACGACTACATCATTGCCTCGGACATCATCTACGGCCAGCCCAATCTTCGCCCCCTGGTCAAATTTCTGCTTGCCCACCTGCGCTCCGGACCGGAAGCCGAAGCGATCCTGGCCAAAGGGTTTCGCCGCAACGCGTCCCGTTTTCTCGGTGCCGCGGAAAAGGAATTCCACATCAGCGAAAAAACCTGCGGCATAAAATCAGACGACGAGCGACATCTGGTCCAGATCTACCGTATGAGGAAACGCAAAAATGGCTGAAATAATGCGAAGTCTGAAAGGCTACACCACCGACCAGGACAAGGCTGTTGCCCCGGAACAGACCGTGGCCCGCGTCCGCGATCTGCTGGAAAAAAAGCACGGCGGAATCCTCGACAGCCTGGAACGCACAGATACCGGACGCCTCGGCATCCCGGTGTTCATCAGCCGATTCGGCCCCAAGGCCCTGGAACTTGTGCCCACGCGCAAACAAATGGGCAAGGGCGCTTCCCCGGAACAGGCGGAAGCCAGCGCCCTCATGGAGTTGGTGGAGCGGTACAGCTTTTTCACATTTTTCGACGCGCCTGAAAATTTCGAAGAACTGACCTGGACGGAAGCTGAACAAAAATACGGCGACCAGCTCATATCCCTCAAGCAGATGCGTCAAAGCGTGAACGAAATCCTGCGCGACGCGGACACCCGGGGCACCCTGGACCTGCTGTCCTGGAAATTCCGCAAGGCCACCCGGCCCATTGACGGAAGCCAATGTGTTGTTCCGGTCGATTTTTTCAAACTGCTCAACGAATTCAACGGCTCCAGCGCAGGCAACACCCTGGCGGAAACCGTGATGCAGGGAGCCTGCGAAGTTGTCGAGCGCCACGTCAGCGCGACCATCGACAAGCAAAAGCCCACCCTGCCCACCATTGTCGCGGCCGACACGGACGATCCCGTCCTGCTGGAACTGCTGGAAAAATTCGAACGCAACGGCATCAAGGTCTGGCTCAAGGATTTCAGCCTGGGCATGCCGGTGCCCACAGTGGGCGCCCTGGCCTATGACCCGGCCACTTACCCGGACATGTCGGAAATAGTGCTGACCGCAGGCACGGCCAGCACACCGGCCAAGGCAGCCATACGCGCCCTGACCGAGGTGGCCCAACTGGCCGGGGATTTTGAAACCGGCGCATGTTACGAGCCCTCGGGCATATCCAAACCCGCGACACTGGACGGCATCGCCTGGCTGACACAAGGCCCGGCAACCCCGCTGTCCAGTCTGCCCGACGTGGGGAATCCGGATATTCTGGAAGAAATCAAGGCCCTGGCTCAAGGGTTGGACGCGCTGGGGTACACGCTGTACGCCATGGACACCACCAATCCTGAACTTGGCGTGCCTTCCTGTTATTGCTTCATCCCCGGCTTCGACTTTCTGGAACGCGCCAAGCGCCCCACCCTGGGACTGTATGTGGGACGAAGGCTGGCCGAGGAATATGAGCTGAGCCGTGCGGTCCCCGGGCTCAAGGCCTTGTCCGAAATCTACGAGAACGCTCCGTTTCTGTCCTTTTTCCAGGGGATGGTGAATCTCAAGGCAGGCGACCCCCTTCTGGCCTATCTGAAATTCGACAAGGCGGCGGAAATACAGGAGGAAGACGAGGACAGGGCCCTCGCCGCATTCTACGCGGCCTATTCCCTGACGCAGTCCCAATCCTTCAACGAGGCCCTGCCCTATCTCGACAAGGCCATATCCCTTGCAGACGGGGTCAAGGAATACTACAATCTGCGAGGCGTATGCCATTTTCGCCGCGAGGAATACGCTCCGGCGGCGCGGGATTTCGAATCCGCGCTGAACCTGGATAAAGGGTCTGTCATGGACCTGGCCAACCTGGGGCTGTGCCACAAACGGCTCGGCAACAAGGCCAGGGCCGTGGAGTATCTCCAGGCCGCCATCGCCATTGATGACAGCTTGGATTTTGCCGTTGCGGAACTTGCTGAAATCATAGGCTGACATGGTTTCCTGTCCTTTTATTTGCCAAAGTCTGTTCTTTTTTGAACAATCCATGCTTTTTTCCTCTCCCCCTGGCAGACAACCACGGCAAAAGACCTTACATGGCAAGCTGTTGGACAAAGCGGAGCAGCAAATATTAGGATTGACAAAGAGTGGCGCTACACTTAGAACGATAACGCTCCAAGTGGTAAAATCGACCTGTGGGGTCGTTTATTTATGATGGACAGGGAAGCCTGTTTTGACAGGCGTTTCCGCTGGTGATACAAGCCAGCTCATTACATCTATTCAAGGAGGCAACTCATGGCTACAGTTGAATTTGAGGGCAAATCCTTCGAAGTTGACGAAGACGGTTTCCTGCAGCGCTTTGACGATTGGAACCCTGCATGGGTGGACTACGTGAAAGACCAGGAAGGCATCAAGGACATCACTGAAGAACACCAGAAAGTCATCGACTTCCTTCAGGATTACTACAAGAAGAACGGCATCGCTCCCATGGTGCGCATTCTTTCCAAGGTAACCGGCTTCAAGCTGAAGCACATCTATGAACTGTTTCCCTCCGGGCCCGGCAAAGGAGCCTGTAAAATGGCTGGCCTGCCCAAGCCCACCGGCTGCGTATAAACTACCCAGCCATCCGGTTTGCTATAAAAAAACCCTGCTCATTTTTGGGTGGGGTTTTTTTACGCCCTTGTCCCAGCCGGAATACGCTTCCCCCCGCGTGTGTCTTCCCTTTTGGGCATCTGCCATCGGGCATCCACTCCGCCAGATCCCACACGCCATGAACGCTTCCAGTCCCCTCGCGCGGCTTTTCCCGAAAAACAGCATGGAAAAGCATCTTCGCCTGTTGCAGATTTCAAGGCTTTAAGAGGTCAAGATTCCATTTTTCCGGTTGCCTTGTTTCTCGCCTCTCATCTACAATAAAGCCTGGCTCCCGATCTTTTCTGCAACAGGACATCCGCATATTCAGCCGCTCCCACAAAACGAACGGAACGCAGGAGGCGACACGAATGCATATGACATCCCGGCCAGATCCCAGACATCTTCTGATGATGGCCCTGCTCCTCACGGCCTGTCTGTTGCCTGCCAAAACGACCATGGCGTCGGAGGTGGACTTCTGGTGCAAATGGCCGACTTCGTGGCAGGACAGAAAAGACACCCTCGGCAACGACCTGGTACGCCAGTATGTATCCCCGGACGGCAACGCCTTTATCGAAGTCTATGCAGCCCGCGGACAAAATCCCGGAGTGCAAAGGCTTGCAGACACGCTGGAACAGGCAATCCTTGAAAACGGCGGCCTGTACTTCCAGAATCGCATGAAAAGCATGGACACCAAGGCGGGCGGCACGGTGCCCGCTGTTTTGCGCGAGTATTCCGGTATCTACAACGGCGTCCTGCTGCACGCCTTTGCCCTTTACGCCTACGGCAACGGCGGAGCCGTCACGGTTATCGGCGTCTTCCCGGAAAACATGACTGAAAAATACTGGGACACCGTCTACCAGTGCGTTGTCAGCCTACGTTTCGAACCTCCGGAAGGAGTGGGCGGCACGACCAATCCTCCAACTCCCCCCCCGGCCGCGCCAAACGTCCACAACGCCATTGTCGGCAAATGGAAGTGGTTCACCGGCAGCTCTGTGGATATCCAACCCGGCGGAATACTCCCCGGCAAGGGAAATTCATGGCAATGCATCAATCCGAATCAGCGCGTCTATCTGATCATCTGGAATAACGGCCAATGGGTAGATACACTGACTCTCTCGCCCGACGGCACCCGTCTGGAAGGAGAAAACCAAAACGGCAACCGCGTCTGGGGTCAGCGCGTTTCCGGACCGCCCGCACCCGCAGTGCCCGGGGATGCCGGGAAAAACCTTGCCGGGCCTCCCCCTGCGAAGAACTACGCCAGAAAGATTTCAGGCAATATGGGGGCGAACTGGAAATTGGCCCACGGCAGCATGAACACCGCCACCCCCGCCTGGAATGCCGAATGGGAATTGAGCACGGTATCAGGAGTGACCCTGCATTGCCGCGACCCCTACAACAAAGGCAAACAGCGCTATCTTGTCCGGGTGTACGACCGCACTGGACAGCACCTGATCGACGAAACAGAAGTCGGCATGCTGGCCAAAATCCGCCTGCAGCCGGGAATATATCGCATCAAGAGCATCCCGCTCAACGGATATGCCGGCTGGAATTGCGCCTGGGAATAATCCCGGCACCTGAACAAATCCCGGCACCTCAAAGAAAAGCCCGCGCAGACCGTCCATAGACGGCTTGCGCGGGCTTGGCATATTGCATGCGATATTTCCTTCAATGCGATTGCACTGAAGACGCCGCCTGCCCGCATCCGGATTCCCTGGAAGAACGTTTCCGATTCCACAACGAATGCATGTCATCCAGAATCAGATACAGGGACGGCACCAGAACAAGGGTTATTCCAGTGGCGAACAGGATCCCGAATCCCAGGGATATGGCCATGGGAATCAGAAACTTGGCCTGCCTGGAGGTCTCGAGGATCATGGGTGCCAGCCCGCCGAATGTGGTCAGCGTGGTCAGCATGATGGGACGGAACCGGGCAGCTCCCGCCTGAAGAAGGGCATCAAAGGCACAATGCCCTTTGGCCCGCTGCCGGTTGGTGTAGTCGATGAAAACCAGCGAATCGTTCACCACCACGCCGGCCAGGGCGACAATTCCAAGCAGGCTGTTCAGGCTGATGCTGTACCCCATGAGGGCATGGCCAAAAAGGGCTCCCAATGCACCGAACGGAATGCACACCATGATGATGAGCGGCTGCGTGTAGCTTTTAAACGGAATGGCGAGCAACGCATATATCCCCAGCATGGCCAGGAGCAGGCCGGTAAAAAGGCTTTGCATGCCTTCGGCCATATCACCCTGCCTGCCCTTGATATCGTGGTTCAAACCTGGATACTCTTTTTTGAGTTCGGGTATGGTGTCGCGCAGCACTTCGTTGAGCACCCGGCTCGCCTGGTTGCGGGGAACAACGTCGGCCGAAACAACAATGGACCTGCGCCCGTTGACGTGTTTGATGACGGTATATGCCCGGCCCCGACTGATATCCACGACCTCCCTGAGGGGAATGTCCCTGCCATCGGACGTGCGGACAAGAAACTCCTCGAAATCATGTTCGGAAGAGCGCTCGCTTTCCGGCCGGCGCACCACCACCTTGACCTCGTTGCGCCCCCGCTGCTGCCGCAGAACTTCGGTTCCGTAGTAGGCGGCCCGAATCTGGCTGGAAACCTCCTCCGCATCAAGCCCCATGCTTTTGCCCTCGGGCCGGACCTTGAAGTTGAGCTGCCGCTTTCCAGGGGAATATCCGTCGTCAAGGTCCTTGACCACGGGAAAGGATTCCAACGCCTGGGCAAGTTTCGTGGCTGCGGCCTTGAGGGTATCCACATTGCTGTGGCTCAATTCGATCTCCAGACTGCTCCCCGAACCGGGGCCTCCCTTGTCGGACTGGAAAACCAGGGATTCCAGCCCAGGAATGGTTCCAGCCTCCTTCCTCCATTTTTCCACGAAATCCTCCGTGGAAATGGGCCGTATGTCCACGTCTGTAAGATATATCTGCTCCGTGACCACATGGCTGCCCGAAATATCCCGTCCGGCCCCGCCTATTTTGGCATAGGTACTCAGGACCAGCCTGTCCCCGCCGTTTTGCTCCGCAACCCGTCCTGCCGCCGCCAGAAGCAGGTCCCGTACGGCCTCGGACTGTGCCACGGCCGAGCCATAAGGCAGTTCCGCGGTAACATAGGCGTAATCCGATTCGATACGGGGCATAAGCGTGAATCCGATCCGCCCGCTGGCCAGATAGGCGAAGCTGACAACAAGCAGCCCCGCTCCGAGGGCCACGCAGGCGTACCGCCACGTTATGCACATATCCAGCAAGGGACGGTACACCTTGTCGATAAAGGTAAGCAGCCCGTTGCTGACGGTCTGCTGATATGAGCTGATCCACCCGAATACGCCCCCGGAAGATCCTTCCTTGATGTGCGCAAGGTGGGCGGGCAGCACGAACAGACTTTCCACCAGGGATACGGCAAACACGCTTATGACCACCACCGGAATGGTGTACATGATCTTTCCCATGGTTCCCGGAATGGTCATCAGCGGGAAAAAAGCGACTATATTGGTCAGCACACTGAAGGTCACGGGCATGGCGATGCTTCGCGCACCCGCTATTGCCGCCTGGAGTGGCGGTATTCCCTGCTTGCGCATGGTGTAAACGTTTTCCCCAACAACGATGGCGTCGTCCACGACAATGCCCAGGGCTATGAGAAATGCGAACATGGAAATCATGTTGATGCTCGTTCCCATGGCCTTGAGAATGAAAAAAGCGCCGAGAAAGGAAATTGGAATGCCCATGGCCACCCAAAAGGCGAGCTTGGGGTCCAGAAACAGGGCAAGCAGGACGAAAACCAGGACAAGCCCCAGAAAACCGTTCGACAGCAGCAAATCCATGCGCTGCTCGAACACCTTGGACTTATCGTCGCGGATATCCACTTCTACCGAACTGGGAAGCCGCTCCCGGAACATCTCGATTTTTTCCCGGGCAGCCCGGGACACAGCCCCCGGAGTCTGATTGCCAATCCGGTATACATCAATGCGGACCGCGGGCTGGCCGTTATATGTGGTTCTGATGTCAGAATTTTCAAATCCGTCGTTTACCGTTCCGATATCCTCCAGCAACAGCTGTGTCCCGTCGCTGCCCGTGACAATCGGCGTGCGCGCGAATTCCTGGGCATAGTCCTTGCGGTCCTTCATGCGCACAAGCACTTCGCCGGAATCCGCCTTGATTCCGCCTCCTGGCTTGTCCACGGACGCACTTTGCAGCCTTCGGGCCACGGTCTCCAAAGTGAGGTTATGGGTTCGCAGCTTTTCCTGCGGCACCTCCACATTGATCTGCAGACCGCTCACCTCCCGCAATTCCACCTGGGTTATTCCAGGATCAGCGAGAAGTTCCTCACGCAACTGTTCGGCAAGCTCACGCAGGACAACTTGATCCTGATTGCCGTAAATCACCAGGGAAAGCACGTCGCGTTTGTGAGACACTTCGGCGATGACCGGATCTTCGGCTTCCTCGGGAAAGGAGGAAATGGAATCGACCTCGTTTTTCACTTCCTGAAGCAGTTTCTGGATGTTCGCTCCTTCCAGGGCTTCTATGGTGATGCTCGCCTTGCCTTCGCTGGATGTCGAAGTGACCTCTTTGACTCCGTCGATGCCCTGAACCGCCTGTTCGACAGCAAAAACGATGCCCTGCTCCACCTCTTCCGGGCTTGCCCCCGGGTAGGCAATGGAAACGCTCACCTCGTCCAGGCTGAACTCCGGAAAGACCTCCTGCTTGGACTGCAGGGCGAACAGCAGCCCGCCCACGAGCAGCATGACCATCAAAAGGTTCGCAGCAACAGGATTGGAAGCCATCCAGGCGATGGGGCCACGCAAATCCTCGGGTTGGCTATCCATTGTTTTTGCCCTCCCCTGTCCCCCTGACGGCCTTGCCGTCAGTCGCTAGACCAATGCCCTGCCCCGAGGACGGGCCGCCAGCGTTGAGTTTCATCCCCTGCAACGGGGCGGACAGCGCCGACATAACCACGCGCTCGCCCGGGGCAAGTCCCTGGGTCAGCAGGATGAAATCCTCGTCACGCCAACCTGCAGACACTTCACGAATATCCAGGTGACCGTCTTGACCGAGCACCCAGATCTTCCCATTGTCACGAAAGGCCTTGCGCGGGATGGCGTAGGAATTTTCCAAAACGCCGCCGTCAATGTACGCGGTGACGTAACTGCCGAGCAACAGCGGGGAGAGGCCGGGTTTCCTCTTCAGGTTCAAGGGGTCCTGTATGGAAACGAGCACCCGGGCCATACGGCCTTCGCTTTCCAAAGAGGGAAGCAGGCGGATGACCCGTCCCTCACGTTCGACCGTGTTGCCGTTGCTCCCGCTGACGATGGTCACCTTCGCGCCAGGCTGCTGTTGCGAAGGAAAGATTATCCTGCCCAGCCGATCCACGGGTACGGAAACCTGTACCCAGAACTCGTCCGTTCCCATGAGGGTGGCAAGTGTTTCCTGCGCGGCTATGGATGCGCCGACGACCGCGTTTTTGCTTTCCACCATGGCGGCAAATGGAGCCGTGACCCTGGTACGCTCCAGGTCGAGCTGGGCCTGGCGCAACTTGGCTCTGGCAGCCTCCAGGGCGGTTTGGGCCTTTTTCAGGTGGGGCTTTCGCAAGGCAAGTTCCGCATCCTGGACCGTATCCTTGGAAGAAGAACGAAGCAGCTTCCATTCCCGGGCCGCGACATTCTGATATCCCAGCTCCAGCTTGAGGTCGTATTCCGCATTGGTCACTTCGGCCTGCATTTCATTGATCGCCAGTTGGTAATCCTGGGGGTCGATGCGCAGGATTTCCTCTCCCTGCGCAAAAAATCCACCGGGTACGAACTGGGGATTCACGGAAACCACCTCGCCGGCCACGCGCGACTTGAGTGTGAGTTCGCGCGCCGCGATCACGGTTCCCATCACCCGTATCCGGATGGGATTCACCTTTTTTTCAAAGACGGCCGTTTCCACGGTCGGCGACACGACAACCGGAGGTTTGCGGGGAACCTTGGGCGAGGTTTCCACCAGGGCGAACGCCCCCGCAGCCGCAAAAAAAAGAATCAGACACGGTACAAGAACTTTCAGAGAAAAAATTTTCATGGAACTATCCGTTTCTTGGAGATTGTTGTTTTTCCGAAGGAACTTCCGAAGAAACCGGGGGATGGAGCTCCTCTGTCCAGGAACCTCCCAAGGCCCGGTACAATGCCACGCGATTGAGCAGCAAATCCGTAAGGTCAGTCACCTTGGAAAGCTCCAGCGTCTGAACGGAAATCAATGCCGTCAGGACCGGAAGATAATCATCAAGCCCCTGCTCGTACCGCAAGGCAGCTTCGCTCAGGTTGATCCGCGCAGCCTCCAACTGGTTATGCCGGGCCTGGATATATCGTTTCTGCCACTTTTCCGTGGACAGGGCGTCCTCGACCTCTTTGAAGGCGGCATAAACCGTGTTTTTGTAATCAGCCAAACGCTCGTCCACCACGCCCCTGGTCTTTTCCACTTCCGCCTTGCGATGGCCACCGTCAAAAATCGGGCCGACAACCGAACCGGCCAGGGTCAGCATCCAATTCTCAAAAAGGGTCGCAAGTTGTGCGGAAGAAAAATCCATTCCCGCCCCAAGAGTGACGGAAGGGAGCCGATCGGCCCTAGCCGCTGCAACCGCCCATTCGGCGGAGTGCAGCTTCAGTCCTGCACCGCGAATGTCGGGCCGCTTGGCCAACAGATCGGAGGGAATGCCCAAGGCGGGGAGGTCCGCAAGACGGGGCAGTTGCGCATCAGCAACCGTCACGCTTCCCGCCGGCAGCCCGAGAAGAATCGCCAGCTCGTGCAGCAACAGTTGCTCGCTGGACTCCACGGGCGGAAGCTGGGCCCTGACGCGGGCCAGACTTTCCCGCTGCTGGTAAACGTCCAGCGCGGTTGCCAACGAATTGCAAAAACGCAGTTCTATGAGTTCCAGATAGGTCTCGTTGGACGTGATCTGCTCCTGCAAAATGCGCTTTTTTTCTCGCTGTGCCTGAATCTGAAGCCATTTGCCCACGACTTCCCCGGCCACGGTCATGGCGGCCGAATTCAGGTCTTCGCGGCTGGCTTCCACATCCAGCGCACCCGATGTCGCCTTGGCCTCCACCCGTCCCCACAAATCGACCTCATACCCGGCACTCAGCCCCAGGGCATTGTTATCCGTGGTTGTCTCGCGGGAAGACGAATCTGTTTTCTTACGGCTGTGGCTGTAGCCCCCTGTCGCCTCCAGACTGGGATACAGGTCCGATCCGGCCTGGATAGCCGTGGCCCTGGTCTGGCGAAGACGCGCCCAGGCCGCCTGAAGGTCGAAATTGGCTCCAAGGGCCTTTTGGACAAATCCGTCGAGTTCCCGACTGTGAAAAGCGGTCCACCATTTGTCCGGCAGCAGCGCATTCCCCGGAAGGGAGCCGTTATCGGAAAACAGGACGAACCGGTCCGGCAATGCGACCAGGTCCGTGGATTTCATGGAGGGGCTGAAAGGGGAACATCCTGCGGACAGCCCCGTCAACAGAAGAAATGTTGCCACCACAAAAGATAATTTTCTGATTTTCGACACGAATATGAACCTCATGAACAGTGCTCCCAATAAGACATCCATTGGGAAAAAGTAGTTACACCCAAATTATTCATAAGATTTTTCCACAATGATAAAAGGTGTTAAATTCTGTTAAACATCCGGGTTTTGACTTTCCCGTTTTTCTTCCGAAAGGTAATGGATCCGTATGAACAAGAACGATTCCATCCTGCTTATCGACGACGATGATGAGCTGCGCGAACTGATCACAACGTATTTGGAAGGATACGGGCACAAAGTGCTGAGTCTGCCTTCAGGCCACAGGGCGGTGGAAACCGTGCTGGAGGAAACGCCCAGCGTCGTGGTTCTGGACGTGATGATGCCGGGCAAGAACGGGCTGGAAGTTCTCGGGGAACTGCGTACCCAGTCTTCGGTTCCGGTCATCATGCTCACGGCCAAGGGAGAGGATACCGACCGCATTGTCGGGCTGGAGCTGGGCGCGGACGATTACATGTCCAAACCGTTCAACCCCAGGGAACTCCTGGCGCGGATCAAGGCATTGCTCCGCCGGTGCGAGCTCATCATGTCCGAAACGGACAAAGAAAAATCCCCACACACCATCACCTCCGACGGCATGAGCCTGAATATCTCACGCCAGGTGCTCAAAATAGATGACCACGAATTGCAACTTGCCGCCACGGAATACCGCCTGCTCAAGGTTTTCATGGAACACCCGAACACCGCCATGACCCGAGACCAACTGATGACTATGGTTTGGGATAAGAATTTCTCCGCCTTTGATCGCAGCATCGATGTGCATGTACACAAGCTGCGGTCCTTGCTCAAGCCCTACAAGGACCACCAGGCACGCATAAAAACAGTTTGGGGAACAGGCTACATGTTTCTGGGATCGCGATGAAAATCAGCAAACTCTACCTCAAGATATTCCTGTCCTTTCTTACAGTACTTATCGTTGCGGAAGTGGTGCTGTTCGGCATTTTTCTTTCGGGGCGGCTTCCCGAACCCCTGATACGGAACGTGGTGGAAAAGGCCGTCATGACCAGGGCCCTCATCACCAGGGAGATTGGCGACGCTCAGTTCTCCCCTCAAACGCTGCGGGAGCGGCTTGCTCCCCTCGTAAATCTTCTGGGCAAGGGATTCGGAACGAAAATATGGCTCATGGACGCCGCAGGCTTTGTCGTGGTCAAAAATTTTGAGGGCAAAGCTCTCCCCCCTACGGACGATCTGAACCCGATAGAACAAAAAATTTCGGAATCAGTCCGTCTGTTCACCCTCAAGGACCGCAATCACAGGTCCATTTTCATGAAATTTTCTCTCCGCCTTCACGACGGAACTCAACTGACGTGCCATATGTTCCTGCACAAACGACCACACAAGGAAGAGGAATGGTTCCTGAAAGGCCTTATGTTGCTGACGCTTCTCGGAGCGCTGCTCATAATTCCCGTTTCCCGCACCATCACCCGCCCGATTCTCCGGCTGAGCGAGGCGGCAGACCGCCTCGGCCAAGGGGATTTTTCCCAGCGCGCCCCGGAAAAAGGAGGCGACGAAGTGGCGGTTCTGGCAAGAAAATTCAACACCATGGCCCAAAATCTCGAAAAAATGGTCATGTCAGGCAAGGAACTGACTGCGAACCTTTCGCACGAACTGCGCAGTCCATTGGCCAGAATGCGGGTCTCTCTCCAACTTCTTTTGGAGCAGACCGGAGAAGAACACGCGGCTTTCCGGACCATGCTGCTTTCCAAGATGCAGGGGGAAATCGAAAACATGGACACCCTCATCGGCAACATTCTCGCCCTCTCCAAGCTGGACATGCGGGAGCCTCCGCCCCGGAACGACAAGTTGGACGTTTCTGCCCGTATTCAATCGCTGCTTGATTCGTACGGTCCCATGCTTGCAAAGCAGCATCTTTCGCTTGCGACCGACCTGCATTCCACGCCGCCTCTCCTTTGCCACGCCCACTCCATCAGCATTCTTCTGGACAACGTGCTGAACAATGCCATCAAATACACTGCCGACGGCGGAACCATCTCCGTGCGCCTGCAGGCCGGCGAGGATATGTTGCAGATAAAGATCTGCAACCCCCACCCCCCGCTTGTGGAAAAGGACCTGAGCGACATGTTTCAGCCGTTTCACAGACTGGATAAGGGGAAAATGGCCGGTACAGGGCTGGGGCTGGCAACCGCAAAAAAAATCGTAACCCTCCATGAAGGAAGCATCCACGCTGCTTACGAATCCGGAAATGTCTGCATTTTCATCAAGCTTCCGACGACGGTCTGAGCGCCTGGCCGGATTCCGCGCCAATAGGTTCGCTTTCAGCATTGCAACTGTACCGCCGCCATCGCAGCGCCACCCCCTGTGTTGAAAGGCGTGGCAAGGACAACGGCCCGTGCGACACAGCCAGGGACACTGTGGGATTCGCCTCGTGGCAGGACCTGGAGAGCCGCTTCACGCCCACCGGAAGCCCGGAGAGCAACGGATTGCCGAAGCGTTCGTTAAAACGTTCAAACGCGATTATGTGCGAATCAGCCCCAGGCCGGGCGCCGTGACGGTATTCGGACAGCTGGCAAACGGGGTTGAGAATTACAACGAAAGGCATCCCCACAAGGGGCTGCGGATGAAATCTTCCCGCGAGTTCATCCGCTCATTGGCAACAGCCGAGTGTCCGATTTAACGGGGCAACACCAGCCACGAACGTGGCGAGGACAACGCCATTGCATCTGGTGGCGTTCATATTTCCACTGACAACGAATTGAGATGGGGATTGGATTTCCTCGTAAATATTTCTTGAAGGAGATTCAGGAAGGGTAATCCCCCCATTTCTAGGGGGCCTGAAAAGTAGAGGCTACGCCACCTTGGCCAGGCAGGCCCTTGGGGGGTACCCCCCAAGGGCGGTGTGCGGCCGCTCATTGTTGTAGGTCCAGAGCCACTTGGTGGCAACATCCTGGACCTCCTCTATGCTTTCAAACAGGTGCTGCACCAGCCAGTCATACCGCACCGTCCGGTTGTAGCGTTCGACGTATGCGTTCTGCTGCGGCTTGCCGGGCTGGATGTATTCGAGCCGTATCCCTTGCTTCTCGGCCCAGGCTTGCAGCCGATGGCTGATGTATTCGGGGCCGTTGTCACACCGGATGGCCCGGGGTGCGCCCCGCCATTCCATGATCTGCTCCAGCGTGCGGATGACCCGCTCAGACGACAATGAGAAATCCACTTCAATAGCCAAGCCTTCCCGGTTGTAGTCGTCGATCACGTTCAGCAGGCGGAAACTGCGGCCATCCTGCAACTTGTCGTGCATGAAATCCATGGACCACGCTTGGTTGATGACCTCTGGCTGGACAAGCGGGATCGGCTTCTCACGCACGATGCGCCTTTTGGGCTTGATCCGCATGTTGAGTTCCAGTTCGCAGTAGATCCGGTACACCCGTTTGTGGTTCCAGCCGAATCCCTTCACATTCCTTAGGTACATGAAGCACAGCCCAAAGCCCCAGTTGCGCTGGTTGTGCGTCAGACGCAGCAGCCAGTCGGCGATGTAGTCGTTCTCAGCCGAAAGCCTGGGCTCATAGCGGTAGCAGGTCTGGCTGATGAGGAACGCCTCGCAGGCCTGACGGACATTCAGGGCTTCGCGCTGCACGGCTTTCTTGGCCATCTCGCGGCGGCGAGACGGCCTCACCAGTTTTTTGCGAGCGCCTCAGCAACCACTTCGGCCTTCATCTTCTCCTCGGCATACATGCGCTTGAGCAAGCGGTTCTCCCGCTCCAACTCCTTCATGCGCGCCATCAGCGAGGCGTCCATGCCGCCGAACTTGGACCGCCACTTGTAGAATGTGGCGCTGCTCATGCCGTGCTCGCGGCAGAGCTGGGCCACGGGGACGCCACCTTCGGCCTGCTTGAGAATGCCCAGGATCTGGGAATCGGTGTAACGAGATGTCTTCATGTCGAATCTCCTCGGTTCAGTTTACGAGAAAATTCTACTTTTCAGAACCACTCTTTTTCGGGGGGATTACCCCCGCGACAGGCCGGCAGATTCGGTTTTTTGCACGAAAAAAGGGTCCGTATCTTTCGATACGGACCCTTTTTGAAAAGGAGCCCTGGCAGCGACCTACTTTCCCAGCGACTACTCGCAAGTATCATCGGCGATGGAGAGCTTAACTTCCGAGTTCGGAATGGAATCGGGTGTGACCTCTCCTCTATGGCCGCCAGAGCAAATTTATTTGCTCTGGTGAGGGGATGAAGTATGCGCCTTGTCCGGTGTGGTGCGGTCCGGGATGCAGAAGGGTGAATCCACCGTGCATTCGGGTCCGCGCCGTATCAGGGGGCGCTGCTATTTCATCTCCTCGAGCGGAAATATAGAAATAGGGACGAAGTTGTGTATAATCTGAAAAAAGACTCACGGACTATTAGTACCGGTCAGCTGAACGTATTGCTACGCTTACACATCCGGCCTATCAACCAGGTGGTCTACCTGGGTCCTTGAGGATCCGAAGATCAGGGAGAACTAATCTAGAGGCTGGCTTCCCGCTTAGATGCTTTCAGCGGTTATCCGTTCCGAACGTAGCTACCCTGCGGTGCCGCTGGCGCGACAACAGGAACACTAGTGGTTCGTCCACCCCGGTCCTCTCGTACTAGGGGCAGACCCTCGCAATTCTCCTACGCCCACAGAGGATAGGGACCAAACTGTCTCACGACGTTTTAAACCCAGCTCGCGTACCACTTTAAACGGCGAACAGCCGTACCCTTGGGACCTGCTCCAGCCCCAGGATGTGATGAGCCGACATCGAGGTGCCAAACCGCGCCGTCGATATGAACTCTTGGGCGCGATCAGCCTGTTATCCCCGGCGTACCTTTTATCCTATGAGCGATGGCCCTTCCATTCGGGACCACCGGATCACTAAGACCGACTTTCGTCCCTGCTCGGCATGTCTGCCTCACAGTCAAGCTCCCTTATGCCTTTGCACTCAACGGTTGGTTTCCAATCAACCTGAGGGAACCTTTGCAAGCCTCCGTTACTCTTTGGGAGGCGACCGCCCCAGTCAAACTACCCACCAGACGCTGTCCCTTTGCCGGATAACGGCGAAAGGTTAGGGCCTTAGACTAGCAAGGGTGGTATTTCAAGGATGGCTCCACGAACACTGGCGTGCCCGATTCACAGCCTCCCACCTATCCTACACATGCTAGCCCAAAACACAACGTCAAGTTGTAGTAAAGGTGCACAGGGTCTTTCCGTCCTTCTGCGGGAACACGGCATTTTCACCGCGAATTCAATTTCACCGAGTCTCTGGCTGAGACAGTAGGGAGATCGTTACGCCATTCGTGCAGGTCGGAACTTACCCGACAAGGAATTTCGCTACCTTAGGACCGTTATAGTTACGGCCGCCGTTTACCGGGGCTTCGGTTTAGAGCTTCGCTTACGCTAACCCCACCCCTTAACCTTCCGGCACCGGGCAGGCGTCAGTCCCTATACTTCGTCTTGCGACTTAGCAGAGACCTATGTTTTTAGTAAACAGTCGCCACCCTCATTTCTCTGCGGCTCCTCGACGCTCAATGAGTATTCATATCACGTCAGGGAGCACCCCTTATCGCTAACTTACGGGGTCATTTTGCCGAGTTCCTTAGCCAGAGTTTTCTCGAACGCCTTGGGTTGCTCACCCCGCCCACCTGAGTCGGTTTGCGGTACGGTCCATACGTGCTAAACTTAGAGGCTTTTCTTGGCAGCATAGGCTCAACCACTTCAGAGCAAAAGCTCACGGCATCGTGTCTCGGCCTTGAGATTCCGGATTTGCCTGGAACCTCAGCCTACGCACTTACACCGGGATATCCAACACCCGGATGGTCTACCTTTCCGCGTCCCCCCATCGCACACACGCACGGGTACGGGAATATTAACCCGTTTTCCATCAGCTACGCTTTTCAGCCTCGCCTTAGGGGCCGACTAACCCTGGGAAGATTAACTTTACCCAGGAAACCTTGGGCTTACGGCGTGGAAGTTTCTCACTTCCATTATCGTTACTCATGTCAGCATAATCACTTCTCTGCACTCCAGCGTGGCTTACGCCTTCACCTTCATCGCAGCAGAGAACGCTCCCCTACCGATCGAACAAGTTCGATCCCGCAGCTTCGGTGGCATGCTTAGCTCCGTTACATTTTCGGCGCAGGACCACTAGACCAGTGAGCTATTACGCTTTCTTTAAAGGATGGCTGCTTCTAAGCCAACCTCCTGGCTGTCTAAGTAGTCCCACCACCTTTCCCACTGAGCATACACTTGGGAACCTTAGCTGGCGGTCTGGGCTGTTTCCCTCTCGACTACGGACCTTCGCACCCGCAGTCTGACTCCCGGACAACAATTAACCGGCATTCGGAGTTTGATAGGGTTTGGTAACCTGGTGGGGCCCCTAGCCCTGTCAGTGCTCTACCTCCGGCAATCTAATCCGAGGCTATACCTCAATATATTTCGGGGAGAACCAGCTATCACCGGGTTTGATTGGCCTTTCACCCCTATCCACAAGTCATCCGAGTCATTTTCAACTGACAACGGTTCGGCCCTCCACTTGATTTTACTCAAGCTTCAGCCTGCTCATGGATAGATCACCCGGCTTCGGGTCTACTCCGCACGACTGCACGCCCTATTCAGACTCGCTTTCGCTTCGGCTTCACTTACGCTTAACCTTGCCGTACAGAGTAACTCGCTGACTCATTATGCAAAAGGCACGCGGTCACGGAACAAGTCCGCTCCCACTGCTTGTAGGCAACTGGTTTCAGGTTCTATTTCACTCCCCTAACAGGGGTTCTTTTCACCTTTCCCTCACGGTACTGGTTCACTATCGGTCACCAAGGAGTATTTAGCCTTAGAGGATGGTCCCCCTAGATTCAA
>CAXXPO010000028.1:0-2500 GCA_963665185.2 Desulfovibrionaceae bacterium | reverse complement strand
GGCTCTCGCCTTGCCCGTGCAGCGGAGGGTGTATCTATGTGTTTCCGCGGTCCGCGTCAACCCTTTTTTTCAACTTTTTTTCGGCTCACTCAAGAACCGCGACCGAGTCGAATCCGGCCGGAATCCCGACCAGGGTGTCGGCTTTCGCCTCCACACACTCACCCAAGTATTTGATTTTCAGAGATCATTTCGCCTCGCGGTCGCTTTCGCTTCCCGTGCGGCGGAGGGAGTATCTAGGTGCTTTCCTCGGCCGCGTCAACAACTTTCTGAAACTTTTTTCAGATTGCCCGGATGAAGTGTTACGTTCATCCTCGGCCCGTTGCCTGCGCCCCGCCTCGACACCTTGAGAACTCCGCTTTCAGTGATCATCCGCTCACGGCTTCCCGTGCAGCGGAGAGCGGGTTCTATGTGTACAAGCCGCCCGCGTCAAGCTATAAATCCAAAAAACCGCACTTTTTTTTGCGCATCTTGCAACACTTCACCTGGAGACCCCGGAAATGCGTACTCGTTGCCATTGGGTGAAACATGGGGTGAAAAGGCCCTCTCTCTAAACAAGGTGCTGAATAAACGCCGGGAATGGATACGCGAGAGCCCGATGTCTCCGAAGCAAGGTCGTCAAAATGAATTTCTCAGCAGCTTGCAAGGGCGCTGGCCCAGGCCCAGTGGAGGTTGTAGCCCCCGAGCTGCCCGGTCACGTCCACCACCTCGCCGATGAAATACAGCCCCGGAACTTCGCGGACCTGCATGGTTTTGGAGTCCAGCCCCTGCGTGTCCACACCGCCCAGGGTCACTTCGGCCTTGCTGTTTCCCGCCAGCTTATCCGGACAGATCTTCCAGGTATGAACATACGCGGCAACGCGCCTGCGTTCTTTGTCGTTCAGCGCGGTGACGGGCTTTTCCGCAAGATATTCGGGCAGCAGCAAAACAGGCAAACGCGAAGGCAAAAGTCCGCCCAGCCAGTTCTTCAACCGTTGGTTTGTGGTCTCCCGTTCCAAAAGCCCGACCATATCCCGGCCGGGAAGGAGATCGACGGTCAGAGGCGCACCCGCCTTCACCAGGCAGGACGCCTGGAGAATCGCCGGGCCGCTCAGCCCTGTGTGGGTAAAAAGAAGATCATCGGCCAAAACAGCTTTGCCACAATGCACGGCCACGGGAAGGGAGACGCCGGAAAGGTCACTGAAAGGCCAATCCGCCTTGTTCATGATCATGGGTGTAAGGGCGGGACGCGGCGGAACGATATTCAGACCGAAGGACCGTGCGATAGCATAGCCGACAGAAGACGCCCCCACCTGGGGCCAGGACTGCCCCCCCAAAGCCACGACAACATTCTTCGCCGCCAGGCGACTGACATGATTCGTCTGCACCACAAATCCGTCGCCCTCACGAGCAACGGAAAGAATGTCGCGATTGAAAAAAACCCGGACTCCCGTCGAACGGCAGGAGTCCATAAGATAATTCACCACGTCCTGCCCTCCCGACGTGGTGAAGATCCGGCCGTGTTCCCTTTCTTCCCATCCGATACCGCCGGAGCTGAAGAATTCAATGGCGTCCCACGGACTGAACCGTGCCAGGGCAGACTTGCAGAAGTGCGGATTCCGGCTGTAGTAATTCGCCGCGCCCAACTCCATGTTGGTGAAATTGCATTTTCCGCCACCGGACACAGCCACCTTGCGCCCCGCCACATTGCCATGATCCACCAGCACGACTTCGCGGCCGCGTCGCGCAGCCTGCACAGCGCACATCATGCCCGCCGCCCCCGCGCCCAATATGAGTAGGTCCGTCACGTTTCGCCTGCCTCCGGCGGCCGGGGGATCTTCCATCCCCCGAACCCCCTCTTTACGTTTTTTCGGGCAACCGCATGCCATGCCGTAGAGGCAGGCGGTTGCCCGAAAAAACGAAAACCGACCGGGACGAACAACCTCTTACTGGAGAGCGATGAAATCATATACGGAGGGAGACGGAGAAAGACAAGTTACAAAAAAGACGGCAGGCTGTTTGAAATCGCAGGGTACGCACCGCAGATAAAAAACTGAAAAAGGCGGGAGAGGAAATCGCTTTCTGATTGTCCGGCTTCGCAGGAACCAAGCCCTGCTTCGCCTCACGCTGCCGCGCACCGCCGTGGCCTTCTGCCCCGCTTTTGAAAGAGGTTCCCGGGCTGTTGAACACGCCCACGGCTTTCTTGCAGAAACGTTCAGGAAAGGGGAGCGCGAGGGGAATACCTCTTTCAAGAGGTTTTCCCCTCGCATATCCTCCACCATCCCACTACCCCATGGGCGTGTTCTCGACCATGGCCCAGACACCGCAGGGGCAGGTGTCTGCGCAAAATCCGCAGCCGATGCACTTGGCAGGATCAGAGACGCGCTCGAATCCGCCGTGATCCTTGGCGACGCGGCTGATGGCTCCGTTCGGGCAGATGGAATCGCACAGTCCGCAGTCACGGCAGGAGCCGCAGGACGAACACTCATTGGCGCAGTATTGCACGTCCTCGAACGTGGACACA
>CAXXPO010000027.1:0-232500 GCA_963665185.2 Desulfovibrionaceae bacterium | reverse complement strand
TGAGCAACCCAAGGCGTTCGAGAAAACTCTGGCTAAGGAACTCGGCAAAATGACCCCGTAAGTTAGCGATAAGGGGTGCTCCCTGACGTGATATGAATACTCATTGAGCGTCGAGGAGCCGCAGAGAAATGAGGGTGGCGACTGTTTACTAAAAACATAGGTCTCTGCTAAGTCGCAAGACGAAGTATAGGGACTGACGCCTGCCCGGTGCCGGAAGGTTAAGGGGTGGGGTTAGCGTAAGCGAAGCTCTAAACCGAAGCCCCGGTAAACGGCGGCCGTAACTATAACGGTCCTAAGGTAGCGAAATTCCTTGTCGGGTAAGTTCCGACCTGCACGAATGGCGTAACGATCTCCCTACTGTCTCAGCCAGAGACTCGGTGAAATTGAATTCGCGGTGAAAATGCCGTGTTCCCGCAGAAGGACGGAAAGACCCTGTGCACCTTTACTACAACTTGACGTTGTGTTTTGGGCTAGCATGTGTAGGATAGGTGGGAGGCTGTGAATCGGGCACGCCAGTGTTCGTGGAGCCATCCTTGAAATACCACCCTTGCTAGTCTAAGGCCCTAACCTTTCGCCGTTATCCGGCAAAGGGACAGCGTCTGGTGGGTAGTTTGACTGGGGCGGTCGCCTCCCAAAGAGTAACGGAGGCTTGCAAAGGTTCCCTCAGGTTGATTGGAAACCAACCGTTGAGTGCAAAGGCATAAGGGAGCTTGACTGTGAGGCAGACATGCCGAGCAGGGACGAAAGTCGGTCTTAGTGATCCGGTGGTCCCGAATGGAAGGGCCATCGCTCATAGGATAAAAGGTACGCCGGGGATAACAGGCTGATCGCGCCCAAGAGTTCATATCGACGGCGCGGTTTGGCACCTCGATGTCGGCTCATCACATCCTGGGGCTGGAGCAGGTCCCAAGGGTACGGCTGTTCGCCGTTTAAAGTGGTACGCGAGCTGGGTTTAAAACGTCGTGAGACAGTTTGGTCCCTATCCTCTGTGGGCGTAGGAGAATTGCGAGGGTCTGCCCCTAGTACGAGAGGACCGGGGTGGACGAACCACTAGTGTTCCTGTTGTCGCGCCAGCGGCACCGCAGGGTAGCTACGTTCGGAACGGATAACCGCTGAAAGCATCTAAGCGGGAAGCCAGCCTCTAGATTAGTTCTCCCTGATCTTCGGATCCTCAAGGACCCAGGTAGACCACCTGGTTGATAGGCCGGATGTGTAAGCGTAGCAATACGTTCAGCTGACCGGTACTAATAGTCCGTGAGTCTTTTTTCAGATTATACACAACTTCGTCCCTATTTCTATATTTCCGCTCGAGGAGATGAAATAGCAGCGCCCCTGATACGGCGCGGGACCCGAATGCACGGTGGATTCACCCTTTTGCATCCCGGACCGCACCACACCGGACAAGGCGCATACTTCATCCCCTCACCAGAGCAAACAAATTTGCTCTGGCGGCCATAGAGGAGAGGTCACACCCGATTCCATTCCGAACTCGGAAGTTAAGCTCTCCATCGCCGATGATACTTGCGAGTAGTCGCTGGGAAAGTAGGTCGCTGCCAGGGCTCCTTTTCAAAAAGGGTCCGTATCGAAAGATACGGACCCTTTTTTCGTGCATAAAAACGAATCTGCCGGCCTGTCGCGGGGACTCCCCCTGAAGACGCCCCTCAATATGGCGCATGGGCATTTGTGTTGCCAGAAAAATACGCTCCTGATCATGGCCGTTGTTTGGCGCCTCGGCAGGAACAAAACCCACGCTGCCGGAAGAAAAGGGCGAGGGGCTCCCCATGTCTTGTGAGCAGTGAGTCTTTTGCATTTGAAGATATTCTGTGAGAACGGCACAGGACATTCAGGGCAGAGCCTGCCATGCACCGAAAAGAAGGGAATAGATCGATGCGATACTCCAGCATGGGCGCCTCGAGAACGCTCTCAGGATTTCACCTTGGCAATGCTGGAGGCGGGAGCCAGCGGGCCTGGGGGGATGGAGTGGACTATTCCTGAAGTCCGGCATCCACAGCCGGCTGGTTGAGCATTTTCCAGGATGCGGTCTGGTCGTTGAAAAAGCCTGCGGCAGTCAGTGTCTCGCGAATAAACCCCTGCTTGCGCAGTTCGACAATGCCTTTTTCCAAAGCTTCGTATACCTGTTTTCCCAGTGGATGTTTGCGGGAAATCAGGAAATGCCGACTCTCCAACAGTGAAAATTTTACGCCGGGCACAGGTACAAGCCGCATTCCGAATCTGGTGATGCTCAAATCCCCGGAATTGGGAAATTCCAATGGAATCCAATCCCCACGTCCAGCAGCCAGCATCTTGAATATGGAATTGAACGTGGGCGCGCGTTCAATGCGGCGGATGCCCATGGCGGTGAGTATCTGAAAGTCATTGTTCCAATGGGACCCTATGATGGCCGTCCCTGCCGCATCCAGTTCTTTTGCGGTTCGTATGTCGAGGATACGCTTGTTTTCCGGAAGACAGTAGATACCTTTCTGAAATTCTCCAAAGCGGGTGATTGGCGGGCTGATGTAAAGCAAGTCCTTGTACGTTGGCACCAGCAGAGTGTTTTTGTTGAACTGCTGGGAGCAGATGACGGCGAAGCCCGTGGCCACCTCTTCGGTTTCCCTGCGTGCGTTGGGAGTTTTGATGAATCTGAATTTAAAATCCAATCCTCCCAGATGAAGAGCCTTTGCAATGATGAGAATTTCCGCAACGCCTCGTCCGACACTTTTCGGTTCGAGATGGGTGATGTTCTGGGGAGTACCTCCGTGTTTTGCCAGAAATACCTGATACTCGGCAGCCGTTTCGTCTACGACTGCCATGGGCACAACAACAGGCTTTGCAAAACAGGGGGGCGCCGTGCTTATGAGCAACACCATGCAGGCAAGGCAGATGAGTTGGAAGTATTGTGAAAAAAAGACAAGTGGATTCCGCATCAGCCATTCCATATATGGTCTCAATGCCGGTGTAAACGCCGGAACCCTTTGAGGATGCAAATTTTTCAATGGGGATTTTCTTTCACCCTGCCCTCATGCGTGGATGCCCCATGATGTGACTTTCCATTGGCGTGTATGCGGAGCATGGATTGGAACCGGCATCCCGGGCATGCTTTCCTTTTGTAGGTCGGTAAGAACAAAGAAAATTGGTGGATTTGTTTTGCGTCCAGGTCTTCATGGCTCGCTGCCCAGCGGATTTGCAGGCGAGCCGTTGCAGCAATTTTTCTTTCTTCTTGCTCGCCTTCAGGTGGCACGGTATTCATGGTATTGCTCGAATTCCGGTGGGATTTCGCAACGCAGAGACCAAACCTGGCATTTTTATGGGGGAAGTATGAACAGATTTTTTCTGTCTTTTGCGATGATTTTGGGAATTTGCACGTGTGCGGTGACGCAGTCCTTGGCCTGCACAACCATGATTGTCACGCCCAAGGCCAGCAAGGATGGTTCCATGATGGTGACACATTCTGATGACGATGAGCTGGGGGACCAACGGCTCATCTACGTCCCGGCCAAGAAGCAGGAAGGCAGCCGCATGATCTACTCCGACGCCATGCGCTATCCCCGCATTGTCACCAATGACCGCGGACCAGGCTACGAAACGCAGGGATATCCCGCCACGGTCCCTGTGGCCACTCTCCCCTATGCGGATATATGGAAAATTCTGGGCAGGAGTCAGCCGACCTCTTTCGCCTACTACGACGCCAACTACGGTATCATGAACGAGATGAACCTCATGATGGGGGAATGCACGAACGCCGCGAATTTCGAGCCGCGATTCAACGTCAAGGCGTCCAAAGGCAAGCCGCAGCGCTTGTTCTACAGTTCGGAGCTGTCCCGTATCGCCTTGGAAAACTGCGCTTTCGCCCGGGACGCGGTGAAACTCATGGGAGGATTGATCGACAAGTATGGGTATTTTGCCACGGGCGAAACCCTGCTGGTGGCAGATCCGAAAGAAGCCTGGGTTTTTGAAATGTGCGCCTTGCCGGACAGCACACACCATTCTGCCTGGGTTGCCAAGCGCGTTCCGGACGGTACGTTTTTTGTCGCCGCAAACACCTTTCGCATTCGGGAAGTCATTACAAACGACCCTGAAAATTTCTTGTACTCCAGCCACCTTCTGCCCGGCCTGAAAAAGCTCAAGTGGTGGGATGAGGAAAAACAAGGGCCGGTGGATTGGTTGCGTGCCGTCAGTCCCGGAGAGTACAACCATCCGTATTATTCGCTTCGCAGAATCTGGCGGGCCATGGACAGGGTCAACCCGGACCTTGGTCTGTCGCCCTGGGTCAAGGACACCTACACCACAGACTATCCGTTCTCCATCCCTCCCCGTGAAAAGCTGACCCAGCAGGATATTTTCGCTCTGTACCGAGACCATTACGAAGGAACGCAGTTCGACCTTACCAAGGGAGTGGCTGCCGGGCCGTATGGTGATCCGCATCGTTTTGTCGGGCCCTACGATGGCAACCAGAACGACGTTGATGCGAACAAGAAATACTACGGCGCGTGGGAACGGGCTATCTCTGTCTTCTATCAGGGCTACACGTATGTTTGCCAGACACGGCCGGATGCTCCGGAAGCAACCGGGGGCGTCCTTTGGTTTGGCCCGGACGTTTCCTATACCACCTGTTTCGTTCCATTCTTTGCCAAGTTGAAGCAGCTTCCGAAATCTTTTCAGACTGGAAACCCGCAAAAATACGATCCGAAATCAGCCTGGTGGAAGTTCAACCTGGTTGCAAACTGGTCCCGTCTCAATTTCCAGCGCATGACAACGGTGGACGTCATGCCTGTGCAACGGCAGTTGGAGGATGCGTCCGTGCAGGGGGTGCAGGCCGTGGAGAAAGCGGTTGCCGGGAAAACCTTGGATACGGCGCAGGCGGTTCTGGAAAAATTCTGTTTCAAAAACGCCCAAACCGTTCTGGATCAGTGGCAGAATCTTACCGAAACCCTGTTTGCCAAGTATTCGGATGGATATATAAATATGCCCGGACGTGAGGCGCGCGACATCGGGTATCCTTCGGACTGGCTGGACAGGACCGGCTATTCCAAAGGGCCTGTCTCCTATGATATGAAATAGAAAAAGGGTGGACGGGAAGCAGCGCTTCCCGTCCACCCTGTGTCCGTATTTCTTGCTCTTGTCCGATGTTCACGGCCGCGCATGGTATCATGCGCGGCCGTGAACATCGGACAAGCAGAATCGGCGGCCGGGGGAGCGTCGCTCCCCCGGCCGCCGGAGGCGAATGGCTTACGCATTATCCTGTCGCATCTGGTCGATGATGGCCTTGAGCTGCTGCGCCTGGCTGGTCAGCTCCATGACCGCCTTGGACGACTCGTTCATGGCCATGTTGGTTTCGTTGGAGATGCGGTTGATGTCGCCCACGGCCTCGTTGATTTCCTCGGACGCGGCGGACTGCTGCTCGCTGGCCGTGGCAATGGACAGGACCTGGCCGGAAGTGGTCTGGGTCAGCTCCACGATCTGATTCAGGGCTTCCCCGGCCTGCTGCGCCTTTTCCCGGGAAATATCCACGACTTTCACGGTTTCCGCCACCTGTTCCACGCTGGAGCGGGTATCGGTCTGGATGCCGCTGATGGCCTCGCCCACTTCCTTGGTTGCAATCATGGTTTTTTCCGCAAGTTTGCGTACCTCGTCGGCGACCACTGCGAAACCGCGTCCGGCATCGCCAGCGCGGGCCGCTTCTATGGCGGCGTTGAGCGCCAGGAGGTTGGTCTGGTCGGCAATGTCGGAAATGACGTTCATGATGCCGCCGATGTCCTGAGCGCGTTTGCCGAGTCTGTTCATGCCCTGTTCCAGTTCGGAAGAGCGGGTGTGGACATGGCTGATTTGCGCAATGACCTCGCTGACAATTCCCGAGCCCAGGTTGGCCCTGTCCGTGGCGTCATTGGATGTGGCGGCGGCCTGGGATGCGCTTTGCGCCACCTCCAGGACCGTGGCGTTCATCTCTTCCATGGCCGTGGCGGTCTCCGCGGTACGCTGGCTCTGAATGTCTGCCCCGTTTGCGGAAAGATCTATTTGCGTTGAAAGTTCTTCGGAGGCCGAGGAGAGGATTTCCACAATGCCCTGAAGCTGTCCGGCCGCCTGAAGCATGCCCTCTTTTTTCGCTTGTTCGGCCTTTTTCTGGGCCATCTCTGCCATTTGCATGGCTTCCTGGGCTTTTTCCGTTTCCTCGGCTGCCCTGCGGCTGTTGTTTTCGGCTTCCACGATTTTATTCTTGAGGGATTCGACCATGCTCCGCAGGGCATCGGCCAGGGTTCCGGTTTCGTCATTGGTCGCGACGTCGAGGTGGACATCGAAATTGCCGCCTGCCACGCTGGAGGCAAAGTCCGTTGTTTTGCGTATGGGCGTGCTCAGGGTTTTGGAGAGGACAAAGCCGATACAGAGCATGAGCACCGTGACAATGACGGCTGCCACCAGGGTGGAGCTGGAAACCGCATTCTGCGTTTCGGCCAGGATGGTCAGGGGAGCCCCTATGAACCACATACCCACTATTTTCCCGTTGTTGCGGATGGGCCAGTACGCGGTCTGGTAGTCGATGCCCAGGATGTTGTTGCGGGCCAGAAAGGCATCGCCCTTCCTCAATACGGTTTCCACCACCTTGGGATTGGAAATGCGGGTTCCAACGGCGCGTTCACCGTCCTTGATGATGGTGGTCATGACGCGGGTGTCTCCCTTGAAGACCGTGACGTCGAGGTTGGTGAACTTTTTGAGCGTGTCCACGAACTGGGGGCTTACCAGGGATTTGCCCAGGGAAATCGTTCCGACGATGCGGTTCTGGTGGACGATAGGGGCAGTGGCGCGCAGGGAAAAAGGGATAACCGTACCGGTGATGACGCCGGAATGGGGTTTCCCTTTGAGGGCGGCGGCCACTCCTTCCTGATCGGCGGCACTGTCTCCGGACTTTTCGGAATGGCTTCGGGCCAGAACGTTGCCATGCGCGTCCGTGATGGTGACGAAATCCACCCCGGACTCGTTCATCAGGGTTTTGATCTCACCGCGCAGGGCTGGAGTGTCTTGCATGGCGACAACGTGTTCGAGTGTGCTGTCCCTTCCGAAAATTACGGCCTCGCTTTTATACTTGAAAGCAAGTTCATTTATATTGTTTTCCACAATTGCTTTCATTGTGTGGATGTTGTCTTCTGCACTTTTGTCAAACCCCTGGGACATGTAGTGGTTGGCAGTGAGGTAGATTGACAAACAGGTAAATAAAACAATGGAGCTGGTCATCAGCATGACTTTGAGCATAATTGAAATACGCATGCGCTTTCCCCCGACTATAATAAGGTGTGAAACCGTCTTATATTGTGACCGGAGTGCTGCGTCTATTACAATCTGATATCTGTCGCGTTTTTAAAATAAGTCAAAATCTGTGAAGTTCAAAAAGGCCGATGTGTCATTTTTGTCGAGATTCAGCATATGGCTACCGCTTTTTATAGAGTTACTTCAGTGCAAATACAGCACCCGAGCTTTCAACTTGACCTGATGTCCGGTGGTGGTAATGCTCGGGCCATGAAAATTCCCGAATTGCTTGCTCCCGTGGGGAGCCTGGAAAAATTGGAAACCGCCGTGCTCTACGGGGCCGATGCCGTGTATCTGGGGGGACCCGGTCTGAACCTGCGGGCCGGATCCGCCGGGCTGGACTGGGACGAACTGCGCCGGGCCGTGGCCTTCAGCCACAGGCATGGGGTGCGCATATATTTTTGTTTCAATGCTTTTGTGCCGCAATCCCGTATCGGGGCGGCGGAAGAACATGCGGCGCGCCTGTCGGAATTCGATCTGGACGGCCTGATCGTGGCCGATCCGGGGGTGCTTTCCATCTGCAGGGAACGGTTGCCGCATCTGCCCGTCCATCTGAGCACGCAGGCCAACACCATGAACCATGCGGCTGCAAGGTTTTGGGCCGGGCAGGGCGTGCGGCGTGTGAATCTGGCCCGGGAGCTGACCCGCGAAGACATGTGGGCGGTTGCCGCGGCCAAGGCGGGAGTCGAGCTGGAAGTTTTCGTGCACGGAGCCATGTGCCTGAGCCTTTCCGGACGTTGTCTGCTTTCGGACTGGCTCAACTCCCGCGCCGCCAACCAGGGACAGTGCACCCAGCCGTGCCGGTTCCGCTACCGTCCGGTGGGCGCGTTGCAGATGACCGTGGAGGAAGAGCAGCGGCAGGACGGGCCGCTTTGGGACGTGGTGGAAGAAGACGGCTTCAGCGCCATGTTTGCGCCGCAGGACCTGTGCTTGGTTGATCATCTGGCCTGGTTTGCCGAGACGGGCATCCACGCGGTCAAGATAGAGGGCCGCATGAAGAGCGCGGGGTATCTGGCCCGAGTGCTCGACGTCTACAGAACGGCCTTGGACGATCTGGCCGCCGGACGCTTCGGCGCAAAGGACTACAAGGCCGAGCTGATGAGAACCGCCTCCCGCCCGCTTTCCACGGGGTTTTTTCTGGGCGGGGAGCGGAACGTCTGGACTCCGGAAAAGATGAACACCGCCGGTGTTCTCGCCCGCGTGGAAAGAGTTGAAGCCGACGGCCGCTACAGGATGCAGGTCAAGGCGGCCTGGGATGCCCGCCAGGACGTGGAACTCATTTTGCCCGGCATGCGGCGGGATATCATCCGGGCCGGGGAATACACCCTGCGCAACCACCTGGATGAAGAGACAACCCGGCTCAACTCCGGCATGGACGGCGTATTTATCTGCCGGAAGGCGGAGCTTTTGCCGGGGATGTTTCTGGCGGAAGCCCGTGGCTGATCAGTCTTTCTTCGGGTCCAGAAGCACGGCGCGCAATCCGTTGGGATGGTTCGGGATGATCCGGGTTCCGTAGCCCGTGGCCGAGGCCAGCACTGTTCCGCGCGGTCCGGTTGAAAATTCGTCCACTGCCATGTCCAGAAGCAGGGCGCCTGTGGGAGTGACGATTTCCTCACGCACGTCCGTGGGATAGACGGGCTTGTTCCGCAGCAGGCGCAAGGTGGCCGGGGCAGGCAGGGGCAAGGTGCCGTGGGCGCATTCGACCTGCCCTCCGAACCAGGGGATGGGACCGCTGATGACACGCTCGATCCGGAGTTCGTGCAGCCCCCAGAATGCGCCGCATACATCCACCACCGTATCCAATGCCCCGACTTCGTGAAAATGGATCGTGTCCACGGAAACCCCGTGGACGCGGGCCTCTGTTTCCGCCAGACGGGTAAAGGCTGCGGCGCATCGGGCCATGACAGGCTGGGGCATATCCAGACCTTCCGCGACCCGGAGGACATCGGCCAGATGGCGCAACGGCTGGTTATCCGGGAATTCCAGATGCATGCCGGTTCCGGCTATGCCCCCGACATTTTTGTCCACAGCCAGGACCGTGGCGTCGATTTCCTGCCGGCGTAATCCGTCCTGCACGGGGGAGGGGTCGAACCCCAGGCCGCACAATGCGGCCAGGAGCATGTCTCCGGCCATACCGCCGGACGGATCGAGAAAAAGAAGAGCCATGGTGTAGTCTCCTTGAAAAAAAGTGTGGATTGCACGGGTACAGGGCCGGGCAACAGGGAATGCCGAGGGAACCGGTTGAAAAACGACATCAGTTGTGCAATACAGCATAAAACACCGACAAATCACTCTCCATCCGAGAGTCCAACCGCGAGAACCGCAACGAAGGAGCGATCCATGCGCCTGAAGAACTGGATGAGCACCGAGGTCGTCACCGTCACTCCGGACAGTTCCATGATGAAGGCGGCCAAGCTCATGAAGGACCATGATATCGACCGCCTTCCGGTAGTTGACGATGACGGCGTCCTTCTGGGTATCATTTCCGACCGCGACGTCAAAGAGGCTTCGCCAAGCAAGGCCACGACACTTGACGTGCACGAACTGTACTACCTGCTTTCCGAGATCAAGGTCAAAGACATCATGACCCGCAATCCCGTGGCGCTCCGTTTGGAAGAAACCATGGAAAAGGCTGCCGTGGTCATGCACGAAAAACGGCTCAGCGGTCTGCCCGTTGTGGACGAAAACAACGTCGTTCGGGGCATTGTCACCGAAGCGGATATTTTCAAGGTGTTCATCGAGATCACCAGGGTCAGGGACGGCGGCATCCAGATGGGATTCAAGCTGGACAGAATTCCCGGCGCGCTCAAGCCCATTCTGGAAGACATCGTCAACATGGGGGCGAATATCCTGTCCATCATCACCGTGTATCCCCAGGGGCAGGAGCATCGGCATGCCTACATCCGTATTGCGGAGATGGAAAAGTCCGAACTGAATAAGATTGAAAAACTTCTGGCGGAAAAATACGACCTGATGTTCTGGTTGCGCGACAATGTGCATTCCATCCTGTAGCTGACAGTTTTTGTCTCATGCCTTTCAGGGGTGGGCTTCCTGGTGTTTCTGCAATAAAAAAGAGCGGAGTTCCTTCCGCTCTCAGGCTGCTGACAAAGGCACGATAGCGTCGTTGCCGCAGAAATCTCAAATCCTCGCGTATCAGTAAATACGCGTCGGCCTTGAGATTTCCTTGCGCCTTGCTCTCGCCCCTTTTTGAGCAGCCTGGCAGATTGGACTTTGTAATCACTCTGAGAGCGGAGTTCCTTCCGCTCTTTTTTTATTGGCAGGCAGAAGCAGGGGCGCGGACAGGCCTGCCGGCGGAAATGTCCAGCCTGCTGAAACTTCGTGTTTTTTCGCATTCCCCGATGGTTGTCACACTTTTTTCACCTGGAATTCACCCGCATGAAATGCGGACTTTCTATAGAGGATGAGTCCTTTTTTCTCTCGGTCAACGCGCAAAGGCGCAGGGAGGCGGGCTGTCGTGAGCAGAAGATCGAGATTTCCCTTTATCCAATACGATTCGGGCAAACGTTTGCGCCATATGGCGTATATAGCGTGTCTTTTTCCCGCATGCATGCTCATCATGCATTTGGGCATAATCTTTGGCTAGTGGCGCGTCGCTGCGTTTTCCGGCGGAACAACCGCCTGTGAAAGCGACACGCGGCACGACATGCCGAACCGGTCTGCCATGCGCCGCCAAGAGCGGCGCGGATGAACCGGAAACCGCGGTTTTCTGGATCGCGATGTCCGCGTAATACGTAAATGTATTCGCGGATATCGCGCCAGACGTTCCGGGAGCTGTGTTGCGAATACTGATGTCGGGCGTGAAGAAGGGCATTTTGAAAAATTCCGGAAGTGCACAGAAAAAACAGGGAGGGAATCGCCTGTTTCCGGCGCGTCCAGTGAGCCAGGGGTTTTCATTGAGCCTGTCTGCACGCAGGGAAGTGGAAGGCCTTCTGCGCGAAGGCTGGCGTGTTGGTGTTTATTATTTTGAAATAATGAATTTTGAGGCCTACAGCGGATTGTACGGTGAGAACGTCTCCGCGGAAATAACCAACGCGCTGCACAGAGAACTGCATGCGTTGTGCCATGAATTCTGTCTGTCCGATTTCATCCAGTTCGTACAGTACGAGCCGGGGAAAACCGTTGTTCTGTGCAAGGCGGAATCCGACAGCTGCGACCGGATGGCCAACACCACCCTGGCCTTTCGCCTCAGGCTCAAGAGCCATCTCAAGTCGGAGTCGGTTCGCCTGACCGGACGTCCTCTGGATGTCAGGTCGGGATACAGCGTTATCTCCAGCCTGGGCGGGGATTTCGACCACACCCTGTACAATTCCCTGTGCGAGGCCCTGGCCAGGGCAAACAAACGCCAGGACGGAAACGAACTGGACTTGCTGCACGAATTTGAATCCATTCTCCGGACTTCCGCAATCCGGACGGTCTACCAGCCCATAGTGGATTTTTCCACGGGGCGTATCTACGCCTGGGAAGCTCTGGCACGCGGACCGGAAGACAGTTTTTTCAACCAGCCCTCGGCATTGTTCGAATTTGCCGAGGAAACCGGCAATCTTTTCAGCCTGGAAAAGGTATGCCGGGAAAAGGCTTTTGAAAGCCTGGGAGATTTGGACCAGGGCCAGAAAATATTTTTCAACATCCATCCCAAAACCCTGTCCGATCCTTCCTTCACCCCGGGGGAAACAGCCCGGCTCGTCAAAGAGCACGGCCTCAGCCCCTCGAGTATCGTGTTCGAAGTCACGGAGCGCCATTCCATCCATGATTTTTCCCTGTTCATCAAGACATTGGAGCACTACCGCAACCAGGGCTTCAAAGTGGCTGTGGACAACACCGGAACCGGTTATTCCGGGATGTGGTCCATGGCCGAACTCAGACCCGAATATATCAAGCTGGACCTGAACCTCGTTCAGGGCGTGGACCAGGACGGGGTCAAGAGGGCCATGGTGGAAACGCTCCTGGCCTTTGGCCACACCATCGGCAGCAAGGTGGTGGCCGGAGGCGTGGAAACAGAGTCGGAACTCAATTGTCTTGTGGGTTTGGGAATCCGGTATGGACAGGGATTCTTTCTTGGAGGGCCGGAGCGCCCCAGGCCCGACTCCCTCATGCAGCTGCCCCCTGTTCTCAGCCGCAAGGAACGGCTGAGCACGGACGCGATCAAGTGTTCGATTCCGGTCATCAGGCTGGCCAAGGAGGCCCATTCCGTATCCCCCGGAACCAAGGTCAGGGAAATCAAGGCTCTGCTCGAAGGCAGCGATCCCATCAGCGCCATCGTCGTCGCCCAGGACGAAATTCCTGTGGGGCTGGTCATGAGCCACCACATGGACCGGGCGCTTTCCACGCGCTACGGCATGTCCCTGTACTACAACCGCGACGCCACAAGGGTCATGGACGGCAACCCCCTGGTCGTGGACGGCAACACCCCGGTGGAGCTTGTGGCCCGGGCGGCAATGGACCGTGAGCAGTTCAAGATCTACGACCACATCATTGTCACGGAACACGGCAAGCTGGCGGGAATCGTCTCCATTCGCCGCATTCTGGACACCCTGGCCTCGGTGCAGGTGGAAATGGCCAAAGGAGCCAACCCGCTTTCCGGCCTGCCGGGAAACGTGGCCATTGAACTGGAAATGGAGCAGCGCGGACAAAGCGGCGAAGCTTTCAGCATCATCTATGCCGACCTGGACAACTTCAAGGTCTACAACGATATTTACGGATTCAAGGACGGAGACAACATCATCCTCCTGATCGCCCGGATCATCAATTGGGCCATCAGACGGCACGGCTCCGACGACGACTTTGCCGGCCACGTGGGCGGGGACGACTTCGTGGTCATTGCCCGGCCGGAACGTTGTGAACGTATCTGCAAGGCCATTACCCGCTGTTTCGGCAGGCTGGTGAAGTACAGCTACACACCGGAAGACAGGGACAGGGGATTCATCACCGGCAAGGGGCGGTCCGGAGAGGTTGCGAATTTCCCCCTGGTGTCCGTGTCCCTGGCCATTGTGGACTGCATGGGAATCTGCGATTTGGCGGCCATAGGCAAGCGTTCGGCAGAGATGAAGAAATACGCCAAAAGCCTGCCTGGAAATTCCTATGTCCGCGACCGCCGCGCCCCGCTGGGCACTCCGGAGTGCAGGAATTGAGCGGAACCTGATCGGGTCGGGGGCTGCGTTCCCGTGGATCGTGCCGTGCGCCTTTGGAATGTTTCGTTCTTCAGCAGAGCGAGAGCAGCACGTCCAGCACCATGCGTTCGTCCAGGTAGGGAGCGCTTTTTTCCGTCACCAGACGGGTGTCTATTATTTCAATGCCGTAACGGCGGATTTTGTTCAGCTCCAGGGGCATGGGATACTTGCCGTTGGCGGAATCTATAAGGATGAAGTTGAGCAGGGCGTCCACCGGCGAACGTTCGACACTGCTTCGGTCCAGATAGTGGATGAGCGTCTTGACCGCGTCGAAAAGGCTCATGCCTATCATTTCCGGGTCGTGTCCAAGGTTGGGGATGTATATCTTGGGACAGTTGTTGTCGCGCACTGCATCGCCCACGCCGTTGGGCAGCAGGTTGGCCACCAGGCTGGAGTAGAAGCTTCCCATGGGAAAGCATATCAGATCGCTGTTCAGGATCAGGTTTCTTGTCTTCTTGCGGATGGGAATATTCAACCGGCCGGCAAGCTCATCGTTTCTCGCCAGGTACAGGTCGGCGACCGGGGATGATATGGGATGCGTTTCCTTGCCCGTTATCAGATGCTGCCCAACCACGCGCTGTCCGTCGGCCAGCTCCGCGACAAGGTGCATGTTCCTGTTGACCACCGGGCGGACAATGCCGCGCGCCTCCACAAGCTTGCTGAACAGGTAGATGACCGGGTCTATATGCCGTTTGTAGTTGAAGTAGCCTCCCGCCAGAATCAGGTTGCCGATGCTGGCGCCATGCAGGTTGAAGTCCTCGGGCATGTTTTCCGTGAAAAAGCGCAGGTGGCTGCGCACTATTTTGCGCATGGGGTCGCGCACCGCCTTCATCAGGGGGTCGTGGTTGCCGACCATGCTCTTCAGCCGGTCGCGCAACTCCTCCTGGGATGCATCGTGTGGAAAGCGGCAACTGAACAGGGCGAAGATTTCCGGGTTGCCTTTCAGGCTTCTGTCCGCCAGTGCCATGAGACGGTTGCGGATGTCGCCCACGGCCAGCATGGCAAAATGTTTGCGCAGTTCCGCAGACGATCCGCCGGAGTCGAACGGGGTGATCAGGTGGATGCTGTTGTGGGTGTAGTCTATGATGTGCCGGGAAAGGGCGCGCAGTGCCGTGCCGCCGCTGAAGAAAAGGATTTTCGGGCCGAGGTCGGGAGCACGCAGGCTGCGTGCGATTTTTATTTTGTCGGGCAGGGTCTGGGTTCTGGTAATGGTGATTTTCTTGCTCAAGATTTCGGTCTCCGATGGCAACGGGCGTGAAAGGCTGAAAATGGATGTTCGCTACGCCGCTTCAATAGGTTCAGGACCGGCACGCATGCTTTCAGACGCGTTGGGCCTGAATTTTTTTATGCATTGATTTCAAACCCTTTTGGTCCGCCTGTGGTTTACGTTTCCTGGCAGCAGGAGGGGCTGTCGGAATCAGGAATATGAAGAAAAATTGCAGTTTGGTGCTTGAATTCTTCACGGAAAATGTAGCACAGTCAATGGCGCATTTGGATTGCACTTTCATGACTTTTTTTCTGTCGCGCCAGATGGGCGGAATTGTCGTTTTGTGCTTTTCATTCTCAAGCATGTGGCACAGGATGGAGCCGGATGCTGCATGAATCCGTCCGGGACTTTTCCTGGCGGGTGTCAAAAATGCGGTGTGGCAACCGTTTTGCCTGGTTGATTTTGGTTGAAGACGAGGACGTCCAGCCCATGGCGGAAAACACGGCACAACGCAATACTCTTCTGCGCAGTCTGCGCACGTATGCGATCACGCCTCCTCCGGAACGTCTCTGGCCCGAGATGGAACGGTTGGTAAGGTTGTTTGTGGCCTCCGGAAGTGAGGAGGGCGTGGATTTTTCAGATTGCTCCCGGGCCTTCAACGAGCTGGCGCTCATACTGCACAGCCTGGCGGAGCGGGCCGATCCGGAAAACGACCGGGAACTCATTCTCATCTGTCTGCGCGGCCTGGTGAACCTCGGGCCGCTGGGCCGGACATTGTTCATTGATTATCTGGAGCAGGGGCGCATTCCCTTTGACGAGCCTGCAACCCTTATCGCCTCCCTTGAGGACCGGGACAAGCTTCACCTGTTGAACAGTTATCTCATGTCCCACAGCCGGACCAACTCGGAGTTCAGGCAGTTCGCCCTGGACGTGCTGACCATGATCAAGGACACCACGCCCCTGGAGATGCGCCGTTTTTTGGAGGACACGAAAACCCTGGTTCCGGGATATGCCTTTCCCGTGGCGGAAGCCATCCGGGAAGGTGCGTACGGGGTTCATGTCGCCCAGGTTCTTGATCTGGGTGAGTTTACCGGAGAGCTTCTCAAGGTTCTTGAGTTTCCCAAGACACTCGACAGACGTCCTTTTTCCGATATGCTGGCCGACCTTTTGGTGCTGGAGGAAGAAAACACCGCTCATCTGCTGCCGGTGTTCAAGGCGCTCAAACAGGCCAAGCCCCGTCCCGACAGGCGCATCGTCGGTTTGTTGAGCCGTTTTCTCAACCACCCGGACAGGAATGTGGCCACTCTGGCTTTCGAGGTGCTTTCGGTCATGGGGGTTCCTGTTCTGGGACGTCTGGCGGCCGCCCTGTATACCAAGCGTCCGGCCATGAAAAAAGGCGTCCTGGTCCGGTTGGCCATGCTCGGTCTGTCCCATTACCAGGCGTTCTTGTCCGCCATCCCCAGAAATCAGGCTCCTGCCGCGGCGTTTGTCCTGTTCCTGGCCTTGTGCCGGGCGGACCCGGAAACCATGGCGGGGCTCGTCGGGCAAATGCCGGGAGCGGACAGCCTGGTGCGGTTCATCACTGCTCCGGCCAGGAGCGGCATGGTTGAGCCGGCAGTCAAATGCACCACCCCGGCTCCCGCGGCATTGAAGAAGGAAAAGAAGGGGCTGTTCGGTTTTGGCGGGCAGGAGCCGGCATGTCAGGCGGACATGTCCAGCCTGCATTTTTCCCTGGACAAGGAGAAGAGCTACCGGCTGAACGCCAATGGCCGCAACGTTGTGGAGGCCAAGGCCCGCGAATGTGATTTCAACGGGGCGGATTTTGCCGGGGCGCATCTGGCCGGGTGTGTTTTCGAGAACTGCACATTCGGAAACTGTACGTTTTCCGTGGCAGTGTTCGCGGATTGTCGGTTTGTCGGCTGCCGTTTTGATAATTGCGCTATGAACGGCAGCAAATGGTTTCGCTGTGTGCTGGACGATTGCGTTGCCCGCCACACCCTTTTTTCCGGGGCGGCTTTTTCCTCCCTGGGTATGACCTCGTCGACGTTCGTGCAGTGTTGTCTGTTCGGCGTTCAGGTGCAGGACTCCCGGTTTACCGCCTGTGCCGTGAGGCAGTCCGATATTTCCTTTTCGGAATTCGACAATGTATCCTTCTCCGGCATGTGTTTCGCAGACTGCTCCTTTCGTCAGGCGCGCCTGAGCCGACTGGCACAGGACAACATCAGGTTCGAGGCCTGCGTATTTCTGGAGTGCAGCGCGGCCGGTCTGGAGGGGGACGATCCCGTGTCGGGAGAGCTGGCCAACGACACCATGTGGCAGCGGCTGGCGGTTGTGGCCGAGCATATGGAAAAGGAAAGCCTGCCGCGCGGGCTGACCAAACAGCAGCTGGCCGCTTCGGCCAGGATCGTGTCCACATGGTTCCGCAGGCGGGCGGCCGTATCCCTCACCCGGCCATTCCTGGTGAATAATTTCCGCAGGCTGGCCTGGGCCGAGGAAAAAATGGAGCGCAGGCAGGTGGAGCTGTTGCGGATCGTTCCCTTTCTTCTGCATACGGACCATTTTGACCGGGCCTTTGGCCTGTACCCGCAGGCTCCCCCCTGCCGGGTCAGTTGTTTCATGCCGGACTTCACCATTCTTGAGCTGGCCCGGAAGTATTTTCCAGGAGCCGTCCTGCCGGAAGAGAACAAGGATGCCGTGCGCATAGAAGGTTTGTATACCATCGGCTCCCTGGGCACGGTGGCGCAATCGGCAAGTTCGGATGTGGACTACTGGGTCTGTTGCGATCTGGACGAGATTGCCGAGGTTGATGTGCAGGGGCTGAACACCAAGTTGGAAGCCATTTCCCAGTGGGCGGACAGCGAATTCGGGTTGGAAGTCTATTTTTTCCTCATGGACGTGCGCAGCGTGCGGGAAAACAATTTCGGCAGCAGCGGCGGCGAATCCTCGGGAACCGCCCAGGCCCTGATGCTCAAAGAGGAATTCTACAGGACCGCGGTGCACGTTGCCGGAAAGTGGCCCGTCTGGTGGCTGGTTCCGCCGGGAGTGGGGCAGGCGGAATACGACGCGGCCGTGCGCAGGCTGGATGCGGAACTGTCGAAACGTTATGTGGATCTCGGCCATGTGGCGGCCATTCCGGTGGGTGAGTTTTTCGGCGCATCTCTGTGGCAGATCGTCAAGGCCATGAAGAGTCCGTTCAAGTCCATCATGAAGTTCGGCCTTCTGGAACGGTACATCTCCCAAGGGGAATCCGCGGGCAGCCTGTTGTGCGACCGTATCAAGATCAACCTCATGGCGGGCCACGAAGATATCTGGCACATCGATCCCTATGTGTTGCTCTTCAGCGAGGTGGCGGAATTTTATGCGGGCAAGGGCGAGCGGGACACGTTGGACCTGGTCAAGATGGCCTTTTTCCTCAAGTCCGAGATCAAGCGCGAGGCGGCCCGCATTGTGCTTCCTTCCCGCCTGGAAGAGAAAAACGTGCGTCAGTTGTTCACGGCCCAGTCCGGGGCGGCCCCGTTGGATTTCCAGGAAGTTCTGACCGCGGACGAGTGGAACCTGGGGCGGCTTATCGAAATAGGCGCACGCATCAACCAGTTTGTCATCAACACCTACCTCAAGGTGCGCGAGCAGCAGAAGACCCATGGGGCCATTGCCATCAACCCTTTGGATCTGACCAAGCTGGGGCGCAAGATATTTTCCACATTCGCCCACCGCAAGCACAAGATCGACCGCCTGTCCTTCACCAACATGAAGAAGAGTTTTATCGACCAGTTGGCCTTCACCGCGGTGCAGCGGCCCAACAAGGGGCAGATCTACGTGGTGCAGGGTGGGCAGATGGAACAGGCCACGCGGCGCATGGAAACCGTGGAACTCAAGCGCAGCACGGACCTGTCCTGGCTGTTCACCTGGCTTACAGGCAACGGGCTGTACCACGAGGGTGTGCAGGTCAAGGTGGATTTCACCCTGTCGCCGGTCATTTCCAAGGACTGCGAGGAACTTCTGGCATCCCTGGCCGGGTATTTTCCGGCCAAGAGCACGTTCGATACGGACATCTGCGAGAATCTCAATCCCGAACGGGTGGTCCGCGCCTACTTCATTCTCAATCTGATGCAGCCCCGCGAGGCCGACAGCATCAGGGAAGCCTCCATTGTCTATTCCACCAACTGGGGCGAGATGTTCTGCAAGACCGTGCCGGTGGACGACGACAGTCTGAAGGTCGATCCTCTGGACTTTCTGCGTACCCATGTGGAGCAGGAATGCTCCACCGATCCCGACATGGACTTTTTTGTGCCCCACCGCTCCAATTGTCCGGGGATTCTGTTGCTGTAAGCGGTCCCGCCTCTGTTTTCCCTCCATCATCCTCCCTCCTCATTACGCTCCGGCTGATATGCCGGCCCGAAGCGGCATGGCCCGAAGTTTTTCTTGCACGGAGGGGCAGAGCGTCCGGTGGACGTTTTTGCGGGTTGTCTGCTGTCGGCTTGGTTTTGTTGTTGCCCCCTCTTGACACCCTGTCGAAGGCAACATATGAATAAATGAACATGTGTTTGGTTGACAACAATGACATTTCAACAGGCAGGTATGCATTTGAACCGCTCTTCCCGAGAGACAGATCTTCATAATGATCTCCAGGACGACCATTGCGCGTGCGACGCGCATCACGACGCCACGGCCCGCGCCCGGCGCAATATGGCTGCCGAAGCGGACGTCGTCCGGGCTGCGGAGATGTTCAAGGCCATGGGCGACCCCAGCCGGCTGCGCATTCTGGCCGCCCTGGCCGCGGTGGACGGGGAGGAGTTGTGCGTCTGCGCCATCTGCGATCTGCTGGATGTGTCCCAGTCCGCGGTATCGCACCAGTTGCGCCATCTTCGCAATCTGCGGCTGGTCAAGGCCCGCAGGCAGGGAAAATGGATGTTCTACAGTCTGGACGACGACCATGTGCGGACGCTCATGGCCCAGGGACTGTGCCATGCCGCCCACGGATGCGGACCACAGGGCGGAACCCGGAATGTTTCCGGTTCTGTTCCGCCTTCTTCTGCAACGCCGGAACCGTCGACTCCCCCGGAGGAATAACAATGTTTGACATACTTGCGGGCGTTGCCCGGGAAACATGGATAATTCTCAATGATTCCGCGCCATATGTGCTTTTCGGCATGTTTGTGGCCGGGTTGCTCAAAGCCTACATGCCGGATGATTTCATTGCCCGCCATCTGGGTAAAAACGGAACCGCTTCGGTGCTCAAGGCGTCTCTCATCGGAGTTCCCCTGCCGCTGTGCTCCTGCGGCGTGCTGCCCACGGCCCTGGGCCTGCGCAAGCAGGGAGCCAGCAAGGGCGCGGTTACGGCGTTTCTCATTTCCACGCCGGAAACCGGGGTGGACTCCATTGCCGTGACCTACGCCCTGCTTGATCCGGTCATGGCCGTGGTCCGGCCATTGGCCGCGTTTATCACGGCGACAGTGGCCGGACTGGCCGTGAACAGGCTGCCTGAAGAGCCGGACCCGGTGCGGGATGAGTTGGAGCCGTTGGATATGGGGTGCGGATGCGAAAGCGGTTGCTGCGGAGCCGACAATTCCGGGAGCGGGATCGGATGCGACGGGGGGCACGACCATGACCATGTCCGCTCGGACGCACACGGCCATACGCATGCCCATGCTCCCCGTCTGGGACGGATCGCGCCCCGCAGCCGGTTTGGTGCAGGTATGGACTTCGCCTTTGTGGAACTGTCCAAGGATATCGGGTTCTGGCTGCTGGCCGGCATTGTCCTGGCCGGGGCCATCAGCTATTTTCTGCCGCCCAATTTCGTGGCCGAACATCTGGGGGAGGGCATGTTTTCCATGCTGCTGATGCTGGTCATCGGCGTGCCCATGTACGTCTGCGCAACGGCCTCCACCCCCATTGTGGCGGCTCTGGCGCTCAAGGGGCTTTCGCCCGGCGCTGCCCTGGTCTTTCTGCTGGCCGGCCCGGCCACCAATGCCGCCGGACTGACCGTGTTGACCAAGCGGTTGGGCAAGCGGACAACGGTCGTTTACGTGGCGGCCATTGCCGTGGTTTCCCTTGTGCTGGGAATGGCGGTCAACGCACTGTACCACGCCCTTGGATTATCCGTGGCCCAGTGGGTGGGACAGACGGCCGCCGAGGGTGTCTCCGTGGTGTCGGTTCTTTCATCCGTGGTGCTGGTTGCCCTGGTCGTTTGGGCCAAGTTCGTCAAGCCGATCCGTGCTTCGGGGACAAGAAAGGCCTCAAGCTGCCCAGGCTGCTGACAAAGGCCCGATCGACGTTGTCATTCATTGAACGAAAGCCCCGCAGGATGTCTCCTGCGGGGCTTTCGTGTTCCTGGGGATATGGGGGATCAGGTCATTGGGCCGCGTAGACCGCGTCCAGAATTTTTTTGCCGCCCGCGTCCAGTACCTTGCGGGCAAGGCTCAGGCCCATGTCCCAGGCTTCGGCCGGCGCTCCCTGGGCCTGCATGCGGATGACTTCCTGGCCCTTGATGTCCGAAACGAGTCCGGTGAGGTGCACCTCTCCGTCACGAAGTTCGGCGTGTCCGGCGATGGGAACCTGGCAGCCGCCTTCCAGTCCGGTCAGGAAGCCGCGTTCCGCCTGTACGCAGATGCGCGACGGCTCGTGATTGATGAACGAAAGCAGGGAGGCGGTGTCGTGGTCGTCCTCGCGGTATTCAATGCCCAAGGCCCCCTGGGCCACGGCGGGCAGAAAGTCGGGCGGCCCCAGTTCCTGCATCATGGGAGCCGTGAAGCCGAGCCTCTTGAGTCCTGAAGAGGCCAGGACAATGGCGTCGTATTCGCCGTCCGTGAGTTTGCGCAGGCGGGTATCCAGATTGCCGCGCAGGGTCTGGATGTCCAGGTCCGGACGGCACATCCAGAGTTGCGCCTGGCGGCGCAGGCTGGCGGTTCCCACCAATGCCCCCCGGGGCAGGGCGTCCAGGCCGCCGTATTTGACGGACAGGAGCGTGTCCGTGGGAGTTTCCCGTTCGGGGGTCACGCCCACCACGAGTCCGTCCGGCAGTTCGGTGGGCACGTCCTTCATGGAGTGCACAGCCAGGTGGGCGCGGCCGTCCAGCAGGGCGTCTTCGATTTCTTTGACGAAAAGCCCCTTTCCGCCGATCTTGGCCAGGGGCACGTCCAGAATCTTGTCGCCCCTGGTCTTGATTTTCAGCAGCTCGACGTTCAGTCCATGCCGCTCCTGGAGCAGCGCCTTGATGTGGTTGGCCTGCCATAGGGCGAGCATGCTGCCCCGCGTGGCGATAACAATGGTGTCGGTCATATTCTCGAAAGTGGTTGCGATTGGGAAAACGCGGGATCAGCCGCAGGTGGAGCAGTTGCCGCCGACGCATCCGGCGCAGCCGCCGGAGGAGCCTCCGGACGATCCGGACGAGGGCATGTCCAGCCCACCGCCACCGCCGGTCTTGTGACGGCAGCAGGACATCAGTTTTTCCGTGTTTTCGGAGCCGCATTCGGGGCAGGCGGGCTGGGCGTCGCCAAGCACGACTTCCTCGAATTCCTTGCCGCAGGCAGTGCATTTGTATTCAAAGATGGGCATTGTCTTCCTCCTGGAAATTTATCGACAGTCTGTCAGTCTTCGTCCTGCCGGGAAAGATAGGGTTGCAGTTCCGTGACCGCCTCGAACAGGAAAAAATCCACCAGATTGCAGAGCATATGTCCGGCGGCGATGTGCACTTCCTGGATGAGCGCGGTCACCTTGCCGGGCACGAGCAGATTGTGCATGGCCATGGGGGCCATTTCCCCGCCGTTTTGTCCGCCCATGCTCACGCAGGTCATTCCCTTGTCGCGGGCCACGCGGAAGGCGCGGATGACGTTGGGGCTGTTGCCCGAAGTGGAAATGCCCACCAGGACGTCGCCCTTGTTCCCCAGAGCCTGGACCTGTTTGGAGAAAATCTGGTCGAATCCGTAATCGTTCCCGATAGCGGTAAGCACGGAGGAGTCGGTCGTCAAGGCTATGGCGGGCAAAGGAGGCCGTTCCAGCTGGAATCGGTTGACGAATTCCGCGGCAATGTGCTGGGCGTCCGCGGCACTGCCGCCATTGCCGCAGAACAGCAGCTTGCCGCCGTTGGCCAGGCACACGGCCATGATGCGGGCGACGGCCACGACATCCTCGCCGGACTGGGTGAAAAATTTTTCGCGAAGTTCCATGCCTTCGCGGCAATGGTGCATAACCCTGTTCAATGCTTCCTGCGACATGAGATCCTCCCTGCTGCCCGGGAACAGCGTACGGAAAAGCAATCGGGACTTTTTCCGGTGCGGGGCTGTTCACGGGGAGGTGACACTAGCCCAATTCCCCTTGGCTGACAACGCCGCGCCCCCGACCTGTTTCGATGGGCTTTCGGTTTTGCTTTCTGTTTCTCCACCCATGGACGCTGGCCGGCAAAGCCGGTACACTGCCGATGCAGTTGTTTGCTTCATCTTCAGCCAGCCATGGAGCCATGGTGCATGGAACCTCGCCTTCTTCACATTTTTCGCAACACCCCTTTGGGGCGTGAGACATTTTTGCAGAGCATCTACTTCTGCAAAACACTCAATGTGGGGCTTTCCGTCTACATACCCAAGTCCAGGAAATTTCTCATGTACTTTGAGTACGACGCCGTGGAAGTGGAGCTGGACGGATCGTACCTGTCCGCCCCGCAGAGTGCGGCGGACCATGTGCAACGCCTGCTCGATCTGCGGGAGTTTTCCTGCACCGTGTTGCAGAGCAGGGAGTACACCGCCACGGACCTGCCCGACGTGTCCACGGATTTTCAGTTCATGTGTTCTCCCCGGGTCATTGCCGACCTGTCCAGCAAGATCGCCTTGGGAAAGATAGGCTCCAAGGTGCGCGGCATCCTCAAGGCGTCGCATTTTCCGGTGCTGATTCCCAGCCCGGTGTTCAAGCCCTGGAACAGCGTCATGGTCATGTTCGGAGGTTCGGTCAATGCCGTGAAGTCTCTGGAACTCGGGCTGCGCATCAGCCGGAACAGCGGCATGCCCCTGGATGTCTTTACCCAGGCGGGCGGCAAGGACCGCGCCCACTATCATGGCATCATGGAAGAGAACGGACTGGGCGGTTGCATTGATAATTCCGTGCGGCACTGGCATTTCCCGGAGCAGGGCGAGTTCGGCCACAATCTTTACGAGGTGCCGCACGACGCCCTGGTGGTCATGGGCGCCTATGGTCACGGGCTGATCAAGGACATGGTCTTCGGCAGCAAGATGGAGCTGGTCCAGTCCACCTTGCCCAACAACCTGCTCATTGCCGGGCCGAACTTCCAGGTGCAGCCCTGGTGCAATCCCACCCTGGAAAGCTGAAAGCGAGCCGCCATTCATCATGAGCCAGCCGATTCCTCCATCCCCCGGCATGCTGACCGCGTCGTCCGCAGGACTCAAACGCACCGGCAAGTGGCTGTTTCTGTTCATCCTCATAGGCATCATCGCCGGGGGCGGGTCCATCGTGTTCCACACCCTGTGCGACCTGGGCATGCACTATTTTCTGGACGCCATTGCCGGATACAGGCCGGACGGTCCTGCCGGGGAGCACGCCCTGCTCGCCCCCACGTCCACGCCCTTCAACCGCTGGATGTTGCTCTTCCTGCCCGCGGCTGGCGGCATTGTCAGCGGCTGGCTGGTCTACACCTTCGCGCCCGAAGCCGAGGGCCACGGTACGGACGGCGCCATCGACGCCTACCACAACAAGGGCGGGATAATCCGGGGCAGGGTTCCCATCATCAAGACCATCGCCTCCACCATCACCCTGACCACGGGCGGTTCGGGCGGGCGTGAAGGTCCCATAGCCCAGATCGGCGCGGGGTTCGGGTCTTTCCTGGCCACGCGGCTCAGGCTTTCGGTGCGCGAGCGGCGCATCATGCTGGCCGCGGGCGTGGGCGCGGGCGTGGGCAGCATCTTCCGCGCCCCCCTGGCCGGGGCGTTGTTCGCTGCGGAAGTGCTTTATTCCGATGCGGATTTCGAGTCGGAAGTTCTTATTCCCGCCGGGATTTCATCGGTGGTGGCCTACTGTATGTTCTGCCTCGTCTTCGGTTGGGGCGCATTGTTCAAGGCCCCGGATTTCCGGTTCACCAACCCGATGGAACTCGGCCCCTACGCGGTTCTCGCCCTGGTGCTGGTGGCGGGAGGGTATGTCTACACCAAGGTATTTTACACGGTGCACGATACGTTCAAGAAGTTCCGCGCCGTGCCCAACCACATAAAACCCGCCATCGGCGGAATGCTAACCGGCATGGTCGGGTTCTATCTTCCCGAAACCCTTTCCTTCGGCTACGGCATCGTGCAGAAGGGCATACTGGACCAGGTTCCGCTCCTGCTTCTGCTGGGCGTGGCCCTGGGCAAGATCCTGACCACGGCCTTCACCATCGGCTCGGGAGGCAGCGGCGGCGTGTTCGGGCCTTCCGTGGTCATTGGAGGGGCCTTGGGCGGGGCCGTGGGCAAGGTGTTTCAAAGCCTGACCCCGGACCTCATCCCCCATTCCGGGCCGTTCGTCATCGTGGGCATGGCCGGATTCTTCACTTCGGTTTCGTCCACGCCCGTGTCCACCATCATTTTCGTCAGCGAGATGACCAACTCCTACCATCTGCTTCTGCCCAGCCTGCTGGTCTGCTTCCTATGCCACCAGCTCTCCACCAGATTCAGCATCTACAAGGAGCAGGTGGCCAACCGGTTCGCCTCGCCCGCCCATGCCGGGGAAGTGTATGTGGACATCCTGCAGGCCTACCGGGTAAAGGACCTGGTCGATCGTATCAAATGGGCGGCCACGGTTCCGGAGGACATGAGTTTCCGTAATTTCAAGTCCCTGTATTCCAAGACCAACCAGCATTATTTTCCCGTGGTCAACGATGCGGGCAAGTTGAGCGGAATTTTTTCCAGCAATGATTTCCGCAGCATATTGTTCGAACCGGAGATTGTGGATCTGATCATGGTCAAGGACATCGCCATGACGGATATCATCACCATCCGGCCAAGCGAGGATCTCCATTCGGTGATGAACAAGTTCACCACCCGCAACATAGACAGCCTGCCCGTGGTGCGCGAGGACGACCCCGCCGAACTGATGGGCATGCTGGGGCGGCGCGAGGTTATTGAATTTTATAATACCAGGCTTCGGGAAATCCGGCCTGAAGAAGCCGGCACGGAGCCCGTTGTGTAGCTTTGGCTTGCGCGGCCTTGTCGGCAGTGTCAGTCTTTTCGTGCAGGGGGCGGGTTTTGTTGCAATTGACGACTTAGCGCACAGCCTGTGCGACCATACGAAATGCTTACATTCGAGGTTTCCTATGCAGGACGAGAATAAGACCGCCGGTATTTCCGATCTGTTTCTCAAGATCACGCTGGCGCTGGCCCTGGGCTGGCTTTTGGTGATGGGATTCCAGGGATATATCTGGGTGCGGACGGACCGTTGGATGTCGATTCCGTTCGGGGAGACGGAGTACTCCCTGACTGCTGTTTTGGCCGTTGGTGCCGTGACTTTTTATCTGCTGCGCTGGGCCATGGAAAGAATGCCGAAACGGAAGGAATAACCCAATAACCCGTGGCGGGCCGTCGGCGTTCGTCGGAAATCCGTGTCATTCTGCGTAGAATTCAGCCAACCGCTGCACCACGCGCCGTTCGCTCCACGATGTTTCCATGAAGCGGCGGGATGCCATTCCCAGCCGGGCGCGCCAGTCCCCATCAGAAACGAGCCTTTTCAGCAGATCCTCCAGAGTTTCCGGCGTGGCCGTTACCCATGGCAGATCGCGCACCCCCGAGAATTCCCGCACATGGCGGCCGCACCAGTCGTCCAGACCGGCGATCACGGCCAGTCCCTGGGACAGTCCTTCCAGACTGCTGACCCCGTAATAGCCCTGCAGATGGTCAAAGAGGATGTGGCAGCGCCGCTTGCGGCGCAGACATTCGCGGTGGGGCACGTCGTCTATCAGGTCCAGTTCCAGTGCCACCTTGTGTTCTTCCAGTTTGCGGAGGACGCGGAGCAGGTCGTCGGTGTTTTTGAGATCCTTGCGCGTGGGCGAGTGGGCAATGCGTACGGGTGCGTCGGGCTTGCCGCCCATGGGCAGCAGCAGGGGGTCGTTGTGGGGAACCAGATTGGGCTGCCATACGGCCTGCGGCAAGAGGCGCAGCAGATCGGGCGTGCTCACCAGAAGTTTGTTGCGGCCAAGACGGGCGTACTTTTCCTGGTACTTGAGCGGGTTGCCCCGGAAATCCGGGTGTCCGTGGTGGTGGTGGACCACCAGTTTGCCCCGCATGTAGTCGGCGGGCGTGAACGGGCCGAAATCCAGGTGCTCGTCCGCGGTCATGTGGAAATGAAAGACATCCGCCGTTCTGAGAAGATCCCCGACCTCTTCCAGCCCGATTGCGTCCAGATCCGGGATGTGCAGGTCTTTTTCCCAGGAATGCGTGTAGCGCGATTCCAGGGTGATCACCCGGCAGGTATGGTCTGTTTGCCGGTTCAGTGCATTGGCAAAGGCAATGGCGGTCCCGGCGGGGTCATTGACCGCCAGCATTACGATTCGCATGCGTTGTCCTTCTTTCACCCGTGGCAGGCCCGGGCCTTTTCGGCAGTTTCGATGGCCGGTCCTGGCCCGGCGCGGGCTATGCCGCGCCGGTCTTGAGACAATGCAGCGCGCCGACCATGTCGTCCATGAGCAGGGTGTCCGCCGGGATGTCGCGGGTGGCTTTCTGCCCGATGATTTCGTCCCAGCGCATGGGGTTGATGCCCGTGCCGGGGCTTTTCACGGTCAGATGGTCGGCCGTGATGCGCGTGCCAGCGGGAATCGCCACGGCGGAGACGATGCTCTTGCGCAATTTCCTGGCAGATCCGGCCTCCTTGTCGGTGACGCATTTTTCCTGCAACAGCATGGCCTGCTCCATGTCGCGGATCATGCCGATCAGCTCCTTGAGCTGGGTCGGCTCAAGCGAGGCCTTATGGTCCGAGCCGGGAAGCATCTTGTTCAGGGTGAAATGGCGTTCCACCATGCACGCGCCGCGCGCGGCCGCCGCCAGCGTCGGAGCAAGCCCCTGTTCGTGGCCGGAATAGCCCACGGGCAGGTGGTAGCGCTCGGCCAGGGCGTGCATGACCGGCAGGGCGATTTCCTCGTTGGGGCAGGGGTAGGAACTGTTGCAGTGCAGCAGGATGATGTCGTCGTGAAAGGCCTTGAGTTCGGCCACGGCAAAATCGATCTGATCCCAGTCGCTCATGCCCGTGGAGGCCACGACGGGGACGTTCATTTCGCCGACGGCACGCAGCAGGGGCGTGCAGATGAGGTCGGCGGAGCAGACCTTCATCAGTTCGACTCCGAGTTCCTTCATCTGGTCGATGCTGATTTTGTCCCAGGCCGAAGCGAAAAAGACCAGTCCGAGTTTTTCGGAAAGCTCCTTGACCACGGCCATTTCGTCGATGGAAAGCTCCAGCGCGTCGCGGTGCTCGCCATAGGTCGGGCCGAAGCTGTTGGGGCCGGTGTAGGGAGCGCACAATCCATCGCGGGTGAGCAGGGACGGCGTGTGCCGTTTCTGGAACTTGACGGCATCCGCACCGGATTCCGCCGCCGCGTAGATCATCTCCTTGGCCATTTCGAGTTTGCCCTGGTGGTTGTTGCCTATTTCGGCAACCACGAAGCAGGGGTGGCCCTGGCCAATCCTTGCGCCGGAAGAAAGCCTGATGGTTTTTCTGTTCATGCTCACAACCTTATGATGTTGAAGGTTTGCTTTGCCTGGAGTTTGCTGCAATGCTGATAGATTTCGTCCTGCTGCCCGAATGAGGTTATGATCACTGCGTCGCACGGGATGTGGAGCAGCACTTCCGGCGATGCGACGATGTGGCCGAAGAATGGTTGTCCCTGTTTTTTGGGGTCGTTGTCCACGACCGTGGCGATTCTGAAATTCGTGTCCTTGAGCGCGCTGTATACGACCTCGCACGTTTCCGACGCTCCGAACAAGGCCAGGGTTTTGGCCCCGCTGTGGCGCAGGATGTCGAATTTGGCCAGCAACGACTGTTTGAGCGAGGAATATATCTGTACGATCTCCGCACAATAATCGCCCATCATCAGGTTGCGGGCGGCTTCACCTTTCGGGGTCAGCTGGTACTCGAAACATTTGCCGTTGATGGGGACCGGGTTCACCAGTCCCTGGGCCTGCAAATCCTTTATGTATTTGTTCACCATGGCCCCGCTCAGGTCGGCCTGTATTCCAAGCTCGTTCTGGCTGGTACGGCCGGACGAGTGCATTCCTTCCAGCAGGGAAAGTACCCGCGAATTCTTTCCCGGTTTGAAAAAATGTTTCGGGGACGCACTCATTTTCATAACTCCGGTTTTCAATATTCCGCTCATTCAGTTAGTTATTCACGGCAAAGGCGTTCAATAACGTGATTCCCGTTTCCAGGGCAAGTCCAGCCCTCCAGTCCTTTGTTTCCCGCCTGCGTCGCCGTATTTCCCTGTTCAGGGACTCCAGTCCGCGCCTTGCCGATCCGGGAATACACCGTTGCAGGGTCCAGGCCAGCCAATGTTGCTGCCCATTGTATTCGGCATTGTCGGTGGCATGGTCTTGGGCGGAGCGGATCGCTAACCCGATTATTGTTTTATCGGCTGACGTGGGCAAAGTCTTTAATCGGGCCGCCGCATATCGTCCAGCACGTTCTCCGAAGACCTGCGTGGCCAGGACCATGGCCCCTCCCACGCGGTTGGCGCCGTGCATCCCGCTGGCGCATTCGCCGCAGGCGTACAGGCCGGGCACATTGGTCTGTCCGTTGGCGTTTATGAGTGCCCCGCCGTTTCCGGCATGGGCCATGGGCGCCACCTCCAGCCAGCCTTTGTCCGGGTCGCGCACTCTGGCCATTCCGTCGGGACCTATCTGGTCCATCAGATACCTGTCCAGTTGCGAATCCTCGAGTCCGTGGCCGTACGGGCAATGGGTGGACCGTGGCCCGGCCTGGTTCCGCAGTGCGGTGGGCAGAATGCGTTCCCGTCCGTCGCGCAGCCGCAGCAGCGATCCGTCCATGCCCAGCCGTTGGATCGGCCAGAACTGCCTCGTCCGTGCCTCGGCCCATATGAACTGCATGAACCCCTGGTTCACCAGCCGTGCTCCGACACGCTGCAAAAGAGCCAGGGAAAAACCTGGATTTCCCGGTCCGGCCTGGCTGAAGGCGAACAACGGTGCGGGACCTCCCAGGGCCATGATCACGGCCTGCGCCTGAACAGCCAGCCATTGGCCTGTGGATTCGTCCTGCAACAGCGCCCCACGGACTCTTCCTTCCCCGGCCAGTAGATCGCTCACCATGTAGCCGGTGAAGAATCCGCCGCCGAGTGCAGCCACTTTGTCCACAAAGCGTTTGTGGATGCGGCCCAGCCTGGTGAACACCACGGCCCGGCGAGAGTCCGGACTGAAACAGCCGGAAAATTTCAGCGGACTGCCCGAAGCGTCCGTCTTGAATTCAATGCCCAGCCCGGTCAGATCCTCAAACCGTTTCCGGCTTTCCCCGGCCATGATCCGCACCAGCGACGCATCCACATGGCCCTGGTTGGCCGAGGCCTGCACATCGGCGACCAATGCGTCCTCGTCCGCCGTATCCATGCAGACCTGCATGCCCAGCATGTTGTTCACATTGGAAAACGACGATCCCGAAGGTCCCCTGCCCGGACGCACCACCATCACCCGGCTGCACGGGGCCTGCTCCAAGGCTGCCCAGGCCGCGCGCAGACCTGCCAGACCGGCACCCAGAACAAGGATGTCAACTTTTTGGCTGGTGATGGCTGGCGGCATTGCGTACTCCTCGCGCCCTGCCGGAATGGTTCCGGCAGGAATGTGCATACGAGGATTTTTTAGCAAAAATAATGCCTACCGGGTTAATGGTGTATGATGCGCTTCCCCGGTAGGAAAAAATTCTTCGGAATTGAGCGGTTAAAAGCTGAATATCCAGGGCGGCATGAAAATCAGACCTGCCGCCCGGATGACGTAGACAGGCAGATAGCTTGCCAGTCTGCGCTCCATGTCGTCGGGGGGGCGTCATTAACGATGCGGGGCCAGGCCAGGCGCGCATCTTCAAGGAATGCACCAGCATGGCCGCAACCGGAGTCAGGACACCATACCGGACCAGAAAATATTCTTCCCCCACCACCGTCCACCCCGGCAGCTTGAGCAGGCAGCCGCCCGCCAGACAAAGCAACAGCATGATGGCAAAGTCCGTCAGCCACCCCGGGTATTTTTCCTGGACATATTCCAATCGAACCTGCCACGGCCGAAACAGCAGAGAGTCGGGGCGCTCGGCAAGAGCTCCGGAATGGGACTGTCCGGACTCTTCGGGCCGGGTGCGGTAGAGCATTTCCAGGCCTTGCGGCTATTCAGCCAGTTCCAGGTCTTTTGTGCGCATGCTTATGGCGTCTCCAACGATGAAAAGTTCTGGAAAGGGGAGCGCGAGGGGGAGAACCTCTTTCAAGAGGTTTCCCCCTCGCATTCCTTCCGTTGGCTTGCCCCTCTTCTTTCCCCTTCTAGCCTGCAAAGGGCTTCGGCTCCGTGGCCATGGAGTAGATGGGGGTGAAGGGGGTTTCGTCCACAAGGTCGAACCGGAGCATGGCGAACGCTCCTATCCAGGGGGGAAATATGGGATTGTTCAGGGCGCGGCAGTACCAGCGGTCCTTCCAGGTGGATTCCGGCCCTGCCAGGATGGAGGCGGATTTGTGGGGCCTCCAGCCCGCGGTTTGGACCAGCAGGTCGAGGACCTGGGAGTTGCCCAGCCAGTCTGCCTGACGCACGGTTTTTTTCTCGTCGGGGGAGAGGCTGCGGCGCACGTCGAGCAGATAATGCAGGGAAAAGCGGTTGAGAAAACCGACGAGCACGCCCTTTTTGGCCACACGGATGGCTTCCTGTATGGCTTTTTCCTTGTCCTCGCAGAATTCGAGCACGGTGATGAGCACGGCGTAGTCGAATTGCTTGTCGTCAAAGGGCAGGTGTTCGGCGTGTCCCAGGTGCAGGTCGGCGCGGCAGCCGAGTTTCCGGCGCGTGGCGTCGAGCATGGCGGGCGAGGGGTCCAGCCCGGTGACGTCGAAGCCCGACTCCCAGAACACCTGGAGGAATATGCCGGGACCGCAGCCGATGTCGAGCAGGCTGTGGCCGCGCCGTGTCCAGCCCGCGACCATGTGGCGGTAGAGCTTCAGCTCCCGTTCAAAGGCGAATTGCCCGGAGGGGGTGGTGAACCACCTTTCGTAGCGTTTTACGGCTTCTGCGTCATTGGCCCACATGGGGTCCCTCCGGGCGGTTGTTTTTTAGTCTTCCAGAACTGCGCCCTGGGCTGCGGACGAGACCATGCGGCTGTAGCGGCGGAGGAAGCGCGAATTGATGGTTTTGACCACGGGAGTGAAGGCGGCGCGCCGGTGTTCGAGTTCGGCTTCATCCACCAGAAGCTCGAGTACGCGGGCCGGAATGTCGATTTTGATCTTATCGCCTTCCTGCACCAGCCCGATGACGCCGCCTGCGGCGGCTTCGGGAGAGACATGGCCGATGGCCGCGCCGCGGGTTCCGCCGGAGAAGCGTCCGTCCGTGATCAGGGCGACTTCGGTATCCAGGCCCATGCCGGAGATGTTGGCCGTGGGCGAAAGCATTTCGCGCATGCCGGGGCCGCCGCGCGGTCCTTCGTAACGGATGACGATGACGTCTCCGGGTTTGATTTTGTCGTTCAGGATGGCGTTATTGGCATCTTCCTCGCTGTCGAAGACGCGGGCCGTGCCCGTGCGCTGCATCATTTCCGGGGCAACGGCGGACTGTTTGACCACGGCTCCGTCAGGAGCCAGGTTGCCGCGCAGGATGGCGATGCCGCCCTGAGGGCTGTAGGGCGCGTCAATGCTGCGTATGACCTCGTGGTTGCGGACCCCGGCCTTGAGTGCGGCCAGGTTTTCCCCCAGCGTGGCGCCGGTGGCGGTGATGACGTCGGTATGGATCATTCCCTTGGAATCGAGTTCGGCCATGACGGCGGGAATGCCGCCCGCTGAGTGCAGATCTTCCAGATGGTGCGGGCCGGCCGGGGAAAGGCGGCAGAGGTTGGGCGTCTTGCGGCTGATGGTGTCGAAGATGTCCAGGGAAAGGTTCAGGCCTGCCTCGCGGAAGATGGCCGGGAGGTGGAGCACCGTGTTGGTGGAGCAGCCCAGGGCCATGTCCAGGGTGACGGCGTTGGCCAGGCTGTCTTCGGTGACGATGTCGCGGGGCTTGATGCCTTTTTCCAGCAGGCGCATGACGGCCATGCCCGCTGTTTTCGCCAGCCTTACCCGTTCGGCGGAGTGGGCCGGGATGGTCCCGTTGCCGGGCAGGGCGAGGCCCACGGTTTCGGAGAGACAGTTCATGGAGTTGGCCGTGAACATGCCCGAGCAGGAACCGCAGCCGGGGCAGGCGCTTTTTTCAACGGCAGCGAGTTCTTCTTCATTCATGAGCCCGCGCCGGACCTTGCCCACGGCTTCGAACACGGTGATGAGGTCGGTGGGTTGCCCGGCGTTGGCACCGGCCAGCATGGGGCCGCCGCTGACCAGGACGGCCGGGATGTTCAGCCGCAGCATGGCCATGAGCATGCCGGGTACGATCTTGTCGCAGTTGGGCACGAGCACCAGGGCGTCGAAGGGGTGGGCCGTGGCCATGAGTTCCACGGAATCGGCGATGATTTCGCGGCTGGGCAGGCTCATGTGCATGCCTTCGTGGTTCATGGCCAGGCCGTCGCATACGCCGATGGCCGGAAATTCCATGGGGGTTCCGCCCGCGGCGCGGACGCCGGCTTTGACGGCGTTGGTGATGCGGTCCAGGTGGACGTGTCCGGGGATGACCTCGTTGAAGGCGTTGACCACGCCCACCAGGGGGCGGGAGAGTTCCTCGTCGGTGAGTCCCAGTGCATACAGCAGGGAACGGTGCGGGGCGCGTTCCAGCCCTTTGGTCATTTTATGGCTTCGCATGGTTTGTATCCTCCTGGAATGTATTCAGGCAAAAAAATGTTCGGACGGAAGAATCCCCGGGGCCGTTTCGGGAAAGCGCGTGTGCGTGGTTTGTGTCCGGCCGGGGAAGTGGCACAGGCCGGGGAATGGAGATGCCTGCCGCATAGGGGATTGCCGAGAAAAATCGCGGTTGTCGGCGCACGGCCGCAAGCAGACAGGACATGGATACCATTCCATACAGGTCGATTCCTACAACCTTGCTGGAAAAGGAGCAAGCGCGGGGCATGGGTAAATGCAGGGAGTAATGGTGCTACTATTTTGCAGGAGCATCTCTTGACATACTACTATATTTACCATTAATCATAATTCGTAATACGAAATTCCAATTATTATTCAATCCGGTGCAACCGGAGGAGGTGACGCATGTCAGGATGCCGGGCCAAGGCTGCGCCCCAGGCGCAACCCGTGGTACCTGTGGATCTTTCTGTAATTCAACCTGATAAGGAGGGAACCATGAAAGACATGGAAGGCGTGTTGTACCAGACCAATGCGCCCAAGGGAGTGGATCCGGACAATATCTATTTTGTCCAGGTGGACCCCGCCAAGTGCCAAGCCTGCGGAAGCTGTGAGGAAGTGTGCGGAACCGGGGCCATCCAGTCCATCAACGACGAAGGCATCCGCCAGGTTGTCAGTCCTGCGGCCTGCATGAACTGCGGCCAGTGTCTTGTAACTTGCCCCTACGGTGCGATTTACGAAGGCGTGTCCTATGTGGACGAGGTTTTCGAAAAACTCAAAGACCCGAATACCGTGGTCGTGTCCATGCCTGCTCCGGCAGTCCGGTACGGCCTGGGGGAATGCTTCGGCTACTCCACGGGCACGTACGTGGGCGGTCAGATGCACGCGGCCTTGCGCAAATTGGGTTTCGACCTGATTTACGACAACGAATGGACCGCCGACGTGACCATCATGGAAGAGGGCACGGAACTTATCCAGCGCGTCAAGGAGCAGGGCAAGCCCGATGCCCGTCCTTTGCCGCAGTTCACTTCCTGCTGCCCCGGCTGGGTCAAGTTCGTGGAAACGTTCTATCCCGATCTGCTTCCCCATATGTCCAGCTGCAAATCCCCCATTTCCATGCTCGGCCCTCTCTCCAAGACGTACGGAGCCCACGAATCGAAGATTCCGGCCAAGAAGATGTATACCGTGTCCATCATGCCGTGCATTGCCAAGAAATACGAAGGCATGCGTCCGGAAATGCAGGATAGCGGTTTCCGCGATACCGACGCGACCATCAACACCCGCGAACTGGCCTACATGATCAAGAAGGCGGGGATTGATTTCCGCAGTCTGCCGTCCCAGAAGCCGGACCGCGAGCTGGGCGAATCCACAGGCGGCGCCACGATCTTCGGTTGTTCCGGCGGCGTCATGGAAGCGGCCCTGCGTCTGGGCTACGAAGTCCTGTCCGGGGAAAAGCTGAACGACCCGTACATCAAGGCCGTGCGCACCCATGAGGGCGTGAACGAGGCCACCGTGTCCATTCCCAACTTCGGCGAGGTCAAGGTCTGCGTCATCAGCGGGCTGGCCAACACCATTCCCGTGCTGGAGCAGATACGCGCGGGCCAGTCGCCGTATGCCTTCATCGAAGTAATGGCCTGCCCCGGCGGTTGCGTCAACGGCGGCGGCCAGCCTCTGGACCCGGACATCCGCGCATCCTACGTCAAGAGTATGATCGCCCGCATCAACAAACGCTACAGAATGCGTTCCATGGCTTAAAGGAGGGCATGCAATGAAACTGCTTCATCTTACCCGTCGTGGTTTTCTCAGGGCCACCGGTCTGGCCTGCGGCTATGCCGTGCTCGGCCTGAACATGACCAAGGAGGCCGTGGCTGCGGCCATGGAGTTTGTCGCCGTCCGGCAGAATTCCGTGTATGCCGCGGACGCAAACGACAAGCTTTACGAATACAAGAAGTCCCAGGACAATCCGATGATCGTCGCCCTGTACGACAAGCAGGACGGTTTTCTGCACGAAGGGCCGTGCGGACACATGTCGCACCATCTGCTGCATACCCATTACAATGACCGCAGCGCAGGTGTGGCCGCGCTCAAGTCCAAGGGTATCAAACTCGCCCTGTAGCTTCCCTTTCCCCGAACTCCTGCGGCGAGGATTTCTCTGAAGCCAAGGGAGGGAGGCGGATATCCATTTTTCCGCAATCTGCCCGCAACGGCACGAATGCTTTTCATTCCATCCCCTGTCCTTCGGCGAAAGGCCGTTGTATTGTTTTTTCGCAAGCTGCATCCATTTTTGGGGGACAGCCTGCGGATCGGTTGGAAATTTTTTTTGAAGCCCGTGTTTTTGGCAAGATTTGAGATTATAAGCACTCTTGGTGTTATCTTTTGTTGACATGTGGCACGATTGCGTATAAAGACAAATTTCATTGAACACCTCTTATCCGAGGATCTGCCTGCGGGAAGGATACGGTCTGCACCTAGGGCGGGATTCTCCGATGCGCCCCGCGTCATGACGATTCCCCGGTGTCCGGGGCTGCTCGCGACCACATCCCGTTCCCTTTTCATTGCGGATTCTCACAACCCTCCGGAGTTTCACCATGGAACAGGCTATGGAACGTCCCATGAGCGAGAAGCGTTTGGGAGTTATAGGCATTGTGGTTTCGGATCGCGAGCAGGCCGCACCCAAGGTCAATGAAATCCTCAGCCGCCACGCAGAGGCTGTCATCGGCCGCATCGGGCTGCCCTACAAGGACCGCGGCGTCAGCGTCATCAGCCTTATCGTGGAAGCCACCACGGATGAGCTGGGGGCCATGACGGGACGTCTCGGGATGCTCTCCGGCGTGCAGGTCAAGTCCCTTCTTGTCTGAAAAGGCGCTGCTTTCCCCTGGATCTACAGCAATTCCGGAATGCGTCCGACGCGTGCGGGAGAATCCCGCTCCGGAACGGGAGACTCTGGTCTCGGAAACGACATGGACCCACCGGAACAGCCCACCCGGAGAGAGACGGACCTCCCGGGGACCGTGGAAATTTCCGTCCATGCCTTTTGGGAACATCCGCAGCCACAGGGCTGTGGCCGATTTCCCCGTGCGTCGAGCGCTGTCCCGCCGGGTTCATCAGGGCGCTCGGCACGTTGAATTGGCCTGCATGCCGAACCGTACGGAAATGCTCCGGCGCATCAAGGAATGCGGGCGACGGGGCGTCCCCACGGCCAACGACGGGAACGCCATCTCCAAGCTGCAGGGGGTGCTCCCCCGGATCATGAAACGTATCAGCCTGAAGGGGGGGGGGGCGGAGGAATGTTTTCGGGGTGCCGCTTGCCGGAAAAACGTCAAACCTGTATGGTTGAACAGGTAAAACAACCATTTCCCTGCTGCCCGGACCCGGACCGTTCACCGGGTCCTGCGTCCGATGCGGGAAGGAGCGGCAACCATGCGCGAACAGGTCCGAACCGCGGACGGGATTCTGACCCTGTCCGGATTCTATCTGCTTATGGATGGCCTGGCGGTGGTCCGGCGCAGGCTGACGTCTGCCGTGCTGTCGGGTGAGGAGCCGTCGTCGGCGGATATCGACACCCTGGAAAATTCCCTGAAAGAATTGAAACAGCTCCCCCGGCGCGACGGACAGTACCAGTTGGCGTTGGGGCCGGAATCTGGATCCGGCCTGCTTGGCGTGGATCTGAAATATGAGATGGGGGAGTTGGCCAAGGATCTCATCTACCTGCGCGACGGCGAGGACGCCCTGGTCGCCAGCATGGCCGCGGCCACGCCCGGATTCGTCCGGGAGGTGGAGGTCCTGGCCGGGTATGTCGGGAACGAGTCCTACGCGTGCTTCGTCACGGATCGAGGACGGCACGGTGAACAACTATTGCGGGCACTACCAATCCTCCATTCAATCCGTATACAATGCAATCTTTCTGAGCCGTTTCGCACGGCCGTCGCTGTGAACTGGCGGTCCTGCTCACGTCCGCGCCTCTGGCCGGCGAAAGTCCGGGAGCCGGAAGATTCTGGGGCGGCGGACTGGTGGACGTCCACGTCATGCCTTCAGGCCAGTATATCCTGGCCGGGTCCAAGGGGCGCGAATACATCGACCTGAACGGACATCGCGGAACGTTTCCCGTGGAGCCGGGAAAACAGGCCGTATTGTTTTTTCTGAACGCCCGTCTGCAGGAGCTGCTGACGGAACCGGGCATGCGTATTTTCGGGCTTGTCGGCTCGGGGCTGCAATTCAAGTTCGGCCAGACCACGCTGGCCCGGCAGGATATGGCCGGGAGCATAGCCCCGGATGCCTCCCGCGCCCTCCTCGGCCGGGTGTCCGACATTGTGCGCGATCTGGACCCGGCCGGAGCCGTTCTGCGTATCGAGGATACCGGGCTGGATATCGAGATCACGCTGACCGTGCAGGGAAGCGGCGGCCTCAAGGATTTCGACAAGGGAGACGGCGTGGAATTTCTGGACGGTGCCCTGAATCTGGGGCTGGAGCGGGGACCGAATCTTGTCTGCGGCGACACGGTCAGCGATGTGCCCATGCTGGCCTTGGCCCTGCGCAAGACAGGACGGACAAAGGGAGTCTTCGTGACCGCCAACCCGGACCTCATGGGCAAGGTCAGGACGGTGCTGCCTACAGCTGTTTTCGTTTCGTCGCCAGACGTGCTGGTGACCTGCCTTGGAGTGTACGTCTGACCCTCGTGCGGGACATGCCGGAATTGCCTTGACATACGTGCGCACCTCGGCCCAAATGCGGCCACAGCGTACACGGCGGGACGGTGCACGGCAACCGGCCTGTCCCACCACGACATCCGACCCACCGGAACCATATGAAACCGAATCTTCTAGATTATTCGTTCGAGGAACTGCGAGCCTTTGTCGCGGGTCTGGGGGAACCTTCCTTCCGGGCCGATCAGCTCTGGCAATGGATATGGCAAAAGGGCGTGGGCGATTTTGCGGACATGACCAACCTGTCCAAAGGGTTCCGGGCCGGACTGGCGGAAGAGGCCGGGATAGTGGCCCCGGAAATCGCGGGCATACAGGTCAGCTCGGACAGGACCACGAAATTTCTTTTACGCATGGCGGACGGCGAACTGGTGGAGACCGTGGTCATACCCGAACCCACGCACTACACGCAATGCCTGTCCACCCAGGCCGGGTGCGCCATGGCCTGCTCTTTTTGCAGCACCGGAACCATGGGCTTTGTCCGGAACCTTACCCAGGCGGAAATTGCCGGGCAGGTTCTGGTGGCCAGAAAGTATCTGCAGGAGCAGGACGCCTTCGGGGGGGGAGAGGAACGGGACGCCGGGACCGGCTCCAAGGAGAGGAAACTGCGCAACCTCGTGTTCATGGGCATGGGCGAACCCATGTTGAACCTGGACAATCTGATCAAAAGCCTGCGCACCATTCACCACGATCTGGGATTGGGCATCGGTGCGCGGCGCAGCACGGTATCCACGGTGGGCATCCCCGGCACGCTGGAGGAATTCGGGCGTCACGACCTGGCCCTTATGGCCGTGAGTCTGCACGCCCCCACCCAGGAGCTGCGCGAACGCATCATGCCCAAGGCGGCCAGGGCCTATCCTCTGGAGCAACTTTTGGAAGACCTGCGGGCCTATCCTGTTCGGGCGCGTGAGCGGGTCACCCTGGAATACGTGCTGCTGCGCGGCATCAACGACAGCCTGAAACATGCCCGGGAATTTGTCCGGCTGCTGTCCACGCTCAAGGCCAAGGTCAACCTCATAGCCTACAACCCCGGCCGGAACAGCCGGTATGAGGCTCCCCGCCCCGAGACCGTCCGGGCCTTTGCGGATCATCTGATTGGCAAGGGCATCATCTGCACCATACGCAAATCCAAGGGCCAGGATATAGCCGCGGCCTGCGGGCAGTTGGCCAACGAATCCCGCAGCGGGGCCGAGTGAAAACGGCGCGGCGCGGGAGAAGCTCCCGCGCCGCGCGCCACGCTCTTCTGCGCCTGCAAATCAGGCGCGCATGTCCCCCACAAGAACGCTCAACTGTCCGGCCAGGTCGGCCAGTTCCGTGATGGCGCGGGCCGACTGGCCCATGGCGTCGGCGGTTTCGCTGGAAATGCGGTTTATTGCATCCACGCTGCGGCTTATCTGTTCGCTGGCCGCGGATTGTTCTTCCGACGCGGTCGCGATGTTTCGCACCTGGTCGGCCGTGGCTTCCACGATGCGCACGATGTCGCCCAGAGCCTGTCCTGCCTGTTCGGCAAGTCCCGTGCCTTCGTGTACTGCCTTCTCGGTTTGCGCCATGTCGCGCACATTGGTTTCCGTGGCTTTCTGAATGGAGGTGATGGCGTCTCCCACCTCCTTGGTGGCGAGCATGGTCTTTTCCGCCAGTTTGCGCACTTCGTCGGCCACAACGGCGAATCCCCGCCCGGCATCGCCTGCGCGGGCGGCCTCGATGGCCGCGTTGAGGGCCAGAAGGTTGGTCTGGTCCGCAATGTCGGTGATGACGGTCATGACCTTGCCTATTTCGGCCGCCTGCATGCCAAGGGAATGGATGTTTTCCGTAAGTTTTGACGAGTGCGTCTGGATGGTGCCGATGGCTTTGACAACCTGTTCCACCATATGCTCGCCGTTCTGCGCATGGTTTTTCGCGTCGTCTGCGCTGGCAGCCGCAGACGAGGCATTTCGGGCCACCTCCATTACCGTGGCGTTCATTTCTTCCATGGCGGTGGCGGCTTCGATGGTCATGGCGCGTTGTTCGTCCGCGCCGCGGCTGGACTGTTCCACCTGGGCGGAGAGTTCCTCGGCCGCGGAGGACAGCCGGTCCACGGCGGCGGCGGTATTGTCGGCGGCAGCCAGAATCTGCCGCTGGGCCGCCCGGACCTGGGTCTGGTCGAGCACGATCTCGAACGCGCCCTTGACCTTTCCTTCGCCGTCCAGAATGGGCACGGCAATGTAGTCGATGTCCAGGTTGACGATGCCGCCCGGATTGGCCCGGGTCGAGGAGTCTTTTTTGCTGCGGCTGCGCATGGCCTGTCTGCAGGCGCATTTGTCGGAATTGCAGTCGCCGGTGCGGAAATGGTTGAAGCATTTGCTTCCGGCCAGCTTGCCGGGAGTGGTGCCCCCGACCTTTGCTCCGGCGGTGTTCATGTAGAGAATATTGAAATCATTATCAATGGCCATGACCGGGGTGGGCAGGCTGTCGAAAAAGCCAACCAGGGCATCGGCCAGGGTGTTGGTATCGAGGATCAGCCGGGAAAATTCCCCCTGGAACTTCGTGGCGTCCCCGCGTTGTGTAAGATGGCCCTCGCGGATGGAACGGGAGATGCGAGCCATTTCCTTCAGGGCATCCTGGGTGGTTGTGACCATGTTTTTTATGGATCGGGCCACATGGCCGATTTCGTCCTTGCGTTCGACGTCGAGCGATTGGTCGAAGTCTCCGCGTGCCACGCCGGATACTGCGCCGACAATGCGGGCCAGGGGGCGGGTGATGGAGAGCGTGATGCCTGCGGCGAGCAGGGCGGCCAGTATGATGCCGCCAATGGCGACACCGGCCAGGGTATTTTTTTCCTTCGCCAGCGTCTTCTGGGTTTTTTCGGAAACCGTGAGCATCATATGCTGGCTGGCGGCAGCCAGCTTGTCGACACCTGCTTCCAAATCCAAAACAGCTTTCTTGTACGGATCCATCAAGGCGTCGGCCTGCTGGGGCGTGAGGGAGCTGTTTTTTTGCGCCTGATCCACAGCCTGGGACAGCCCGGCGTAGTATTCTCTGTAGTGTTCCTGGATTTTTGAGGCGATCCGTTTGATATCGCTGTTCAGGTCGTCGTCATCGGCCGTGAGTTTGGCGAGTTGGTCAAGCAGAGGCCGGACAATGTCGGATTGCTCTTTTATCTTGGCAGCATAGTTTTCCTGCACCTGCTGGTTTCCCATGTTCAGAAAGACCATTTTGGTGTGTCGGTTGTGCAAAAGCAGGGATTCGGTCACCTGCCTTGTGATTTGGTAGTAAGTCAAATCTTCATGTATAAGTTTGTCCAGTGCGTGGGACTGAATCTCCAGCGCCCTGTTGGAATAGAGCCCCAAGAGGCCGATGAGAAGCACCAGCGTGAAAAAGCCGAGTGCCAGTTTCAATTTGATGGTCATACCCCTCTCCTGTTGTGCCGATGGTTCCCGGAAATGAAAGACGTTTGTTCCGGGGTGAAGTTAAACTTGTCTTGGTACATGCAGTTTGCCATATGAAGTATGATTTGTTTTTTGTTTTGCAAGGTTATTGTTTTTTGATTTTTTTTTTGGAAGGGTGCGTAGACCGAAAAGGGAAGGGGAATGGCTTCCCTTTTTAGCTTGGCTGTCTTTTGTAGGAATAATACCTATCAAAGGGGGTGAGAAAGGGCAATGCGCGTTGGCTCGCAAAATGGATTATAATCGTCCAGTGTAGCGGGTGTTCGACAAGAAAGTGCAGAGTTGGGAAGGATGGCAAATTGGAAAACAGGGGGCGGTGTTAAATCAAATTCCTTTTCGAGAAGCTTTTCGTGCGGCACAGCCCAGCCGCCTCCTCTTTGGAGGCAACGCGTCGGGTTATGGCCATCTCACTTCAGTCGATGGATGTTCATGGCATTGTTTTTTTATCCCACAAGCCGGTAAATATCGATCCTGTACTTGGCAGGGTCCAGGCAGTCAATGATGGACAGGGTTTTTGCAGGGGAACCGCCCCCGACAGCAGTGTCCACCACTTCCGGCGCAAGCGGCTGCAACCTGCTGTTCAGGGCGACTTTGACCTTGGGGAAAAGAGCGTGCTCCGTGTTGACCTCGCAGACCACGCCGTAACGCCCGTCGGAAAGTCGGACAAAGCTTCCCTGCGGGTAAATTCCCATGCACTTGATGAAATGTTCTACATGGCCCGGCGCGAAGTCGTCGCGCCGTTCGAACAGTATGCGCAGGACGTCGCGCGGCAGACGGGCCTTGTGGTAGCAGCGGTCCGAGGTCAGGGCGTCGTAAACGTCCACAATGCTGACGATGCGGGCGAAAGGGCTTATGGCGCGATTGCCCAGCCCCTTGGGGTAGCCGCTGGCGTCGGCCCGCTCGTGGTGCTCGAGGATGGCCCGCAGTACCTGCTCGTCCGCGTCGGACTGTCCGGCCATGATGTTGTATCCTTCCACGGGATGGGCCTTCATCAGGTTGAATTCTTCAGGAGTCAGGCGTCCGGGCTTGTTCAGGATTTCTTCCGGAATCCGGGCCTTGCCCACGTCGTGGTAGAGTCCGGCCAGCCCAAGCAGGCGCAGTTCCTTTTCCTCCATGCCCAGCGAGGCGCCGAAGGCCATGCTCAAAACGGCGACGTTGATGCAATGCGTGTAGGTGTATTCGTCGAAAGTGCGTAGTTTGGACAAACTGCCGGCGGCGGTGCGGTTTCTTTGGACGCTTGCCAAAAGCTGATTCACCAGGGGCATGGAATCCTTGAAGTCCAGGGGTTTTCCGGCGCGTGCGTCGGCCATGAAGGCTCGGGCATGACGCAGGGATTCCACGTACAACTTTTCGGCCACCTGGAGTTCCTGCTCATAGGGGACTGACGTTGTATCGGAGTTGTTTTCAGAAACAACGCCTTTTCCCAGATGAACGTCGATAATCAGTTCCGTTACATGACGTTCCTTCAGTTCTCCAATCTGGTCCATGGACCTGATGAAGTATCCCAGTTCCACGAAAGGATCGTCAAAAGAACCCGAGCCATGATTGACTGCATACATGCCGGGGCGCAATTGGCCTAAACGAATTCGTTTGTGCATCAAGAACCGCCTGCGTAAAATGCATTTGATACACCGCACGTTTCAAACATGTTACCTCTGTTTTTTCCTGGCGGCAATTCCATTTCAGAATGTATTGAAAAAAATCCTTCTATACAGACAGGATAGATTCGTCGGAAGAGCACGAGTGCCGATCAGGGGTGAGCCCTTCTGGGCGCCCTGTCGGGTGCATGTCGGAGCAAGGCGTGGTGCGGCAAGAAAAACGGGGAGTGGCTGACTACCCGGGAAGGTGCAGGGCGGCCCGGACAAAAGGCATGACGTCGTCGCCCGGAGGAAGCAGCCGTTCGCGGGCCAGGTATTTGAGAAAGGACTTGGCTTCCTCGTGTTCGTCGTTGATTTCCAGGCAGATGCGCAGGTTTGCGAAGGCCGGACCCCGGTCGCCCTTTTCGAAGTGGGCGCGGGCCAGGTTCAGGTAGATGTTCTCGTCTTTCCGGGTCAGTTCGATGGCGCGATGGTAGTAGCGGATGGCTTCGCCGAACATGCCCTTCTTGCGCAGGGCAATGCCGAACTCGTTGAACAGGTGCTTGTGTTCGGGCATGAACGCTTCCTGCAATCCCACAAGCTTTTCAAATACGTATGCGGCTTTTCCGGCTTCGTTCTGGGCCAGGTAGACCAGCCCGAGGCCGAAGTTCGCCCGGATATTGTCCTCGTCAATGGAAAGGATGCGTTTGTATTCGATCTGCGCTTCGATGAGCTGGCTGGTCTGGCGGTATTTTTCGCCCATGATCAGACGCTGTGTCACCTGCTGATACCAGACTTCCGGCTCCAGGGTGAATCGTTTGAGAAAGATGTTCCGGTCAAAGACTTCCTGCATGCCGACGGGGATGAATTCGTCGTCGAGCACCTGCGCCTTGACCTTGGCGTCGTCGCCTTCCTTGGCGAACCAATAGGTCAGGCGGACACTCGGGGAAGGGGCCGTTCCGCCCTCGGCTCCGGTTTTGCGCTGGGAAAAAATACCCCTTATGCGTGCCTTGCGGTTGTCCTGCATGGCATCCTGCGCTGTATCCTGGTCGCATTGCGTGTTGTCTGGAAAACCCATTTGCAACGTGTAGTCCAATTCAGGATGGTTTGCAAAGAGTGCTTTGGATTCCCGCCTGCATCCGGGCGGGTTGTTCTTCGCGTAAAAAAATCAGATTGATTACAAAGTGCAATTTGACAGGCTGTTGAGAAGGGTTTGCGAGCAGGGCAGGAGACAAATTCAAGGGCGACGCGTGGTTCCTGATACGCGAAAGTTTGAATTTTTTAAAGCAACGCCGCTGTCGGGCCTTTGTCAGCAGTCTGAGCCGTCCGGCCTTTCGGGGCCGGACGACCGTGTTTCCTTGAGCTTCTGTCGACGCAGCGTCAGCGTCCCGTAATTGGAATATCCTTATGGAACCGCGGACTTTTGAGGGGTCACTGCTGGACGGAAGCCTGGCTCTCGCATTTTCCTGAGAGGCAGACCATGTTGCGGCCGCCCGACTTGGCCCGGTACAAGGCCTCGTCCGCGTCGCGGATGAGCGTGTCCGCCTTGCTGAGGCAATCCGGGGAAATGCTGGCCACTCCGATGCTGGTGGTGACCTGGATATTCTGTCCCAGGTAGTCGAACGACTTTTTGGCGATCCTTTTGCGGATGCGTTCCGCCAGAAGCCAGGCCTTTTCTTCGGAAGTCTGGGGCAGGAGCACCACGAATTCCTCCCCCCCGTAGCGGGCGGTGAAGTCGGAGATACGCAGGGTTTCCGCCAGTACCGTGCCGATGCCGCGGAGTACGAGGTCACCGGCCTGATGGCCGTAGTCGTCGTTGATGCGTTTGAAATGATCAAGGTCGAGCAACAGCAGGGAAAAATCGTGTCCATGGCGCTGGTGGCGCTTGATTTCTTCCATGAGACGTTCGTCAAAGCTGGCCCGGTTGTGGATTTTGGTCAGGCCGTCGTATTCGGCACGGGTTTTTGCCTGGGTGTAGAGCATGGCGTTCTTGAGCGCCAGGGCCAGGTGGTTGATGGCGGCGCGCATGGTCTGCACCTGGTCCTTCGCCAGCCGGGTTCCCTTGGGCGAGCACAAGGCCAGGCAGCCGAAATATTCATACCCGGTGCGCAGAGGCATAACCACGGTCTCTCCGGACTGGGGTCCCTGCAGGGGAGCGTCGACTCCGTTTTTGGGCAGGATGTCCAGACGGAAATTCTTTACCGGGGCGGCCGCAAGCCGCACCGCGTTTTCCAACAGATGATCCATCCACTCCTGGCGGGAGGCATTGTCCGTATTGGGGCTGACAAGCAGCTCCGCCTCGATGCTGTCCGTGGCTGCCGGGTTCCAGAACACGGCCTGCAGCGCGCTGACCGGGAAGAGCAGGTTCATGTCCTCCTTGGCGCGGTTGAGAATGGTGCCGGGATCCAGGGATTGGGAGGCACGCGTGAGGATCTGGTTGAGGAACAGCAGCTGGTCTGTCTTGCGGGCCAGCAGTTCGCGTTCCAGAAGCACTTCCCGTGTCATTCGGAAGATGTCCGAGTACAGGCGGTTGATTTCATCCGCCCTGCGCATGACTTCCTGCAGTTTTCCCTGGTCCAGTGGGGCCAGGATGGTTGTCAGGTAGCCTTTGTTCGCCGTCTCCTCAAAATCCGGAAGCTGCGAGCCGGATTCCGCCACCAGGGCCCGTTGCGGTCCTTCCCAATTGTTCAGAAACACTTCCTTGTCCCGCGGCATGTTCGCATAGGCATCGGAGGATATCCAAATAATGTATGGTTCTTCCTCGTGGTCGAAAGAGGCGGGCAGATCTTCCAGTCGCAGGGCTTTCAGATGATGGTCGTTTCCCGCCGCCTGTTCGATAGCCTGGAAATCCTGCTCCGTAAGGCCCACGGCCCACATGAGTCTGGGGCTTTCTCCGCGCTGCATGGTTCACTCCTCGTCATCAGGCGCATCAGAAATACTGATGGTTGGTCTGGAGAAAAGTATGCAAGGATAAGGCCACGTTTCATTGATCTTTTTTTACTTTTTAACATATTGAAATAAAGAGATATTTTTCTTGCTGTTTTTGTTTTGAAGAAATTTGTTCCGAGTTTCCCCCTGAAAAACTTGTTCTCTGACGCTTTTGTTGAGGAAAAATCGGCCGGATGGCAGGGAATTGACATTGGCATCCGAGTGTGGCTTTCATGCAGACCATGGCAAATCAAAAAATATGGGCTTCTCTGGATCCTTTTTACGAAGCGGGTCCGCTTATGGGCCGAAAAGTGGCCAACGCGGCATTTCTGAACACCCTGCTGCAACTGGATCCGTTCGATGCCTACCATTTCTTTCCCATGTCCCGCCCCATGCTGGAAAATCTGGAGCAGGCCCTGTCTTTGCGTCATTCCGGTCTGATGGGCCAGGGACGTGTCGTCCTGCATTACCGTCGGGAACTGCCCCGTCTTTTGCGGACCTGCGAATACCATTGCTTTCACCAGTCCGACTGTATCAACTACCAGCCGCATCTGGCCCGGATGCGCAACATGTGCAGCCGGGAGATCTTTCCCGTTACCGGGGGCATCCATTCCCTGAGTCTGGCCTCGTACGCGGAGCGTTTTCTGGCGCATCTGTGGCCCGGCACAACCCCGAGAGACGTCATCGTGGCCACATCCGAGGCAGGGCGCGCGGCTGTGCAGTCGTTTTTCCGTCACGGCCGAACCCACTACGGACTGGCTGAGGACGCCTTTCCCGCACCCCAGGTGCGGACCATTGCCCTGGGCGTGGATGTGGACGGAATGCATCCCCTGGATTCCGATGCCAAGGCCGCCCTGCGAGCGCAGCTGGACATCCCGGCGCAGGCCACGGCCTTTTTGTGTTTCGGCCGTCTGGAGCATCATTCCAAGATGGACGTTCTTCCTTTGTTCCGGGCATTCATGCGGTTGTTCATGGACGGCCTGCCCCGGGAAAGCGTGGTGCTTTTTCTGGCCGGATGGGTCGAGGAGGACGATCCGTTCCCTCTGGAACTGGCCGCGTTGGCCAAAGGAGTCGGTTTGGACCTGCGTCTGGTCCTGCGTCCGGACAAGGCCGGCAAGACGTCGCTTTTTCAGGCCGCGGACGTGTTCGTCTCCATTGCGGACAATCCGCAGGAGACGTTCGGGCTGACCATTTTGGAGGCCGGGGCCTTCGGGTTGCCCGTGGTGGCTTCGGACTACGACGGATACAGGGATCTGGTGCGCGAAGGGTGCAGCGGTTTTCTCGTGCCGACCACCGGCCCGGACCTGACCGAGGAAATCGACGCCATGGCCAGGTTGCTCTACGACAACCAGTATCATCTGCCCCTGGCGCAGCGGCTGGCCGTGGATGTCGCCTCCCTGGCCGAGAGGTTGGGACGGTTTTCGGCGGACAGGGAGCTTGCCCGGCGTATGGGCGATGCCGGGCGTGCGCAGGCCCTGGAGTATTCCTGGACCCGGTGCGTCCGGGAACACATCCGGCTGTGGGACGGATTATGGCAGGTCCCGGTGGACGGCGGACCTCTCAGGTCCGTACTGCATCCTCTGCACGTACCCTACGCCCGGATTTTTCAGGGGTATCCCGGCCGGATCATTTCCGGGGACATGGTGCTTCGGATCAGCCGTGCGGGGCAGGCCGCGTACCGCGGAGTGGATAATCCCGTTATTTACGAAGGTCTTTCCGGCAGCGTCACGCCCGCGGGGGTGCATGCCCTGCTGTACGCCGCCCGGAGCCCTCAGACAGCGGCCCGGCTCATGCATCGGATTCTGGAGATGGACGGACCCGGTGTTCCGGAAACCACGGAACAGGCAGAGGCCCTTGTTCTGTGGGCGCTCAAGCACGACTTTCTGGAGTGTGTCCGTGAAGGGGCTTGATGTCGTCCACCATACCCTGCTGCGTTCCACCGGCGGCGCCACCCGTGTGGCCGACATGCTGCACGGGTGGATGACGGAACACGGGGGGCGAAGTCTGAGGATCTGGGAGCTGGACGAACAGGCGCCGGACATGGTTGTTCCGGGATATTCGTCGGTATGGGAAGAGACATTGCGCAACGGGGGCATAGTTCATCTGCATTCCACCCGGGATTGGCTTTCCACGCTGCATGATGTGGCGGCGTTGTGTGCCGGTCTGCCCGGGGATGCGCCCCGCCGTATCGTGCTGACCATGCACGATTGCTCCCTCATTACGGGGGGGTGCGTCTATCCCCTGGATTGCACGGCCCATGCGGCCGGATGTCCCGATCCCTGCCCGCGTGATTTTCCCGCCAGCCGGTCGCGGTATGCCGCACTGCGCAGTGTCCTGGCATTGTGCCGCCCGACCCTTGTAAGCCCTTCCCGTTGGCTGAAGAAACTGGCGCAGGTGCACTGCCCCGGCCACAACGTCCATGTCATCCCGAATGGCGTGCCCTGGGCCGAGTCCCTGCCCTCCAGGGCCGAGGCCCGGAAAAGCATCGGCGTGGGCAGGGATGCCCGGTTGGTCCTGTTTGTGGCACACGGAGGGGAAAAGGCCGTGTACAAGGGAGGGCGGTTTTGGAAGGAGATTTGTTCCTCCATCCGCCAGGCAGCGCCGGGCACGATCTTTTTGCTGGCCGGAGGCGACGAACACAGGGTCGAGGGGGATACCATCCACTGGCCCTATGTGGACAGCGAACGACTTCGGACCCTTATGGTGGCCGCCGACATGCTGGTGTATCCCACGTTGGCCGACAACCATCCTCTTCTCGTTCTTGAAGCCATGGCCGCGCAATGTCCGGTGGTCGCCTGGAATACGGGCGGTCTGCCCGAACAGATTCTGAGCGGGAAAACCGGCCTTCTGGCCCCGGAGCGGGATGTCCGGGCGTTGGTCGACCAGTGCCTGCATCTGCTCGACCATCCCGCCCAGGCCAAGCGCATGCGGCATGACGGATATGCCGCGGGGAGCAGCCGGTTTACCGTGGATCGGATGGCTGCCGATTACCTGCGCCTTTATTCCAGGACATAGTTTTCAGGATGCTGCGAGCGGCCTGGCAGCTCTGTCGCTTCCCTTCAGGCCGACGCGCAGTTTTTCAGCTATGCGTCGGCCCGGGGGGGGCGCAAATCGCGTTTGCAAGAGCCTGTCGTCCGCACGCTGCAGGCAATCCGCAGCACGGGTTTTCCGCGTTGCCTTGAAAGGCGTGTCAGCGGCTGGTCAGCATGCGGTATTCTGAAAGCCGGCCAGCAATCTCCCCCCGTTGCGCATGGTTTCATCAAGCCTGCTGTCGCTCAGATGCAGCCGTTTCTGCAATTTGACGGCCTCGTCGGCCGGATCGAACAGCGGGTAATCGCTGCCGAAAAGAATGCGTTCGCGGGGATGTCCGTTCCAGATTGCCTTCAGGGTGGCGTCGTCGATGTAGTCCAGGGTGCTGGAGGTGTCGATGTAGGCCGGAGTTCCGACAACGCTTTCCAACGCCCATTTCCAGTGCTGGTAGCCTCCCATGTGGGCGGCGATGAAACGGGCGTCGGGAAAATGACGCATGAGTTTCGCGAATTTGAGCGGACAGGAAGGGTTTTTCTCCGGAGGCAGCACATCGCCCACATGGAACATGATGATGAAATCCCGGACCGCCAGCTCCAGCATCTCCACAAAGCGGGGATCGTCCATGAAGAAGCCCTGGAAGTCGCAATGGATCTTCAACCCCCGGATGCCGTTGCGGAGCAGCCGGGCCAGTTCTTTTTCCGGGTCTGGAAAATCGATGTGGATGGTTCCGAAGGAGATGATTTCCGGGTTGTTTTTCTGGATTCCCATGGCCCAGTTGTTGGCCGGAATGACCTGCGCCTCGTCCGTGGCCGCATTGTGGACGACCACCTTGTCCAGCCCGGCCCTTTTGGCGCGTGCCAGCAGGTCGGCCACCGTGCCGTTGCCCACCGGGTGGATGCCGTAATGTCCTTCCAACTGGGCCAGAACCTTGTCTGCTATCTTTTCGTGAAAAGCGTGGGTGTGTATGTCGATTCGCATGAGGCTGTCCGGTTTTGGCCGCACCAGCAGAATTTCCGGGGTGCGGCGGATGCTGTGGAGTGGGGGAAATGCGGCATGCTTTCCCCGGAGGTACTGGGCACACCAGCCCTCCGGGGAAGGGAAGGTCGCTTACATATTGTAAAGTCTTTCGCCGGGGATGATGGGCATTTTGAGTTCCTGAAGAATCTCGATGGCCTGGTCGGTCTTGTCGAAACGGAAGATGATGACCGCATTTTTTCCGCTTTGCTGCACAAAAGCGTACATGTATTCCACGTTCACCCCGCGCCTGCCCAGGGTATCCAGAATTTCGTGCAGCCCGCCCGGCCTGTCCGGGACTTCCACGGCCACCACGGTGGTGCGGCCCACGGTGAAGCCCGCGTCCTTGAGCACCTGCCGGGCCTTGTCAAAGTCCGAGACAATCAGGCGCAGGATGCCGAAGTCCGAAGTGTCGGCCAGGGACAGGGCGCGCAGGTTGATGTCGTTGTCGGTCAGCGCCTTGGTCACTTCGGCCAGGCGCCCCGCCCGGTTTTCCAGAAAGATGGAGAGTTGCTCAACTTTCATTGCGTCCTCGCTTGCAAGTAGGTGGTTCGGCCAGTTGCGGGCGTTTAGCCACGTTGGTCAATTATGCGCTTGGCTTTCCCGGCGCTGCGTTCAATGGACTTCGGCTCGACCAGTTTGACCCGTGCGGTGACGCCCAGGAAATCCTTGATGTTTTTTTGTATCCCGCCTTCGAGACGTTGTAAATTTTTGATCTCGTCGGAAAAGAGCTTTTCGTCGATTTCCACCTGCACTTCCAGGGTGTCCAACGTGCCGATGCGTTTGACAATGAGCTGGTAATGCGGGCTGAGTCCTTCGGTTTCCAGCAGGATGCTTTCAATCTGTGAAGGAAATACGTTCACGCCGCGGATGATGAGCATGTCGTCGGAGCGGCCCATGATGCGGTGCATGCGGGCAAATGTCCGGCCGCATTTGCAGGGCGACATATTCAGGCTGGTCAGGTCTCGGGTGCGGTAGCGGACGAGAGGAATGGCTTCCTTGGTCAGAGTGGTTATGACCAGCTCGCCCGTGCTTCCCGGAGGCAGCACCTCGCCGGTTTCCGGATTGATGACTTCCATCAGGAAATGGTCTTCCTGGATGTGCAGGCCGTCCTGGGCTTCGATGCATTCCATGGCCACACCCGGTCCCATGACTTCGGACAGGCCGTAGATGTCCATGGCTTTCAGCCCCATCTTGCCTTCAATGTCGCGGCGCATTTCCTCTGTCCATGGTTCGGCCCCGAAAATGCCGATGCGCAGGGGAAGTTCTGCAATGTCGATGCCTGCGTCCAGTGCGGCTTCGTGCAGATGCAGCGCGTAGCTGGGAGTGCAGCAGATGACGTCCGGGCCGAAGTCCTTGAGCAGTATGGCTTGGCGCTTGGTTCCGCCGCCGGAAATGGGGATGACGGTCGCCCCCAGTCGTTCGGCTCCGTAGTGCGCGCCCAGTCCGCCGGTGAACAGGCCGTACCCGTAGGCGTTGTGGATGATGTCGCTGGGGGTGGCCCCGGCAAGCATGAAACTGCGGGCCATGAGTTCGGACCAGTTGCTGATGTCGCGCCGGGTGTACCCCACCACCGTGGCCTTGCCCGTGGTGCCGGACGAGGCATGCACGCGCACGACCTGATCGCGGGGTACGGCGAACATGCCGAAGGGGTAGTGGTTGCGCAGGTCCTGCTTTTCGGTGAACGGAAGGCGGGCCAGGTCGTTTAGGGAGCGGATGTCGGAGGGCTTGACCCCGGCTTCGTCAAATTTTTTGCGGTAGAATCGCACATTGGCGTAGACGCGCTCGCATTGGGTTTGCAAGCGGCGGAGTTGCAGGGCCTCGAGTTCCTCGCGAGGCATGGTCTCCTTTTCGTAATCAAACAACATGTCGCCCTCCGTATGGATGTGTTCTCGTTCCGGCTTGGCGCGCTGGCGGTCCTGCCTTGGCAGGCACCTGCTTGAGGCGGGTGGTTCGGCCTTTGCGACAAGCGGAGAAGTTTTTTTAGATGCCTGAGAAGCAGCAAAGGAGTCAAGCGGGAGAGGGCCGCCGTTGTATGGGGAATGGAGAATATCGGAGCATGCCCGTGGGGGCGGTCGTGGCTGTCGCGTTTTTTCCAGAAGATCAATTGTCTTGACAATCCCGGCTGGGCCGCCACAATCGGGCGGACATACAAGGGAGAAAATAATATGCGCGCATGGATGATTCTGACGGTGCTGGCAGTGGCTGTTTGTCTCGGCGGATGCTTCACCAGGACTGTGGACGTGAAGAATTATGAACAGGCAGTGGCCGAGTACGGCAGGCCTTCGTCCTGCGAAACCAAGCCGGACGGATATAAGTACTGCGATTGGGTACGGGATAATGTGAAGGAGATCGACTACAGCTACAGGTTGTACATGGTGTTCAACCGGGAGGGAACGCTGGTGAAGAGCTACACCAGGGGGGTGGTGCAGCCGAACAGGTAGGGTGGGCATGGCAAGTCCGCCAGGATGTTATTGGAACTATTCGTTTTCTTGGGGCAGGCGGCTTTCTTGCGGCAGTGTGGGCTTCGTGTGCGGCAAGGCGGATGAGGCATTTTGCAGTGGAATGGAGTCGAAGACTCCTCAGGCTGCTGACAAAGGCACGATAGCGTCGTTGCCGCAGAAATCTCAAATCCTCGCGTATCAGTAACTACGCGTCGGCCTTGAGATTTCCTTGCGCCTTGCTCTCGCCCCTTTTTGAGCAGCCTGTCAGATTGGACTTTGTAATCACTCTGTGGAGTCGAAGACTCCTGTTCGCACTGCAAAAGTTCTCTTTCCACCAAAGGCATGCGCGCAAATCGTCCGGCCGTCCTTAAATATCCAGCTCCAGCCCGATGGGGCAATGATCCGACCCCGTCACCTCGGGTTCTATCCAGGCGCGTCTGACTTTCGGGCGCAGTTCCTCGCACACGAAGAAATAGTCGATGCGCCATCCGGCGTTGCGTTCGCGGGCCTTGAAGCGGTAGCTCCACCATGAGTAGTGGCCTTCGCCCGGCTCGAACATGCGGAAGGTGTCCACATAGCCGTGGTCCAGCAGGGTGTCTATCCATTCCCGTTCCAGGGGCAGGAAGCCGGAGCGGTCTTCGTTGGCCTTGGGGTTTTTCAGGTCGATTTCCTTGTGTGCGGTGTTCACGTCGCCGCAGATGACCACGGGTTTGGTCTGGCGAAGCCTTTGGGCATAGGCGAGGAAGGCGTCGTAGTAGCCCATTTTGAAGTCGAGCCGTTCCTGGCTCATCTGGCCGTTGGGAAAGTAGCAATTGAGCAGGTGGAATTGCGGATATTCCAGGGCGACGAGGCGGCCTTCGCCCTGAAAGGCCGGGTCGGGCAGGCCGGTTGTCGCGGACAGGGGGGCGATGCGGTGCAGGCAGGCCGTGCCTGAATAGCCTTTCTTGACCGTGGCCGGATTCCATACGCCGGTGTAGCCGTACGGGTTGAGGTCGTCGGGGCCGAGCTGGTCCGGACTGGCCTTTATTTCCTGAAGGCAGACCACGTCGGCGTTGCAGGTGGTGAACCAGTCCCAGAAGCCTTTCTGGGTAACGGCCCGGAATCCGTTGACATTCCAGGAGTAGAGTTTCATGTGCGCATCCAATTGCTTCGTTGTTTCGGGAGATGGATAGTACATGCAGGGCGAGCTGAACACAATGCGGGGGGTGTGCGAAGAATGTCTGAATTCTCCAGGAAAAAGGTTGATTTTGATTATTAAATTCAATAGTGAAGAGAGTCACGTTTTGCGAAGGTCCGTTGGAATTTTGATGCGGGCCTCGAACTCTCAACCAGACAGGCCATGTCGTTAAAAAAGGAACAAGCCCTTGTGGAAAGGGCGGAAGAAATATTGCTGGAAAGATCGGGAGGGGGGCCTGCCGAAAAGGATTTCCGGGAGTTGCTCACGGGCTACAAGAAGCTGCTGCGGCAAAGCGGACGTCTGTTGTCCATGGGAGACCGCATGCAGGCGCAGCTCAATGTGCTCAACCGGGAAATCGCGGCCAAGGAGGCGCTTTACCGCTCCATCTTTTCCCATGTGTCCGAGGGGGTTTTCCGGGCGTCGGCCTGTAGGGATCTTGTCGAGGTGAACCAGGCCATGGCACGGATTTTCGGATGGACATCGCCTGCCGCGTTTGTGGCGGAGGTTTCCTGTGTGGACGAATTGTTTGTAACGGATGCCGCCCGGAAAAAGTACAATTCCGTGCTTTTCCGGCATGGACGGGTGCAACGCTACGAAGCGGCCATGCGCCGACGCGATGGCCAGGAGGTCTGGATCCAGTTGAGCGCGCAGAAGCTGCGCGATACGCCTTCGTTGTGTGGCGAGAGTCTTTTCGTCGGTGTTGCGCTGGATATGACGGAGCACCGCAGGTTGGTGGCGGAATTGTCGCACAGGGCCAACGTGGATGGGCTGACCAATCTGACCAACAGGCGGCATTTTATGGATCTTTTCCGGCGGGAATTGAATCGAGCCCAGCGGATGCGCAGGCCTCTGGCCGTTATGATCGCCGACATCGACCATTTTAAAAAGGTCAACGATACCCAGGGCCATGCCGCGGGGGATGAGGTCCTGCGCACCGTGGCCGAGTGCATAAGGCAGGCTGTGCGTGATGTGGATATTTGCGCCCGGCTGGGCGGGGAAGAGTTTGTGATTCTCCTGCCCGACACCATGGGCGATGCGGCAGGCGTTGCTGCGGAAAGAATCCGACGGTCCGTGCAGGGGCTGTCATGCGGGCGCGACATGCCGGCCGTGACTGTCTCCATAGGGATCAGCGTCTGGGATTCGTTCGGGACGGCGGAGGAGCTTCGCACGCATCTGCCCGACATGTTGCTCAGGCAGGCGGACAAGTCCCTGTATGCAGCCAAGGAAAACGGACGCAACCGGGTGGAAATATATGCATCGTCACCGTCTCAGGAATCTCCGTGGAGCATTCTTCTGCAATAATCCAATATAAGAACCGGCCTTTTTATGCGAATGCAATCCAAGATGCGCCTCATACTTTTTGCGAGTCTTGTCGCGTTTCCCCTTTGTCTGTTGGTTTTCACGGAGTATGTGGAACACGGCAACCTGGAAAACGCCATCGCAATTTGCATTGCCGTGAACCTCATACTGCTTGTTCCGAATGCGTATCTTGCGACCAATCTCCTGGCGGCACGCGAGATCGGGCGGCTGAACAACGCCTGCCTGGAAATCAAAAAGGGAAATTTGACGCCATTCGGCACGGTTCCGGTCGAACCCGACGATGCGGACGAGTTGCAACTGCTGAAATCCAACATGTTCTGGATGAGCCATGCCATTGAGAGCAGGCAGATCGCCTTGAACAACGTGCTCAGGGATCTTGCCCATTCCCGGCAGCAGGCATTGGAGTCCCTTGACTATGCAAGCCTTATCCAAAAGGCGTTTCTGCCGCGCCTCGAGGTGTTTGAACATGTGTTTTCCGAACATTTTCTCATCTGGGAGCAACGCGATGTGGTGGGGGGCGACTCCTACTGGGTCCGCAAGACGCGGGACGGTTTTTTCGCGGCCGTGATCGACTGCACCGGACATGGGGTGCCGGGCGCGTTCATGACGCTCATCGTGCAGTCCTTGTTCGAGCAGGTGGATGCGGACGGCCTGGAGGGAGATCCTGCGGCCGTTCTGGCGTTCATGAATCGCGGGATCAAACAGGCTCTTGCCCAGAAGGGCAATGCGTCCGGTTCTGACGACGGCATGGATTGCGCATTGTGCTTCATTGAAAATGAAGGCGGGAATGTCGTTTTTTCCGGAGCCGGAAATTCCCTGTTTGTCCGGAGTGCGGACGGTGCGGTTTCGGAAATCAGGGGGGACAGGTGCGGAGTGGGGTATGTCCGTTCGCCGGAGGATTTCAGGTTCACCAATACGGGAGTAGAGGTGGAAGATGGAATGCTTTTTTACGTCGTTACCGACGGATTTACAGACCAGATAGGCGGAGAAGGCGGGTTGCCATTTGGCAAAAAGCGGTTGATGCGGCTTTTGTCGCAGACCGGGGATGTTTCGTTGGCACAGCAGCGGACTCTTTTGGAGCAGGCTTTCGCCCGCTACCGGGGAGGGGAGCCGTGCCGGGATGATCGAACCGTGCTGGGGTTTTCCGTAACCAGGAGAAAGAAGCATGCTGCAAAAGTATAAACACATGGAACGGGAAGGAGTTGTGCTCTATTTTTGCGGTCCCATCTGTCAGGGGCTGGTGGAGGGCCTTGGCGAAGTGCTGCGCTGCAAAATGGCGAGCGAGAACCATGCCACGGATATTGCCCGCAAGGTCTTTGCCGTACTGGTGGAGCAGATGCAGAATATAGTGAACTACTCGGATGGTCCGCACGAACAGGATTTCCGGCGGAGTGCGGTGGAAACTCCCCGGCTGGGAATCGGGCAGATCCTGGTAAGCCGCAAAGGGAGAGGGTTCGTCGTCAGCTGCGGAAATCCGGTAGCGCCCCCGGTGGAGTCGAAAATTCGAACCAAAATTGAAAATCTCAACAGCATGGATCGTGAGCAGCTCAAGGCATATTACAAGGAGCAGCGGCGAAAGACGCAGGACACGGATTCCATGGGAGCCGGCCTGGGCTTCATTGAAATGGCCCGCAAGGCCAGCGGTCCGTTGACGTACAGTTTCGAGCCGTTGGACAATGGCATGGTGTTTTTCGTGGTGAATGTCTGCCTTGACGAGAGGGGGAATTGATGCAGCCGTTACATATTGGGGCAACCAAGTCGTCGCCGTCGGTTGATTTCGATCCGCAGGCCGGACGTCTGGAGATACGGGGCGAATCCTACCCGGAAAATTGCGGCAGGTTTTATGATCCCATCTTCGAGATGCTGGGCGAGTACCTGGAAAGTCCTCAGGTCGTTGGCTTGCAGGTGGATATGGAGATCATCTATTTCAACAGTTCAAGCTCGAAAGCGTTCATGGATTTTTTCGACATGCTGGATGAAGCGGTTCGGGGGGGCAAGTCCATCGTGGTCAACTGGCTTTACCACAAGGACAATGACACCGCTTTGGAATGCGGGCAGGAATTTCAGGAAGACGTGAGCGCTTTACGTTTCAACCTGCAGCAAATCCCCACCTGATACTTCGTTACGATTCACGTCCTGGTGTTCTTTTTTGTCAGTTCCTCTTCGCGCAGGGCGCGGCGCAACACCTTGCCCACCAGGGTCTTGGGCAGTTCGTCGCGGAATTCCAGCAACTTCGGCACCTTGTATCCAGCCAGTTTTTCCTTGCAATAGGCCAGGATTTCCTGCTTGGAGGCCGTCTGTCCTTTGCGCAGCACCACGTAGGCCTTGACGATTTCCCCGCGCGTCGTGTGAGGGATGCCCACGGCGCAGGCCTCCTGGATGGCAGGATGCTCGTACAGGACTTCGTCCACTTCGCGGGGATAGATGTTGTAGCCCGCCGAGATGATGAGGTCTTTTTTACGGTCCACGATGGTGAAGTAGCCCTGCTCGTCCATGGTGGCGATGTCGCCGGTGTACAGCCAGCCGTTGCGCAGGGTGCTGGCGGTTTCGTCGGGTCGTCCCCAGTATCCCTTCATGACCTGCGGAGCCTTGATGACCAGCTCGCCCCGTTTGCCCGTGGGCAGGGGCGGTCCGCCGACTTCCATATCCACGATGCGGGCGTCGGTATCGGGAAAGGGAAGGCCTATGGAACCGGGTTTGCGTTCGCCGTTCAGGGGGTTCAGGTGGGTCACGGGCGAGGCTTCGGTGAGGCCGTAGCCCTCGATTATCTCGGCCCCCGTGCGCTTCTTGAACTGGGTCATTATCTCCAGGGGCATGGCCGCGGACCCGGAGACACAGTAGCGCAAAGAGGTGAAATCGACCTGCTCGAACCGTTTCTGGTGCATGAGCGCGATGTACACGCTGGGCGCGCCGGGAAAGATGGTGGGTTTGATCTTTTCCATGGCGTCGAGCACCTCGCCTGGTTCGAAGCGCGGCATGGGCGCCATGGTCGCCCCGAGGGACGTGGGAAGGTTGAGGCAGGTCCCCAGGCCGTACACGTGGAAATAGGGCAGTACGCCCAGGAATGTTTCCTGCCCCATGCCGCAGGTGTGCAGCAGGGCGTGTATCTGGGTGGCGTTGGCCACCAGGTTGGCGTGGGTGATCATGCAGCCCTTGGAGACCCCTGTGGTTCCGCCCGTGTATTGCAGCAGGGCGAGGTCGGCGTGGGGCATGATGTTGGGGTTGGAGTAGCGCTTCTTGCCCTTGAGCAGGTTCTTCCAGGGAATGACGGTCTCGCCGTCATAGGGGATTTTGACGGACCGGCCGTCCTTCAGGAGCTTGAGCTTGGCCAGATGGTTCAGGGGGAACTTGAGCGCTTCGGGAATGGAAGTGACGAATATTTTTTTTACCGGGGTGCGGTCGCGCAGGGGGGCTATCTTGGGCCAGAGCATGTCCAGCAGGATCAGGTGGCGGACTCCGGCGTCGTTGAACTGGTGCAGGACCTCTTTTTCCCGGTACAGCGGGTTGGTCATGACCACGGTGGCGCCGGCCTTGAGAATGGCCCAGTAGACGATGATGGTCTGGGGGAGGTTGGGCAGCATGACCGCGACCCGGTCGCCCGAGCGGACACCCTGGGCGCGGAGGTTGGCGGCCATGGTTTCCGCCTGGATGAGCAGGTTTTCGTAGCTGATGCGGTTGTTCTTGAAGATGATGGCCGTGCGCTGGGGGTATTCCCTGGCGCTGCGGTCAAGATATTCAAATACCGGAATGTTCTCGTAGGTCAGACTGGTGGGAACGTTCGGGTCGTAGCTTGCGAACCAGGGACGGGTTTCCTCGGACATGTCTCCCCCTCGGCAAATTCGTTGGGCAAGGTGTATAGATTGCAAGGGGCTGGATGACAAGAGGAAATTCATTCCGGTTGTTCTCCTGCCGACTTCGGGGAAAGTCCGTCCTGGTCCGTGCCGACTCCTTTTCTGCGGACCGCGATGCGGCACGGTTTCTACAATGGGGTCTTGCTGCGCATGATGACTTTGGAAACCCCCATGTCCGCCAGGATCTTCTTGATTTTCGCGGTGTCCTCGGGCCGGCCCCGGAAGCGGACGAGCACCCGTATCCAGGTTTTGGTTCCGGCCTTGATGCTTTCTGTTCCCGCGTTCAGGCCGCTGTCCTTGAGCCTGCGTGCAAAGGTGTCGGCAGAGGACTGGTCCTGAAAGGCCGCGACCTGGTAGACGTAGTCGAACGTTCCCTTTTGCAGGGCGGGAACGGCAGGGGGGGCTCCGTTGCGGGGCGGGTTTCGGCTGACGGCTGCGGAGTTGCTTTCTGCGCGTTCGGTGCCGGTTTGGATGCGGGCTTCGGGGCGGGTTCCGGAGCGCGTTCCGGTTTGGGAGGTTTCTGGTGCAGGGATTTCATGTAGTCCAGCTCTTCGGCCTTGAGCACCTGGCTCTCCGCCTCGGCCTTGTCCCGTGCGGCCACCACTTCGGCCCTTGGTGGCTCCGGTATGATCCGGGTCAGTTCCGGTACGTCGTTTTCCGGACGATAGCCCCGCCCCAGCAGAACGCCAAGGATGAAAACCCAGACCAGACAGAGCAGGGCGCCGAACCCGGCGGCGATGAGGCCGCCGGGGGAAAGCTCCAGCGTGAACTTGCGGGGCTGTTTGGCCTCGGCGTTCTTTTTCGGGGTGCCGCTTTTTTCGGCTTTTCCGGCTGATCTTTTGAAAAAAGCCATCATGCGTCCTTGGTTTTTCTTTGGCCGCTACATGCTTTCCGGGGCGCTTACGCCCAGCAGGTCCAGGCCGTTGGCCAGCACATGACGCACGGCGTCGATGAGGGCCAGGCGTGCGGCCACCACGCTTTCGTTTTCCGCGGTAAGAATCTTGTTGGCCGAGTAGTAGCGGTGCAGCAGCCCGGCCAGTTCGCGCAGGTAGAAGCTGATGTGGTGCGGGGAAAAGCCCCGGGCCGCGGACTGGACCGCGTAGGGGTATTGTTCCAGGCAGCGCAGCAGCAGCTTGTCTTCCAGGGTGTCCAGGGCGGAAAGGTCGGCCTGTCCGGGCGCGGGAACGGGGACGCCCGTTTCCCCGGCCTTGCGGAATACCGAATTGATGCGTGCGTAGGCGTACTGGACGTAGTAGACCGGGTTGTCCATGGACTTTTCCTTGACCAGGTCCAGGTCGAAATCCAGCTTGCTGTCGCTCTTGCGGGAAAGAAAAATGAACCGCGCGCTGTCCGCGCCCACTTCCCCGACCACGTCGGCCAGGGTTTCGAATTTTCCGGCGCGGGTGCTCATGGCGATCTGTTCCCCGCCCTTGAGCAGGTTCACCAGTTGCACCAGGATGACCTCCAGCTGGTCGGCCTCCTTGCCCAGGGCCTGTACGGCGGCCTTCATGCGCGGGATGTAGCCGTGGTGGTCCGCGCCCCAGATGTCGATGACCAGGTCGAAGCCGCGTTTGTACTTGTCGTCATGGTAGGCGATATCCGAGGCAAAATAGGTCAGGTCGCCGTTGGACTTGCGCAGGACCCGGTCCTTGTCATCCTTGAAGTCCGTGGAGCGGAACCACAATGCACCGTCCTGGTCAAAGGCCATGCCCTTGTTCCTGAGGGATTCGAAGGTATCCTCCACCTTGCCGGCCTCGGTGAGGGAGCGTTCGGAAAACCAGACCTGATGCTCCACATTGAAGTCCTGGAGGTCCTTTTTGATGCCGTCCAGAATGACCTTCATGCCGTATTCGCGGCAGATGGACACGGCCTCGTCCTCGTCCATGTCCAGCAGGGTCCTGCCGTGTTCGGCGGCCAGGTCCCTGGCCAGATCCATGATGTAGTCGCCCTTGTAGCCGTCGTCGAAAAGTTCGATGTCCGCGCCGAAGTGCTGGCGGTAGCGGCAGAAGATGGATTTGCCCAGAATGAGCATCTGGCGCCCGGCGTCGTTGAGGTAGTATTCCGTGGAGACTTCCCAGCCCGCGGCCCGCAGGATGCGCGCCAGGCTGTCGCCCACGGCCGCGCCCCGGCCGTGGCCGATGTGCAGGGGGCCGGTGGGATTGGCGGACACGTACTCCACCTGCACCCTGCGTCCCTGCCCCAGGTTCAGCCGGCCATAGGCCGCTCCCTGTTCGCGGATGTCGGTCACGGTCTGGCGCCAGAAATCGTCCGTGAAAAAGAAGTTGAGAAAGCCCGGTCCGGCCACTTCTATCCGGGCGATGGCCGGGTCGGTGTTCTCGATGGCCGCCTTGAGGTCTTCGGCTATCTTGCGTGGGGCTTTTCCGGCTTCCTTGGCCAGCATCATGGCCGCGTTGGTGGCCAGATGGCCGAATTGCTCGTCCTTGGGCGGTTCGATGGTCATTCTGTCCGGAACGGGCAGATTCAGGGAGGCCAGGGCCTGTTCCAGGGTCGCTTTCAGATGGGTATATGCGCGCATTGTTTTCTCGGTGTGGGTTTTGCGGAAAAGTTGAAGGTTACAGCCTGCCGACGGCTTCCAGGGTCGGGCAGCTGAGGGCTTCGGCCTCGTTTTCCTGACCATGGGAAAGGGGCTTCAGGTTGGGGCCGACCATGCGGGTCAGCACGCCCTTGGGGCCCAGTTCCACGAAGCGGCGCACTCCGTCCTGCCACATGGAGGCCATGCCCTGGGTCCAGCGGACCGAAGACACCATCTGCTGCTTCATCTGGGTACAGATCGCGTCGCCGTGCGTTGCGGCCGTGCCCGTGGTGTTGAGCACCACCGGGAAGTCGGCGTTGCGCCAGTGCAACCTGTCCATGACCTTGGCCAGCTCCCTGGCGGCCACGTCCATCATGGGCGAGTGGAAGGCGCCGCTTACGGCCAGCCGGATGGCCCGTCCCTTGTTGGCCTTGGCCTGTTCCTCGGCGGCCAGGACAGCGTCCACGTGGCCGCTGACAACATACTGCACGGGCGTGTTGTAGTTGGCTATGCGCAGTTGCTTGCCGGTTTGTTCCACGGCCTTTTCCACCATGTCCGTCACGGTGGCCTCGTCCATCTTGAGCATGGCGGCCATGGCGCCGTCGGTTCCTCCTGTTTCGGACATGAGCCGTCCGCGCAGGCCGACCAGTTCGATGACGCTTTTTGCGTCCAGAACGCCGGCCGCGAACAGGGCGGAAAATTCTCCCAGGCTGTGGCCGGCCGCAAAGGCCGGGGAGAGCCTTCCCTTGGCCTGCCGCCAGAAGGTCAGGTTGACCACGGTCAGGGCGGGTTGCAGCCATCGGGTTTCGGCCATGTCGGCCTCGTCGCCGTCCCAGTACAGGCCGCGCAGGTCGAAGTTGCAGATGGACTCGGCAGTCTTCCACAGGTCCATGGACTGGGCGTCTTTTTCGGCGATATCGCGGCCCATGCCCTTTTCCTGGGAGCCTTGCCCCGGAAAGAGTACGGCGCAAAGGTCGTTCGTCGTCATGTGATGTTCTCCTGGCGGCGGGGGGGCGTTGAATCGGCCCGCCCTGCGGTAAATGACATTTCAAACCGTCTGGTATAGGTTGCCCCTGCGTATTCCGGCACATGGCCGGGGCGCATGGTCGGAACTTTTCAGGAGCATGTATGTCGCAATCCTTTTCGCCCGATGAAGCCGCCCGTCTGGCTGCCCGGGACGGCTGGCCGCTCGACCCGGAGCAGGCCCGCTACGTGGCGGGGTATGCCGAACTGGTCGCGGTCTGGAACAAAAAAATGAACCTGGTCGGGCCTTCGTCGGCTGCGGACATCCTGCGTCAGCTGGTGGCCGACAGTTGGCATCTGGGCCGTTTTCTGGCCTCGCTTCCTTTGCCGTCCGAGCCGTTGAGCCTGGACTTCGGCGCGGGTGCCGGGCTGCCCGGTCTGCCTCTGCGGGCCTTCTGGGACCGGGGCGGCTACCATCTGGTGGAAGCGCGGGCCAAACGCGCTTCGTTTTTACGCTATGCAACGGCCCGGCTCAAGCCCGCAGACACCACCGTGCACCAGAGCCGGGTGGAAAAACTGCCCGACAGCCTGCGCGGGGCGGACCTTATCGTCTCCAGGGCGTTCATGCCCTGGCGGGACTTCCTGGCCGTGGCCCTGGATTTTCTGGGACCGCAGGGGATATGTCTGGTCATGGCCAATGATCCGCCGCCGGAACTGACTGCGAACCGAACCGATAGTACGTCTGAAAGGTGGCGTCTGCTGGACGCGGCCACCTACAGCGTTTTGGGCACCGTCCGTTACTTCTGGGCTTTTTCCCCGGTCACCATTTCCAGGTAGGCATCCTTGAAAATCAGCCTGGTGGCTGTGGCGTCGGCTATTTCCGCAACGTCCATCAGCTTCTCCAGCAGGTCGAGAATTTCGTACTGCCTGTCGCGGCTGCTGTAGTGGAATTGTTCCTCCAGCTCGCCCGACGACATCAGCTCGGCGAATTTCTGCAAGTCTTCCATAGTGAGCATGAGGCACTCCGTGTTCCCGTCCTGTGCGAACCTGCCATAAAGCCGCTGGCGGGTAAAGCCGGGGGCGTGTTGTCCCGAACCCGGCGCCGGGCCGGCCGTTTGGGAAAGGTTAATCGTTGTGGTAGGGCAGTCCGGCACGGATGGCGGCGGCCCGGTATATCTGTTCCAGCAGCACCAGCCGGGCCATTTCGTGCGGCAGGGTCATGGGGCCGAAGCCCAGAAGCAGGTCGGCCCTGCCGCGGATTGCCTCGCCCAGCCCGTAGGGACCGCCGATGACGAAGCAGACGCCGTTGTTTTTTTCCACAAGGTCGTACAGTTTGCCGGAAAAGGAACGCGAGTCCATGGCCGTGCCTTTTTCATCCAGGCAGACCAGGGCCTGTCCCGGCTTGTGGCGCGCCAGCAGGGCCTGGGCTTCCGCATCCTTGCGCTCCTGTTCGGACAGCCGTGGCGGGGAATCCTTTACCCAGTCTTCCTCCAGACGGAAAAAGCGTCCCAGCAGCTTGCGGTAATGGTCCGCAGCCTTGCTGAAATGGCCCGCCTTGGCCTTGCCCACCGTGAGAATCCGTACTGGTTTCAAACACCTGCCTCCCGCGCCGAAAGTGTCTACATCCCGGCTTGCATGTTGTCAAAGCATGCCCCTTTCTATACTCTGTACGCCACGTTCGGTGCGGTTGTATTTTTCGAAGGCGTACCGCGACGCAATCATGTATCTATGTCGGCGACCGACTGCCCGTCGGCCGGTCGCGTACTGTGAGGATAAATGCATTTCTCCGCCCGTCGGCCTTTTTCTTTCTGGAACAAGGGGTTCCTGACCTATGCCCTGCTGTTGGCCGCTGTTTTTTTCATTGGCTTTGCCCGTCCCTGCCTGGCCCAGCATGTGGAGCTGGAAAATCTGGTGGTGGACAACCAGGCCGACCGCATCATGGTGCGTTTCGCCCTGCATCTGGACGAGGCCGAACGGCTGGCCCTGGAGCTGGAATCCGGCGCCGTCCTCGGGCTGACGGCCACCGCCGATCTGAGCCAGGACAGGTCCGTCATGTGGAGCAAGGGGCTGACCGACGCCGAATACCTCTGCATCCTGCGTTTCGACTCCCTGACCCGCGACTATATTCTGGAGCGGCCCGGAGTGGACAGGGCCATGCGCGGCAGGGACCTGGGCGAGCTGCTTTCCACGGGCTGGAAGAATATCGACCTCGACCTCGGGCAATGGGCCCTGCTTTCGCCCGGAGAGAGCTTCTTCATAGATATTTCCATCCGCATGACCCACCTCGAGGTTCCGGGCTGGATGAAGAGCGTGCTTTTCTTCTGGAACTGGGACGCCGTACCCGAAGCGACCTACCGCATGTCGTTTCAGTATTGACGGCAGTGTCGAGACAGCCTTGGGCCTTATTGGTTCCGCAGGGAGTTGAACGGACCGGCGCATGAAAAAACCGCTCGACCTCATACGTGTCAGCGTTGCCGATACCAGGGAGCGCAAGCGCCGCCAGCGCGAATTGTGGCTGGCCATGTCCGGCGTGGTGCTCATCGCGGTCATGACCGTGGTGGAGCTCAAATATATCGGCATCAATTCCTATCTCTTCCTGGTTCTTTTCAATCTCAACATCCTGCTCATGTCCGTGGTCCTGTTCGTGGTCATCCGCAACATGGTCAAGCTGATGCTGGAGCGGCGTCGCAAGGTTCTCGGCTCGCGCCTGAGGACCCGGCTGGTCTTTTCGTTCATGCTGCTTTCGCTCATTCCCACCCTGCTGATGTTCTTCGTGGCGGTGAAATTCGTGCAGACCAGCGTGGACTACTGGTTCAAAAGCCAGGTGGAAAGCTCCATGGAGCGCTCCCTGGAAGTGGGGCGGGAGTTCTACAACCTGGCCCAGTCGCGGCTGAACAACCTGGGCCTGAGCATTATCGGCGACATCCGCGGGCGCGAGTTCGCCTGGGGCGGCAAGGGCATGGATTCCTTTCTCGAGGAGCGCAAGAGCCAGCATCATCTGGGGATTGTGGGTGTGGTTTCGCCGGAAGGCAAACTCCAGAACTGGCACGCCTCTCCGGAATGGGACGAGATATGGGCGGCTGTGGCCGTGACCGTGCCCTGGGAAACCCTGGCCGAGGCCCCGCGCTTCTGGTCGGACATCCGTTCCTTTGCCAGCATAGACGCCTCCATCGGCCTTGTTCCGGTGGATGAGGGAAAAACCGGTTTTCTGGTAATGGGCGAGGAGTTGGGACCCGGGCTGCTGGCCAAGCTCAACCAGATCGTGGCCGGGGCGGAGGAATACAAGAAACTGCGCAGTCTCAAGTCGCCGCTCAAGGGCATTTTGTATCTGACCCTGGGATTGATGACCCTGAGCATCATTCTCGGCTCCATGTGGTTCGGGTTCCGGCTGGCCAAGGAACTTTCCGCGCCCATCCAGGCGTTGGCCATAGGTACGCAGCGGGTGGCCCGCGGCGATCTTTCCGTGCGCCTGGACGACAAGTCCTCGGACGAAATGGGCGTGCTGGTCCAGTCCTTCAACCGCATGGCCGAGGACCTGGAGCAGAGCGAGGCCAGCATCCGCCGGGTCAACAAGCATCTCAACGAGAAGAACGTGGAGCTGGAGGCGCGGGGCAAGTATATCGAGGCCGTGCTGGACAACATCACCGCCGGGGTCATTTCCCTGGACGAAAAGGGACGCATCAGCAAGGTCAACAAGGCGGCCGAGACCATGCTTGGCATCGACGCCGCCGAGCTGACCGGCAAGCAGCCCGTGCATCTGGTGCAGGGGGAATACGCCGAACTGGTGGGCGAGGTGGCGTCGCAACTGGCGCTCAGCCCCAACGCCACCTGGCAGCGGCAGATGGAAATCCCTGTGGGCAGCCGTCAGATGAATTTCCTGGTGAACGCGGTTTCCCTGAAGACCGACGACGGCCGCGACGCCGGGCTGGTGGCCGTGTTCGAGGACATCACCGAGCTGGAGAAGATGCAGCGGCTGGCGGCCTGGCGCGAAGTGGCCCGGCGCATCGCCCACGAGATAAAGAACCCGCTCACGCCCATCAAGCTTTCGGCCCAGCGGCTGGAGCGCAAATACGGCCCGTCCATAGACGACAAGGTCTTTGGGGAATGCACCGGCATGATCGTGCGGCAGGTGGAGCAGATGCAGCAGATGGTCAAGGAGTTTTCCGTCTTTGCCAAGCTGCCCGAGGTCAATCCCAAGCTCGACGACCTGTCGGCCATGATCCAGGAGGTGGTGGGCGATTTCCGGTACAGCCACCGGGCCATTGACTGGCGGCTTCAGGTCCCGGAGAGCATGGACAAGATCCGCTTCGACCGCGACGGCATGAGCCGGGTGATGATCAACCTGCTGTCCAACGCCGCCGACGTGCTGGAAGCGGCGCATCGGCGGGAGAGCCGGGAGAACCCGGAGAGCGGGGACGATGCCGCGGAGAAGTTTTCAGCCGGTCGCGTGGAGGTGCAGCTTTCCTGCGACAACATCCTGAAGCAGGTGCGCATCGAGGTGCGGGACAACGGGCCGGGGGCTGAGCGACGACGAACGCTCGCGCATCTTCGAGCCGTACTTTTCGCGCAAAAAGGGCGGAACCGGCCTGGGACTGACCATTGCCCGTTCCATTGTCACGGACCACTACGGCTTTATCCGTGTACGCCCCAACGAGCCCAAGGGGACGATTTTTGTGGTGGAGTTGCCCATGGGGTAGGGTGTGAATATGCCTGAGAGACAAGGATCAGGTTGCCGTAAGAAGGCCATCAATTTCAGGCTGGAACGAAAGTTCCAGCCCTTTCTTTTGCAGGTTCTTGGCATTTTATAAATAGAAGAGTATATCGACAGCGAATACCAATCCAAAGGGTGCTATGCTCATACCACAATACCACGAAATGATGATTCCCACCATCAAGGTCATCGACGACCTTGGCGGGTCTGGCACCATCCAGGAAATCGCCGAAGGAGTCCTTCAGTTTCTCGATCTTCCCGAGTCGGTGACTTCCCATCCGCACAACCCTGAAAAATCAAGCCAGACCGAAGTTGAATACCGTCTTGCCTGGGCCAGGACCTATCTCAAAAAAGTCGGATTGATTGAGAACTCTGAACGGGGTGTCTGGGCCTTTACCGAGAAATACCAGCGCGGGATGAAACTTGATCCTGAAGAGATCGTCCAAACGGTTCGAGGGTTGACCAAGAACTCGAAGAAGAAGGTGATCGACGAAACCCCTGAAGCCATCCCGGAAGCGGGAGATTGGCGGGGAGTCATGCATCAGGCGATCCTAGCCCTTGATCCAGGTGCGTTTGAACGTCTGACAAAACGCATCCTCCGTGAGATCGGCTTCGTTCAGGTCGAAGTCACCGGACAGTCCGGTGATGGCGGCATTGACGGGAAAGGAATTGTGAAGATTCAGGATGTCCTGAGCTATCACGTCGTCTTCCAGTGCAAACGCTACAAAGGTTCCGTGGGGCCTGGAGCAATCCGGGACTTTAGAGGTGCCATGGTTGGCAGAGCCGACAAAGGACTGTTCATCACCACCGGAACCTTTACACGCGAAGCAACCAAAGAAGCCACCCGTGATGGGGCTTCACCGATTGATTTGATCGACGGTGATGACCTCGTTGAAATGCTCAAAAAGCTTCGGCTCGGTGTGAATGTTCGGATGGTTGAGGAAGTAGAAGTCGATGGGCAGTGGTTTCAAAATATTTAGCTCCCACCTACCTCCTCCCCAAACAAAATAAGAGAGACACTATGCCCTCACAGGATTTTGAAAAAGAAAAGGCTCGGTTCAGAGAATACTATGTAGACAACTCCGATATACTCAATCAGGGAGCGAAACTCTTTGAAAGCTTAATCAGTGCGCTAACATCAAAAAACAATGGCATTGAGGCGCCTACCGTAACATTCAGAGTAAAGGACCGAGAAGAATCAATTAAAAAGTTCGCTCGAAAATATCAAACAGCCCTTGAAGAACAAAAACAAGAATATGAAATCAAGGACCACATCACTGATTTGATTGGCCTAACAGGCCGTTGAAAAATACCGCTACCAGCCAGCCCTCAAAGTGACTACGGCAAATGGTAGCCATTCATCTGCCAGGTCTTCATGGGCGGCGAAGGCCAGCCATATCCAGCAACTTCCCATTCCAAATCCGACAAACTCAAGGTGCCAGGCGTCGGCAGCCCCCTTCGGGGTGCCGTAGCCGGTAAGTTTACGCATTAGCAGGCCGAGATTGAAGCCCGCGATGTGCATCAGGTAGCGCTTTTGGACATTATCTTGCCCGCGCAGCCAAATCTTGCGCATCCCGCCCCTGTTCAGGGCGTGCTGGAAACTTCGCTCGACGATTTCCGTCCGGAGTCTTGCCGCCTCCAAGCCTTTGCCGGAGCCCAACCGTATCCGGTTGTTGTAAACCGCCCGTCTGGCCTCGTGGTCCCCGTGCCACCAGTTCAGCCCTTTGCGTTTCGGCTCGGCGATTCGTGACTTCCACGGGCTGTCGTCCAACTCCTTGAGCACAGCGCGGGAATGATATCCCTTGTCCGCGACAAGTTCGGTCGGATCATCCGGGCATGGTTCCATACCGATTCGTGAGAGGTTCGCTCCAGCCGCCTTCAGCGTTTTGCTCAAGGTCTTTGTATCGCCCTCATCGGCGGGATGTATCTCCGCAGCCACGACAGCGCCGGAGTCAAGATCCACAGCGTGTTCCGGCTTGTACGCCAGACGGGTGCGACCGTCCTTCATACGAGCTATTCTTGCGTCGGGGTCGGAGGATGATTCCCAGTCCTTGTTAGAGAGTTTCTTCCCCTGGCGCTTGCGATCCATGCGCGACAAGTCTTCGTTCGTGGGCGTCTTCATACCGCTGTCTTGGGCCAAGCCGTGAAGCATCTGACGGTATCCCTCACCCGTGTCCTTGCGCATGATGGTTTTCATCGCGGCGTTCGCCTCCATGGTCGAGGCGTCCACGCCGATCCGGTCGCCCTGTATGAGTCCGGACTCGGCAAGGACGCCCAGCACCCAGGCGAAAACATCCTGGTGCAGCTCAAGAGAGAGTCGGGAACGGATGCGGCTCAAACTGGAATGGTCGGGAACGGATTCTTCGGTATCCAACTGCAAAAACTCGCGCAGTGAAAGCGAATCGGAGCACCGCCATTCAATACCGCGCTCGGAGTCGATGCCCTCAAAATAACCAACCATGTGCATCCTGAAATACCGGCCCGGAGGAATTGACGGACGTCCCTTGCGAGATGCGTAGAAGGGAGCGCACAGTTCTTCGACGTACCGGTCGAAACCAGCATTGGCCAACACGGACCGGAGCCGGTCGTAAAACGCATGGCCCGGCGACCTGGGAACCTTGTCCCACGAAACAAACATTTTCCCCTGCCGGTTTCCCTGTTTGCCAAGTGCCATCCAGTCCTCCTGTGCTTCAGAGGATTATCTGGAATTTACGAGAGTTTTTCAACGGCCTGCTAAGAGTGACTTGCATATACGAAGCCGACGTTAAAAAAATTATCGATCTCCTGAAAGACAATTTTGAAAAACTCGACGAAACGGACAAAAGTGCAGAGCTAGAAGCAAAAGAAAATGTATTTGGTTACAAGGGACATCATCTAGACTTAAAGATTAACAACCAGAGAGCGGTATTGCCAGAGTATGCTCAATATCTCGACTTGCAATTTGAAGTTCAGGTCCGTTCGACAATTCAAGATGCCTGGAGTGTCCTCGACCACAAAATTAAGTATAAAAAATCAATACCACATACCCTAAAAAGACAGATCAACGCATTGGCTGCCCTGTTCGAAATTGCAGATAGAGAATTCACAACAATTAGAGATGAAACCAATCGCCTGAAGCAAGAGAAGGAAGCTGCGATAGACGAAAACGGCATGCTTGATGTCTTCGCTTTTTTACCAATCGCCAAAGCCCACTTTCAGGAATACAATTTTATCGACTTTAAGGCTGATGGATTTGTACAAGAAGTCAATAAGCTTGATCCAGACATGACAGTTGCAAAAATGAAAGAGATCATGGCCAACAACATGCCCCATGTTGATGAATACACAAAATATCAAGATGAGGAATTAGGAAACGGGTTGAACCCATACACTAAAATTAGACATGCTCTTTATTTAAGCGATAATGAAAAATTTCGGTTGGTCCTCTATGATAACCAGAGAGGAACTTTTGATAAGTGGCTTGCAAATACAAACAGAAAAAAACCGCATAGCCTACCAAGCTAACCGGTCCTTTTTCTGTGGAAATTTAAGTGGTGGAGCTGGAGGGAATCGAACCCACGACCTCTTGAATGCCATGCCAGGATATTCGCCTTTATCCATTGAAATTGCTTGATTTTTAATTTTGACTGTCAACATTCTTCAGGGATGTTGGATAGGTGTTAAAGGCTCTTGGTTCACCGGATGGTTGACGAAGGTTGGTGTGCCGCTTTGAGCTGGCAAGCAAGTACAGCAAAGACTCAGAAAGCGCCATGGATACGGGGGAGGTACGTGAATTGCGTTTTGGGAAGCGACCTTGACACCGTTGTGCACTATGCGTAATATTTTAATGCCATTCGTGAAGTCGAATGGGGAAATGACTGAATGTCAACCCCACGTTGAGGCTGAGATTCCACTGGATATTTATATTCACGAGATGACCTCCTGGATGATGGCGTTGATGATTCGCAGCAGTTGGAACTTGATTCCAATGCTTGCCTTTGTGTCACTATAACACATCTTGAACTGTGCAGGATTACAAGCGCATGACCTTGCTTATGCAGGGTGTTGTGGCTGAAAGGCACCCTTCCCGAGGGTCCGGTCAATGCCGAAAGAGCTATTATGGGACGATCCGAATCCTATGCTCTTTCGGTTTTGCCAATTTATGGACTAAGCGATGAAGAAAGAGAAAATAGACGGGTGGTACAAGACAGGAAGAAACTACCTGCATTTTGACGAAAAAGTATCTTTTGAAAAAGCTTCTCGGATCGTCAAAAACCCTCGCAAGGTTGCAAGCTGGAACTTCTTCCCCTTCTTGCAGACCACGGTGAGAACGTCCAAAATTACTCGAGACGATGATGGCGATATTATTTCAAAGAACAAGAACAGACCTATTTCTTATGCAGCACATGTAGATTCTCATATATATTCTTATTATGCGGTGTTGCTGCAACCTATGTATGAAAAATTGATCGACAAACATGGACTAGGAGAGAATATAACTGGATTCAGAAAGCTAGGCGGAAAATGCAACATTGATTTTGCCCACCGAGCATTTAACGATATCCGAGCAATGGCACCATGCGTAGCCCTTTCCTTTGATGTTAAAAGCTTTTTTGACGAACTAGATCATTCTATTCTTAAACAAGCATGGTGCGCCCTACTAGAGAAGGCGCACTTACCCGAAGACCATTTTGCAATTTTTAAATCTCTCACGAAGTACTCTTACGTTGATCGCGAAGATGCTTTCAAGACATTTGGGATAACAAAATCCAGCAAAAAGAATGGGGCTAGGCGCATATGTAGTCCGCTTGATTTTCGAAGTATCCTCAGACCCAAGGGTCTAATCAAACGCAATGAAAACCCATATGGCATTCCTCAGGGGGCTCCGATCAGTGGTCTTTTATCGAATATTTATCTCTTTGAGTTCGACAAGGCGATATCATCTCTCGCCAACAGTACCAATTCTCGCTATTACCGCTATTGTGATGACATCATAATCATATGCAATGAAGAGCACGGAGAATTATTTCAAAATCTTGTGAGTGATAAGCTAAGCACTCTCAACCTTCGAACCAACGAAAAGACAGTGATAAGAAAGTTTTCTATGGGTTGCGATGGTCCAGAGTGCGACAAGCCAATTCAATATCTTGGCTTTGTTTTTGATGGAAAAAGGGCTGTTATTAGATCTTCGTCTCACAGTAGATTCCTAAAGAGAATGCGGAAGGCTGTTTCCCTTGCAAAGCAAACAAAGAAGAAGCGAGATAAAATACGTGCAAGCAAGGGACTCCGGGCAACATCATTGCACAAGAAAAAATTATACACAAAGTTTTCTTACCTTGGAAACAGAAATTACATTTCCTATGCTCACAGAGCGGCAAAAGTTATGGGTGATGATGCTATCAAGAAACAAGTCAAACCATTATGGAAGCGACTTCGCCAAGAAATTGATCAATTTAGGGTTGGATGAGCAGGACTACTTTTGGAATCTCACAAATGCAGTTGAAAAGCTGAAAGCATGGGGTGAAATCGCTTCGAAGCACGACAAGAAAGATGCTTCTATCCTCGATTTCTACCGATCGAATTACTATAGGCGGATACCGAACAAGAAAATTAGTGTCGAATTCTTCTCAAAACTGATGACCGACAAACAGCCAATTCGCTCTGGAGATGTTAAAGACGTTGAACACATCTCCTCTATGCTGCCTTTCGTTGATATGCTCATCACAGACAAACAACGTAAAGTTCAGTTGCAAAAGTTGAAATTCAACGAAGAATACCAAACAAAGATCTGCTGCATTTGGGATTCCGATGAAATCGAAAGTTTCTTCGATTCGCTGTAAAAACCTGCCCCATCCCACTTCCCAAGCAAATCCAAGGGGATAAGTGCATTTAGCCGGAATCCGTGACAAAATCGCACATTCCAACCCTGCGCGATTACTACCTCAAAATAAAAATGAGTCCGATGGATGTGTCCGATGGATGGGGAATCCCCCCTCAGCCGTTGTCCTTGTTGTCCTTCAACGTTCCGGTCCACATTGCATAGCGCAGCAGGGTGCAGGGGATTTTCGCGTTGTAGAACGGCGTTTTGGAGAGCGGACGCAGCCCGATGCGTTTGGACAGCGTCTTGCTCCCCGTGAATATTCCCGCCAGATAGCCAGGGCATTGGCGTTTGAGAAAATCGCCCATGGCCGTGTAGGTCGCGGCCAGTTGGTCTTCGGACCCCAGGCGTTCGCCGTATTCCGGGTTGAAGAGCACGGCTCCCGGAGCGGGCGGAATCTCGGTTTCCTTGAAATCGCACACGGAAAACTCGATGGCCTCGGCCAGTCCGGCCTGGGCCGCGTTGTCGCGGGCCGCCTCTATGGCCAGCGGGTCCATGTCCGTGGCGATGATGCGGGCCGGGGGCGCGGGCAGCATGGCCTTGCGCGCCTCGGTGCGCAGGCTGTTCCAGGCTTCGGGGTCGAAGTCGAGCAGGTGGCGGAAGGCGAAATTTTCGCGCAGCAGTCCCGGCGCGATATTGCAGGCCATGAGTCCGGCTTCTATGGCCAGCGTGCCGCTGCCGCACATGGGATTGATGAAATGCGTGTCCGGCTTCCAGCCCGTGGCCATGATCACCGCCGCGGCCAGGGTTTCCTGCATGGGGGCCGAATGGGGGCGGAGGCGGTAGCCCCGCTTGGGCAGGGGCGTGCCCGTGGTGTCCAGAAAGAGTTCCGCCTTTTTTCCCCGCCAGTACAGAAACACGCACACGCCTTTGGCCTCGTCCGGCCCGGAGTCGGGACGGATGCCGTGCCGGGCCACGAAGCGGTCGGCTATGCCGTCCTTGACCCGCACGTTGGGAAAGCGGGAATCGCGGATGGTGGGGTGCGACACGTTGGAGTGCACGCTCACATACCCGTCGGGCCGCATTATCTCTTCCCAGGGCAGGCTGGCGGTTTCGTTGTAGACCATGTCCGGGTGCATGGCCCCGAACCGTTTGATGCGGTAATGGACCCGGTGTCCGCAATGCAGGTGCAGGTTCAGGCGCATGCAGTCGGCCAGCGTTCCCGTGGTGCGCACTCCCGCGTCTATCGGCTCGGTGGTGTAGCCCATGGCCTGCATTTCATTGTCCAGGAAGGGGGCCATGCCCTTGGGGCAGGTGACGAGAAGGGAACTGGGCTGGGAAAGACTGAACATGACGACCTTGGGGATGACCCTATGTTGTGCCGACGCGGCGGGTTGAAATCATTTGGTGCAGCGCAGCGGCCAGGGCTTTGGCAAAGCCGGACATATCACACACGGGCGAATCGCAAAAGCGCTGGCGCAGGTTGTGGCGTAATCCGGCCAGTCGGTCAAGACCCCCGGATTGTGGGCATGTCAGGCCGGTTGCCAGTTGCGCGTATTCCCGCGGCGAGTGCGCAACAAGCTCGGGCAGGCCGGTTTCCGCAAGCACGCTGCGGCCCATCCTGCCCGCAAAGGTCGCGCCCGAAAGCGTCACGACCGGCACGCCCATCCACAAGGCGTCGCAGGTTATGGTTCCTCCGTTGTAGGGGAAGGGGTCCAGGACAAGGTCCATTTCCCGGTAGGCCGCGTAATAGTCCCGGTGTCCGCTTGCCGGTCGCAGGTCGAGCCGTTCGGGGGCGATGCCCGAAGCTTCGAACCGGGCGGCGAAGGCCCGGCGCACTGCCGGATCGGCCAAAGGCCTGGATTTAAGCAGCAGACGGGAGCCGGGGGTGCGGTGCAGAATTTCGGACCACAACGCGATGACTTCCGGGTTGAGCTTGGCCGTGTCGTTGCAGCAGCCGAAGGTGGCGTATCCGTTGGCCTGAGCGGGCGGTTCCGGCGCGGGCGCGATGTCGTAGCCGGGCGGCGGATAACAGAAAAAGCAGGCGGGCAGGCGCAGGGCTTTTTCAGTGTAAAACGGTTCGTTTTCCAGGGGCAGAACATGGCGGTCGGCCACTATCCAGTCCATGGCGGACAGGCCGGTGGTGTTGAAATATCCCAGCCAGACCGCCTGGACCGGTGCGGGCCGCCGGGCCATGACACCGGGACGGCAGTTGGGGCTCAGCCCGGAAAGGTCCAGAAGCAGGTCGAGTTTGCGTCCGGCAATGTGTCGGGCGGCCCGGTCGTCGTCCATGGGGCGGATGTTGGTGAAACTGCGGGCCAGGGCCGTGAATTTGCCGGTGTATTCGTCGTTGAAGGGATTGTTGGAAAAGCAGTGCAGTTCCAGCCGTTCCCCGCACAGGGCCGAGAGCGCGGCCAGGGCCGGATACAGGAAAAATCCCACGGCGTGCGCCCGGAAGTCGCCGGAAACAAGGCCGACGCGCAGGGTGCGGGCGGCTGCCGGGCAACGGGATGTTTTTTCGGGAGCCAGTTGCACTGTACCGGTACAACGGGCCGCCCACTGCCTGGCTTCGGCCAGGAAATCCGCAGGCCGGGAGCCGGGGATGTAGTGGCGGAAAAAAAGGGCCGTGGACGCGGCCGCCACGTCCTCGGGATGTGCGGCGGCGGCCTCGCGGTACATGGCAAAGGCCTGTTCCACCTGGCCGCGTTCCTTGTGCAGCAGGGCCAGGTTCATGCGGGCGGGCGTCATGTCCGGGACCAGATCGAGCAGGGCCTTGTATTCGGCCATGGCCCGGTCGGAATCGGCCAGCTCGTGGCGGGCGTTGGCCCGCAGGAACAGGGCGGCGGCTGTGCGCGGATGTCCGCTGGGGATGGCGGCGAGCAGGCCGGGAATGTCGGCAAACCGGGCCAGATGGTACAGGCTTTCCGCCAGGAGGAATCGCAGGTCGAAATCATCGGGAAAATGGTCCAGCCCCGTGCGGCACGCGGCAACGCAGTCTTCCCAGCGGGCCGCCCGGCGCAGGGTGGTGCACAGGTCGCGGGCAAAGGCTCTTTCCTGCGGGTGGAGTGTTGCGGCACGTTGCTGGAGTGTTGCGGCTGTCTTCAAATCGCCCTGCTGTGCGTGCAGCACTCCCAGCAAATGCAGGGCGTGGGGGTTGTCCGGGTCTTGTCGGAGAATGCGCTCGTACCCTGCGCGAGCTTCGGCGGCCTGCCCGTTCCGGTGCAGGTGCAATGCTTTTTGCAGCGCGGTGGAGGCGGCTGTGCGCTTTGCGTTCATCGGTTTCTCCATGGCGGCATGGTGCGGCATGGAAGGAGGGCTGTCAATGTGCGGAAAAAAGAAATCAGGCTGCTGACAATGCTGTCAGCAGCCTGATTGCGCGGTGTAATCAATCTGTGCGCACCGCCTATTTGGCGCTGTCGTCGGTCAGGCTTTCCAGCACGTCCACAGCGGCGGAAGGGTCCACATGCACGCCCACGGAGGTGGTCGTCTTGGTGGTGGTTTTGGTCACGCTGCTGCCGTCCCTGGATACGGAGACATGGCTGGATTCGTCGGTGTCCTTCCAGGTTTTCCCCTGGCTGGGAAGAGCCTTGGCTCCTTGCTTGGCAACCCCCCAGGTGACTTTTTTCTTGTCCATCCTGCCCAGGTCCAGGCTTTGCGATCCCTGTTCCGCCTGCCCGTCGGTTCCGGTGGCGGAGGTGGTCACCTGCGCCTTGGCGTTGGAGGGCGCGTTCGTAGGAACCAGCTGCACGGAAACCGCGGAAGGTTGCAGTATGTAGGCGTCGCCGGTTTTTTCCTGGTCGTCGATGGAATTGACCCCGGCCATGACGCCCATGGCGGGATTGTTGAAGAACGTGCCCTGGTTCACGCCGGTGCTCAGGGCGTTGAGCACGGTTTTTTCCTGCTGGTACTGGCGTTTGATGATGACGTCCTGCTGCCGGTAGCCGTCCTTGAGCAGGGTGATGATGTGGTCCCGGTTGCGGGGCAGGTCCACGCTGCACGGGCTGAGGCAGGTGGCGTTGCCGTTGACCAGCACCTGCGCGCCGATGGGCGCGGTGGAAACCGGAACGGTCTGCATGGCGATTTGTGGCGCGCAGGCTCCGGACATTCCCGCGAAACAGGCAATGAAAAGAAAGACGACAATACGGTGCATGCACTCCCCCCCGAGAGATTTGTTAAGGAATGGGTATGAACTTCCTTGCGGAAGAAGCCCGTAACTACCCGATTTTCCAGGGATCGGCAATTCATTGTGCCGGAGGGGAAGAAACGGCGCGGGTCAGACGCCGGGTGTGTCCGATGTCTTGGCGGAATCCTTCCCGCCGGACTCCGGGGTGTCCTTGAACTTGGCGCGGATGGCCTTGATGATGTCGAAAATCTGCAAAAAGGCCTCCACCACATCCGGGTCGAAGTGGCGGCCGGATTCTTGCCTTATGACGGACAGAACCTTGTCGTCCCCCCAGGCTTCCTTGTAGCTGCGGCGCGAACACAGGGCGTCGAAGACGTCGGCCAGACCGGTGATGCGGGCGGACAGGGGGATTTCATCGTACTCATGGGGCTGGCCGCATTGGCGGACATTGTCCAGTTCGTCGCCGATTTTTCCCGGATAGCCGCCTCCGGCCCATTTTTCATGGTGGTGGAGTGCTATTTCGTAACTCATGCGGTCCAGTTCGCTGGTGGAGTTGCCGAACAGCCGCGCACCGAACACGGTGTGCAGCTTCATGGTTTCGTACTCCTCCTCGGTGAGTTTGCCCGGTTTCTTGAGGATGGCGTCGGGGATGCCCACCTTGCCCACATCGTGCAGCATGGCGGCCAGCCGGATCATGTCCTTGGTCTGCTTGATTTTCTTGGCGTCCAGCCCTTTGTTCAACGCCCATCGATGGTAGATTTCCGCGGAATACGCGCCCACGCGCTGGACGTGCGGGCCTGTTTCCTCGGGGTCGCGCAGCTCCGCCATTTTCATCATGCGCAGGATGAGTTCGCGGGTCATGATGCCGCGTTCGATGGCCACGGAGGCGCTGTTGGCGAACAGCGGGGTGTATGTCCGGCAGTCCTCGCTGAAGGGCACGCTGCGGCCTTCGCGGTCCAGGGCGTTGATGAGCTGCATCACCCCCACCAGCTTGCTTTGGAACGTCTTGAGCGGGATGGTCAGAATGGAGGTGGTGCGGTACCCGGAGGTTTCATCAAAGGAGCGGTTGAACGAGTAGGGTCTGTCGGGCGGCAACCGGTAGGCGTCGTCGATGACCAGAGGGGTGCCTGTCTGCGCCACGTACCCGACAATGGATTTTTCATCTATGGGAACGGAGAAGTCGGAATAGACCGCGGTGCTCGTGCTGTCCGGTCCGCACAGGGTGTCGTTGTGCACGTAGCTGAACTTCAGCTTGTTGTCTTCCACCAGGAAAATGGAACCTGCATCCGCGCAGCACATGCGCCGCGCTTCCAGGAGAATGCGGTCCAGGATGGTGTCCACGTCCTTGAGCGAGTTGAGCTGTTCCGTGGTTTCCAGAATGGTTTTGACAAACTCGTTGCCGCTGGTGCGCAGTATGCATTCCATGGGAAAAAAAACGGCTCCGTTGAAAAATTTTGCTTCTATATTGCCACTATGCCCTGTTCCATGGGAAAAGGCCAGGGGGGCCTGTTCTCAGGCCGCTGAAAAGTGGGAATGTCGGCCTGCATTCTTTGCAGACCGGGGGGAAATGAAAAAGACGCTGACTTGGAGGTGGGGGTATGCGGCGCCTGCTGGTGGCATGGTTGGGGGTTGTGGCAATGTGTTGCTGTGGTCTGCCTGTTGCGGCGCAAACCCTGGAAGTGGACGGAAGCATGCGGTCCGATGTGGCTTTCGAGCTGACCCAGGGCATTGCCCTGCCCGGCGGGGCGCAACGTGTTTCCGTCAGTTTCGTGGTTCCCGAAGAATTTGTCTCGCCCACGTTCGTGCAGAAAATCAGGGACTACAGCCTGCGTTTTTCCCCCCGCCCCGATGCCAGGGAAAACACGACGGACATACGGGGCAACCGCATCATTACGGCCACCTGGAGCAATCCGCCCCGGAATCTGGACATGACGGTTTCCTTTCAGGTCGATAACCAGACCCTTTTGCAACGCCTGGAAACCACCGCTGTTTTTCCCGTGCGAAAGGTACCTCCGTCCGTGGCTCCGTATTTGGAATCCTCGGAACAGGTGCAGGCGGACGATGCCCGCATCAGGGCGCTGGCAGAGCGTCTGACCGGCGGCGCATCCACGGAGTACGAGGCGGTGCAGCGCATCGTGGGCCATGTGGTGGACAACCTGCGCTACGTCAATCCGCCTGAAAAATTCGATGCGCTCTATTCATTGGAAACCGGGAAGGGCAACTGCCAGAATTACTCGCATCTGTGCGCCGCCCTGCTGCGCGCATCCGGTATTCCGGCCCGTATCGTCAACGGCTACACCCTGGGCAAAACCGTACAGCGTGCAGGAAGGGCGCTCCATCTATACATTCAAGTCGGCGGACGGCCGGCATTCGTGGATAGAGGTCTGGTTTCCCGATCTGGGGGTGGGTTCCCTTTGACGCGCAAAAGACATCCTTTTTCGTGGCCAACAGGTTCATCAGGGTGGAAACCGGAATGGACAACAAGGAAACCGTCAATGACGGCCGTATCCGCTATGTCCGCCTGTCCGCCACATCGCCGCGTCCACGGTTCAAAAGCGGTTTGGGAGGTGATTTCACCTCAGATGCGGTGGCTCTGAAAGCCAGTCGGGGCAAAATGGTCACGAGCAAATTGTTGCTTTTTCCGGGAGTGGATGCCGGGGGGCAAGCTGGCAGAGGTTCGGGATTCGGCGGAAAAGCCGAAACCGACGGCCGCTTCATTGCCCGTCCCTGCGGTGTCCGCCCCGTCAGTGCCGAACACCGTGGCGCCGGAACCTGTTGTTCCAAAGCCTGCGGTTTCGCCCCATCCTGCCCCGACGGCCAGGCCGGCCGCTGCCAAGCCGGGCACAGAAAAGCCTGCTGTTGAAAAACCTGCCGTGGCCAAATCCACCACGGTCCCGCCGACTCCGGCCAGGCCAGAAAACGAAAGCCCGGAAACGGAAGCGGCTTCGGCGCCCCCTCCCCCTGTGGCTCCCGCACCGGAAAAAAACGGCGGAATCCCGGCCAGTGGCCCCTTCTTTGACAAAAGCAACGCAGGCTGAAGACCCTGTTCCTGCCGTTCCTGAAAAAAAAGGCGGGGGGGGCCGCAAACTGTCCTGCCCGTGCCACCGGATCGTCCTCGGAAAACGAAAAAGCCGGAGCTTGCCGGACGTTTTTCCGGCCCCGTGGTGATGGGCAACCTGGATTTTCCAGAGAACATGGACTTTACCGACTACGGAACCATAGCCCAGGTGGGGGAGGATCAGTTTGAGGTGACCCGCAACTTTCTGGTTGAAAGCGCGGAATACGTTACCACCAGGGCCACGCAATATGCCCAGGTGTTCCGTGTGAAGCGTCCCCTGAGCCTGGAGAACGTCTCCCTGGCCCTGCACCGTTACGGGGGAGGCGGCATGCTTTGGGTGGACCTGTTTGCGGATGCGGACGGAACACCCGGCAGGCTGCTTGCGGCAAGCGGCATGGTCGAGGTGGGAGGGATGTCCCTTGCGCCCGGATACCGCTGGCAGACATTTGATTTCAGCCGCGAGAGTCCTGTTCTCGATCCAGGATATTACTGGATAGGGCTGGGATTTGCCGGCGATCCCATCATCAGTTGGTTCTATACCTACGGCAAGCCCGTGGGGCCTCTTTGGGGAACCCGCAGTCGGGATGTTTTCGACGAAGGGTGGAGTAGTTCCCTTGACTATGAGTTCAACTTCCGGGTTGCGGGAGAAAATCTGGTGCGGAATCAGGCCGGGCCAAAAAGGACAAATTAGGGTTAAAGTTTTTTCCCGAATAGCCGAGAGATAAAGATGTGCTGGTTTGGCACAAGGATTACCCATGGGGCCAAGGATGCGCCCCTCAATGGCAGACGCTGGGCGTCTGGCCAACGCGGCATGGAGGTCGTGGAATATGGGAAACGTCATCTCATTGGACGATTACCGTAGTCTCAAGTTCGCCCGGGAGCAGGGAGAGCGCACAGATAGCCCCCCCCCCCGGTAATCAGCCGGAGTGATATCGTGGGGCGCGATTTTTCCCAGTTCGGGGAGCATTCTGTTCGGAATGCTCAAGATCAAGGAAATAATGGCGCACCATCTGTATTATCACGAGGACTGGAAACATTATCTTCTTTGTATTCTGGATACCGTCTGCTCCCCGGAGCGACGGGGACCGGACACTTCGCTGGACGATACCCTGGAAATGTTCAAGGGGTATATCGCCCAGGAAACCACCCAGGAAAACATTCGGGATTTCAGCTTTGTCCTGCTCATTCTGGACATGATCTCGCGTTCCCCCATTCTGAAGAGGGTACGTCTGGTTCAGGCCGGACTGGAGCATTCCGCTCCTGGCGTACTGGCCACACTGCTGGAAACCTGATGCTTCCTGGAAGGAGGGCTTGTCTTTTCCGGGAAAAATAATATCGCAAGATATCGTGTTTCCCGGAAAAGCCTTTTATTTCATGGTGTTGTGACGCGACACTTGCTTTTTTTTCGTCCATTGCCTATATGTTTGCCTGTTAAGGGCCAGATCCCATAAGAAAGGCATTCCAATATCATTGCCCGCTGGTGGTTCTGCCTTCTTTCCTCTTTACGCTGCCTTGCCCATTCGGGAAGCGCTCCGTACGTGAAGAGATTTTACTTTTTCGCCGTTAGGAGGAAAAAATCATGACCCGTAAAGACAGAACCGAAGGGATATATTCCCGCCGTGAAGTGCTCGACGAGAGCGAGCGCAATCAATACAATCTGATTCAGCTCAAAGAGCTGCTCACCTACGCCTACCGCTACAGCGAGGACGTAAAGAAGCGTTTCGACCGCGCCCAGTTTCAGGCCGAAAAGTTCAAATCCCTGTCCGACATCAAGCATATTCCCATTCTCAAGAAGAAAGAGCTCATCTTTCTGCAATCCATGGGACCGCGTCTGGGCGGCCTGCTGACCAAGGACTTGGGCGAACTGCGCCGCATCTTTCTTTCGCCCGGCCCCATTTTCGATCCAGAAGACCGTACCGAGGACTACTGGGGATGGACCGAAGGCTTTTACGCCGCAGGCTACCGCAGCGGCGACGTGGCCCAGATCACCTTCAACTACCACCTGACTCCGGCCGGGTTGATGTTTGAGGAGCCTCTGCGCAACCTCGGCTGTGCCGTGGTTCCGGCAGGGCCGGGCAACACCAGCACCCAGCTGGACATCATGCAGAAGCTTAGGGTGCCACCGGATACATCGGCACGCCCAGCTACCTGATGCACCTGGCCCAGAAGGCCGAGGAACACCGGCGTGAACCTGCGCAAGGACCTGTATCATGGAGGTGGCGTTCGTCACGGGCGAGAAAGTTTTCCGAGAAAATGCGTCCGCCAGACCCTGGAAAAGAAGTTCGACCTCATCATGCGCCAGGGCTACGGCACGGCCGACGTGGGCTGCATAGGCTACGAGTGCTACCACAAGAACGGCCTGCACGTGTCCAACCGCTCGTTCGTGGAGATCTGCCACCCGGACACCGGCATCCCGCTTGAAGGACGGCGAGGTGGGCGAGATCGTGGTCACGGCCTTCAACAAGACCTATCCCCTTATCCGCCTGGCCACGGGCGACCTGTCGTTCATCGACCGCGCAGCCCTTGCCCCTGCGGCCGCACCACGCCCCAGGCTCGGCAACATCGTGGGCCGGGTGGACACCCACGGCCCGCATCAAGGGCATGTTCGTGTACCCCCACCAGGTGGAGCAGGTCATGACCCGGTTCGACGACATCAAGCGCTGGCAGATCGAGGTCACCAACCCCGAGGGCATCGACGAGATGGCTCTGCATATCGAGGCCAACAACTTCAAACGCGAAGACGAACTGCTGCATGTTTTCCGCGAGAAGATCAAACTGCGTCCGGTGCTCAATATTGTGGCTCCCGGAACGTTGCCGCCGCAGATTCGTCCCATCGAAGACAAGCGCAAATGGGATTGACCCGGACCGTTCGCATTCTTTTGCCCATCATCGCCGCCCTGGTCCTGGCCTCCTGTGCCGGGACCGGGCGAGCGCCCGCTCCTTCCTCCACGTCTTCCCCTGCCGCTTCCGACGGGCAGGTTCCCCGGACTCCTGTTTCCCCGGAACGGAGGACCGCTTCCCCCGCGCGGCAGTCTGGCCGATCCTCAGGGACGGCCCGTGGACATGGCGCTGTTCGACGCCTTGGCCCGCAAGGCCGATTACATCCTCATAGGCGAGGGCCACAGCAGCCAGTGCGATCACCGCATGCAGGCGCGCCTCATAGAGCGTCTGGCGGTTGCGGGCGAACTGCCCGCAGTCGGTCTGGAAATGGTCTCCACGGACAAAGGCTTCGTTCTGGAGCGGTTCAACCGGGGGGATATTTCCGTGGACGAGCTTCCCGGGGCTTTGAACTGGAAGGAGACATGGGGCTATCCCTATGATTTATACAAAGGGATTTTCCGGGTGGCCGAAACGTACAAGCTGCCCGTGGAACCGCTCAATGTGCCGCACCGTGTGGTGCGTGCCGTCAGCCGCAACGGCACGAAGGGCCTGAGCGACGAGTTGGCCGCGTATCTGCCGCCCTGGTCGGTCGGGCCGCCCGAGGCGCAGCGCGAGAGTCTGGAGGCCTCGTTTCTGGCCCACGCGAACATGACGGCCATGGACAACGCGACCCTGAGTCCCTCCATGCCGCATCCTTCCCAGGATGCCGAACGGCTGGAGCGTTTCATAAGGGTGCAATCCCTGTGGGACTCCAAAATGGCACACGAAGCCGTGAGCGCGCGCAAGCGGCACGACCGGCGGGTTGTTGTTCTGGCGGGCGGCGGGCATGTGGAATTCGGCTGGGGCATTGCCCACAGGCTGCGGATTTTCGATCCGGCCGCGACCATCCTGACGATCATGCCCTGGCGCGGCGGACCGGATGAACTGGAAAGCGCGGATCTGCTCTATTACTGTCCCACAAGCCATCGCAGCAGCCGGGGCATGTCCCTGGAGCTGCGCGACGGCATGGTTGTGGTTACGGAGATAGTTCCAGGTTCCGTGGCGGACAAGGCAGGCCTGCGCAAGGGCGATATCGTGCGCAAGGCCCTGGACGCCCCCGTGAACGTGCTTTCCGACCTGCACAAGGCGGGCATGGCCGCATTCAAGGAAAAGAAGGAACTGGTATTCACCGTCGAGCGCGACGGCCAGATGATGGACATTGATCTGGGCAAGGTGGGGGAGCGCTGAGCCCATGCCCGAACTGCCCGAAGTTGAAACCATAGCCCGCGGATTGGCCCCTGAAATCGTGGGCCGCACCATCGAGTCCGTGGATGTGCGCTACGCCAATGTCACCCGCACGGACGCGGCCGGATTTTCGCGTCGGGTTACGGGGCGCCGCGTTGTCGGGGGTGCGGCGGCGCGGCAAGATGTTGCTGGTGGATCTTTCCGGCGATGCTTCGGGCGATCTTCCCGGTGCGGCGGAAGCCACGGAGCCGGAAACGGCCCAGGACATGCACTTGGCCGTGCACCTCAAGATGACCGGCCGGTTGTGGGTTCCCCCCTGCGGCGATCCCGCCCTGGCAACCCCGGACAAGCACACCCATATTGTTTTCCATCTTTCCGGCGGCTGTGTCATGCATTTCAAGGACGTGCGCAAGTTCGCGCTGGTGTCGGGCCATGACCGTCCGGGAACTGGCAGGGATGGAATTTCTGCGTTCCCTGGGACCGGAGCCTCTGGAAATGTCTGCCGACGAGTTTGTCGCGGCCTTCAAGGCGAGGGCCGGGGCGATCAAGGGCGTGCTGCTCAATCAGAAGGTCCTTGCGGGCATCGGCAATATTTATGCGGACGAGTCGCTTTTCCGGGCGGGAATCGCGCCGCATGCCAAGGCCTCGGGCGTATCGCGCAAACGGCTGGCGGAGCTGTACCGCCATGTGCGGGGAAGTCCTGCTTCAGGCCATTGCGGAAAACGGTTCGTCCATTTCCGACTACCGAACCGCCCGCGGCGATGCCGGAGCCTTTCAGAACAGCTTCAATGTCTATGGCAGGGCCGGGCAACCATGTTTCTGCTGTCGGACCATCCTGGCCATGCGCAAGGTCGCCGGGCGCACCAGTACCTATTGCCCCTGTTGCCAGAAGTAATTTTTCTTATCGGTCTGCTGAAAAGGGCGCGATCACAGTATTGCCATCAAATACCGGGCAATGGAGCGGATCCGGATATGTGTCCCGTCCGCATGTATTTTTGAACAGCCAGCCTCTCCCGCAGCATCGCGAAAGTTTTTGTAAATTATTCAATCCGTCAGTATGGCTGGCGCATCTTCATGGCCGTTCCCCGCCTTTTCCGGGCAGGTCTTTTCAGGTAATCCAAAGGAAGGAGAAATATCATGCGTGTCGGACGTTTTTACTGTGAACTGACCATTGGGTCGTCCATCGGACATATGCTGTTGTGGTATGTCATCATCATCCTCACCTTCGGGTTGGGTGGATTCATCTATCCGTACGCCCTGGCCAAATTCGTCATCAACAAGACCTGGATAATGGAAGGCGACCGCCCTGTGGCTCGTCTGCGCTGCGACCTGAACGTTGCTTCACAGGTAAGCCACGTGTTTATCTGGATTATCCTGTGCATTTTGACGCTCGGCCTTGCCGGGTTGATTTTTCTGTACCGGGTGGGCCGGATCGTGGCCAACGAGACCGTTGTCGAGCCGGTATAGATGGCTCCCGGTGGACTTTTGTACAGGTCTGGGCAAAGATATCGCCCTTTGTAGGGGAGGCCTTTCAAATATGTCCCAGACTGATTTTGACGTGATCATCGCCGGGGCCGGGCCGGCCGGCTCCAGCGCCGCCCATGCCCTGGCCGCCTCCGGAGTCCGCGTGGCCGTGTTCGACCGCGACGAATTTCCGCGCCCCAAGCCCTGCGCCGGGGCGGTTTCCGAGCAATGTCTGCGCTGGCTGGACCATGAACTTCCCGCCCATCTGATCCGGCGGGAATTCTTCGGCGGCCTGTTATGCTTTGAGGATTTCCGTTGGGAAATTCAGCACGACTACCGGGCCGGAATTCTCGTGCGGCGCAGCGAGTTCGACGCCTATCTGCTGGACAGGGCGCGTGCGGCGGGTGCGGAGGTGTACACGGGCACACCCGTTCTGGACGCCGGGGAAACCACGGGCGGACATGTCCGGGTGCGGACCGGGGACAGCGAGTTCCGCGCGAAATATCTGATTGTGGCCGAAGGCGCGTCAGGCAGGCTCAAACTTCTTGTTCGGCCTGCGGACCGGCCTCGGGAGATCATGTTCTGCTTGTGCGCCGAAGTGGCTGCCGCGCCCGGATCGTCCAACGTATCCGAAATCCAGGATACGCCGGAGCCACGATCCGCCGCGCTTTCCGCCTCGGCCCCCCTGGTGCTGCACTTCGGCCTGTGCAGCATGGGGTACGGCTGGATTTTCGGTCAGCCCGGACAGGTCTCCGTGGGCATCGGCGACACCATGGCGGAATTTTCCCGTCCCAAAGAAGCATTTGCCGCCTTTCTGGGGCAGCATGGGGTCTCCCTGCCGGGAAAACTGGTGGGCCATAAAATTCCCTTGGGCGGATTTCGTCGGCCTGTGGCCAAGGGGCGCGTGTTTCTGGTCGGCGATGCAGGAGGATTCACCGATGCCGTTCTGGGCGAGGGCATAGGCTATGCCGTGCGTTCCGGCCAGGTCGCGGCCCGGTGCATCGCGCAAAGCCTGCGCAATGGCGGGCACAGCGGCACGGCAGACCGGTATGCGGCGGCCATTGACCTGGAAATGGGCGGTGAACTTCGCCAGTCCCTGCTTCTTGCCAAGGCCATGCAGCTGATGCCTCGCTGGCTGCTCCGTTCCATGCTCACGGACCCCGGGGCGCTTTCCCGTTATGTGGACATTCTGGCCGGGGCGCATGCGGTATGCTGCGTTCAACTGGTGGATCGTGCGGCGGCTGCCGTATTATCTGGCGCGGTCCGCGCGGTCGTGGTTCATGCGCAGTGGCGCGTCCGCTCAATTGGCAGGCAAAAGAACCACTTGAAAACGAGACACGCGACATGGCGGGCATCGCCCGTCATGCGCCCCCAAGAGCGGCGGGAGCGAACCGGAAACCGCGTTTTTCGAGGAGCGCTTTTTCTCTGGGCATGGGGTTTGCGGCCGTCTGGATACGGAACGGGAAATGGCTGCGCGGATTCAGGGAAGGCAAACCTTCGGCCGGAGCGGAGGCATATCCGTTTTTTCATTCATGGTGGGGGGATTGGCGATCCGTTGAAGCGTTTTCTTTTTTTTCAGACAGTGGCCAGCAATTGCCGCTGCAATGGCGGGGCGTAGCTTTGCGGCGAGGCGTTGTGGGCGTACTTCAGGATTCCCTGGCGCATGGTGGCTCCTTCGCCCGGTGCGGCGTCCGACGGCGGGGTAAAGGCGGTTGTCCGTGTGCGCAGAACGTCCATTTCGCGAGCATGGTTCAATTCCTTGTCGAATTGCTGCCTGCGGTCCTGCATGCCCTGAATATCTTCGGGATCAAAGGCCACATTGCGCGAGGTGTAACGCAGGCCGAATTTTCCCATGGAAAAGTCGATTTCTCGGCTTGTCACCCGTGCCTTGGGCATGGCGGAAAGGCCCGTGGCCTCTGATTGTCCGGTTCGGGCGGCTTGTCTTGCGGATTGAAATGTGTTTATACGCATAGCAAAAGATTCGGTGGAGGCATTCTGGTAAGCCTGCTGTGCCCGGATATGCATACCTGCCGACCCTTTTGGGAGAGTGTTCGGAAAAAGGCGATTTCCACCAGACTATCCTGCCGCACAGGTTGCGGCCATTATATTTTCGAGCTCGTCCTGGTCGTTGCAAGCCGCCTTGCATGCCGGCAAACCATCCGAACCATCAACAAGAAGCTGGAAAGAAAACTACCTCGACATTTCTTATCAAACAATAAATCAGCTTGGATTTTTGACAACTACCCTGGTCTGTGGATACCCACAGGCCTTTATATATTGTGACACACGTTCTTTATTACAAGGATATCATACCATGCCGACTCGCATTCTTGCAAAGAGGGAGCTCATCCCAGGACAAACCAGCGAACTGACGCTGGACGCTCCCCAGATTGCGGCTAAGGCCCGGCCGGGGCATTTCGTCATTCTGCGGATCGACGAAAAAGGGGAGCGCATCCCCCTGACCATAGCCGACACGGACAAGACCAACGGAACCATAAAGATCGTCTATCTTGTTGTGGGCAAATCCACAGCCCTGCTGGAAATGCTGGGAGAAGGAGACGAAATTCTGGATGTATGCGGTCCCTTGGGAACGCCCACACATATTGAAAAACACGCCGGCCCTGTCATCTGTGTGGGTGGAGGCACGGGTATTGCCGCCATGCATCACATCGCCAAGGGGCACAAGGAAGCGGGCAATCATGTGGTGGCCGCCGTGGGTGCGCGAAGCGCCGAACTTTTGCTTTTCTGCAACGAGCTGGAAGGCTTTTGCCCGGAAATGATGGTCTCCACGGACAACGGCAGCCGGGGGCACAAGGGATTTGTGACCGAACTGGTGAAAAAGCGTCTGGAAGACGACCCCACCGTAGCCGAGGTCGTGGCCGTGGGGCCGGTCCCCATGATGGAAGCCGTGTGCAACGTGACCAGACCGTTCGGGGTCAAAACCACGGTATCTCTCAACTCAATCATGATCGACGGTATCGGCATGTGCGGCGCGTGTCGCGTGAGCGTGGGCGGAGAGACCAGGTTCGCCTGTGTGGACGGACCGGAATTCGACGGCCATGCCGTGGATTTCGCTGAGCTGCGCAGGCGTCTGGGCGCGTATCGTCCCTTGGAGATTCTTTCCATGGAAGAGCTCAGGAGTCGTCATGGCTGATACGAAAAAGAAAAAACAGATTCTTCCCCGGACTCCCATGCCGGAACAGGCACCTGAAGAGCGCCGTTTCAATTTCAAGGAAGTGACTCTGGGATATGACATGGAAATGGCCGTGGCAGAGGCCAATCGCTGTCTGCAATGTAAAAAGCCGCTCTGCGTATCCGGCTGTCCCGTGGAAGTGGACATCAAGGGGTTTATCCGCCACGTGCAGCAGCGCGACATTGTTTCCGCCTACAAGGCCATTCTGAAGACCAACAGCCTGCCCGCTGTCTGCGGCCGGGTCTGTCCGCAGGAAAACCAGTGTGAAGGGGCATGCATCCTGTCCAAAAAGGGCGGGGCCGTGGCCATCGGACGGCTGGAACGCTTTGTGGCGGATTCGATTGCGGTGGAGGACGCCTGCCTGGAGCTTTCCGGTCGTGAGGAATGTCCCATGGTCCGTGGAGAAATCAAGGTGGCCTGCATCGGCTCCGGACCTTCCAGCCTGACCGTGGCCGCCTATCTTTCCACGCAGGGAATCAAGGTGTCCATGTATGAGGCCCTGCACGAGCCGGGCGGCGTGCTGGTGTACGGCATACCCGAATTCCGGCTGCCCAAAAGCATAGTGCACCGGGAAATAGACGCTCTGCGGGAATACGGCGTGAATATCCACACCAACTGGGTGGGTGGCCGCACCGTGACCGTGCAGGATCTTTTCGACCGGGGTTACAAGGCGATCTTCATCGGCGTGGGAGCGGGACTCCCTTGGTTCCTGAAGCTTCCCGGCGAGAACCTCATCGGTGTGTACTCGGCCAATGAATATCTTACGCGGGTCAATCTGGGCCGGGCCTACACCTTTCCCGACCACGACACTCCGGTCATTCGGGGGCGCAATGTCACGGTATTGGGCGCAGGCAACGTGGCCATGGACGCGGCCCGCACCGCCCTGCGGCTTGGTGCGGAAAACGTGCATATCGTCTATCGCCGTACCCAGGAGGAAATGCCTGCGCGTCGGGAGGAGATCCACCATGCCCTGGACGAGGGCGTAAGGCTGGAGCTTCTGGCCAGCCCCATGGAATTCCTCGGCGATGAAAACGGCAGTCTCAGGGCGCTCAAGGTGCAGCGCATGGAACTCGGCGAGCCGGACGATTCGGGCCGCCGCCGTCCCGTGCCCGTACAGGGCGAAATATTTGAGATCGAGACCGACATGTCCATCATTGCCGTGGGAACCGGCCCCAACAGGATTCTGCTGGATGCCACGCCCGGCCTGGGGCTGAATAAGTGGGGCTATGTGCAGGTCAACGAGGAAACCGGCGAGACTTCCATTCCCAATGTGTTTGCAGGCGGCGACATCGTCACCGGCGCGGCCACGGTCATCCTGGCCATGGGGGCCGGACGCCGCGCGGCCAGGGAGATTGCCCGGCGCCTGTTGCAGTAGGGGCGCGGAATAGGAATGCAAAGGCCTGGTGCAGGAAACAATTCCGCATCGGGCCTTTTTTCGAAAAAAACAAGTCGCGGGGTCATCATCCCCGGGGCAGGTCTTTCCGCCCTTGCCCCGATTGCCCCCCGTCCAGTCCGGGGGACGCCGTGTCGTCCGCCGAACCGTCCAGTCCCATGGGCTCCGGAAGGGCGGCGGTTTTGGCCGTCATGGCGGCGTTGTCCAGCATGTGCAGCAACTGAATGACCACCTGGCTCAAAGGCAGTCCGTCCTTGCCTCCCAATGCGCTCAGCAGCAGGGTGGGCATGCGCACCGGGGCAGGTCCGATGGCGTTGCACAGCACCGAGCCGTCCACTGAATAGAGATTTTCAATGCGCACCAGGGGATCGGAACGCCCGTGGTGCAGGTCCATGGAGTACACGCGCATGGCGGCTGCAAGATTGCGGCTGATGCCCTCGATGTTGTTTTCCTCGGGGCCTCCCTGCAAGCGGATGACCGGCTCTTCAAGAACGACTTCGCGCAGGGTGAAGGGGGTTTTGAATGGAGTATCCGGGGCAAAGGTCAGCCGGACGGAGCGGATGGCGATAGCCTCCCCGGCAGGGAATCCTTTGGGGTTTGCTATTTTCAAACCGTAAAGAACGGCCTCTCCTGAAAACAGGGATATCTTGGCCTGATCCAGGCTTCCCTGCACAAGGCATGTATCGTGGAGATAATCGGTTACAACGCGGCTGACCAGATAATTCATTCCGAAGCTGCCGGCTCCGAAAAGCAAAAAAAACACTACAATGACAGAGAAAACGGCTTTTCGTATCATTACAGGCATCCTGTAGGCGGACGTTGCAAGGCTTCATCTGCCTGCAAGTGTATTGCCGGAAACACGGTTTTGCCAACCCCTGCAAATTATTGGTATTCAACAGGCGAGCGATGTGGCGGGTACACGCATCGTAAGGTGATGCGGCTGCGAATCGCACCGGCTGTTGCAGCAACAGGCAGTCAGGTTATGAACGTAAGCCCCCTCAGTTCATACTTTGCAGCAAGGCGGGGTGTTGGTCAACAGGCACTGCTGTTTTCCGGCGTACTTTTTTGAGGATCGTCGCGGAAAACGGAAAAGACGCCCTTTGGAAGAGGTCTTGACATTGTCGTACTGCAATGGAAAAGTCATATGATCGTAAATGATCTTTTATATAAATTTCCAAGCCAAAGTTTCCTGTTAGGAGCCCTGTACTGCAACCCCTTTGAGCAACGGAGATTGAACATGACCGTGAAGGAAATCGTGGCCAACGCCAAGGCTTCTGCCAAAAAGTCTGCGGAAGCGAAGAGTTCCATGGAGAAGGAAGATCTTGTCAGAAAGCTTCTCGAAAAAGTCTGCCCGTCGTGCGACGCGGAAGAAATAGAGGAGGCCGCCCAACAGATCAGTTCCGACGTGTTCTAACTCATTCTCATTCTTCCAACAGGAAGGGACGGCCCGGTGCGGATGTACCGGGCCGTTTTTTTTCGAAGGAGGGAAAGGGCGTATGGTCGGCTACATCGGTCGGTATGTCGGCTCGACTTTTTCCGACTTTTCAGTAGAGATGGCGTCGAACAGCGCCGTCATGCCCTTGAAAAAAAGCAGGGCCTGCTTATAGGTATGCAAACATGAACAAGGAGTTTGTGAGTATGCGATATTTTACATCGGTTCCGGCCATTGTTTTTTGGGCCGCCAGCCTGCTGGTGGGGGCGGCTTTTGCCGGTGCGGTCCGGGCCGCGGATTCTTATCCTGGTTGGGAGTCGGACAGTGCGTATGGCAAGATGTATGATGTGTCCGAGTATGACAAGATCAAGGGCGGCTTTGTGGAAATCATCGACGTGACGCCCTTTCCGGGCATGGCTCCGGGCGTGGGCATGGTTATCAGGGACAGGGCCGACGGCGAGACGATCATCGTCCATGTGGCGCCCAAGGCCTTTGCCCTGGACAAGCTGGAAGCCCTGAATCTGCGTCCCGGCCAGAAGATCAAGGTCTACGGGGCATGGGTGGATATAGACGGTGCGGATGTGCTGCTGGCCACCAAGATCAAGAAAACAGAGAACGAATTCATCAAGGTGCGGCGTACCAAGGACGGATATCCTTTCTGGAGCATGACGCCGGAAGAATTGAAAAAAGAGCTTCTGGAGCCGTAGGCTTGTATCCGGCCTGTGTATAAGCTGTAGGGAACGGAGATTTTTCACAGCCGGTGAAGCATGCGCAATACGCATTCTCCTTCTGCTTTTTGGGATAGATAAAGCCCCGTCATGTGAAATGACGGCGGCTTTTTTTTTGAATTGCCGGGACTTCTTGCCGTACAGGGGTTTGCCATCCACTGTGTTGTGGAAAAGTCATGGGTATCTTGCCTAATTCCGCATAATTGTCTGTAATCGTCTGTAGACGATGGGATGTTCCGCCTGTTTTTTGTTCTCCCCCTGTACAAGGAGTATTCGATGCAGTAGGTTCCTCCACAGTGTGCGCGTTTGCTTCTTTTGCTCCGGCATTGAAGTTGAAAAATGCGAGTTATTTCTTCAGGCTACATCTAACTGTTTTGAATTTTAGGGTTTTTCGGTGCGATTCCGAAGCGGTTCCGCCGCTGTATGTCCTGGCGAAGCGGGTGTTTTCAATGCCTTCGCGTGAGCTCGGGGCAAGCCAGCAGACCCGGTCTGGAGACTTTTCCAAAAGGTCTTCCACAAGGAAGACGACAACGTTCAGCCACACCACACAGCCGCATGCATGACAAACTTTCCCCGGCCTGGCAGATGCTTCGAGGGTTTGAACCCCTGAGCCTTTGCGATTGGCCGGGACACACCACCTGCGTTCTTTTTTTTGGCGGATGCAACCTGCGTTGCCCCACCTGCCATAATGCCAGCATCGCCTGGCATCCGGAAAAGCATCCCGCCCTGTTCACGGCAGATGTGACCAACTACATCAAACGCCGCAAGGAGTGGCTCGACGGCATTGTCGTTTCAGGCGGCGAACCCACCATTGTGCCGGATTTTCCCGCTTTTCTGAAAGACCTGAAGAGCTTCGGGCTGCCCGTAAAGGTGGATACCAACGGGTTGCAGCCGGGTACGGTCAACATGCTGCTGGACCAGGGCCTTGCCGATGCTTTTTTTGTGGATGTCAAAGGCCCTTGGGAAAAATATCCGTCCCTTACCGGCGATACGTGCACTCCGCGTCAGGCCCGGGAATCCCTGGAATGGATTTTCGCCCTGGCAGCACAGCAACCGGACATGTTCCGGTTTCGCCTGACCAAGGTGCCCTTCCTCGATGCGCAAGACATAGAAACGGCCAAAACCTACCTGCCGAAAGGCTTTGACCTGAGGCTGCAAGACTACGTACCCCCACGGAGAAATAATGCCCAGCAAGATATGCAAACGAGACGGTTGTCTGGAAACGTGGTCCACGGAACGGATCGCCCTGGCCATTCTGAAAGCCTTGAAAGCGAGCGGAGTGAAAGACCCTCTGCTGGCCAGGCGGCTGGCCCAGAAGGTCGAAGCCAGGCTTGGTGATACCGACGTTCCCGATCAGGAGCAGGTGCAGGACACGGTCGAGATGGTGCTCATGGAGTCCCGTCTTTACCATGTGGCCCGGCGCTATGTGATCTATCGGGAAAAGCGCCGCCAGCTGCGCGAAAACAAGGAAGCCTATCTCGACATCAAGGACACCATCGACAACTACCTGAGCAAGGCCGACTGGCGCGTCAGTGAAAACGCCAACATGACCCACTCCTTTCAGGGGCTCATGCTGCATTTGTCCGGCACGGTCCAGGCCCGGTACGCCCTGGAGAAATATCCCGAGGAAGTGCGTCAGGCCCACGAGCACGGCTATTTTCACGTTCACGACCTGTCCTTCGGACTGGCCGGGTACTGCGCCGGCTGGAGCCTGCGCGACCTGCTGCTGGAAGGTTTCGGCCTTCAGGACCGTTCCTGTGCCGGCCCCGCCCGTCATTTTGATTCGGCCCTGGGGCAGATGGTCAATTTTCTCGGCACGTTGCAGAACGAATGGGCCGGAGCGCAGGCCTTCAACAACGTGGATACCTACCTGGCTCCCTTTGTCCGGCACGACAACCTGAGCTACCACGAAGTCTACCAGGCCATGCAGAAGTTCGTGTTCAACCTGAACACCACCTCGCGCTGGGGTGGGCAAAGCCCGTTCACCAACCTGACCTTCGACCTCAATCCGCCCAAGCATCTCGCCAAGGAAGCCGTCATCATCGGAGGCAAGTTGCAGGACGCCACCTATGGCGACTTCATCCCGGAAATGGAGATGATCAACCGCGCCTTCCTGGAAGTCATGCTGCGCGGCGATCATCACGACCGCATCTTCTCCTTTCCCATCCCCACCTACAACATCACAGAGGATTTTCCCTGGGACAGCGAGGTGGGGGACATGCTCCTGAAGATGACCGCCAAGTACGGAGCGCCCTATTTTCAGAACTTCATCAGCTCGGACCTGGACCCCGAAGACGTCCGCTCCATGTGCTGCCGCCTGCAAATGGACCTGCGCGAACTGCGCAAAAAGACCGGCGGACTGTTCGGCGCGGGCGACCTGACAGGCTCTGTCGGCGTGGTCACGCTCAATCTGCCCAAGCTGGCCTATCTGGCCCAGGGCGAGGAAGACTTCCTGGATCTGGTCGAGGAATACGCCACCCTTGCCAAGGACTCCCTGGAGTTCAAGCGCAAGATGATCAACGACAACCTGCAACGCGGCATGTTCCCCTGGACCTACCGTTATCTCAAAAACGGCTACAAGGCCCATTTCTCCACCATCGGGCTGATCGGGGGCCATGAGGCCTGCCTGAATCTTCTGGGCAAGGGCATCGATTCCAACGCGGGCGTGCGGCTTATGCAGCGCACCCTCAACCATTTGCGCGAGATCACTTCCCGTTTTCAGGAGGAGACCGGCAACCTGTACAACCTGGAAGCCACGCCAGCCGAAGGAACAAGCTACCGGCTGGCCAAGATCGACCGAGGTTTGTACGAGAATATCATCACCTCGGGCAATGGCACGCCGTACTATACCAACTCCACGACCCTGCCCGTGGGCCATACCACGGACATCTTCCAGGCCCTGGAGCACCAGAACGAGCTGCAACCCCTGTATACGGGCGGCACGGTGTTTCATACCTATCTGGGCGAGGCCGTGGCCGATCAGGAATCCCTCAAGAAATTCATCATCAAGGCCTTTACCAAGACCAAGATCCCCTACCTGTCCATCACCCCGACCTTCTCGGTGTGCAAGAACCACGGGTATATCTGCGGCGAGCACTACGAGTGCCCCACATGCAAGGAAGAAACCGAGGTCTACACCCGCATCGTGGGCTACTACCGGCCTGTTTCCCGGTTCAACAAGGGAAAGCTGGCGGAGTACGAGGAGCGGTTGGTATATTCCGACATAGGCTGCCCGGTCTGCTAGGCTGTTGAAAAATCCGTGCAGGCGGCGTTGCTGCGGAGTTGGCGAACCCTCGTGTATGTAGGAATACACTTCGGAACCGCCAACTTCCTCGCGCCTGGCCTGCCCGGTTTTTGAACAGCCTGGACCTGGCTGACAAGGTCGATCCGGCTGAGCGATTTTCGCGCCTGGGTTCGTTTAAAAGAGGTGTTTTGGGCCGGGCTGTAGCGTTTACTACTCTCCGCGGTCCCGAATACATCTTTTTGTGTGGAGAAAAACATTTCAAGAATGCTGGCTGTGCCTTCGGATGAGCAATTTTAAAGGCGAACTTCGATTAACCAAGAATGGAAGGATTTTTCGGACTTGACCTACCAGCATAACGATTACGAACTCTTAACCATGAGTTCCAACTCTACCCTAAGCTCTTGGGCTATGATTTCGAAGCCATCGACCATGGCCTTGTATTCTTCTGTGATCTGTTCCTGACTTTTATTGGCTAGGAAGAATAGACGACTTGCTGCAGACACGAGACCAATCGCGATTTTTGATGATGGGTCTATGCGGTGAACAGAAAGCCAGCGTTCTATAGCAGGCAAAGACAGTCCACATAGCTCTTCATTTGATTTAAAGTTAGAGTTTACAATTTTAAGAATGTGGTGTTGCCCCCGCTAAATCGGACACTCGGCTGTTGCCAATGCGCGGATGAACTCGCGGGGAGATTTCATCCGCAGTCCCTTGTGGGGATGCCTCTCGTTGTAATCTTCAAACCAGTTTGCCAGCTGTCCGAATACTGTCATGGCGTCCGATCTGTCGCTGATTCGCACATAATCGCGCTTGAATGTTTTTACGAACGCTTCGGCAATGCCGTTGCTCTCCGGGCTCCTGACGGGCGTGAAGCAACTCTCCAGGCCCAGCCACGAGGCAAATTCCACCGTGTCACTGGCTGTGTAGCACGAGCCGTTGTCCGAAAGCCACTGCACCGGGTGAGGTGTTCGATTTGTCCCGAACCGCTTTTCGACACACTCCAGCATCAGGTCCTGGACCATTGAGCTGGATATGCCCCGGCTCGACGCTACATAGCCGATGGCTTCCCTGTCACAACAATCAAGGACGAACGCCACTCTGACCGCCTCGCTATTATCGCAAGACACTTCGAAAACGTCGGAACACCAACGAAGGTTGCTGCGTAGCGTAATCACTTTGCCGTCATGGGCGCGCGTCGGCTGCTTGCCGGAATGCCGCGCCAACAGAAGTCCATGAAGGCGCATGATGCGGTAGACGCGCTTGTGGTTCACGCGGGGCTGTCCCAACGCTTCCAGGTGGCGATTGAGCACGGCGCAAACACGTCTGTAGCCGTACGTGAGGCGATCATCGATGATGTCGCGGATGAGTGGCAGCAGTGCCTCATCTTCGGCCCTGGAGTAGCGAGACGGCCTCACCTTTGCCGGAACGCCGACGCGTTCCATAAGCCTGGACCGGGAAACGCCCATGGCCTCAGCAACGCGTGTCATGGGGTATCGTCCTCGAAGGGCAACGGAGTGCGCGAGATGAGTTTTTTTTCGCGCGCAATCTCAATGGCCTCCCTGAGGATCTCCACCTCCATCGTCTTCTTGCCCAAAAGACGCTCAAGTTCGCGGATGCGTTTCTTCATGGCCCTCGCTTCCGCTGATGAGACGACCGTGTCGTTGGCCTCGATGGCTTTTCTGCCGCCCTCGCTCATAAGCTTCCTCCAACGGAAAAGAAGATTGGGGGCGATGCCGTACTTGCGGGCCACAAAGGAGACGCTCATGCCTGGCTGGGATGATTCCTCGACGATCCGCAACTTTTCGGCCAGTGTCCAGCGCCGGCGCTGGACACTGTGCACCACCTCCACCGTCGGATACGTGTTAGCACTATCTCTAGACATACCTCCAGACCTACCTCTTCGGTATGCCGAGGTGTCCGGTCGAAATGGGGGCTACTCCAGAATGCTTCTTTGCGCTTTTATTCTGTTGCTAAACTCACTCATGATTCACCTGCACGCCGAACAATATTAGCTGCCCACATTTTAATATCGGCAATTTTAGTAAATGCCTGCGACACTTCACTGGCAGTCAAGGGCTCTCCATATCCACGTATGCTAATTATCCGAGCTCTCTTGAATATGTTATATATATTGGTGTCAATATTAATGCTTAAATCACCAATTTTAAGAGCGGAATCTCTTTCAAAGGTCGGAGTATCAAGATGTCGCAGAGAATAGCACGTCGCTATATTTCTTATTCCTAGAAATATAGTTGATAAGTCGAACACGGAAGAGGAAGAGTTTTTTTTAAGAGAGTCCTCTGCCTCCATAATAATACGAAAAAACTTAACGCAGTCTTCGTAGCACCGCTTGTATTGTGATGGGAGGCCAAGTGTTTTTAAGAAATCTTTCCCGTTTGACGAATAGATCATTTGAGATTCTAAATGAAGATGCCATGCAAATGGGTTTCCTTCTTTCCAAATATCAGAAATTCGTTCAAATGTGTAGATTGAGAACTTGTTTCGGTCATACTTCTCGAAGTCTTCTTTAGCCAAGACCAAAAGGTCAATATCTGAGTCACTCTTGAGGTCGCCCCGGCAAATTGACCCAAAAGCATATATGTTAACTGTCATCTTCTGTTGAGTCGCTTTATTATAATTGCCATTATAAAACCGAGAACAATGAACCGCAAAATGTGGATGACTGTTAGGTAGGTTCTGGAATACTCTTCAGGTGTAAGTGTTCCAAGGAAAATGTGAGGGGAGACTAGAATGGCTGAGATGTAACTCTTAATATCAAACGGGTCGGATTTTGTGATGACATCACCTGTGGAGATTACCAGCAAGATCAAGGCAGTAAACCGCAGAAGTTTCAATAAACTTTCACCGTTTCCCCAAATATGGTCTAATGCTTTGAACTTTGCGTAACGAAGAAGGCTATAAAATCTAATAATTCCTCTGTATTTATTTCTGTAGTAAGATTCATTCGACTTCCATGCCTTCCGAAGCATACTTTCAGTTGCAGAGAGCTCAACTTGAATTGCCTTATTCGCAGCCTCTGCATCTCCAAGTCCCTGGAAGTTTACCCTTAATGACCTAGCAAAGCGCATTTTTACATTGTCAAAGCTAGGACAGCACTCACTTAATACATCTGAAGAAATTATGGTTTTTTCAAAAAAAGAGTAGTCAAATGCACATCCACAAAAATTAGCTCCGTTAAAATTACAATTGACAAATCTACATCCTGTAAAGTTGCACTCACGAAAGACGCATTTTCTAAAATAGCATGTGTCGAAGTACGTATATTTAAAGTCTATGTTGCAGAAAACTTTCTTCTTAGCGGCGACTCGCAACATCAAATAATTGGATAAATTTTTATCATCCAGATTCGTAGTAAGTATTTTATCAGTGAGCTGAATTCTGTTGCTATCTATGAACATGTCGTCCTCTTGGAAAGATATATCAATTTTGCATTGTTGCATCAATCACCATTTTTTGTTCGGACATTGACGAATTTGTGGGAGATAAACACAGCAGTTCACATATCCTTCTTCCTCATCTCTCTCCCCCCTTGACGTTTACCTCCCAATCCCGCATTTCTCCCCCATGACCCCACCCCACCCTATCCAATCCATCATCTTCGACTTTGACGGAACCCTGGCCGTGCTGACCCTGGATTTCGGCGACATGAAACGCCGCCTCGGAGCCATGGCGTCCAATTATATCGACGACTTCCCCCAGGTGGACGGCATGCCCGCCCTGGAATGGGTGCAGGTGCTGACCCGCGCCGTGTCCGACGAATTGGGCCGGGAAACGGGCCTGGAATTCAACACCCGCTGCCGGTTTCTGATCATGGATATGGAGCTGGCCGCGGCCCGGCGGGGAGAGCTGTTTCCCTTTGTCCGGACCATGCTGACGGATCTTCGGGAACGGGGGGTATCAACCGCCGTGGTCACGCGCAACTGCACGCCGGCGGTCAAGACGGTTTTCCCGGAAATCGGAGAGTATTGCGGCTGCCTGCTGACCCGCGAGGATGTTGCCGAGGTCAAGCCGCATCCGGGCCATGTACTGGCCGCACTGCAACGCATCGGCACGCCCCCGGAGACCGCGCTCATGGTGGGGGATCATCCCATGGACGTGCTGGGAGGCAAACGCGCCGGAACCCTGGCCGCCGGAGTCTGCAACGGGCGCAGGCAGTGTGCGGATTTCCTCGCGGCGGGCGCGGATTTCACCGCTCCGGACTGTCTGGAACTGGTGCGGATTCTGGAGCGGGAAGGGCTGCTGCCCGGCTGAACCCGTCCACTCTCTCTTTTTCCCATCCGACCTATCGGGCGTGTTGGCCCATGAAGTTTTCGATCGCGGAAATGTTTTCCCGCTGGGCATGGGCCAGCATGGTGAAGGCCTTTTCCACTTCCGGCCTTGGGCAGGCCGAGGCCATGTTCTTGTACAGGTCGTATCCCCGATATTCCAGTTCCAGGGCCACTTCCGCGGAGTTGAGGCAGTCGATGCGCGAAACGCTGGCCCATTGGGACAGAAAGTAGACCGGATCGCCGCTTTGCAGCATTTCTCCCGGCAATTCATCAAAAAAGAGTTCAAATTCTGGCCGGTCTGCGGGCCGTTTGCGTCCGAGTTCGTTGTACAGGGTGCGGGCCTGTTCCCGTTTGGCCCGCGCAAGCTGCTTCAGTAATCCGCAGGACGGTCCGCCAGGACCGTGGCGCAGCAATCCGCTGTAAAAGTTCCAGGCTCCCTTTTCCAGTTCCAGGGCCTTGCGCATGGCCTGTTCGGGGGTGTCGTCCGGGTCGAAGAAATCTTTGAGCGGCGGTTTCTGAGGCAGGGTCTGTCCGCTCCATCCCACAATGCCTGCGCCGAAATCATGAACCTGTCCGGAAAACATTCCTGAATCCAGGGCCATGTGGGCGGCCCGGCGGGAGCGCACCCCGCTGTGGCAATGGAAGATGGTGTCGAGTTCGGGGTTGAGTTCACCCAGTCTGGCCGGAAGCTGCGTGATGGGCAGGTGCTTGGCTCCGGGAATGTGCCCCTTGGCGTATTCGCCGTCTGTGCGTACGTCCACTATGGTGAAGGTGCTTTCCGGCCGCGTGTCGAGCAGCTCCCGAAGCTGATCCGGGCTGATGTCCAGGACATTCGGAGAGGCGGGCGTGGTGCTCATATGTTCCCCGTTGCGTTGAAAATGAGAATGGGACGGAAGGATGGTAACCGCAGGTTGCGGTCCGAGGCAACCCTATTGCAGGGAGGGCAGGGTGGGCAGCAGGTGGAAGAAAAGGTCGAGCAGGCGCGGGTCGAAATATTTCCCCCGTTGGCGCCGCAGATGCCTGAGAGTCTTTTGCAGGGAAAATGCGGGCTTGTAGGCGCGAGGGCTGCGAAGGGCGTCGTAGACGTCGGCGATGGCCACGATGCGCGAAAACAGGGGGATGGAGTCGCGGTGCAGACCGAACGGGTAGCCGCTGCCGTTCCATTTTTCGTGGTGGGTCAAGGCGACGAGGCTGGCATGCGCGGATACCCGTCCGGTCTGGAGTATATGGGCCCCATGCCAGGTGTGGCGGCGCATGAGGACCCACTCCCCTTCCGTAAGCGGTCCCGGTTTGAACAGTATGCCCATCGGAACCGTGGCCTTGCCGATGTCGTGAAACGTCGCGCAGAGGCGGAGGTCATCGAGATCCGTCCTGCGCAGGCCAAGTGCAAGGCCCAGCGCGTGGCTGATTTCGGATACGTGTTCAAGGTTTCCAGCACCTTTCACAATTTTCCTCCCGTGACCTTGGTTCTCTGATCGGTCGTTTTACCGCATTCTTTAGTGGAGGAGGGCAAAGTACTTTTTCCGGGCCCGCCGTTTTTTTCAAAAGTCCCTTTGCAAGCGGGCTGTGGGTGGGTATGCTCCGCTTCGCCTTTTGTAAATTTTTTTTGGGGGGGGGGAATATGTTGCGCAAGTTGGTGATTTTTGCGGTGTTGCTTGTGGGATTGGCAATGGCCGGAACTGTTCATGCGGCCATGGTGCACCTGAAAAACGGCGACCGCCTCAGCGGAGAGGTGGTGCGGATGAAAAAGGGTGTGCTGCACCTGAAGACATCGTATGCCGGAACCGTGAAAATCAAGTGGGGAGAGGTCTCAAGCCTGGAAAGCGAAACGCCGCTGGACGTGTATCTCAAGGACCGGACAACGGTCCGCGGGCCGGCGGTGGCGGACACGGCAGGGCATGTGGCAGTCCAGCCCGCCGGGGAGGAGTGGAGGAATCTCAAGGTGGACGATGTGGCGTCCATCAATACTCCGTATGGTGAATGGGATGTGAAAGGCGGCGTCTCGGTGGGCTTCAACAAGCAGTCGGGCAACACCAACAAGGCGAACGTGGCTTTTCAGGGCGGGGTTTCGGCGCAAAAAGGCAAAAACAGGTACAATCTGGCCGGTGAATTCAACTGGGGCGAGGACAAGGGGTCGCGCAACGCCTACAACTGGCGCATAGAGCCGGGATATGACCGCTACCTGACGGAGCGCATGTTCATCAATGCCAACACCCAGTTCAAGCATGACGAGTTCCAGGATCTGGACTTGCGTTCGTCCGTGGGCGCGGGGCTTGGTTACGACATCTTCAAGGGCGACCGCCTCAACCTGACCGTTCAGGCAGGGCCAGCCTATGTCTGGGAATATTTTGAACAGGGTGAAAACCGTGATTTCGCGGCCGGACAATGGAAAGTGGATTTCAGTTGGTGGGTGTACAGAAAATACGTTCAGATCTTTCATTCCCAGAACGGCTTTCTGAGTCTGGAAAACAGCAGCGAATACATCTGGCAGACCCGATCCGGCCTGCGTTTTCCGGTTACGGAGAACCTGTTCACCGCCTTGCAGTACAATTACGACTGGAACAACAAACCCGCATCCGGCAAGGTCAAATGGGATGAAAAAATCATGATGACCATTGGCTACAGTTTCGACTGAGAGGTTTTTCACGGGATGGGCGGGGCGGACGCTGTCCGCCCTTTTTTTCGGCATATCGCTTGCATTGTTCTGTGCAGTCCGCAGGCAAGCGAGGTGTTGTTATGGGATTTAATCCAAGTATATCAGGCATCAGCCAGGTTTTGAATACCCTTCAGAAGATGACGGAAACCCGACAGCCCGGTATGGATTCGGGTATGCCCAACCTGCTCCAGGCGGGCATGGGCACGGGGCAGGATTTTTCCAAAACCCTGGCCGCATTGAGCGAGAGCATGGAACTGTCCCTGGTGAATCAGGCCTTGGAGCTTGGTTCGGGCGGATCGGACAAAAATAGTGACGGCTTTTTCGGCGGCGGAATGGGCGGGATGTCCCTGGACAAGATGCAGATGAACATGCTCATGACCACGCTCAACCAGATGCAGCAGGCGTCACAGCCCCAGGCGGCAGCGCAGCAGGCAGCGCAGGTCAGCGCCAGCGGCGAGACGGACAGCCAAAAAAACGACAGCCGGAATCCTGGACAGTCCATGACGCAGACCACCGGAGCGGGAGCTCAGGGGGTTGGCGAGATCCTGGGCGAACTTTCCAGGTATTTCGAATCGGGAACCGACGGGGTGGGGGCCATCGGCTTCGACCGCATGGGCGGCACGTCCTACGGCATGTTCCAGCTGTCTTCAGCCCAGGGTGTGGTCAAGGATTTCATCAATTTTCTCAGCGACAAGAATCCCGAATGGGCCAGCCGGCTGGCCACGGCAGGTCCAGCCAACACGGGCTCCACTTCGGGCGGCATGCCCGATGCCTGGCGGGAGATTGCCAAGTCTGCGCCACAGGCCTTTGAAAAGCTGCAAAGCGAATTTGTCCAGGGCAGCCATTACCAGCCGGCCCTGAAGAATGTCCTGGCTTCCCTTGGCGTGGCCGAGGGAACCATTCCCCCGGCCGTCAAGGAAGTGCTTTTTTCCACGGCCATCCAGCATGGAGCGGGCGGCGCCTCGTCCATCTTCGAGAAGGCCCTGGGCATGCTCGGCAATCTTGAAGGCGGTTTGGGCGGAGGAAGGTCCGGCGATATGGCGGGGATGTTCAAGGGGCTTATAGAAAAGGTCTACGACCTGAGGGCCGGGCAGTTCGACGGTTCGACCAAAAACGTGCAAAAGGCCGTGGCTTCTCGGTTTGGCAAGGAACGGGAAATGGCCCTGGCCATGCTGGAATACGACCAGAACCAGGCGTAGGGTTTACGTTCGACTGCCTGACAAGCTGTTTTACATGTGGAGCGGCATAGCGTATTTTCTTTCGGGGGTTGTGCAGCGGTATATCTTCGTTCCTTTTTGCAAGCGATTGAATAATCCATGGCTGACAACGATTCCACCCTGCCCGAGTCCCTCGCCAAGGCTGCTCCCGCCCTTGTAGACGCCCATGTACGTTTTTGCGGTTCCAAGGACGGCATCAAGGTCGGCATCAGCCGGTACACGCCGGAAAGCGAGGGCGGCGCTCCTTTGAGCCTGGAATCCCTGGAGCGCATGTTGCGCGAATCCGGGGTCCGGGTCCCTTTGGTCACGGAGAACGCACTCAAGGCCATTGAGCGGCTCAAGGAAGGCAAAAGCGTCAAGACTTTGGTCATTGCCCAGGGGGAAAAACCGGTCAATGCCCGTGACGCCCGGATGGAAAAATTCGGAGACTGGAATTTTCCCGCCTTTCCTGGGCAGGTCATAGGCATCATCCACTCGGCCCGCCAACCCCTGCCCGGCCTTGGTATTGACGGCGAACCCATTGTTCCTTCCCGGGCCGATCCCCCCCGGCAAATCGAAACCAGTGAAGACGACGGTTGTTATGTTGACCCGGACAGCAATGAGGTCCGGGCCTTGTTTTACGGTCTGCCCGTGCTGGAAGGACACAAGTTGTCCGTGCGCTTGTTGCTGGGCACGTCGCCGGGCAAGGTCGAGATTGTGGGGACGCTGTTTGCCAGGGATTTCTTGGGCGAGGCTATAACGGCGGACCGGATCGAGGAGATGCTCGGTTTCATGAAGCTGGCCCTGAAGCCTTTGCGCCAGGACATAGAAAACGCGCTCAGGCAGGCTGAAAAAACAGGCCATTCCGTGGAAAACGTGGTCATGGTGCGGGGCATCCGCCCGGTCCATGGTCTCGACGGGCGTCTGGAAATGCTTGTGGCTCAGCGCAGCCTCACCGGAACCAAGGTGGCGGGGGGGCGGATAGACTATCGTGAGCGTGGGTTTTCTCCTTCCGCCAACGAAGGGGCGGATATCGCCCTGCTGCATCCTCCCACCAAGGGAAAACCCGGAGTGGACGTGCATGGCGCATCCATTCCGGCTCGCGACGGGGTTCCGTTGCGCGTGACTCCCGGACGCGGGGTGGAGGCCATAGAGCTGGATGCAGGGCCGGATCCGGAAGATCCTTTGCCCCCGGATTCCGCCCCGGAAGAACACGGTTCGGAAATCGAAGCGGTTGCCCCGTCCATCCTGTTCCGGGCCAAGATGGACGGCCTGATCCTGCGTGAAAACGACGTCATCAGCATTTCCGAGCTTTTGGAAGTGAACGGGGATGTGGATTTCAATACCGGGAATATCCGCGTACCCAACGGTTCGGTGCGGATATCGGGTACGGTGCGGACCAGCTTCGCTGTCAGCGCGCCGGAAAGCGTCATTGTGGAGGGCGTGGTGGAAAACGCTCTCATCCGGGCCGGGGGCAGCGTGGAAGTGGGCGGCGGTCTGCTCATGAAAAAGGGCGGGGGCGTGGCCGCACGCGGCAACGTCATGGCCCAGTTCGCCAACAATGCCCGGATTGTTTCGGGCGGCGAGGTGGTCATGGCCAGCAACATTACGGCCAGTCTGGTCCGGGCCAAGGGCAGGGTTATCGTGGCCGAGGAGCGGGGAAAGATCCGCGGGGGAACCATCGTTTCGGGCGAGGGCATCGAGGCCTTTGAAATAGGCACGCCCATGGGGGTGAACACGGTGCTGGCCATCAGCCGGGAGGACGCGCAGACCCGCCCCCTGGTCAAGGAAAAAAGGGAACTGGCCGCCCGGCTCAAAAAGCTGGATATCGCCCTGGGAGAGGAGGAAGACTCCCGCAAGATTTTGCGAAAAACCCCGCCGGACAAACGCCAGGCCGTGGAAAAACTTATTTCCCTGCGCGACGTCACACGGACGCGGTATCGGCAGGTGGGACGTTCCCTGGCCGAACTGGCGGAAAAGTCCCTTCTCGAGCTGCACCGCATCAAGATCCGTGTCCCCGGGACCATTTATCCCGGTACGCGCATCAAGGCCGCAGGGCAGAGCATGCCCGTGGTTTCGCCCATTCACAACAGTCAGATATTTTGGGATCCCGACCAGAGGAAGATTGTGGTCTACGGCCTCTGAGGTTGCTGAAAAAGGCCCGACAGCTGCGTTGCTGCGGAAAATTCAACCCCTTGCGTATCAGGAAATACGCTGGGGTCTTGTATTTTCCTTGCGTCTTGCTTTCGAACCTTTTTGGGCACCCTGCGCTTTCGCTGAAAAAGGCCTGCTGCCTGTATTGCCGCAAAAAAGTCCACCCCAACGTATCGGGAAATACGCTGGGGTGGACTTTTCAGTTTGTTTTATTGGGAAATGATTTTGCGCCGGATGTTTTCAATCCCAATGGCCAGGCAGAAGAAGACCACGGAAAAGGCGATGATGGTTGCGCCGGAGGTGAGGTTGAACCAATACGAGGCAGCCAGCCCGCCCAGGCAGAATGCGAGGTTCAGCAGCGTGGCCCAGAGCATCATGGCCTTAAGCGAGGACGACCAGCGTTCGGCCAGATGCGCCGGAACCGTGAGCAGGGCGATGACCAGGATAAGTCCCACCACCCGGATGATCATGACGATGGACAGGCTGATGAGCAGGGGCAGCAGAAAATGCAGAAAGGTCACGGGAATTCCCCTGGATCGGGCGAATTCGCGGTCAAAGGACATGGACAGGAAGGCGTTGTAATAGTGCAGTACAATGGCCAGGGTCACCACGTCCATGGCCGCCATGACCCATAGGTCAGCGGCAGGCACGGCCAGTATGGAGCCGAACAGAAAGCTCATCAGGTCCACGTTGTAGCCGGGAGTCAGGTCCAGCAGGATGATGCCGAAGGCCATGCCCGCGGCCCACATCAGGCCGATGATCGTGTCGTTGCGGTCGGATCGGCGCCGGGTGGCCCAGCTCATGCCCACGGAGGCGAGCGCGGTGAATCCCAGCGTGCAGGGCAGCACGGGCAGGCCCAGGAAAAACGCCAGCCCCACGCCTCCGTAAGCGGTGTGGGCCACGCCACCGGCCAGAAAGACCATGCGGTTGATCACCACCAGGGAGCCGATCACGCCGCAGGCAATGGAGGCCAGAAGGCTGGCGACCAGCGCATTCTGCATGAAGGCGAAAGACAATATGTCCGTCATTTTGATTTTTCCGACGTGAGTGTTTTCGGGGCGGTGATTTTGTCCGGCGAGGCGAAGTGGTCCTCCATGGTGCGCAGAAACGGGCTGATGTCGCAGGTTTTGTCGTGCGTTCCGTAGAGCAGGCTGGTCATGGCCGGAGTCAGGCTGGGCGTGGGGCTGAAGGCCAACTGCCGGTTCACGCAGGCCACGCAGCTCACCCGCATGCTCAGCAGGCTCACGTCGTGGCTTACGGCCACCACCGTGCGCAGGGCCGAGAGTTCGGCCAGCAGTTCGTACAGGCAGAACTTGCCCTGCGGGTCCACATTGGCCGTGGGTTCGTCCAGCAGCATGATCTGCGGCTGGCTGACCAGGGCGCGGGCTATGAGCGCCCTTTGCTTCTGTCCCCCGGAAAGTTCCGCGAACTGAAACCGTTCCGCTCCGGCCAGATCCACCTGAGCCAAGGCCTTGCGTGCCTGTATATGCTCGGCCGAGTCGAACCGCCAGCCCCGCCGTCCGGGACCGACCAGCCCCAGAAGCACGGTGTCCAGAACGGAAATGGGGAATCCCGGAGCCACGTTCACATGCTGCGGCACGTACCCGATATGCCGGGCCGCGTCGCCGGGCGCCGATCCCAGTACCCGGACTTCCCCTGCACCCGGTGGCAGCAGGCCGGCCATGATTTTGAGCATGGTGGTCTTGCCGCCGCCATTGGGACCTATCACTGCCAGGAAATCCCCTTTGTACACGTCCAGGCTGACGTTTTCCAAGGCTGGCTGGCCATTGTAGCCAAAAGTCACGCCGGACAGGGAAATGACCGGAATCCGGGCATCCTTCCGCTCTTGGGAATGCAGGGCCGTCACCATCTATTTGGCTGCGGCTCTGGAAAAGGCGCTGGCGATATCGCGCAGATTCGCAGCCCAATCGGCTGCCAGGGGATTGGCCACCTCCACGGTTCCGCCGATGGCCTGGGCAATGGTCTGGGCGCTGCGCTTGGAAAACTGCGGCGCCGTGAAGATGACCTTTACCCTTTGTTCCTTGGCAAGCGAAATAAGCTTTTCCAGATCGCGGGGGCCGGGGTCCTTGCCTCCGATTTCAACGGCCTGCTGGTGCAGCCCGTAGTCCCTGGCAAAGTAACCGAACGAGGGATGGAAGATGAAGAACGTGCCGCCGGACGCATCGGCCTTGGCCATGATATCCAGAATGTCCGCGTCCAGTGTTCCGATCTCGCGGCAGAGCGCGGCGTATCCGGCGTGGTACCGGGCGCTGTTGGCGGGATCGGCGGCTATCAGCGCGTCGCGTACGGTTTCGGCCATGATACGGACCAGGGGCGGGGAAAGCCATACATGGGGATCAGGCAGCGCATGGCCGCTGTCATGGTGGACGTCGTTGTGCATTTCCGCGGCATGGCCGTGTTTTTCCTCATGGTCGTGGCGGCCCATGGCCATGCGTTCGATGTTTTCATGCATGGGAACGAACCGGGTGTCCGGCGCGGCCTTGCGGAATTTTTCCAGCCAAGCCGATTCGAACGGCACGCCGATGGAAAAATATATCCGGCTGTGCGAGAGCGCGGCCATCTGGTTGGGGCGCGGCTCGTAGGAAGCGGGACTCGCTCCCGGCGCGACCATGGCCGTCACGTTCACCAGGTCGCCGCCTATGGCTTTCACGAAATGAACCTGTGGAATGATGGACACGGTCACCTGCATTTTTTCCGTCTGCACGGCGAAAGCCGTGCTGGTAAGGCAGATCATGGCCAATGTGGCCAGGAGACAACGGGCAAAACGCATGGCATTCTCCTTTGTGGAATGGTTTTATAGGTTGCCGGGAGAGTCGTTCGGCTGTTTGCCGGGTGGTTCCGGCGGCATGTTTTGCGAACGCGCGTTTGTTACACCGCCGGTGATGATGCCGATAAGCAGTGCGAAGATGACATATCCCGTAAGACATTCAAATGTGACGAATACTTTGCCCAGTGCCGTCAGGGGGTGAAAATCCCCGAAGCCCACGGTGGTCAGGAGCACCACGGTGAAGTACAGGGCGTCTATGAGTCCCCCCGGACCATGGGCGAAGGCGAACGGCCTGGGAGTGGACAGATATTCGCATGTCATGTCCAGGCTGGCGTTGATGAGAGTGAATGCCGTTACCAACAGGATGTAGACATGCGCCATCTGGCCGATTTCGTCCCAGGCGGGAGTCCGGTCGGGGCGGAGCATTTCCACCGCGACCCTCGCGAAGCGCTTGATATGAACCCCTACCATCCAGACTGTCAAGCCCGTAAGAACCAGCAGTCCTGCGCCGGAAACCACCAGGAAAATCGAGAGTGCGCCGCAGCAGAAACCCACCAGCCACGCGGCCCGGATATCCTCGTTGCGGATCGGGGCGCTGGACAGCAGGCGCAGGCCTTTTTTTTCCCTGCGGCGCAGATGCATTTTTAAGAACGCAAAGAGCGAACCTATGAGCAGGCCGTTGAGCAGTGCGATTGCCAACAGGGGAGTCAGGACATCTTCATGCGTCAGCCTGACAACCAAAGGTTTTATCTCGCTGATGATGCTCAGGGAGAAGATGGATGCGAGCAGACACGGGATGCTCAGATTGAGGGCTGCACGTAGCAGTGTGGGAGATAGAGAGGTTGATGGAGTGGTTTGCATATCATCTGTATACGTATGGGCACGGGCCAAAGCAAGGCCGCACGCTCCTCCTTGTGTAAACCTCGCCGCGCACGCGAAGCACGGAACAAAAGTCCACGGTGGGACACGCGAAAGCCCTTGGAAATTTCTTCCAAGGGCTTTTGCGTGATGAAGACCGCCGGGAACGGGGGAATATGGAGCCTTGGAAGATGATCGGGGCACTGTCAACGTGAGTTGCAGGCCGTGGTGAAGTAATCAGGATACCGTTCGATGAAATCGCCGTATGAGGTGAATCGAGAAAAACCTTTTTTCTCATCTAAGAAGTATATGTAATCCATTTGCTCTAGATGTTGATTATCATGCGTGATGATAATGACTATTGATTCATTGAAATTACATTTAATAGTATTATAAAAAGATGTTACAGATTTTTTATCAAGATTGGCAGTCGCTTCGTCGAAGAGATACAGACTTTTTTGAATTAGTAAAGCGCGTGCGATAAGTATCTTCTGTCTTTGTCCACAGGATATCTCACAACCTCCTTTTCCTATCTTTATATCTCCTCTGTCGTTGTATAAATCCGTAAGTCCGCACTGTTTGATAACTTCATCAAGACGTTGGGAAGAGAAGGGACGGAATAATGTTATATTGTCTTGAATAGAAAAATCGAAAAGATGACTATCTTGCGTTATGCAGGCCATGAGATTGCGGTAAGGAGATATTTTTAAATCCTGAATATCATGCTTATTGATGGATATGCTACCGCTTTCATGAGTATAAAAACGCTGAATGAGGCTGAATATGGTTGATTTTCCCACTCCATTTTTTCCGAGAATGGCAATTTTGTCTCCTTGGCGTATGGTAAATGAAACATTATCGAGTATTTTTGTCGTGCCATAGAAGCAATTCACCTTTTTAAAGTCGATGCTGTTTATCTCATCGAGATCAACGCAGCCATCATGCTCCCGGAGCAGCTTTCCCTCTTCGATCAAGGAGAAGAACCTGCGAGCGGACGGAAGTATTCCTGAAATCATGTACCGCAGGTTAAGGACAGAGGATATCGGGGTTATCACGTTCGATATGAACGTGATAAACGCGAAGAGGCTACCGATTGTGAGTGACTGGTTGCAGATAAAGTACGCGCCAAGTGCGTAGACGGATGAGGTCAGAAGGTTAAGGATAAAGTCGTCTGCACTATGGCTGAGACCGTCATTGATATTGATTTTGCGGTCTGTCTGAGTGATCTCATCGGTTTGGTGTGAAAATCGTTCTTGAAAAATCGGCATGACATTGAAGAGTCGGATGTCTTTCATGCCGTTCAATGTGTCGTCAAACCAATGGGCGAAATGATCAAACAAAGAAATGATGCGGGAGATGAGAGCTTCGTTCTTTTTGCTGAAATACCTTACCAACACGTATTTTATCGGAATAAAAAAGATTGCGAGTACTGAAAGTCGGATATCGATGATCAGGAGGCCGGTGAGCCCGGCAAAGAGAGTGAGGGTTTGGGAGATGACAAAGAAAACATTCTCATCGCAGATTCGTCCTATGTTATTGATGTCTGTTTCAACATTCTGTAAAATTTTCGTGCTGCTTTTGTCGTTATAGTATGCAACGCTTACCGATGAAAGGAATTCAAAGGAACGCATAAAAAGTGTATGTTTGATATTTGCCGAAATTTTTGTTCGCAATATTTCATTGAAAATTGTCGATGCTGAGCGAAGTATATGAATCGAAAAAATCAAAAGTATTATACACAATGAATACTTAAGATCTTTTTTAAAAGACCATTATCTATCATTGTCTTGTTGAGTAGAGGGAGGATTAAAGAAGGAATTGCAAGTAGAACAAAGAAGAAAGTTACAAGTGCAATATGTTTTTTAAAAGGAGAAAGTAGCGCTATAAGATTACGTAATATGTCTTTGTCTTTAAGCATCAGTGTTTTCTTGATCTGTAATTTCGCGATCAATCAATATGTTATGTTGCTTTGTTGTTCGTGTTGTTGACGTGCCCATTGTCCGACTTGTTAAACAGCAGCTCACTGAGTCCGTTTATTGTATAAAAATCGTCATTCAAAAAGTCATTTTCTGAAAATCTAACGGAATACTTTGCCTCAAGTTGGTATGTTAAGTCGAGCAGATCTCTTGCTCTAAGCCCCATTTTCTTATTAAAAAAATGAGTTGATCGTTGTTCTTCAGTAGGGGCGATGCTGAACAGCTGGTGAATGGTGGACTCCAGGTCGTCACGGATGTTGTTGAACTTCTCTCCCATTGTCTTTCTCCAAATTAGAATGCGCTCGATTCCGCATATCCGCTGAGTTTTGAAAGGATGTGGTCGAAAACCTTGTCCCGATTGACCCGTGAACAAACCTGCATGCCGTCCACCTCCCTGTGAATGGGATTGCTTTCGCCGGTTTGAATCGAGAGACGCGAGATGCTTTCGTCGAGTGCAATTTCGCTGAAGTCTATGGCAGTGTTGTGGATTATGAAGGCATCGATCGGGGATGAAAATCTATAGTGGCACATGGTGGACATTTGAGAAAAGTAATTATCATCGAAGTCGTCTTGGTAAATGCACAATATGGATGCATCTGGGGAAACTGCCCGTGAAATTTCATACGCAGTGACGCCGAATCTATTGTGTGATCTCGCATTGAACGGGAGAATTCCCCCGGGAACACCGACAATCATGACATCAGGTTTTATGAAGTTTTCTATGTATTTCAAATAATGGTTGAACATGAGGATTTTGACATGTTCCGGAACGTTTCCCTCGAAAAGGAAGCCAGGAGAAGGAATCGCGCCACCCAAATGTGCGTAGTCGCGTGAGCTGATAAGTGCAGGAGAGTATCCTTTTTGGGTGAAGTATCTTGCGAGCGAAATCTGTGTGTCGAATTTTCCCACCTGTTCAATCAGTCCATACACAAAAATTACGGGGCTGTTGATTCGTAATTGCTCATTGCGGTATTCATTGGTGTGGTACAACGTGAGGAATTCGTATTCCATATCAGAAATGCCGTTGCAATAAGCGTGGTATCTCTTGCCGTTTGAATCGCTTGCTGCCTTGAGTTCTGCGTGGTTGCATAGAGGGTTATTCAAGGTGTTGATGATGTTCTTTTTATTTTCGATGGCAGCCGTCATGCATGGCCGGATGGACTTCTGATAATCCACCGGCCGATCGGATTGGGCGAAAAGTACAGTGTCGACATCGGAGAGCGCCTCTTCAAACGATCCGGAAATAGTCAATCCCATTTCGGGCCCACTGTCAGTCGCCCCGGCGTCTTTATTTCTGTATCCCCACCCATTAGGCGAGACAATTCGGGTTATCTCCAGATCAACCGGGTAGTAGGTGTTTCTGAGTATCGGGCAAAATTGTTCGTCGTAGGGATATATAAGGGTTTTTTCTTTCATTGTTACCTCTAGAAAAAAGCTATGTCGTGTCTGTCGAAGTGATATCCATGCTCAACGAGTGTGCAGTAGTCTTTCATGGCGTTTTCGTGAGACCTCAATATCCACTTGCAGTTGGAAAGTCTTTTGCTTCTTGATAATCTGTTCATCTTGTCCGCATTCATGAAACATTGCATGCATAATCTGTGGCCCCAACAATTCCTGCATTCTTTCTCTGTAATTTGCCCCACATTCAGAAGACGGTGAATTTTGTCGATATCGAATTCGTCGTGAACATTGCCGATTCGCCCAATCTCCGAGTCTTCGCTAATGCTTTCGCAGGGGTAAAAGGAACCGTCCACCGTGATGAAGAGTTTTTTGGCACCTGGGACACAAGGCCCGCTGGGATGGCTTGTTGCTGGGAGGTCATGAGCTCGTTCCCTGAGGACGAGCATCGCTTTTTTCGTCTCTTCGAATTTGCCTTTCGCTATCGGGGAAATGTGTTCGTTGCCAACTCTTCCCAGACAGTTCAGAAAAACCTTGAAGTACTCGACTTCGTCTTCGATGAAATATCTTTCCGGGATTTCAATGCTCGAGTTCCTGTATTCAGAGCTGATAACCGAGGCGGAGAGTGGAGCATCTTGAATTTCCGGCATGCTGATCAGAAAACGGTTTGCGCAAGACATGCATGCTATTGGGTCAACAACAGCATTGAATGCAGTATTTTCGTATAATTTGGAATATTTCCTTTTAATGTACGCAATGTTTGACGCGATTTTATCGTACGTTCCTTTCCCATTTATCGCGAATACTCTGTTTTGGTCATGTATCTCTTTAGGACCGTCAAGGCTTATCAAGATGCTGAAGTCGTTATTTTGCAAAAAAGTAAGGTTTTCATCCGTAAATAGAGTACCGTTTGTTGTCATATTAAAAGATATCTTTTTTCCTTCAGACGCTTTTTTTCCATATTCAACAACAGACTGAATCAACTTAAAATTTAAAAGAGGTTCTCCACCGTAAAAACTTATATTTATTTTTTTTTCTGCAATTGAGTGCTCAACTAAAAAATCGACCCCTTTTTTTGCCGTTTCCCAAGGCATTTGCTGATGGCTGTGCGATCTTGTGGAATAATTCCCTGAGTATACGCAGTATTTGCACCGTAAATTACACTGCTGGGTAACTTGCAGCGTGATGCTTTGAATTTTCTGGTTTAAAAAGCATTGAAGATTACGTGTGGCGGGATGTTCAATACGTTGAATGGGGTTTGGTTTGAGGAATCCATACGAAAGCAACTTTTCAATCACCGGGTGAGATTCGTTTGATCCTTTGTTTTGTTGTAAATGAGTATATGTATCCAGATCAGTCTTGATAATGGCATTTGTGTTCACATCGTATATGTAGTTGTTTTTTTGTGTCTGAAAGAGATGGATAAAATAATTTGGATGCTCTCCCACGTTCTCCTCCACGTCGTATGTGCTGCACCGCTTGAATGGTGGAATGAGGTGTATGGATTTGTGTGCCGGCAGACATCGGCTGAAAAATGAGCTGAGGCACGTTTTGCGTCCCAGCTCATTTCAAGGGATTAGCTGTGATAGGTATCGGAACGTTTCACCTGATAGGACTCGCTGTAGCGACGTCCACTCCAGCACGAGCAATAGCAAGAGCATTGTGCGGAGTACGAGTAAGCATACTCGGAAACCGTCTCATGGGAACGATTGAGCTTTTTGCCAAGTTCTTTCATGATCTACTCCTTTAATTGTGGTTTATTTTGGAACATACTTTTCAAATTTTATTTTGTAAATAAAATTTATTTTTTATTAGTCAAAAAGCAATTAAGCAAATTTTAGCGGTTTGATCTGTGGTATGAAAGTTTATTTATTCGTTTCGCTAAAGTTTTTGTACCGGAGTGTCGATATTGCGAGTATGATATAGGCTGGCGTAATTGGTAAGAGTGCCGGTATCCGGCAAGCTTAAGAGGGTGATGAGAAGCAGCCTCGCGGGGAACGACGACCCGCAATGAAAAAGTACAGGACGAACTTTTTCAACATCCTGTGGGAGGCGTTATGAAGATAGGTATGGTGCAAAGTCCTGATTTTTTCGGGAGCGATAACGATTTGTTTGAGTTCACGACGAAAATCAGCAGTACTGGCGGCGTGGATGGGGAGGGCCGTCAGCTTGGGTATACCGGGGCTGCGGTGGAGTCAGGCGACAATGTCCGCATTTCCCAGGAAGCCCGGAATCTCTTTGCCGAATCCGAAGCAAACCGGCTGTCGGCAGAAAAGACGGATGCAGGTGGGCTTGAGGCGGGCAACGCGGGAGCCGCTTCCGATGCGTCCGGCGAATCATCCCGGAAGACGGAGGCCGGACAGGAGGCTGCCGGTTCCGAGGAAGAGGAAAAGACCACTCAGGAAGAACTTCTGGAAAGGCTTTACAAGCAGCTGGAGAAGGCCCAGGAGAAACTGGCCAAAGCTCAGGAAAAGCTGGCAAGGGCCACGGGCAAGCTTAACAAGTCCGATGCGGACGACGCAAGTCGGGAGGCCGCCCAGATCGAAGTGGAGGTCGCCCAGCAGGAAGTCACCCTTGCCCAATCCGAGGTGACGGAGATTTCACAGACCATTCAGGACATTCTTGAAGGAAAGGAAAGGGAGAAGTAGAAAGAATGGTAGCTTGCCTTCCCGGGGGATGATCTCCCCCGGTGCAGCAGTTTTGCATGCGTATCTGACGGACGGCCCGGCATTGGACGACTCTTGAAAAAGTCCGGCCTGGTACGCAGACTCCTGGAAAAAAAGCCTGTCAGGCTTCTTCCCCCGCATAGTGTGCAGCCCTGGCGGCCAGAGGCACGACCAATACGGGAACCGGGCAGTGCTTCACCACTTCCTGGGCCACACTTCCAAGCACAAGCCCCAGCACTCCTCCCTTGGCATGGGTTCCCATGACCACAAGATCAAAGCCGCCCTTGCCCACTTCCTCAAGAATACGCTCGGCAGGGTCGCCGCTCACCACTCGTATGGCGGCTTCGGCAAAGTGCGCCGGAGAGCCCATCCTTTCGAATTCTTCGGCGGCCATGGCCTCGATTCGTGCATGAATTGCCTGCACCGCCTTGGCCGTGTCCCCCTGGTCGATCCAGTACGAGGGTTCCTCTCCGAAGGTCTCCTTCAGATCCACCCCGGCCTCCTCGCTGAACATTTCCAGCGAGTCGGGCAGGACGTGGAGGACTGTCAGGTCCGCGCGGAACTGTTCGGCCAGGATTACGGCATGCCCCAGGGCATACAGCGTGCTGGCGGACAAGTCCGTTGCATAGAGAATTCCGTGTATGTTCGGCAGCATGTGCGCCTCCTTTTGCGACTTGCTGTTCAGGCGGTCTGCCGTGCGGCAGGGGATGGCCCGAACAGGGTGGGTGTGAACTTGACGTACCAGGCGGCCGATTGCACCTGAATGATGTAGGCCGCGGCCACGACCAGGGCAGCATCCGCGCCCTGCGTGCCGAATGCGTTCATTGCGATGGCCAGGGCGATGGAAAGGTTGCGCATGACCGACCCGTAAACCATTGCGATGGCGTCATTGCGAGGCAGCAGCCATCTGCCGATCAGGGTGCTCAGGCTGAAGTTGATGATGTACAGAAGAACCAGAGGAACCAGGATTACCAGCAGCAGCGACGGCGAATGGGCTATGGTGCGGGCCTTGAGCGCCAGGGCAACGAAAACGATGCCCAGCACGCCTATTGTGGACAGGGGCGGGAAGCGGGGGGCCAGGAATTTCTGGAAATGCTCCTGTCCGTTTTTGCGCACAAGCCAGCGTTGGGTCGCGTAGCCCAGAATCATGGGCAGGAAAACAATGAAGAAAATCTGCTTAAACACAAGCGCCACATCAACCTGGATGCTCGCTCCCATGAGCGCCTGAACATACAGCGGGGTAAGCAGCGAACCCGCAATCAACCCGACAACCGTCATTTTCACGGCGGCCGCCATATTCCCTTTGGCAAAACCGGTCCAGGAGATGGTCATGCCGCTGGTGGGAACCAGTCCCGCCAGAAGCAGCCCCAGCGCCATGAAGGGACTGTCGGCGAAAAAGATACGTCCTATGCCCCAGGCCAAAAACGGAATGATGGCGAAATTGACGAACTGGGCAATAAGCTGGGCCTTTGTATCGCCGCCCTGAAATACCTGTCTGATCTTGAGGGTGACCATCATGGGATACACCATCAGAAAGGTGAATGGAATGATCATGTCGCGCAGCCATCCCGCATTGGTGAGAATGCCGAACAGAAAGCCCAGCACCATCATGGCCGGGATGGCCAGCGTGAGGTTTTTGGTGATTTTCTGCAACAGATGCCACATGTCCGCCTCCTTGTTTAGAATGTCCAGGTGTTCCAGCCGTCCTCGTTGCCTGGGAGGACTTCCACGCCCTTGTCCAGGCGCCATCCCGCGGGCAGCGGCGCAGCCTTCATCTCCCTGGCCTTGGCACGGGGGGCAAGCATTGCGGACCGGGTGGCCCGGATCGTATTCTCCGGGGTGGCGGATATTATGGACAGTTTTTTACTCATGTGTTCTTTTTTCGTGGTGGTTATTCGTTGCCTGAATCGCCCATTTCCAGTTCGCGGCATTCCGGATCGGAACAGCATGGCACGTTTTCCTGCGTGTAGGTCTTCACGCCATCGCGTCCAGGCTCGACAATAAAGCGGTTGTCGCATTCCGTGCACCTGACGTAGATTGGTACGAAATCGCCGGGATGTTCCGCAATCTGCACTGAATGACAATAAGGGCACTTCAGGTGATACGTGATTGCCATGGTTCAAGACCTCCTTGTTGAACTTGTGTGCCAGGATACGTGACGGACATGGACAGGGCATTGATTTCGATCAACAGCAAAGGAAAAAAATGTATGAATGAAAAAGAACAGGCCGTCCGGTCCATTCCCCTTTTCGAGCAGCTTGATGCATCCCAGAGAGAGCTTCTGGCACGTGCGGCCAACATGGAGCACATCCCCAAGGGCGGGCTTTACTTCAGTGAGCAAGCTGCGGCCAAAGGGCTGCATGTGCTTGTTTCCGGGCGCGTGAAACTCTTCAAGGTCTCGGACGATGGGAAGGAGCAAACCATTTATCTGTTCGGTCCGGGGGAGCCTTTTTGCCTTTGTTCCCTTTTTTCCGACGGCCAGATGCCCGCCAATCTGGCTGCACTGGAGGCAAGCCGGGTTCTGGTGATTGCGCCCGACAGGTTCGAACGTTTGGCAGCGGAGGCTCCGTCCCTGTTGCTGGCCATTCTGAGGGTCATGGCGCATCGTCTCAAAGAGGCCATGAACATGATTGACGCATTGGCCTTGAAGCAGATCCCTTCCCGAGTCGCCCTCGTATTTCCTGACGCACGGGCAGGATGGGCGGGTGCGCCTGGGCATTACGCACCGGGAGTTTTCCAAGGTCATGGGCGTAACGCCCGAGGCATTGTCGCGGTCGCTCAAACGCATGGCCGAATTCGGGCTGATCCGGCAGCAGGGTGATGTCTTTTTGCTGGAAGACATGGCGGGCCTGGAAAAATGCCGGGACGGGCTGTTCATGTGAGGCGGGATATCTTGATTCTTTTCTAGAGGATGATTTTTTCTTGGCCATCGGCAGATTGTGGCCCTTTTGGGATACAATTTGTGGTATGATTCCAAACATCGGGCCGGCACCCCTTGGGACAGCAAGAAGCGATCACGCGGATGCCGTCGGGCATCGGCGGTCTTATCCTTTCCGTCATTTTTACCATGCAGCGGGACAATGAAGAATATTCTTTTTTTAATTTTTTGGGGATGCACCCTGCTTGGGCCGGTTTCCGTTGCCCGGGCCGAAGTGTTCAAACCTGCCGTGGTCTACCATTGGAGCATTGAGGGCAACTCCTACAATGTCGCCATCCACAAGGGGGTCGAACGATTCGTCGCGGAAACGGGCCTTGCCTGTTCGGAAATCGTGTTTCAAGACCTGAAGGATGTTTACGGGAGCGTGGTGGAGAAGCTTGCCCGGGATGGATATTCCCCGATATTTCTTTTGTACGGCAGCCATTATCAGGAAATGCAGACCCTCGCCCGGAAGTTCCCTGCCACTCGGTTCATCGCCTTTGATGCGGTCATGGACGAACCGAACGTGTTTTCTTTCATCATTTCGACTCAGGAAGGGGCCTTTCTGGCCGGTGCATTGGCGGCCATGGCGTCGCAAAGCGGAATTATCGGTTTTGTTTCCGTGGTTGAATCACAGAGCGTCCGACGTTTTCGATGTGGGTATGAGCAGGGTGCGAAATACGTCAATCCGGAGATCAGTCTGCTTGTGGAATTTACCGGGGGGGGGCCAAAAGCCTGGTTCAACGGAAACGCGACCGCGGCATTGGCAAACGCCATGATGGACAAGGGGGCGGATGTTGTTTTCCAGGTGGCTGGCGGGGCAGGGCCGGCCGTACTTGAGGCGGTCGCCAAAAGAGGCCTGTTGGGCATTGGCGTGGACGTCAATCAGAACGGATTGTACCCGGGGCATGTTTTGACCTCCGTTGTCAAGCGGGCGGACCTGGCGACCTTTGCGGCTCTGATGCTGGCAAGGCGGGGCATATGGAGGGATAATCGGAAAATAATGGGAATGGCTCAGGGAACTGTGGATATTGTGTTCGATGAATACAACGAACCGCTGATAAGCGCGGAAATGCGCGAGCGCATTGAGCAGATAAAGCGTGATATCAATATCGGGGATATTATCGTGCCGGATTACAGCGAAAAAATTCAATGCAAATGAGTTGTGCATGGGTAAGATGATTATTAAATTCCACAGCATAAGTCTCCAATTGCTCTTTTTCTTGGCGATCAGCCTTTTACTGCCGTTGTCCGTAGGAATGCTGCTTTCTCTTCAGGCGGAACGATCACGTCTTGAAGACGAGTTGCTTTTTTTTCAGAAACAATCCCTGGAGGATCTGGTGCGGAGTGCGGCGGACGACCTTGCCACATTTTCCCCTGGCGGCGCACAAAGCTCGGCCAACGTGCTCATCAAGGACAGCCGGATCGTCCGCATAGAGATTTATTCCGATATTTACGGGATGTTTCTGGTCGACTTTTCCAAGGAGACATCCGGCTCGGACTTTGATGTTTTTTCCCTGCGCCAGAACATTGTGGAAAACAAGGAGGTGCTGGGATACATCGCCATTGCCGTGGACAGGAATTGGGTCATCCCCCAGGTGAAGGCCCTGGAAATAAGGACGGTTCGCCTTTTTGTAATCATGTTTGCGGGCGGGTTCTTCCTGATTGTGCCGTTGATGTATTTCCGGCTTCTGAAGCCCTTGAACCGGCTTGCTGAACAGGCCGAGATCCTTTCCAGCGGCAACCTGGACATTGAACTCGACTGGCAGGGCAAGGACGAGCTTTCCCTGCTTGGCAGAACCCTGGAAAAGATGCGCTGCAAGCTCAACGCGGATTTCAACCGGATTCTTGTCATGGCGGTCACGGACGAACTGACGCGCCTGCCCAATCGCCGCGCCTTCATGCAGGAAGGGCCTATGCTGCTCGAGCTGAGCAGGCGTTACAAGTGGCCGTTGACCCTGGCTCTGTTGGACATCGACTGGTTCAAACAGATCAACGACACCTTCGGCCATGCCACGGGCGACGAAGTACTGAAGGAGCTGGGCCATGTGCTGTCGCACCGGGTGAGAAAATCGGATTTGTTTGCGCGCTACGGGGGCGAGGAATTCGCATTGTGCATGCCGGAAACGTCCCTGGAAGACGCGGCCCGTTTCCTGGAAAAATTGCGTCAGTACCTGGCCGAGCGGCCTTTTCCCCACGGCAGGCCGGTTACCGTGAGTATCGGACTGGCGCAGTTCACGGGAGGCCAGTCTTTGGAGGAACTGGTGAACAATGCGGATACGGCCCTGTACAAGGCCAAGGAAAAGGGGCGGAACAGGGTGGAAATATTTCCCGAGCCGACGGCCGGATAGCTTTTTTCTGCTGCCATCATGGGCGGGTACGGACAGGAGTTGCTGCTCTACGCTTCGTCCTGGTCGTCATTCCCGCCGCCGCCTTTTTCCGTGGCTTCCAGATACAGCTCAATCAGGCCAGGAGGCGGGTCGATGACGGCCCGGTTTGTTTCCAGGTCTATGGAATCCACATTGTCGGGATGGGCGGGAAAGAGAATCTCCTCCCCCTTGGGCGTGGTGATGAACCAGATTTCCTGCGGCAGGCTTTGGATGTCCTTGAGCGTTCCGAGGTGCTCGCCCGTGGTGGTGTGGATGTCCAGGCCGTAGAGGTCGTGCCAATAGACCTCGTCCGGATCGGTTTCCGGGAGGTCCTTGCGGCGCACCATAAGCTTGGCCCCACGCCAGGCTTCCGCCTGGTCCCGGCCGTCAATTCCCTTGAATTTGATGAGCACATGGCCTTTATGGGGACGGTGGGTTTCCACGGATACTGTGCGTGGCTTGCCACGTCCCGTGTCCAGGTAGAGCTTGTCCACCTCCACGTACAGAGCGGGGGAGTCGGCGTGGCTGACCACGCAGATCTCCCCCCTCAAACCGTGCGGTTTGCCCAGTTCTCCAACAGCGACGAGTCCGCTCTTCTTCATGAGGTGTGCTGGTTACTCAAGGATCTCCAACACGGAGCGCTTTCTTATCTTGGTCGAAGCCGCGCCGAGAATGGTACGCATGGCACGGGCTGTACGACCCTGCTTACCGATAACTTTGCCGAGGTCTTCCTTGGCCACCTTGAGTTCGATGACGGACGTCTGCTCGCCTTCGATTTCAGAGACCTCAACGTCATCGGGGCTATCCACCAGAGACTTGGCTATGTATTCCACCAGATCCTTCAACATGAGATACCTCCTCTCTGGGTGTATTGGCCGGAACCACTTCCGCTATCGTCGCAACGGGGTGTTGTAACGAGGCTAGATGCCAGCTTTTTTCAGGAGCGAACGCACCGTATTGGACGGCTGCGCACCCCTTTCGAGCCACATCTTGATCTTTTCGGATTCAATCACGACTTCGGGGGGTTCAACCATGGGATTGTAATGTCCCAGGTATTCAAGGGCGCGGCCATCGCGGCGGGTTTCGCTGTTCATAGCAACAATCCTGTAAAAAGGACGCTTTTTCGAACCTATGCGGGTCAGACGCAGTTTCAGTGCCATTCTGGTGAATCTCCTTAATTGATAGTATAAAGGTTTTAAGAAAATGCAAGAAAAAAGAAGAAAGCCGCCTGAAGGTGATTATTTCTTGCGTTTTTTACGCTTCTTGCGATCGGAGCCAGCCTTTTTGGTGGCGCTTTTGCGCTTGGGCTGATCCATGTCCATTCCTGGCATGCCGTCCATGCCGGGCATACCGCCCCCGAGTCCGGGCATACCGCCCATTCCGGGAAGGCCGCCGCCCATGCCGGGCAGCTTGGGCATTTTCAGCCCGCCTTTTTTCTTTCCCCCGCCCATCATCTGTTTCATCATCTTGCGCATCTGCTCGAAGTTTTTGACCATCTGGTTGACTTCGCCAACCTGGAGGCCGCAGCCTCTGGCAATGCGCTCTTTGCGGCTGGGGTTGAGAACATCGGGGTTCTGGCGTTCACGGGGCGTCATGGAATTGATCATGGCCTCGATACGCGCCAGTTCCTTGTCCGGCAAGTTTATGTCGCCCAGTTGTTTGGTCAGCTTGCCCATGCCCGGTATGAGCTTGAGCAGCCCCTCCATGGAACCGAGCTTTTTGAGCCGGCGCATCTGGGTACGGAAATCTTCGAAGTCGAACGAGGCCTTCTTGAATTTTTCTTCAAGGTTCTTGGCCTCTTCCTCGTTTATGGTGTCCTGCGCCTTTTCGATGAGGGTCAGAACGTCGCCCATGCCCAGGATGCGCGAGGCCACCCGGTCGGGGTGGAAAACTTCCAGGTCCTTGACGGTTTCGCCCATGCCCACGAACTTCACGGATTTGCCGGTCACGGACTTGATGGACAAGGCTGCGCCGCCGCGTGCGTCACCGTCCATCTTGGTGAGCACGACGCCGCTGACGTCCAGGCGTTCGTCAAAGCTCTTGGCGACGGTGACCGCATCCTGGCCGGTCATGGCGTCGGCCACGAAAAGTATTTCATTGGGCGCGCACTTGGCCTTGATGTTGGAAAGCTCCTCCATCAGGGTGTCGTCAATGTGCAGGCGGCCCGCAGTGTCGAGGAGCACCACGTTGCAGCCCGCTTCCCGGGCTTTTTCCATGGCATCGGCGCAGATGTCCACCGGGTTCATGTCCGTGGTGGACGGATAGGCGGGCATGTCCAACTGGGACGCCAGTTTCTGCAACTGGTCGATGGCCGCGGGACGGTACACGTCGGCCGGAACCAGGTAGGGCTTCAATTTCTTGGTGCGCCGCAGCCACAACGCGATCTTGGCGGCGGATGTCGTCTTGCCCGAGCCTTGCAATCCGACCATCATTATGGATGCGGGCGGCTTGCCGCGCAGTTCGAGTTCCGTTGTTTCGCCGCCGAGCAGCTCGATAAGCTCCTCGTGCACGATTTTGACGACCTGCTGTCCGGGCGTGAGGCTCTTGAGCACGTCCTGTCCCAGGGCGCGTTCCCGGATTCGTTCCACAAAGTCCTTTACGACCTTGAAGTTGACATCGGCTTCCAGCAGGGCAAGCCGTACTTCGCGCAAGCCGTCCTGGATGTTGTCTTCCGTCAGGCGTGCCTGGCCCTTGAATTTTTTGAATACGCCCTCAAGACGATCACCAAGGCTCTCGAACAAAACGTTCCTCCGGCTTTCCTCATGGCTTATCTGGCTTTGCCAGTTGCAGCGTACAGCACACCTCTCGCCATGCTAACAAAGAGAGTGATCGTTAATGGATGTGTTGCGGACTGTCAATAAAAAATCACGACATCCCGGGGGCTTCGTCGCTTCGCAGGGAGTGCGGCGTTTGGGGGAATATCAGCCGCGCAAGCCTTGCTGCGCATGAAATAAAAAAACACAGCCTGCTAAAAGCTATAGCGCAGGCCCATGGAACCGCCCAGAGCGTTGTCCTGGGTGTGGGAGCTTTGATGCGTTCCGCCGGAATTATACAGTTTGTATTGCCGGTTGAAGGTGAATTCCGGCCCGATGGAAAGCATGAGGTTGTCCAGGGCAAGCCAGTCCAGGTAGACCCCCACCTTGCTGCTGACCAGTGCCATGTATCCGTTGGAATACAGCGGGTTGTCGTCGGACAGGCGGTAGGTCTTGGACGAGGTGGTGAAGGCGAAGCTGAAATTCACGCGGTCGCTGCCATTTTTGTTCGAGGCAAGCCCCAGGGCCTGGAGCATCTGCCGGAACTGCTTTTGCGAGACATGCACGGCAAAGCTGAAGGTGGCCTCGCCGAAGAGGTCCGCGTTGAGCGGGTTGAGCGCCAGGGTCTTGGCGACAATGCCGAGCATCCAGCCTTCGTAGACATCAAAGGCGAGTTCTCCGCTCAGACCCGCTCCGATGGCGCCGGGAAAGTCGGATTCGAACGCGGTGGAAAGCTCCGCATGAAGCCAGTAATACCAGCGCTTCCAAAGCGATCCCTGTACTATGCGGCTCTGGATGTTCAGGTCGTGCAGGTTTTCCCACGGAACCCTGCCCTGGATGCTTTGGACCATGTCGTCCTTGGCCTGCCAGACAAAATGGGAAAAGGTGTAGCCGATGGAATAGCGGCCATAGCTGCCTGTCAGGCTGGAGCGGTAGATTTCGGCGCTTCCCAATCCGTTGGTGAATCGAGCCGGGGAGATGTACTGCCCTCCGAGCCTGATCGTGAGATCGTCCGTGGCGTTCTGGGTCGGACCGTTGAACAACAGGTCCGGGCTGGCGTTGAACTCGGCTCCCTGTGCCCCGGCAAGGGGCGGAGCCGCAAGGACCAGGGCCAGGCAGAATGAAAACACATAGTGGATGATGTTGCGTGACATGTACGTCGTGCCGATGGTGTAAAAAGTCAATATCCTGCTACTCGTTGTCCGCGCCTGATACGGAAAAAAGCCGCATGGCGCAATCCCAAAAGCGGGCTTCGGGGGGAGCGGGAAGACGCGCCTTCGGCACCCGGTGGAGCTCTGTTTTCCCGGACCTCAAGGAGGATATCCCTCGCCTTTTTTATTATCGCAACCCCACCAGCACACGCAATGCGGCCAGCCCGAACAGTATCAGGCTGACGGGGCGGCAGTGGGGCAGGTCGAGGAACGTGGCGAGAAATGCGGCGGCGACCAGCAGGGCGCCTTGCGCCAGGGGGCGCAGGGTGCGGTACAGGCGGTCGGTTATCTGGTCCAGGGTTTCCTCGGACAGCCGGACCTTGAGCGATCCGTTGGCCAGGTCGTTGAGCACGGTCTTGGCCTTGGACATGGTCAGGGGGAGGGTTTTTATTTCCTGGCGGAAGGCCCCCAGAATGCTTTCCTGTCCAGAGAGCGCCCGGTGGAGGTTCTTGAGCAGCACGGGCAGGATGTCTTTGATTCCGTTGAAGTTTTCCACATAGGTTGTTCCCAGACCCTCGACCAGGGCGCTGACCCGCATGACGTAGACGATGTCCTGGGGCAGCTTGAAGGGCATGGAGCGCATGGAGCCGAGAACGTCCATGGCCAGTACCTGCATGGAGGCGGCGGAGAGATTGTCGTTGCCGAAGATGTCGAACATGCGCTCGGCAAACTCCTGAAGGATTTCGTCCGGAGCGTCGGGAGTGACGATGCCCATTCGTTTGCAGGCGATGACGTATTTTTCAAAGTCGCGGTCGTGGGCGGCTTTGACCGCTTCTATCATGGCCACGCGCATGTGCGAGGGAAGGCGCTTGACCATGCCGAAATCGAGAAAGGTGAGACCGCCGTCGGGCCGCACCAGGATGTTGCCCGGATGCGGATCGGCATGGAAAACGCCCTTGATGAGCATTTGTTCGCAGTAGAAGGAGACCAGGGTGTTCAGGATGTTCTTGAAGGGAATGTCGAAGCGGCGCAGGGCATCCTTGTCGTCGATGCGTGCACCTTGCTCAAAGCTCATGACCAGGGCGTCCACCCCGGAATGGGCGTCGTAAAAATCGGGGAAGCGGATGCTCTGGCCAGCATAGAGCTGGTGAAAGCGACGCAGGTTGTCGCGTTCGATGTTCATGTCGGTTTCACGGTTGATCATGTACGAAAATTCGGCGATGAGCGCTTCCAGGGAATTTTTGGTGTAGCGGCTGAACAGGGGTTTGAACAGGAACAGGAAGGCCCGCAGAACGAGGAGGTCCGCCCGGACCTTGCGCCGTATGTTCAGGCGGCGAAGTTTGACGGCGACAACGGTCCCGTCGCGCAGCACGGCCTTGTGCACCTGGCCGATGGAGGCGCTGGCAATGGGCCTTTCCTCGAAGCTGGCAAAGGGGGAGCTCTTGCCGAACGCGCGTTGGTACATGATGCGGAAGTCGCGTTCGGCCATGGGCTGGACTTCGTCGTGGATGGTGCGCAGGTGGTCGAGGTATCCTGCCTCGAAAAAGTCGGCCCTTGTGGCCAGGACCTGGGCGAACTTGATGAAGCAGACGCCCTGGTCCAGGATGAAGCGTTTGAGCTTTTCCGGGGGCAGGGGGCGGACGAGCAGGGCCCGTTTCTTGTGCAGGGCCAGGGCGAAGACGGTCAGGAGAATCCTGAGCGTCTTGTACACCCTGGCCGGGGAGAAGTTGGTCAGCATCAGGATTTTTTGAGAAGGTCTTTCAGCTCCCGGATGTCTTCCTTGGTGGCCAGGTTGAGCTCGGACATGGCCTTGCGCATGCATTCGCGAATCCGCTCTTCAAATCCGTCCTGTTCTTCCCGGCCCTTGGCCATGGCTTCGTCGGCAAAACGTTTGATTTCTTCGCGGCTGATCTCGCCCTGTTTCTGGAATTCCGTAAGCTGGGCCTCGATGCGGTCCCTGGCCATGGAAGCTGCTCCCAGCCCCAGGTATAAAAGATCGGAAGGTTTCATGGTAGGTTCCTTGCGGGTCGCGCGGGTTGAATGTTTCGTGTGCCTATAATGCCGTGGTCCTGAAACACGTCAAGTCCGGGAGGCGGCGAGGAAGTGGGCAAAGGCCAGATCCTGCCGCCGTATATGGTTGTCGAACCAGTTCGAAGCGAATTCCAGAAGACTTTGGGCCTGCAGGTAGTCGCCTTCCAGAACCGCGATTTCATACCGCAGCAAATGCGTCGAAAAAAGGTCATGTTCGCGGCGATGGCGGATATATTCCGGATAGCGGTGATTGCGCATTGCTCCTTCCTCGGTGTGAAAATGGAAGAAGGCGTAATCGCGCATTTTCATGACAATGGTGACTATCTGGGACTTGTAGGTTTTGTCTGTCAGGTGTCTGCCATCCGGGCGGCGTGTGGCCAGGGTTTTGGCGAGCGCGTTGACAAGGTTGATGAATCCCTTGTGCTGGGCGTCGATCTGGGAGATTCCCGTGGCAAGTGCGTCGTTCCAATCGATGTTCATGCGGCCCCCGTACGAGGAGTTTTACAACATATGCCAGTTTGCCGCATGTCAGACAACCCCGGAGTGCGGGGCTAGAACCTCGAGTTCATGGACTGCAGCAGGCGCAGCAATGTTACCAGGTCTTCGGACGCAAACGAGGCGGTGAGTTCCCTGGTCAGGGAGAGATGGTGCCTGTCGTGTTCCCTGTAGTGGGTTTCCCCACCCGGAGTGAGTCCCACCAGGATGGAACGGCGGTCGTCCTTGTTGGGCATGCGCCGTACCGCGCCCTTTTCTTCCAGTTTGTCCACCAGGACGGTCAGTGTTCCGGTGGTCACGCCCATCTTGTCGGCCAGCTCCTTCATCCGCATGGGGCCGGACGTTCCCAGTATTTCCACGGTATGCATCTGGGCCAGGGTCAGTTCTTCGCCTCGCACCACGCCGTGTTCCCAGCTGGAGAATTTTTCGAAGAATTCCACCAGTTGGTCGGACAAAAGATGCAGGGTCTTCGCGTCATTCTCCATGGATGAACCCCCAGGTGGCAAAGGCCAGGGTGAGTACGCCCGCGCCGCGCATGATGGCGCTTTCGATCCACGGTTTTTCCAGTTTCCGGGCCATGGCCGAGGCGCGATGGATGCAGAATATCACACCGCCCACGCTGACGGAAGTCGCCAGGGCATAGGCCAGGAACACGCTGGTCCCCTTGAGCCAGTCCCCGGAATTGATGGCGTAGGTGTACATGATGGCCGCAGTGGGGCAGGGCACGATCATGTTGATGAAGCCGAGCCCGAACAGCCCGGCGGCCCCGGCTCCGATCATCCTGGACCGCAGGGTTGGGGCGGCGGAGCCGGCGGTGCAATGGCCGTGAGGTTGACAATGCGTATGGTCATGGGCGTGGCTATGGTCGTCGTGATCATGATCGTGATCGTCGTGGTCATGCCCATGATCATGGTTGTGACTGTGCAGCACTTCGGGTTTGACCAGCAGGATGGCTCCCAGAATTGCGAGAATTCCGAACAATATCGTATCCATGATTCCGGCCGTTTCGGGCGGGATGAAGGAGGAGAGCGACCCCAGGGTCATGCCGAGCGCCAGACACGCCAGGGTGGTTCCTCCCAGAAAGGATGCGGTCAGAAGCGCGGCGCGGCGGCCGTCGCGGCCATCGACCACAAAGGGGGCCAGGACAAGCCAGGAGTGGCCGCAGGGATTGATTCCGTGGATCAGCCCCAGGAGAAGGCTGGATTGCAGGGCGACGAGAAATAGGGATGCGTCCATGGTAAAGACCTCTTTTGTTTGATTTTCAAATTGAATTATACCTGTATAGTTTGACTATCAAGGTTTTTTTGCGGTCTGCGCGGAGCGCCCGGATCAGGGGGAAAGGTTCTGTTGAACCGGCATGCACATATAAGGTATGGTCGTGTCAGATCAGCAGAGGAGATTGCCATGAAAAAAACAATATATCCGTCCGCCCTGCCTGTTCCGGCGTCCGAAGGCATGACCCGCCGGGATTTCATCCGGCTGGCGGGCGTGGCCGCGATGGCCGGTCCCCTTGTGACCGGGTGTGCCGTGAATCCCGTGACCGGCCAGAGCCAGCTCATGCTCATGAGCCGGGACGAGGAAATCGAAGTGGACCGACAGCAATCGCCGCATCAGTTTTCCAACGATCTCGGCGCGGTCCAGGACAACGGCCTGAACAGATACGTGGCCGATACGGGAGGGAAATTGGCCTCTCTGAGCCATCGGCCGGACATGCCCTATTCGTTTCGCGCCGTGAACGCCACGTACATCAATGCCTACGCCTTTCCCGGAGGAAGCATCGCCGTGACCCGCGGCATCATGTTGGAGCTGGACAACGAAGCCGAACTGGCCGGATTGCTGGGCCACGAAATAGGCCATGTCAACGCGCGGCACACGGCATCGCGCATGACCAAGGGCATCATCGCCTCGGTGGCAGTGGCAGGGGCGGGCGTGGGGGCGGGCATTGCCGGGTATGGCGAGTACACGCCGCTTATCGGGGGCATAGGAGGCTTGGGAACCGGACTGCTGCTGGCAAAATACAGCCGCGACGACGAGCGCCAGGCCGACGATCTGGGCATGCAGTACATGCACCGGGCCAAATACAATCCGCAAGGCATGGTCGGCCTCATGGACATTCTGCGCTCCCAGTCCAAAAGCGAACCATCCACCGTCCAGGTCATGTTCGCCACCCATCCCATGTCCAGCGAACGCTACGAAACCGCGCGCGACAGCGCGGAGGTCCGCTACAAGGCCGATGCGAAAAATCCCGTGTACCGAGAACGCTACATGGACCACACCGCCGGGCTGCGGCGCATCAAGCCGGCCATCAAGGCCATGCAGAACGGTGACGAGCTCATGCAGGCGAAAAATTACAAGGAGGCTGAGGAACAGTATTCCCTGGCATTGCGGAAAGCTCCCGACGATTACGCCGCCCTGGTCAAGATGAGCAAGTGCATGCTGGCCCAGGACAAGACCAGGGAGGCCGAACGCTATGCCGCCAAGGCCACGCGGGTCTACCCGCAGGAAGCGCAGGGGCACAACCTCAGCGGCATCGCCAAGATAGCCGACAATCAATGGGAAGGGGCCTATGCCCAGTTTTCCGCCTACGACAAGCTGCTGCCCGGCAATCCGTCCACCGCGTTTCTCAAGGGACTCTCCCTGGAAGGCATGGGCCAGAAGGAAAGGTCGGCCAAGGAGTTCGCCCGCTACCTGCGTATGAACAACCAGGGCGATGCGGCCCGGTACGCCTATACCCGGCTGCAGGATTGGGGATATGTGAAGTAGGGGCCGGGGTGGTTTCGCATCCGTTTTGTGCTGAAGAAGGAGGAAGAGGTTTTTTGCAGCGGGAGGGATGGCCGACTCGTATCCGCGCCGCAAAAACACCTTCTTTGCCCTGGAGGAAGCCGCCCCTGTTCACGCGGTTTTCCAGCGTGCCCCGGGCCGGGCAATGGTTGCATTGGAACCGCCCCTCCCGGCGGATCGACGGAAGGGGCGGTCTTTCAATCCGATTCCCAGGTTTCTGCCTGCCGGGACCGTCAGGCCTGCATCTTCCGTATAAGAGACTCCAACTGCCCAGCCTTGCTGGATAATTCGCCTATTTCCTCGCGCGCCTGGCGCATGGCCTCGGCCGTGTCGCTGGACACGTTGCTGATGTCTTCCATGATGCGGCCCACCTCTTCCGTGGCCGAAGCCTGCTCTTCACTGGCCGCGGCAATGGCCGAGACCTGTCCGCTGGTGGATTCCACAATGCGCACAATGCGTTCCAGGGCCTGGCCCGAGTCCTCGGCGAGCCGGGCGCTGCGGTCCACCGCGTCCATTGACTGCTGGGCATCGGCCACGCTTTGGGCCGTGCCTGTCTGGATGCTGCCGATGGCTTCGGCCACCTCCCTGGTGGCGGTCATGGTTTTTTCCGCCAGTTTGCGCACCTCGTCGGCCACCACGGCGAAACCTCTTCCGGCGTCGCCTGCGCGGGCCGCTTCAATGGCCGCGTTCAGGGCCAGGAGGTTGGTCTGGTCGGCAATGTCGCTGATGACGGTCATGACCTTCCCGATGTCCTGGGCCTTGGCGCCAAGGGCGTCCATGGTGTCCTTCAGTCCCGCGGACTGCCTGTGCACATCGCCTATGGCGGTGATGACCTTTTCCACCGAGTTTTTTCCTTCCGTGGCCTCATGCCGGGCCTTGTCCGCATTGGAAGCCGCATCCGAGGCATTGCTGGCCACCTCGGTCACCGTGGCCCGCATCTGGTCCATGGCCAGCGCGGTCTCTCCCGTGCGGTGGCGTTGCACTTCCGCGCCGTTGCCCGCCAGTTCCACCTGGGAGGACAAGCTTTTGGAGAGGCTGTTCACATCCTGGGCGATTCGTGTGGACTCTCTGGCCACATCCTCTATCTTGTTGTTTTTCGCTTTGATTTCCGCTTCCTGCCTGCGGATGGTGGTCAACTCGAAGTAAAGGGTGAATGCGCCTGCAAGCTCGCCGTCCAGGTCGAAGATCGGATTGGAGTTGACGTTGACGATGCGTTCCTTTCCCTGGATGTCGTGAAAGGAGCCTTCTTCCGTAATGCCGACCCTGTCCCGCAATGACCGCTCCGTCCGCGTGTCCCGGCTGGCGTCCTTGAAAAAGAATTCACCGGGGGGTGAGGCCGAGATAGTTCTCGGGCGCGTGGGAATGGCCGGCTATGGCGACCATTTTGTCGTTTACAAAGGATATGCGGCAGTCCTTGTCCACGGTCAGGCAGGGGAACGTGGCGGAGATGCTTTCCATGATGCCTGCGGAAATGCCCAGCTTGAGCTTGAGTTCCGCCACCATGGTCTGGATGGACGCCTTGAGGCTTCCGTATTCTCCGGGGAAATTCCCGGAAATCGGCGCGTTGTACTCTCCAACCGCAACCTGTTTGGCATATGCCTGCAGCCGTTCCAAAGGACGGGTGACCATGCCCGCCAGAAGAAATGCACTTCCCGTGCCGAGGGCCAGGGCCAGCAGGACCGTGATTCCGGCTGCCCAGAGCATGACTGTTGCGGTTCGGGCGGTTTGCTCCTCCACCTGGAGGCTGGCGGCCATGGCTTCGGATTCGTCGATTTCGGCCACAAGTCCGTATGTAAGCCCCGGCAGGGACAGCGGTTGCCATGAGGCCAGAACCTGCTTGCCCTCTGGTCCCATGATGACCGCGGACCCGGTTTCTCCGGCCAACGCCTTGTGTGCCGCATCCGTGGCGATTTCCTTGTTCAGCACGTCGACCTGCCCGGAGTTGAAGCGGGACTGGGATCGCATCTTCATGTCCGGTCCCACCAGGTAGGTCTGCCCGGTCCTGCCCAACCCCATGGTTTCCCATTGACGGTTGGATAGCATGATCCGGTTGATCTCCTTCTGCGAAACGGCCAGAGCCAGGGCGCCGACCAGCTGCCCTGCGTCGAATATGGGTGCGGCCATGAATGCCACGGGCGCGTTGAACGCTGGTTCGTACGGGCTGAAATCGCTCACGAAAACGGCCCTGGAATCCTTGGCGCGTCCGGCCTGTACGGCCTGCTCGATGCAGCGGCGCAGTCCGGATGCCGCAAACGGTCCGCCAAACAGATCGGTAAGAAATTCCCGGTCCTTGCGCACGGTGTACAGCACCCGCCCCTTGTCCGGGGTGACAATGAACATGTCGCGGTAGCCGAACTGGTCGATGAAGTCCCGGAGTACGGGGTGGTACAGTTTGTGGTTGTCGTTGTATCCGCATTCCAGATTCCGGGCGGCATCGGCTTTGGAGGTTCCCAGAAACGCCTGTTGCAGCAGCACGGCATTGTTGTCCTGGGGAACATAGGTATCCGCGTTTGCCGGCGTGTAGCCGGGAGCGATGGGCGTGTAATGCCGGAACTGCCCGTTGCCCAGAAATTCCGGCCCGGAAACGGTGTCGCGCAGGCCTGCACGTGCCTGGGAAACGTCATCCAGGCTTTTTTCCGTTTCGTGCCGGACCATGTCCACGTCGAACTTGAATGCCAGGCAGGCGTCTATGACCGTTCGGTCATGCGCCATGGTCAGCACCTGGCTGTGCATCGTGTTGAACAAATCTTCGATCTGGGCGGCCTTGAGGCTTCGGACGCTGGCCAACTGATCCATTGCCCGCTGCCTTAGTCCGGCCGAACCTTTTTGTCCCAGAGCGTCCATGCCCCTTGAACTGATGGTGAACAGGGCAAGTGTGATGCACAGGCTGCTGATCGCAAGCAGGGCGGTCAGCAGAAAACGCTATACGTGGTTTCATTCCAAGATTTGAAAACATGAGCCCCTCACAGTGGTGCAGTGCTGATTGACTAAATATGTTAAATTAACACACTCATTCCGGTCTGACTTTTCATCTACTTGGCAAATTTGTCAATGCTGTAGAGACTGGGCATCCCAAAAAAAAAGCTGGCGCCTTGATGTGGCGCCAGCTTTGGAAGCAGGACGGGCCTGGGGTCGTATCGGAAAAAAAAATCAATGGGCCGGGAGTTCCTCCTTGAGGACGACCCGTTTGCCCACGGCTTCCATGACCACAAAGGACTCCGTGGAGGTGACGCCGCCGATTTCAGACAGCTCATCCACCAAAAAACGACGCAATGCCTTGCGCGATGTCGTGTAGACCTCGACCACCAGATCGAAACGGCCGGTCACGTTGATGACCGACTGCACACCGGGAATCTGGGCAATGCGTTCCATGATGGCCCGGTCGGCCGGATGGTCCAGGTTCAGCCCGACCAGGGCGGTCAGGGTATCTTCGTGATACAGGGGGTCGACCGAGGCTGAAACCTGGAGATACCCGGAACGCATCATGCGCTCGGTGCGGTAGCGTACGGTGCCATCGGAAACGCCGAGCCGTCTTGCGATATTCGTAAAAGACTCCCTGCCATTGTCCTGCAATTCCTTGATGATGCGGATATCCAGAGCGTCAAGAACATAAGGTTTTTCGTCCACAAGCTTCCTCCATGACAAAATCTCAATTTTCGGCACTCAACTGTTGTATGGCGTATGTTTGCGTATTCCGCAAGAGTTGCCACTTCTTTCTCTTGACAAGGAAAAATTTGTGGTTTCTTTTCGCCTGGAAATGTCAGCCCAGAGCAAAGGAGTGTGTCCCATGGCCGGTACATTGCAAATGCATCTGAGTGCGCAAAGCCTGGAATTGCGGAACTCGGGACTGTATAAGGAAGAACGGATCATCGACTCCCCGCAGGAGGCCGTCATCCGCCTGGAAGACGGACGGGGAGGTCGTCAACTTCTGCGCCAACAACTATCTGGGGCTGTCCAACCACCCCCGCCTGGTGCAGGCTGCACACGAGGCATTGGACCGCTACGGCTTCGGCATGTCTTCCGTGCGTTTCATCTGCGGAACGCAGAGCATCCATAAAAAGCTCGAACAGCGTATAACCGAATTTCTCGGAACCGAAGACACCATCCTGTACGGCTCCTGTTTCGATGCCAACGGAGGCCTGTTCGAAACCCTGCTCGGTCCCGAAGACGCCGTCATCAGCGACCAGCTCAACCATGCCTCCATCATCGACGGCGTCCGGCTGTGCAAGGCCAGACGTTTCCGCTACGCCAACAACGACATGGCCGATCTGGAAGAGCAGCTCAAGCAGGCCGCGGACTGTCGTTTCAAGCTCATCGTCACGGACGGCGTCTTTTCCATGGACGGCATCATTGCCAACCTCAAGGCTGTCTGCGATTTGGCCGACAAGTACAAAGCCTACGTCATGGTGGACGATTCCCACGCCACGGGTTTCATTGGCGCCCACGGACGCGGCACGCATGAATTCTGCGGGGTCATGGGCCGGGTGGACATCCTCACGGGCACGCTGGGCAAGGCCTTGGGCGGCGCATCCGGCGGTTACACCTCGGGACGCGGGGAAATCATCGAATGGCTGCGCCAGCGTTCCCGGCCCTATCTCTTTTCCAACACCCTGGCTCCGGTCATTGCCGCCGCCTCCATGGAGGCCATCGACCTGGCGGAAAACGACGATTCCCTGCGACGGCAGCTTCAGGCCAACAGCCAACGCTTCCGTACCCGCATGCAGGACGCGGGATTCACCCTTGTGCCCGGCGGACACCCCATCATCCCGGTGATGCTCGGTGACGCGGTGCTGGCCCAGAAAATGGCCGCAGCCATGCTCGACCGCGGCATCTACGTGGTCGGTTTCTGTTTTCCCGTCGTGCCGCAGGGCAAGGCCCGCATCCGTACCCAGATGTCCGCAGGCCATACCCTGGAACACGTGGACAAGGCCGTGGATGCGTTTATCGAAGTGGGGAGAGGGCTGGGAGTTGTTTAGGGGGGCTGGTGAAAAATCCGCGAATGGCGTCGTTGCTGCGGAGTTGGCGAACCCTCGTGTATGCGGAATACACTTCGGAACCGCCATCTTCCTCGCGCCTTGCCCTCGCGTTTTTTGACCAGCCCTGTAAAGACTGGTGAAAAATCCGCGAATGGCGTCGTTGCTGCGGAGTTGGCGAACCCTCGTGTATGCGGAATACACTTCGGAACCGCCATCTTCCTCGCGCCTTGCCCTCGCGTTTTTTGACCAGCCCTGTAAAGACTGGTGAAAAATCCGCGGAGAGAGTCGTTGTTGCGGAGTTGGCGAACCCTCGTGTATGCAGGAATACACTTCGGAACCGCCATCTTCCTCGCGTCTTGCCCTCGCGTTTTTTGACCAGCCCCTGTAAAGGCTGGTGAAAAATCCGCGGAGAGAGTCTTCAGAATGGATTTTGATTGGTTGTCCTTGATTTCATGTTTTCCGTTTTGTTTTTTTTCAGCCCAAGGCTATGACCCGGCCGCCGAAGTCCCGGCATCCCAGAACCTTCAACCCAAGACCTCACCAATGAAAGCATTAGTCAAGAGTCGCGCAGAGCAGGGCATCTGGATGGAAGACGTTGCCGTGCCCGAGGCAGGGCACAACGACGTGCTCATCAAAATCAACAAGACCGCGATCTGCGGTACGGACGTACATATTTTCAATTGGGACGCCTGGGCGCAGAGGACCATTCCGGTTCCCATGGTCGTGGGCCATGAGTTCGCGGGTGTCGTCGAGGCCGTGGGATCGGAAGTGCGTGGTTGTGAAGCCGGGCGACCGGGTTTCCGGCGAAGGGCATGTCACCTGCGGCCATTGCCGCAACTGCCGTGCGGGCAAGCGGCATCTGTGCCGCAACACGTATGGCGTGGGCGTGAACCGTCCGGGCTGTTTTGCCGAGTATCTGAGCATTCCGGCATCCAACGTGTTCAAGCTGCCGGACGCTGTTTCCGATGCGGCGGGCGCGGTGCTGGACCCCTTGGGCAATGCCACGCACACGGCCTTGTCATTTGATCTGGTGGGCGAGGACGTGCTGATTACGGGCGCGGGGCCCATCGGCATCATGGCGGCGAAAATCTGCCGGCATGTGGGAGCGCGCCATGTGGTCGTCACGGACGTGAACGACTACCGGCTGGAACTTGCCCTGCGGATGGGCGCAAGCCGCGCCGTGAACGTGGCCAAGGACAGCCTGGACAAGGTCATGGCCGATCTGGGCATGGTGGAGGGCTTTGACGTGGGGCTGGAAATGTCGGGCGTGCCTTCGGCGTTTCACGGCATGCTGCATGTCATGAATTATGGCGGCAAGATCGCTCTGCTGGGCATCCTGCCGGACCAGACTGCCATAGACTGGGACAAGGTCGTGTTCAAGGGGTTGTTCATCAAGGGCATTTATGGCCGGGAAATGTTCGAGACCTGGTACAAGATGTCGGCCATGTTGCAGAGCGGCATGGACATCGCGCCGGTGATAACCCACGAATTCGGTGTGGACGACTATGCCGAGGCATTCGACATCATGAGGTCGGGGAAATCGGGGAAGGTGGTTTTGGACTGGAACGCATGATGTGACGAGGGCTGTTCCGTGTTGTTTCGGCGACGCTCGGGAATGCCGATCATGCCGTGGGACGGGAGCACACCTCTCAATGATGCGGCAAGCAACCAACTGGAGTCTGTATGCCTATCTTGACTTGGAGAGAAGAATATTCTGTCGGCGTTTCCCGGATAGATGAAGAACATAAGAGGCTCATCGGCATGATCAACACAGCCTATGATTCCATTGCGGAGATGAGGGAAGAGGAGGCGCTGGGGGAACTTGTGGAAGAGATGAGGGGGTACGCTGCGGAGTCATTTCGCAACGGAAGAGCGTTTTATGCGCGATTTCGGTTATCCCGAAACAAATCTTCACAAAGCGGCCCACGACGACTTCATCATCAAGGCCGCGGTGACGGACAAGGCCCTGTCGACGAATGAAAGGGCCGATCATTCAGATGTTTTCAGATTTCTGGCCGATTGGCTCAACGCCCATATCATGGGGACGGACAGAAAGCTTGGCGCATTTCTGAATGGGAAGGGAGTCCGCTAGCTGCATATTCCAGTCCCCCTGTACGACGGGCATTGCGCGTGGCTGCCGGGCCGCTTTCCAACAGCCTCGGCCGGACCGAGTCCTGCCTGGGGCGGCATGTTCGCGTTTCGGCCAGGGCCGGCAATGACGCTTTGACCGATCGGAAAATCGCGTTTTTCGTGTACGAGAGTGGCTGGCGCAATTTTTGAATGGAAAGGCCGAGACAAGCACCCCGGCTGAACAGCATTGTTCAGCCGGGGTGCTGTTTTTAGGACGCTGGTTTCATTTGATAAAACAGGGTGACCGAGAGTGGTTTATGTCTGGCCCGGACAGTGTGGCCTTAAAAAACAAATTTATGTCCTGAAATATAAAATTAGTTGCCGCTTGATGCTGCCGCATATCTTGAAATCTGAATAATGGCCGGAGTGAAGGGGGTGTTTTATTCTAGTATCCTGATTTTTATTGTTTTGTTTTTATGAGGTGTGGTTGACACGGTGCGCTGGGAATGGCTGTGAGTGTCGCCTCGCATGGCCTGGGAGAGGAAAAGACCACTTTTTTTCAGGCTGAAACCGGCTATTCCGGCCGGAATATTTTCATGGCCCAGATTAGCAATTATTTGTCTGAAAATATCAAGAATTGTTACGAAGAAAAGGATTGTAATGATCATGTAGAAAAAAAGCCGCATCGGTGCTTTGGCGAGCGTCTCCGATGCGGCAGAAACCACAACCTGTCAGGAGGCGCTTTCATGCCCAAGAATCTGATCCATGAGTATGACCATTCCCGAGAGGAGATCCTCAGCTTACTTGAATTGATTCGAATTCTCAAGGAGGCCGACAAAAACGGATGCACGCCGCAACTTCTGAAGAATGCCTCCCTTGGCATGATTTTCGAGGAGCCGTCCACCCGGACCCGCGTTTCCTTTGAAGTAGCCATGGAAAAGCTCGGGGGCCATGCCCTGTATCTCAAGCCCGGCGAAATCCACCTCGGGGAGCGCGAATCTCTGGCCGACACCGCCCGCGTTCTGTCCAGAATGTGCGACGCCATCATGGCACGCTGCTGGAAGCATGAAACCATTCTCGGTCTGGCGGAATACGCCACGGTTCCCGTTCTCAACGGCCTTACGGATTACAACCATCCCACGCAGGCGGTCTGCGACGTTTTCACCATGTGGGAGCATCTGCCCCAGGGCAAAACCCTGGAAGGGTCGAATGTCACCTTCATCAGCGATGCGACCAACGTGTGCAGCTCCACCATGTTCATCACCACCATGCTCGGCATGAATTTCACCCATGTGGCGCCCAAACGCTACCAGGCTCCGGCCGAATGGGTCGAAACCGCCCGTCGCTATGCCCATGGCGACGCGAGCATAACCATTACCGACAACATTGAAGACAGCGTGCGCAACGCGGACATCATCTACACCGACCTGTGGTGGTGGTGCGGCCAGGAAGACGAGATCCCCGACCGCCGCAAGGCCTTCATGCCCAACTACCAGATCACCATGGATCTTCTTTCCAAGGCACCGGCCCATTGCAAGCTGATGCACTGCCTGCCCGCCTCCCGCGGCGTGGAAGCCACGGACGAGGCTCTGGATTCGGACCGTTCCATTATTTTCGATCAGGCGGAGAACCGCATGCATACCCAGGTGGGGCTTTTGGCCTGGCTGGTCTGGCCGGAAATGCGCAAGGCTTCGGAAGCCCTGAAGGTGTGGCACGAAGGGCGGGCTCTTGCCCATATGAATGCCTGCGGATGGGGGAGGAAGTAGCACGATGGCCTTTTCTGTGTTGTGTGGAACGGGCGCCTGCCGGATTCCGTCGGAATCCGGGCTGCTCCGCCCCTGATGCGGAATATGGTGCTTCTGGCCGGTCCTGCCTCCCGTGATGCTGTTCTTTTCCTGGATGGGACGCGCGACTTCCAGAACTGCTGTCAACAACGGTGCGGAGCCACAGATGGTTTTGTGGTTCCGCCATACGGAGGATCCTTTGTATGGCTTCCGAAAATGAAAAAAAATCCATGGGCTTTGTCGACCTGACGCTCTTTTCCGTCTGCGCCGTCCTGGTCATCGACACCCTTACGGCCTCCGCGTCCATTGGTCCGTCTTCCATCACCTGGTGGCTTATCACGTTCGTCTTGTTTGTCGTGCCGTACGGCATGATCGCTTCCGAGCTGGGAACCGCCTGGCCCGGAGAAGGCGGCATCTACGACTGGGTCAAGCGGGCCTTCGGAGACCGCTGGGCCGTGCGCACCACCTGGTTCTACTGGATCAACGTGGCCTTGTGGATGCCCGCGGTATACATCATGTTCGCCGGAATGTTCAGCCGGCTGTTCGCTCCGGACCTGAGCCTGTGGGCGCAGATAGGTATCGGGATAGCCCTGACCTGGATTACGGTCTGGTTCTGCAACATTTCCGTGGACGTGGGAAAACTGATTCCCAACCTCGGAGCCGTCGCCAAAGTCGTCATCATCCTCGTACTCGGGGGCGGCGGGTTCTTTCTGGCGAGTTCAAAGGGTGTGGCCAACCACATCACCCTGTCCTCGCTGATTCCTTCCCTGGATTCGGGACTGTCGTTCCTGCCCGCCATCGTCTTCAACCTCATGGGATTTGAATTGGTGGCCTGCATGGGTGCCGAAATCCGCGACCCCAAGCGGGATACCCCCCGTTCCATCTTCGCCGCGGCCGGAACCGTGACGTTCTTCTATATCATGGGAACCATCGGCATTCTCGTCGCCCTGCCCGTGGAGAATATCGGGCTGGTGGACGGAATAGTCGACACGCTCAAGGTCATCTTCGGCGAATCGTCCAGCCTGGTGTCCATTATCGGTATACTGGCGTTGTTCACCTTTATCACCAACATGGTGACGTGGTGCATGGGGGCCAACCGTGCGGCCGCGGAAGCGGCTGCCGACGGCGAACTTCCTGCCCTGTTTGCCAAGACGAATTCCAATGGCGCACCTTTGGGCGCCAATATCATCACAGGTCTTGTCTCGACGGCGGTCATGATCTGCTACGGCTTTTTCGCCGCGGGCAATGACGAATTGTTCTGGACGCTGTTCGCCTTTTCGTCCGTCATCTTCCTGTTTCCCTATCTGTTCATGTTTCCCGCGTTTCTTCGCCTGCGCCGGTCCGAGCCGAATGCGCTCCGTCCCTACAGGGTCCCCGGCGGGAAAGCCTTTGCGTTGTGGTGTACGGTCATCCCCAGCCTGTTCGTGATTCAGGCGATACTTCTGTTCATCTTTCCCGATCTTCCTCTCGGTACGGTGGACTGGGGGTATTCGCTGCCTGTCCTGCTGGGCATAGGCCTGACCGTTGCCGTAGGCGAGATCATCGTCAATCGGGCGGCATCCCAGAAGATCACCGCGTAGCCGTCTGAAGCAAAGGGCAGAAACGCACGTACAAGAATGGAACAAAGCAACGGAGAAAATATCATGACAACGACATATACTACGACTCCCCGCGAAGACGGTTTCCGTATGCCTGGTGAATTCGAACCGCACGACGCCTGCTGGCTCATCTGGCCCGAGCGGCCCGACAACTGGCGATGGGGGGCGAAACCCGCCCAGGAGAGTTTTGCCTCGGTGGCTGCGGCCATAGCCCGAAGCGAATCCGTGCGCGTGGCGGTTTCCACGGCCCAGTACCAGAATGCGCGGCACATGCTGTCCCCTGAAATCCAGGTGGTGGAAATGGCCACGAACGATGCCTGGATCCGCGACTGCGGCCCGACGTTCGTCATTGACGGCAAAGGACGTCGCCGGGGGATCGATTGGGATTTCAATGCCTGGGGCGGTCTGCACAGCGGCCTGTATTTTCCCTGGGATCTGGACGATCAGGTGGCGGGCAAGGTGCTCGAATTCGAGCGTGCCGGACGTTACAAGGCGCCCATCGTGCTGGAAGGCGGTTCCATCCATTGCGACGGGGAGGGAACCCTGCTCGTGACTGAAGAATGCCTGCTCAACCCCAACCGCAACCCCGACCTGAGCCGGGGGGAAATAGAACAGGTGCTGCGGGACTACCTGAACGTGGATCGCATCATCTGGCTGGGGCAGGGCGTGTACAACGACGAAACAAACGGCCACGTGGACAACATCTGCTGCTTTGTCCGCCCCGGCGTGGTGCTGCTGACCTGGACTGACGATGTGAACGATCCGCAGTACGCCATCTCCAAGGCGGCCAGGGAAATTCTGGAAAACTCCGTGGACGCCAGGGGACGCAAGCTGGAAGTGCATACCATCCACCAGCCCGGTCCGATTTACATCACCGAGGACGAGTCCAGAGGGGTGGATGCCGTGGACGGTACATTGCCCGTCTGGCAGGGGACCGTCTGGCCGGATCGTATGTGAACTTCTACATAGGCACTTCGCACATCGTGTGCCCGTTGCTCGATGAAAAATGGGATGCCCAGGCCCAGGCCAAACTTCGGGAGCTTTTCCCCGAGCGTACGGTGGTCGGCGTTCCGGCCAGGGAAATTCTTCTGGGCGGCGGAAACATCCACTGCATCACCCAACAGGTTCCGCAGGCACAGGCCCGCTAAGGAGTGCCACGGATGCGAGTTATCGTAGCTTTGGGCGGCAACGCCCTGTTGCAGCGGGGCCAGGCCATGAACACGGAGACGCAGCGGGCCAATGTCCGCATTGCGGCTTCGGCGCTGGCCACTATTGCGGCTTCGCACGAGTTGATCGTCAGCCACGGCAATGGCCCGCAGGTCGGGCTTCTGGCCTTGCAGGCCGGAGCCATGGGCGAGGCTCCGGGGGATTGGCCCCTGGACGTGTTGGGCGCGCAGACGGAAGGCATGATCGGCTATCTCATTGAACAGGAAATGGGAAACTGCCTTCCGGACCGGGGGTTTGCCACCCTGCTCACACAGGTGCAGGTGGACCCGCAGGACAAGGCCTTTAACGATCCGCAAAAGTTTATTGGCCCGGTGTACGACGAGGCCACGGCCAAACAACTTGCCGCAACCAATGGCTGGACCGTCAAACCGGATGGTGAATACTGGCGACGGGTGGTCCCCTCGCCGCTTCCCAAGCGCATTTTCGAACTCGAGACCATCAAGATTCTTTTGGAGCATGGAATCATCGTCATCTGCGCTGGCGGGGGAGGCATTCCCACCATGTATACGCCCGAAGGCAAGTTGCGCGGCGTGGAAGCGGTCATAGACAAGGACCGGCTCAGCGCGTTGCTGGCCAGCAAGCTTCGGGCGGACGTCTTTGTTATGCTTACCGATGTCTGCGGCGTGTACACGGACTGGGGAACACCCCAGGCCCGCGTGTTGCAACGCATATCCCCGGAGGATCTTATTTCCTACGGGTTTGCGGCTGGCTCCATGGGGCCGAAGATCGAATCGGCCTGCGAGTTTGTTCAGGCGACAGGCAACAGGGCGGCCATAGGTTCCTTGTGCGATTTGGAGCGTATCGTGGCGGGCGAGGCGGGCACGCAGATAGTTTCCGGAGAGGCCGAACCTGTCTGGTACCCTGTGGCATAATCTCTTCCTTCCCATGTCCCTCATCCCGCCTTCCCATCCCACCTGGCGACCGCGTTCCACCCGGAGCGCGGTCGCTCCGGGATAAACAAACCTCGAAAAACAAACCGGCAATGCGTTCGATTCCCCCATACCCTCTTGCCAATCCGTGCGTATGATGCTCTGATTGCGCAGACCATGTATTCTCCGAGGTGGCTTATGGTTACAGGCATTGCGGCAGCCAGGGCATCGACCCATTTCAACCATTCGGGCATGCGCACGTTCCCCATGATCCGGGGGGCGGCGGCCACGGGCCTGAGCCGCCTGCTGTCCAAGGATCTCGCCGAAGACATCTTCCGCAAATTGAATCTGTCTCCGCAGATGGTGGAGGACAGAAACCGGGAAATTCCCCTTTCCCAGTTCATCGAACTGCTCAACTACGTGGTCGAGGCCACGGGAAACGACGCTCTCGGTCTGCAGCTCGGAGCGCGGAGCACCCTGGAGCAGCTCGGCCTGCTGGGATACATCATGCGCAATTCGACCACGCTGGTGGCGGCGTTGCGCAGGCTGGAACGGTTTTACAATTTCCATCAGCAGGGCGCCCATATTTTCCTGAAGACGGAAGTCGAGCACATCATGCTCGGGTACGGCATCACGGCCTCGGATATTCCAAGCCGCCGGCAGGATGCGGAAATGAGCATCGCCAGTTGTTTCGCCTTTGTGAACACGCTGGCGGACACCCCGGTGTACCCCCGTCAGGTCTGGTTCGAGCACGCCGAACCGGAATCGAGCACGGCGCATCATCGCCTGTTCCGCTGCCCCGTGCTTTTCGACCAGTCGGCCAATGCGCTGCTCTACCGCCACGACAACCTTTTGCGTCCGGTTCTGGGGGCGGACCAGGGCTTGCTGCTCATTCTGGAAGACTACATGGGCCGCATTCTCACCGAACTGCCCAAGGACAACGATCTGCCCGGCATCGTGGAATACCATGTGTCCAACATGCTGCGCGGGGGAACGCCGGACATGCGTACCATATCGCGGCTGCTGGGGATGTCCCAGCGCACCTTGCGCAGGCGGCTTGAGGAATACAATCTTTCCTTCCGGGACATCGTTGGGAATACCCGCATGCGCATGGCCATGGAATACCTGCGCGAAACCCGGCTGCCCATAACCGAGGTGGCCTTTCTTCTGGGATATGCGAGTCCCAGCGCCTTCACCCACGCCTTTCAGCGTTGGACCGGCGACAATCCCTACACCTACCGCAAATAGGCCTTTCCTCCGGGGTGCTCTTTGCACTCCCTTCTTGCCTTTTTCCCCATGAAACGTTTTACTGCGAAAATTCCATAGTGACGTGTTTTAAAAACTCGTCCTGTGTTTTGCGCACGGGCGTTGGCTGTGCCGCGACCGAACGGAAAATATCGTTTTTACGTAGAACGATGTCCTGCAAATGCAGTCATGGAACGCATTGGATTAAGGGAACGCCACGCGGGAAGTGGATTTCGGAAAAACCACGGCAACGTTCACACAGAGGCGGTCAGATGGAAAAGCATCTTCTTTTGGCGGTGGCGGACGGCACGTCGGCTTCGTACACCCTGCGGTTTGTTCGCGGCATGATCGAAGACTTCCGCGACATGCGCCTCACCCTGCTTTATGTGGCGCCGCGCGCATTGCATTGGGACCTGGACAACCAGGAAATGATGCCGCCCTCGCAGGTGGCGGACGAGATATCCGGCATCAAGAGTTCCCAGGGCATGCTGACCCTGAACAAGGCCAAACAGTGGCTGGTGGACATTGCCGGATGTGTTCCGGGCATGGTGGAGACCAAGGTGGTGGCTTCGCGCAAGGGCGTTGTGCGGGAAATCATCGACGAGGCCCAGAGCGGAATGTACGACGCCGTGGTTTTGGGGCGTCGCGCCTATTCGTGGTTCGAGGGACTGTTCGAGAACAGCGTGGCTCACGAGATGCTGTGGAAGGCGATTGATTTTCCCCTGTGGATTTGCCGCAGGTCGCCGCAGATTCCGCGCCGCAACGTGCTTTTGTGCGTGGACGGTTCCGACGCGTCCGTGCGCATGGCCGACCACGTGGGATTCATGCTCAGCGATCAGGCCAGGCATAAGATAACGGTGTTTCATGTGGCGGAAAAAAGGTTTCAATTCGGGGAAAAGGTGGACGCCGTTTTCAACCGCGTCGAGGAAGTTCTCCTGGAAAACGGCATGTCCGAGGACCGCATCGAGTTCAAGGTGGTCCGCTCCGACAACGTACCCAAGGCGGTGCTGACCGAGAAGAAGATGGGGAAATATGCCGTGATCGCCCTGGGAAAGCGGGGCAATGCACCCGCCCGCATGGAAGGTTTTTTCCCCAGTTCGCTCTCCATCAGGCTGTTGCGGTTGGTGGAGGGGACTGCCTTGTGGATAGGCAAATAGTGCCAGGCTGTTGAAAAAGCCGTGATAGCTGCGTTGCCGCGAACAATTCAAACCCTTGCGTATCAGGAAATACGCGGCGGTCTTGCCTTGTTCTTGCGCCTTGCTCTCCCTGCTTTTTGAACAGCCTGTGGTGACTGGATGAAAAAGCCGTGATAGCTGCGTTGCCGCGAACAATTCAAACCCTTGCGTATCAGGAAATACGCGGCGGTCTTGCCTTGTTCTTGCGCCTTGCTCTCCCTGCTTTTTGAACAGCCTGTGGTGACTGGATGAAAAAGCCGTGATAGCTGCGTTGCCGCGAACAATTCAAACCCTTGCGTATCAGGAAATACGCGACGGCCTTGCCTTGTTCTTGCGCCTTGCTCTCCCTGCTTTTTGAACAGCCTGTGGTGACTGGATGAAAAAGCCGTGATAGCTGCGTTGCCGCGAACAATTCAAACCCTTGCGTATCAGGAAATACGCGGCGGTCTTGCCTTGTTCTTGCGCCTTGCTCTCCCTGCTTTTTGAACAGCCTGTGGTGACTGGATGAAAAAGCCGTGATAGCTGCGTTGCCGCGAACAATTCAAACCCTTGCGTATCAGGAAATACGCGACGGCCTTGCCTTGTTCTTGCGTCTTGTTCTCCCGTATTTTTGAACAGCCTGTGATGTTGTGAGTGCGCGAAAAAGCCCGGTCGCAAGTGCGGCCGGGCTTTTTCATACTTTGTACCAACTTTTTGGCAGGCGGCTTATTTTTTCTTGGCTTTCATGGCCTGCTGGAGTTTTTCGCCCAAAAGTCCCATGGGTTTGGATTCCGTGGGCTTGTAGCGTTTCCAGTCCTGGTTTTGGTTCTGGCTCTGGCTCTGGCCTTCGTTTTCCTGTCCTTCAAGGCCGAGGGTAACCTTGCGTTCGGACGGACGGATTTCCGTGACCACGACCTTGATGGCTGCGCCGGGGGCGATTTTTTCAAAGTCGGCGGCGTTTTTTGCCCGTGCGTAGCGCGACTTGGGCAGCAGGCCGGTAACTCCGGGGGCCAGGGTGATGAAGATGCCGAATTGTTCCCGTTTTTCCACCGTGCCTTCCACAACCTGTCCCACGGCAAACTGCTCGGCAACGTCGTTCCAGGGATCGCCTTCGGTTTCCTTGATGCTCAGGGATATGCGGCGTTTTTCCGTATCCACGTCTTTTATGGAGACCATGACTTCGTCGCCTGGGGAAACGATTTCCTCGGCCTTCATCACGCGTTTGCTGTAGCTCATCTCCGAGAGGTGGACGAGTCCTTCGATGCCGGGAACGATCTCCACGAATGCGCCGAACGGGGCGATGCGGGTTACGGTTCCCTTGACGTGCTCGCCGGGCTTGATGGACTCGGGAAGGTCGTCCCAGGGGTCTGTCATGGCCTGTTTTATGGACAGGGCGATGCGAAGCTTGCCTTTACCGTCCTGTTTTATTTCCAGGATTTTGACCCGTACGGATTCACCAGGCTTGAGCACGTCGGCCGGGTCGTCCACCCGGCCCCAGCCGAGTTCCGACACATGGACCATGCCTTCCACGCCGGGAACCAGTTCGACAAACGCGCCGAACGGGGCCAGACGGCTCACGCTGCCTTCGACGACAGCTCCTTCGGACACGCTGTCCACAAACGAGGCCGCGGCTTCTTCCTGCTCACGCATGAGCAGTTCGCGCCGCGAGACAACAATGTTGCGCCCGTTGTTTTCAAATTTGATGATCTGGAATTTGTGGGTGGCTCCCACATAGGCTTCGGCGTCTTCCACAAAGCGGTTGTCGATTTGGCTGATGGGACAGAATACCCGTTTCTTGGCCATTTCGATGTTGTAACCGCCCTTGCAGATTCCGGCGACCTTGCCTTCGACTGGAACCTTGTTTTCAAAGGCCTCCCGAAGGATTTCCATGCCGCCTTCGCCTGAAAGCGCCTTGGAGAGTTTGATTTCGCTGGCCGAGGTGGCAACCACATACAGTTCGACTGTATCGCCTTCAGCCACGGCGGGCTTGCCTTCCTCGTCGAGGAATTCTTCCAGTTCGGCTACGCCGTCCACCTTGCTGCCGGTTTCCACGTAGACGTTGGAACCGTCCACGGAAATGACCCGGCCCGAGATGCGGTCGCCGACCTTGATGTTGTCACTCATGCCTGCTTCGTACGATTCGAAGAGCTCGGCAAAGTTTTCATTTTCCGCGGGGGTGCCGTTGTTGTCTTGGTTTTCCGGCATGAAAGTCGCTCCTTTGAACAATCCATAATGAGGCTATAAGCCGCCTGCATAGCCGAGAACCGAGCAGGAGACAAGCACCACAAGGGGGATGTCGTGCAAAAAAAATCAAATTGTCATGAAGAATGGTGTGCGTCGCGGCGGGGAAACCGTATATGGGCTTGTGTTCCACGGGCCATTGGGGACAGGGTGAAGGTGCCCTCGTGTTTGGCCGATATGCCTTGTACTATCGACATCCCCAGTGAATTTGATGTGTTACAGGACTCTCCTCGGAAGGTTTCCGGCATTGGAGCGGTATTTGAAAGTCCCTGGCCGTCGTCATTGACGTACAGATCCAGAAAGTTTTCATTTTCTTGGCAGCGGATGCGGATTTCTCCGGTTTTTTTCGGGAAAGCGTGTTTGAAGGCATTGGTGACCAATTCGTTGAGTGCCATGCCCATGTCCACGGCAAGGGAGGAGGGGATGGTTATCTCCGGAACATCCACGTACAGGCGGATGCCTGGGGTGTTGCCTTCTTCCGCATCCGCATCGGAATCCGTCTGATGCCAGTCCATGATGGAACGCAGGGCGTCGGCCAGTTCGTTGAAGTATGCGCCCAGGTCGATCATTGTATCGTGTTCGTTGCGGCTCAGGGTGTCGTGCAGCCGGGTGAAGGTCTCCAGCCGGGCCAGCGCCAGGATCAGCCCTTCCTTGGCCTCGGGATGGGTGGCCTGGCGGGCTTGCAGATGGATGAGGCTGGAGATCATTTGCAGGTTGTTTTTGATCCTGTGATGCGCCTCTGCGGAGGAAAGGCCCGTGCTCGGTCTGGATGGGGAAAAGGACGTGTATTCCTGTCCCAGGTAGGTAAGGAATTCGTGTTGCCGCTGCAGCAACTTGTCGGCAATGGAAAGGCTCATGGTGCGCATGTCTCCTGATCGGTAGAATTTCGGCACGTGCCGATGGCAATGGTGCTCCACCGACCCTGTGCATCAAGGATGCGATTCCCCTTGCATTTTGTATGGTCTCCCCTGCCAGGCGTCAACATGATGTGGTTTTTTTTGCCGGAGGCGATCATGCACGGCGGGAAAAAACAGGAACAGGTGCTTTTGCAATCGGTCCAAAGTGTTCGTACCATGTCCTGTCGGGTTGTTGGCGTCGGGGCCGGGCATGTCGGAGGGCGGACATGCTTCCGCTCCATTCCGGCTTCAATTCGGCCTGAATCGGCCTGAATCGGCCTGAATCGGCCTGAATCGGCCACCGGATTGCGCGCGTGGCTTTGGAGGATGCATGAATACGACTGAGGCGACGTATCGTCTGTTTATCGGAATTCCCCTGCCCGAATCCTATCGGGAAGTGGCTGAACGCATGCGGCCGTTGCTGGCGGACAGGCTGCCGGAAACGTTTCGTTGGGGGCGTCCGGAAAACTGTCATCTGACGCTCCGTTTTTTGGGAGATACGCCTGCGGACCGGGTGGCGTCCCTGCAAATCTTGCTGGGGGAGGTTTGTTTTGAAAGGTTCTGCCTGCAGGCGGGAGGGGGCGGTTTTTTCCCGAACATTCACCGACCCTCCGTGCTTTGGGCGGGGTTGATCCAGGGGGCGCAGGCGTGTGGTCAGTTGGCGCGGCACATCAACGCCGCCCTGCAGGAGGGCGGCTGGGCGGGGCCGGACAAGCCGTTCGTGCCGCACCTGAGCGTGGGCCGCATGGGCCGCGGCATGCGCAGGGGAGAGGTGTCCGCAGGCAGCGGCCCCAAAGCAAAAGGCCTCTGGGAAAATATCGCCAGAGACCTTGAAAATGTGCAATGGCCGGAAATTCCAGTGGACCGGTTCGCGTTGTGGCGCAACGAATTGGGACCGGGCGGTCCCAAATACACGGTCATGGCAGAATTTTTTGCGTCGGGAACGCGGTCTACAGGTAGTCACCCCGGTTGAACTTGATGGTTTCGGTCACGGTCATGATCTCCAGTTCATCCACCATGGCCTGCAACCCCGGCTTCTCTTCGGACATGGATTCCAGCCCCGACTTGATGGTTTGGACCTGGTCGCCGATGCGCTGGAGCGAGTCGTACGCCTGGCGCAGGTCGGCATGTCCTGCCGAGCCTTCCAGCTGCCCGGCATACTTTTCCCATTCGTTCAACAGGTTGTCCATCTGGTCCATAACCGCATGCTCCGCATTGGGGGTTGCCACCTTGGGGGCCTGTACCTGAAGCAGGGGGTTGATACCCCACAGCGGAGGCGGGGCCGCAGGCTTGGCCGCTTGCTGCGTGGCTTCGGATTCCTGGGCCAGTATCTCCTCGAAGGAAGAACCCTGTGGAGCGGCTTCGGTTCTGCGCCGTTGCTCCTCGATGGTTGGCTGGATGTTATCCGGTTGTATTTTCATGGTCTTCTCCCGGCTTCTGTTTTGCCTGAGATAAAGCAAAAATCCTGCCAAAAATTCGTTATGTATAATCGCCCGGAATAGCGTGGTTTTTTACAAGGGGCATGGGAAACATTTTCCGCCGTTTGCAACTGCTCCTCCCGAACAACCATACTTTAAGGATAAGGCAGAAGAAACCCCTTGTCTACGTCGTGCGGCTTCCCTATATATTAAGGAAGACTGGGATTGATTTCGGACGATATCCGATTTTCTTTAGTCCGGTTGCGGAAAAACCGCTTGGAAGAAAGGAAAAAGGACGAATTGTACTGGATTTTTTCCCATTCCGGGCAAGGGTGGAAAACATAGGAGGTGCAAATGGTTGCCATCAAGAAGATTCTGGTTGCGGTTGATTTTTCGGAAGTGAGTTCCAGCGTGGCGGAATACGCGGCCACGTTGGCGAACAGCCTCGGAGCGGAAGTCATCTGCCTGTACGTTGCTCCGTCCCTGTCCCAGTATGTCGGGTTTCACGTTCCTCCGAGTTCCATCGAGAGCTTTGTGAAGGAAATTGTTTCCGGCGCAGACTCCAGCATGGAGAAGTTCCTTGAGGAACACTTTGCCGACGTCGAGGCCAAGGGCGAGGTCGTGACAGGGTATGCGGCCGAGGAGATTCTCAAGGCCATTGAAAACGAAAAGGTGGACCTGCTGGTCATGGGAACCCATGGCCGCAAGGGCATAGACCGCATTCTTTTCGGCTCGGTGGCCGAAAAGGTGGTCAAGAGCGCCAAGTGCCCGGTGTTTACCGTGCGGCCCGACATCGTCTGATCCGTCGGGTGAAAAATTCCTGAAAGCTGCGTTACTGCGGAGCTGGCGAACCCTCGTGTATATGAGAATACACTTCGGAACCGTCAGCTTCCTCGTGCCTTGCTCTCCGGTTTTTTGACCCGACGCGGCTGGGGTGAAAAATTCCTGAAAGCTGCGTTGCTGCGGAGCTGGCGACCCCTCGTGTATATGAGAATACACTTCGGAACCGCCAGCTTCCCGAGCTTGGCGCTTTGTTTTTCCGACCCCCGCGTGGGATGAGCTGAAAATTAGATGTTGGCGTTGCTGCCAGGCTGACAGGCTTGGCAGCAACGCTTTTTTCGTTCCCCAGGTGGTGGGGGCCGGGTGGCTTTTTATTCCCGGGGATGTTCAGATCGCGGCTTGTTTGAGATTTGGTGTGGCCTGTTTTTCACGTGGGTGGTTTTTTTCCGCCCCAAGGGCTATCGGGCGTTCCTTCAGATGGACCACGCGGCATTGCATGTCGGCCAGGCGCCGTTCCTGGTGGCTTACAAGCAGTACGGCGCAGCCCGAGGCGCGGCAGCTTTCGGCGAGCCGGGCTGTTTTTTCCTGCCAGCGGTCGTCCAGAAAGGCGAACGGCTCGTCCAGCAGCAGGATTTCAGGCTGCACGGCAAAGGCGCGGGCCAGGGTGAGACGGCGGCGCATGCCTCCGCTCATGGCGGTAGGCTTCTGATCCGGGGGAAGGTCGAACTCCTCCAGCCATTGGGCCGCGATCCGCGGAGCATTCTGCTTCAGGCCCTCCAGCACCAGCCGCAGGTTGTCCAGGGCGCTGAGCCATGGCACGAGCGCGTCGTCCTGAAAGGCGCAGCCGATGGCCCGAGATCCCAGACGGACCGTGCCGAATCCCGGGGTGATCAGGTCTGCGGCGATTTCCAGCAGGGTGGTCTTGCCTATGCCCGACGGGCCGCACAGGCACACGGCCTCTCCCGCGCCCACATGCAGGCAGACGTCGCGGAGAATCTGGTTGCCGTCCATGGTGTGGCTGACGTTTTCAAGACGGATCATGCGCCCTCCCCGGATTCCCGGACGCGGCAGGTGTATGTTTGGGCCGCCGCGCGCAGGGGGGCGATCACGGCCAGTTCCAGGGCCACGCCCAGCAGCACCACAATGGCTGCCCAGGCGAAAAGGCGGGGGATTTCCAGCATGCGGTAGGCCCAGAAGATCTGGGCGCCCACGCCGGAACCGGACCCCAGAAACTCCGCCACGGCCGTGACCTTCCAGCTGGCCGCCGCGCCATAGGACAGACCGGCCAGCAGATAGGGGGCCAGCCCCGGCAGGATGATCTTGCGCAGAACCTGTCTGCGCGGAACCCGATAGAGCCGGGCCATGTCGAAAAGCCGTCTGTCCAGGGACAGTCGCCCTTGGGCCACGTTGGCGAAGAGCGGCGGAAAGACCGTGGCAAAGACCACGGCCACGGGAACAATCGTTCCGGTTCCGGCCCAGACCATGAGCAGGCTTATCCAGAGCACGGGCGGGCAGGATTGCAGCGCCGCCACAAGCGGAGCCAGCAGGCGCATGGTCAGGGGGCTGTTTCCCGCGGCCACGCCCAGGACGAGGGCGCAGCCCAGGGCGGCCAGCAGACCGGCCAGTCCCCGGAAAATGGTGACACTTACCGTGGTCCAGCAGGCGGGATCGGCAGCCAGGACCAGAAGTTCCTTTCCCACTTCCGGGGGGCTTGGAATGAGCGCCGAGCCGAAGGCCAGGGAACCTAGCCACCAGACGGACACGACCAGCCCGAAGGAAAAGAGCAGGGGCAGGCCCTTCACGGTCTGCCTCCGTAAAAGCCCGGGGGCAGGGTGGCGTTCTCCTGGGGAAAGATCATGCGCAGGTAGTCTTCGATCATGGGTTGGGCCTGACGGCCCGAGCGGACCATGATGACGTCCCGTTGCAGGGATTCGCGGACCATGGCCGGGTCGATGAAGACGCTGAACTCCTCGGGCAGGGTTGCCAGCCCGGATTCCGGTGCGGTCCGCAACGAGGGTTCCTGAAGTGCCAGAGCGTCCCAGAGGCGTTCTTCCAGTCCGGGATGCCGGGCCAGGGTGTGCGCGTTCACGGCAATGCCCGCCAGGGGCAGCACCGGTTCCCTTCCGGTGAGACGTCCGTATTCCTGCTCCAGGCTGGCAATGATCCGCAGTTTCGGGTTCTTGTGCAGCAGCACGGTGACCAGCGGCTCGGGCAGGAGCATCAGGTCCTGGCTGCCGCGCATGGCTTCCAGGGCGAGCTGTTTGGGTTCGTAGGGGGTGTAGCCGAGGAGCGGGCCGCCGTGCCGCTCCATGGCGCGCATCACGGCCACGCCCGGTGACTGCGGCGGGGCCGCGGCCATGGGTGTTTCCGGGGGAAGCGCGGACAGGTCGGCAAAGGTGTGGATATCGGGCCGGCTCGTCAGAATGTAGAATTTGCGCCAGCCGGTCACGGCCACGATGCGGACAGGAGCCCCGCGCAGGGCCGCCTGGGCGAATCCGTCCACATGGCCCACCCAGATGTCGCCCTTGCCCGCCAGGAGTGCGCCGCGCAGATCTCCCAGATTTTTCCAGTAGTGGATTTCCGGGGTAAAGCCGAGATCCTGTTCCGCCAGGGCTTTCCACAGGGGCATCTGGGGGGTGGTGGCCTGCCCCGTGGTGTATATGGAAAGAACGGTCTGTCCCGACCCGGAGGGCGGGGCCGCCCCTTCCTTTTTCAGGAGGGACAGCCCGCCCCATGCGGCCAGAGCCAGGAAGACCAGCAGGGGAATCAGTCGTTTCATTCGGTAGGACTCCTAGAAACTGATCCGGTAGTTGAGTGCCACGTTGATTCCCGCTTCCAGCAGCTCGATTCCGCGCGAATTGGCCAGGTAGTTGTGGTAGCGCTTGTCCAGCAGGTTGTTGGCTTCCAGCGAGATTTCATGGTGGAGCTTTTCCCAGTCGAATCCGTATCCGGCGGCCATGTTCACGGTCATCCAGCCGTCGGTGGTGCTGATGCCGTCGGGCACCTCGTCCTGCTGAGCGGCCCATGGGGTTTCCAGGCGGGCCCAGAAACCGTTGCCCATGGTGTATCTGATGCCCAGCAGACCGTTGACCGGCGCAATGTTGCGCAACGGCTCGTCCTTTTGTTCATCCCGCCCCATGCACAGAGCCAGGTTGCCGTACAGGTTCCAATGGCTCGTCAGGCTCCAGTCGGCCTCGAGTTCCGCCCCGTAAATGCGGGCTTCGCCGATGTTTTCCATTTGCAGCAGGGTCGGGCTTACCAGGGATTCGGCAATGTAGTCGGTGAGGAAATTGGCGTAGGCCGAGGCCGAGGCGCGTACGGTTTCCGTGGTGTAGTGAAGGCCGTATTCAAGGTAGTAGCTTTTTTCCGGGTCCAGGTCGGGGTTGCCCAGGGAGGTCACTCCTCCGCCCAGACTGATGTCCTTGAAACGTTCCAGCACGTCGGCGGCCCGGTAGCTGCTGGCGGCGATGAAGGTTTGGGACCATGCCTCGTCCATCTGCCAGGTCAGTCCGGCATGGGCGTTCCAGCCGAGGTCTTCGTGTGTTCCGGCCGCGAACTTGCCGTATTCCTTGTTGTCGATTTCAATGTGGTCCAGGCGTGCCCCAAGGTTCAAGGTCAGTACGTCATTCAGGCTCCAGTCGTCCTCGGCAAAAATCCCCATGGAGATCTGGGTGGTATCGGGGGTGGGCTGGTCGTTGAGAACCTTGCCGTTGACCAGATATTTTGTGCGGTTGGATTTCATGTTCCAGCTCCAGGCGTCCACACCGGCCAGCAGGGAGTGCGCTCCCATTGCGAAACGGGCCTGGAGTTTGCCGCCCACGGTTTCGTGATTGGCGCTGGGGTTGATGGACCTGACCACGGGGAGTGGGTTGCTGATTTCCACGCGGCGGTCGTTCTGCATATAGTAGAGGTTGAGCAGGACCTCCTTCACTACGTCCGAATCGGGGGTGTAGATGTTGTTCATGCTCAGAAGCAGGTTGCTGGTGCGCGGGTAGTCCACGGGCGCGGTCTGGGGCATGGTGGCGGATCCGCCGGGTATGCCCACGTTCGAGGCCTCCATGTTCATGACCTGGATTTCCGTCCGGAATTCATCGCTGGGCCGGAAGCCTGCGGCAAAACGGAAGTATTGGTCCTGGTAACTGCTGTTGTCCACGCGTTCGGAGTCGCCGCCGTAATAGTCGTCATGTTCGCGCAGGGCGCCGGAAAGCTGCAGCCAGATGTTCTTGCCGTTCACCCCGCCCCGGACATAGCCGTTCGGCCCTTCGGGATTGCTGACCCATTCTCCTATGCCTTCCCCGGTGGCTTCCCAATCGTTTGCAAAATGGCCGCGCTTGGTGATGATATTGACCACGCCGCCGGTGGATCCGGAACCGTACAGGGAGCTGATGGGGCCCTTGAGCACTTCCACCCGTTCGATGTCCAGCGGGTTGATGAAGCCCAGCCGGGCATTGATTTCCGTGGCCGTGTTCAGGCGCATGCCGTCGATGAGCACCACCACGGAGGCTCCGCTCAGGCCGCGGATGTTCACGGCCTGGCCCCAGGGCGATTCGCCGGTGCGTGATACGCCGGGGATGCGGGCCAGGGCGTCGGCCACGCTGTTCTTGGGAGCGAGCAGGATGTCCTGTTCGTCCACAACGCCAACACCGCCGGGTGTCATGGACAGGGCGCTGTCCGTACCCCGGGCCGAAACAATGACCTTGTCCAGTTGGATGGGGTTCTGCTCCTCGGCCAGGGCGGGGAATGCACCGGCCAGGGCGAGAAGCAGTGCGAGGACGAATGTGCAAGGCGTTTTTTTCATCGTGTTGTCTCCTGGTTCGTGAGTAGGATTTACAACGGGCAGTCACAGGGAGTGGGTTTTCCCAGCTCAGCCAAGGCTTCCCATCCGGGCCAGTGCAGTTTTCCGCCTGCCGCCTCCATTTCCGGGAACCAGGGGATGCCTTGGACGACCGGAATCGTGTAACCATTTTTAGAAAGGTAACACTGATACTCTGGCGAGAGCAAATAGTCCAGAAATTCGAAAATCTCTGAAGAGGCGTCCCTGTGGGCGCAGGCCACCAGGGGAACCACCCATGCCCCGGACTCGGGCCAGACCATGTGTCCGCCGTTGTTGCGGAAGGTTCGGCTGAAGGCCGGGATGCTCACCCCGGCCACGAATTCTCCGGAATCGACCCGCTTGTTGATGTCCAGCGGGGTGTACCGGGTGTTTTTATTCTGTATGACCGTGTCTGCCTCGGCGCCGTAGGTTGACCCCATGACCGCGTCGAACAGGTCGGGCAGGGGGGTGTCGTGGGGTGGCACGGCCACATGGCGGCAGATGTCCTTGCGGCACAGGTCGCGCCAGTCCGTAATCGGCGGGTCCAGGTCCGAGCGGGCGGCGATGACGAACGGAACCAGGGTGATGACGCGCATGCAGGGCGACGGCTCTGCCAGTCCGATGGCGGTAAGCTCCCGGCGCATGGGCGGCAGGCTGGTCGGCATGCGTGCGAACCTGCCGTCCTCCTGGTGCGCCAGAATGTTGCGCACGAACTGCGGGTAGGCGGCTATGGACAGGCCGGGAATGTGGGCAGTCCCGAACTCTTTGGAAAAGTCGAGCATTTCCTGGTGAGTCTGGGGCGGCAGCATGTCCAGGTCGGGGTGGCGGCGTTGCAGGTCCTGGCCTGTCTTGCGCAGGATGTTCGGGGCCACGGCCAGGTAGACGTCTTTGCGGGTCATTGCAGTTGCTCCGGGTTTTCTATGATCCGGCCCGAGCGCAGGATGTCGCGGGCGTTCATCAGGGACTGGTCCATGCGGCGCAGTTCGTCGGCGCAATGCTGTTCGGCCAGGCTGGCGGGGATGAGCAGGCTCATGCCGCCGTTGCGCATCACCAGGCGGGCGTCGTTCATGAGCATGAGCACGGGGTCGTGGGTGGCGGAAATGACGATCTTTCGGCTTCCGGCCAGGACTTTCAGGGCCTTGAATTTGTCGATGCCCGCGTTTTCGATTTCATCGATGAGCACGATGGGCGCGTCCGACAGCAGGGCGATGTCCGCTATCATCAGGGCGCGTGACTGCCCGCCGCTGAGGACCTGCAAGGGCATGTCGGCAAGGATGGGTTCTCCGCAAAGGGTGTTGGCCATTTCCAGGAGCGGGCCGCGCAGGGCGTGGCCGTCGCGCTCCCGGCTTTCGGCATGCATGCGGATGAATTCGTCCACGCTGGCGTCCATGACAAAGTTGGTCTTTTGCGAAAGCGTGGCAACAAGCCCGGTGACGGGCTCCTCCTGGACGATGTTGTTGATGAGCACCACGCGACTCGAACGGGTGTCCGTGTTGGCGATCTGTTCGATGTCCGAAAGCAGCTCGCTCTTGCCTGATCCGGTTGGACCGACCAGGGCCAGGGACTGGCCGGGGCGCAGGTCGATCCGCTGGACGGCTTCGGCCTGGCCCGTCTTGTCGCATCCCCGCGAGGATGCTGATGCATTCGATGTTCATGACGCCATCCTTTCGAGCAGGAGTTTTTCCACGTTGCCGGACTGGAACGCCTTGCCGATGCGGGTTTCCCCCGTGCAGTAGGAGCAGATGGAAGCGGGCATGGAGTAGCGCAGGCTGCGTCCGTCCATGTCCTCGGCTTCGGGCCAGGCGGCGTACAGCCGGTGCAGAAGCAGCACGCCCGTCCCCGTGAGGCCGTTGACGTGCACGACGCGGGCGGACGGGTTGACGCGGGAGATGCCGTGGGCAAAGACCTCCTTTTCCGCCTGAGAGACCAGATCGCTTTTGGTCACCACCACCACGTCTGCCAGGGACAGGGCGGGTCCCATCTTGCGCGGGGCGTCCATGCCCCCGAGGTTGTCGATGACCGTCACCGCAGGCAGGCCGTTCACGTGCGGGGCGCAGCGGTAGCAGAGTCCGCGGTTTCGATGAACAAGACGTCGGCCTTGCTGTCTGCACCCCAATGGCAGGCCTCCTCCAGATTGGAGACGAAATAGTGGTCCGGGCAGAGGTAGTCGGAAAGTCCCTTAATGGCCGGAATGCCCAGCCGTTCCTGGTAGGTGCGGTCGTCTGTCGTGCCCAGGGTGTCGAATTTGACCGCGGCGGGCCGCAGCCCCTCTCGCTGCAAGGCCTGGGCAAGGTGCAGGACCACCGAGGTCTTGCCTGCGCTGGGGGCGCCGGCAACGGTGATTATCTTCATTGTGAGTCCCTCGCTGTATGAAATTGAATGTCTTTATCGTTTATCCCGGCGGATACCCCGTGCCTCGACCGGAACATGAAGGCAATAGCGTTTCACGACAGCGGCCCACCACCCCGGGAGGGTCGTTTTTTACTCATGGGCGTTTTTGTGACTTCTTTCTGCGGCGATATGGCAGGATATCTATGAAAGACTGCGGGGACCCGCGGTCGGGCGCAGTGGGCTTCTGCGCAGGGAACCTGGGTTGATCCCATGGTGGAGTTTGAAGGCCGCGCTGAAATGGCTGATGTTCGTATAGCCGATGGCCGCGGCCACCTGGCTGACCGAGGCCTCGCTTTCCATGAGCAGCCTGCGGGCATGGTCCATGCGGTAGGCCCGGTAATAGCCGAACACCGTCTGGCCGAACAGCGCCTTGAAGCCCCGCTTGAGCTTGGTCTCGTTCAGCCCGACCCGCCGGGCCAGCTCTTTGAGTGTGGGCGGCGACTCCAGCATGCGGACAAGCAGGGTACGGGCCTTGTTCAGGCAGTCGATTTCGTAGGAGCTGAAGCCGGAATTTCCCGAAGCGTTCTGGCGCGGGGCGAGCATGTGGGAAAGCAGTTCCAGGGTCTTGCTCTTGAGGTACATGATCCGGGCCGCGTCGTGGTACGGGCAGTTGGCGAGCTGGGAAGCGGCCACAAACTGGTCGGGCGTCATTTCCCTGCCGTCGCAGGGCATGGTGCACGTGTTGTGTTCCACGACCTCCCTCAATCTCGCGGGCAGGTGTCTGGCCTCCCCGTCCAGGGCCACGCGCAGAAAGGAGGGGCGCAGCACAATGTCCACCCAGCGGTGGGGTTGGGCCGGTGCCATGTCCAGCCAACCAGGTCCGGCCTGGAAATGGCGGATTTCCACCAGTCCGGGTTTGCGTTGGAATTCCTGCTGGCCCGAGGCGCGGGACAGGCTGTTTCCCTGCAAAACAAAGCTGAACCGCAGCACGGGAACGTTGAACGCGATTTCCACATGCAGGGGCGAAGCGGGAGTGCATTCCCAAAAGCAGACCGCCAGATCCGGGCGCAATGCAATGGCCGCAGCCGGGCTTTGCGGACCAGCCACGAGAAATCCGTCGTCCATGACCGGGCCGTGTGAGAAAGTTCCGCAATCGTGTTCTGTGCGAATTGTCATCCGCATGATTTCGTCCTCTTATAAAATCGTAAGTCAAGCCGGGCCCTTGGAGACAATACTCTGGAATGGACATAATGAAAATGATAGTCAAAGTCAAATCAAGGCGGAAGAAAGAACGGGCAGGGGGAAGGGGCCGGAAGTGGGGTTCTCCTTGTTCCTTTGCAAAAATAGTTTTCTGTTTCAAAAAGGTGTTGACGTACCCCGGAGGATGGCTTAGAAGTCTCCTTCCCATTTTGTGGAGGAAAAATATGTTCGCTATTGTCGAGACCGGTGGAAAGCAGATTAGAGTTGAAGAAGGCCTGCGTATAGACGTGGAGCGGCTTGACGCCGAAGTTGGCGCAGAGCTGACTTTGGAAAAAGTTCTTCTTGTAAACGCAGAAGGCGACGTAAAGGTCGGCCAGCCTTATGTAGATACGGCCAAGGTCACCTGCGAAGTGCTCGAGCAGAAGCGCGGACCCAAGATCGTGGTGTTCAAGAAGCGCCGCCGTCAGGATTCCCGTGTAAAGACCGGCCATCGCCAGGAAATTACCACGTTGAAGGTAAAAACCATCAGCGTGTAGCCAAGGGGGCATCAGTATGGCTCATAAAAAAGCAGGCGGCAGTTCCAGAAACGGCCGCGATAGCCAAGGTCAACGACGCGGCGTGAAACGCTTCGGCGGTCAGAGCGTACTGGCCGGAAATATCCTTGTGCGTCAGTTGGGAACCAAGGTTCATCCTGGCTCCAACGTCGGCCTGGGCAGGGATTTCACCCTTTTCGCCCTGGTGGACGGGGTTGTTCGCTTTGAAAAATACAAGCGCAACAACCGTGTCAAGACCAGGGTGCATGTGGACCCGGCCGTAGCATAGATTTTTGATTTTTTTGACGATTCAGGGGTAGAGGGCGTCGTTGCCCTTTACCCCTTTTCGTGTTTCTTTGGAAAAGTCCGTTGAGTTTTTTTCCGTTTTCAGGAGGCGCGCCGTGTTCGTTTCCATTGTGCTTGCCCACCCGGACCCGAAAAGTTTCAACCATGCCATTGCGCATGCGGCATGGGCCACGTGCAGAAATCTTGGGCACGATGTGGCGCTGCACGATCTGTATGCGGAGGGCTTTGACCCGCTGTTGCCCCGCGAGGAGATTCCGCGCGCTGCCAGGCTGGACTCGGTTGTCGCCCGTCATTGCGACGAGGCGGCCAATGCGGACGGCTTCATCGTGGTGCATCCCAATTGGTGGGGCATGCCTCCGGCCATTCTGGCAGGTTGGGTGGACAGGGTCATGCGTCCGGACGTTGCCTATCGTTTTGTCGGGGGCGACGGCGGCGAAGGCGTACCCGAAGGGCTTCTCAAAGCGCAAACCGCCCTGGTGTTCAATACGGCCAACACCTCGGCCGAGCGCGAAACACATATTTTCGGCGATCCTTTGGAACGTATCTGGAAGGATTGCGTTTTCGACCTTTGTGGGGTGCAGCGGTTTTACCGCAAGATGTTCCGCATCATCTGCACCTCCAGCGAAGCCCAGCGAACGGCGTGGCTTGAAGAAGTCGCCGGGGCTGTGGCCCATTACTTTCCGGGCGTGTAAGCCCGTAGGAGCAGACCATGCGTTTTGTCGACGAGGCGAGAATAACAGTCAGTTCGGGGAACGGTGGCCATGGATGCGTTTCGTTCCGGCGTGAGCGGTTTGTGCCCAAAGGCGGGCCGGACGGCGGTGACGGCGGACATGGTGGAGCTGTTGTCTTCAAGGTTTCGCCCAAGTTGCTGACCTTGTACGATTTTCGTCTCAAAAGGGCGTATCGGGCCGAAAACGGCCGTCCGGGCGAAGGCAGCCAGAAATACGGACGCGGGGGAAAGGACCTGGTTCTTGAACTGCCGTTGGGAACCCTGGTGTACGAGCTGGACGAAGAGTCCGGCAGCAGGACGCTCATTGCCGACCTGGACAGGATGGACAAGGAAGTCGTCATCGCCGAGGGCGGTCGCGGCGGCAAGGGCAATCTCCATTTCAAGTCGTCCACCATGCGCGCCCCCCGTTTCGCCCAGACCGGCGAAGAGGGCGTGGAGAAGATTCTGCGTCTGGAGCTCAAGATTATGGCGGATGTGGGACTTTTGGGATTGCCCAACGCGGGCAAGTCCACGTTCATTTCCGCGGTCAGCGCGGCCAAGCCGAAGATTGCGGCCTATCCGTTCACCACGCTTGTTCCCAATCTGGGCGTGATTCAGGACGACTTCGGCCGGCAGATCGTGATTGCGGACATTCCCGGCCTTATCGAGGGTGCGCATGAAGGCCACGGTCTTGGCCACAAATTCCTCAAGCATGTGGAGCGTACCCGGTTTCTGGTGCATATCCTGTCTGCCGAGGATCTGGATCTGGACGATCCTTTTGCCGGATTCGAGATGCTGAACGAAGAGCTGGTGAAGTTTGATCCGGCTCTTGGAAAAAAGCGGCAGATTCAGGTCATCAACAAGGTGGACCTGCTGGATGCTTCCGAAGTCGGGCGGCTGACAACTCTTGCCGGGGAAGCCGGACGCAGTGTCCTGTTCATGTCCGCCCTGCATGGTCAGGGCGTGGAGGAGCTGATGGCGGAAATCTGGCGCATGGTGCATGGCACGGAGGAGAACGCCCCCATGACGACATGCAGCGTCACCCAGGCGATCCCTGAGGATGTCGAGGACGACGTCCTGGAATAGTCAGGACTTTTTTGTGCGAAGTCATTTTCCTGCCAAGAAAATGGCTGGAAATTGAGGAGCAATATGCTAGGTTTTGTGGGAATCTGCGATTCCCCAGGGCCTGGCATTTTTTTTGCGCAACAGCCCTGGACAACTGGCGGCGCAATGCCCCGCAGGGAGTAAGCCATGATAGACGTTGCAAATGTTTTGAAAGACGAGGCCGAGTATCTCCTGGAGCATGTCTGCACCAAAATTCCCAACCAGAACCTGCACCTGCCCGGACCGGATTATGTGGACAGGATCTACGCCCTGTCCGACCGCAGCCCCAATGTCCTGCGCAACCTGCAACATCTTATCGACCACGGACGCCTGGGCGGAACAGGCTACCTTTCCATTCTTCCGGTGGATCAGGGCGTGGAACATACCGCGGCGGCCTCTTTTGCCCCCAATCCGGATTTCTTCGATCCGGAAAACATCATCAGGCTTGCCCTGGAGGGCGGCTCCAGCGGCGTGGCCTCCACCTTGGGGGTGCTGGGCGGCATGAGCCGGAAATACGCGCACAGGATTCCCTTTGTTCTCAAGATCAATCACAACGAGTTGCTGACCTACCCCAACAAGTGGGACCAGGTGCTTTTCGCCAGCGTCAAGCAGGCGTTCGACATGGGCGCTGTGGCCGTGGGCGCAACGGTCTATTTCGGCGCGCCCGAGTCGTCCCGCCAGTTGCGCGAAGTGGCCGCGGCCTTCCAGTATGCGCACGAGTACGGCATGGCCACCATTCTCTGGTCGTATCTGCGCAATCCCGCTTTCAAGAAAGACGGCACGGACTACCATGTTTCCGCAGATATCACCGGGCAGGCCAACCATCTGGCCGCCACGGTGGAGGCCGACATCGTCAAGCAGAAGCTGCCTCTGAACAACGGCGGCTTCAAGGCCATCGGCTTCAGCAAGACCGACCCCCGCATATATACCGAATTGTGCGAAGACCATCCCATAGATCTGTGCCGCTGGCAGGTGGTCAACTGCTATATGGGCCGGGCAGGGCTTATCAACTCAGGCGGCGGATCGGGGGGAAAACGACCTGCGCGAGGCCGTGCGTACGGCGGTCATCAACAAGCGGGCAGGCGGTATGGGGTTGATTCTCGGCCGCAAGGCGTTCCAGCGGCCCATGGCCGACGGTGTGGACCTTTTGCACGCCGTGCAGGACGTGTATCTGGACGGAGCCGTGACCGTGGCGTAAGCTCGACGCGATGACCAAGCCTTGCTCTGATAACGCCTTCAGCCCGGCGGCGGGGCCCTTTCATGCATGGGCTTTTTGCAAGGCCCATGCGCCGGTCCTTGCATTGGCCCGGAACGCGGCAGATGCCTGCCGCGTTCCGGCTGGTTGTGCGGAAAATGAACCCGCGCTGTTCAGGTCCGGCCAGCCCAATGAGTCCGCATTCATTTCTGTTTTTTTCAACGTATCCACCCCGGAGATCCTGACTACCGAACTGTTGAACCTGTGCCCCGGATTCATCCACCATCTGCAAAGTCCGCCTCCGCACATTTCCATGAGGGGCCGACATCGGGAACCGACGTATGGAAACAAGTAACATACTCATGGCCTTCGGGCTGACGGCCTTTGCCGGTCTGGCCACCGGAGTGGGCAGTGCCCTGGCCTTTTTCGCCAAAAAGACCAATACCAAGTTCCTGGCCCTGTCGCTGGGTTTTTCCGCCGGAGTCATGATTTACGTGTCGTTTGTGGAAATTCTGGTCAAGGCCAGGATATATCTGGTAGCCTCTCTGGGAGCCGGTCCGGGTGCATGGGCCACGGCGCTTTCGTTTTTCGGCGGCATAGGGGTGATCGCCCTGATCGACCAGTTTGTACCGTCCTTTGAAAATCCCCACGAAATACACCGTGTGGAGGAAATGAAGTGCCGCCTGGAACCATGCAACACGGACAACGGAAAACTCTACCGCATGGGAATCTTCACCGCCCTGGCTATCGGCATCCACAACTTTCCAGAGGGCCTCGCCACATTTACGGCGGCCCTTACTGATCCTTCCCTGGGTATCGCCATTGCCGTGGCTATTGCCATCCACAATGTGCCCGAGGGCATTGCCGTTTCCGTGCCCATCTACTACGCCACGGGCAGCCGCAAAAAGGCCTTTTACTACTCTTTCCTGTCCGGGCTGGCCGAGCCGGTCGGCGCGCTGGTCGGCTTCGGCCTGCTTATGCCCTTTCTCAACGACGTGGTTTTCGGAGTGCTTTTTGCCGGAGTCGCCGGAATCATGGTATTCATCTCCCTGGATGAACTCTTGCCCACAGCCGAAGAATATGGCGAACACCATTTGTGCATTTACGGGCTGGTGGCGGGAATGGCGGTTATGGCTTTAAGCCTTCTTCTTTTTCTTTAGTGCTGACTATTTACAAGTAATTCTTATTTAGGGTAGGGTATTCGGGAAGTTAAAAATCAATGAACGCTGGAGGTGCTTCCGTGTTTTTCAAGCAGATTATGGTTCCGGGCATGGGTTGCTATTCCTACGTCATCGGTTGCCCCGGCGCCAAGGTCATGGCCGTGGTCGACCCCAAGCGGGACGTGCGCGACTACCTCGACATCGCCCGTGAAGAGGGCATGGCGATAACCCATATCTTCAACACCCACGTCCATGCCGACCATATTTCCGGCGACCAGGAACTGCGTTCGCACACTGGCGCACAAATCCACATCCACGAAAGCGCGCCAGTGGACTACCCCCATACCGGGCTGAAAGAGGGCGACGTGTTCACTTTCGGCAGTGCCCGGATGGAAGTCGTCCACACGCCCGGCCACACGCCCAACTCGGTCTCCTTTCTTGTCACCGACACGCTGCGCAGCCAGGACCCCTGGATGATTCTGACAGGGGATCTGCTCTTTGTGGGTGACATCGGGCGGCCCGACCTGCCCGGCGCGGAAATCCTGGACGAACAGGTGGCCAACCTCTACGACAGCCTCTACAACAAGCTGGCAAAATATCCCGACCACCTGGAAGTCTTCCCTGCCCACGGCCAGGGTTCCCTGTGCGGCAAGGGCATGAGTTCCAAGGGAAGCTCCACCCTGGGCTACGAGCGCCATGCCAACCCCATGCTGCAATTCGACAGCTTTGACGCGTTCAAGTCCACGGTCATGGCCGAGTTTCCTGTGCGCCCCAAAAGTTTTTCACACATCATCACCACCAACATCAAAGGTGCGCCCCTGCTGGACCGCTGTCCCGTGGAACACGCCATGAACCCTGACCGCTTTGCCCGGGAAATGGAAAAAGGCGCGATAGTCATCGACACGCGCGACGCCGCTGCCTTCGGTGGGATGCACATTCCCGGCAGCCTCTCCATCGGCTTTGAAAAACAGATCGCCAACTGGGTGGGCATGGTCGTGGAACCCGGCTCGCGCCTGCTGCTCGTGGTCAACGGCAAGGAAGACTACGACCGCATGTGCACCATCCTGCACCGCATCGGGTACGACGACATCCACGGCTACCTCCTGGGCGGCATGCAGTCCTGGGTCTTCAGCGGAAAGCCCGTGCGCAGCCTGCCCCAGATTTCCGGCGTGGACCTTGCCGAGCGCATGGGCAAACCCGGCCTGCGCCTGATCGATGTGCGTACCCCTGCGGAACTCAAGGGCGGCCGCATCAAAGGCTCGGAACACCATCCTCTCGGCCAGATTCTGGACAAGGGGCTGGACATCAAGCCGGGCGAAGACGTCGTGGTCTTTTGCGGTTCCGGCTATCGATCCAATATCGTGGCCAGCAGCCTGCAACAGAAACAGCACTGCACCGTCAGCTCCCTGGCGGGAGGCACGTTTGCGTGGGTGAGTGCGGGGCTTGAACTGGAAGAATAGCAGGCGGTCAGAAAGGCGCGATAGCTGCGTTGCAGGGAGTAAGACGCCTCCGGCGGCTGGGGGCCATGATGGCCCCCAGACCCCCGCATTTCGCAGAACGCTCAAGCCCGCCCGAACTGCGTTCAGGACGGGCTTGAGCGTTCTGCGAAGGACCGGTGAAGAGGGGGAGAGCAGAATACACGCCGGGCTTGAACTTTTTTCGCGCGAGAAGACGTTTGATGCCATTACAAAGAGCAGGATCAATTTTTTCGTTGGGTTGTAGTGCCGTAAGACAGATTTGCTGGTTTATTTGTGGGGAAGTGGTAATTGCTCTGGTTGGAAATAGGTTTTGAGGTTATATATTTCTCTTGAGATTTCAGGTTGGGATTTGTTGGCTTTTAGAATGGACGTCGTTTTAACAGTTGCGTGAAATTGTATGTTTTCGAAATAGTCTAAAGGTTTGTCTTGCATTATTTGTATGAATCCAGTGTCGGTGATGTTTGCCCAAAGCTCTTTTCCGTTTATCATGAATTGCCATTTTGTACGGTTTGCAGAAGGGTAGACAACAGAAACAATTGAGTCATCTGTTGTGATTTCTATTTCATCTTCTGGGTTTTCAGCGTAATAAATCCTTTCTTTTTGGGTTATGTAAAAAGTTTCCTTTTCTGATTCTCTGATTTCGAGGTAATCCATATCTAGACAGCCAAGGAACAGCGTGAGTTGGTCAAGGTTTTTTCGGAACTGTCTATTTGTTAGTAGTTTGAATAATTTTTGCGACATCTTATCATCTAAATGTAACTTGTTAACCTCGTGCTGTATCTGGGTTTTGTTTCCTTTTGAAGCCTTAATGATTTCAAGTATTTTTCTAAATATAAAATAGATACAAGTTGATGCTTCTATTGTAACTTCTATTGATTTTTGGATTAAATCAATCCATGTGTTAATTACGGCAGCGTGTGATTGGTATTGTTCAAGGAAAAAGAAGATGTCAGCAATTAAACAACCGCCTCTTTCTGCTTCAATTTTTACCTCGGTATCTATTCCAAGTAGAATTTTATTTGTTTTTTTGAATGCTTGGGTAAAGCCCAAAATTGATGTTGCGTATAGCTCTGAATCGAGCGAATGGTCTTTTGAGTCATTACCTTCATATTTAATTGTCAATCGTCCCTGAATTGGGCCTTTTTTTTGCTTTTCAAGCAGAGAGCCTTGCATTTTTCCCTCTTGAATGTAAAAAATGATGATTTAAAGTATTATAATGCTATTTTGTGTTTTTTGCAACGGCTTGAGCTTATGGGGGGATAGGTGAATCTTTTGTGGTGTTTTTTGAATGTAATTGTCTTGCTTGTGAAAAATCCGTGGTTTCCATGCATTAGGCTGTTCAGGGCGGTCAGAGGCAATATGGTGTGGGTGATACTGACCGACTGTCCTGAGATTTTTTTCTGCCCCCCCTCGCGCATATCAAAGGCCCTTGCAGACGAACGCAGTTCGTCTGCAAGGGCCTTTGATATGCGCGTATCGCGGGGGACCGGGGGGGATCATCCCCCCCGGCCGCCGGAGGCATTTCCTATCCTGAAAACTTGAATTTCCCTTTGCCCAGCAGATCGTGCAGATGGATCATGCCCACCAGATGGCCGTCCTGCACAATGGGCAGCACGGTGATCTGTTTTTCCTCCATCATGTCCAACACTTGTGCCGCGCTGTTTTCGGGCGTGGCCGTGCTGAAGCGGGTGGACATGTAGGTCCGCACGGGCGCGTCCAGGTCGGGCGTACCTGTGCTGAGCAGGCGCCGCACGTCGCCGTCGGTAAGGATGCCGACCATGTTGCCCCCATTTTCGGTAACGGCCAGAAATCCCAGGCCGCCTGCGTTCATGGCCGCGAGGCTGTGGCGCAGGGAGGTATCCGCGGAAATGACGGGCAGGTTTTCGTCGTGCATCAGGTCGGCCACGCGCTGGGCGAGTTGTTGGCCCAAGGCCCCGCCGGGGTGGCAGAGCTTGAAGTCGGACTTGGTGAACTGCTTTTTTTCAATGAGGCAGACGGCCAGGGCGTCGCCCACGGCGAGTGCGGCGGTGGTGCTGGCCGTGGGAGCCAGATTGTGCGGGCAGGCCTCGCGCTGCACATGGGCGGTCACGGTGATGTCGCTCAGCCGGGCCATGGCGGATTGCGGGTTGCCGGTAATGGAAACTATGCAGGCCCCCAGGGAACGCAGGCTGGGCAGGATGGCGTTGAGTTCGTCGGTCTCGCCGGAGTTGGACAGGGCCAGGACCACGTCGCCCTGGCGGATCATGCCCAGGTCGCCGTGCGCGCCTTCCACGGGGTGGAGGAAGTAGGAGGGCGTGCCCGTGCTGGACAGGGTGGCCGCGATTTTGCGGCCCACCAGTCCGGATTTGCCTATGCCCGAGACGATGACCCGGCCCGTGCAGGCGGCGAGCGCCTCGACAGCCTGGTGGAACGAATCGTCCAGGCTGTCGCGCACGCGATGAAGTTCTTCTATTTCGATGTCCAGTACTTCTTTCCCTCGCTGGGTCCAGCCGGGGCGGAGGTCTGCGGACTCGGGTGTATTTCGGTTCATTCTCCGGGGTCCTGCGGTCTCACCAGGAAAGGGCCAGTTCGTCTTCAAGGCACATTTTCCGGGCGGTTTCCGGGATGGGGATGGGATAATCCCCGGTGAAGCAGGCCAGACAGAAGGAGTCGCCATTGCCCACGGCCCGGAGCAGGCCTTCCACGGTAAGGTAGTGCAGGGAATCCAGCCCCACGAACTTGGCGATTTCTTCCTCGGTGTTGTTGGCGGCGATAAGCTCGCCCTTTGAAGAGAAGTCAATGCCGTAGAAACATGGGAAGCGGATGGGCGGACAGCTGACCCGGAAATGGACTTCCTTGGCGCCCAGTTCGCGCAGTTTCTTGACCCGGTTGCGCACGGTGGTACCGCGCACGATGGAGTCGTCCACAATGACGATGCGTTTGCCCTTGATCATGCTGCGGACCGGGTTGATCTTCACCCGCGTTGAAAAGTCGCGCATGGTCTGCGAGGGCTGGATGAAGGTGCGGCCCACATAGTGGTTGCGGATCATGGCCAGTTCCATGGGCAGCCCCGATTGCTGGGCGTATCCCATGCAGGCGAAGTTGCCGGAATCCGGGAAGGGCATGACGAAATCCGCGTCCACGTGCGATTCTTCGGCCAGAATCTGTCCCATGCGTTTGCGGGCCTCGTAGACCACATCGCCGAAAACAATGGAGTCGGGCCGGGCGAAGTATATCTGCTCGAACACGCACTGCCGCGTGGGAGCCGGGTCGCCGATGCTGTAGGTCCGAACGCATTTGTCCTCGATGACGATCATTTCTCCGGGGGCGATGTCGCGGATGTACTCGGCTTCCAGCAGGTCGAAGGCGCAGGTTTCCGAGGCCAGAACATAGGATTCGCCGGTGCGTCCCAGGGAGAGGGGCCGGAAGCCGTGCGGGTCCCGGAGGGCGATGAGCTTGTTTCCGGCCAGTATGAGCAGGGAATAGGCCCCTTTGACCTTGAGGCAGGCCTTTTGGATGGCTTCTTCCAGGGAGCATTCGGGCAGGTAGTGGGCCAGCAGGTGAACGAACACTTCCGAGTCCATGGTGGTCTGGAAGATGGAGCCTGTGGCTTCGAGCTCGCTACGCAGTTCCAGGGTGTTGACCAGGTTGCCGTTGTGGGCGATGGCCAGCTGTTTTCCGCCGATGCGCACCAGAAAGGGCTGGGCATTGCGGATGAGCGAGGCCCCCGTGGTGGAGTAGCGCACATGGCCCACGGCGATGCGCCCCTTGAGTTCCTTGCCCAGGTGGCGTTCGTTGAAAACCTCAGGAACAAGGCCCATGCCTTTCTGTTCACGGATGCCGGTTCCGTCCCAGGTGACGATGCCTGCGGACTCCTGGCCCCGGTGCTGCATGGCGTACAGGCCGAAATAGGCCAGGCGGGCCGCTTCTTCGTGGTTGTAGACGGCGAACAGGCCGCAATACTCTTTTTTGCTCATGGTTTTTTCGGTTTCTCCCGGCACGAATGAATAAGCCCGGAAGTGCGGACACTTCCGGGCTATACGGGCCTTTTAGCGCGCAGCGTTGTAATGGTCCTGCAAACTTTTCACACTCATGCCGGACTTTTTCATTTCCCGTATGGCCTGAACCATGGCCCATGCCCCGGACACCGTGGTGGTGTAGGGCACGTTGTACAGCAGCGTGGTCTGGCGCAGCTCCTTGGAGTCGTGCATGGTGCGCTTGCCGCTTGCCGTGTTGATCATCAGGTCCACCTGGCGGTTTTTGATATGGTCGTTGATGTTGGGTCGTCCTTCGTACACCTTGAGCACGGTCTGGGTGTCTATGCCGTGTTCGGACAGAAAGTCCGCAGTGCCCCGCGTGGCCATGATGGAAAAGCCCATCTCCTCGAAAAGGATGGCCGTGGGCAGGATTTCTTTTTTGTCCGAGTCGTTCACGGAGATGAAGACCGTGCCGGAAAGAGGCAGTTTCTGCCCCGAAGCGTGCTGTCCCTTCATGAAGGCCAGGCCGAAGCGGGTGTCTATGCCCATGACTTCGCCCGTGGAGCGCATTTCCGGTCCAAGAAGGGTATCCACGCCGGGAAAACGGTTGAAGGGGAAGACCGATTCCTTGACGGAAACATGGCCTGTCTTGCGCATGGACCAGGGGTCGAGTTCCTTCACGCTCTTGCCGAGCATGACATAGGTGGCCAGTTTCGCCAGGGGCACGGACGTGGCCTTGGACACGAACGGCGCGGTCCGCGAGGCCCGGGGATTGACTTCCAGGATGTAGATCTGCTTGTCCTTGATGGCGAACTGGATGTTCATCAGGCCGATGACGTTGAGTTCGGCAGCCAGGGCCTTGGTCTGGCGTTCGATTTCCTCGCACAGGGCCGCGCTGATGGTGTGCGGCGGGATGACGCAGGCCGAGTCGCCCGAGTGGATGCCCGCTTCCTCGATGTGTTCCATGATGCCTGCCACGTAGGTGTCCGTGCCGTCGGACAGGGCGTCCACGTCCACTTCGATGGCGTTTTCCAGGAATTTGTCGATGAGAATGGGGTGGTCGGGCGAAACCACGACCGCGTAACGGAAGTAGTTTTGCAACTCGCTGTCGTCGAACACGATCTCCATGGCCCGGCCGCCCAGAACGTAGGAGGGCCGCACCACCACGGGATAGCTGATGGTGTTGGCGATAGCCAGCGCCTCGTCCACGGATTTGGCAATGCCGTTGTCGGGCTGCTTCAGCCCGAGTTTGTTGAGCAGTGCCTGGAAACGTTCGCGGTCTTCGGCCCGGTCGATGGAGTCGGGCGAGGTTCCCAGAATGGGAACGCCTGCACGCAGCAGTTCGACCGCCAGGTTAAGCGGCGTCTGGCCTCCGAACTGGACCACCACGCCGTCCGGTTTTTCCACTTCGATGATGTTCAGCACGTCCTCGAAGGTGAGCGGTTCAAAATAGAGTTTGTCCGAGGTGTCGTAGTCCGTGCTCACGGTTTCGGGGTTGGAGTTGACCATGATGGATTCCACGCCCATTTCGCGCAGGGCGAAGGAGCAATGGCAGCAGCAGTAGTCGAACTCGATGCCCTGGCCGATGCGGTTGGGACCGCCGCCCAGAATCATGACCTTTTTCCGGTCGGATGGGGTCATTTCCCGGCCGGTTTCGTAGGTGGAGTAGTAATAGGGCGTGTAGGCCTCGAACTCTGCGGCGCAGGTATCCACCAGGTAGTAGGTGGGCTTGATGCCCAATATGTTGCGCAGGCGGCGGATATCATATTCGGGCCGCTTCCACAGGGCGCTGAGTTGTTTGTCGGAAAAGCCGGTTTCCTTGGCTTGGCGCAGTACGTCGGGCAGCCTGGGGTTGTCCTTGGAAATGTTTTCTTCCAGGCCGAATTCGCGCAGTTTTTGTTCCAGGCGCACGACTTCCTCGATCTGCCGCAGGAACCAGGGATCGATGTGCGTGGTTTCGTGGATGGCATCCAGGTCCAGGCCGCAGAGCATCGCCCGCCGCACGGCAAACAAGCGGCGCGAGTTGGGGCGGCGCAGTTCGGCCAGAATGGCTTCTTCGTCGCAGTCCGGTTCGTCGAACGTCTTGCCCAGGCCGGTGGCGCCCACTTCCAGTCCGCGCAGTCCTTTTTGCAGGGCTTCCTTGAAGGTCCGGCCAATGGCCATGGTTTCGCCCACGCTCTTCATGGCCGTGGTCAGCAGGTCTTCTGCGCCGGGGAATTTTTCAAAGGTGAAGCGGGGGATTTTGATGACGCAGTAGTCGATGGTCGGTTCGAACGAGGCCATGGTTTCGCGGGTGATGTCGTTGGGGATTTCATCCAGAGTGTAGCCCACGGCCAGCTTGGCCGCGATTTTGGCGATGGGAAATCCCGTGGCCTTGGAGGCCAGGGCGCTGGAACGCGACACGCGGGGGTTCATCTCGATGATGATCATGTCGCCGTTGGCCGGGTTGACCGCGAACTGCACGTTGGAACCGCCCGTGTCCACGCCTATCTCGTTCATGATGGCGATGGCCGCGTTGCGCATGGTCTGGTATTCCCTGTCCGTCAGGGTCTGGGCCGGGGCCACGGTGACCGAGTCGCCCGTGTGCACGCCCATGGCGTCGATGTTCTCGATGGAACAGATGATGACGCAGTTGCCGGCTTTGTCGCGCATGACTTCCAGCTCGAATTCCTTCCAGCCCAGAACGGATTCCTCCAGCATGATTTCCGTCTTCATGCTGGCGTCCAGGCCGCTGCGCGAAATTCCTTCCAGGTCTTCCATATTGTAGGCCACGCCGCCCCCCATGCCGCCCATGGTGAAGGCAGGACGGATGATGATGGGGAAAGACAGTTCCTCGCCGATGCGGCGTACATCCTCCATGGACCTGGCAATGCCGCTGCGGGGGACGCGCAGGCCTATGCGTTCCATGGCCTGGCCGAATTCCTCGCGGCTTTCGGCCTTGCGGATGGCTTCCTGGCTTGCGCCGATGAGTTCCACGCCATGCTTGTCCAGAAAACCCGATTCCGCCACGGCCAGGGCCGTGTTCAGCGCGGTCTGTCCGCCCAGGGTGGGCAGCAGGGCATCGGGCTTTTCCTTCTCGATGATGCGCTCTACGAATTCGGGGGTTATCGGCTCCACATAGGTGCAGTCGGCCAGCTCCGGATCGGTCATGATGGTGGCCGGATTGGAGTTGATGAGGACGACCTCGTAGCCTTCCTCTTTCAAGGCCTTGATGGCCTGAGTGCCGGAGTAGTCGAATTCGCAGGCCTGTCCGATGACGATAGGGCCGGATCCGATGACCATGATCTTCTTTATGTCGGTTCTTTTGGGCATAGACTTGTGGGGTAGGGTGTTCAAAGTGCCGGGAGCGGCCTGTGTACGACATCACGCCACGGTGCGCAAGCACCCTGAAACAGGTTTCGTATTATAAGGTAGTTGCCGTGCGGAAACATAACGCAAAGCCGGGGTGTGGGCAATTGCGGAGTGAACGGATCCTGCGGTTCGGCACAGGCTTTTTCGGGGTGCCGGTCGGGACGGCAGTTTGAACAGATCGAGTGCGGAGTGCGGTTCGGCAGGTTTTTTCGGGGGAGGCAGGAGGTGGAGAATTTCATGGACGACGCGTTTTCGATACGCGGGGAGTCGTTAGACAATGGGATTCTCGGGGGGGGCTTGTGCGGTCTGAAAAAGGCCCGCGTTGTCGGCAACGCGGGCCTTCTGCATGTTTTAGCGGTTTTCGGAGCGGTTTCTGTGTTTTCCAAGCGCCTTGTAAATGATCACATAGAAGAGCGGGGCGAACAGGATGACCAGCAGGGTGGAGGTCACCATGCCGCCGAGCACGCCCGTGCCGATGGCCTTTTGCGCTCCCGATCCGGCGCCGTGGGCGAATGCCAGGGGGATGATGCCGAAACCGAAGGCCAGGGAGGTCATGATGATGGGACGCAGCCGAAGCTTGGAAGCCTCCAGCGTCGCCTCGATCAACCCCGCTCCTTCATCGACCTTTGCGCGTGCGAATTGCACAATGAGGATGGCGTTTTTGGTGGTCAGCCCCAACGTGGTCAACAGGCCGATCTGGAAGTAGACGTCGTTGGGCAATCCCCGCATGGAGGTGGCGATCACACCGCCGATAACTCCCAGCGGAAGGCACATGAGAATGGCGATGGGGATGGGCCAGCTTTCGTACAGGGCGGCCAGGCAGAGGAAGATGACGAAGATCGAGAAGGCAAAGAGCGGCCCGGCCTGCGAACTGGCCATTTTTTCCTGATAGGAAAGGCCGTTCCAGGCGTAGCCGATGCCTTTGGGAAGCTTCATGCACATTTCTTCCACGATCGTCATGGCCTCGCCCGAACTTATGCCTGGAGCCGGTTCGCCCAGGATGTTGATGGACGGGAAGGCGTTGTAGCGTTCCAGTTTGGGAGAGCCGACCGTCCATTCGCCTGTTGCGAACGCGGAGAACGGCACCATTTCGTCCTTGTTGTTGCGGGCATAGAGTTTGTTCAGGTCCTTGGGCAGCATGCGGTAAGGGGCGTCTGCCTGTACATAGACCCGCTTGACGCGTCCGGCCTGGATGAAGTCGTTGACGTATGCTCCTCCGAACGCCGCGGCAATGGTGTTGTGGATTGTGTTGATGGGAATGCCCATGGTTCCGGCTTTTTCCCAGTCCACATTGATGTGGTATTCTGCCACATCGCTCATGCCGTTGGGACGTACCCGGACGAGTCGTGGGTCCTGGGCGGCCATGCCCAGCAGCTGGTTGCGCGCGGCCATGAGTTCCCCGTGGCTCAGTCCGCCGCGGTTCTGCAACTCCAGGTCGAACCCCTTGGCGTTACCCAGTTCCAGAACCGCCGGGGGCGAGAAGACGAACACCAGTCCCGCCTTGATCTGCGAGAACTCCCGCATGGCGCGTCCGGCAATGGCCTCGTTGCTCAGGTCGGGGCGGTTGCGTACCCCCCAGTCCTTCAGCTTGATGAAGCCGAGCCCCATGTTCTGTCCCTGGCCCGAGAAATTGAAGCCGGCGATGCCCATGAAGGACACCACCCCCTCGGTCTCCTTGGTGGAGAAGTAGTCTTCCATGCGTGCCAGGACTTTTTCCGTCTGTTCCAGGGTCGAACCGGAGGGCAGCATGACCTGCGCCATGAGAATGCCCTGGTCCTCGTCGGGCAGGTAGCCTGTTGGCATGCGCACGAAAAGATAGCCCATGCATCCCACGATGACCAGGAACAGCACAACATAGCGGATTTTCTTCCGAAGAACCCTTCCCACCAGTTTGACGTACAGATCCCTGAGCCAGAAGAAGGAGCGGTCAAACCATTTGAAAAAGGGGCGGAGGAAGAAGATCGCGTTGTCGGCAGGCTCGTGCCCCTTGGGAATCGGCTTGAGAAACGAGACGCAGAGCACCGGAGTCAGAACCAGGGCGACAACCACGGACAGCAGCATGGCGGAAATGACCGTGATGGAGAATTGCCGGTAGATGACGCCTGTGGAGCCGGGGAAGAAGGCCATGGGGCCGAACACGGCGGAGAGCACCAGACCGATGCCCACCAGGGCGCTGGTGATTTCCTCCATGGATTTGGCTGTCGCCTCCCGTGGACTCAGCCCCTCCTCGCTCATTATTCGTTCCACGTTTTCCACCACCACGATGGCGTCGTCCACCAGGAGGCCGATGGCGAGCACCATGGCGAACATGGTCAGCATGTTGATGGAAAATCCGAAGAGTTCCAATATGGCGAAGGTTCCCAGAAGAACGACCGGGACCGCAATGGTCGGGATGATGGTTGCCCGGAAGGTCCCCATGAACAGGTACATGATGACAAAGACCAGAACGACGGCCTCGATCAGGGTCTGAACCACCTCGTCGATGGCGACCACGGTGAAGAGCGTCGTGTCGTAGGGATAGACGACCTTCATGCCTGCGGGGAAGAAGCGGCTGAGCTCCTCCAATTTTTGCTTCACGGCATCGGCCGTTTCCAGGGCGTTGGCCCCGGCCTCCTGGCGGATGGCCATGGCCGCGGCGGGCATTCCGTTGTAGCGCGCCACCACGTCGTAGCGCTCGGTGCCCATTTCGGTGCGGCCGATATCCTTTATGCGTACCACGGAACCGTCCGTGTTGGTCCGTATGGGGATGTTGGCGAACTGTTCGGGAGTTTCCAACAGGTGCTGGACGATGATGGACGTGTTGAGCCGCTGGCCCTCGACGGCGGGTGCGCCGCCGAACTGCCCGGCCGAGATTTCCACGTTGTAGTTGGACAGGGCCGAGGTCACATCCGCCATGGTCAGGTGGTAGTTGGTCAGTTTGTCCGGGTCCACCCAGATGCGCATGGCATACTGGGTTCCGAAGTTTTCCACCTCGCCCACACCGGGAATGCGCGACACGATTTTTTCCAGGTTGGACTGGGAATAGTCGCGCAGGTCATCCCCCGTCATGCTGCCGTCTTCGGAAATCAGGCTGATGAACATGAGGTAGTTCTTGGTGGACTTGCTGACCTTGACGCCCTGGCGCTGCACCACGTCGGGCAGGCTGGCCATTGCCAGCTGGAGTTTGTTCTGCACCTTGGACCAGGCCAGGTCCGGGTCGGTTCCCGGGGTGAAGGTCAGCTCGATACGGGATGAACCCGAGGATGAACTGGTGGCGGACAGGTACATCATGTCGCCCAGGCCGGTCATCTTCTGCTCAATGACCTGGGTGACCGTGTTTTCAACGGTTCCCGCGGAAGCGCCGGGAAAGAACGCCTCGATAGCGATGGATTGGGGCGCTATGGGCGGATACTGGGAGATGGGCAGATTGTAGATCGCCAGCAGGCCGGCGGTCATTATGATGATCGCGATAACCCAGGCAAAGACCGGGCGATCAAGAAAGAATTTGGATAACATGTATGCCTCGATCAGTTCTTTTGGGGCGTTTCAGCCGCGTTGCCGTCATCTCCGTGAAAAGGCACGGTCTGCACCTTCATGCCCGGCCGAACCTTCATAAGTCCTTCGACAATGAGCGTGTCTCCCGGAACCAGTCCCTTGGCAACCAGCCATTGGTCGCCCATGGCGCGGTCAAGGGCGAGCGGGCGGTACACGACCTTGCTTTCCGCATCCACGGTCAGGGCGTAGGGGTTTCCCTTGGCGTCGCGGGACACGGCCTGCTGGGGAACAAGGATGGCATGGTCGTTGGTGCCTTCCGGGACCACGGCCACGATGAACATTCCGGGCAGGAGTATTCCTTCCGGGTTGGGGAAGACCGCGCGGAGCGTCACGGAGCCGGTGGTCTGGTCCACGGTGACGTCGCGGAATTCCAGGGTGCCCTTGAGCGGGTATTCCTGTCCGTTTTCCAGGCGCAGGCTTATTTCGTCCAGCTTGCTGGAGTTCTTCGCGGCATTGGTGGTGGCCAGGGTGCTTCGCAGGCGCAGCAGGTCCGAAGTGGACTGGGGAATGTCCACGTAGATCGGGTCGAACTGCTGGATGCTGGCCAACGGCGAGGCCTGGTACGCGGTCACGATGGCGCCTTCGGTGACATTGGACTTGCCGATGCGGCCGCAGATGGGAGAGGTGACCCGGGTGTATCCAAGGTCGATACGGGCCTTTTCCACCGAGGCTTGATAGAATTGGATGTCCGCTTTCACTTCTTCGTATGCGGAGACCGCGTCGTCCTTGTCCTGCTCGCTGATGGCGCTGCTTTTATAGAGGCGGACCGTTCGTTCGGCCTTGGCCTGGACCGAAGGCAGCTTGGCCTTGGCCCGCTCCAGGGCCGCCCGTGCGTTGTCCAGGGATGCCTGGAACGGCGCGGGATCGATCTGGTAAAGTATCTGACCGGCCTTGACGTCGGCGCCTTCGGTGAACAGGCGTTTCTGGATCAGTCCGTTGACCTGCGGACGTATCTCGGCAAGTCGGAAAGAGGCTGTACGGCCCGGCAACTCCGTTGCGAGCGCAACCTTGAGGGGGGCTACCGTCATGGTGCTTACGCTGGGAAGGCCGGGTTCCGCGTGGGCGGCTTTCTGCTCTTCCTTGCAACCGGTCAGCACGAAAAGGCACCCCATAAGAACTATTGTGAGGGTTCCCCAAAACAGGGAGGCAATGGCGCTTTGCTTACTGTACATAAAAACTCCACATCACGGTTTGCGGTAAAAGGTCTTGGGAGAAATTTGGTTTCAAGTACTTCTTATCGGGCAAGCAGCCCGTGGAAAAGAATGTTGAGGATGGTGTCCGGGTCCTTCGGGTAGGGGTTCTTGTCGGGGTTTTCAAGCCATAGAAACAGGTAGGAATTGCAGAGACTGTCCAGAAACTGGGCCAGGTGCGCAGGTTCGCCGATGGGGTGAAAGCGCTTGTTTTTGATTCCCTGTGCAAAAACATCGGCGAGATGTCGCTGGCTTTTCCTGTGCCGCTCCTTCATTTCCTCGTCCAGCCCGGCCTTGGGATTGAACCCTGTGCCGCGTGTTTCGGCAAAATACAGACGCACGCAGTCGGCATGTGCGCGGAACACTTCACCTCTGGTGCGGACATAGTTGCGCAATTTTTCCACTTCGTCCCCGGGCCCTTCCAGGGATTGGTCCACCTTGCAGTGGAAATCCTGTGCCTTTTGAAGAAGAATGGAGCGGTAAAGCTCCTCCTTGCTCTTGAAAAACGTATAGAGTGTCCCGATGGCGAACTCGGATTCCTTGGCGATTTCGTGCATGGAGACATTGTGAAACCCTTTCCGTGAAAAAAGCGCCAAAGCGACGTCGAGTATATACTCGCGTCGTTTCATCCGCTCCTTTGCGCGGCGGGAAAGAGGCTTTTCCTGCATCTTGATTCCTTGGGCCGGGTGGGCCGGCATTTTCCGGTTTGATCCGCTTATGGCGTGACACCTTGTGCGGCTTGTTCCCCGCCGGAAACAGGGAGTGACGTTTCATTATAAAAGTGAACGTCGCGTTCAGAAAATAGAATGAAACAATATTTTGTCAAGCCATAAAAGAGCGGCTGGAAGAAATTCTTGAAAAACAAAATTTGTCCGTGAGAAAGGGGAAGGTGTGGGGAACGGGGCGGAAAATGGGGATGCGCTCGCTGTCCGGGAAGGGAATGTAGAAGGGCCAGCCTCCGCGGTGTTCGTTTTCGGCTGGCCGTGCCTTGCTGCTACGGAGTCAGGCGGGCCGAAAGAAAGTAGGCGTTCGCAGTGTCTTCCAGCAGATCGACGGTAAAACCGGCCTGTCCGAACAGGGCGAGCATATCGGCTTCTCCGGGCAGCATGTCCTTTTCCACAACGGTTCCCGCCTTGCGGTGCACGTCGTTGACCTCCTCGCGCCCGATGAAATGAGAAATGACCAGCCTGCCCGAGGGGCGCAGGCAACGCGCCATCCGGTCCAGGGCCCGGACATGGTCATTGAAGTGCGGGAAGACTTGGTGGCAGGCCACGGCGTCGAACTGCGCCACGGACAGGGAGCAGGTTTCCAGACAGCCTTGCAGCACCTGCACCTGTTTTTGTTCCGCGCAACGTCGCCGTGCAGCGTTCGCCATGCGGACACTGATGTCCAGGGCCGTGACCGCGCCTTCGACGCCGACGGCCTTGCCCAGAACCGTGGTCAGTCGGCCCGTGCCGCAGCCGGGTTCCAGAATCCGCATTCCCGGAGCGGCTTCCAGCAGAACCAGGAGCCTGTCCAGTTTTTCGAATTCTTCCGGGCTGTAGTTGGCGTCCGCCCAGTCAGCCTTTGCCTGGGCATCGAAGAAGGCGGCCTTTTTCATGTAGGCTGTATCTATCATGCGTTTTTCCTTTGTGGTTGGTGGATCGGTTCCACCCTGCTCGAGTAGCTTATTTCCAGGCGTTCTTTTCGGGACAAGGCCCGTTTTTTGGGAGAGAGCAGGGTGCAGAGTCCGAAGATCAGGGTCGAGATGAGGACTATGACAGCCCCGGAAGGGACGTTCAGGCAGTAGGAAACGACCAGTCCGGCCCAGCAGGAGCCGACGCCGATAAGGGCGGCCAGCAGGAAGATGCGCTTGAGGTCGTAGGAAAGCTGGTAGGCTGCCGCCGCGGGATTGATGATCAGGCTGTAGATGAGCAGTCCGCCGATGCTGCGCAGGGAGGCGGTCACGGTAAGGCCCACGGCCAGAAGCATGGCGTAGAAGATGGCTGTGGCCGGTATGCCCACGGCCGCGGCAACGGCTCGGTGGCAGAGCACTGCTCTGATTTCCTTGAAAAAAAGGGCCAGCCCGGCCAGAAGCATGGCGCAGACCGCGCCCATGAGCAGCAGGTCCACTTGTTTGACGGTCAGGATGCTGCCCCAGAACAGGTTCAATGCGTCGGACCGTGAGCCGGTCATCAGCCCCAGGAAAAGGAAGGCCATGCCGAGCATGGCCGTGAAGACGATGCCGACGACGGTTTCCGGGGCGAAATCCGCGCGGTCGGACAAGGGGCCGATGATTCCTGCCGCGCCGAAGCTGAAAACAAAGGCGATGGGCAGCCAGTCCACTCCCAGGAGCATGCCGAAGAGCGCTCCGGCAAAGGCGGCGTGGGCCATGCAGGTCCCGATGGCCGAGATGCGCATGGTTACCACCAGCACACCGGTGATGCCGCATGACGCGCCGCCCAGCAGTCCGGCCAGAAAGGCCTTCAGCATGAATCCGTGGGTCAGGAAACTGAAATCCATTTCAAAGCTCCCGCTCAATATAAAAGATGTGTCCGGCCGTCGTGCTCCAGAACGCGGATGGGCGTTCCGTAAAGCCCGCTCAACAGGTCGGGATCGGCGATTTCTGCCGGCTCGCCTATGCTGATCAGGCGTCCGGCCTTCATGCAGGCGATGCGCGTGCAGATTTCGGGCAAGGTGTTGAGGTCGTGGGTGACCATCAGGCTGGTAAGGTTGAACCTGCGGTGCACGTCGCGGATAAGAGCCAGGATGCCCCGTTGCGCCTGCCAGTCGAGGGAGGCGGTGGGTTCGTCCAGAAGCAGCATTTCCGGTTGCTGGATCAGGGCCCTGGCAATGGCCGCCCGCTGGCGTTCGCCGCCCGAAAGATGGCCCAGAGGGCGATGTTCCAGGCCGGAGAGACCGACAAGGTCCATCAGTTCGTCGGCCTGTTCATGGACGGAGTGGGGCACCCGGCGGAGCAATCCGAGCCGTCCGTAACAGCCCGTGAGTACGCTTTCACGCACGGTCATGGGCAGCAGGGGGTCGTACTCCTGAAGCTGGGCCACGTACCCGATGCGCCTTCGCAAAGAGCGGGCGGAAGACGGCGTGACGTTGACGCCCAGAACCCTGGCCTTTCCGGCCACCATGCGGCCCAGACCGTTGAGCACGGTGAGCAGGGTTGTCTTTCCCGCCCCGTTGGGACCGATCACCCCCAGGAATTCGCCGCGTTCAAGGCGCAGGTTCACGTCGCGCATGGCAACGTGCCGCCCGTAGGCCGCAGCGACATTGTCCAGCTCAACGACGCATCCGGAAGTCACTTGCCCGCCTCTTTCAGGGCATTCAGCAGGTTTTGCGTGTTCCCGGAAAAGGCGGACGCCCAGTCGTCCTGGCCGGGCAGCGCGCCGGGAAACGAGGTCAGGTCCGCATGTCCCGCACCCAGGGATTCGGCCAGGCCGTTCCCTGTGCCCGGACCGCTCTGCAGGTTGTCGAGCACCATTCGGACGTGGTTTTTCTTTCCCATGTCCAACAGCCGGGCAAAGGCCTTCGGCGACATGTCTTCGGGACGGCCATAGGTGCCCACAACGGTCAGCCCCGCCCAGGACGCGAACCCCGCCTGCATTGCGGCGCACAGGGCGGGAACGTTTTTTGCGGCTTTCAACCGGGCGGTTTCCCCGGCTGCCACCTCGCGGACCTTTGCGATGCGGCGGGATGCGGCTTCGGCCACTGGGGCGTTCAGAGCGGGAAACAGTTCGCCGAGTTTGGCGGCCAGAATCTCCGTGTATGCGATCTGGGCTTTCGGAAGCATGGCGTCGGCCTCCTTTGGAAGCACAACGATGCGCAGCCGGGCATTGTCCGCCGCCCGCACCAGGTCGCCCATGTTGGCCATGCTTGGCTGGTAGGACTCGAGGACGAGCAGATCGGCCTGTTTGAGGAAAAGCAGGTCGCCGGGGCGCAGGTCGTAATGGCCAGGGCAGGCGCCGCCTGGAATCAGCTGGCGAATCTGTGCTCCCGGACCGGTGAGATCGCGCAGGATGTCGGCGGCGATGCCGGTTCCGGCCAGTATGTGAGGGCCGTCGCTGTTTTCGGCGGCCGTTCCCGCGCCCGGCAGCAGGAGCAGTATCAGGAGGAGAGGCAGAAGAAAACGAGGCATGGCGGTTCCTTTGCGTTAGCGTTTGCGGGCTACGATGAGCCGGGAGTCCAGACGGTCGCCGAATTTGCCCAGGTCGGGCACGGCGAAATCCTCGGGGCCATGGTCTGCCAGGATGTCGAAGCGTTCCTCGACCAGGGCCATGTAGTCCTCGAAATCGAGATCGTCCCGGAAGCGGTATACGTTCGGCCCTTTGGCGACTCCGGGAAAAACCGTCAGGTTCCATTCCAGATCGTTCAAGGGGTCTTTTCCGCCTTCGTCCCGCGAGTAGAAAGCGTGTTTGGTGGCGAAGATGCCGCCCGGTTTCAGGCAGTCGTGGATGCGTTCCAGCATGTCCGCCCGCTTTCCTCCGGGGTTGTAGAAAAGCAGGGCCGCGTCGCGTTCGTTGCCGAGCGGGTCCCTGAATATGTCGGCGACCGTGAAGCGGGTCCTGCCGTCCCCGAAAGCATCCAGATTCGCCTGCGCCACGCCTCGGGCCGGTTCCTGATCCATGATTTCCGCATGCAGACCGGGCAGACGCGCGCACAGCGCCAGGGCGTAGAGTCCGTGTCCGCCGCCCAGGTCGACCACGTCGCGGGCATTTTCCATTCCGGGGATGCGGGCCAGAAGGGCTGCGGTACGCTGTGCTTCCCCGGCCAGGGTTTCGGCGGACAGGGCGGAAAGAAAGGCGCCGCCGAACAGGCCTTTGCGGAACGGGTCCAGCGGGCCGGACTCCAGAACCTCATCCAGATTGTTCCATAGGGAAACTGTTTCGGCCAGATTGGCCACAACGCCCCGGTGGTTGCCGGGACCGTTGTCGACCAGGAAGGCGCGGACGTCGTCGGGAAGGGACCATATCCCGCGGTTCAGATCCAGGAATCCGGCTTGGTGCAGGAGCGCGCAAAGCGGGGTGAGGATATGTACGGGAATGTCCAGCTCCGCAGCCAGACGCTCCGTGGACATCGGGTTTGCGAGCCGGTCGAATATTTCCTTGTCCAGCGCGGCCCGGACAGCCTGGAAGATCTTGGCTCCCCGAACAGAGTCCCTCAGCAGGGCGTACAATCTGTCCGGTGTCGGAGTCGGCGTATTCAGCAACAGTCCTTTTTCCATTTTGGTGTGCTCTTTTCGTTAGAAGGTGAGCTTTATGCCGACGGTGAAGTTGCGGCCCGGCATGGGGTAGTCCGGCCGGTACTCGTAGTCCTCGTCCAGCAGGTTTTCGACTGCCAGGAAGAGTTCGCCTCCGCCTATGAGGTCGCTCTCGAACTCCCATCCGAGGCGTGCACCCAGCAGAAAGTGCGAGGAGACCATCTGGGTATTGGTGGCGGTGGCCATGCGTGTCTGTTTGAGCACGTACATGTTGTCCACGTATTGGCCGTCCATGTTCAGGGTGAAGGCCTTCAGGAAGCGCCATGTAAACCCGGCGCTGAGAGTGGTTTCCGGCGCATAGGGCAGGTCGGACGGCTCGGAGACGTCCTGCAGCGTAAGCCCGGCGAAAAGGGCCAGGTCGTCCGTGGGCGTTACGTTGACCGTGAATTCCCATCCGGTGATGTCGTATTTGCCGGTGTTGTACCAGACCGGACCGGGAAAGGCGAAGACATAGCGGTTCCGGCCGTGATCCTCGAAGTAGATGACCTCGGCTTTGACCATGTCGGAAAAATTGTGGGAAAGGCCCACTTCCAAATGGTCCGTGGTTTCGGCCTCCAGGTTTTCCCAATCCGTCCAGCCGAGCACGATGACGTCGTGGCCGGGATAGACCACGCCTCTGGACAGGGCCACGTGGGCTTCGGTGTTTTTGTAGCCGAGGATCAGCCCGCCGTACGGAGCGGTTTCCGCGTCGAACTTGTTGTGATCGTAGAAGCGCACGCCCGCCGAAGGAATGGCGTAGAAGCCTTCCTTGTCGCCGATGAGCTGGCTGAGGCCCACATAGGGCATGGTCAGTGAAAAGTCCTGCGGATTGATGGTTCTGTCCGGGCTGCCGTCGTCATATGTATAGCGCACCTCGCTGTGCCACCAGTCCTGGTCCAGTCCCAGGGCGAGGTCCATTCCTTTCCAGGGATGCACGGTTTCCTTCAGCCTCAGTCCGTAGAAGGTGAAGTCGTTGTAGTTGTTTTCGTCGTTGCCTATCTGGTCCTTCCAGTTGCCTTCTCCGGTGTTCACGTAAAATTTGAAACTGCCGTCCAGATATTCGTAATCGTGGGACAGGGTCAGGGACAGCAACTGGGCATTGGTACCGTACCTGCCTTCGGATTGCCCCCCGGGAACGTCCGGGCCGGGGTCGGTTGACCGGTTGGTTACGCCCAGGGCCACGAGGCGGGCGTCCCACATGTCGTTCAGAGCGTATCCCATGTTGGCGAAGTACCCCAGTTTGGAGCCCGAGGAATTCTGGCGGTGTCCGTCGGAGCGGATGTAGCCTTCGCCCACGTAGTAGTCGAAATCATTCAATTTGCCGCCGTGTTCCAGGGACTCGCCGAATGTTCCGAAACTGCCGGCCAGCACTTTCGCAATGGTGGACGATTCTTCGCCGTGCTGCCGTTTGGGAACGAGGTTCACGGCGGACAACGTATTGCCGTAGCGCTGGGGCTGCGCGCCCTTGACGACCTCGATGGCATCGACCGAGTTTACGGGAAGCAGGTCCATGAGCGGGTGGTTCCAGGGCCCCATGTACATGGGCACGTCGTCCACAAAGGTCTTTATTTCGGCGCCGGGGCGGCTGGAGCCCTGTCCCCGGATGAACACGGCGCCGCCCTCGCCGCCTCCGAAAGAACCCACATGGTTGTATCGGGTGATGGTCACTCCGGGAACGCGGACCAGGGCCTGAGGAAGGTCCACGGCATTGAGGTCTTCGATCTGGTCCTTGGTGACAACCGTGGTCGTGGCCCCGTAGTTGTCCAGCTTGTTGCCGTCGATGATGGGATTGGCCACCACCGTGACGGTCGGCAATTTTGCTGTGGCGTGTTGTGTGGTGGCGTTCTTGTCCGCGGCGTCGTCCGCCAGGATGGGAGTTGCGGAACAGAGCTGAAACAGCAGGAGTGGGACCACAAGGAGGAAGCGCTTCATCGGGGGGAGAGCATTCACGGGAGCCGCCTTTGTAGGTGTTCAGTTTGCGCCGTAATTTGAAGAAATTATACAGCTTGAGCATTTTATTTTTGAAAACGCCGCAGTTGGTAACACTAATTTAAGATTAGTGCAAGAATGCCGTGTATTTCATATGAAACAGTAATAATGGGAAATGGCCTGCACCGTGAAGATGGAAGACCGCAGCCCCTTAAAATTGAGCTTTTTCAGTTTCTTTGCAGGGGATGACCGCAACAATCTGCCAGGCCGTTTTTTTCCAAAAAAAGCCACCCGCAAGTGGGTGGCTTTTTTGATTCTTGAGGAAGATGCGATAATATCTGAACTTGTGATTTCCACGGGGAGGGGGGGGCTGGGTCCGCAGGTGCCGAATCCGCCGTCCTCCCTGTTTCGTCAATGTCGGTCTGTGCTCCAGAACTCCAGGAGGAGCCTCTCCGGTCCGTCTGCAGGGGGCCGGCAGTGTCCGCTCAGGCGGCGGGCCCCCATCTGCAGGACGGGAATCCCCACCCTGCCAATGGCACAGCCCGCCTCGAAAGCGCGGACTGTTTATCAGACATATGCTCTTGAAATCGTATTGTTTGCCAGTGTTCCCTTTTCCATGGCCTTGATGACGTCCACCGTCGCCTCGACCACGTTCTCCACATCCTGTGCGGTATTGCAGAACGTGGGGGATACGCGCACAAGGTCATGTCCCAGCACATGCAGGTTGGCTATGGCCATCTGATGTTTCTCATAGACGTTTTTTACGACGTCGCCGGCCTGAATTCCATCGGGCGTTCTGAACAGGAATACCGAACTGCGCAGGTTGTCGTTCGTGGTGGGGGTGGAAATCCATTTATATGCCTGCTTAGGGCTGAAATCAGGATAAATCCTGGGCAGATGTCTGTACAACGCTTCCTTGGTCCGCGAACCCAGATAATGGATGCGCTCTTCGATCTTCTTTGGGGTCACCTGCGGATGGAATTTTCCGGTATGGAACAGGGCGGTGATCCACGTGGAAACCAGGGTGGCGTCGTTTTGCTGGCCAAGATAGGAAAAACGCTTGGCATTGGGATCGATTTTTCCGGTGGACGCCTTGAATCCGTAGTCCTCCGGGGTCATTATATGTTCGTCATACCCCCATTCGCTGGGGGTGAACCTTTCAGCGGCCCCGGACCTGTTGTTCATGTACAACACCCCCACCATCTTCGGTCCGCACGGCCATTTGTGAAAGCTGCCGGTGATGCTGTCCACGTCGAGCCCACCCAGTCTGAGGTCCAGGACGCCGAAAGTCTGGGCGCTGTCCGCATGGATGTGCATGCCCTTGTTCACCTTCCGAAGCTCGTGGATGATCCGTTCCATGGGCAGGAGCATTCCGCATTCATTGGACTGCCAGGACAGCGTGACCACCTTGGTGTTTTTGTCCACCATGGCGAGAAGGGCTTGGATGATTTTGTCCTCATTCGCCGGATCGGACGGCATGGTTCCCTTGCGCAGGTCTGTTTCGGCGACATTGTTCGAGAACATCCTGGTCCGGACGGTTCTCACCGAATCCTTTGCCCATCCCTGCGTCGCCCTGCGATACTCCCATGCCTGGTAGTTCGTGGGATGGTTCACGTCCCAGACAACGACATTCTCCTTTTGCGGGTTGAAAAAGCCCGATGTCACCAGTCCGTTGTTGATGAAATTGTTGCCTTGGGTGCTGTTGGAAACCAAAGCCATGAGATGGTCGGCCTGGTCTGTTTCCCTTTCCAGGCCAAACCATTTTTTCATGGCCTCGAGCCCGTACCCCAGACTTGCTTCCGCCAACTCGCCGCGCATGGGAAAGGATATGTCTTTGGCGAGCATTTCCTGCACCAAATCGACAATGTCCTGAACCGGTTTCATGGAAGGGCACAGGTTGGCCGAGTTGACAGACACGCAGGTGTACTTGTCCCGGTCGAAATAATAATTCACCAAACGGTCCCACTGGCCGTTGTCGTCCGCAGCCAGTGCGTCGGATGCAAACCTTTTGCCTTCCGCAGCATACTTTTCTATGTGTTCCCTTATTTCCTTTACCGCCTGAACCTGCTTCGCGTCTTTTCTGCCTTCTTCGGAGCCTTTGCCGCTTTGCGCCAGGGCGAGATTCGGGAGAAGCAGGACACCGCCCAATCCGATTCCGGTGCTTAAGAACTCACGACGGGAAAATTTCATGATTTCGTACTCCTTGTGGTAAGAACTTCATCCGCACTTCAAGGAAAAAAGGCTAATCCAAGATAATAATTTTTTAAAGCGAATCTTTTTTATTTATCTGATTACGGCGTACCACGTCTCGTGAATGCCCAGGATGTTGAGTAAAAATATGTCCCGGTCCAGTTCGGCATCCCTGAGTTCATTTTCAAGCTCTTTGATTTTGCGCTGCTCCTCCGGGAGGGGCTGTTTGTCCTGATCCGGAAAAGCGATATGATCCTGCCTTCGCATCTCGCGCCGCCAACGGCAAATGAGATCCAGGCCAATCCCGGGGATCTCGGCGACTTCGGAGGCTGCCCGCTCCGACTCATCAACCATCAGCACGGTTCCGCTTGATTGGGCAGGCCGACCTTGTGTTTTATGACGTTGTGATTGAAACTGGACATGAGGTTCTCCTTTGAGCACAGGACTCGGTTTGCTGGTCTTCAGCATTTCCATCAAAAGGGAGAACCTCTCGTTTTTCAAGAGGAACTGTCAGATCAAATCGAAACTACTTCAGCTATGGATCCAGGCCCCCAAATGGACTGAAGTCATTGAGACTTCGGGCTTTCTGAGCTCGCCATGGGAGTTGCCGGTTGTTTCAACCAGCTGGTGTTTTCTCCTACAAAGAAATTTTCTTCTTGATGATGCTGGCCACCCGGTCACGTTTTTTCCCTGGGATGAGCTTGGCATAGTGGGCTGTCATTCGTTCATCCTGGTGTCGCATGTATTTCATTATTTCCTGAAGGGTGAACTCGCCGGATTGGGCAAGCCATGAGCCGAAAGCATGTCGCCAGGAATGGAACCAGACCTTGTGGGTCTCGGACTGCAAATCCGCATCCTGAATGGCCCGCTGGAAGGTCTTCGATATCTTTTTGATCCGGTTTCCGAATTTGTCCTGGAAAATAAATTCGCCAGGTCGACGCCGGTAGCTGGCAAGCATGGCGATAACCTCGTCATCCGCATAGCACCACTCCCGATTGCCGCTCTTTCCGATAAAGTTGAGCTGGCCGTTCTCGTGATCGATCGCGTCTTCAAGCTCGCCCAGACCGAAGATTTCCATCGACCGCATGCCCGTGCGCAATGACAAAAAGCTCATGTCATGAAGTTGCTGCGAGCACGACCGGATGACTGCGAGCAGCTTGGTGGCTTCTTCCGAGGTGAACCAACGGGTCGGTCGTTTTTCCTTGCGCCATGTCGGCATCTTGAAGCGGGAATCCCGACCGATGGGGTTCACCCCTTGCCATATCCGGTCCTTGATTGCCCAGCCTATGACCGTTCTTGCCTGCCCGAAGATTTTTTCAAGGTACCCAGGGGAAAGCTCCCGGCCCATGAGCTCGAGCTTCAAGTCGTTGAAGTCGGAGGTGAGAGGAGGGAGATGGGCGTGTCGTCAAAACGCGAGAGATAGAGAGTGTGTCTGTCGATGTCGCGGGTGACGTCGGAGCCGTTGGACATCCTGGTCTTCAAATAGCTCTTGTGCGCCTGCCCGTACGTGACCTTGTCGTTCTGGTCGGGATCGACTCCTCCGCTCAATTGTTTTTGGAGTTCTATCTTGCGGGCGGCGGCAACGGTGGGAGAGCAGCCTTCCTTTCGGGTGTCGGCCTTGCGGCGTTTCCATTTTCCGTTTCGGTTCTGGACGAGCGCGTAGTAGGTGGTGTCGTGTTTGCCTTCAGAGGCGTAGATGCCATGGAGTCCGGGAGGTTTTTTCATGGGGCGGAAGATACCACTCGTGGCCGCCCATTGTAAGACCAGTGTCAAAATCCTTGCCAGCGGCCTTTGACAAAAGAAAAACCCGGCCATGATGACCGGGTTTTTTGATTCCCGTGGTGGGCGATACAAGACTTGAACTTGTGACTTCCACCGTGTGAAGATGGCACTCTACCAGCTGAGTTAATCGCCCAAGGAGGATGTCTCTAATATATTCGGGAAGCACATGCAAGAAGAATCTTTTCTTTCCTTCCATTGCCGCTGGGGGGGATTTCTTTTACAATCCCTCTGTTGAATGTCGGAATAATCCATGATTTCAGGGGGCTATGATGCATCTTTTCGTGACCGGCGGGTGCGGCTTCATCGGAGCCAATTTTATCCGCCGCATATTGCGCCGCCACAGCGACTGGAAAGTCCTCAACCTGGACAAGCTGACCTATGCGGGCAACCCGGACAATCTCAGCGGTCTGCCCGAAGACCAGGCCGCAAGGTACGCTTTTGTCCAGGGCGATATCGGGGACAGGGAATTGGCGGAGCGTCTTTTCGATGCCCACGGCATTGACGCGGTCGTCAATTTTGCGGCCGAGAGCCACGTGGACCGTTCCATTCACGATCCCGCCCCGTTTTTCCAGACCAACGTCATGGGCACGCAGGCCCTGTTGGAGGCTGCGCGGTCCAGGAAGATAGGGAGATTCGTACATATCTCCACGGACGAGGTGTACGGAACCCTTGGGCCGGAAGGCAAGTTCGTGGAAACCACGCCGCTTGCTCCCAACTCGCCGTATTCGGCCAGCAAGGCAGCCTCGGACATGCTTTGCCGCGCTTATTTCGAGACCTACGGGTTTCCCGTGCTGATCACCCGTTGTTCCAACAACTACGGGCCGTATCAGTTCCCCGAGAAGCTCATCCCCCTGATGTACCTCAGGGCCAGCGCGGATGAACCGTTGCCCGTGTACGGCGACGGGCTTAACGTGCGTGACTGGATCCACGTGGAAGACCATTGCAAAGGCGTGGAGCTGGCCTTGCTCAAGGGCAAGGAGGGCCATGTCTACAACTTCGGCAGTGACGGGGAAAAAAACAACCTCGAAGTGGTTACAACCATTCTCGACATCCTGGGCAAACCGCACAGCCTGATCAACTTTGTCAAAGACCGGCCCGGCCATGACCGACGCTACGCCATGGGCTACGGATATGCCCAGAAGGAACTGGGATTCGCGCCGGAATATGAATTTTCCGGCGGCATCCGGGCCACGCTGGACTGGTACGGGAACAATGCCGAGTGGTTGGGACGCGTGCAGGACGGCTCCTACAGAACCTTCATGGATTCATGGTACAAGGAGCGCTAACCATGGCATCTTCCCGAAAAGCCCTTGTCCTGGGCGGAAAAAACGGACTGCTTGGCAAGGCCATTTGCAAGGACCTGCAAGCCGCCGGTTGGGAAGTCTATCCTGCCGGACGAAGCGACTTCGACCCCTTTGACCAGGAAGCCCTGGCCGACGTGTTGCAGCGCGAAGAGTGCGGCGTGCTCGTCAATACCGTGGCCTATACCATGGTGGACAAGGCCGAGGAGGAGGAAGAGGCAGCCTACCGCCTGAACAAAATCCTGCCGAGCCTTGTGGGGAAGACCTGCAAACGGCTGGGCGTGTTCATGGTTCATTTTTCCACGGATTTCGTCTTCAACGGCAAAAAGGAAACTCCCTACACCCCGGAAGACGAACCCGCGCCCGAGTCTATCTACGGCATGAGCAAACTGGCCGGAGAACGCGCCCTGCTGGAGCTGGACTACGAACGCATTCTCATCATCCGCACATCCTGGCTGTTCGGACCGGGCAAGACCAATTTTGTCGAAAAGATTCTCAATTTGGCCGAGGAGCGTGACGAATTGACCATTGTGGCCGACCAGATAGGTTCCCCTTCCTACACCGTGGACCTGGCGGCCAATACGCGGCTTCTTTTGGAGCACGAGGCCACGGGGTTGTACCATCTCGCCTCCGGAGGCAAGGCAAGCTGGTGCGAACTGGCGGCGGAAGCCGTTGAAGTGGCCGGTTACAATTGCCGCATCAATCCCATACCTTCCAGCGGGTATCCCCAGGCGGCCAAACGGCCGTCCAACTCCATTCTCGACCTGCAAAAATTCATCAGGCTTACCGGAGTGACCCCCCGGCCTTGGGCGCAGGGGTTGCGGGAGTATATCTACAGGGATCTCAAGATTGCGGAATGATTTTCCGGCTGCATGAATTGCGTCCGACGGTGTTGAAAGTGTGATTTTTTCGAAGTCCTTCAGTAAATCTTGCGTTTGGCGATATTGCCGCCAAGCACGCTGAAGGTGTTTTCCACAACGAAAATGGCCTGCGGGTCGATATCGAACACGATCTGTTCCAAAGTGCGCAGGCGCAGATTGTCCGTGATGGAGTAGACCATGCCCACATTCCTGCCGGTGTATCCGCCTTTCGCAGGGATGATGGTGGCGTGCATCTTTTTTTCCTGCGTCATGTATTTTACCAGTTCCTCTGCTTTCTGGGTGATGATGCGTACGGCTTTTCGCTGGTTGAACAGGGAGAGTACATATTCCGTCACCACGGAGGTGATGAACATCATCAGCAGGGAGGCGATGATCTTGTCCGGGGTAAACCGGCTCAAGGCAAAGGACATGACGAGAGCGTTGACGGAAAAGTAGAAGACGCCGAAGCGCAGGCCGTACTTGCGATTGAGGATGATGGCCAGTACATCGACCCCGCCGCCGCCCCCGTATGTCCTGAGAATGATTCCGCAGCCCGCCCCCATGATCGCTCCCGAGGCCAGTGCGGCGTATATTTCGTTGCGGATGCCCAGGTCGACGTGGATATAGGCGGTCATAAGCGTGACCATGCTCATGGTGAACAGGTTCAAAAAGAAGAATCTTTTGCCGACGCCGCTCCAGGCCGCAAGGAACAGGGGGATGTTTATCAGGAAGTACCATTGGGGCATCGACAGAATGGGGAAGGTGTTCTCGATGACCACGGAAAGGCCGTACAGACCGCCGGGGACGAAGTTCTGCTGGGCCGCGATGCCGTTGTAGCCCACGACATACACGAACGATCCGAGGACAAGAAGGAAGACGTTCCAGGCAAGGGAGTCGGAAAGGGAGCGCAAGGTGATGTTCATTGGCAATAGGTATATTGCTTTTGCCCGATTGGGAAGGCGGTGCGGCCGGAAACCTGGGAAGAACACGGAGGGGGCGCGGCCGTGCCTGCACGTCCTGCCGGGATAGCAGATCGCCCTGCACGTCCACCGTGCCCGCGTTGACGGCGTTCAGCCAAGAACCTATGGTCTTTTTTTGGTGATGTCAGACCCGCCCCGTTCCTTTTTACGAGATGCCCATGCCTTCCTCGCAAATTGTTTGTCCACCCCCTTTTTTCGGGAAAAAAGAACGGAAGATATCTGTCCGTCCAGGTCTGGATCTCATTCTTGGAGATTTCCGTCTCGACAGACCCGACTCTTTCAATTTTCGGACCAGCGGGGAGACGTGCGAACTGGCCTTTGTTCTTTCCGGGACCATCTCGCATCAGCTTTCGGGCCAGATACGGGAAATCGTCGTTCCGCCCGGCCATGCCGCGGTCTGGACGCCCCCGCCCAGGGAGGTCCGCCATGAGTGCCTGCCTGATGAGAATATCCGCTTCGCCTGCATCAGCATCCGCCGAAGCCTCCTGAACGCGATGCTCGGGCAAGGGAGGCGGGAATCCCCGTTGCCAGCCCTGTTTCCCCCCGGACAATCGCAGGACATCGCTCCCCATCGTATCGTTCCCATGAGTGCATCCATGCAGGCCGCGGTGCAGCAGATTTTTCTCAGCCCCTATGCCGGCTGCGCGGGAAGCCTCTTTCTGGAGGGCAAGGCACTGGAACTGCTCTCGCACACCGTGGCCGGTATTTTCCCCCTGGAAGCGGTGGATGGAGAAAATCCCCCAAGGCGTATCAGCCCTCAAATCCGTCTTGCCCGGGAAACTCTTTTGAGGGACATGGTTTCGCCTCCTTCGCTTACCGATCTGGCCGGATATGTCGGCCTCAGCGTGACGTCCCTCACCCGCGGATTTCGAAGCGCCTACGGCGTTTCGGTCTTTGAATTCCTCAGAAACGAACGGCTGGAAAAGGCCAGGATGCTTCTGGAGGCGGGTGAGATGAACGTGACGGAAGTCGCCTATTCCGTAGGGTTTTCCAGCCCCGCGCACCTCACGCGTCTTTTTTCAAGATATTTCAACATGAATCCCAGTGCGCTCCGCCGGGAATTTTTGAAGACATAACCTTTTTCCTTTTCTTTTTCGACTCCGGTCATATTACCGGACATCCCCGGAAGGTTGTGGAAAACAGCCTTTGCGGACCGTACCGGACTTTTCCAACATGTTGTTGAAGGACCGGCACGGACAAGAAAAAGCCCGGGACGTGCATGCGTCATTGCTGGGATTGGGCCATGTTTTGTGCGCAGTCGTGCCGGAGATTCTGCTCCGTCACTGCCTGCGTACGGCATGTTGCCGACCAGAACCCCGCAACCCGCGGACTTGATGTCCAAAGGGAGACGCCATGAATACGACCCGTCGCATTTTTCTCAAGACCCTTGTGGGTGCTTCCATAGCCCATATCCCCGGTTCCCTTTTCAATTTTTCTCCACGTGCGGCACAAGCCGCCGAGGCTCCCGTCGATTTCGGAGAGGTCCGGGGGGTGACGGTCCGCTGCATATCCGAGGTCGGCTGGTTCGATACGGACGTGATCAGTGATGATGTCCGCAAGGCTGGGGGCATGTTCACGAATCAGTACGACATTCCTTTTTCGCAGGAAAATGCCGCAGGATACAGCGCCCTGTTGACCATCGAGGGACTTGACGGCACACAGACCAGCTATCTGCTGGATACGGGGTGGGGAAACGCCTGGATGGACCACGCCTTTGCCAAGAGCGGAGTTGACGGCAAGCTGAAAAACCATGAGATCGACAGCCTCATCCTTTCCCACGACCACAACGACCATTTCTGGGGTATTGAAAGTACGCTGAAACATTGCCCGGACATCCCCATCTACCACCCGTCCACAATGCAGGCCAAAAGCCTCGAGCTGCTCGACGGAGCGGATTTCTCGTCGCTCTCCGGCAACCCGCGGAACCGTTTTCCGCATACCGGCCAGAGAATACCGGTTTTTTCCGGGGAACTTTGCGTGCCCCAGCCGGGACTCGCCATCGCCATGTTCGATGTGGACATCCCCCTGGGAGTGCGAGGGGAAAACGTCGTCTACGTGAAGGTGAAGGACAAGGGATACGTCATCATTACCGGATGCGGGCATCCCGGCATTGTGAGGCTGATCGATTTTGCCGCGGACGGCTTCAGGGACGGCGAAAATCTGTACGGTTGTTATGGGGGACTGCATATCGCGCCTTTTGAAGTTTGGCGGCCGGAGATGCAGACAAGCATCGACAGGATAAAAGCGTCCGGAATGCAGAAAGTGGCCTGCAACCATTGCACCGGGAGGGTCTGGACAAAAAGGGCGTTGCGGCAGGGGATTCCCATTGTTCAGGGAACCGACGCGTTTCGCGGTTACAACCGGGTTGTGAAGAACGATCCCGGAACCGGCGCCAATCTGTACATTGGAAACGGCGATTCGGTCCGATTTTAACGCTCATCCTGTGGGGAATCCAATGAAAACGCTGTCCTTGTCCCGGTATTTTTCGCTCGGATCAGAAGGGAAAATCGTCCTGCTTGCCGCTCTGGTGCAGTTTGTGAACATAATGGATTTCATGATGGTCATGCCGTTGGGACCGGACATATCCAAGACCCTGCCTGTGACCAACTCCGATATCGGCCTGATATGCGGCTGCTACACGCTGGCCGTGTCCTTTTCCGGGCTGGTCTGCTCCAGCTTTCTCGACAGGTTCGACAGAAAGCATGTGGCGGTTGTCGCGGTAGCCGGGCTGACTCTGAGCACATATTTGACCACCTTTGCGCACGGGCTTTCAGGGCTGATCTTTTTCCGTTCCGTTGCGGGCATGTTCGGCGGTCCTGCAGCGGCCATCGCACTGACCATGACCACCGATGCCGTTCCTCCGGAGCGCCGGGGGCGCGCACTGGCAATCGTCATGGGAACTTTTTCCATCTCCGCCATTGTGGCGCTTCCCTTTGGCCTGGAACTGGCAAGGCTGGGAACATGGACTTGTCCGTTCTACGTCATCTCGTTCATCGGTCTGCTGGTTCTCGGGGGTATTCTGTTCGCCATGCCGTCAATGGTCGGCCATCGTTCGTCGGGACAACCGCGTGGGAACCTCCGGGGGATTTTGAAAAATCCCAAGCATTGGATGGGGTTGGCCATGGTCGGCTCGTCCAAGGTTTCCTCGTTTTTGATCATCACGAACATTTCCGCATTTTATCAACTCAACAGAGGGTTTCCGCGGGATGAACTGGGTACCTTGTATTTTGCGGCAGGGATATTCAGTCTTGTGGGAGTCCAGATTGCCGGGCGGTTGAACGACCGCGTGGGGCCGATCGCCTTGAATATCGTGACGACCGTCTTGCTTGCCGCGGTCATAGCCGATGGATTCATGCACCGGAGCCTGATTTCTCTCATGGCCGTATTCGTGCTGTTTTCAGTTTTTGTCTGCATGCGGGATGTCTCGGCCGCTTCGGAATGCTCCAAGCTTCCCCGGCCCCACGAAAGGGCTTCCTTCATGTCTTTGCTGTCCTCGGTTCAGCACCTGGGAAACGGCCTTGGTGCGCTCGCTTCTTCGGCCATTCTGACCACGGCTGCGGGCGGAGCCCTGGTCGGGATGACAAAGGTCGCGCTGCTTTCCATTCTGCTGGCCCTGGTGCAGCCGCTGGTGTTGCTTTGGTTGCGCAGAAAAAATTCAGGCCGCTGAAAAAAATGCGATAGCTTCGTTACTGCGGAAAAACAAAATCACTCGCGTAGTTTAAACTACGCGAGTGATTTTGTTTTTCCTTGCGCCCTGCCTGCACACTTTTTTGAGCAGCCTGCCGGATTGAATTCTGTGATCCACTTGAAATCCCCGCATTTTTTTTCTTCATTTATTCCAGGTTCTTCCTGAAATTCACCACCGCCACCAGGGTGAAAGCCACGGCCAGAACGGATTCCGCGATGGCGGGGCGTATCAGGTCCCGGATGCCCACGCCCTTGATGAGCACGCCCCGCAGAATTTCCAGATACCAGCGCAGGGGGTTGAGGGCGGTGGCGTACTGCACGGGTTCGGGCATGTTGGCTACGGGAAACATGAATCCGGACAGCAGGATGGACGGCATAAGAAAGAAAAATGCCGTGAGCAGGGCCTGCTGCTGTGTCCGGGCGCTGACCGATATGATGAGGGCGAGGCCGGTGTTGCTGACCAGGAAGGCACCTGTCAGAAGGTACAGGGTCAGCCAGTTTCCTTTGACCTGGATGTCGAAGATGAGCATGCACAACAAGAGCATGAAAGTCATGAGTACGTAGCCGATGATGATGAACGGCAGGCATTTCCCCACGATGAATTCCACGCTTCGGATGGGGGTGACCATGATCTGTTCGATGGTTCCTATTTCCTTTTCGCGCACAATGCCGATGCTGGTAAGCACAAGGGCGACGATGACCAGCATGACCGCGACGAGTCCCGGCACGTAGAAGAATTTGCTTTCCATGTTGGGGTTGAACCAGGCCCGGACGGCCATGGTGAGGCCGTTGCCGGACGCTGTCATTCCGGCCCGGTCCATGCGTTGGGCCAGTTCCCCGGCTCCATAGGTCTGGACGATGCGGGTGGCATAGCCGTTGACCAGGGCGGCGGAGTTGGAGTCCGTGCCGTCGGTTATGACCTGTACCCTGGCTGTGCGGCCGGAGAGGATGTCGCGGGCGAATCCTGGCAGAATGACAATGGCGGCGCGCACCTTGCCCGCGTTCATGGCATTGTCCACGGCTGCCGGGTTTTCGGCTGTTTCAACGACCTTGAAATACCGGCTGCCGGTGAAGTGCGAGAGCAGCTCGCGTGACTGCGGGGTCTGATCGCGGTCCAGAACCACGGTTTCGATGTCGTCCACGTCCGTGGTCAGGGCAAAGGCGAAGACGGTGAGCTGGATGACGGGCACGACGAAAATGACCATCCGCATTTTGGGATCGCGCAGAAGTTGCAGAAATTCCTTGATGAGCATGCAGCGAAGGCGCAGGAACATGGGCTACTCCAGTTTGAGTTTCATGCGCTTGTGGCACATGGCGATCATGAACGCGGCGTATACGGCCAGGAGCAGGGCGTTGAGCCAGAGAATCTCCAGGCCGATGCCCTTGAGGTAGATGCCGCGCAGGATGTTGATGAAGTAGCGGCCCGGTACGATGTAGCTGAGAATCTGAATGGGCCGGGGCATGTTGGCTATGGCGAAGACGAAGCCGCTGAGCAGGAGCGTGGGCATGTAGCTGGCCAGAAGGGCGGCCTGATTGGCCAGGACCTGTTTTTTCAGGTTGATGCTGATGAGCAGGCCGAAGAAAAGCGCCCCGGTGAGGAACAGGGCGGCCATGGCGAAGAGCAGGCCCGCATTGCCGCGCATGGGAACGTCGTAGATCCACTGGCCCATGGCCACGGCGACAGCCACATCGAACATGCCGACCGCGAAGTGGGGCACAACCTTGCCGAGTACCAGTTCGGGCACGCGCACCGGCGTGCTGATGAGCTGTTCCATGGTTCCGTTTTCCCATTCGCGGGCCACGGTCACGCTGGTGAGCATGGCGGCGATGACCACCATGACCACCGCGATGATGCCCGGAATGATGGAATTCTGGCTGCGCATGTCCTGGTTGAAGAATGTGCGGCTGTCGAGCTGCACGGCCGGGACAATGGTGCGTCCGGCCAGCGCGGCCCGTTGCATGGTCAGTTTGTTGTTGAATATCAGCCCCACGGCTTCGGCGTAGTTCAGAGCCAGCCGGGCGGTGTTGGCGTCCGAGCCGTCCGCCAGAACCTGGACGGAAACGTCGCGGCCCGCGGTCACTGCCTGGGAGAAGTCGCCGGGGATGACCATTCCCAGCACTGCATGGCCTGTATTGAGCTTGCGGATGACGGTCTCGTAGTCTTCGCAGGTCTGCACCCTGAAGTAGGCGGAGCCGCGCAACAGGCTCAGAAAGTCGCGGGACGCCTGGGTCTTGGATTGATCCCAGACCACGGTGGGCACGTTGCGCAGGTCCAGGCTCAGGGCGTAGCCGAAGATGAGCACCAGCATCATGGGGATGGCAATCGCCATGACCAGACTGCGCCAGTCGCGCAGCACATGCAGGAATTCCTTGCGGGTGATCGCCATGAATCGTCGTATGCTGAACATTATATGGAGTCCTTGCGTCCGGCCTGCGGGGAGTCTCCGGTCCTGTCGGCTTCCTCTATGAGCGAAACAAAGACGTCCTCCATGGACGGGGCGATCGGGCGGACATGCTCCAGCCGGACCTCTTGTCCGGCGAACAGGTCGCGTATCTCCTGATCTGCGGCTTGCGTGTCGGCACAGACGGCATGCAGGCCGGCTCCGAACAGGGCGGCTTCGCGTATCGATGGCAGGGCGGTCACGGCATCCAGGATGTTTTGCGGAGCGGGACAGCCGATATCCAGGATGGTGTCGCGCATGCGTTCGTTTTTGAGCTGATTGGGCGAGCCGAGCGCGATCATGTCGCCATGGTAGATGAGGGCCACCCGGTCGCAGTATTCGGCCTCTTCCATGTAGTGCGTGGTCACGAAAACCGTCACGCCTCGTTGGCTCATGTCGTGGATGAGGTCCCAGAAGGTGCGCCGTGCCAGGGGATCGACGCCGCTGGTTGGCTCGTCCAGAAAGAGGATGGGCGGTTCGTGCAGCACGGAGCAGGCAATGGCGAGTTTTTGTTTCCAGCCGCCGGACAGGGTTCCGGCCATGTCCTTTTCCCGGCCCGTCAGTCCGGAAAGGCGCATGGCCCATTCGCGCCGCCGGGCCAGCCTGGGACCGTGCAGGCCGTAGACGCCGCCGTAAAAGTCGATGTTCTCGCGTACGCTCAGGTCTTCGTAGAGTGAAAATTTCTGGCTCATGTAGCCGATACGTTGTTTGACCTCCTCCGGATCATTGCGGATGTCGTATCCGGCCACGATGCCCGTGCCGGAACTGGGCGGAAGCAAACCGCAGAGCATGCGGATGGTGGTGCTTTTTCCCGCCCCGTTCGGGCCGAGGAATCCGAAAATTTCACCGCGCGGGACTTCGAAGGAAATGTCGTTGACCGCGACGAACGGGCCGAAACGCCTGGTCAGGTTTTCCACCCGCACGGCCCGTTCGCCGGTGTCTGCCGCAGGGGCGGCCTGCTGCGGCTGGCCGGATGTTGTCGTTGCCGACGTCGTATCGGCGGATGGCGTCCGGGCGGCAGCCGTTTTCCGTTCCCGACTGACCACGCTGATGAAGACATCTTCCAGGGACGGCGGTTCCCTTTTCAAGGATGTCGCGGTGATGCCCTTTTGTTTCAGGAATTCCGCTATGTGCGGAAGGGCCGCGGCAGGATCGGGACAGGCCACGTGCAGGCTGTTTCCGAAAAGGGAGACGGAGTCGGAAAACACAGAGGAGGAGGCGGAGTTCCGGTCCGCGGACTGCTGTCCGCGCAGCAGGTCGCGCGCCCGGCGCATGTCCTGGCTGTTGCGGCCCTGCACTTTGATGATACCGCCAGGAACCAGCTTTCGCAGCTCGTCGGGCTGCCCCTGGGCCAGAAGCCTGCCGTGGTCCATAAGCCCCACTCGGGTGCAGCGTTCGGCCTCGTCCAGGTAGGCCGTGGTCACCAGGATGGCCACGTTCTGTTTGAGCAGGGTGTAGAGGATTTTCCAGAAGTCGCGGCGGCTGACCGGGTCCACGCCATTGGTGGGTTCGTCGAGCAGAAGCACGCGGGGCGTGTGGATGAGGGCGCAGACCAGTTGCAGCTTTTGCTTCATGCCTCCGGAAAGGCGTCCGGCCTGACGTTTTTTGAAAGGCCGCATGGAGCTGAAGTCCAGCAGGTCGTCAATGCGTTCGGTCCGTCCTTTGCGCGGTTCGCCGTAGAGGTCCGCGTACAGTTCTATGTTTTCCAGGACGGTAAGGTCCGGGTAAAGGCCGAAGCGTTGGCTCATGTAGGCAATGCGGTCCTTGACCTGGCGCGAGGCCGAGATGGTGTCGAATCCGGCCACCTGCGCCGTGCCTTCATCCTGTTCCAATACTGCGGCCAACATGCGCAGCGTGGTGCTTTTGCCTGCCCCGTCCGGGCCGACCAGGCCGTATATTTCTCCGGGGCGGACGATCAGGTCCAGACCTTCCACGGCATGCAACGCTTTGAAGCGCTTGCCCAGTCCCTGGGCGTGGATGGCGTATTGCGTGGCTTCCATGGGTCAGCTTCCTGGTTGGATTGTGGTGTCGTTGCCGCCTGGAGAGGGTAAAACGTAGCGTATCCGGGCATCTGCCGGCATGCCCGGCTTGAGCAGAAGGTCCGGGTTGTCCATGGAAATCTTTATGCGGTAGACCAGCTTGACCCGTTCCTCAAAGGTCTGGACCTGCTTGGGCGTGAATTCTGCCTCCGAGGAGATGAACGTGACCCTGCCCCGGAAGACGCGGTCAGGGTAGGCGTCGGTGGTGACATCGGCCTCCTGGCCCAGGTGCAGCCTGCCCAGTTCGGTTTCCGGCACAAAGGCCCGCAGCCATATTTCTGTCAGGTCGGCCGCGGCCACAACAGGCGAGCCGGCATTGAGGTACTCCCCGGGCTCTGCGGCCTTTGTCAGGACGGTTCCGGAAAGGGGCGAGAGCAGGACCGTGTATTCCAACTGTTGCTGTGCTTGGCGCAGGGCCTCGCGGCTGGCGGAAACTTCGGCCCGCGCCTGTTCGATCTGCTCGGTCCGGAATCCCTCCTTTTTCAGGCTGAGGGCCTGGCGGGCGCTTTGGATACGGGCCAGGGCAAGGTCGTAACTGCTCTGCGCGCTTTTGTAACGGGTGTCGTACAGTTCCGCTTCGTGTTTGCTGACTACTTTTTGGGCGAACAGATCCTGATAGCGCTCCGAGTCTGCTCTGGCCTGGACCAGTTCCGATTTCGCCTTTTGCGCATCGGCCTGGGCCTGGGCGAGTGCTGCGCGGGCTTCCTTGACCTCCTGGCTGCGGCTGCCCTTTTCGTATTCGTCCAGCATGGCCTGGGCCCGCTCCAGATTGGCCCGGGCCTTGCCCACGGCCAGCTCCTCGTCCCGCGTATCCAGCCGGGCAATGATATCCCCCTGGGCAACGGTATCGCCTTCGTCCTTCAGCCGTTCGGTCATGCGGCCGGGAATGCGGAAACTCACCAGCACGCGGGTCACCTCCATGTTGCCTGACAGCAGAAGCTCGTCGGCGTCCGGGGCCTCGGCTCGGGGCCTGAGTTCGAAATTCCAGTATGCCCCCGCTCCCGCGGCCAGAAGCAGAAGGATGATGACGAATCGTTTCATGAGTAAGCCTCCCGGCCTGTGGGTGATTTCGGCTGTCCATGGGCCGGTGCGGTGTCGAACAAGGCATCGTACAGCGCCAGGAGATGGGTGGCCATGTCCTGCGTGGTGATGGCCGGGAACTCTTCATTGCCCTCAAGGCTTCGCGCCCGTTCGACAAGCGGGGTGGCCACGCAGGAAAACATGAGGGCTGAAATGATGTTCAAATGGGCCAGCACGGGCTTGAATCCGGATTGTACGGGCGATCCGTCGGACAGAACCTGTAGGGTGCAGCGCAAAACCCGGGTGATGGCCTTCAATGCATTTTCACTGAGGTTGGTTCCGCCCGTGGCCAGTTCGTGCAGCATGATGCGGGGGAAAGGACGTTTTTGCGCGAACATCGCGGCGACCAATTCCACCAATCGATGCAGCCGTTCCTTGCGCGTGCCCCGCATGGACACGACCTGCTGCTCCAGCATGTCGGCAACGGGACCAAAGTGTGCCAGAAGAATTGTCTCGAACAAGAGTTCCTTGTTGCCCACATGATAATATATGGCTGCCTTGTTGACCTTGGCGGCCGCGGCAATGGCGTCCATCTTTGCCCCGGCGAAGCCGTGGCGGGCAAACGCCAGGCCTGCCGCCTCGAGGATGCGTTGTGTGGTGGGATTGTCTTGCTGCATGCGATGTCCTTGTTCGCCGGATGTCCGACTCGAATGTTGACCTTATGGTTTAACTGTTCGTTCTAACCATACGGTTAAAACTTTTGGTTGTGACTGTCAAGAGAGTGGACGGAAAATCCGTGCCTGTGGTCTGAAGGCTGCATTCCAGGGGGAAAAGCACGCGGAGCACACGTATCCGGATGCACCTGCGTCTGTTTCTGTCGAAAACGCCACAGGACATCCGCACGGATTGCGTGCAGCTCGTTTTGCCGGACAAAGAGGGGGATACGGCAGGAAGGATGAAGGGGGAACACAGCGGGACCGGTCCGCAGATGGTGGTGTTATTCGTGTTCGCGGGCCTGGGCCATTTTCATCCGGTGGACTTCGGTGTGCCATTTGAAGGACAGGTCGGCCATGAGGGAAAACGCGTTTTCGCAGTCCACGGACTTCCATTGCAGCCGGCGACCTTCCTCAGTGGAGATCCATTGGCCTTCTTCCATGAATTGCAGGCCCACATCCTTGCGTCCTGGCAGGGGGAGCGCCATGTCGTTGCGGAAGATGGCCGTGAACCAGAGGTCGAGCAGGCCGGAATTTCCTGGTCCCTCGACCTGCATGTTGACCACGCTACGCTGGTCCAGACGGAAGAGGCGATTGATGTCCCTGTCGGTGAAATCCAGATTGCCCACGCGCATTCCCCCGCAGGAGATGTTCACCAGGCGCGGCAGGTCGCGTCCGGATTCCATGGTGACGATGACAACGGGATCCCCCAGTTCTTCGATGAGCCTTGGTGGACCCGCTTCGGGCATGGCCCAGAAGGCGGCGGATTTGAGGGCTTGGGGGGGGCAGGGCGGTACGCAGGGAATTGCGCCGGGAAAAACTGTTGAGCACCCGGGGAAAGGCGATCACCACGATGCGCTGCCCCGATTTGGTCACGCCGATTTTGGTGATGGTGGACACAAAGTTGAAGAATTGCTTTTCGCCTTTGCGTGTCTTGGTCAGAAAACACTCCACTTCCCTGCCGATCAGCTTCTTATCGAGTTTCATGGTCGAGGGCAGGTCCACGAAAAGGGAGTCGTCCGTCACCTTGACCAGCAGGCAGGCGGCCAGTTTGTTTTTGAAATACCCTTCCTTGAGGCGCAAATCGAACTTGTTCTGAAAGTCGGCCGTATCCTCAAGCAGAGCGCGTATTTCCTTGGCGTTTCTCATTTGGAATCTTCAGTTTCAGCGGTTTGGTCTGCAATCCGGACGGGAACGGCACACGGGTTGCCGTAAACCATACGGGGCATGAAGGACCGGACGCCAAGCAACGGGAGCAGGTTCTTTCATGTGCGTTTGCTTTGCGGAGGGCTGTCGTACTTCGGGTTGGCTCTCACTTTTTGTATGGCTGCACGCAGTGCGTTCATTATCTCTTTTTCCTGCACGCTTTCGCTGAGCACAATGGTTCCTTTTTGCTTGTACCTGGGGGGGAGGAGGTTCAGGGCCAGGGCGAAAATGTCCTGGATGTCCAGGGGGTCGGGCCTGTAGTCCGGAAACTCCCCGAGAGCCGAAGACAGTTTTCGAGCAACCCGGGTTTCGTTTTTGTTTTTTATAGTTCCCAGGAGAGTGGTGCATAATGCGTCTATTTCGGCCCTGTGCATGACAGTCCTCCGTAATGGATGTTCCTTTCCCGCACCACTCTGCCATGCTTTATACGCCAAAGCAAATATCTTTGTGGAAAACCAGATGCCCTTTTTGGAGAAAACAGTGGCGCAGGGGGATATGCATGTGCGCAAAGGGCATTTTTGCACTTCTACTCTTGCAGGCCTTTTGTTATAAAAGGAACAAACTACGCAACATACACGCTTTGCTGCGGCTTCAATCTGTGAAAAGGAATGCAGGGGCATGACCATGGGCGACAGTTCCTACGAGAATATCTGCATCTTTCACATAATGGATGGACTTCGCGACGGCCTGTCGCATTTTTCCGGCCCAAGCCGTGTGGCCCTCATCTACGCCATAGACGAGGGGGAGCCTCTTCGGATCTACGACCCGCAAGGTCTTTTGGAGGGGCACGAACCCAGGCTGCGCGAGTACTATCTGGAATCGGACGGATGGAAGAAAAATCTCGTCGCCCCAGACAATCTCAATTTTCCCGGCTTTATCGACGACCCCGCATTGCAGCTTTCCGGGGTGATCGCGTTCGGCGGCAGCTCTCCGGCCTTCCGGTACCAGATGTGGTTTACCGAGCACCACCCCGACCTGTGTTCCGTCGGTCCCACCAAACGCTGGATGGAAAATGCAGTGGCCCTGCTGGTGCAGGACATTGCCACCAGCAACATTTTGCGTATCGGTACGTCGGGGTATGTGTTGCAGACCTATGCCACGCATGCGGTGCGTGACCATATTGTGGACGAGCGTGCCCTGCACATGGGATTGGATACGCATCTGCGAATTTTTCCCATTCTGGATGCAGTGCTGGCCATTTCCAAGACACCAGAGGAAGGGCTGTGGCCACGCGGCAAGCTTGTTTTTGTGGAACCGCGGGACATTCCCGACATCAAATTTCTGACCCGTTTTCCTCCCTTGCAGCAACCATTGCTGCAGAACCACAAGCATGTGCGCAAGCTGATGCAGGCCGTGGAAAATTCCAACCGCAAATTGATTTCTGACGGAAAGACCATTGTAGGCATTGCCAGGGGCAGGATCCCCCAATTTCGGGTTGTGGCCGATTTTCAGGGAGGTTATGGATTCCTGCGCCTGGACAGCGAGCTCATCTGCAGTTTTTACGATGGTGGATTTCATTCCTCCAACCGTCGGGCCAACCTTGTGCAGGTGGAGGAAATGCTTCTGGAGCTGGATATGGACCAGGTGCGGCGTTACGCCCTGTTCAAGGTCGTCAGCACTCTGGTGAACAGCGCCCGCGACCGCAAGCACGGCTGCACCCTGGTCATAGATCCCAGCATCCCGCCCATTCCCCTTTCCGGCCAGGCCTTGGAAACACCTCTGGACCTGGGCAAGGAGCATATCCTTGATCTGGGCAAGTCGCTGGCCAAGGTGGACGGCGCCTTGCACATAACCAAGGACCTGCGGCTGCACGGTTTCGCCTGTCTGCTGGACGGGCCGAGCGTGCCCGGAGAGAACAATGCCCGCGGCGCACGGTTCAATTCGGCCCTGCGCTTCACTTCGCAGCATTCCCGGCTGATAGTCATAGTGGTTTCCTCGGACAGGCCCGTGTCCATCATCCAGGGCGGCGTCGAGCTCAACGCGCGTTGCGAGTGGCGTACGGCCACGGCCTGCTCCGCCACCCCGCCCAGCCTGGAGGCATGGTTGGAACTGGCGGGAGGGTAGGGGGGATTTTCCAGGGGGAACTGCTTCTGTCGTTGGGGAGTGGGCTGCCACCGCGGATGGAAAAACCGGGACCCGTTACCGGGCGGAGCCGGCAAACCTCCGTGCCTTTTCCACCAGCATGCAGGATTCTGCAAAAAGCTTCTTCATGCTCGTTTCACTGTGTACGTCCACGTCGCGCTGGTCGTGCGACCTGACCGAATACAGCACTTTTGGGATATGCAGGAAGCGTGCGCCGTTCATGGCAAAGCGCAGATAGCATTCGTGATCGTTGGCGACATAGGTAGCGTCAAAATATCCGTACTTTTCATGAAGCTCCGTGCGGTACAGCTTGGACACGCCGCACAGATACCAGTCGCAGAAAGCCGCTTCAAATGTGTAGTCCGGGAGTCTGAATTCCCGTAAAATCCGCATGGCGTCATCAACCACGAACATGTCGGAATAGACGAAATCGGCCTCCTCCCTTTCCAGCGGTTCGGCCATGGTGGAAAGCATCTGCGGATGGCAGATGTCGTCCGAGGCGATGTACGTGGCGTATTTGCCGGTCGCCATTTCAAAACCCAGGTTATACGAGGGGGTATGTCCCAGGCGGTTCTGGTTCTCCACAATGATCAGTTCGCGGCCTCGGCCTTGATAGCGTGGATGCTCCGTGCGGCTGACGGTCCCATTGCTTTCAGCCTTGGACGCATAGGAGACCGTGTCGTTTTCCACGGCCTGCCTGAATCCGGCCAGCACTTCCGAGGTCTGGTCCGGCGAGGGGTCGGCCACCACAATGATTTCCAGGTCGGGGTAGTCCTGGAACCAGATGGAGTCCAGGCATGCGCCAAGGTACTGTGCCTGGTTGTATGTGGGGACGATGACGGAAATTTTCTTTGTGTTCGTTTTCAGGTCCATACGGTTGTTATCCCTGTGCTTCCTTTGCTCTGTAGCAACGGTAGGTGGCCGCCAGTCCTTCTTTGAAATCCACCTTGGGTTGCCATCCCGTGTTTTTCAAGCGGGAAGAATCCAGCAGTTTTCGAGGCGTTCCGTTGGGCTTGGACGTGTCGAAAACAATGTCGCCCTTGAATCCCACTGTTTCCGCAATGCATTCGGCCAGCTCCCGAATGGACATTTCCACTCCCGCGCCCACATTGATGGTCTGTTCTTCATCATAGACCCGCATCAGGTGCAGGCAGGCGTCCGCCAGGTCGTCCACATGCAGGAATTCACGCAGGGGCGTGCCGTCGCCCCAAACCGTAACCTGCCCGGCGCCAGTGGTCACGGCTTCGTGGAAGCGGCGCATCAGGCCGGGGATGACGTGCGATCCGTGGGGGTCGAAATTGTCCTGCGGTCCGTACAGGTTGGTGGGCATGACGCTGATGGCGTTGAATCCGTATTGCCGTTTGTAGGCCGCGCACATTTTGAGTCCGGCGATCTTGGCGATGGCGTACCATTCGTTGGTCGGCTCCAGCGGGCCGGTGAGCAGGCAGTCTTCCGAGATGGGTTGGGGCGCGTGTTTTGGATAGATGCAGGACGATCCGAGAAAAAGGAGTTTTTTTGCCCCGTTGCGGTAAGCCGCGTCGATGACGTTGCTTCCAATGAACAGGTTGTCCCGGATGAAGTCTGCCGGGGCCGTGGAATTTGCCATGATGCCGCCGACTTTCGCGGCGGCCAGGAAAACGTATTCCGGACGTTCCCGCTGGAAAAAAGAGCGTACCTGCCGCTGGTCGCTCAGGTCCACCTCCTGCCGTGTTTTCAGCACAAGGTTGTCGTATCCCTGCGCATGCAGGGCCCGCACCAGGGCGGAACCAACCAGTCCCCGGTGTCCGGCCACAAAAATCCTGGAGTTGCGTTCCATACTATTCCTGGGGGAGGCAGAAGTCATAGCCATTGTCCTTGCAGAGCTTTTCCCGTTGGGCTTCCATATAGTCTTGCCGGGCCATTTCCCGGACAAGTTCGGCGTAGGTTGTTCGGGGAGCCCATCCCAGCTTTTCCTTGGCCTTGCCGGAATCGCCAAGCAGGGTCTCCACTTCGCTGGGGCGATAATAGTGAGGGTCCACCGCCACAATGCATCTGCCTTGCGCGTCGTATCCTTTTTCTTCCACGCCGGAACCGCGCCAGGTGATCTGCATTTCCAGTTCGCGGGCCGCGTGTTCCACGAATTCGCGTACCGAGTGCTGCTCACCTGTGGCGATGACGAAATCTTCAGGCTGGTCCTGTTGCAGCATGAGCCATTGGGCTTCGACATAATCGGCGGCGTGCCCCCAGTCTCGCTTGGCATTGAGGTTGCCCAGATGGAGCATGTCCTGCAAGCCCAGTTTTATGCGGGCCAGGGCGCGGGTGATCTTGCGGGTGACGAATGTCTCCCCGCGCATCGGGGATTCGTGGTTGAAGAGAATACCGTTGCAGGCGAACATGCCGTAGGCCTCGCGGTAATTGACGCAGATCCAGTAGGCGTAGAGTTTGGCGACCCCGTAGGGGGAACGGGGATGAAAGGGAGTCTTTTCGTTTTGCGGGGTTTCGCCGACCAAGCCGAAGAGCTCGGATGTGGAGGCCTGATAAAATCTGGTTTTCTTTTCCAACCCCAGCAGGCGGATGGCCTCCAGAAGGCGCAACGTGCCCAGTCCGGTCACGTCGGCAGTATATTCCGGCTGTTCGAAAGATACGGCGACATGGCTTTGCGCGGCCAGGTTGTAGACTTCGTCGGGCTGGATTTCCTGCATCAGGCGGATGAGGTTGCTGGAGTCGGTCAGGTCGCCGTAGTGCAGGAAGAAGTTCCGGTTCCGGATGTGCGGTCCCTGGTAGAAGCTGTCGATCCTTTGGGTGTTGAACAGGGAAGCCCGGCGTTTGATGCCATGGACCGTATATCCTTTGTCCAGCAGGAATTTTGCCAGGTATGCGCCGTCCTGGCCGGTGATGCCGCTGATGAGTGCTGTTTTCGCCATGTATCCTACCTGTTTTCTGCCGGAGCGTGTTGTTTTCCGCACCCGTCTGAAAACTGTTTATCGGCTGAATGTTCAGGAGTTGTAGACCCTGAGAGAAAAAAAATTCCTACTGCAGCCGGAAAGGCATGGTGGAACGGGAGGTTCCGGTTCATTAGCTCGAGCATAGGGCATTCCGCAGGCCAAGTAAAATCAGAAATGAGGGCAAGGTTTGCCCACGATGCATCTTCGTCCGTTGAATGATTTCAACAGCCGTATCGGAAACATGCGGACCTCTGACTCCCGGAATTGCGCCGGGAGCCAGGGGCGTCTTGAGGTGCGGCGGGAACGCCTCCCGTTGTTTGCGGAACCGGGGGATGGGGAACGGTTACCAGACGACCCGGTTGAGATTGGCGGGAGAGCGTTGGACTGTCCGGTGGTATTTGACGCCGGGTCTGCCCAGGACCATGGCGCAACCGAGGTCATGGTCGTCCGGGATGCCGAGACGTTGCCGCAGGTCGGGGAAAACTGTTCCCACGGCCCACTTGAGCATGCCGTTCCAGAGCGTGCCGATCCCCATGGTCTGGGCCATCAACTCCAGGTAGGACAGGCTGATGTGCATGTCCGCCATGCCGCCTCCCCAGCTGACGGGCGCGGAGGCGAAGACGCAATGGGGCGCGCCGCGGAAAATGATGTCCGCCTGTTTTTCTTTCCACAAATGATGGGCTTTGGTCAGGTACTCGCCGATCATGTTGTCGGGCAGGGATCCTTGCGGAACAACCACGGCCAGCCCGTCGTAGACTGCGTCCCGCAAGGCGCGGGTAGTTTCCATGGTCTCCGTGACCGTGAGCAGGACTTTTTGGGAGTTGACGCCCGTGGGGGCGTGCCAGGTGGTTTCCAGAAGCTCCCGGAGCACGGCGGGGTCCAGGGATTCATTTTTGTACCGGCGTACGGATCTGCGTCCCCTGATGAGCACGGCCATTTTTTCCGCGCTGGGAAGGTTGTCCTTGAGCGGGAGGCTTTGGTCCGGGTCCTTGCCGAGAATGGAGATGGCGGCCGTCGGGCAGACCGCCAGGCAGTGCTGGCAACGCAGGCAGGCATTCTCGTCGGGAATGACCGGGTATTCTTCCATTGCCATGGCGCCGAAGGGACAGTCCTGGACGCACAGGCCGCACTGGGAGCAGCGTTCTGCATCAACCTTGAATTGCAGCATGGGGACTCCGTCTGGATATTCTGCCGTTCCTGGGCACATTGGGCATGTTGCCCAGGAACGTGTTTTGTCGGGCGTGGGGGACGGCGTCCTATTTTTTTATGTATTTTTTGCCGTCGCCGAAGGCCTGTCCCGCCACCTGACCAAGGGCGTGGTATTCCCGCTGCCCTGCGCCGAAGACAAATGGGGCGATTTTCTCCATGATCGGCTTGTCCTTTGCGTCAAGCGCGTTTTCATCGACCCTGATGTTCAGTATTTCGCCGACGAACTGGGTATGAAGCCCCAATTCCAAGGTATGCGCGACCTTGCATTCCAGGATCAGCGGGAATTCGTCCACATAGGGGGCGTCCACCACGTCCGAGGAAACGGGCGTGAGTCCGGTGTCCTGGAATTTATTCGTGTTTTTTCCGGAAACCATGCCGAAGTAATCGGCTTCGGCCACGTGCAGTACGGAAGGAATGCTGACGGTGTAGGCTTGGCGATCCATGATGTAGCCGTAGGTCGCCGTGGCCTTGCGCAGGGATACGGTCACGGACGGGGGCATGGAGTTGCAGATGCCGCCCCAGGCGATGGTCATGACGTTGGGGGTGCCGTCCGGCGCGTAGCTGCCCACACACCATACAGGACAAGGATAGGCAAGGGTGTCCGGTTTGATGGATTTTTTCATTTGTGTTCTCCTTAAAGCATTGTGAATGATTTTGGGACCCCACGGAAGCGTCTCGGCTTTGCCTCATGGCGGAAAGGCGGAAACCAGACCGGGACGCAGGAGGAGGTGACTTTTCAGTATGCCGCGCACAATATGTCGTACGCCTGGTCCGGACCTATGGAAGTCAGGCTGCCGAGAGTGCCGTTTTCCGTGGCCTTTTCCGCCAGATAACGCAGCTTGTCCTCTTCCACCCCGGCCTCGCGCAGGTTGGCGGGCATGCCGATGATTTCATAGAATTGTTGCAGCTTGTGTATGCCTTGTTCCGCAGCATTGGCATCACTGTCTTCGCGCACGTTGAACACGTTGCGGGCGAAACGGGCGAACTGGTAAATGGTTTCCGGGGCGGTGCGCATGGTGTGGTCCATCCAGGCCGGAGTCAGCAGGGCGAGCGTGACGCCGTGGGTCATGTCGTACAGGCTGGAGAGTTCATGGCCCATGGCATGCAGCGGGAAGCGACATTTCGGCTTGCCGAGTGACAGTTGGAGTCCTCCCAAGGCCATGCTGCTGGCCCACATGATGGAGGCGCGGGTGTCGTACTCCTCGGGATTTTTCAGCAACTTTGGCGAATTTTCCAGGACCACCTTCATAAGGCCTTCGTTCATACGGTTTTGAACGTCGGCACCGCATTCGGGGGTGAAGTACTGCTCCATGAGATGGCAGAGAATATCGGCACAACCCGCCATGGACTGATAGGCCGGGACGGTGAAAGTGTATTCCGGATCGAGAATGGAAAATTTGGGATACAGTTCCGGATGCTTGATAACCCGTTTTTTGTGGTCTTCCCCCACGCTGATAACACAGGCGAAGTTCATCTCGCTTCCGGTCCCGGCCATGGTCAGGATGGTTCCCAGAGGCGCGGCATTGGCGGTTTGGGCTTTGCCGATCAGCAGGTCCATGACGTCGCCGTCATAGCCCACGCCCGCGGCAATGGCTTTGCAGGCGTCCAGGGTGGACCCTCCGCCCACGGCCAGGATGAAGTCGCATTTGTTCTCGTGGTACAGGGCGATGCCTTCCCTTACACTTTGCATGCGGGGATTTGGCTGGATTCCGGGAAGCTCCACAAAGTCCAGTCCGTTTTTTCTGAGTTGTGTGGTTGCTGCGTCATAAATTCCGGCGCGCTTGATACTTCCCCCGCCATACCCAAGCAGCACCCGGCTGCCGCCGAATTCCCTGATGGAGGCGCCGAGGTGGGAAATCTGCCCTTTGCCGAAAAAGATCTTGGTGGGGATGTGGTAGACGAAATTATTCATGGAGTGTCTCCAGTGTTTGTGGGTGATGATGAATGATCACTTTGAATTTTTCATGACTTTTTCCGGTCGTTCCAGGGGGTGCCGATTTCCTCCCCCAGAGACCAGTATTTGATGCGTTGGAAATCAAAGAGAATGGGAGCCACCCTGGCGTAGTCCACTTTTCCCTCCTCAAGGACCGCAGCGTCCGCATAGGTCTGCACCAGTTCCCCCACGGAACACGTCATGCGTGTCCATGTCCAGGGTCTGTTTTGAGGCGCAGTTCCATGCACAGGGGGCATTCCCCGATCATGGGCGCGGTTTCGAGTTCGCCGTAAAAGGTGTCGAAGAGTCCGGACTTGTCCGTGTTCCGTCCGCTGACAAGGCCCACGTAGTCGGTGACGATGAGCATTTCGCGGGACGGCACATTGATGCTGAAGGTCTTGTTTTCCAGGATGCCCCGGGTGCTGTGGTGGCGTTTGTTCAGGCTGACGGAAAGGTACATGGGAGTGCCGTGGTTCATGATGCCCACATGGGCGATGGTCAGCCAGTTCGGGCGGCCGTCCACCAGGGTTCCGACAATGGTGGTCAGCGCCGGGTACATGGCGTTGGCCGGACCGAGTTGCGTCTTGTTGTGCATGCGGTGACTCCTTCAGCCCCTTGCATCCTGCCGGATGGTTCAGGGGGGGCGTGTATGGATGGCGGTGTTGGTGACCACATTAGTCTTCTTGAAGTCGGAAGGAAACTCGTCTGACAAACAAAAAAAAGCCTGCGCTTTTTGTAAGCGCAGGCTTTTGATTTCGTGATGGTGCTGGGGGAGAGAATTGAACTCCCGACACGGGGATTTTCAGTCCCCTGCTCTACCGACTGAGCTACCCCAGCACCGTTCGAGAAAAAGGTGTTTATCTGACCTGGCGCTGCTTGGCAAGTCTTTTTTTGAAATTATTTTGCTGCCCGGGATCGCGCAGGGCCAGGTCCCCGATTTCCGCGAACAGTTCCTGATCCCGGATGATGCCCACGAACTCGCCGGAATCCATGACAAGGATGCGGCGCAGTCCCTTGGAGAACATTTCCTCGGCCACTTCGAACAGGCTTGCTCCGGCTTCCACGGATTCGTTGTGCGGGTCCATCACGGCATCCACCTGAATGTCCAGCAGATCTTCCACCTGGCGGGTGAAAACGCCGCGCCAGAAGAACTTGTCCCACTTGGCCGTATCGGCGGACCTTGGCCGTGTCTTGCGGCCGTGGGCCTTGTGCAGTGCGGCCAACAGTTCGTGGCAGGTCAGGTAGCCGATGATGCGTTCCGAGTCGTCGAGGACCAGCAGGGAACGCCGTCCCTTGCCCTGGGCGTGTTCGTCCGGGGGCATGGAACGGTTGTGTTCCAGAAGCTTGCGGAATGCCTCGCGCACGGTGCAATCAGCGGGTTAGGCGCGTGTATCTGGCAACCGGGATCATCAGATCCATGGCCTGCTTTTCGCCCATCCAGGCCAGTCCGTTGGCCACCGAGGCGTAGGCGTCGTAAATGCGCGATATCAGGTACGGAATGTCGCAAGGCTTTGCCAGGTAATCGAACGCGCCTTCGTAGACCGCGTCGATGACGCTGTAGGCATTGGCGTGTCCGGTCAGCATGATGACCGCGACCATGGGATGGTTTTGCTTGATTATTTTCCAGGGTGGCGTTGCCCGTCGCTGCCTCCCATTTCCAGGTCCAGCACGACCACGTCGGGTTCACGGTCACAGATGCTGGCAAGGGCTTCCTCGCCGCTTCCCGCGCCCTTCACGGAGAATCCCTTCGCGTTCGAGAATTTTTAACGTCGTCACACGGAAGGCCGCTTCGTCGTCAACGAGCAGAACCTTGATATTTTCGTCCATGTCACTACCTCCCTTTTACAATGTACCTGTCGCACCGTTGTCCCGTTCGGCCTCGGCAGGTGTTGAAGCAGGTCTGGGCGGGGCCGGGAAGGCCCGCCGGATTATTCCACTCCGCTACCAATCGGCAAGTTCTTCCTCGGATTGACAAAGCCACATTTTGGCAACCCGTCGTGGGAAGGCCTTGCATTCATTGCCGGCATTTTCCCACGGTTCGCCTATGAACAATACCGTCGCAACACCTGCCCCAGATTTCCGCGTTTGTGCAGGGAAGGCCACATCTGCGTTGCCGCGGGATGCGCCGTTTGCAGCCACAACGAACCCATCCCGTCCGGACAGGGAATCAAGCAGGGAGACTCCCCGTCGCGGACCCAGGATGAGAACCGAAGTTGACAGGGCATCGGCTTCCATGACCGTTGAAGCGGCCACGGAAGCGCTGATAATCTGGGATGGCGAGGTGCCTATGGTAGGGGTGACGACGTGATGGCAGGCTCGGTTGCGCCGGTTGAAATATCTCATAGCCGCCCGAAGTGGCCACCGCGCCATTGGAGAGCGCGATGACATCGGGGCGGCGACCCTGCTTTGCCGGATCTTCAATGGCTAACAACCCAGGGGCGGCTTCATGAACTTTCCCTGCGAAGCCCGTATATCTCCTCCGGCATTGATCAGGTGGTCGGCAATACCGTGGTCGCGCAGGATGGAGGAGGCGCAATCCACGATATACCCTTTGGCGATGCCGTCCAACGTGATCCCCATGCCCTGTCTGTTGAACCGAATCCAACGAGGGGATGTACGGACCGATTCCGAGTCCACCACCGAGAGAGCCTCTTTGACGAGGCTCTTGGGGAGAGTACCTGAACTGCCATGGGCAGTTTCTTGTTCAAAAATCCGCATGAGGGGCAGAACGCTCATATCGAACGCACCGTCGCTCAGGGCGTGAAATTTAGCGGCCGCACGGACCACATGCAGCAGTTCCGGGGCGGGATCGTTCAAAATGCCCCGGTTGTTGAGCCATGCCAGGGGGGGTATCCGGGGCGTGCCGGTCCAGGATGGCTGACAGGCGCCGTATTTCGGAAAAAGCCAAGTCAATGGCCTCCCCGGCCCGGTCCTTGGAGTCGCTGATGGCGGTCATGGTTACAAAGGTTCCCATGGCCACGCGCGTGTCCTGGATCCGTACCGGGCCGTACCCGACCGAACTATGCGCAGATGCGCAGTCCGTGAATTCCGTGCGGTCCGGGGCTGCGAGAACCGCCGTCGGTCCGAGCAGGGCCATCCCTGCGCCCAGAGCAAGCCCCATGCCCAGAAACTGGCGGCGGTTGGCCGCAATTGCGGATGCGGTCATGTCCTTTTTCATGCTCTGACCTCCTTGCGGGACGGAGCGGCGGCAGGGGGGTCGGTTTTGGCCCCTTTGGCCGCGGACGCATTGAAACGGGTGACGTCCGAATCCCCGGAAAACGCGCTGCCGGCATCACGGTCGTAGCAGGTCAGGCCGCAACGCAGGCAGCGACTGGCCTCCTTGAGGGCGTCGCGGTAGGTGATGGCGCGGGTCACTTCCATGGTCATGGAATGTTTGCGCACATCCAGGGGCAGTTCGGGAACAACCACCCGGGGGATGGAATATGTCACCCGCATGTCCTTGAGGATGGATTCGGGAATGATCCGTTCCTGTGGCGGAGCGTCGAAGCGGCGCACTTCGCCTTCGGTGATCATGAAATGTATGGAGCGTGCGGCACGGCGTCCGTCGGCAACGGCTTCCATGACCACGGAGCGCCCCTGGCGCAGCTCTCCGCCCGCAAAGACATGGGGCAACGACGTCTGCATGGTGGATTTGTCCGCTTCCGCCAAGCCGTTCTTGGAGATCTTGAACGGGGATGTTCCGGCCGGATCCATGTAACAGGAGAGGTCGGGGGAGCGTTCCAGGCATATCACCACGAAATCGCAATCCAAACTGGCCGTGGAATCGGCCACGGGGGAGAGCGGGTCCGGAGGCCTTTTTTTCGTCCTTGTACCGCACCTGTTCGTACTCCACCCGGATCACGCGGCCATGGTCGTCCTGATGGAAGCGCACGGGGCCGTGTCTGTTCCATCAGCTCCGCGCCAACGGCCCGGGCGCGTTCGATTTCGCCCTTGTTGGCGCTCATCTTGCGCTGGATGTCCTCGGCCAGGACATAGGTATGGGCCGCGCCCAGACGGACCACGGTACGTGCCACATCCATGGCCGCGTTGGTTCCGCCCACCACGACCACGTTCTGGCCGTGCATGGAGGTGAGGTTGCCGCCCACGGCGGTCAGAAAGCGTACGCTGGCCCCAGACGTCTGCGCCCGTCTTCACCGGGGATTCCGGGAAAGGGCGTCTTCCATGCGCCCGTGGCCAGAAAGACCGCTTCAAAGCCTTCGTTGTCCAGACTTTGCAGGTCGAAATCCTTGCCAAAGGTCATGAATGGCCTGTGCTCCACCCCCAGGGCCATGATGCCGTCTATTTCCCAGTCCACCACGGCATGGGGCAGGCGGAATTCCGGTATGGCGTAGCGTAGCAGGCCTCCGGCCTGGGCATGGGGTGTCGAAAACGACCGGATGATGACCCAGGCGGCGCAGGAAATAGGCGCAGGAAAGACCGGACGGTCCGGCTCCCACGACGGCCACCCGGTGTCCGGTGTCCGGATTGCAGGGGCAGGGGAACGCGCTTGCCCGACTGCATTTCCCAGTCGGCCACGAAACGCTGCAGCGTGCTTATGGCCACGCCTTCGTCCAGGATGTTGCGGCGGCATATCTGTTCGCAGGGATGCGGACAAATACGGCCGACGATGAGCGGCATGGGATTGCGATTCTTAATGGTCAGCAGGGCGTCTGCAAAGCAGCCCTTGGTCAATTGGTGGATGAAGGTGCGCACGTCGATCTGCACCGGGCATTTCTGCATGCACGGGGCCAGGCAGTCGCGAAGTTTGTTGACGTGCAGCAGGCTGGCGCTCAGCCCGCTTATGCGGATGGCTCCGGTAGGGCAGATTTCGGCGCACTTTCCGCAGGATCGGCACAAGGCCTTGTTGACCACGGGCAGGTTGTGTTCGTCCAGATGCAGGGCGTCGAAGGGGCAGGCCCGCACGCAGGTGCCCATGCCGATGCAGCCCAGGCCGCAGGATTTGTCCCCGCAGTAGAGCATGGCTTCGGCCCGGCAGTCCTGCACGCCTTCGTAGGCGTATATTTTGTCGGCCCTGTCTCCGCCGGTGCAGATGATGTCGGCCACCTTGGGTTCGCAAAATTCCACGCTCATGCCCATGACATTGGCTATGGCCTTGGCGATTTCCGTACCCCCGGCAACGCACAGGTCGGGCGCGGCCTTGCCCGCAACCACGGGCGGCCGCCGCTGCGGAACAACCGGGATAGCCGCAGCCGCCGCAGTTTGCGCCGGGCATGCAGGCTTTCCACTGCGGCGATGCGCGGATCTTCTTCCACATGCAGGGCCTTGGATGCGGCCGCCATACACGGCGGCGGCGGTGAATCCAAGAACTATGAGTACGATGACGGATGTGGCTATCATAGAGGTTCCCTTTTCATGCTGTCTGTCATGGTGTTCATGCGGCCATCCCCCTGGAAGGCGAGAAATGCCAGTGACATGATTCCGGCCAGGACCAGGGCGATGGGTACGCCTTTGAAGGCCGCCGGGGATGGGCGCGGTTTCGAGTCGCTCCCGGATGGAGCTGATGATGAGCAATGCCAGGGTGAAGCCCACGCCCGAAGCCCCGGTGACGATCAGCGAGGTGAAAAAGCCGTACTCGCGAAAGCCGTACTCGCGCGTGGCACATGATGGCCATGCCCCAAAACGGCGCAGTTCGTGGTGATGAGCGGCAGGAACAGGCCGAGCGAGTTGTAGAGCGGGGGAAGGAGTTTTCGCAGGAACATTTCCACGCAACTGCACCAGCGACGCTATCACCAAAAATGAAGACAATGGTCTGCAGGTAGCCGATGCCGGACGGGTCCAGAATGAAGCGTTGGATGGGCCAGGTGATGCCCGTTGCCATGAGCATGACGAAAACCCACTGCTCCGCCCATGCCCAGAGCCACATCCGTGGATTTGGACGTGCCCATGAACGGACATGTTCCGAGATACTGCACCAGAACGATGTTGTTGATGAAAATGGCCGATACGACAAGCAGCAGGTAATCCATGGTGCGCTCCCTCTAGCGGCCCGATGTTCCGGGGATGTTGGGAAATTTTTCCCGTCGTCCATGTTGCACAGGCCGCTCATGCCGCATTGGGCGCAGGTGTCGGCCATGTTCAGGGCCTTGGGCGGCTTCTGGTTGTGGCGTCGGGCCTCGCCAGACGTTGAAACGGTTCATGCCCCGCCAGAATCAGCCCCAGGCAGACGAACGCGCCCGGCGCCTGGACCATGAAGGCGAAGGGTTTGAATCCGTCCCACATGATCTGCGCTCCGAACAGGCAGCCCGTGCCGAGCAGTTCGCGCACGCCGCCCAAAAAGGTCAGGGACAGGGTGAAACCCAGCCCCATGCCCAGGGCGTCGAGGATGGAGTGGAATACCCCGTTTTTTGAGGCGAATGCCTCGGCCCCGGCCCAGGATAAGGCAGTTGACCACGATGAGCGGCACGAAGATGCCCAGCTGCTGGTACAGCGGATAGGCGTAGGCCTGCATGAGCAGTTCCACTGCCACCACGAGCGATGCAGTGATGACGATGAAACAGGCGATGCGCACCTTGGCCGGAATGAGCTTTCGCAATGTGGAAATGATCAGGTTGGACAGGGTCAGCACGAAGATGACGGCCATCCCCATGGCCCAGACCGTTTTCCGCCTTGGAGGTGACGGCCAGGGTGGGGCAGAGTCCCAACAGCACCCGGAAGGGCGGCAGCTCGGCCCACAGGCCTTTGGAAAAATTCCTTCCATGCCCGGTTCACGATGCGTCTCCTTTCTTCCAGGTCTGTCCGATTTCGTCCTTGAGACGGGCGTAGAGCCTGGCCGCGTTCTGCACGGCGGCCATGACTCCGGCTGTGGAGTAGGTGGCACCGGAAACCGCGTCCAGATCGCCGTCCCTGGATCGGATATCCAGCTTTTCCAGCCCGTGGTTCTTGAATTGGCTGGTGAAGCCGATTTTTCCAGGATGCGGGTTCCGATGCCCGGAGTTTCCGCTTTGGGTGGTCACACCGATGCCGATGATCCTGTCCGTGGCCGGATCGAATCCCACCATCACGCCGATGTCGCCGGAATATCCCGGGGCAAAGGCTTCCAAAGCCACGCCCGCGAGTTTTTTTTTCCTTCAAAGGCGGGGAAGACGATGATCCCTTTCTGGTCCACGTCGAATGTCTTGCGGTCGGCGAATGGGGTCGTTGTCGCGCCGGGGTGAGCACGCCCAGCAGGGCCGGACCCTGCTACATACGTAAGAACCTGGGATTTCTATGCGCTGGCGGGTTTGCATCCTTGAGCGTCGCCAGGCCCAGGCCCGACACGCCGCAGATGATCGAAAGCACCAGAATCATGCGCAATATCTCACGCATGGTTCACCTCGCGGGCAAAAGGTATGGGCCGGATGCGGTCCAGCAGGGGGGCCAGGAGATTGGCCAGCATCACGGCAAAGGGGGGTGGCATCGGGGTATATGCCCCAGATCCGGATTATAATGACAAGACAACCGGCCATGATCCCGTAAAGCACCATGGGGAGGCGTCCGCACGGGGAGGAACCCGGATCCGGGGCCAGGAAGAATGCGCCCAGCAGGGTGTTGCCCGTCAGCAGATGAAAGAGCGGGCTGGCATAGGTCTGGGCATCAAGAGTGTAGAACAGGCTGGCCATGGCGAAGACTCCCGCCAGAAAGGCCAGGGGAATGAACGGGCGTAGCAGGCCCCTTGCCATGAGGTATGCGCCGCCGAGCAGGACTGCGCCTGTCTGGGCCGCTCCCAGGCCGGCCAGTTGGTTTTCCGGCCAGGAAGTCCAGATAGCTGAACTGCCCAAGGGTCTGCGCGCCGTAGAACTTGAGCTGGGCCAGGGGATAGTTCAGGCTGGACGCAGCCATGGACAGATCGATGTCCATGACGTCCGGCCAGGAGACCGTGAGCACGGCCCAAGCCACGGCTACGGGATTTACCGGAGCCTGCCCCAATCCCCCGAACACTGCCTGTCCCAGGCATATGGCGATGGCCGGGCCTGCGATGGCCAGCCACCAGGGCGCGGTCGCGGGCAGCAGGAAAGAGAGCAGCAGGCCGGTGTACAAGGCTCCGAAGTTGTCCACGTCCGGTTTCCTGTGCATCAGGCGGCAGCAGAGCCATTGCGCGGCAACGGCGCTGACGCCGCAAGCCGCCATGACCCGTACGGCGGGCAGCCCGAAAGAGTATCCGGCCAGCAGGGCGGCGGGCAGCAGGGCCAGAATGTGATGCAGCATGAACAGTTTGACGGTCCGGCCGCAACGCCAGTGGGAGGCGGGACCGACGGTCAGTCCGGTTTCGCAGTTTGCCAGGGGGTTTGATGATGATTGTTTTGGGCGTCATGGCGATCCTGCTCATTGAGCGCGGGTGGTCTGCGCGAGTTCGCGCAGTTGCTGTTTGGCAAAGCGCAGATAGTGCATCAGGGGGCGGTTGGCCGTGCAGTAAAACGCGCACAGGCCACATTCCAGACAACCGGCCAGACCGGAGCGTTCGGCTTTGGCGAACTGATCGTATTCGGCGTAACGGGCGATTTCATTGGGCCGCAGACGGGCCGGACAATGCAGCACGCATTCTCCGCAGTTGATGCAGGGGGTGTCCACCACACGGGGAAATCTGTCGCGGGGAATGACGAACAGGCCGTAATGTCTGCGGCCCACGCCGTTCTCCAGGTTGTAGATGGCCCGGCCCCGCATGGGACCTCCCAGGACGATCCGGTCGCCGGGACCGTATGGCAGGTCGGCGGCCTTGAGCAGTTCCCGTACCGGCATGCCCAGTGGAACGATGTAGTTTGCGTCGTTCACGGTCATCACGGTGCGGTCCAGGGGCAGGCCGGTTTCCGCCACCCGGCCGATGGAATACAATTCCTTGAGGCCGAGGACGGTCACGCTGCCGGGTGCTTTCTGCCCGGTCGCCTGGCGTGTCACCAGTGCGGGCAGACTGTTCGGGTAGACCGGCTGCACCGCCACGGTGCGGCAGTCGTCCAGGGTTTGCCCGGAATCAGGCGAGGCGTATACGCAGCTCGAAGGAGCCGACCACGCGCCGGGGCGATTGCGCAGGCCGGCTTCCAGGGTTTGGCGGCAGTCCGCGTAAAGCTGGCTGCAGACGGAAACACCCGGTTCCGGGTTGAGTCCCGGTTGATGATGAGCATGTTTGCAGGAAGCAGCGGGCGTGTGTCGATACCCCATATCCGCCAGGGTATCGCGCAAACTCGTCCCCGCCAGAATACGAGGCCACGGAGATCGGTTCGACGGATTCTCCGGCCTCTCCCTGGTCGGCCACGGTCATGCGGACATACCCCACGTCCACATCCGCGACCTTTCCGGCGCAGGGAGCGCAGAGCAGTCCTCCGGCCGGTTCCTTGTGCGTGGCGATGCGGGTTCCGCGCACAACCTTTTTGCCCCGCGCCGCGTCCACGCTGTAGTTGGCGACCCAGAGCATCAGCTCGGAGCCGACCGGGAGTTCCGCCATCGGAGCGGTCGGGGAGGGATTCAGGGAAAAGTCTATTCGGTTCATGACGTGGTTCCCGTTATTGTGCGTGGCAGGCGGAGCATTCGGTTTCTTCGAATGGGCCGGCTCCGTTGTCGCGGTGGCAACCCATGCATTGATCGTGAAAAGCGTCCATGCGGGTTGGTATGTTGCCGCTGTCCGGTTTGTCCTCGGCGGACATGGAATTCGGAGCCGCGTTCATGTCCGGTTCGGTGTCGTGGCAACGCTGGCAATAGTCCGGGGAAGGAAACGCATGCCGGTGTGTGGCTGCGAACTCTGGTCCGAATTCTTTGGGGTGGCATGTTCCGCAGGGGACGGGGTGAGCCGGGTCGCCTGCCTGGTCGTGGTGGCAGTCGGCACACTTGAAGCCGTAGTCGGCGGTGTGGGAGGCGTGGCTGAAGATGACGCGGCCCCCGCCGTTGTCCAGAAGCACGCGGGGCGGGGTGGAGGCCGAACCCTCTGGCATCAGGTAGCCGACGACCGCCAGGGCGCCGAGAAACATGCAGAGTATGCGTATTATTTTGTATCGGGGCTGCATGGTGCGCGTTGTCCCTCTTTCTGGGAGGTTGCTGCCGGAATGCCGTGGCGGGTGCTCGGGCAAAGCCGGGACATTCATCTGTTTTTGGGGTCCTGGTCCCTGCCCCCGTGACCGGAAGGCCCGATGCCTTCCGGTACGCGCGGTGCCGGGGTCTATGAATCAGCCTTTCGGCCAAGACCGGGCAGGGAACGCCCCTTGCCCGACCCCGAAGAAAGCAACGGGTGTGCCAATCCTGGCATTCGAGGAATGGTCGGTTCGGGTTGCGAAATACGTTGGGATCAGCGTGGCCCGGATCTTCCGGGGATATTTCCGCGTGAGGAGGGACGTTGACGTGAAAACCGTGCTGTTGAGAAATAAACGCATATGGCAAGAAAAAAAGCGCAGAATTCAGTTGCGAGGTCTTTTTTTGCGATATCGGCAGGTAGGTAAGTCGCTGTTGCGCGATGAAAACGGGGGGAGTTGCGTGATATCACGGATCGTTCGGAAAAGATGAAAACCGCCATGCTTGCTTTTTGTCCCGAAAGGAAGTAGAGCCGCACATCGACTCAGATTGCACCGGGGCTGAAGAGCCTTCGGGGTGCGGTAAATTGAAAGGGCTTTGTTGGAAGACGGAGCCTGCGGAGCAGCGTGTACGCGATGCTTCGCTTTGGCGGACGGCTGTCCGCCTCGTCCTGAGCATACCCCTACCCGGGCGCGAGGGGCGTTGGATAAACCCGAACAGGAGTTCATTTCACATGGACGTATTTATAATCCCCCAGAAGGTCGTCGGCCTGCTGCTGAGCGTGGTCAACAGCCTTTTGGGCGGTGCGCTGGATCCGATTCTGGAGTGTCCTGAAAAGCGGCAACGCAGCGGGCTTCTCTAGGCGGAAACCGCACACCACAATGTCGGGAGACCGTTTTCCGGCACAGATAGATATATCGTCCGCCCCATCCGGGCTGACGTCATAAAAAAAATCCGCCGGAAGTCCCGGCGGATTTTTTTTATGAAATATGTCCTGAAAAAATATGGCAAAGGCGTTCATGCCTGCTGGAGTTTGCGTAAATACTCCACCATCCTGCAACGCAGTTTCAGGCTGCACACTTTTTCATCCACTTCAAAGGAATCGGGATCATCCGCTTCGGCAAGCATGCTCAAACATTCGTAGACCCCGACCAGTCCGGCGGGCGATTCGCTGTCCAGCTCGCGGAGCATGTCGGTGAGGAGTTCCGGCGGGTCGTCTCCAAGGACAACGACCATGCCGTTGTCCGTGAAGTCGAAGTCAAAGTATTCCAGCAAAAAGGCAGCCATATCCTGCATTGGCTCGTCACCTCAACCGGCTCGGGTTGTCGGTCCATGGAAAAGCGAACTCCGTGGGAGTGTACGGCACCAGCATATCCGGGCAATGATTATTTGCCAATGCAGAATTGTGAAAAGATCCTGTCCAGAATTTCCTGGGGAGCTATTTCGCCGGTGATTTCTCCCAGTATGGTCGTGGCCGTTTCCAGGCGGACTCCCAGAATGTCGTACGGCAACCGGTCGGCAATGTCCCGGGACAGTCCGCAAAGCTCGTCCAGGGCGCGTTCCAGCACCTGGCTTTGCCGGGCATTGGGAATGACGGTGGTGTCGGTCAATGCGCCGTCATCCACACTGAGCATGGCGACGACCTCCTTTTCCAGCTGATCCAGCCCCTGCCCGGTCTTGGCGGAAATCGCAACGGAACGTATCGGCGGACTTGCCCTGTCTGTCCCGAATGCGGAAATATCCGGTCCCTTTCCGTCCTGCGGCGCAATATCCGTCTTGTTGTACACCACCAGCATTCTGGCCGGATCGTGGGCATGATAAAGTTCCACATCCTCCGGAGCAAGCGGGGCGGACCCGTCCACCACCAGCAAGATGAGATCGGCGTCGGCCAGCATGTTCAGGGAACGGCGTATGCCTTCGGCTTCAACGGCATCGTCGGCCCGGCGCAGGCCGGCCGTGTCCACCAGACGCACGGCCATACCGGCCAGATCGGCCTGCTCCTCGATGAAGTCCCGCGTGGTGCCTGGAACATTGGTGACAATGGCCCGGTCGCGTCCGATAAGTGCGTTGAGCAGACTGGATTTCCCCGCATTGACCTGCCCGGCCAGCACCACGACAGCCCCTTCGCGTTGCAGACGCGTACGGGCGAATGCGTTGACAAGGGCCTGGATTTTGCGGCTGACGCTTTCCACCCTGGCGGTGAAATCATCCAGCGGCAGGCAGTCCACATCGTCTTCGGGAAAGTCCACGGCCAGACAGAGGTGCGCCCGCAGTTCGAACAGGCTTTCGCGCATGTCCGCCACCTGTCGGCCCAGCACGCCATCCAGCCTGTCGGCCGCGGCCATGGCCGCATGGCGCGTGGGTGCATCGATGAGTTCGGCCACGGCCTCGGCCCGGCTCAAATCCATGCGCCCGTTCATGAAGGCCCGGTATGTGAATTCTCCCGGCCCGGCAGGACGTACGCCCCGGCCGTACAGCGTGTCCAGAATCAACCGCAGCACTGTTGGGGACCCGTGGCAGTGCAGTTCCAGCACATCCTCGCCCGTGAACGAACCCGGACCGGGCATGAACACGGCCATGGCCTCGTCCAGCAGGTTGCCGTCCGGGCCGTGCAGATGACCGTAATGGAGCATGTAGGGTGTGAAATCCGAAAAGCCCGTGCGGGACGGGCGGAATATGTCCAGCCCGGCGGCATGCGCTTCGGGACCGCTGACGCGGATGATACCCACGCCTCCGCGTCCCGGAGGCGTGGCAATGGCCGCTATGGTGTCGTTGTGGGGGTATTGCATGGAAATTCTATTCGCTGGTGGAAAGTGTTCGACTGGTTTCGAAAAATTCGACCGGTCCCGGAAGATTGCCTGACGATGCGCCAGGCCGGTCTGCCTGGGCCGCCGGGCCCGAAGGAACAACGACGATGGCGCGGGTTCGCAGGGCCAGGTTTTCCTGGTTCTCGTCAATGACCAGGAATCCGGATGCCTCGGATGTCCGGATATCCCCCAGGGGGCGTGTTCCGGCATAGACGGTGAGTTTTTCCTGGCCAAGGGGAGCGACCACTTTGAGGTCGAAAGTATCTTCCTGCCCCGGCACCTGGTAGACAACGCCCCCGAGGAAGCGGTTTTCCCCGCGCAGGGGATTGGGCAGAAGCTGGATGAGCCTGCCGGACACGTCCCTGTGCACCACACGGGCGTAAAAGGGTTTGTTGCCCTCAAGGTACATGCGCACGGATTCTCCCTGGCGATAGCTGTCCTTGTCGGTCCACAGCCGGATTGTCAAGGGCGCGGTGGGATCATTCAGATGCGGCCAGCCATTGAGGAGGTCCGGGGTGGCGTCGGGGATCACCTCGGCCAGGATGCGTACCCTGTGGCATTGTCCGGCGGCGGGGTCGGCGTACCAGGTGCGTTCCAGCACGTTCAGAACCCGGATTCCAGCCTGTGAATAGGCCCGGATGATATCCTGGCGCAGCACGGAACCGGCAACCGTGGTGGACGAGGAAACATGGGTCCGGGCCAGAGCCGAGGCCTCGCGTTTTGCCAGGGCCAGGGCCTGCTCGCGGGTCTGGCGGCGCGAATTTTCATCGCCCATGCAGGCCGTTCCCTGCGCCTGCACAATGGTGGATGGCTGCTGCCGGAGGGCGGCATCCTGCGGTTCCCGCGCCTGCGCCGCTCCCGGAACCAGCAGCAGGAGCAACAGCAGGCAGGCCTGGATGTGCATCCTGATCATGGCCGGAACCGGCTATCTCTTGAAATATGCGGGAGGCAGCATTTTTTTCACTTCGCCTTCGGCCCAGGCCGCCATTTCATCAGAAATTTTGGCCCGCATTTTCCGGGTTGAATCCGGGGCCAGATCCGAACACAGGGCGTAAATGAGCATGCCGCGCTGTTCCCCGCGTGAGGGCAGGTCCTGGCTGTCCATGTAGCAGGCAACCACCTGCGAGGCCATGTAATCGCGATAGGCCGAGGAAAAATCCCCCAGCTCCTCGTGGCAGTAGCCCCTGTAATAATAGGCCGTTGCCTTGTGGCTGAGGTTTTTGTCTTTGTTGATGACCTCGGTGTAATAGGGCAGGGCATCGTCGATGTGGCCGTCTTTGCGCAGGGCGTTGGCCCGGTCGTAGTCGGAGTCGGCCGTAGTGGTCTTGGATACGCAGCCCGTGCCGAGGAGGGCCAGCAGCGCAAGCACGAGAACAATACCGGGGATGCCGGGAACACCGAAGCTTCCTGACGCAGAAGAAGTGAGGAATTTACGCATGGCGATTCTCCATAGGTTCGCTGGGCAGTGGTGCGGAACATGCCGTGCGTGGTCCGACCGAGTCGGAAACCACTTGGTCACTATAGCGGCCCCGCGCCGGGATGCAAAGCAAAGGATGCACGGCTGGTGCCGAATCGGCCAATGCCAGCTCCGTGACAGTGCCGCGTCTCATGTCGTCAGGCTCCGGCGGGGGGCTCGTTTCCCGGCGTGTCCGCGTAATAGTTGAGCTGCGTTCTGGGATTGAGGTACTTGAATATTTCCGTGGGCAGCTCGTAGGGTACGATGCTTCGCACCACGTTCAGTTCCGGGTCGTCCTCCATGTCGAAGATAATGGCCTCGTCCTTGGGGATTTCCGGGTCGTATATGAGCAGGGACGGTTTGAGCGGGTTGCGCGGATTGACCGCGATGACAATGGCCAGCACATCGTTGGAGAGTTGGACGATGGTTCCCGGTGGGTATATCCCGATGCAGCGGAATGAACGAGGAGAGCACGTTCATGTCCAGAAAGTTTTTCTGTTTGGCGAACATGTAGGACAGCGCCTGGTAGGGAGTCAGCGCCTTGGCCTGGTTTGGGTTGTTGACCAGATTGTCGTACATGTCGGCAATGGCCGTGATGCGGGCCAGAAGGGATATCTTGCTGCCTGCCGCGCCTTTGGGATAGCCTTTTCCGTTCATGCGCTCGTGGTGCTGGAATATGATCTTGAGCGATTCATTGGAAAACGTCTGGGATTTGAGCGCTATTTCCACTCCGTATTTTGGATGCAGCTGGATGACCTGCAATTCCAGCTTGGTCAGCGGCGGCGGTTTGCGCAGGATTTTTTTTTCGATGCGGCATTTGCCCACATCGTGAAACAGGGCGCCCATGCCCAGATCCTTGAGCTGTTCCGCCGGAAGTGCCATTTCCTTGCCGATCATGAGTGCCAGGACCGATACGTTCAGGGCGTGGAAGTACATGCCTTCTTCCGTGGCCTTGGAATCCATGAGGTGGACCACGGCGTCGGATTCGTTCATGAAGGTATCCACCATTTCGCCAACGAGTTCCTGCGCCTGTTCCACGGCCTGGGTGGAGCCGCTGATAATGCCGTTGAGCATAGTGGGCACGTTGGCCATGGTCTTTTGGTACTTTTCCTCGCAGCGGGCGATTTCCTTGCGTTTGGCCTTGAGTTTTTCAATGCGCTGCTGTTTCGCCTTCCACATTTCCTCGGTGGCGGGATCCTTGTGTTCCTTTTTTCTTGGTGCCGGTGGGGTTTCCCCTTCCGGCTTTTTGGAGCGGGGCAGGGCATCGCTTTTGGAGGGAACGCAGATGACTTCCTCTATGCCTGCATCGCGAAGCATTTGAATTTGTTGTGCATTCTTTATCTTGAAGCGGGTGAAGAGAAACGGATGGTTGAACCAGAGGCTCTCCAGCCTGATGAAGACGCCCGGTTTGAGCTGGTCGATATGTACTCGGTATTCCGGAATATTGAACGTGGGCATGGGATGGTGCCTCAATTGTGCAGATGATTTATTCGGGTCGGTTCACCATAGCGCAGGAACAGCTCCTATGCCAACAAGTGGCGAAAAAAAAGTGAATCCGTTCCAAAAAAATCTTATATATTTCAGATGGATGATTTTTTTATGTTGTTTTTGAACACGCAGGAACTGTCATCCGGCGTGTACTCCGGGACCATTTCCACGAGTTTTTTCTTTATTCCGCAATTGTTAAAGTCCTGTGCCAGTGCGGCCAGTTCGTCGAGGCAATGGTCCAGCCAGCGGACCAGTTCTTCGCGTCCGTCATGGCCGTACCATGGGCCGTCGGCCTGCAATTGCATGATTTTTTCGTGGCTGGTCTCGACCACGCCCTCTCCCTCGGTGATCAGCTCCTCGTAAAGTTTTTCTCCCTCGCGCAGGCCGGTGAACTTGATGACGATGTCCTTGTCCGGTTCCTTGCCGGCCAGTCGTATCAGATCGCGGGCCATGTCCGCGATCTTCACGGGCAGGCCCATCTTGAGCAGGAAGAGTTCGCCTTGCCCGCCCATTGCTCCCGCCTGGAGGATGAGCTGCGTTGCCTCGGGAATGGTCATGAAGTAGCGCGTCACCTCGGGGTGGGTCACGGTGACAGGGCCGCCCCGACGAATCTGCTCCAGGAACAGCGGGATGACCGAGCCAGACGAACCGATCACGTTGCCGAAGCGCACGGACATGAATTTGGTGTCCCCGCCGATGAGCGATTGCAGAATGATTTCCGTGATGCGTTTGGACGCGCCCATGACGTTGGTGGGGCGTACGGCCTTGTCCGTGGAGACCAGCACGAAACGTTCGGCCTTGTGGTGCAGCGCGGTCTGCATGAGCACACGGCTGGCCAGGATGTTGTTGGTGACGGCTTCCCAGGGGTTTTTTTCCAGTAAGGGCACATGTTTGTATGCGGCCGCATGAAAGATGACTTCCGGCTTGCAGGCTGTAAAGGTCTTTTCCAGCAACATCCTGTTCTGCAAGGTGCCGAGCACGGGCAGGTAGGCCTTGAATCCGTGCCTGTGGTGCAGTTCCATCTGGATGGAGTACAGATTGTACTCGCTGGAATCGAGCAGGATGAGCATCCTGGGGGAGTAGCGGATGATCTGGCGGCAAAGTTCCGAACCGATGGAACCTCCGCAGCCCGTCACCAGGACGACCTTGTCCGTGAGGTATCCGCTGATGCGGCCTGTTTCCAGGTCCACCTGCTCGCGTCCCAGAAGATCCTGTACGTTCACGTCGCGCAGGGCCTTGACGCTGACCTTGCCGTCGATGAGTTCCCCCAGGCTGGGCAGGGTGCGGAAGCGTATTCCGGCCTGTTCGCACTGTTCGACCATGGCCCGCATTTCCTCGCCCGTGGCCGAGGGCCGGGCAATGAGCACTTCCGTGACCTTTTCCTGCCGGGCGACTTTCGACAGCTCCTGTATGGGGCCGAGTACGGGTGTCCCGTGGATGAGCCGTCCCCATCGGGACGGGGCGTCGTCCAGAAAGCCGACGGGCAGGTAACCGAGATCCTGCTTTTTGAGCATCTCCCGCAGTATCTGTTCGCCTGCAAGACCGGCTCCCAGGATGAGGATGCGTTTTCCCCGGCGGGGGCGGCGGAACAAATGCACAAGGCTCGCGCTGGCATCGCGCAGGGACCCGGCTTCGAAATACCGGCGGATGCCAAGGCGCAGGCCCGTGGTCAGAAAAATTGTCAGGATGAAGTCCAACAGGAAAATGGAGCGGGGAAAGTCCGTGAAACCGCGCAGGTACAAGATCACGGCCACCAGGACGAGCGAGGCGGCCCCGGAGGCCTTGCCCAGGTTGACCAGTTCGAAAAAGCTTGTGTAGCGCCACATGCCCCGGTACTGGCCGAACAGAAAGTATACGCCGCTCTTGATCGCCACAAAAAGGGGCAGCACCTTGAACATCTGGGCCAGGAAAAAGAAATCGGGCGTGAACTCGAAGCGCACCAGATAGGCCATGCACACGGACACGGCAAAGAGCACGGCATCGCCGACCAGCATGAGATAAAAATTCTTGTTCGTGAAGTGCGCTTTCATTCAGAAACCTTTGTCGTATGACGGGGCGGGGTCCGCGAAGGGGCGTCCCGCCTTGTTTTCCGGCGGCGCAGCCAACCTAATGCCCCTTTGGCGAAAAAGCAACGCGCAAGGTACGGATTTCAATCCGTTCGGGGCAGGCCTTGGGCAAGAGCCCCGAAAGCTTCGTTGTCTTGAAGGGGGTCCTCCTGCGTATCGGAAAGGGCACGCACAAAGGACTCGGGTTTGTTTTGCCGTGCCAAGCCCTCCACCCTCTTTCGACAGCCTTTCAGCTTGGGCTTAGCAATATACCGTCTTCCCGCGACCGGACGGGACGAAGGAAGACGGTGGTTGTTCTTCAGGTGTGTTTCAGGCCAGTCCCGGTCATTTCACGGACATTTCCACCCGGCAGGGGGAGCCGCCCTTCAGACGCGGCGGCACGTCGGCCTGCGTGAACTTGAGGAATATCCGTTTGGCGTCGATTCCGGCCTGTCCCGTGAAATAGTCGCGTACCACCTGCGCTCTTGCCTTGGCCAGCTCGGCCAGCTCGCTGCCGGTCGGAGCCATGCTTTGCACGAGCATGCGTTCCATTTTTTCAGGGGGAAGGGCGCGAACGCCTTCGGGAACCTTGAGTCCGGCTTTGGAAAAGGCCTTTTTCAATAGCTTGGCGCGGGCAGGGCCGGTTACTTTGGGCACGTTTCCCTGGGCGTCGGGGCCGTGTCCTCCATGCAGCTTGTCCAGTTCCACGTCAAGGCGGTGCAGGCCTATTGCTTCGGCGTCCTTGACCGGGCCGACAAAACCCTCCACCACCATTTCAAGGCGCGGCCTTTTCTGCATGGCCTTGCCCAATTCGGACAACTGGTTCATTTCTTTTTGGGTCAGTGCCGTATCTCCAGGCGCAAATTCCACGACGCTGATGTCTTCCCGCTGGTCGGCCGCCAGGCCCACGATGCTGCCCAGCAGGTTGAAGGGGGAAGTCACGATATTGCTGAACAACCCGATGATGGCCCGCATGACCATTGTCCCCATGCGGAAGTTCGGGTCGTCTAGGCTCCCCTGGATTGGAACGTCGAGTTGAATGTCGCCGTTGACGTCCTGCAACAATGCCAGGGCGAGTTTTATGGGCACGTTGGCCGCGTCGGGGCTGGGCGTATGCCTGCCCAGGGTGAAGCGGTCCAGCAAAAAGACATTGTTGGCCGTGATGTTCCGATCCGCAACGGTCATGGTGGTGCGACCGTGCAGTTTGCCCGTGGTTATGGGGTAGGCCAGGCTTCGTATGGTATAGGGGGAGAGCGCCGGCAGGTTGAAGTTGTCGATGGTGAACTGCAATGACGTATGGACCGCCTGTTCCAGCGGGTTGGTCGAACCTTCCAGATGGAACGGGGCCTGACCGTCCACCACCGCCTGCATGGTAAAGGCGGAGCGTGAGCCCGGCTCCAGGGAAAAACGGTCCATCTGCCCGGTAAAGTCGGTAACCGTGGCCACATATTGAGGCTGTACGCTGTTGTCCGTGAACCGGAGGCTGCCCTTGTCGAGCGTGGCGTTGGTGATGCGGAGCGAGGCAAGCGGCCTTTCCATGCCGGCCGTGCCGGATGTGGCGTTGTCTGTTGCGGCCTCTGTGGCGGGGGCGCTCGAAGTGTCGGCCGTGCCGGCCGTGCCAGCCGTGGTGGTCGCGTTGCCGTCCTTTTCGGGATAAAGCTGGGATGTGTTTATGCGCCCGTCTTTCAGGCGAACGAGATCGGCCCTGGGACCATGGACCCGCAGGCTGCCGATGGACAGTGTCCGGGGAAGCTGGGCAAAGGCGATCTGCGTGGCGTTCACCGTCTCCAGCGATGCCAGCTCGTGTCCGTCAACCGTGAACATCCTGGCCCCGGAAAGGACCAAGTCGCCCTGGAAAGTCAGGTCCGGCAATGTTTTTGGGGTCTGTTTCGATTCATCTGCCGCATTGTCGGAGCCGTCCGGTCCGGGCAAACGCAGGGAAAAGCGAATGCCTTGCAGATCCAGCAGGGTCAGTCCGGCCAAAGGGAGGTCCGGCGAAAGGTGGCTGGCTTCCAGGTCCTCGATTTCCAGCCCGCCCTGGAAATCCAGGTTCAGGCTTGGCTTGGCGGCATCGTTATTCTGTGCCAGAGCGTACGACCCCTTGATGTCCAGATCGCCGCCGGAAAGACGCAGGGATGCGTCTGCGGGGATGTAGCCGTTGGCGATATCCAGGGGCAGGTTGCGCATTTCCAGCGTACCCTGCAGGGCCAGCGGCACGGGCCGCAGTTCGGCCTTGAGGCGCAGTTCGCCCTTGGCCTGCCCGTTTTCTCCCTGGCCGTGAACGCGCATGTCCGCTGCCACCTGCATGGTCTGCGAGGTGTCCGTGGAGATGTCCGCCATTTCGATGTCCAGCGGGAAGAGGCGGATGTTCGTTTTGCCCGGCGCTGCCCTGTCGGTGAAAGTCACGTCCCATCCGCGCAGGGCCACCGAGCCGATGGCGGCTTTGAATGGAGTCTTTTCTGGACTTGTGGCGTTGTCGGACGCCTTGTTGTCCGGATGTTCAGGTTCGTTCCCCTGCTGCCGGGCCGGTGGCGTTTCCAGGGCAGCAGACTCCGTGAACAGGCGCACGGGGTGGATGTTTCCGTCTTTTTCCCGCACCACGCGGGTGGTGGCGTTCTCAAGGAATACCCGGCCCACGTCCAGGTGTTTTTCCGCCAGGTCCAGGTTGATGTTTGCTGCGCTGAACCGCTGCATGTTGAAAAAAACGTCCCGGCCTTGTTTTTTCTTCGGGTCGGCCAGAGAAAGGATTTCCACAACGGTTGTGGCGTTGGATACCAGAACCTGTGTGCCGTTCGTCGTGCCGACAAACACCCCTGCATGCAGCCCGGCTTTTCCCGAGTCGACGCGTACCGGAACATAGGGAGCGTAGTAGGGCGCATAACTGGGAATATCCAGGCCGCGGGCGGTGATGGTGGCGTTCAGGTCAAAAGGTGCGGGGCTGAAGCTGCCTGCAACTTTCAGGTGTTCGTCAGCGGACAGGAGAATGTCGCCTGTGAACGTCGCCCGTTTGAGGGGGTCCAGGGTGAAGCCGCTGACCGTGACGTTCAGGTCGCGCAGATTCTTTTTGAAGGGAGACTGCCCGGAATTGTCGGTGAAATCCAGCTTTCCGTTGCGCAGGGTGACCGTATCCAGAATGATTTCCGGACGAGTCTCGGGAGGGGCGGGGGAGGCCTTTGGTTTCGCTTCCGGGCTGGAGACCGCCGGGACGCCGGGGGCGAAGGGTTCCACGAAGCGTGTCACCAGATCCAACGTGCCGTTGTTGTCTCTCGTCAGGGCAACAAAAGGAGAGTCCAATACTATGGAATTGAACTGAAAAATCCGCAACAGTGGGCGTACACGCCGCAAATCCAGGTCCAGTCTGGAAAATGCGAGAAAGGGATCGCCCTGCAACGGGCTGAGGGAAAAGTCGGAAATCGACGCGTTGCCCTGCAAGGAAAGTATGGGCAGAAGTTTGTCGCTGCGTTCGAAAACCAGTCGGAGATCGCTGTGCAGTACGCCCTTGTTCAGCTTCATGGACTGCGCCAGGGGCACGTACTTCCAGTAGGTGCGCAGGTCCATGCCGTCCAGTTCTATGTCGAATTCCGTGCGCAGGGACGGTTCGAACGGCAGGGTTTGTCCTTCCAGGCGAAACGGCGTGCCGTTGAGCATGCCCGTAAGGTATGGCGTGGTGTAGTCGGCCCGGTATTTCTTGAGGGTGGAGGTGAAAGGAATTCTCGCCTCCAGCTTGTCCAGCTCGTGCCGCGCCCCCACGATTTCGTCGTCGAACACGA
>CAXXPO010000026.1:0-221131 GCA_963665185.2 Desulfovibrionaceae bacterium | reverse complement strand
TTCGGCCTGGTTCTTCAAATCCTGCTGTGTTTCAACGTATGCGCCAGTAGGCTGGTTTGCGCTCCACCACCGGTAGCCGCGGAAACCACATCCGCCGCGAAATCCCATGCCGGGGCCCATTCCATAGCCTGCTCCCCGACCATATCCGGGAGCATTGACGCCTGTGCACCTTCCGAGGCCGCGCCCTGTGCGCGAGCCAATACCGCCTGGTCCGGTTCCGTCTCTGCCTGGCATTGTCGCCTCCTTGCAGTTTTTAAAATTATGCCCGCACCAATGGTGCGCGACAGTGGGGGCAGTGGCGTTGCGCGCAGGGAGTTCCCGGCACGCTCGCGACCATTGCCCCGCAGTTTGGACAGTTGCAGAAGCTTCGTTCCACAGAAAATTTTACTGCTCCATAGGGGAGGCTCGTGTTTTTCCGGGTTTGCCGCCGAAATTCGCCTGCCTGTTCGCCTACCTGTTCGCCTCCGGGGTCGCCCTGCCTTCGGGTGCGGCGTTTTCGGCCTCGACCATGTCCGCAACCAGGCATGCAAAATTGCCTGTCGCGCAGCCGGCCATCCCTCCAGGCCTGGACCACTTCTGTAAATTCTCCGGAGACAAAAGGAATTACGGCAATGCCGCGGGAGGTGATGACATCCTGCAAAGGGCTGGACGCCGCCCCGCACACCAAAACCGATGCGTGGTGGGCCAGCAGCGTCTTGATGATGACACCCGGCGTGGCCCGGTCAAACCCGATGATCATGGGCTGGCTGGTTTGGGGCGCTACCGGCACAAAGGCCAGAGTCAGTGCCGAGTCCAGTACCGGGGCTATTCTGTCGTCCCATATGCTGAAAGCCGCATTCATAAAGTGTCTCCTGCCCTGGGCCAAAGCAGAAGACATGCCAATGCATGTAATGTTGGCTAATATCCTGTTTAAACTTGATAAGTTGTCTGAGTTTGTGAGGCGGATAAAAGAGTAGAGTCGCTATTGCGCGACCCTGGTGTGTAGATATAGTCGCAGATTTGCTACTCTGTCGCATCCCTGCGCGTTGTGCGCCCGTCTATGGAAGGTGGTTCAATGCCGAGCTGGTTGATTTTTCGGAACAGGGTGGACTTGTGAATGCCCAGCTCTTTGGCAGCGGCCAGACGGTTGCCCCCGCATTTGATGAGCGCGTTTTTGATCATCTGCCTTTCCATCTGTTCCAGGGCGTCGGTCAGGCAGGCCTGGGGCACGGATGCGCTGTTGTTTGCCTGTTCCAGAAAGTCCGGCGGCAGGTGATGCGGCTGTATAAGCCCGGTATGGCAGACGATGAAGGCGCGTTCTATGATGTTGCGCAGTTCCCGGACGTTCCCGGGCCAGGAGTGGCCCATGAGCATGGATAGAGTCTCGGAAGTGAGACCCTCCACGTCTTTGTCCTGCAGCGCATTGAAATGCTGGATGAAATCCATGCACAGCAGGGGAATGTCTTCCTTGCGCTGGCGCAGGGGGGGGAGTTCCACTCGCGCCACGTTGATTCGGTAATAAAAGTCTTCGCGGAATTCGCCCGTGCGGATCATTTCCGGCAGATTGCTGTTGGTGGCGGCAATTATGCGTACGTCGGCCCTGGCCGGGCGGGTGCTGCCCAGTGGATCGTACACCTGCTCCTGCAGCACACGCAAAAGTCGTATCTGCATGGCCGGGCTGGTATTGCCTATTTCGTCCAGAAAAAGCACGCCGCCGGTGGCCTGGGCAAAGCGTCCCGGCTTGTCTTTGCGCGCGCCGGTAAAGGCCCCGGCCTTGTACCCGAACAGTTCGGATTCCAGCAGGGTTTCGGGCAGGGCGCCGCAGTTTACGGCCACAAACGGCTTGTTGCTGCGTGGGCTGAGCGAGTGAATGGTGCGGGCTATGAGTTCCTTGCCCGTGCCTGTTTCGCCGGTAATGAGCACTGTGCTGGGCGAGGCGGCCACGGCTTCCAGGGAGGAGAATACCTGCTGCATGTGCGGGCTGCGGCTTACCAGATCGCCCACGCGGATGCGGCCTTCCAGTTCGTTGCGCAGGGCTTCCACCTCGCTCATGTCGCGGAAGGTTTCTGCACCGCCTATCACGTTGCCCTCGGAGTCGCGAAGCTCGGCAGTGGACAGGCTTATGGGAATGCGGTTGCCTGCCGCGTCGATGATATACCCGGTGCGGCCTATCAGGGGCTTGCCCGTGCGTTGGGTCTCGCGCAGGCAGCATTGGTCGTTGCACATGTTGGAGCGAAAAACCTCGGAGCATCGCTTGCCCTGGGCTTCGGTGCGGGAGATGCCGGTAATTTCCTCGGCAACCCGGTTAAACGAGGTGATGCGCCAGTTTTTGTCCACGGTGAACACGCCATCCGAAATGGATTCCAGAATAGCCCGGAACTGTGAGGATGAAGGTTCGTCGTAGGCCATGGTGAATTTCCTTAGGCTTTGGCCGCTTCCAGGGCCGCGAGTGCTGCAGAGCAGACGGCAATGGCGGATTCCGAGTTCTCGGCGGTAAATTCCGTGTCGCCATGGGTGAATATGGCCCGCCACGAGCTTTCGGTGAGCGATTTGGGACACAAATCCTTCAGGCGGAACCCATAGCCTTTGGACTCCATGAATTCGGAGATCTGCAAGGCCGTGTTGATGTCCGTGGTGGGCGCGTCGGAGAGTTCGAAATCCAGGTATCCGGCGAGTTTTTTGTTCAGATCTTCAAGGCTGTATTCGGCCATGGGAGTCTCCTGCTGGTATTCACAAGCTGTGCATGCGTCTGAGGTAACGCGCTGTATGGTTTCGGAGGGCGGTAATCCCCCCATTTCTAGGGGGCCTGAAAAGTAGAGGCTACGCCACCTTGGCCAGGCAGGCCCTTGGGGGGTACCCCCCAAGGGCGGTGTGCGGCCGCTCATTGTTATAGGTCCAGAGCCACTTGGTGGCAACATCCTGGACCTCCTCTATGCTTTCAAACAGGTGCTGCACCAGCCAGTCATACCGCACCGTCCGGTTGTAGCGTTCGACGTATGCGTTCTGCTGCGGCTTGCCGGGCTGGATGTATTCGAGCCGTATCCCTTGCTTCTCGGCCCAGGCTTGCAGCCGATGGCTGATGTATTCGGGGCCGTTGTCGCACCGGATGGCCCGGGGTGCGCCCCGCCATTCCATGATCTGCTCCAGCGTGCGGATGACCCGCTCAGACGGCAAAGAAAAATCCACTTCAATGGCCAAGCCTTCCCGGTTGTAGTCGTCGATCACGTTCAGCAGGCGGAAACTGCGGCCATCCTGCAACTTGTCGTGCATGAAATCCATGGACCACGCTTGGTTGATGACCTCTGGCTGGACAAGCGGGATCGGCTTCTCACGCACGATGCGCCTTTTGGGCTTGATCCGCATGTTGAGTTCCAGTTCGCAGTAGATCCGGTACACCCGTTTGTGGTTCCAGCCGAATCCCTTCACATTCCTCAAGTACATGAAGCACAGCCCAAAGCCCCAGTTGCGCTGGTTGTGCGTCAGACGCAGCAGCCAGTCGGCGATGTAGTCGTTCTCAGCCGAAAGCCTGGGCTCATAGCGGTAGCAGGTCTGGCTGATGAGGAACGCCTCGCAGGCCTGACGGACATTCAGGGCTTCGCGCTGCACGGCTTTCTTGGCCATCTCGCGGCGGCGAGACGGCCTCACCAGTTTTTTGCGAGCGCCTCAGCAACCACTTCGGCCTTCATCTTCTCCTCGGCATACATGCGCTTGAGCAAGCGGTTCTCCCGCTCCAACTCCTTCATGCGCGCCATCAGCGAGGCGTCCATGCCGCCGAACTTGGACCGCCACTTGTAGAATGTGGCGCTGCTCATGCCGTGCTCGCGGCAGAGCTGGGCCACGGGGACGCCACCTTCGGCCTGCTTGAGAATGCCCAGGATCTGGGAATCGGTGTAACGAGATGTCTTCATGTCGAATCTCCTCGGTTCGGTTTACGAGAAAATTCTACTTTTCAGAACCACTCTTTTTCGGGGGGATTACCATTACACGGATGCGGCTTGGTGAGTCCGACCGTGAGATAGAACGTGCTGGCCTGATGGGCCGACGCAAAGCCAGCCAGCTACGAGCCGTGGCCATAGACCAAGGCTGGCTGGATCTCAGCCGTTCACTGCCACCCAACGAAGACTTGGAAGCGCTTATCCAGTCTCCACGGACCCAGCAGCCTTCGCAGTCCCTTGCAGCACCAATGGCTGATCTCATCCGCACCTGGATGGAGCGCGGAATTCAAGCCACTACCATCCATGAGGCTCTGGTTGAGCGATGCGGGTTCACTGGCTACGATTCCGTAAAACGCTTCATCAGGCGCATCAAATGACTCACCAAGATTATTAGTATTTTGCCTAAAAAAACAGCATGTTGTGGTTATGAATCCATTCGCGGCGTGAGGCAGACGAGTTCGAAAAATCTTTTGCTCCTGCTAACGATGAAGACAAACCGCCAAAACAGCAATCAGGCATAAATCCTTATAAATCAAGATAGTAGCTTTCTGGACGAGAATCGGACTTGGTCCGGAGAAACCAGAGAATACGGGGCAAACAGAGAACAAATGGGGGAGGGAAGGGGAAGAATCTGTGGTGGTGCGGAATGGGTATTGGGGGGCTGTCAATGCTAACCCCCTTTGATAAAACAAGAAAAAAAAGAGACCCGTCATCTTGAGAATGGTCAAGAGACGGGTAGGTCTTTTTTGTTTGGTGGAGGCGGGGGGAATTGAACCCCCGTCCGAGAATGTTCCGCACGGAGCGTCTACAGGCTTATCACGGGTATAATTGTCTCGCCTTTCGGGGTTGCCCCCGTAACGGGCATCCGAAACGCCAGCCTACCATAATTTCTCGCGTGGTAACCGGTGGGCAGGAAACCATCGCCAGCCTGATGAGGGTGTTGCCCTTTCCGACGTATCGGGCGTCAATCGGAGGGACACTGGCTAATTAAGCTGCCAGAGCGTAGTCGTAATCGTTGGCGATTATAACTTGTGCCGCTTTTTACGAGGCCAGCGGCGCCTCGGCCTGCAGCCCCGGCATCTATCATCCCCGTCGAAGCCAGTGCGCCCCCATGGTGTGATGATGAAAACCGGTTGTTTCAAAGATCCTTTCCGCCATTGACTCAATTCTGTCATTTGCGGTTGCCTCAGATATAATACTCTGTGCTCTTTTGGCAAGGTGGACTTTGACTTGGCGAAAAAAAAGCCCCTGCAGAATGCAAGGGCTTTATTGTCTTGGTAGCGAGGGAGGGAATTGAACCCCCGACACTGCGGATATGAGCCGCATGCTCTAACCAACTGAGCTACCTCGCCAGGACTCCCCGTCAACGGGAGGCATTCTTTAGCCCTATTCAAATCAAAATGCAAGTGCCTTGTTGAGAAAAAAATCAATCCGGCCAAAAAATAAACACCAGAGGGGCCAGCACCAGCCGATAATATGCAAATGGCCGGAGAGTGGTTCGCTTGAGCAGCGTGATGAAAAATTTTACAGCAGCCCAGGCCGATATAAAGGAAAATACAAACCCTACGGCGAGAAAAAGCATGTCGGAGGTGGAAAACAGGTGGTATGTTTTAAGAAAGTCATACCCTGTGGCCGCGCACATGATGGGTACAGCCGCCACGAAAGAATACTCCGCGGCCAGTTTGCGGTTTGCGCCCAGCAACATGCCTCCCATGATGGTGGAGGCAGAACGTGAAAAGCCGGGCCACAGGGCGAGACATTGGAAGCAGCCAATGCCAAAAGCCAGAAAGGGCGTGATATCGTCCAGACTGTGAAACCGCTCGTTTCTGCGCATGGCTTCCACAATCAGAATCATGACCGCTCCTGCAAACAAGGCCAAGGCCACAGTCTTGGGGCCGAAAAGGAATTTCTTGATGACCTCATGTGCCAAAAGACCGACCACGGAAGCCGGAATGGACGTCAGACACAGCAGGTACAGACCGTGAAAACCGGAAAATTTCATGTCTTCGCGGGGGCGGATAAGGGCAAAAAAACGTTCCCGGTACAGCACCACAACCGCCAGAATGGCGCCCAACTGAATGATCACGTCAAATGCGGAGATTTTTTCACCATGCAGACCAAGCAGACTGTTGGTCAAAATGAGATGCCCCGTGCTTGATATGGGTAAAAATTCCGTGACACCCTCTATAAGTCCGAGAATGAGGGCGGATAAAACATTCTGCATGTAAGCTCTCCTGGTGTGATGTTCCGTGATGGGGTGTTGTTCGACAACCCATTGCGGAGGGATCGCTTGCGGAAAACGTATTTTTTTCACGCTCGCTTACGCCGCCTCTGGTGGTGTGCCGCAAGGGCAGTGTGATACCAGTGGGGCGGATGAGAAAGCCACCTACCTCAGCAGGAGACGAGTTGCAACCCGCTCCTTCCTAGTGTACCTCAGGGCACACGGGACTGTATTATCCAACCGGAGAAGACTGAAGATGTCCACCATCATGCCATGTTCGGACTTGGCGAGAAGAGCCATTGAATGGATTTCCGAAGGGCTCAAGGAGGGGAAACCCTTGCCGCAACTACTTGAGGAAGGTGCCATGCGTTTCAATCTCGGCCCCAACGACCAGGAATTCCTGACGCGTTTTTATAAAGAAGAATCCCGTCCGGACGACGACTGCAAATAATCATCGTGCCCATACGTCTACTTCATCGCCGGATATTTGGAGAATTGCTGTTTATTTTTCTGTTGAGCCTGGCTTCACTCCTGGCCCTGATTCTCATCGGCAGAATGCTGCAATTGCGCGAACTTTTTCTAGCCCAAGGTTTGGGGCTGGTGGAGATCGCTGAACTGTTCGTATACCTCAGTCCGTTTTTCATGTTGTTGCTTATTCCCATCGCCTGCATGCTGAGCATCTTTCTTGTTTTTCTACGTATGAGCACAGACCGGGAACTGCTTGCTCTGCGTGCCGGCGGCGTAAGCCTTTACCAGATGCTGTTTGCGCCTGTTTTTTTCAGTTTTGTCTGTACGCTCCTTACTGCTTGGGTTTCTTTTTTTGGATTGTCCTGGGGGATGGATAATTTCAAGGAAACAGTTCTTAGTCATATCCGCACTCGCACCCAGCTCATGTTGCAGCCTGGAGTGTTCAACCGGGACTTTCCAGGCCTTACGCTGTTCGCGGAGCAGGTCGATCCCGCAACCAAACATCTGAAGTTGGTTTTTGTGCGGGATGATACCCGCGCCGGAGTTTCCGCAGCCATTGTCGCACCCGAAGGGGCGATCGCCACGGACAGCGCCAAAGGACAAATTCTTTTTCTGCTTAAGAACGGTCACATTTATCGATCGGAAAAAAGTGAGACCGGCAACAAGCTCGATGTCCTCGGGTTTTCAAGTTACGCTGTGCGCTTGGATTTGAGCCGGTTATTCAAGGGATACCGCATCGGTGACGAGAAACCCAAGGAGATGTCCTGGGCTAGGTTGCACGAGGTCCAGGGCGATTTTGCCTATCAGGATTTGGATGACGGTAAATTCATGCAAAAAGTTCGCGTGGAAATTGTAAAACGTCAATCCATGCCAATGGCCTGTCTTGTTCTGGGGCTTTTTGCAATTCCCTTTGCCTTCGCCTTTCAAGGGCTGAAGCAATATCTCGGGCTGATGATGGCCATGCTTTTTTTTATGGTTTATTATACCATGATTTCCGTTGGTACGAGTCTGGGAGAGATTGGAGTGTTGCCCCCTGTGATAGGACTTTGGACGCCCAATGTGCTGTTTTTTATTTTTGCCATGGCAGGCTTGCGCATGGCTGCCAATGAACGATTTCCCAACATTATGGAACGTCTGGCGCATCTTCGATTCCGGGGGGGCAATGCATGTCCATCCTGAATCGTTATCTGCTGGTACAAAATCTCAAGATCATGTTTTTGTGCATGTTGTTGGGAGTCGTTATTTACCTGCTTTCCGATGTATTTGACCGCCTGGATGACTTTATCGAGGCGGGTCTCGGCACGGTGACGGTTCTCAAGTATTTTCTTTCCAAGATTCCATTGATTTTTTCGCAGATTATGCCAGCAGTTTTTCTCATCGCACTGGTTGTGCAGATGGGACTTCTGGAGCGAAGCCGTGAACTTCTTGCCTTGCAGACAGGCGGCCTTTCCTGGGCACGCATGGCGGCTTTTTTCGTTGTCTACGGAGTCCTCTGGTCCCTATTGCAGCTTGGATTCTCCCAATATTTCGGAATCGTCGGACTTCAGATGTCCAGCCAGATCTGGGCAGAACAGGTCCGTTCCCGTACTTTGGAAAAGGACAATGTCAACGATATATGGTTTCGCTCGGACGGGTATGTAATTCATTTTGCCAATGCGTCCATATCACAGGGAAAAGGCACGGATATCCAGGTTTACACAATGTCCGACAACCGCCAGAATTTGTCATGGATCGCATCGGCCAAACATTTTGACGTCCTCGATGATCAATGGGTGCTCAAAGACGCCAACATACTTGTGCCCGGCAGCTTTACAACCAACAAGGACAACACACTGAACCTGTTCATCAGCCATGATCTCAAAACATTTACCGTGCTTCGCCCCAAGACCGATCCGGCCCAACTTCCCCTTTGGAACCTGGGGAGAGCGATCCGTTCCCTGGAAAAATCAGGATCTAATGTGGAAGGGCTTCTCACTGCCTGGCACGCCAAGTGGTCCTACGCCTTTTCCATCCTGACCATGGCCTTGCTGGCATTGGCCGTAAGCAGCTTCGGCCTGTCCATCTATCTGAGCATCGGGGCTTCGCTGTTGGCAACATTTGTGTTTTACGGATTCTACGTGATTGGCAACACCATGGGGCAGGGCGGTATGGTTCCGCCTCTGGTAGGAGCCTGGATGGGAAATGGACTTTTTATAATCGGGGCGCTTTCGCGCTTGTTGTGGGTGAGTTCAAAACACTAGACAGAGGGGACTGCGCCAGTCTTCCGGGTCTTCAATTTTTGTCAGAAATATCTTCATTCAGGATATCCGAAGAAGGATCAAAGCCCGCTGCCGCATCCATTGCCAACCATAGCTTGTCGCGTCCTCTGTTGGTTTTGCTGGAAAAAATAAGTGGTTTTACATCGGTACGCAAAATATCGCCCCACTGGGCTTGGCGTTTTGCCAACTCCTTTTGTTTGCACTTATCCGCCTTGGTCAGGACTGCAATAATATGCAATCCGGCCTGATGTACGTAGGACACCATCTCCAGGTCCAGCTCCTGAGGGGCAAGACGGCTGTCCATTAAGACGGCCACGGCCCGTAAGCCGGGAGTGCCTGCCAGATACCGTCCGATCAGGTCCGCCCATTTTGTCCGCTCCGCCTTGGAACATCTGGCATAGCCGTAACCAGGCAGATCAACCAGATAGTAAGCTCCCGGGTCGGCCAGGTATAAGTTGACGCTACGCGTTTTTCCTGGAGTGGAGCTGATCTTGGCCAGCTTTTTTCTTCCTGCCAGACAATTGATGAGCGAGGATTTGCCCACATTGGATCGTCCTGCGATGGCAATTTGAGAAACTTCCGCAGGTACTGATTTGAGTTGGTCAAGGGTATATATGGTTTCGGTCAGAGTGAGGGTCTTGTGCATGGCTTGATTTCATCCCGCATACGCTGTTACATGCCGTTGAACATGATGAATAAAAGACAGTGGTCCATTTTTCGACCACCAGTCAAGAACACAAGGAAACACGATGTCGGAATATTCCTTCCTGGTGCTTAACGGCCCCAACCTGGGACACTTGGGACAACGACAACCAGAAATTTACGGATCCCGTGGCATGGACGACCTGCCGGGATTGCTTGCCGATGTTCTCGGTTCCCGTGTGCACGAGCTGGATATCGTTCAGCGCCAAGCCAATGGGGAAGGGCAGCTTATTGATATTCTGGAGCAGGCCAAGGCCGACGGGATTCATGGCATTGCTTTCAACGCCGGGGCGTACACCCATACAAGTCTGGCCCTGGCGGATTGCTTGGCCTGGATCAAGATCCCCTGTGTCGAAGTGCACCTGAGCAATGTTCTTGCGCGGACCGACGAGCCTTTACGTCAGATCAGCCGCATCGGCAAGCAATGCATAGGCGTGGTTGCCGGATTCGGCCTGGATAGCTATGCCTTGGCCATCCTTTCCTTGATACGCCATCTGGATGCACAAAAGTAATTTTCAACGGAAATAACCCTTTGTGGAGGAAATATGTTTGCAACATCGGACTTCAGGCGTGGCCTGAAAATTGAGATTGACGGAACCCCCTACGAAATTGTCGAGTTCATGCACGTAAAGCCGGGCAAAGGAGGAGCCTTTGTTCGAACCAAGCTTAAAAACGTGCTTACTGGCCGTGTCACCGACCAGACTTTTCGTTCAGGCGAAAAAGTTGGAAAGCCAGATATGGCAACCCAGGAAATGCAGTTTCTTTACAGGGACGGGGAAAATTTAGTGTTCATGGACATGGAGACCTATGAACAGGTTGATGTTGAAGGTTCTACCCTGAGCGAAAAAGGCGGGTATCTTACTGACGGTCAGGAAGTGAAAGTGCTTCTGTATAATGGGCGGGTTTTGGATATTGATTTGCCTGCCAGCCTTGAATTCGAAGTCGTTCAGACCGAACCTGGCGTTCAGGGGGACCGCGTCAGCAATACGACAAAACCAGCCACTTTGAACACCGGCATCACTGTCCAAGTGCCTTTGTTCATCAAAGAAGGCGAACAAATCAAAGTGGACACCCGCACTGGCGAATATATCAGCCGCGCGTAGCGGAGAGAAAATAGGAATGTGGGAAAAACCTTTTTGTAAAAAGGTTTTTCCCACACCCGAAAGATAAAAGGAAACCAGGAGAGCACTGCTCTCCTGCCCTCGAAAATATAAAATAATCCAATGGAGGATAGCGCTACGCGCTCTCGAACGTTCATAAAGGAAATAGCTGGGCTGGGATTTTTGTTCTGGGCAGCTTTTTTGTTTCTCAGTTTGGTAACTTTTTCTTTGACCGACCCAAGCCTGAACCAAGTGGTGAGCAGAAACCATCAATTACAGAATATGGCAGGTTTGGTAGGGGCCTATACTGGCGGCATGTTGGTGGAATTTTTCGGTCTGGGCGCTTTTGCCTGGCCGGTGTTCTTTTTGTATCTGGCCGTATCATGCGTGAGTTCGCGTGTTGCGATTGCCTGGTGGCGCTGGACAGGCATGGTCCTGTTGTTCGTCACCTGTCTGACATGGTTTGCAAGCCCCACATTGCGCGGGACTCTGGCTTTGGGTGACGTTACCGGTGGCGGTTCCTTTGGGGGCGTTGTTTTTTCCTGGAGCACATATCTTTTACGTTCGACGGGAGCTGGACTGGTTTGGGGGTTTGTTTTTTTGCTTGGTCTGCAATTGACCTTAGGGGTTACTTGGACATTTTTTTTCAAGAGAGTGCGGGAATCGTTGATGAGTTTTTGGCAAAAACTTCAGGAGAATGCTGCACTTCGTAGGCAGCGGTTACAGGAAAAACGCGCACAAAAAGATGCCCGGAAAGCCGAAAGAAAGCCTGAAAAGGCCTTCCAGGATTTGACTGAAGTCATTTATGAGGAAGAAAAAAAGGGTTTTGAATTGGGCAGCCTTTTTGGCGGAAGGAAGAGTGGTAAAAGCAATGAAAATGGAGAGTTGGACAAAGAGGAGAATTTCGAGTTTTCTTTCAATGGAACCGCCGATATTATCCAGCAGACGGAACGCAAGGTTCCGCAGCAGACAGTAACCGTATCTTCCAAAGAATCTCAAAAAACCACATCAAAGCCAGTTCGTACCAGTAAGGGGGGCACGGCAATGCCTTCCTTGGACTTTTTAAGCGCAGGGGAAGTGCAGACGTCTTTTGACCGGGCCATGCTTAAAAAAATGGGGGAAAGCCTTGTTGCATGTCTGGAAGATTTCGGCATCAAGGGGGAAATTCAGAACATAAAACCCGGCCCAGTGGTAACGATGTTCGAATACAAGCCTGCACCGGGTATCAAGATCAGCCGCATTGCCGGGTTGGCTGACGATTTGGCTTTGAGCATGAAGGCATTGGCTGTTCGTATTGATGCCATTCCCGGGCAGGATGTGGTTGGAATCGAAGTTCCCAATGATTCACGTGAAGTCGTATATCTACGCGATATTTTCAAGTCAGATGCTTTTTCCAAGCAGAAGTCCAAAATAACCCTGGCTTTGGGCAAAGACATAAAAGGTGCCCCCGTAGCCACAGACCTTGCAAAAATGCCGCATCTGCTTGTTGCGGGCGCGACAGGCGCAGGAAAAAGCGTTTGTCTGAACTGCATTCTACTCAGTCTTTTGTACAAGGCTTCGCCGGAAGATGTGAAACTGCTGCTTGTGGATCCCAAACGCATTGAACTTTCCGTATATGCAAATCTGCCGCATCTTGTGCATCCGGTAGTCACGGAAATGAGCATGGCCAAAAGCGCCCTGGATTGGGCTGTACACGAAATGGACCGGCGTTATCAGGACATGGCTGCATTGGGAGTACGTAATATCACGGGATACAACGAGAAGTTGCCAAATGCCGATCTGAACACCCGTCCTGAATTAGCTGCGCTGACTCCTATGCCATACCTTGTCATTATCATCGACGAACTTGCCGACCTGATGATGACCGCGGGCAAGGAAGCGGAAATGAGTATTGTCCGGCTTGCGCAGTTGGCGCGAGCAGCGGGCATCCATCTTATATTGGCAACGCAGCGGCCCAGTGTGGATGTCGTGACCGGGCTTATCAAGGCCAACTTTCCTTCCCGTATTTCTTTTCAGGTAACGAGTAAGCATGATTCGCGGACTATATTGGACATGGGAGGAGCGGAAAAGCTTCTAGGCCGGGGCGACAGTTTGTTCAAACCGGGGGGGGCCAAGGTGCAGCGCGTTCATGGTGCATATGTGGACGAAGATGAAATCGGACAGGTCGTGCAGTTCTGGAAAGACCAGTATCCGCAGGCGTTTGATGTCGATTTTGCCGAATGGCAAAAGGAACAGGCCGGAGGCGGTGAAGGCGGTGACGATTCAGGGGTGATGGATGATCCACTGTATGATGAAGCCGTGGAGTTTGTCATGAACCAGGGCAAGGCGTCCATTTCACTTATACAGCGACGATTTCGTATCGGCTACAACAGGGCGGCCCGGTTTATTGAACAGATGGAATCGGATGGCTTGCTCGGCCCTCAGGAAGGGAGCAAACCCCGGGCGGTCATCAAAAATTTTGATTAGCCGTTTCATAATTTGTTTAAAATACTCAACGCAGTCTGTTGTGTCTGGTTGTTGGCTGTCCAAGGTCAATCCCGTTGCGGGGTCCAGACGTAATGAAAGTCGCATTTCTGGTGACCATTTGCGATGGTATGGGGGCGCTCCAGAGTCAAGCGGGATGAATAACCTTGAGCAAAGGCTTCATCCCGCGGACAGGAAAGAAGGGGAATAAGATCGCTTTCCACTCCCATTTCTTTGTATGCCTGAACATACCCGCAGCGGGTAACGGTCACGTCCAAAACATTTCCGTTCAGACGGTTCTGGGATATATCCAAAACATTGCCTTCCAGCCAGTATTGCACAACCGACGAAAAATGAGTCAGGTCCGGCCCGGTTGGCGCCATGAGAGCAAAGGCCTGTCCGGCACGACGCGCATCTTTACGCACGGTTTCGTGTATGATGTCCAGGGCCTGCTGCCTGCTGGTTTGAATCGAAAGTTCTTCCAAAAGATCATTGAACAGTCGCGCCTGTATCAGGCGAGCTTGAAATTGGCTTGGCAGCCCCATGGGAACTCCTGCGGTTGCTTTTCCATGTTTCGGGACTTAGAATGATGGGACAGGTTGTTTGTAGCAACCTTGCATGGGGATTGTAAATTAAAGGATTTTTTATGAAATATGCCTATTCTGTTGTTTTGAGTTTTTTGCTGTTTGGCTTTACCGTTTTAAGCTATGCCGCTGGAATATCTTCTGAAATTCAGAAGGAATACGATTCTATTCAGGGGTTTCAGGTGGACTTCAAGCAACAGTTGAAGAATGCCGCCAGCGGTGAACTTGAAATCCGAGAAGGGCGAATTTGGTTCAAGCAGCCAGGCTTGGTCCGTTGGGAAACCGACCTACCGGAGCGCGAACTGCTTATTGTTGGCAAAGATGTCGTATGGGATTATTTCCCGACGGAAGAAACCGCCATGAAGTATGCAGCTTCGGACATTCTCAGCTCTAAAAACATGATCAAGTTCATCTCCGGCAAAGCTCGACTGGAAGAAGATTTTGAAATCCAGGATTTGGGAATGGAAATGGGCTTGCGCAAGTTGATGCTTACGCCCAAAGAACCGGAACCGTCTCTCGTATTGGCGACTATCTGGGTGGATCCGGCCACCAATCTTTTGCGAAGTATTTTGCTGGTGGATTTTTACGGTAACGGCAACAAGCTGGGACTGGATAAACTGGTGCGCAACCCGGAGCTTCCGGACCGTTTGTTTGAGTTCTCCCCTCCGGACGGAGTGAGCATCCAGGACAATACAAAATAGGAACAAATACTCTGTGGCCCGCCATTGAGTATATTTCGAGAAGAAGTCTTCCAGACAAAATTACGCGTATTTCGTATGCGTGAAGATATTTTTTTCAGGACAATGCAATTGCATGGCCTTTGTGATTAACTGAAGGACAGAGGCACGCCCCCTGTCCTTCAGTTAATCATTTTGCAGCCACTGCTTTTTTTAGGGCACTTACTTCTTCTTCTCGAAGTTTTCGGCATTCTCCTGCTGGCAATTCCGCCAGCTTTATCGGCCCCAGAGAGACTCTCTGCAATCTCAGAATGGTCAGATCCAAGTCCCGGCACATACGGCGAATCTGTCGGTTGATTCCTTGGATAAGGCGCATGGAGAGCCAGACGCAGCTTTTGTCTCGACGCATGATGGAAACGGGCACAGGAGCAAGCCGTTCTCCTTCCGCCAGCTTCATTCCGTTGCGAATGATTGCAAGCTTGGCGTTGGTCACTTCTCCCCGGACCTTGACTTCATACAGCTTGGGCAGATGGTGTTTGGGGTGGGTTAGGCGTTGGTGAAGGTCGCCATCCGTAGTGAACAGAAGCAGGCCTTCCGAAAAGAAGTCCAACCTGCCAACCGGAACCACGCGGCGGGTGCGGTATTCTTCCGGTATAAACTCCATGACCGTGGACCGTCCCTGCGGGTCGAACACCGTGCTGACCGTCCGTATGGGTTTGTGAAGCATCAGGTAGAGGTGATCTTCCTGGGAATCAAACGTGAGTGATTTGCCTTGAAACTCCACTTTGTCCGTCAGAATATCTATCTGTCGGCCCGGCTCTTCTACAATGTCGCCATTGATCCGTACTTTTCCGGCAAAGATCAATTCATCGGCCTTGCGGCGTGAACAGACACCGGCCAGGGCTAATGCCTTATTCAGACGAAGGGTATTTTTTTCTTCGGTTGTCATGCTCAAGCACTTACCGAAAAACAGGGGAACGTCAAATCTGAATTACCTTGTCAGCAAGTTGGAGCGAGGTGACGACGTCCATCATATTGGTGGTCTGTCCAATCCTTTTTTGTTCCATCAGACCGAAATGATCCAGACAAGTGCCGCAGACAAGGATTGTGGCACCGTTTTGGGCAATGTCTTGCAAATTTGCCAGATGTTTGCTGCCCTCCACAGCCAGTTTGACCGCACCGTTGACCAGAATTATCCGCCAAAGTTCATCGTCCAATTCCAGCAGTGTGCTCAGAAAATTCAACATCAGTTTGCTGCCCAGCTCGTCATCTCCGCGGCCGACAAAATTTGAAGTGATAAAAACAACGGTCTTTCCGGACGCTCCTTCCGGGGGGGCACCTGACAAAACAATTTTTGCTGTCGGAGTATCCTTGTTTTCTTCTGCTGTGGCAGAAAGAGTATAAACTCCACCCGAAGAGTCTAAAACATTGACGCCATACCCTCGGGTTCCCAGATAGCGGGTCACATTTTCCAAGGCAGCTTGGTTATCCACCTTGATTTGCAACTGTCGGGGCGCGTCGGCATCAATGGCTTTTTTGCAAAGCAAAACCGGCTGCGGACAGGGGAGTCCTTGGCAATCCAGAGTGTTGTGATACGGCATGGTGATGGCTCTCCTTGTATGAACAATCTTTGCGCGAAATGACTCGTGTAGGGGAAGGACCACTGCATCCTTACGTAGTTGCGGCAGGCAAAGTCACGTTTCAGGATGTGCTTACGTTCTCATCGGAAAATTTAATCAGATCATGTGGGATGATGATACGTCAAATCGGAAATCTCAATAAAAGACGGGGGAAAGCATTGTATTTCGTCCAAGGGAAAAAACTTGCAGTCGCCCCATATGGCACGTATGAATTCTCAGCTATTGCACCCAGCCGGACAGGATTTTCCTTACTCCAGCAAATATTCAGAAAAAGCCCCAGAGCGATATAACCGGACGACCCGGAGTTCACGTGAAATCCATTGATTATAAGACGAATATTCGATTATTGAAGCGGTGCCTGCGCTATTTCGAACCTTACAAATGGCGTATTTTTCTGGCCATGCTTTCCATGGGAACCGTGGCTCTCTGTACAGGAGCTTCTGCCTATCTTGTCAAACCTGCATTAGACGACATTTTTATCAATAAAAAGGTTTACGCTCTATATGTTCTTCCCCCGATATTTGTTGGGGTAATCATTATGAAGGGGCTGGGGCGATTTTTGCAAAACTACCTGATGCAGTCGTGCGGCCTGAAGGTTTTGGAGACTTTGCGCAACGAGCTGTTTACCAAAATGTCCATGCTTCCGCTCAAATTTTTTGAAGAAAATCAGGTAGGCATGCTCATGTCGCGTATTATTTACGACGTGATGGCCATCCGCAGCAGTATGCCCGCCGTAATTATGATTCTGCGCCAGTTGCTGACCATGTTCATTCTTATAGGTGTTGTCTTTTACCAAGATGCATATCTTGCCACATGGGCTGTGCTTGTGTTGCCCCTGGCGTTGTTTCCCTTTGTGTTTTTCGGCCGGAAGCTGCGGAAGCTGAGCCGTAAAAACCAAGTCAAACTGGCCGATATCTCCGTGTTTTTGCAGGAAAGTTTCAGTGGCATCCGAGTTATCAAGGCTTTTGCCAACGAGCCTGAAGAGCAAGAGCGGTTTGCCAGAGAAAATGGACGATTGAACCGTATCTATTTGCGCGAAGTGATCTTCAATGAACTGTCGTCACCTGTCATGGAGCTGGTCGGAGCCATAGGGATGGGACTGGTGATTCTCTATGGCGGCATTCAGGTCATAGAAGGGCAGTCCACTCCCGGAACGTTTTTTTCCTTTATGGCCGGCCTGCTTATGCTTTATGATCCCATAAAAAAAATGAATGATTCCAACAAAGACATTCAACGTGCCATGGCTGGTGCAGAAAGGGTGTTCGAGATTCTTGAGACTGACAACATCCAAATTGAAAAGGATGGAACCATAGAACTTCAAGGAGCACTTGAGGAATTGCGTTTTGAAAATATAACCTTTTCCTATCCGGATTGCCCGACACCCGCATTGAACGGCGTCTCTTTCGATGTCAGGGCAGGGGAAACCGTGGCCATAGTCGGGCCGAGCGGATCGGGGAAGAGTACATTGGTAAATCTGATACCCCGTTTTTACCTTCCCCAGCAGGGAAATATAATACTCAATGGGCATAACGTTACTGAATACACGCTTAAAAGTCTTCGTCTGCATATCGGACTCGTTTCGCAGGACACTTTCTTGTTCAACGTGAATGTTTCCAAGAACATTGCATATGGCAAGGGCGAGCTGAATATGGACAAAGTGGAAGAAGCTGCCAAGGCGGCGTATGCTCATGATTTTATCATCAAGCTCCCCAAGGGCTACGATACGATTATCGGAGAACGCGGCGTAAAGCTTTCCGGAGGCCAGAAGCAACGACTAACCATTGCCCGCGCCCTGCTCAAAAATCCGCCCTTGCTTATCTTGGATGAAGCCACCAGCGCTCTGGATACACATGCTGAACGCATTGTTCAGCAAGCCTTGGATAATCTGATGCAAGACCGCACAAGCCTGGTTATCGCCCATAGATTGTCCACGGTCATTGGCGCAGATCGGATTCTGGTAATGGAGAAGGGGAAGATAGTGGCTCAAGGCAACCACACCCAGCTGTTGAATTCCTGTCCGTTGTATCAGCAATTGTACTCCATGCAGTTTCATGATCTTCAGGAAAAGGTGGCAAATTAATGGCGATAAAACTTGACCCGCACATGGTCGGGGGGGCCATGGCTGCCTTGTACAAAGGCTGGTGTCGTACCCTGAAATATCGGAGTACTGGCGTGGGAAGGGTTAATGAACTTCAGAACCAGGGAAATCAATTTGTTGTTTCGATCTGGCACAACGAGTTGTTCACCCTTCCATGGTTTGCCTATGTGAACAATTTTCGTTGTACGACGATTGTCAGCCAGAGCAAGGACGGGGAGTTCCTGGCCCAAATTCTTAAACGACTGGGGTTTTCCTCTGCCCGAGGTTCAAGCCGCAGGGGAGGGGTGCAGGCCTTGATGAATGCTCGTAAGATTATGCGAGAGGAACATCGGCTGTGTGCCATCACTGTGGACGGCCCCAAAGGTCCCCGGCATAAGCCGAAGGAAGGCGCTTTCTACCTTGCGCAAAAGGCCGGTGCGTTGATTATCCCCGTACGGATGTATACGCCGAATGCATTTGTTTTTACAAAGGCCTGGGATAGGTTCCGCCTTCCTTATCCCTTCAGCCGTTGTGACATCCATATTGGTGAACCATATGCCGTGACCGAGGAAAAGCTGACACCTGGGGTTTTGCGGCAGGAACAAGAGCGGTTGGAACGAAAAATGACGGAATTGAGCAAAGACTTCGGTACATTATAATATTTTTTCTTTAAGTGTTGCATGAGGGTTGCCATGCGTGAAGTCCTCTACGAGGCAATGGCTGTTTTGGGCCGACAACTGTCCCTGGACAATGTGGACCGCCTCGGGTGCGGATTCGGTGATCTTTTATGGCGACTGTTGCCCAAACGCCGGGCCGTTGCCGAACAGGCCATGATGTATCATTTGGGTATAAGTGAAACAGAAGCCCGAAAAATGTGCCGCGTCAATTTTCAACATACAGGACGCGGATTCATGGAAATACTGGCCGCCCGCAAGACGGATTGGCGTTTCTTTGAACAGCGTGTCGAATTGGAGAACCGAGAATATTTCGAGGATCTGCAACGTCTGAATCGGCCACGGGTGATCGTAACATGTCATCTAGGGTCGTGGGAGTTGACAAACGGGCTGCTGAACCTGCTGTTTGCCGATACATCGCGTGTTATTCTGGGACGGCGCTTGAAAGATGCCGCCCTGAATGAGGTCCTCATCCGTCTTCGAACTCATCGGGGGGTAGGTTATATTATGCACCGCAAGGCTGTGTTCCCCGTGTTGCGTACCCTCCGGCGCAATGGTATTTTTGCCCCGCTTGTGGACCACAATTGTTTGGCGGAGGAAGCATTGTTTCTCCCTTTTCTGAACGACCTTGCAGCGGTCAACAGAGGACCGGCAATTCTTGCTGTCCGGGCAGGGGCTGTCTTGTTTCCCGGAGCCATGGTCCGGCTGGGAAATGGACGTTACCGGCTTATGATGGGGGAACCATTGGATTCGACCACGTTGACGGGGTCGATTGAAGAAAAAACAGATGCTGTCACACGTTATTACAATGACAGTGTGCTTCAATTCATCCAGAGATACCCGGAGCAATGGTTTTGGATGCATCGACGCTGGAAGACACGTCCGCCGGAAGAGGGAATGTAGGCGGGGGTGCTTGAAAGGCATGGATTGGAAAAAAACAAGGGAATGCCATGGCGTCCCCCCAGGCTGCTGACACCCCTTCGCCGGTTGGCGAGGGTTTTCTTATACTCTCCCCATGTTGAGCCGCCCAGAAACCAGCAGGTGAAAACGAAGTTTGTTTCGATTTTTGTATGACATCCAAGGTTATTGATTTCTCCTTCATCCATGAGCGCAGCAACGAGTTGCTTGTGATTCCGGCTTGTAGTGCGCAGCCAACATGCCTGAATTTCCCTTCTCTGCCTCGCTCTGGAGCCGATCGAACAAATATTTCAACCAGCAGCAACCTAAAAAGAACTCGTTCCATTGACACTCCCCACTTCTTTTGAAGTGGGGAGTGTCAGCGATCTGAGGGGACGGCATGGCGTCACCTTCTTTTTTGGATCAAAGCGGCTTTTGTTCTGAATCTCTGCTACTCAGAATGGAAAGGCAAAGTCGGTCCGTTCAGATTCCGGGATATTGTTCAAGCGTTTGTTGAGCTCCGCATCCACAGCTTTCAGGCGGTCCTGTGCAGCCTCTTTCTGGCTTTTACGGTCGGCGTTGCGAATGACTGCATTCAAGAGGATCTTGGCGGTCTCGAAATTTCGAGACCGTTCATAGAGCACGGCCGCCCTGTACATGGACGTAACGGCCCAGATATTTTCCTCTCTGTATTGCCAGGCGACTCGGAGGTATTTTTCCAGGGCCTCATCCATACGCCCCATGGCCCCCGCACCTTCGGCCAGCCAAAAGAGAACTTCAGCCTGCACAGGCTTTTCAAGGGATTCCCGATCATTCCATAATTCGGTAAGAACTTCTTCCGCCCATTGCATTTTTCCTTGCTGTTGAGCCAACAGGGCAAGTTTGAGTCGTTTTACAGGGGCGAGCCGCTTGCCATCCAGCTCCACAAGTTCCATATATGACTGCAAAGCATCCTGGTTGCGTCCCAGTTCGATTTCCAAAGCAGCTTTGGCTTGCAAATAGTCGCCACGTATTGGTCCGGAGAGTTTACGGGAGTCCAGACGATTCAGATAAAAGGCGGTCGTGTGCAACGAACCGGATTTTCCAGCTAATTGAGCCAAATATAGCAATGCTTCCGTACCAAGGGAGGTATTGGGGAAAAGAAAGCCTGCACGCTTCGCCAAGACTGGCGTTTTGTGGGCAGTCCATTGCTTTTTCAGCAGCGCCAAGTTCAATTCCGGGTCCAGGGGGAACGTCTGAACAGCAGAAGCCAGGGATAGTCCGCTTTGAGCGCTGCATTCCAGCCAGAAAGGAGCAAAACCTCCCAAGGCGTCCAGTCCGGCAGCGCCTGCCAGGCGTCGCAAAAGCTTCTGTGTATCTGTTTTGGAGGACACCGGCATGGTTTCCGGAGGAAGCTCGAAAAGTACGATGGCCGCAGTGCTGAAGGCCAAAGGCAATGGGTGCTCTTTCAGATCTTTCCAAATAGCCCGGTACCCAGGTTCGTCATTCTCAAGTACCGCAAATGCAAACGCGAAGAGCCTCAATGCCTGGGCTGTTTCCGGTGCGATCAATGAAGATTCCAGCTCCTGCTGAATTTTTTTTCTCGCCTGGGCGAAGGGGAGCGATTTTAGCGTTTCCGAAAAGGATTCCCATCCGGGCACACCAGGACGCGCTACTCGCCATTGTCCGGAATCGGCAAGAATTCCCATGTGGTCAAAATTGCCGGCAAACACATTGGCAATGGGAAATTCCTCAAGCGATGCCGGAACGTTGGACTGTCCAGTCTGAACAGTCTGAAACACGGCCTTCCAGAAGTTGCTTATTGGGGCCGGGCTTATTTCCTTTAAAAGAGGGTCAATCAACGACGGCATGTTGATGCCCAACGCACACAGCCCCTTGGCTATGAGAATTCGTTGTTGAGCATTTACTTGCTGGGTGGGAAGAGAAAACTGTACTTGGGGCATCCATCCGCTGCTTCGTGAGGCTTTAAAGCCGGAAAAGGCGGGGAGGGCCGAATCCCAAAAAGAATTTCCTGGCCAGAGGGCTGATCCCATGGAGAGAGATGTGTCAAGCTTGTCGGAAAGCGCTGTGGCGTTCTCCGATCCCAGTGGCGAGTCTACAAAGTCCCAATACCAAACACGCCAAACATCCTGCCATAAGGACAGGGTCTCCGGATATTTGTGTAAATATGCCTGTTGCGTCGGCCCATCCATCAGCTGGAAGGCACTGCTCATGGATAAAACGGATTCGGGCAATTTGCCGAGAAATCGTTGGCTTTTTGCCACCAGAAGAAGGCGGTCGGATTCCAGTTTGGAATTCGTAAACGCACTTTGGCTGTTGAGTATTTGCAAAGCCTGTTTAGGACGGCGCAATTCCAGAGATGCCTGTGCACGCCTGAGAATGGTTTCAGGCGTTTGTTCCGGTTGCGCAGCCAATTCCTGCTCCAGAACATCATAAGCCTGGATTTTCCCAAGCCATTGCGTGAATGCCGCCTGGTCCGCGGCGAATCCAGGACAGGGGAAGGCCCATAAACAGGCAAGACATAGATAAGTCAGAGAAAACAGAATGTTACGAACCATAAAAAACTCCTGGATAATGTCGGTCGATAGTCATCGCAATGAAGGTCCAACTTGCTGCAGGAGAAGATGCAGCCGCTGTACTGTCTGAATCAAATATTAGAAATAATCAAATTGGCATTCGGCAATATGAAATCAGATGTGCCTGAAAACAAGAAAAATGTTCAAGCCTGAAGTGTGCTCTGGAGGTGAATACGACAGGTTCGTAAGGTACAGAGATGATATTTTGCTCCAAATTTAAATTTTAAGGTAACTTTGAGGGTGGTTCCAGGGGGGGCCTTGAGTCTGTTTCTAAAGAACCTCTCAAACCAAAATATGGGCGATCTAGGAATATCAGCGCGAATTCAAAAGTTGATCAGCATGAATGAAAAAGCCTGTACGCCATTGCTTGCGCTAAAGTTTACATAATTTACATTATGAGACAATACAATGAACCCCGCTAACATTTCTGAATTGTAGGATTATTTCCAGACTAAACAGTGAGATGACTATTCCACTCCTTTTCGATATCTATCTTGTAATACAATTGTATTCTAAAAAGGCTATAAGTCGTCCAACCATATTCTCAATGGCTCCACCGGCGAAAACTCCCAGATGGGCGTTCCCTTCATTAGCCTGCGAAAACGCCTTGTCCGCTGCATCTGAAGTCGACACGCGGTCTGTTCTGTCCTCGCAATTAATAAAAAAGGTCGAGGGACATTCCCCCGACCTTTTAGGGACATTCCCCCGACCTTTTGCAGTTTTCTGATTATCCTGGACTGGATCTATGATTTGCCGAACGCCTTTTCCCAATCCTTATCAAAGGTTTCAATGCCTTTGTCCGTCATGGGGTGTTTGGCGAGTTCCATGACAACTTTAAATGGAATGGTAGCAACATCCGCTCCGATGAGTGCCGCTTCAACAATATGCATGGGATGTCGTACGGACGCCACCAACACTTCCGTGTCAAATCCATAATTGTCATAGATTCGGACGATCTGTTCCACCAATTTCATTCCGTCCTGGGACAGCTGGTCGAGTCTGCCGATAAACGGACTTACGAAGCTGGCTCCGGCCTTGGCTGCCAAAAGAGCCTGTGTGGGCGAAAAAACCACAGTGACGTTGGTATCAATACCCATCTCGCGAAGTTGGCGGACGGCCTTCATTCCCTCCATGAGCATGGGAATTTTGATAACGACATTGGGACCGTATTTGACCAGTTCAAGGGCTTCGCTCATCATTCGGTCTGCGGTTTTTCCTATGACCTCCAGACTTACCGGACCTTCCACTTCCTTGCAGATGGCCTGGGCCTGTTTACGCCAGTCGCCGCCTTCGCGGGCAAGCAAGGTGGGATTGGTGGTTACTCCGTCCACCATGCCATAGTCCTTGGCCTGACGGATTTCTTCCAGGCTTGCGGTATCTATGAAAAATTTCATTGGGCTCCCTTTCCTTTGTAACAAGAGAAAACAACTTCACGGCAGAAGCTATTCTCCGGTATTATTGGATTCCTCAGCAGAACCATTTTCCGCACGGATTTGCTTCAGGTATTTGTCACGGCATTCATAGCTGCAAAACGCATGGATATTGTCCCCTTCGCGCACTCTGATATCGCTGTCCTTGCTGACGTACGTCCCGCATATGGGGTCCTTGAGCATCTGTCCCGAAGCAGCCATCTTTTCCTGCTTTTTCGTGGTGGCAGATGTCTTTTTCTTTTTATCGCCAGTGAACAACTTATAGAGGATGAATCCCACACCCACAAAAATAAGCAAACGTAACAGCATGATGGTCTCCTTTCAGGCCGAATCTGGCCGCACCAATTTACTCTTGGAAAATGGATCTGTCCACAATTCGGTACGAGAGATCCGCCAAAGCGGCACTTGCCCTCCGTCCGCCAGGCATCAGGAGTTCCGGAGCTATCTCAAGCAAGGGAATCAATGCAAATGCCCTTTCACATAGCCGTGGATGCGGGATGCTCAAATCCGGCAGCTTCACGTTGCTCTGTCCGAACAGAAGGATGTCGATATCAATGAGGCGCGGGCCGAATCGATAGGATTCAACCCTCCCCATTTCATCCTCAAGGGTCTTGATGCGCCTTAAGAGGCGTTGCGGAGTCCAATATTCGAAAAGCTCCATCTGCACCGCAATGTTGGCAAACCAAGGCTGGTCTGCCACATTTTGCGGTTGTGTGAAATACACGCCGGAAACCGCGACAACCCTCCCTTCTTCCAGTTGCATCAAACGGGCGACAGCGTTTTCCAGATTTTTTTCAGGCTCTCCGAGGTTGGAGCCAAGCCCCAAAAATACATCTACAGGCTGGCAATGCGTGAGACCGCCTCCTTGAGTCTGTCCGTGGGTACGGTAAGGGAAATGCGGAAATAGCCTTCACCCACAGCGCCGAACCCACTGCCGGGAGTGACGACGACACCTGTCTTTTGCAGAAGATCGGTGGCGAACTCCGCAGATGTGATGCCCTTGGGAACGTTCCCCCACACGTACAATCCGGCATTGGGAACCATGCAACCGATTCCTGCCCTGCCCAGCGCGTCCACAACAGCGTCGCGCCGTTCTGTGTAGATTGCCCGGTTGGCATCCAGAACAGGTTCGCCTTTTTCAAGGGCGACAAGTCCTGCTTCCTGCACGGCCTGAAAAATACCGGAATCCATGTTTTCCTTGATTTTGCCCAGTCCGTGGACAAGACTTTGATTGCCCACAGCCATACCGATACGCCAACCCGTCATGTTGAACGGCTTGGAAAGGGAGTGGAATTCAATGGCTACGTCTTTGGCTCCATCAATTTCCAGAATGGACAACGGCTTGTTGGTTGAATCAAAATATACGTCCGTGTATGCGGCGTCGGAAACAATGATGACGTTGAATTCCCTGGCCTTTTCCACCAACCGTTCAAAAAAGGCGCGATCCGCCATGGCTGAAGTGGGGTTGTTGGGATAATTGACGAAAATCATCTTTGCCTTTTTCCATGAGTCCGAAGAAATAGCCTCAAGGTCAGGCAGGTAGTTGTTTTTAGCGGTCAGCGGCACATACTCAACGGCTCCTCCTGCAAATTCTACGGCCACGGGATATACAGGATAGTTGGGTGTGCAGACCAGGGCCAAGTCTCCAGGATTAATGAAGGCCAACGGAAAATGGCCGATGCCTTCCTTGGAGCCGATGAGGCTGACAATCTCGGTTTCCGGATCAAGCTTGATTCCATTGAAACGTCTGGAGAACCAGTCAGCCACCCCCTGACGGAACGAGGCCATACCGACATACGAGGGATATCGGTGATTGGCAGGTTTTTTTGCACCTTCGTGAAGGGCGTCGATAATGAAGTCCGGAGTGGGGAGATCGGGATCACCGATGCCCAGACTGATAATGTCAATGCCACGGGCCTGTACTTCGGCCTTGGCCTTGTCGATCGCTGCAAAAAGATAGGGAGGCAGAGAGGCCAACCTGTCGGCAAGTGGGAATCGGGACATAACGAAAAACACTCCTTTGAAGAATTAGAGCCAACACAGTAAATTGGGCTGCTTCGGCTGTCAAACGTCATCGTCATTTTGCGGCTCTTTTCCTTGCTGTTCCGGCAAAGAGCAGAATATACTCTTCCGATGTGGAGTGCCGGAATTCGTTCCGCTGTTATGCCAGCGCTTTCAGATTCCTACGTATCGGATTTTTTTTACTCCGTTTTAAGGATTTTTATGCAACAGGACAACACCCCCTCTTCTGCCCGAGCGACGCACGACTGGGTGGACCGCTACGTGGAGCACCTCGTGGTGGTCAAAGGACTCTCGGAAAACAGTTTGGCTGCCTATGAAACGGATCTGCGCGATTTTCTTGAATTTCTTGGGGAGACAGGAAAAAAACTGGAAGAATCAAAACAACAGGATTTGTTTCTGTACCTGATGCGCATGCGCAAACAAGGATTGAAAAACCGTTCTATATCGCGGCATTTGTCTGCCTTGCGGGGGTTGTTCTCTTTTTTGACGGATGAAGGGCTTTTGGCGGATGACCCGGCCGCCCTGCTGGACAATCCAAAGCTCCCCAAAAAATTACCGGAATTTCTCAGCATCGAAGAAGTCGGAAAAATATTGGCAGAACCGGACACCACGACCAAACTCGGATTCCGGGATAGAACCATGCTCGAATTGCTTTATGCGGCGGGGCTCCGAGTTACAGAACTGATTGATTTGCGCCCCTTGGACTATGATCCTCAAACAGGCATACTTCGAATTTGGGGAAAAGGCAGCAAAGAACGGTTGGTCCCCATCCATCAGGCAGCCCAGGAATGCCTGGATACCTATCTTGCCGTTTGGCGCGGCCAGTTCAAGCCGACGGACGAAGCTGTTTTTTTGAATCGCTCCGGCAGACGGCTTACGCGTCAAGGCGTCTGGAAACTTATCAAGAGGTATGCGTTGCAGGTTGGCATCCGGCGTGAAATTTCACCGCATACCCTGCGTCACAGTTTTGCCACGCATCTTTTGGAAGGTGGCGCTGACCTTCGTGTTGTGCAAACCCTGCTTGGGCATAGTGACATCAGCGCTACGGAAATATACACCCATGTCCAAGCCCAGCGACTGCGGACCTTGCACAATGAGCACCATCCCCGCTCAAAATGAATCCGACAAAAACGGATCCACAACCATCCACAAGAAACTGCAAATAAAACATGAATACGATATCTGCCAAAACGATAATCACGGGACACACCAACGCGGATTTTGACTGTTTGGCGTCCATTGTTGCCGCTGGAGTCCTGTATCCCGATGCGCGACTGGTTTTTCCTGGAAGCCAGGAAAAAAATCTGCGCAACTATTTTATTCAGAGTGCCTGTTATCTTTTTAATTTTGCCAATGCCAAGGATATCGACCCTGATTCCGTTAAAACCATGGTCGTGGTGGATACACGGCAACGTTCTCGTCTTCCGCACGTGCACCAGGTTTTGGATAAGGAAGACTTGAAAATTCATGTATACGACCATCATCCCGATTCAGAGGAAGACCTTCCAGCCGATTTTTGCATGATCAAGAAGTGGGGATCCACCGCCGCGATCATGACGCATGAAATCATGCTTCAGAAAAAAAAACTTTCCGTGGAGCAGGCAACGGTAATTGGTCTTGGTATTTATGAAGACACCGGGTCGTTTACATTCAAGTCCACCACGGAACATGATCTTTCCGCGGCATCCTGGCTCATGGGCCAGGGTATGGACGTGAATGTCATTTCCGACCTTTTGACGCGAGATCTGACGGCTGACCAGGTTTCCATGCTCAATACCCTTCTTGAGAACGCGACCACCCACGATATCAATGGAGTCGAGGTGGTTTTTGCCGAAGCCAGCAGCGAGGAATATCTGGGAGATTTCGCTCTGCTGGCGCATAAACTCATGGACATGGAAAACCTGAGCGTTCTGTTCGCCCTGGGGCGAATGCAGGACCGCATAACCTTGGTCGCTCGTTCACGTGTTCCTGAGGTGGACGTAAGTCGCATCTGCGAATTTTTCGGTGGCGGTGGTCATCCTTATGCCGCGTCCGCCTCGATCAAAGACAGGACAATGACTCAGACCAAGGATGAACTGTTTGCCCTGCTCTACTCCGAGGTCAATCCCCACATGATCGTTGAAGCCTTCATGTCCGGTCCCGCCATAACCATCGGCAAGACCGAATTGCTGAAGAACGCCACGGAAACCATGACTAGATTTGGATTGAAAGCCATGCCTGTGGTGGATGAACAGAGTGGAGAATGTGTCGGAATCATTGAACATCAACTGGCGGACAAGGCGTTGTCGCATGGGCTTGGAAATGTCGAAGTGCTCGAATACATGATGCGCAACGTCAAGACTGTTGAGCCGGGTTCTGACTTATATGAAGCCATGGAGATTATTCTTGGTTACAGCCAGCGGTTGGTCCCCGTGGTGGACAAAGGCAAAGTCTGCGGAGTGTTCACCCGCACGGATATGATAGGAATTCTCATAGATGAGCCGGCACGTATCCCAGAGCGTTTGCTGCCGGACAAAAAACGTGAACGCCAGATCTTTCCTCTTATGCGTGAACGGCTGCCAAAACGTCTCATAGACCTTTTGCGCAAAGCAGGCCAACTTGCGGAAGATCATGGCTGTGAATTGTATGTGGTCGGCGGATTTGTCCGGGACCTTTTACTGGGGCGTCCCAACCTGGATGTCGATCTGGTGGTCGAAGGCGACGGTCCTGCATTTGCCGAAATGTTGGCCAAAGACCTGGGAGGCCGGGCCAAGATACATAAAAAATTTCGCACGGCAGTGGTCGTCCTGCCCGACGACAGCCGCATAGATGTTGCCACTGCCCGGCTGGAATATTACGAGCAGCCTGCCGCCCTGCCGACCGTGGAGCTGTCGTCCATAAAAATGGACCTGTACCGCCGGGATTTCACCATTAATGCCCTGGCCGTACACCTCAATCCCAAAAAGTTTGGCAAACTGGTCGATTTTTTCGGAGCGCAGCGCGACATCAAGGACCGGGTGGTCCGTGTGTTGCATTCGCTGTCATTTGTTGAAGATCCAACGCGCATTCTTCGGGCTATCCGCTTTGAGCAGCGTTTTAATTTCCATATTGGAGGACAGACGGAGCGGCTCATAAAAAATGCCGTGGCCATGGATTTTTTCGACCGACTTTCCGGCAGCCGAATCTTTCACGAACTCCGACTCATCTTTGAAGAAAAGAATGCTCGACAATGTCTTGTTCGCATGGGGGAACTTCAGATCCTTAAGGTCATCCATCCCAAGCTTGAAATGTCCCGCAAGGTACTGGAGCTTCTTGAACAGACAGAGGAAGTTCTGGATTGGTACCGCCTGCTCTATCTGGATCCCAAGCCAGAACCTTGGCTGCTCTATTTTCTCGCCTTGGTCAACGACATGGAAATGACGGAAATTGACCAGTTGGCTCAGCGTCTGAATCTTTCCAACCGCGAGCATTCGGATTTCATCACCCTGCGTCTGGATGTCGAAGAAACGTTTTACCGCATTTCCAAATGGAAAAGCGGCGAAGGTCCGACCAGTGATTTGTATTTTTTGCTGGAGCGGATGTCCCTGGAAGGCATCCTTTATCTTTTGGCCAGGAGTCGAAATGAAGATGTGCGCAAGTCAATCTCCCATTACCTGTCATCCTTACAGCATGTGGCCATAGACATCACAGGGGCTGACCTGCGTAGCATGGGCCTACCTCCTGGACCTTTTTTTGGTGAAATAATTAGAGCAGTTACGGCAGCAAAGATCGATGGACGCGCCAGTTGTCGCGAAGATCAACTCAATCTGGCCAAGCAGATGATGCAGGGGGCCGTACTGGATAAGTAATGTGATACATTAAGAAAACATGAATTGATCACGGGAGTCACCCGTTAGAAGTAGAGCCGTATGCCTCCATAATCAATTTCTGCATTGGGGGAATCCTCTGATGTTCCTGTTCGGCCGGTCGTTCCTGTAGGTTCCCAGCCTTTTGATGGTGTGTTCCTGGGGTAATCCCCCCGAAAAAGAGTGGTTCTGAAAAGTAGAATTTTCTCGTAAACCGAACCGAGGAGATTCGACATGAAGACATCTCGTTACACCGATTCCCAGATCCTGGGCATTCTCAAGCAGGCCGAAGGTGGCGTCCCCGTGGCCCAGCTCTGCCGCGAGCACGGCATGAGCAGCGCCACATTCTACAAGTGGCGGTCCAAGTTCGGCGGCATGGACGCCTCGCTGATGGCGCGCATGAAGGAGTTGGAGCGGGAGAACCGCTTGCTCAAGCGCATGTATGCCGAGGAGAAGATGAAGGCCGAAGTGGTTGCTGAGGCGCTCGCAAAAAACTGGTGAGGCCGTCTCGCCGCCGCGAGATGGCCAAGAAAGCCGTGCAGCGCGAAGCCCTGAATGTCCGTCAGGCCTGCGAGGCGTTCCTCATCAGCCAGACCTGCTACCGCTATGAGCCCAGGCTTTCGGCTGAGAACGACTACATCGCCGACTGGCTGCTGCGTCTGACGCACAACCAGCGCAACTGGGGCTTTGGGCTGTGCTTCATGTACTTGAGGAATGTGAAGGGATTCGGCTGGAACCACAAACGGGTGTACCGGATCTACTGCGAACTGGAACTCAACATGCGGATCAAGCCCAAAAGGCGCATCGTGCGTGAGAAGCCGATCCCGCTTGTCCAGCCAGAGGTCATCAACCAAGCGTGGTCCATGGATTTCATGCACGACAAGTTGCAGGATGGCCGCAGTTTCCGCCTGCTGAACGTGATCGACGACTACAACCGGGAAGGCTTGGCCATTGAAGTGGATTTTTCTTTGCCGTCTGAGCGGGTCATCCGCACGCTGGAGCAGATCATGGAATGGCGGGGCGCACCCCGGGCCATCCGGTGCGACAACGGCCCCGAATACATCAGCCATCGGCTGCAAGCCTGGGCCGAGAAGCAAGGGATACGGCTCGAATACATCCAGCCCGGCAAGCCGCAGCAGAACGCATACGTCGAACGCTACAACCGGACGGTGCGGTATGACTGGCTGGTGCAGCACCTGTTTGAAAGCATAGAGGAGGTCCAGGATGTTGCCACCAAGTGGCTCTGGACCTATAACAATGAGCGGCCGCACACCGCCCTTGGGGGGTACCCCCCAAGGGCCTGCCTGGCCAAGGTGGCGTAGCCTCTACTTTTCAGGCCCCCTAGAAATGGGGGGATTACCGCCCTCCGAAACCATACAGCGCGTTACCTCAGACGCATGCACAGCTTGTGAATACCAGCAGGAGACTCCCATGGCCGAATACAGCCTTGAAGATCTGAACAAAAAACTCGCCGGATACCTGGATTTCGAACTCTCCGACGCGCCCACCACGGACATCAACACGGCCTTGCAGATCTCCGAATTCATGGAGTCCAAAGGCTATGGGTTCCGCCTGAAGGATTTGTGTCCCAAATCGCTCACCGAAAGCTCGTGGCGGGCCATATTCACCCATGGCGACACGGAATTTACCGCCGAGAACTCGGAATCCGCCATTGCCGTCTGCTCTGCAGCACTCGCGGCCCTGGAAGCGGCCAAAGCCTAAGGAAATTCACCATGGCCTACGACGAACCTTCATCCTCACAGTTCCGGGCTATTCTGGAATCCATTTCGGATGGCGTGTTCACCGTGGACAAAAACTGGCGCATCACCTCGTTTAACCGGGCTGCCGAGGAAATTACCGGCATCTCCCGCACCGAAGCCCAGGGCAAGCGATGCTCCGAGGTTTTTCGCTCCAACATGTGCAACGACCAATGCTGCCTGCGCGAGACCCAACGCACGGGCAAGCCCCTGATAGGCCGCACCGGGTATATCATCGACGCGGCAGGCAACCGCATTCCCATAAGCCTGTCCACTGCCGAGCTTCGCGACTCCGAGGGCAACGTGATAGGCGGTGCAGAAACCTTCCGCGACATGAGCGAGGTGGAAGCCCTGCGCAACGAACTGGAAGGCCGCATCCGCGTGGGCGATCTGGTAAGCCGCAGCCCGCACATGCAGCAGGTATTCTCCTCCCTGGAAGCCGTGGCCGCCTCGCCCAGCACAGTGCTCATTACCGGCGAAACAGGCACGGGCAAGGAACTCATAGCCCGCACCATTCACTCGCTCAGCCCACGCAGCAACAAGCCGTTTGTGGCCGTAAACTGCGGCGCCCTGCCCGAAACCCTGCTGGAATCCGAACTGTTCGGGTACAAGGCCGGGGCCTTTACCGGCGCGCGCAAAGACAAGCCGGGGCGCTTTGCCCAGGCCACCGGCGGCGTGCTTTTTCTGGACGAAATAGGCAATACCAGCCCGGCCATGCAGATACGACTTTTGCGTGTGCTGCAGGAGCAGGTGTACGATCCACTGGGCAGCACCCGCCCGGCCAGGGCCGACGTACGCATAATTGCCGCCACCAACAGCAATCTGCCGGAAATGATCCGCACGGGCGAATTCCGCGAAGACTTTTATTACCGAATCAACGTGGCGCGAGTGGAACTCCCCCCCCTGCGCCAGCGCAAGGAAGACATTCCCCTGCTGTGCATGGATTTCATCCAGCATTTCAATGCGCTGCAGGACAAAGACGTGGAGGGTCTCACTTCCGAGACTCTATCCATGCTCATGGGCCACTCCTGGCCCGGGAACGTCCGGGAACTGCGCAACATCATAGAACGCGCCTTCATCGTCTGCCATACCGGGCTTATACAGCCGCATCACCTGCCGCCGGACTTTCTGGAACAGGCAAACAACAGCGCATCCGTGCCCCAGGCCTGCCTGACCGACGCCCTGGAACAGATGGAAAGGCAGATGATCAAAAACGCGCTCATCAAATGCGGGGGCAACCGTCTGGCCGCTGCCAAAGAGCTGGGCATTCACAAGTCCACCCTGTTCCGAAAAATCAACCAGCTCGGCATTGAACCACCTTCCATAGACGGGCGCACAACGCGCAGGGATGCGACAGAGTAGCAAATCTGCGACTATATCTACACACCAGGGTCGCGCAATAGCGACTCTACTCTTTTATCCGCCTCACAAACTCAGACAACTTATCAAGTTTAAACAGGATATTAGCCAACATTACATGCATTGGCATGTCTTCTGCTTTGGCCCAGGGCAGGAGACACTTTATGAATGCGGCTTTCAGCATATGGGACGACAGAATAGCCCCGGTACTGGACTCGGCACTGACTCTGGCCTTTGTGCCGGTAGCGCCCCAAACCAGCCAGCCCATGATCATCGGGTTTGACCGGGCCACGCCGGGTGTCATCATCAAGACGCTGCTGGCCCACCACGCATCGGTTTTGGTGTGCGGGGCGGCGTCCAGCCCTTTGCAGGATGTCATCACCTCCCGCGGCATTGCCGTAATTCCTTTTGTCTCCGGAGAATTTACAGAAGTGGTCCAGGGCTGGAGGGATGGCCGGCTGCGCGACAGGCAATTTTGCATGCCTGGTTGCGGACATGGCCGAGGCCGAAAACGCCGCACCCGAAGGCAGGGCGACCACGGAGGCGAACAGGTAGGCGAACAGGCAGGCGAATTTCGGCGGCAAACCCGGAAAAACACGAGCCTCCCCTATGGAGCAGTAAAATTTTCTGTGGAACGAAGCTTCTGCAACTGTCCAAACTGCGGGGCAATGGTCGCGAGCGTGCCGGGAACTCCCTGCGCGCAACGCCACTGCCCCCACTGTCGCGCACCATTGGTGCGGGCATAATTTTAAAAACTGCAAGGAGGCGACAATGCCAGGCAGAGACGGAACCGGACCAGGCGGTATTGGCTCGCGCACAGGGCGCGGCCTCGGAAGGTGCACAGGCGTCAATGCTCCCGGATATGGTCGGGGAGCAGGCTATGGAATGGGCCCCGGCATGGGATTTCGCGGCGGATGTGGTTTCCGCGGCTACCGGTGGTGGAGCGCAAACCAGCCTACTGGCGCATACGTTGAAACACAGCAGGATTTGAAGAACCAGGCCGAATACCTGGAAAACGAACTCAAGGCCGTGCAGGCCCGCATGGCACAACTGAACAACGAGGGTTCCAAGTAGGGCTTGCAAAAATACGCCTGCCAAACAAAGCCAAATGCGGAGTCCTGGCCAGGAACGCACACACGGCTTGGGCTCCGCTCATCACAACAGGCACTATTGGCATGATCGGCCCAATCGGGACACGATCGGGGCACTATTGGCCAAGACAACCACCACGGGAGATCTCATGACCAAAATCGGCATCATCCGCTGTGAAAAAAACGAAAAAAAGTGTCCGCTGACCGGGTGCATAACCTGCCTGTCCAATGGTGTTCAGGGATTTACGGCATACGACGAAACCCAGCTTGCAGGCGTATTCACCTGCCGCTGCGAAAACGACAATGTGGAAGAGATGGCCAAGATTCTCAAAGCCAAGGGAGCCGAGGCCATACACGTTCCCACCTGCCTGTTTGCCAACAAGGTGGACAACAAATGGACGCTGGAAGGCGGCGGACTGTGCAACAAGTTCGACTCGCTGGTGGACCGCATACACCAAGCTTCCGGGTTGCCATGCGTACCGGGAACCGCGCATCTGCCCGAAGGCTACACGCCCGCAGTATGAGTTCCGACCTTTATTTGACCTCCACTTCCAGAAGGTAGCAGGATAGCTGCAAGGCTGCGATCTGAAAAGGCTGCAACAAATCAAAGCCGCCATGGAATTATTCATGGCGGCTGCGGCTTTTGCATTACCCGGCAAATGCTACGCGGAACAGACCTTTCGCAGTATGCACCTTGGCTTTTTCACACACATGCTGCGCAGGCGGCAACACAACAAATTTCCAGGACAAGATACTAATGTACAAACATATTTTCGGACCTGTGCCTTCAAGACGATTGGGAATTTCCCTGGGGATAGATCTGGTGCCCAAAAAAGTGTGCTCGTTGAATTGCGTATACTGCGAAGTAGGCAAAACAACCGTTCTTACAACAAAACGAGACGAATACGTTGCCTACAACAGCATACGCAACGAGTTAGCAGGCCGTTGAAAAACTCTCGTAAATTCCAGATAATCCTCTGAAGCACAGGAGGACTGGATGGCACTTGGCAAACAGGGAAACCGGCAGGGGAAAATGTTTGTTTCGTGGGACAAGGTTCCCAGGTCGCCGGGCCATGCGTTTTACGACCGGCTCCGGTCCGTGTTGGCCAATGCTGGTTTCGACCGGTACGTCGAAGAACTGTGCGCTCCCTTCTACGCATCTCGCAAGGGACGTCCGTCAATTCCTCCGGGCCGGTATTTCAGGATGCACATGGTTGGTTATTTTGAGGGCATCGACTCCGAGCGCGGTATTGAATGGCGGTGCTCCGATTCGCTTTCACTGCGCGAGTTTTTGCAGTTGGATACCGAAGAATCCGTTCCCGACCATTCCAGTTTGAGCCGCATCCGTTCCCGACTCTCTCTTGAGCTGCACCAGGATGTTTTCGCCTGGGTGCTGGGCGTCCTTGCCGAGTCCGGACTCATACAGGGCGACCGGATCGGCGTGGACGCCTCGACCATGGAGGCGAACGCCGCGATGAAAACCATCATGCGCAAGGACACGGGTGAGGGATACCGTCAGATGCTTCACGGCTTGGCCCAAGACAGCGGTATGAAGACGCCCACGAACGAAGACTTGTCGCGCATGGATCGCAAGCGCCAGGGGAAGAAACTCTCTAACAAGGACTGGGAATCATCCTCCGACCCCGACGCAAGAATAGCTCGTATGAAGGACGGTCGCACCCGTCTGGCGTACAAGCCGGAACACGCTGTGGATCTTGACTCCGGCGCTGTCGTGGCTGCGGAGATACATCCCGCCGATGAGGGCGATACAAAGACCTTGAGCAAAACGCTGAAGGCGGCTGGAGCGAACCTCTCACGAATCGGTATGGAACCATGCCCGGATGATCCGACCGAACTTGTCGCGGACAAGGGATATCATTCCCGCGCTGTGCTCAAGGAGTTGGACGACAGCCCGTGGAAGTCACGAATCGCCGAGCCGAAACGCAAAGGGCTGAACTGGTGGCACGGGGACCACGAGGCCAGACGGGCGGTTTACAACAACCGGATACGGTTGGGCTCCGGCAAAGGCTTGGAGGCGGCAAGACTCCGGACGGAAATCGTCGAGCGAAGTTTCCAGCACGCCCTGAACAGGGGCGGGATGCGCAAGATTTGGCTGCGCGGGCAAGATAATGTCCAAAAGCGCTACCTGATGCACATCGCGGGCTTCAATCTCGGCCTGCTAATGCGTAAACTTACCGGCTACGGCACCCCGAAGGGGGCTGCCGACGCCTGGCACCTTGAGTTTGTCGGATTTGGAATGGGAAGTTGCTGGATATGGCTGGCCTTCGCCGCCCATGAAGACCTGGCAGATGAATGGCTACCATTTGCCGTAGTCACTTTGAGGGCTGGCTGGTAGCGGTATTTTTCAACGGCCTGTTAATGGACTATTTTGAAAGCAATAATCCAGATCCTGAATATATTACATTCTCCGGCTATGGAGAGCCGACACTCCACAGTAAAATAAGCGACATCACCAAGCTTATACGAGCCCACAGGCCAAATATTCCCATTGCAGTGTTGACCAACGGAACGTTGTTGTCGCATCCCGATGTTCGGAACTCGCTGCTTGATACGGATATTGTTCTGCCTTCTCTGGATGCCGCAGATGACAGTATCTTCAAAAAAATAAACAGACCGGAAAAATCCATACACAGCAACAACTGCATACAAGGGCTGGTAGATTTCCGAAAGGAATACAAGGGCAAGATTTATTTGGAAGTGTTTATTCTCCCCGGCTACAATGACGACGATGTCCATCTGAAACACCTTAAAAGAGCAATAACCAAAATACAGCCGGACAAAGTACAGCTGAACACCCTGGACAGGCCCGGCGTACTCAACAACATTCACCCCGCAACGGAAGAAGATTTAAAACGGGTAATGGAGATTATTGGCCTGGATAACATCGAAATAATATCCAAAGTGCAAAAAAGAAAAGAATTGCTCTCCTACCGAAAAGATGCAGAGGCAACAATTTTAGAGACCATAGCACGACGTCCGTGCACACTGGATGATCTCGCTACTATATTGGGACTGCACGTCAATGAAATCAATAAATATTTGGATGTACTGAATAAAGAAAAAAAGATAGAAAGCGTCGAACAGGAAAGAGGTTGTTTTTACAAATGTAAATAAAACGTACTGTTAAAAAACGCCCCTTACATATGCACTTGTTTTTTTTGGGAAAACTCTCTTTAATATTTCATTGTCTACCATAAAAGGAGAAAAAGATGTCCACTACACCCAATGCAGTTATCAGCGCATGGAGCGAACGGAAAGGCCCTCTCATTTTGACCACTGTAGACACCAATGGAAACCCGAACTCCATTTATGCCACGTGCACCAAAATGCTCGATGACGGCTCAATCGTTGTTGCAGACAATTATTTCAAGAAAACGCAGGAAAACATCCTGGCCGGAAGCAAGGGCTCCATCCTGTTCATCACCAACGACGGCAAGGCCTATCAGGTGAAGGGCAAGATCGAGTACATCAAGGAAGGTCCCATCTTTGACGACATGAAGAGCTGGAACCCCGCAAAGCATCCCGGCCATGCCGCCGCTGTCCTGCGTGTGGAAGAAGCCTACTCGGGCGCGGAAAAGCTTTCCTAGTATCGCGTCCGTTACATCCGCAGCATTAGACATGCGGTAACGAGCGGCGTGCCCCTCGCCTTCTTCCCAACCATCGGCCGTATCTGTATATTGCGGCTCCCGGACCGGTTCCACATCATTTGTGGCAAAGCCGGTTCGGAGGCCGAATATGACATCCAACAAACGGACGAAACAGAATGACCAGTTTCGATGACATCGTAGACGAGCTGCAGTCCAAGATTACCGAAGAAACCATCGATGCCTATGGGCAGGCCGGGTACGACCGCTGGCGCAACCCTCCGCACCGGGGAAAGCCCGAAAAGACAAACTACCAGGGCGAGTCCACCGGAGGCTGCGGCGACACCATATGGATATTTCTGCACATAGAAGATGACCGGGTAATCGACGCCGGGTTTGGCACGGACGGGTGCGGGTCCAGCACCATCAGCGCTTCCATGGCTGCCGAGCTGGCCGCGGGCAAAACCTGCGACGAGGCCGCCGAAATTACCGGGGAGATGGTTCTCAACGGTCTGGGCAAGCTGCCCGACGAAGATCAGCACTGTGCCTGGCTGGCGGCCACGGCCCTGCACGAGGCCTTGGGTGACTATTACAACAAGACCGCCAAGCAAGTGCACAAAGAGCGTTGAGCACACAGTGCCGTCTCCACAGCTTTGCACACACATTCCCAGTTTATTTCTCGAATGTGATGGCCGCAAAATATGACGAATCTTGCGGAGGACCACGAATCTGAAAACGTGGGTTTCAGGTTCGCGCAGGCCGGGCTCTGCCCACCATGTGACGTGTCGCTATTGCTGTTATTTTTACGTGGCTATTGCCTTCGCTCCGCATAGGTGACTGGGGTGGCACAGGAGCAGGCCCGTAAGAGGCGGTCAAAGCCCTGCCCCGGCCAGAAACGGCGGTTGAATCGGTAGCAAAATTCATCGAGGTATTTCTGAAGATGCTTTCCCATGACCCCATGGTAGGTGCCGAGAATAAACGCCTTTGCGTTGGAGACCATGATGTTAACCCACTTGGTCCTTCCGGGTTTGCCGTGGGTGAGGTGTTGAGGTAGGCGGAGTCCAGGAGGTTCCGCCGATGAGGGATATTGATCTTTACGCGCAGATTCTTGGCATCGACCGTCCGTGGTACGTGGAAGACGTGAAGCTTCAGACTGAGGCTGGCCGCGTGGATATTTGGCTGGCTCATGAGCAAAGGGTTCTGTGGGCGTGTCCCGAATGCGGTCGCGAATTGACCTGTCGCGACCATGCCGAGGAAAGGACCTGGCGGCACCTGGGATGACTTCGGCGTTTATTATCAAGGAGTTACGAGGAGAACATGCTTTGAGGCAGCTTTGCGGTAGGTCGTCATTCCCTCCACCAAACAAAAAAGACCTACCCGTCTCTTGACCATTCTCAAGATGACGGGTCTTTTTTTTCTTGTTTTATCAAAGGTGGTTAGCATCGACAGCCCCCCCAATACCCATTCCGCACCACCACAGATTCTTCCCCTTCCCTCCCCCATTTGTTCTCTGTTTGCCCCGTATTCTCTGGTTTCTCCGGACCAAGTCCGATTCTCGTCCAGAAAGCTACTATCTTGATTTATAAGGATTTATGCCTGATTGCTGTTTTGGCGGTTTGTCTTCATCGTTAGCAGTAGCAAAAGATTTTTCGAACTCGTCTGCCTCACGCCGCGAATGAATTCATAACCACAACATGCTGTTTTTTTTAGGGAAAAATATCAAACATCCACATGGATCATTTAACAGGGGGGCAAGACCTTCGAATCCGCCCTAAGGCGAACCTACAAACCCCGCCCCGTCCGCGCACTTTGACGACCGGGGACACTCCTGGCCGTGCGGGATACCGTATCTGGACGGGAGCGAGAATCGGCCCGGCCATCCGTGAATGGCCGGCGTGCTGCCATGCCCCCGTGCTCGCGTGGCGGAAGCCCAGGTTGTTGTTCCCTAAATCGTGCGCTTCAGCCACTGCAAGCCCTGTCCTGAGACAAAACCGGCGCACATTGACGCAAAATGGAGCCGGTTCAAGCCTGGATTTGATGGCAATGAGGACGAAAGTAATTTGATGGAGGCGATTCAGGGCATTTTTTCGTTCAGAGGCCAAGTGGACGACTTGTGCCGTCAAAGAGGAAGCAGAGAGCCTGCTTGAACAGCTCGTCGATGGGAGCGCCCTTGGGGTGCTTGCGCATGGAGCCGAAGAGACGGTCGAGATGCGGGAAAAGATCAATGCCGCGCAGGTAGCGAGCGAAAAGGTTGAGCCCTGCCCGATCCGTCAGGCAGTCGTTTGTGATTTGGACATCGTCGATGAAATTTGATCTTATGGAGTTGTGCTTGGACATCCGGCCCTCCACCATATAGATGAAAAGATCATAGCATTTGGTTGGATGGGATTGTAAACAAAAACGAGACGATACACCAGGACTGGCGTAGTGTTAGGCTGGCGAATCGCTCAAGTTAGGGAGAAGAGTTCTATGAGTGCTTACGGATTGCCGAATTCATGGGAAAAAAAATCCATGGCAGGCCCTGAAACGTTGCTCGGATTACAAGCAGCTACTGAACCTATATTCAAAATGGGCAAACGAAGTCACTGATGAACAAAGATTGGCTGCATACATAAAACAAAAGAAGGCGCTCGACCTTGCTCCGCCTTTAGCACCAGGCACCAACACGATTGTCCCAATCACAACCGTTCATGAGCTTGATGAAGAAGGAGAAAAATTGAACCACTGCGTATTCAGCTATATCAACGAAGCTTCATCCGGAGCACTCACTTTTTACAAAGTTTTGTTGCCCAAGCGCGGCACAATCGCCCTCGGCAGAGACTACGATGGCTTTGTGGTGCGAGAGTTCAAGCTACTCCAAAACAGGGAGCCCAATGCCTTCTCATGGAACATCGTTTCGGCTTGGCTCAAAGACATAAATTCCCCATCTGATCGATAGCCCTACTTTCTCAACCTATTGTTCCGTTTTTGGGAATGACGGTCGTTTACGCTCTCAGCACAGCACACGCAACTTTGACCCAACGAGGGTTTTATGGACTTTGGCTCCATCGAACGTATTCCTGACCAATTTTTGAGCGACGACAATATATAGTCGGCCCTGAAAATGCACAACAGACTGAAACAGATGGAAAAAATTGCTTTTTCGATGTATCATCCTCGACCAGAAACTACAGTGATTCTGCAAGAAACAGGTCGTGCTGTCGCCGGATTGGGGGTGCTCATGAAGGCTAAGCCAGCCAAGAAGGATCAGGCCAATTTCCTCTTCAACGATCTGCTCGACCAGCTCAATCCCAAGGATCCCTTGCTCAGGCTCGCGGCGGCAATCCCCTGGGAGCGTTTCGAGCAGGAGTTTTCCGGCCTCTACAGCGAGCATGGCCGACCGGCAAAGCCCATCCGACTCATGGTTGGGCTTATGATCCTCAAGCAACTCGAGAACCTGAGCGACGAACGCGTAATCGAAGCCTGGGTCCGCAATCCCTACTATCAGGCCTTCTGCGGCGAGACACATTTCCAATGGAAGTTTCCTTGCGACCCCACAGACTTGGTCTACTTCCGCAAGCGCATCGGCGAGGACGGCGCTCGGGTGATTTTCGAAGCCTCGGTCACACTGCACGGTGACGCGGCCAAGGAGGTCGAGGTCACGGTGGACACCACGGTCCAGGAAAAGAACATCACGTTTCCGACCGATGTGAAGCTGCTGACAAAGATCATCAAGAGGTGCCGGGCAATCGCCGATGCCGAGGGGATCACGCTGCGGCGAAGCTTCCGACGAGAGCTGCCCAGCATGCTTCGGCAACGCTTCACAAGCCGCAAGATCGTCAAACGTATCAGAACTATGGCCGGGGTGCTCATCCGGGAAATCGAGCGCAAGTTGTCCCGGGGTTCCCTGGTCCGCCACGCGGACACGCTCGAACTCTTCCGGCAAGTCCAGGGGCAGAGGCGAACCGACAAGAACAAGGTCTACAGTCTGCATGAACCGGAAGTTTTGTGTATCGGCAAGGGCAAGGAGCACAAGAAATACGAATTCGGGCGCAAGGCAACTGCCGGGAGTCTCTACCTATAGCTGGCCCTAGGAAGGGGGACTTTTTACACCAGATGAAGCAGGTCGCCATGTGTTGTATGACGTTGTGATTGAAACGGAACTTGAGGTTCTCCTTTAAGCAGAGGGCGCAGTTTGATGATCTTTGACATTTCCACTAAAAAGGGGGAAAATTAATCATGGATAAAAGAACACCTGCAGGCAAGATGAAATCGCTGGACGAGCTCGCGGCCATTATTGAGAACCACAAGAAACGCGGCCTGCGAGTGGTTCTTTGTCATGGAGTATTCGACCTGCTGCACATTGGGCACATCCGCTATTTCAAGCAAGCCCGTGCCATGGGCGACCGGCTGATAGTGACCATTACCCCGGATAAATTTGTGGACAAAGGGCCGCATCGCCCAGCCTTTAGTCAGGAACTTCGACTCGAAGCCCTCGCGTCTCTGGAAATCGTTGATTATTGCGCTCTGAACGAGTGGCCCACCGCAGAAAAAACACTGCGCACATTGCGTCCGGACGTTTACGTCAAGGGCGGAGAATTCAAAAATCCAGAAGACGATCCTGCCGAAAAAATGGCCTTGGAAGTGGAGGTTGCCCGCGAGGTTGGAGCGGAGGTTGCATATACTGAAGACATTGTTTTTAGTTCGTCGAACCTGATCAACCGCTTTTTCTCCCATCTTCCCGAAGAAAATCAGGACTATCTAAATCTCTTCAAAAATCGCTACACCATCGACTCCGTCTTCAACATTCTAGACAAAATGGCTTCCACCCGTGTGCTGGTGGTGGGAGATATCATTATCGACGAATACCAATATTGCCAGCCCTTGGGAAAATCATCCAAAGACCCCATCCTGGCCGTGCAGTTCGAATCTCTTGAGCGGTTCGCCGGAGGCTCCATCGCCATTGCCAACCACCTCTCCCCGTTGGCCTCCCAGGTAAAGCTCGTGGCCGCGTTGGGCAAAAAAAAATAGCCACAAGGAATTCATCCTCTCCAAAATGGGAGAAAATGTCAGCCCACAATTCAGTACCAGCAAGGACTCACCCACAATTCTTAAACGACGCATCATCGACGGCTACAGCACCTCAAAACTGATCGAAATTTACGAAACCCCGGCTTCTGGTTTGCTGGAACCCGGCCCGGACTGCCTGGCATGGCTTGAGGAACATGTGGCTGAATATGATCTCGTGGTTGTTTCCGATTTCGGGCACGGTATGCTCACCCCAGAAATCATAGAGTGCCTGAGCACGAAAGCGAAATTTCTGGCTGTAAATACCCAGGCCAACGCAGGCAACAGGGGCTTCAACGTCATAACAAAATACCCGCGGTTTGACCTGGGAACCCTGGCGGAACACGAACTTCGGCTGGAAAGACGCAACAGGATGGCCCCGATCCGTCAACTGATGGAAGAGTTGATGCAGGAAATTGATTGCTCAACGCTTATCGTCACTTGTGGACGCAAGGGCTGCTGCGTGCTGGACCGGGTAAACGGGTTTGTAAAAGTCCCCTCCCTGACCATGCACACCATCGACCGGGTAGGTGCTGGCGATGCCTTGCTTTCCGTTGCAGCCATGGCTGCAACGCATGGAGCAGCCCCAGAACTTCTGGGATTCCTGGGAAATGTATATGGAGCCTTGGCAGTGGGAACCATTGGCAACGACAAGGCCATTTCCAAAAATGCCGCCCGGAAATTCATCAACTCCCTGCTCAAATGAAAAATATACACAAAGAATTCGATAGAACTCGGCTGAAACTGCTTCCCCTCAGCCTGCGCCAGCATGACCTAGATCTTTCGATCATTATGGAGCTGTGTGAACCTGAACACATAGATGACACAATGCTTCGCGTTGGTGAAGCCGTGGTAAAGGCCCGTCGAGCGCATGCACCTATCATCATGATGATGGGTGCTCACGTCATCCGCAGCGGAGTACAGAACTACCTCATAGACCTCATGAAACAGGGGTATATCACTTGCTTGGGAGTCAACGGGGCCGTCCTCATTCATGACTATGAGCTGGCCCTTATCGGGGCGACCACGGAAAGTGTGGCCAAATATATTGCCGAAGGCCAGTTCGGCTTATGGAATGAAACCGGCCAAATTAACGACATCGTCAGCAATGCCGCGAAAACGGGACTGGGATTGGGCGAGGCAGTGGGACAGCATATTGCGGAAAACAATCTTCCCCACGCCGAACACAGTGTGGCCGCAGCTGCCTGGCGTTACGGTGTTCTACTGACCTGCCATGTGGGAATCGGCTACGACATCATTCATGAACATCCCAATATGGACCCTGCCGCCTTTGGCGTCACAAGTTATCGGGATTTTCTGCGCCTTACCCACCTGCTGGAAAACCTGGAAGGAGGTGTGGTCATGAACTTCGGCAGCGCGGTCATGGGGCCGGAAATCTTTCTCAAAAGCCTTGCCATGGCCCGTAACGCCGCTGCCCAGGAAGGACACAATATAGAAAATTTCACAACGCTTGTCACAGACTTGCAGGATCTGCCCGGCGCACCGGCCTCCTCTCCGAAAAAAAGCTGCCCCCAATATTATTTTCGCCCCTGGAAAACGCTGCTGGACAGAACTGTTGCCGGACACGGAACAAGCCACTACTGCAAGGGACGGCATGCAGATACAATTCCCATGCTCTGGGCCGCCATAAAAAAAGCCGAGGGAGAGTAAACAATGTCAGGAAAAATGTGGAGCGCACGGACTTCCCTGTTAAGCAGCCTGCTCAGCGGAATGACTTTTACCAAGCACAACGGGGAAGAGCTGACGCACGAGGCCGGCTTTGCCTGGTGGTGTGAACAATGCGCCCACATCCGTTCCGAAGCTCGGACCGTCTTCTTGGTGGGAAACGGGGCCAGTGCCTCCATGGCAAGCCATTTTTCTGCAGACTTGTGCAAGAATGGCCGAATTCATACCGAGGTATTCACTGATCTGGCACAACTCACCGCCATTGCCAACGACATAGGATATGAAGAAGTATTTAGCGTCCCTCTCAACTTTCACATGAAACCCGGAGATATGCTGGTGGCCATCAGTAGTTCAGGCCGTTCCCCGAATGTATTGCGGGGAGTTGAGACTGCCCGCGACAAGGGCGGTCTTGTGGTAACTCTTTCCGCCATGGACGCAGACAATCCTCTGCGTCAAAGCGGAGACCTCAACAGCTACATTGCCGCCAAAGACTACGGCATGGCCGAAACAGGCCACGCGGCCATCCTGCACCACTGGATGGATATCATGCAGGTTCCCTGCTAACGGGTGAAAGAACTCCACCTCCTGCTTCTGCAAGAAGTCCTATGGTATCAGGCAATACGAGCGGATAGCCCGAGTTGACGGATACTAGAATGGATGTCGTCATGATAAAATGAGGCGATAAAAACGTAATCCAGATTCATTCCGACCAATTTTTCAGGAGCGACCACCTTGAGGCCGTCCACCTCCCTGCCCCAGTTGTTGGAAGCACCATCTGTAAGCACTACCCGCACGCCTTCCCGGACAAGCACCCTGACCCCTTCCGAAAAAACTGCCGAGTAATTGCCGCCCACCCCCCAAATGGCAATGTTCAAGTCACCGTTCATAGCCCTGCATACGAAACGAAACGCTTCGGCAGCCTTTTCGGGAGCATGGCGAGCGCAGGCTCCAAGAAAAAGGAACATATTTCTCAGCAGCGCACTATTGAGCCTGTCCTTGCCTGCAAAGGCAACAATGCGGGGCAGCAAACTCTGGGTGAAGTCATCCAGCATCTTCACTTTCTGGGCAGGAATCAAAGTGGAATTAACTGACTCAGTCCACTTGTGTAATTCTTCAGACATTTCTATTTGTGAAATTATTTCCTGCGCAACATAATGCTCGATAAATCGTTTTACAACGTAATGGCTGGTATGGGGAAAATGCGGCACATGCGCATGCTCGCCACAAAAAGGCTCATGGGCACGCAATTCATCCTGAACCAGTTCGAAGCCAGGAAAGTAGTGAAAATCCTCATCTGGGTGTTTATCCAGAAACGTATGCAAGGCAACCCGCATAATCGCCTTTCCCAGATTGTCCTCCACATAGGGCGAACCTTGCCGTGCACTGTCCACAAGAGTGGGGGTGCAGGCCTCGGCACACAAGGGATGGAACATATAGCGCATAGGGGAAAGCATAAAAAAAATCGGCAAAGGGGCGCCATTTCTGATGCGCAGCACACTGTCCACAACCCGGCTCAGATGGATAACTTCCTCCTCTACCGAGTTGCGGTGGTGCGTATAATCAAAGCGCGGCATCTTGGCCGCGACGGCCACGCATTGTCCCGTAGCCCTGAGCCGCACCACGCGCGGAGTCCCCGTAACCAGCATGAGATGGCTGCAATTGCGCAACGCAGCTGCGCATTGCTCGTCCAGTACATCCAGTTGATGGAGAACATCTTCCTTTTGTTCCACAGGAAAACGCTGATTAAAATAGTACTGGAAAGGCCTGAACCCTCCTATTTCGTCTGGATAATAATACAAATCCTCTTCCGAATGCGGTGTTCCATCCGCGATGCGCTCCATAAGGTTGGCCAAGGATTCGGTACTGAAGTGAAACCCTGTTGCCCATTGAAAAAAGCTGTTCAGTCCAAGGCTGCGCAATCCTTCGTTATGCAAATGCCAGGTAAAACAGGAACCAAGCAGGCACAGGGAATCTGAAGAACGGGTCAACAACGGGACACAAGGCATTTCTATGAGCCGCCGCACATAGGGAGCCGTATCCTGGAAAATTTTTATGGAATCGCTCATGTCCCTCACTTTCTCACACGCTTCAGTTGCCCAGGATCGTTTGACAAAATCTGTAGTCTTCAATGAAAAGATTCAGATACATGTCCGCAAGCAATATGACTTTATGGCTATTTCCCGCGCCCATATGCTCATTCAACCCATTGGCGATGATCTCCTGGGAATGACAATTAGGGGTGGCCACCACAAAAACGTCTGCGAAAGAGAAGTCGTCCACCTCTGCGGGACGGAACAAAGGCTTCCCTCCCATGGTGTCCCCCTGAAGAAAGTTGTCCAGATACGCCGTAACGACCAGCCCAAAATCCTCCATGACTTCTGCCATATCCCTGGCAAACGCACCTGCGGGAGCCAGACAAAATCGCGTTCCTTCTCCATTGGTCCGCGCCAGATGTCGGGCAATGCTTTGATAAAGCTGCCTGCATTGGTAGGTATTTTCCGGAGGCGGAAAATAAAATCGAACAGCATCCCAGGGAGTCGGCAATGCGTCCTTGATCTTCTTAACAAAATCCGGCCAACCTGAGGGAAGTACTGTCATGGCCCTGTCCTGAAAACCAAGCTCCGCCACCTGCCGAGTAGTGTCTCGCAGGGAGTCGGCATCGGCGATGACAACACAGTCCGCCGTTTCCCTGTTGAGTTCGTCCATAGGACGCACGGAATGAATAAGAAACCTGTTGTCCGCGTGCAAAGCGTGGTCTCCCACCACCATGGACACCTGCTCCGGGTCTTTAATGAACACATTGGAAGAAAGCAGCCCAAAGCTATTAGGCCCCTGGCCAATAACTGCAATCTTCTGTTTGCCATCCAGCAGGGCCTGAAGCCTACGTTTGTGCTCTTCGAACGGGGGGTGGTGGTAAAAATCCATAAACACGGGATGCCTGCATTGGGGGCAGGAGCGGTGTTCGGTAAACAACGTATTGACGTAAAAACGGAGCTCGACCTCGGCCCCGCAGGTGGGGCAAATTCCCGTGCCTAATTCAAAATTCGGCGACATTACATTGAAATGTTTGTGGATGCCACCGCGATAACGACTGTAATGGCGCAGGGCCACCTTGTTTAGTTCGTACTTATCCGGGATGTCGCTAATGTTCACATATTCTGATTTAAGGATGTTGCCCGCTATAACGCTGTTGAAAAAATCCAAAGTCTCAAGGTGTTTCTTAGGGTCGGCGAAAAGCCCCTTGGCGTAGGCGTTGTCGTAAATGGCCGTCCCTGGATAAATGGTTACGCACGCCCCTCCTCCATAGACTTTTTCCTCAAGGAGCAAATCCATGGTCTGAGCAATTTCCGTCTCTGTTTCGCCTTCGGAACCGAACATAAACGTGGCGTAGACGTAGAGGCCGACTTCCTTGGATTTGCGCAAAAATGCGCGGATCTGATCCGTATTCGTTCGCTTACGCATCCGGGTAAGAATATCGTTGTTCCCACTCTCATAGCCAACCCCCACGATAACACAGCCTGCGTCTTTCATCAGTTGCAGGCACTCCAAATTCATATCCACGCGCATGGAGCACTGCCAGGGACGATTGATCCCTGAATTACGATAGGCGGTAACAAATTCCTGTACAGTCTTCAGCGAGGGATAAAACATTTCGTTAAGGAAAAGAAAACCATCGAAGTCATACCCGCTTTCGTGATGGTAGTGCAGCTCTTCCATCACTTCCTGCACAGGCCGAGTACGAAAAGTCCCCAAAGTAGGAGAACAAAAAGTACATTTCCCGGTGCAGCCCCGCCCCGTAAGAACAGGCAAGCCACTGAACTCCGGAAGTCCCGGAACACGAACCAGATCGATGTAGTACTGAATGTTGGAGATATCTTCCCACACCGGAAAAAGACGATTATTTTTCAGCGACACAGGCTTAGCCGCAGGTGTGACCACGGCCTTTCCCTGGTCATTAAAGGCAATCCCATGAATCTTTTTCAGATTTTCTCGCTCAGGGCGGCCGCTTGCGATTTCATGAAGCAAGAAGGGCATGGAGGATTCGCACTCCCCGATGACCAGATAGTCCACTGACATCATGTCCATAAGAAGCTGGGAGGGGCAGTCGTGCGTGATACTGCCACCAAGCAAGGTCGCCACTTCCGGCACTTTCGATTTGGCCAAGTCAAAGATGCTGCGAATAGAATTGACATCACCACAAAGGCCCCCGGTTGCCACGGCAAAATATTCATCCGCGTCAAGACGCTCGCACCAGCTTGTACGGTCAAAAACCGTATCCACATAGTCATAGGGAATCCGGCTTTCCCGCAGGGAAGCCATTACATAGGCAAGCCCCAAAGGCAGATGCTTGTAGTCAGGCTTGACGATAAGCACTTTTCTCATGGCAGATGTCCTTATGTCATACGATGGTAGTCGGGCAATTCTTTTAAAATAAGAGATGCCAATGCCGCTTTTATTTCGCTGTCAACCCGCAGTCCTTCCAGCTCGGAAACCTGATGTGCAAAATGACGCTGCTGTCCCGGCACAATGTTCCTCTCGCAACTGAAATTCGTTGCCTGCTCGAAGCGCACGACAGAGGGGACGTGTTTGTCCTCCAGTTGTATTGGAGCATCGTTCAATACACTGACCATGGCGGCATCGGCTCCCACAACTCCAACAGCCTCACGTATGCGCATGGACAGATAAAGATACGGTAGTGAACGCTGTTTGGAGATATCTCGCATGGTTAGCAGGGTCTGTCTGCGCACAAGAACGTTGGCAAGGTTCATGTGCAAGAGCTGCTGGCGCATCAGCATTTCGTAGTCCATGCTCAAATCCGCCTTGACAAAGTCCATCATGGCGTTGGTCATCTGATGCCCAGGCAGCAGTCCTTCGGACTTGTCCAGCAGCTCCCATGGCATGATGGTATACCCGCACTCCTGCGCCACGGCCGCGACTTCCGGCTTGGAGGTCAGCACGTAGAACTTGTCCGTCACACCCTTGCAGGCATTGAGAGCGTAATATTGATGGGGTTTTCCAATAATCGTGAACACCGGTTCATCGCGGTCCAAAGCATACGGAAGATAAGGATAAGCAATACCTATAATCATTTTTCCATCTCGTTTGATAACTGACGGTATATCTGCCGATGTGCGTTAGCCCGGGTCTGTTTGCGTATTGTGTTCATTTCCTCAACGGAAACACGCATCTGCTTGGCGATACGCTCCAACTTTTCCGGACGGCTAAAATTAATGCGGTCCCATTCATAAGCTCTGAGCGTCGTCAAATCGTTGGCCATAAATTCGTCGGTTTCGATCTGCCCCGCGCTCCAACGCAGCTGTCCTTGTTCGAATCCCTTCTTAAAAAGACCATGCTCTTCGCACAATTCCCAAAGACGGGTGTTGCGCAGCGGGATGGCATGAAAAAGCTTCATGTAGTCGGGGTTCAACTCTTCTGCGAAACGGATTGTTTCCCTTATTTCCTGCCATGTTTCCGTTGGAAACCCAATTATGAAGTTTGCGGAAACAAAAATACCTTCCTGTTGCGCAAGCCGGGTAATTTTTTTCGCGTGGTCAAAGTCGATGGGCTTGCCCACAATGTCATGTATAACCCGCTTGGTTCCCGACTCAATGGCAATGCAGATATACTGGCAGCCGCTTTTCCGCATAAGCTTGATCATTTCCTCGTCAAGCCGAAAAACGGCTGTGGCAATGGAGACCCAGGGCATGGCCAGATCGCGCTCGATCATTCCTTCCAAAATAGCCTTGGCCCTTTTGCGGCTGGTGAAGAAATTGTCGTCGTCAAAGGTCAGGGAACGAATGCCGTACTCTTTTTTAAGCCAGGCAATCTCGTTCAGCACATCCTCGGCGGTACGTGGCCGAAATTTGCGTCCCTGGATGGTCTTCACCTGGCAAAAGACACAATTCACCGGGCAACCGCGGGAGCTGAAAATACGACCATACGGAAACAGCCTTGGCGAATCCACACTGTTGCGGTCTGCGGTGTTGGCGTAGGCGGGATAGTCGATCAGGTCGTAGGCAGGAAACGGCAGTTCACTCAGATTCATTATAAAATCTGAACGTCCCGTGTTCACTACTTTTCCATCCCGCTTGAAGATGATTCCTTTTTCCGGGAAAACCGTCCCCTGGGTGAGATGAAGCACCAAGTCTCGTAGGACGTACTCGCCTTCGCCTATGATTCCGTAGTCGATGTTCACATCTTCAATAGCTATTTCCGGATTCACGGTCATGTAAACGCCGCCCATGAGAATCTGTGCCTGCGGCAGAGTTTCTCTTGCCATAGCGGCCACGGCATGACCGGACGGGGCAAACTGGTCCATCATCACGGTTACGCCCACCATGTCAGGGGATTCTTTGACAAGGGCCGCCCGGACCTGCTCCTTTGTCATGTCCGCCATGTAGGCATCCAGTATCTTCACCTCGCAGATATCCCGCACCATGGCCGCCAACAGGCATAGATTATACGGGATGATCTGCCACAATGTACTGGCATCGCCTTCAACCCAACGGTAATTGGGCAGAACCAAAAGGATTTTCAATTTTGCCACAAAACGTCTCCAATCATATGAAATTCACGTGTAAAGGCTTGGGTCCCTCTGCGCCCCGTAATTCTTCCTGCCCCTTCTTGATACGCCATAACCGCTCGTTCACCTTGTGCTGCAAGCACAGCGTTCCGCAGTCCGTATTGGCGTTGAAACCACTGGAGGCCAGCTCATTCATGACTTTCCAGTATCGCTCCCCTTGCCAGATTTCCTTGAGAGGAGTCTGACTGATATTGCCAATGTGAAACCGGGAGTATTTTTCATTGAAAAACATACCACAAGGGGCCACCAACCCGCTGCCGGACATCTGAAGTATCAAAGGAGGACCGTAACATTGGGTATAGATACGCTTGTTTCCAGTTCTAATTTTGGACCATTTCACAGCCACGCGATAACTGTCCGTACTCAAGGCTTCGGCCTCTTCCAGCAGGGGAGTCAGGGCGTCGTACTTGTTGTAATCAACCCCCAGAGAGCCGTCCTCATCGTCGCTGCAATGTTTGATGACAAGATAATCCACCCCCAGCTCGCCACCCAGTCGCGACAAAGGAAGAATCTGATCCGCCAGGTCGGGCATCAACACCATCTGCATTCCAAGGGTGACACCAAAGCCCTTGCTGTTCGTAAGCTCCACGCATTTCCGGATGGTGGCGCAGACTTTATGAAAACACTTTTCCGAACAGCCATGAATAGTTGCGTATCTCCGGGGTTCGCCTGCCGAAATATTAAACCGCAAATACGTCAGAGCCGGCAGAATCTCCTCCAGGCGATCATCCCGAAGCAGATAGCCATTGGTTCCAAGAGCCATGTCCAAACCGTTGGCCTTGCCGTGCAAAATGGCCTCGTAAAGATGGGGACTGCACGTGGATTCTCCGTCGCTGACAAAACTCACCGCTTTAACGCCTATTTCAGCGGCATCGTCCAGAAACCGAAGAATGACGTCGCGAGAGAGTTCCCCTCCCGGATTCTCCTGTAGCTGCCCGTAACAATAGATACAACGGTAGGAGCATTTTCTGGTCAGAGCACAATCTATGGTCAAAGGAGCCACACGCTCACCGGCAAGCAAGGCATCGACACGCTCTTTGTGCCAGCGCAGTTTGTCCCCATCCAAAATAATCTCACTCATGACTCTCTCCATGCAGCCTTGGCTGCATAACCTTTCGCGCCATCAACCGCCGAACACAATCCTTGATGGCATCCTTGCCCGGATAAAACACATCCTCCAAGGCACTCGATGCCGGAGTGGGGATGTCGGGCAGTCCCACACGAGCCACTGGTCCCTTGAGAGCATCAAAGGCCTTCTCTCCGATGAGCGCGGCAATTTCCGCGCTCCACCCGGCCATGATGTTACCGGTGTCGGCCAGTATCAGACGCCCGGTCTTGTGCACGGATTCCAGCAACAGTTCCTCATCCACAGGTTTGACGCTACGCATGTCGATGACTTCCACATCCACCCCTTCCTCGGCCAGTTCTTTTGCCGCCTCAAGGGCTTCGCACACCATCAGCGACAAGGCACAGATGGTCACATCCCCGCCCCGTCGCAGCACCTGTCCCTTACCTAAAGGAACAAAATACATTTCCTCAGGCGTCTGTCCCTGTCTTCCGTAAAGCCAACGATGCTCAAGGAAGATCACCGGCCCATCATCTGCAATGGCGGAAAGAAGCATGCCCTTGGCATCCATGGGCGTTACCGGCATGACGATCTTCAGTCCGGGAACCTGCATGAACATGCCCTGCAAACTCTGGGAGTGCTGGGCAGCAGATCCCCATCCCCGCCCTATCAGGGCACGGATGACCAGCGGGGCATTTTGCGCCCCATCTGTCATATACCGCCATTTCGCCACATGGTTGACGAGTTGGTCCATGCCCATAAGCATAAAATCCATGCGCATGTGCACGTATATGGGACGCACACCTACAATGGCCGCTCCCAAGGCCATGCCCGTAGAAGCATTCTCGGCTATGGGCAGATCAAAACATCGGGAGGGACCAAATTCTTTGTGCAGGTCAAGCGTGGAGCCGAAAATCCCACCGGGGTCGTCTACGCCTTCGCCCATGACGATCACATTCGCGTCAGCGGCCATGGCTTGCGACTGTGCTTCCCGCAAGGCTTGGGAATACGTCAGTACGCGCCCAGTTTCAGCATTGGGGAGAGCACCCATCGAGTAGCTGTCAGCAGTAAGTTTTGTCCAGGGCATGCGCGTGCTCCACGTTACACATTGTTGAAAAGAGATTGATTTGCCGGCCACGGACTGTTTTGCCCATAAACAAAGGCCTCATCGATACGCTTTTCCAGTCTGTCGCGCAGTGCATCAAGATTATCCTGAGTCACCAGCTCTGCATCCAACAGACGGGAAGACAATCTTTTGACTGGGCAGCGTTCAACCCATTGTTCCCATTCCTGCTGCGACCGGTACCCTTTTTCAAGACCGTTGCCTGGCCCCACATGGTCCATCCAGCGGTAGGTCAGACACTCAAAAAAGGCCGGACCACCTCCGTGTCTGGCTCGTTCAATAGCGGGAGAAATTGCCGCGAACACGGCCAAAGGATCGTTGCCATCCAGTCTCATAGTTGGAATTCCGTAGCCTGGAGCCAGACTTGCCCCCCCGTTGTAGGCTTGTCTGTTCTGCACATGGGAACTGGTGGCATAAAGGTTATTCTCCTGTACAAAAATAACAGGAAGCTTTTTCAGAGCCGCAATATTCAAGCTCTCGTGAAAGGCTCCCTCTTCCGAGGCTCCATCCCCAAAAAAACAAACACTCACCCTCTCGTCCTTGCGCAACCAGGATGCCAGACCTGCCCCCAGGGCAACGGGCAGACTACCGCCGACAATGGCAGTTGTTCCAGAAACGCCCTTTTCCGCATCCACAATATGCATGGACCCGCCTTTCCCCCCGGAGCACCCGTCCCGGCGGCAATACAGCTCAGCAGCCAACCTTTTCAAACTGCCGCCCTTGGCCATGTAATGCCCATGGCAACGGTGCGAGCTAAAGATGTAGTCCGAGTCCTGAAGTGTCGCGCAGACTCCAGCAGGCACAGCTTCCTGACCGATGCATAAATGTACGGGAGTACGCATTTCCTGGGCGGAATAGAGATCCACAACGCGGCTTTCAAACTGCCGGATCAACATCATGGTCTCAAGCAGGCGCACCCCTTGTGTACGCAAAATTTCCGCATGGTCGGGAGAAACCGGGAGATCGTCTAAAATAGTACGTTCAGACATTGGAAGAATCCTAAATAAAATTAACGTGATGTGAAGGGTATTTCAGTTGCCAGAGGTAGCAGTTGGCTGCCTCCAGACGACAGTTGATCCTGCATTCCTGCACGTCCAGTTCCTCGGCTGCCCAACGCAAAATTTCCAAACGGCGCGCACCGAAAAAGACCTCTTCCGGACTTTCTTCAATAATATTGCCAAACAAAAACCGTTTATCCGTGATGTAGGCCAGACATCCCCACATATTGCCTTCCGTATCGATATAGCCTGCAAAAGGAAGCCCCATGCAGTGCTTGAATTCGCGTCCGGGCAACTTGGACCTCGTCATTGTCTCCCGACGAAACACGACATTGAAGGAATCGGTAGCCATGGCTTGCAACTGCTCATCCAACTCCGTCATGTCTGAGTAGGTCAGATGCTCATAGTCCCGATTTTCACTCAGCGGATGTTGCGAATACGGCTTGATGACCAGATAATCCATGCCCGCGTCACGGGCTATTTCCGCAAGAGCCGTTACCTCATGGGCATTTTCCGGCAGCAGAACCATCTGCATGCCCAGAGTGCAGGCAACACCTGTACGGGCGCGTATTTCCGCCGCGAGTTCCAAATTGCGTATGGCATCATAAAATTTATCCGCAGCCACTCCATGCACAGAACCGTAAGTTTTCGCAGATCCGGCGTTCACACTGGCCTTGATCCAGCATACGTGCCCCAAAATGCGTTCGCTGATCTGTTCTGTCATGAGGAGCGCATTCGTGGTGATGGCCACATCAATGCCGTTTTCATCGGTATGTTCTATAATTTCAGGGAGATCAGGATGAAGAAATGGTTCCCCCTCTCCGGCATACATAATGCTTTTCAGGCCCAGTTTTCCCATCTGAGCCACACGGTCCTGAAGCAAAGCCGTATCCCACACCCGCTTGCGATACCCCAGAAAATCCATACCGCAAAAACGGCAACGACAATTGCAGGCTCCATTGGGGGAAATTTCCAGATATATGGGGGCGACAGGTTCTCCCCCCAGCCAGGCGCTCACTCGTTCTGGATGCAGATGCATTTTATGGCTGTCGATATTATATTTATCCATCTTGGTCCCTGTACTTTTTTTATGAGAGAGCTTTATTCAGACTTTCGACAACGTACTCCACGTCTTCGGAAGTCATTCCCGCATGCAGGGGAAGAGTCATCGTCCGCATTCCATATGCTTCTGTTATGGGCAATGCATACCATTTCCCATTCTGCCCCACGCTCTGTTTTCTGAATTGTGAAAAAGTATGGATGGGACGATAATGAATGCTACTCTGGACTCCCTGTTCACGAAGTTGGACCATCACCCTGTGTCTGTCTGCGGATTCGGGAAGAAGTACGGGCATAATATGGCCGCATTGCTGCCAGCTCGCATCAAAGGGGATACGCACACGCTCGTTACCAGCCAAGGATTCACGGTAAATTCCAGCCAGTTCCACACGACGCCGGTTTCTTTCCATCAGCCCTTTGAGTTGCTCCAGCCCCACTGCACCACGCAGCTCGTCCAGCCGATAATTAAAACCGGTATCCACCACATCATAATCAAAGGCGTGTCCCTGATCTCTGGTCAAGGTTGTGGAGGTCATACCGTGTGATCGCATCAGCCGCAGACGGCTGTCTGTATCGGAATCATGGACAAGCAGCATGCCGCCTTCGCCCGTAGTCATATTCTTATTGGAATAAAAGCTGAAAGCACTCGCGTGGCCGTACACACCGGCTCCTTCCATTCCTGCCACATGCGCCGCGTCCTCCACCAGCACCAACCCATGAGCATCCGCCAATTCACGCCAAGGCCGCATGTCCATGAGATACCCACCATAGTGCATGGTGATGATGGCCTTGGTGCGGGGAGTAATGGCCGCACGAGCCTTGTCCAGGCTCATGTGTGGCCTGAGCATATCCTCAATGTCCACGAAAACGGGAGTGGCTCCGACATATCTGGCAGCGTTGGCTGTGGCGACAAAGGAAAGCGATGGAACCAAAACCTCATCCCCCGGCCCGATATCGTAAACTGCCAAGGCAAGGTGCAGGGCCGCAGTGCAGGAGTTGACGGCAATTCCATGCTCGATTCCGTGCAGAGAGGAAAACTCCTGTTCCAAAGTGCGAACCCGCTTTCCCATAGCCAGCCAATTATCATCGATCACACTGAGAAGGGCGTCTTTTTCCGCCTTACCGAGCATGGGGGGAGACAATTCAATACGTCGCACAGCAGCCCTATATCCCCAACAAGGTTTCGGTATTTCCATTAACGACATCTTGCGCTTTTTCAAAATCCTCAGGCCGTCCAATATCCATCCACACACCTTTGTGTTCGTAAGTATTGATGCTCACTCCCTTGTCCAAAAGAGAAAAAACAAGATCGTCAAAACCGAACGGACAATCGCGCGGGACATATTGCATGACTTCCGGCTCCATGCAGTAGATGCCCATGCTCACGGTAACTTCCATGATCGGCTTTTCCTGAAAGCTGACCACGACATCTCCTTTCCGCTCGATAACACCAAGGTCAATGTTGATTTTTTTTTGGGTAACACCAATAGTAAGGATGGAGCCGCTCTTCTTGTGTGCGGCAACCATGTCCCGCACTTTCAGATCGGTTATGATGTCGCCGTTAAGTACCAGAAAGGTCTCATTGAGTTTTTCCTCACCCAAAAGTCCCAACGGACCGATGGTGCCGAGAGGTTCACTCTCATGGCAGTACTCGAGTTCAAACCCCCATTGCGAGCCATCGCCGCATAAGGTCTTGATGAGCTTTCCCAGGTAGCCGACCGTGACGTATCCTTGAGTGATGTTGTTGCGACGTAGCCATTTGATGAGAATTTCAATCACAGGCACACCGCAAACAGGCATCAAAGGCTTGGGCAAAATCGTGGTATAGGGGGCAAGCCGAGTTCCTTTGCCGCCCGCTTGAATAACTGCTTTCATTGCGATCTTCTCCGTAGTTACACTACGTATTGATTGACCTTGTAGCGGTCCATATGCGTCCGGATCCATTGCGCAGTCATCTCCAGCCCCTGGTCAAGCGTATACTTTGGCGTCCAGCCTAGCAACTCTCGCGCCAAAGAATTGTCGCAGACAAGTTCCATGACCTCACTCTTTTCCGGGCGTATCCGGGACTCGTCCGAAACGATCTCCGCCCTGCTTTCGCAGATACTGCAAACCCGATGAGCAAGCTCACCAATGCTGACTCCTTTGCCATAGCCAACATTGATGGTTCTCCCCACCGCCTTGTCGGATTCGGCCGCCGCAATAAATCCTTCCACAGTATCTTTCACCAGGGTCAAATCCCGCACCGGAGTAAGAGACCCAAGGGAAATGTTCTCCCGACCGGAAAGGGCCTGGCCCATTATGGTGGGAATCACGGCCCGAGCCGACTGCCGGGGACCGTAGGCATTGAATGGGCGAACTGTCACCACAGGAAGGTCGAAAGAAAGATTGTAGGACTCCGCCAGCTTGTCCCCGCTAATTTTAGAGGCCGAATAGGGAGACTGCCCCACTAGGGGATGTTTTTCGTCAATGGGAGTGTACTGAGCAGTTCCATAGGTCTCCGATGTGGAAGTATGCACCAGTCGCTGCACCCCGGAATCCCGGCAGGCCTGCAACATATTCAACGTTCCTGAAATATTTGTTTCCACATATGACTGAGGGGCATTGTATGAGTATGGAATACCAATAAGGGCGGCCAAATGAAAAACCGTATCCACATTGCGCACAGACCGGGTACAAAAAAAAGGATCGCGCACATCGCCTGAAACAACTTCCACATCCTTGAGCACTGTAGGCGGAAGTTCTTCGAGAAGCCCCCAACTGTTTGCCGAATTGTAACGAATCATGGCCCGAACCCGAACCCCCTTTTCCACAAGCCGCTCCACCAGATGACTTCCAATGAATCCACCTGCTCCGGTTACCAATGCCGTGCCGATTTTCACTGCCCATCCCTCACTCTGTACATTGCTTCCAATTCCTGAAACAGGGCCGCCAGGCCATCCTTATCCAGAGTGGATGACAACCCCCAGTAACGGTCCGCAGTCTCATACTGACGAGGCGTGACCTCCTGGGAAAATTCGCTAAAAACTTCCTCAATTTCCCGAATATCCGAGGATGCCTCACGGTAATGGGACTCACCGAGCATGATCTTGAAAGTTTCTTCATCCTGGCAGCCATATCCCACCACTGAAGGGTGGTAATAGTGGGGGATCCCCATGAACACGCTATACCCCAATGCCGTTGTCAGAGCGTTGGACACGGTCATGGAGGAAATCGCAATCAGACTCTTGAGTCTGGGCAAAAACATGTGATCGAACATATGGCCACAGGTGACACATTCAAAACCACGCCGGGCATACTCGTCGGCAGTTCCATCAAGCACGTCCTTCCAGTACACGCAGACCCGCACACTATCGAACTCTTTCCCCAATTCGCGCAACAGCATGCTGAACTTATCCACACTGTGGTCACACGTAACGTAATGCGTGGAGTGGGCAGGAAAGGCCAACAGATTCCGACCTAACCGTTTCCTCTCATAATGCAGTTCCTCTTCGCTTAACGCGTGCGGTGCATAATGTACGTAGGGTCCCACAGCATAAAGGGATTTGTTGGTATGTGGACGGATAAAGGCATGACGGGAAGGACTCATACTGATAACCGCCGGTAACGGGGCCTGAACATTAAGCATCCAATTACCCTGTCCCAATTCCGCGCTGTGCTCCATGGCTGCCTTGACTGCATAGCTGGGGGGCTTGTTCAGATACGACTTTAGCGCACTGGCATTACCGTAAAAATCATTGGGAGCATATATTTCATCGGTCACTTGTTCTCTGTCCGACGACAATTCATACAGCAGCCGAAGCGGCCTATGCTGGCCAGAAGAATCACAAAAACGACGTGTATCAGTCATGTATAACCGCACGCAGCAACTGATTAAAGGATTCTGAAAACAAACCATTATCCCAAATGGTCAAACTAGCCGACAGCACATTTTTTTCCCGAAATGCGGCAATAACTTCAGCCTCTTGCGAGGTACTTGCCACGGCCAACACGGATTTCCCCAAAGCCAGGCATTCGTAAAGAGTCTTGCCACCGTTACAGACGATAGCGGCACTCCCGGCCAAAATTGGTAGAAGCTTGTCCGGAGCACAGAGAACTTCCAATCGTTCTCTGGATTGTTCGACCATGGCAAGAAGGTCTTCTCCTCCGGAAAAACCAGGGCCGAGCACTGTTACCACACGAAATCCTTGCAAATCATGCGCCAATATCTGCGGCACGATTTTTCGGGTCAGGTCTGTAGGGTCTGACCCGCCAAAGGTAACCACTATCGTGTTGTCCCTGTTCGCGGCATGGGTGGCTAGTGCATCAAACGCCTGATCCACCATAAGATATTCCAGACCAAGAAAATGTCGCCGCGCCCTTGGGTACATATCCTGCTGGGCCAAGACGCTATAGTTAAGAACTGCTTCACAGGGAAAAAGATCTCGCCCGAAATCATCGATGAACACGACACGCCTGTCTACGGAATTACACAATTCAAGCACTTCCGGCTCCGGGTCGTAAGGCAGGTCCACCACAAATGTGTCGGCCTGAGAAAAATGCTCAGCCCACGAAAGATCGAGAATTTCCACTGCCTCCCCATGAGCCTCGGCCCTACGCACGCCCTCGGCAATGGGTTTCATAAAAAAGCAGGATTCAATGCCCTTCTGGCGCAACAAATCAGAAAAAATAAGGCAGCGTTCCAGGTGTCCGAAGGACAGTCCCGGTACACGCCCCGCATCCACCCGAAAATGGACACGCTGGACACCGTCAAGGCACTCGTACACACGGTTGAACCATTCAGGCCAAAACATGTGCCGCTCCTATGGATTCCACCGGCAGATCCACATGTTCGAGCCGCGCAACCAAGGCGTTGTAGTCCTGCAACGTATCCACGGTCAAAGAAACATCCCGTCGTCGCAAGAGTTCCGGTGCTTCGGTCTGGTGCAGGACAAAGGAACCCGGAGCACCGAGCACACGCTTGTTGATGTGCTCCCTTTCGGCCGAGGAAAGATCCATGGAATCCAGTTGCAACAAAAGATCGCGACTGAACCCATCCACACCTACCCCCACGGGACACAAACTAAACCCGTCCACATAGTCGTATCCCTGACACAAAGAGGCCTGTACCAACTGGACCATTGCCCTGCTGGTCAAAGGGTTGTCTCCCGTCACCCTGATACAACCATCCACCTGAAAGTGCTCCAGGCAGGTGATATAGCGACGCAACACATCGTGTTCATCACCACGCACAACCGAAATGCCCAAAGCCTTGGCCCAGGCCGCCAAAATATCGTCTTCCGGGTTACGCGTGGTGGCCAGACACAACGAAAGGCTATCCGTTGCAATCGCAGCAAGACGGCGCAACAAAAAACCGAGCATAGTGGTCCCCTTCAGAGGATACATTGCTTTTCCCGGAAGCCTTGAAGAGGCGAATCTGGCCTGAACCACGCACAATACGTTCATCAAATCTTCCTGCTTACCCCTGTTCGTTCCCTACATCTTTGAAGGCAGCCCGCCGGATTGGTGTGCACGCCTTGATGTCCGTTCGTGCCTGCAGCCCCACGACCCAATCCGCATCTCCAGGGCCGAGTTCCTGTTCTGGACGGCAAAAAAGCAAATCCTGCGCCGTGACAGTTTCCCCGGCCTGGATGTCTCTGGCCGCATGTATTCCACGCCGAAACAATGTGGCGTTTTCCCGGTCGGGGCGATTACGGAAGAATGTCCTTCCATCTCCCTTCATGGTTTCAAACAACTCGATACTGTCCACCAAGTGCCGCAGCATATGTGGATCGGCGGAATGTGCATGGTCCCCCCCTGGGGTGGAGGTATCCAAGGTGAAGTGGGTTTCTATGATCTCCGCACCATGGACATAGGCCGCAAGGCAGGCCGTGATACCGGGGTAATGGTCGGAATACCCGACAGGCACACCAAAAGTATCGCGCAGCAGGGGGAGCACGGAAAGATGCAAGTCGCACGCATTGGCCGGATACTGAGACAGACAATGCAGCAGGCTTACTCCGCCTGTTCCATTGGATTCAAGCACGTCCAAGGCCTTGCCTATTTCATGCAGTACGGCCATCCCCGTGGACAGAATTACAGGCTTGCCCGTTCCGGCAATGTATTTAAGCAGGGGCAGATTGGTCACATCCATAGAAGCAATTTTGTAGACCCCAACGCCCACGTCTTCGAGAATATCCACACTCTGAAAACTGAAAGGAGTGGACATGAATTCCACACCACACTCGTCAGCTGTTGCCCTGAGAAAACGATGCTGGGCAACGTCCATCTCCCCGGCCTTGACGATGTCTACATGCGGACTGTCCGGCAACACGATGTCCTGGGCCTTGAATGTCTGAAACTTGACCACTTGAGCACCGCTGTCCGCCGCCGCATGGATCATGGAAACGGCCTTTTCCATGTCTCCATCATGGTTGAAGCCAATCTCGGCAATAATCTTCATGCTTGCTCCTTGGAACCTACGACGCCCGATGCATCCACAACGATGAACACGTACTTTTCCGCTCCTTCAAATCCTTCCCACCGGTCCAACTGGCTGTCCACCGACCGGGCGTGGTCCATATATGCTTGGCCAAAATCCTTGTACGTTGCGAATTTGACCACCCGGCATCCCAATTCTTCATACAGGGATTTATAATCGTGCCCCACTATGTTGGTTTTGGGAGCGCGCTTGTCCCGCAATTCGTTTGTGGTGTTGGTGTCGTCGTACTCCAAGTGGATTACGTACTTGCCACTCACCCGCAACATTTCGCGCAGAGCCAGACCTATCTTATCGGGGTGGATGTTCATAAACACGCCCAGGGAAAAGCCCACATCAAATGCATTGTCCACAAACGGCATCCGGCAGGCGTCACCATTGGCCAACAAAAAATTACCATCAGGCAAATAATCTCTGGAATTCATGAGTTGGGACCAACTGAAGTCCAGCCCTCCCACCACTGTCTGCGGAAATTCCCGACGCACGCGCTCCAGATTCCAACCAAAACCGCAGCCAGCCTCGAAAAAACTGGAAAACTCCACATTGCGGAGAAACTCCACGAGCATGTCTTGAAAAAACACTTCCCTATCCAGGTAGCCGGAAGAAAGAATTTCTTCACGATAAACCGTACCGCGTCGCAGCCAGTAGTCACGCTGGTCAGGAAGCTTTGGCAGGGTTACTCCGAACAATTTGTACAGCCAGCGTTTCGCGTACCATTCGACCTTGTACTTTTCCACGCCGAAAATTTTCTTCCAGTAAGATTGTGGGGTCACATTTCCCATCATCGGCGCTCCGTCCTCATGTATTTCAGTTGGTCACTCCAACGCGTCCGTGAATCGCCAACCACGGTAAAGCGTTCCTGAGCAGCAAGGGCGGATGCCCTGTACACGGGATCGCACACCAATCCTTCGAACATCTCAGCAAATTCCAAGTCTGTCCTGGCACAATGGGTTGCGCCCACCATGTTGGTCACCAGCATATCTTCCTTTTTCAAGCCCAGCTGCACGCTCAAAACAACGCGCCCCAGCAGAACCGCCTCCGTAAGCAAAATAGAGAACATACCGCAGACCAAATCAGCTCCGCACACTGCGTCCAGAGGGTCAGAATTTTCAAGAACACGGCATGACATGGGCAACTTTGCCGCTACCTGGGCAAGGGCCGCCACGTCGTCTTCCGGATGCGGCAGAACCAGAAGCTGAAATCGATGGCGGATTTCGTCGGGCAACCGGGCTGCCTGCGCTCCAATGGCTGCAAGGGTTGTCAGTTCATTGAACCCCCAGTCTCCGGCTCCGCCAGGAAGAGCGGACTCCAGAGGCTGGGACACAAACAAACAGACAAAATCTTTTTCCAAACCATTTTCAGTTCGAAATATCTGCGCTCGCCCATCTGAGTTTTTCCGTTCCTCCCGCAAGGAATCCAGATGTGGGCTTCCCAGAATTTTCAGGCTTTCCGGACTGTGCCCCGTGTCGATCATCCCCTGGCGAGCAGTTTCATCGACCACGGCAATCACGGTGGGATGGATTATTCGTCCCCCTCCGTCCGGATCGATAAAACGGTTGCCATACCCCCACCAACTGTCCACAAAAGCCAAGCTGGGCGTGGAAGTGGAGGCAGCCGCGTCCCACAGTCGGCCTATCAACGGCCCATCTGCACTCCGGGCCATGTTGATGGTATCTGTCAATACCATGTCGTACTGTCCTAACTCGCTTTTCCTGATCTTCTCCGCCGTGATCAAACTTGCGGAAAATCCCCGCGCATTCAGGTAGCGCAAAGCCGGGGCACGCGCCCACAGCTCCAATACGCCCAGGGAATCCATATCCCGGAGAACACTCTCCAGAGATTTGACACCCCCAACTTGAAAAAAAGCTCCCAGACAGCGTCTCATTGTTACCCGCGTGCCACCTTGGCCAAGGCCTCGGCAATGTCGTCCATGTCCGCCTCGGTTAGCGGCGGATAAATCGCATTGATGGTGAACAACGAAGAGTTATAAAGATCCTCAACAACAGGACAGGTCCCCGGACCGTAGCTCACTTCGCCTGTCCACTGGGGATCCTTCCAGGGGTAGCCCTTGGGACGGAAAGTCTTTTGCGTAAACAACGGCAGCAGGTGGATGGGGCGTACAAAGGTGCTTACCGGAGGCACGTGCTCCTCTCCCACCTTAACCATGCGAATACCTTCTGCATCCATCCTGCGCAAAAATTCATCCCGGCTCACGCCGATAACATCCTGATCGAACAACACAGGGAAAAGCAGGTAGTCGTGTTCCGCACCAGACCGGACGATCGGCGGGGTCAATCCGTTGATTTTGGCGACCTTGTCGCTCAGGTAAGCAGCCATGCTCCGCCGGTGATCCACCAGTTTGTGCAATTTTTTCGTCTGTTCCACGGCCACGGCGGCTTCCAGTTCGGTCATTCTGAAATTGTAACCAATCAAATTGGTTAGGTTCTCGACCTTGTAGCCTTCCACACAATTTTCCGCATGGTTACGCAAAAGCTGAAGCCGGAAGGCCAGATCATCGTCATCGGTTACCGCGATACCGCCTTCGCCGCATTGAATGGTCTTGTGCGCATTAAGGCTGTAACTGCCGATATGGGCGTGAGTTCCAGCCATTTTCCCATTATAGGCGGCCTTGGTGATATGCGCCGAGTCGCTAAGAACAAGGATGCCGTGCTCCTGGGCCAGAGCCATTATGCCGTCCATGTCCGCGGACTGACCAAAGAGATCCACGATGATCATAGCCTTGGTTCGCGGAGTGATGCACTTTCGGATGCTTTCCACGGAAATGCACAAAGTATCCGGCTCGCTGTCTGCAAACACAGGGATGGCATCATAAATAAGTGGGGCCGTAGCTGAAATCACATGGCTGTAGGGAGTAACGATGACCTCGTCTCCCGGGCCTACGCCAAAGGCCCCCATGGCCGCAATAATGACCGATGTGGCGGAATTCATGGCTATGGCATGTTTGGCTCCGGTATGTTCAACCCAGAGAGTTTCCAATTCACGAACTTTTTTCCCTCCGAGGAAATACGGACTGCATGCCCCTATAAAATCCGAAACAATCTGTCCTTGAACAACTTCCTGCACGGCACGCATCTCGTTTTCATCAAAGGTGCGATAAGGAGGAAAAGGTTTAGTACGAACGGGTTTCCCCCCAAATACTGCCAACTTGGACATGTTTTTACTCCTGTATTTTCCAAAATCTATGCGCACACCGACAACAGACGTTCAATGACCTGCAAATCTGCAACCGCTTCTGCTCCATGGTTCACAGGATCCACACCGGGTTCCCTGAGTAAACGGACCAAGTCCATTCCCGCCTCAAGCATCGCCCTGTCATAGGTGGATTCAAAAATTTCGGCTGCCGGATCCAGGGTTTTGAAGTTAGTGAACCTCGGGTCCTGCCGCGCAGAGTACAACTCCGCACGAGCACCATTCGCAGTAATGCGTACACGCCCTTTGGTTCCAAAAATATCCAAATCGAAAATGCTATAGGCATACCCTGGCTGATCCAGAGCCACCAGCAGTCCCTCAGCTCCGCTGCTGAAAACTACCCGTGCATGCAGGCTGAAATCGTTCTCCAAAAACCTGGTATCTGTTCGTCCCACAGGCTCCACTTGTTCTATCTCGCCAAACAGAAATCGCATCAGGTTAACCAGGTGGCATCCATTATGGCGTATGCCGCGCACATAATACCCTGTAACCCAGCGGATGGTTCCCAATCTGTCAGAATGCAGCAAACTCCGGATGTTACGATGCATCTCGTCCCACCGGCGCACGTAATTGACAAGCAGCAGTACGCCCGCTTCCTCAGCTTCGGCCAAAAGTTTTTCTCCAGCCTGTGCCGTTGCAGCCAAAGGCTTTTCAACGAGAACAACTCGGGGCGGCCTTCTGGCCTGTACCGCTTGACGGATGATTTCTTCGTGCGTGTTGTCCGGCGTTGTCACGCTCAACACATCCACCGGACATTGCTCCAGCATGGTCTGCACATCACTAAAAAGATTGTCGCACCCCCAATGTCTGCCAAAACTCCGCACGCGATCAGGATCAGGGTCGGCACCGCAGGCCAATAAGATACCGGGCGTTGCCCGATACATTCCTGCGTGAGTATACACCCCCTGCCCATCACTCTGCTCATCATACAGACTGCCGATCCGACCACACCCGACCACACCGCCCTGAACTCTCGCTCATCCATGATGCTTTCCAAATCGATTCTCGAACCGACTCTTTTCCGTATTTGTCCAAAAGCCACTCACCGGAACGACTCCGCTGTTGATATCCATCCAGTTCGGGTTGTCGGTGAGAAGCTGGGCAATGTCTTCCAGGCCGAAAGCAGGGTTTTCCGGGTACAGGGAATTGTAGATTTTTTCGATAAGCATGAAGTCCAAAGCTGTATCAAGCGTCAGCCGCGCATCTGGAAAGACGGGAGGGACCTTATAATTGACAAGCTGGAAATCTCAGGATGCTGATGAAGATAGATAATAACGTTCTCTTCGTTGCTACGACGCTCCGCCTCGGGCAAATTTCTGACAATCTCAGTGATACGTGCAAACACCTGCGCCCGAAATATCTCGACATCCAGCCCCAAAGGAAAGGAACGGTCCAGCGTATTGCTCAAGTAGTCTGGCGTATCGCGCCTGAACGCAACGAGCATCCGGCTGATGACGTCGGGGTCTGCAAGGGAGAATCCCCTCCGATACGCACCACGATATCCAGATCAAAGGCACGGGTGGCCTCTGTGCAACGCTTCAGCACATTGTCCGTGTCACCCCGAAAGCAGGCTACACCCCATTGTCCGCACATATGTTCGATAAGGTCGTCCTGAGGGGCGCAGGTGGTGGCTACCACCACGGTATCCAGCCCATCCGCGCGTTCAACTCGGCGTACAACATGCTCCAGTACAGTCACACCGCACAGAGGAATCATGGCTTTCCCAGGAAGACGGGAAGACCCCATGCGTGAAAGAATAATTGCGCCTGTTTTGCTCATTTCGCTGTCATTCCTGCCTTTTGCATAAACTTCCGATAACGTTGCGCCTGCACATCCTCCCCCATATGGTCGTAAATCTCGGCAAGACAAACAAAGGACCGCGTGACAAGACGCTGCATCCCGCATGCCTCTTCTTCGGAAAGGGACGGCGTTCCGCCCTCAACGACCTTTGGAAGGTTGTACACCGCATCCAAGAAATCCACGTAGGTTTCCACCCCCAGCACAAGCCGCTTGGTCATGTCATTGACAAGCTGCATATACTTCGCCGCGGCCTGTTCCAATTCCCCTCCGGCTTTAAGGGTTTCGGCCTCCTGAAAACGGTCGCGGGCCGCTTCCACGCTAAGCAGGGACTCATCTTTGATCTGAAAAAAATCTATATCCTCAAAAGTCCTGGAAAGTCCTCACTCTTCTTGTCCGAATAATTGTTGCACCGCGTATAGACAATGCGCAGGCTGTCCACCCCCATGCGTGTGGCCTTGTCCTGAAGCTCCAGCAACTCCTCATCCGAATCATTAAAATTGAACATGATGTACTGCCAGATGAGTTTGGGTGATTTCAGCCCCTTTGCGTCCCTTGCCTGCGTGATTTTCCGGGTAAAGTCGTAGACTTTATCGATGCTGCCATGTTCCCGATAACGCTGGTATTGCTCTTGCCGGGTCGAATCAATAGCGATTTTCACCTTATCGATGCCGCTTGGAACAATCGCCTCGGAAAAACGCCCATTACCGTTGGTACTGATCAGGATGTCTCCTCCCAATCTGTCTTTGGCGTATTTGATCATTTCCCACAGCCGGGGGTTCAAGGTGGGTTCCCCGACTCCGCAAATGTTTCCCTTTTCCAGCCGATAGCCAGCCTGAGCAAAGGAATCGACGATTTCCGTAACCATATCCATATCCAGCGTTCGTAGAGAGCCAGGCTCGTCTCTTTGCCCCTTGCACCACTCGCAATTAAGCATGCAGTGCATGGATGGCTCCAAATGAAACCAACGCAAGACCTTCTCTTCCCGGACAAAAGGCGCATCAAGCTCAAGGTAGGAACACTGCTCGCACACACCGGGAAACGGCGTCATGCCTTTTTCCTGGGCGGTTCGGATGCGTTCGAAAAGCCCACGGGTGAAAATGTCGTTCACGAAATCCACCCCTTTATTGGGGATGAACCGCCCCAGGGTGACAGTTTCGCCAGCACCGCAATAGCATGGAAGACGCCCATCCGCGCGCAGATACAAACCGTATGACATGACACAACGCATAGGGGCTACTCCTCAAATTCAGGTAAGGGCTGAAATTCGCTGCGCAGGATGCCCAACCAGGTCTGGTCATGGTATCTGCCATTGGACCAAATGCGTTCACGAAACACGCCTTCCTTTTTCCAGCCCAATCCTTCCACGCATTTTACGAACGCAGGATTGAAGGTTCCGGCAAAAACCTTATGGAGATTATGAAAATCAAAAGCATGCTTGCACACCAAATACACGGCTTCCCGGCCGATTCCGCGTCCACGGGCATGCCCTGCACCCACCAGGATGGCGATTTCTCCGCATCTGTGAACAGGTTGCAGGTTCACCAGGGACACATTGCCCACATGCTCCCCTGTGGCGCGCTCCACAATAGCCAGCACATACCCGCTCTTCGTGGTTTCAAGCCCCTGCTGATAGGAGGACATTGCACCACGGGAACAAGGAAAAGGCCGTCGCTGGGAATACGCGTTGACGTCGGGATCATTCAGCCAACGCAAGTACTCGTCCCCGTAGTCGCCATCCTCCAAGGGCCGCAAAATAATGTTGCGCCCATTCAAAAAAGCAATGGAATCGGCCATGATCTCGCTCCTTACTCCTTGGACACGTAGGATGCATCTGTGCGTGTGGTCTCGCCCAAGGTCACTTCCACTTCTTTCTTGATGGCACCATGGTGGCATTCGGCGCACACTTGGCTCTGCAAACGTTTACCAGCCAAATGCTGCTTGCGCTGCGCTCCCTGAAGCGTATCCCAGGCTTCCTTGACACCGTATTGGTCCACATGTCCCAGCACTTCCCGCATCTGAAAGTCGGAAGGACATTTCAAATAATTTCCCTTGCTGGTAATGCACAGCCGCTGCCACAACCTGGGGCAGACAAACTTGGGATCCGGCACGCAGTTGATGTGATCAAAATGCATATCCGGATTGTAGGCGACCCGGTCCACAATGGACTTCATGAGACTGATGTAGGCCATAGGATCGTGTTCGATGGCCGACCAGATGGACTGCACATTAAGCAGGGTGTTGGCCCCGAGTTCATCGCGCACCTTACGAAGAATTTTAAGCTTGGCCAGGGAATCCTCATACTTCAGCGGGGTGCGGATCTTCTCGTAATGTTCGCCCAGTCCGTCAAAACTCATGGTTATCCAGTCAACATTTGCCCGCATAAGTCCCCGGGCCAAATCCTCAGTGATCACGCCACCATTCGTGTTGATCCAAACTTCCTTGACCCCGGAACGTTTGGCGAAATCCACCATTTCCACAATATCCGGGTGGAGCAGAGGCTCACCCCGCATACTGAACTTGAGGGTAAACAGCCCGTGCTCACCGCATTCTTTAACGATTTTCTTGTACATTTCCAGCGGCATGAAGTCGTTTTCACGAATATCCATGTACTGACGAAAACAATGAACACATTTAATCTGGCATTTGCTGCTGACTTCGATGTCGATATTCAAAGGAAACGACGGAACTTTGCGGTGCTTGGGATACTGGGTCCACTGATATCTGTTGACAAGATATGCCCACCGTTTTCCACGACTACGACGCAGTTCGTTTTGAACGTATTCGAAAAAAGTTTCACAGCTGAACTGCACGTTTGTTTCCGATTTCCTCATGACTATTCCTATCGTCTCGGGTTGCATGGTTGTGGCTTCGGTGAAAACTCCGGATGAAGCATCCGCCTGACAGACTTTGCGAGCAAAGGTACGGCTAATGTCTTAATCTTCTCCACCAGACTCTCTGGCGTTTCTCCCGGAACGAGAGAACAGGCCGCCTGAGCCACGATGGGACCTGTATCCAATCCTCCGTCAACCACATGACAGGTCAGCCCCGTACTTTTGTCGCCGGATTTCAGGGCAGCCAGATGAGGTGAACGGCCCCGATGCCTTGGCAGCAACGAAGCATGAAAATTCACCATCCCCAATCTGGGACAGGTATAAACGGACTCTGACAACTTCACAGGCCAGGCATGGGTCACAGCCAAGTCTATCTGCTCACGCTGCAAAACTTCTTCAATCTCCTGCATTGTCATGTCCTGAGCCGGATAAAACAAAATACCTTCGGACAGACAATAATCCCTCACCGCGTTACGCCACGGATCGGTGCTCATATCCTGGCAGTGCCCTAAAACTGCGCTCAACAGAACTTCAGGCAAAGCATGCAGACCTTTGACAAGCTCCAGACCAAGGCCCCAATTGACCAATGCTGCAACTCGTATCTGGCTTCCTTTCTGGCTTCCTTGCATACGGCCTTCCTGTTTCAGGCTTCCCTGGACAGAATTGTGTCCAGATCGATGTTTGGATCGCCAACACAACCATGCCGACACTCAGCGCAACTGACCAATTCCATCCGCCGTCCCTGAGCGTGCAGCATACGGATGCGTTCCAATTCGGGACTCGACCAGAAATCCTTGATGGACCTATCGGCAGCGTTGCCTAACACGATATCTGTAGCATTCCACCCAGTGCAGCACTGTACGTCACCATTCCAGGCAACCATAATCCGCTGCCAAGGGTACTGGCAGACAAACCCATCCTTAAGAGTCATTTCACCACGAAAATTGATGTACGGATTGTAGACCATGTAGTCCGATACCGGTTGCATAAGTGCCTGGTAACGGTCCGGATCGTGCCGAATGGCAGGCCAGATGGTGCAAAGGCGCACCTGCGGCAGCACGGAACCTGCGCTGGCACGTTTATCAATCAACTTTTGCAAACGCTTTCTACTGTCTGCAAACAACGCAGGATGACGTATTTTTTCGTAAACATCTTCAACTCCGTCAAAAGACACGGCCACGTAAGAAAGACGGCTGTCCACAACGCAATCAAGGATGTCGTCTTCCAGGTAAAAGGCATTGGTCAAAAAAGAAACATTGGGAATACGGGCCGTGGCATAGGAGATCATTTCCTTTATCCGGGGATGGGTCAGCGGCTCTCCACGCCACGATAAACGAACGGAAAAAACGTGCTCCCGCTCACACTCATCAATGAGCGATTTAAACAGCCCAAAGTCCATTTGTCCGACACTTTTAAGCATGTTCCGATAGCACATAGGGCAGTTCATGTTGCAGGTATTGGCGGTTTCAATATCCACATGCAATGGAAAGGAAGCTATTACTCCAAGTTCGGGGCCAAGCCTCCAATAAATACGATTGAGCACGTACTCAAAAAAATGCCCCTGATTCAACACGAACAACCAGCTACGTTGCGCACTGTCAAAAGAGTGCTGATGATGGTTCACTTCGATACATTCATTGACCGTCAATTCCGGCATAGAAAGAATCTTATCCAGAAAAACCTGCTGGAACTCTGCATGCTCTGGAAAAACAGACCGCACTAAAGCCGCCCACTCATCAAGAGGAAGATCAAACCCCACAAGCAGCCCATCCTGTTCCTTCGTGCGAAACCCTTTCAGAGTACAAACCAAATTCCAAAATTTGCGGAATTCCGGGTGGGAACTGATCTCCTCTAAAACCGGATGGGTAAATGCCACGGCAAGACGATAGGCGTCGTCACGTACAATCTCAGTATGAAGCATGTTTGTTCTCCTTGCTTGGAGTTTGTCCCCTGAGCCAAGAATGAAAAACATGGGAAACTTTTTCCACTCGCGTCAGGCCGTTGCGCAAATAATAATTCACAGCCCCACCACCGGCGTAGACTTCCGTGCTCCCGGTAGTCATGCCTGTTTTTTCCACGCCGTACACCAGAATCCGGGAAGCGATTCCCTGTCGTCGAAAGGCCGGCTCCAATGCAATGAGCTGGATGACAAGTCGCTCATCATGGGGGGCCAAAAGACACACTCCCACGGGACGCCCTTTTACCAAGGGAAAAATCGCCCGATATTTTTTTTGTTCCACCATGTCTGCCAAATAACGATTCCAAAATTTCACGACCAAACGCCCGTCCATATGTGCGTCCCGGCTGAATCGTGAAGGAAGATCCGAAAACAACTCTGGAGACAAACACTCCACAAGGTTCAGTTCCTCGGAAAACTCCACACCTGTCGTAGGTACATCAGAAGAAATATGTGGCAATATTCGGCCAGTCAGGTGCAGTTCCGTATCAATAAACGCAAATTTATGCCGAACCAGAAAGTCCCGCCAGGCAGGCATATTCCCATCCTCCACCTTCATGGAGAGAAAGATTGGAGTAGGACATTGTTCCAGCCCGACAACTGCGTTCTCTTGCGTAACGAATCCGTCAAAACCATAGCTGGACACCCCGAACGCTGAGGTGTCAAACGGCAAAAACTTAAACCCAATCGTTCCTATGGGATCGCGCAGGGCCAGCATCTGCGGCAGTTCAGGCATGTTCCGCTCTCCCTTTACTCTTTGCAGGTCGAACCATCATCATATAATCCAGAACCGACATTCCCGCCTCAAACGGGCCGTGGAGTTGAGGGTATTCAGGATGCGCGAACTGCTGCCACTCGACAGACATTCCTTGTTCATAAAAAAGTGCCTCTTCCAGGTAGCCACGCGATCCGGTCCCGGTGAGGTACACCGTACCACCAGCCTGCCGGGTCAGTTCCACAAGTCTTTCCGTGCCTTTCAACCCCTGGCAGTGAAAATCCGAAGCGACGCTGACCGGAGTTTCAATGCCCAAGGTCGAAGCCGCGTATTCCAGCAGGAGCATATTAAACTCCATCAAAAATTCGCTTTGCCTCATGTATGCGTTCTCCAAAAAAGGAAAATGCAGCTCAAAATAAGGTGCTTTTCCGTAACAGCTGCGGATGGTGTGGAGGTGCTTCCTGCGCCAGGACATGCCTGCTTCCAACCGAACGTCCCGGATACTCTGATTAAAGAGACCTTTTTTCTGCACTGGCACGGTCAACCACCTCGTCCCAGTCGGAGTTTTTATTCTGTCACGATGATGCCATCCCCTGCGTATGAATTGCACGTCGTCCAAAATAATATAGTGCTGGCTCCGCTCCCAGCGGTGGAAAAAGCCCAACCAAGGCAAAAAATCGGGTTGATGGATAGTAACAATCATGCCAAATATCTTATAATTTCAAAAACTTCAGAATATTTCACGCCAATCTTCTGTCCATCGTTACTATTCTGATGGGCCACAAAATCCACCCAGGCGTAACGAACTCTTTCCAATTCAGAACGATGCGCCTTGATGGTCTCAATCTTGCGGTCCATGACTGTGGAGATATCGGAATAAAAATTACCGCCAAAAGGACGGGTACTATCGTAGTAATTGCTGCGAAACATGAGGAACCTGGGAACATGCCGCCCCGCCATGAGGGCACACTGCCCGGCATTCTGATGATCGCGGTGGATGTCATGCACCCAATGGCTGTAAATTGTATCGATGTTTTTATCGACGATGAGCTGATTGAGCCTGGCGGTGACATCCTCGTTGAACTGAACATGAAATGTTTCGACACCAAAACAAACCAGTTCCGCACCGATCAGTCTGGCGGCATCTGTTCCCTCGCTCAAAGCTATTTCCGGCCCTCTTATCAGCTCACCATTTCCATTTTTGTATGCAGAATTGGTAATAACAACCATGGTGACATTATCACCACGGTCAACATGGTTGATAAGTGTTCCAGAGCAGCCAAGCTCTAGATCGTCAAAATGTGCTCCAATTCCAAGAACGTTCATAATTTCTTTCTTTGTTTGTTATTATGCTGAAAAATAATCAGGATTTTTTGATAAAAAGAACTCTATCATATCTATATCGTACTGAGAGTGAACATCTACAGCTTCAATCTCCTCTATTTCATAGTAATAGGTGAGTGGCTTACCATGAAACGTATTCTTTATACTTTGGAAAAAAGTATTGCCCAGGGTCTGATAAACAGGAGGCATGATTTGCCTGTTCACGCCATGAACATGCCACAGAGGGAAAAGTGACCCATCTTGCATACCTATTTTCAGGTCACCGTCTAACCGGATGGCAGGGTACACCAGACGAGCCTTCCTCTTACACAAAAGATCAACCATTCCAGAGAATGTTTTGCCTCGGATCATGCAATTATTGCAGTTGAGCGTCATGGCAATTTCCGCAAGATATTCGAACTTGACCGTCCAGCTTCCATTAATATCCGGCACGGGAACATCGATATCCGCTGCCACATGCGTGACAATCAACTTCCAGGCTTCATTCCAGTCAAAATCCTTGCCTCGATAAGAAATAAACCGAGAAGGGCGGGGAATGACGCTCCAGCCCACATCAAGAACAGTTTGTGCAATTTCATCATCCTCGGTGAAGACGTAATGCCGGTCCGTGGCCCCGCTCTGTTTCAGGGCTGTCAAAGGATAGGAAATCAACGGCTTCCCCAAAATGGGACGCTTGTTCTTTCCTTCCAGAGTTGACCCACTGCCTCGGGCCCAAGTGATTCCGATTCTCATGTGCTTTCAACCCAATAAGATGTTCCCGAACTCCCGCTGTGCCTTGCACAACAGGCTCTTTCCTACTCAAGAAAGCTCGCGTTGCTTTTCAGAAATTTCGACCCGATGCGTATGCTCTCCGTGTACACATCGGTTGTGTATTGCGGCAGATAATATGGGCGCACGATATCCCAAAATCTTCGTTGCAGGGCACGTTCCTCTTCATCTTCAACCCACTCTCCCCGGACTCTGGACTCCATTTCCCGCACCGCATCAAGAATCTCCTCCTGAGAGTTCTCTCGCAGTTCCACGCCGTTCTCCTCGAATTGGGCAGAAGAGGAGTGAAAGGCCGCCCCAGAGGAAAAAATCTCTCTGAGCGTCAAAGGACGCCCCAACTCCTTGGACCAATGATGTCGAAAAATATAAAGGATGTGAGGACGGAGCATGCGATACTCCGTGTTCACGCTGACCATAGGCCGCCGAAAGACCAACGGAGGCGTGTCGAGTCCATATCCGGTCGTAATGAAAAAACGGCAGGTCGCTCCCAGGTAGATATCCAGAAATTCACTTCGTACGTCGGAATTGGCGTAGTCAAAGGCAAAGGGCTTCATTGTCTCGGGCAGGGGGGTGGCAATGGACCCCATACGCACAACCCGGTATCCCTCGTCATTCAGAAAACGAACGGCAGGCTCGGCATTGGCGATGTCCGCATTGCGAAAGTCATGCAGATCAAGCTGCTTTTTCGCACCTTCATTATCCTCGTCTCCATACAAGCCCAAGCGCACATTCTTATCAAACAGACCATCCCGAAACCCCAGACAGACCAAAGGCTTTGCATCGCTGGCTCCAATAGCAGCCACCATCTTGCGCCCGTTTTCTCGCTCCTGGTCGTCAAAATCTATACTGCATTCCTTTTGGGTGATAAGCGTGGTATAATCCCATGGCCTTAAGTGCAGCGCGTGCTTCTCCCCGCCCGGAATATAATGATTCCAGGTCAACAAGTAGCGCGCCAAGGGGATTATCAGCACCTTTTTGCGGTACATTTTCAAAATCTGCATATTGCAGGGGGTGTCCTTGTAGCAGAACACATCAAGAACCCTGGGGGGAAACTCTCCGGCGTTCTTCTTGCCCAAATAAATTTCCAGTTCCTCGTAATGGCCCAGAGCCGAAGGACGCATTGGCTCGAACCGCACGCGCAGCAACGGGCCGAACAGACGGATGAGAAGATAGAGAGGAAGGGCCAGCCAGTGGCCCAAAGAAAGGGCCAAATCCACCCTGGTGTAAGGGTGAGAAATACGCTTTTTCAGATCCACTTCCTGGGCGGACTTGGAAAACAGAAAGGCTGCATACTTTTTCCGAAGCAGGCTCATATAAAAATGCACGGCCAAAAAGACGTTGTCGTGCCCCAACCAACTTCCGTAAACAATATAAACCACGTCCGGACGAAAAAAGAGCAAGGCTTTGGCCAGGCTCTTATTGAACACGTCCATCTGCCCCTCGAAAGAACAAACCGTCACGTTTCCACCTGCCAATCGACCGTTCTCCGCGCCTTTGCCCAGCACGAGAACCGACTCGAACGCCCCTGCCGCTTCCTTGACACAAGAAGCGATATACGGATGCGGTGCAGTGCCAATAATGAGTGCCCGTTTCCCAGGCTTTGTTGTCCTACTCTGATTCATATTCCGCCCCTGTGCTCTCAGCGCAAACGGCCTTCCTGAAATTTGTTAGCAATTCGCAAACCAACCATCCAAGCTTGCACCCAACTCCTGGGCCGTAACATCACGCACGATGTGGCGGGGAATCTGCCAACAATCCGTACCTGATCCGACAAGGCCGGGGAAATTGGAAACCGCCAATTCAAAACCACTATCCCGGACCGCCTGAACTGAGGCGGAATCGTAATCCGCCCGGCCTCCGTAAGGATAGGAGAACTCACGCACCGGCATCTTGACCATGTCTTCCAGCTGGCTTCTGGATGTCGCGACCTCCTCCCGCTTGGCATCGTCGGAGAGTTCCGACAACCGCGGGTGGTGCACGGTATGCGCTCCCAAAACAGTCATGGAGCTTTGAGCCACACGACGTGCCTCGTCCATATTCATTGCCCTGTGCGTTTCACGAGCCTGGGCTGAAAATCTGGCCATATCACGAAGCTGTCCCAAAACTTTCCAACGCTGTTCCCCATCCAATCGCAAAAGTGGTGTGTACATAGCGCGGTATAGTATGTGCCGTGGTGACGGGTCATCCTTTGCCAGGACACTCCAACCAGCATGAGTTGCGGCTTCTTTTTCGGTATAACGGGCTGATTCTCCCAGATTCAAGGCAACATTTTCCCCCCCAACAGACAGCGAGAACTCGCGGGGAAGCATCCCCGGAGTAAGCAACAGCCGCTCCAATTCGTCCCACCAAAATTCATGGTGCGCCCCGACCATCCCGCTGACCGCAAACACCGTGGCCGGGACCTGATGCTTTTCCAACAGCGGCAAGGCGAACAGGACATTGTCCGCATATCCGTCGTCAAAGGTCAAAGCCACAGCTCTGGACGGCAAATCGTTCGCTTTTGCAGCCAGCATCATCTCCGCCAAGGGCATGGGAGTACAAACGTCGGAAAGCAGTGCCAGGTGCTCGGCAAAACGATCCGGTTGAACCATCAAAAGCTGTGGATCCAGCATGGCATGGCTTACCCGGTGGTAAAGCAGAACAAGGCCCTTTCCGCTCATGCCGCCCCCCCTTCCTTTTGCGCCCTCACAGTCAGCAAAAGCTGATAGTCCAAATCAACTTCGTCCAGCTCGTCTTTTGTCAGTTCATGCTCAGCCAGGCCGTGCAAAAACGCCACGGAGGTCAGAACATTCCCGTGTATGTCCAAACTCACCTTTTCAGGGCAAAACACCGTTTCCATCAACTTGCGAGCCGACAAATCCGTGAAGCGCCACATGTCTCCCCAACGGTCCATGTCGTAACGGCTGACCTGGCTGATGCCAGGTAGAGAGGCCAGAAGCACGCCGCCTGGCTTAAGTATGCGATGGATATTGCGCACGGCGGCGATCAAATCAAAAATCACGTGCAAGGTCTGTGTCAAAATAATGCAGTCATAGGTATTGTCTGCAATCACGTCTTCTGCACAGGTCAGGTCGGCACAGACCGTGGCGTACTTGGCCCCCTCCTGAATGTGCAGCACGTCGGAACAGGTCACGGCCTCGCCACCAAATTTTGTGGTGTAGGCGTTGTCCGCCGCTTCCAGCACCCTCCCCTTGATGTCGCCGTGATGCGCATCAAGAAAATTTTCAATGTAGTAGCGGTCAATACAACGGCCCCTATCAAACCCAAAAACGCGGCTGACCGGGCTTGTTCGACGCAGGCTGCCGAAATCTACGGACGCAACAGATTTGCTGCCGCCTTCCTGCCCGACAATCCCCATCCCCCCGAACCATTGCCACAGGCGGTTACGCATACCCATTGTCTTCTCCTTTATTAAGGATTTCCCGATACCAGGACTCATACTCATCCGCCTCGCGTTCAGGGGAGAATCTTTCCAAGGCATCACGCCGGGCATTTTGGCCAAGCCGGGTACAAACGCTTTTGTTTCCGACCAATTTCGAAAGACCATGACAAAAAGCATCCAGATCACCCAACGGAGCGAGATACCCGGTGGCACGGCTCAGGTCGTTTTCGTTGAGTGCATCTCTATGTCCCGTATCCAGCCCCCGAACCTGTTCTGGAATTCCCCCTACTGCCGTTGCCAATACCGGAGTCCCCGAAGCCAAAGCCTCCAGCACGGCGTTAGGGAAAGTATCCATTTTGGCGGCATGTACATACAAGTCCGCAGCCTGATACACGCCCGCCACAAAATTGCGGTCATCAGTGAACGGCAGAAAACGAATTTCGGCACGACCAAATCGCTCAGCCTCTCCTTCGCCGCCCAGCGCAAGAAGAACCAATGGCAAGCCGTTCCACTGGTTGGCAAACCGCTTCAACCCATTGCGCAAAAACTCGAAGTCCCGGAACGGATTATTTTTAGCCATAAAGGACGAAAAAACCAAAACCACTGCTTCTGAAGGCAGCCCCAATTTTTTCCGAGCAAGCATCTTGTCGCCAGGACAAAAAAGGTCAGATGATACACCATAGGGAATAACCCGCGTTTCCAGTAAAGCCGGGGCCAGCATAGAACGTTTCACCTTGTCCATAAGCCAGGAGCAGGGAGTTGCCACATAAAGACGACTCTTGATGAACAACGCCCGCTTCCGCTGAAAATTAGCAGCCGTGGCATCACGCCGAATCGGAGGATATACCGAAATATCCGGACAATTCCCGCACCCTGTTTCCCAACGATTACATCCCAACGGATGAGCACAATGCCCACCCAAAAGCCAGGAATCGTGCAGGGTGAGCACAGTTGGAAGTTTGGCGGTAAATCCGGGCAATTCCCGTAAATCAAAGTAACCGCCATGCAAATTGTGGCAATGCAGCAAATCCGGCACATCAGGGGGCAGGTCAAGCAAATGGGCTGTGGAAGGAAAAGCAAAATCCTCCCTCCCCATGGCAATCTCAATACGTCTCCGCAAACGAGTCCAAGGACCAAGTCCGCTCATAGCTTCGACCTTTGAGGCCAGAGAAGAACGGCCGCCTTCCTGGGAAAGAAGCATTACATCGGGGTCGTCACATGACTTGACCGCTGTGGCGATCCAAGACTGATGCCCTCTGGATTTCCAGGCAGTATGCAGATTCCAACAATCTCCGGCTGCTCCGCCGATCCGGTCAGTGGTGGAAACCTGCAAAATCTTCATCCTTGACACCTTGTTCAATCTTACTTCTCCGCAACATTTCCAAGCTGCAGTCCCCAATGGTCCAGATAATACTCCAAGGTCCGTTGCATCCCCTCTTCCAGAGACAACACGGGGAAATCGCCGATGAAAGACCTGAGCTTGCTCGAATTGCCGATACGGCGTTCCACTTCAAAATCGTAGCGTCCCTTGGGGGCGTTCACCAAAGTCACTTCCGACGTGGACCCACACATCTCGCAAATAATTTCACCAAGTCGGTGGATGGTTGTTTCCTGACCATGGGAAAGATTGAAGACCTGACAGCCACGCACTCGCTCTGCGGCCTGAATGGTTGCCTCCACCACATCGTCCACATAGGTGAAGTCCCGCGTCTGTTTACCGCTGCCATACACGGTGATGGATTTGCCCTCCAGGGCCTGACGGAAAAACTTAGCCATGACCATTCTCTGGTCCTGCTTGGGACCATACACATTGAAATAGCGGATCGAGATCGACTCAAGCTGCTTTTCCTGAAAAAGGGATTTAAGGTAAATTTCATTAAATCGCTTAGCAATACTGTAGCTGGAGTTGGGCGAAACTTCGAATTCTTCATCTACAGCCTGCTCAATGGCTCGCTTGCCGTACACGCCACTCGTAGAGGCATAGACGACCTTACGCACTCCATGCAGCATGGCCGCACGAGCCACATTGGCCAACCCAGCGGATTCAATTTCCATGGTTTCCACAGGATTGTCCGCCACAATGTCCACGCCGAGCATGGCAGCGTAATGGTACAAGTAATCGCATCCCTTGGCCGCTCTGGACACAACATCCCAATCACGAACATCACCTTGGATAAGTTCAACTTTTTCAAGAACGCTTTTGTCCAGCTTATTGCCACGTAGCAGTGTGTCCAGGACCACAACGTCGTATCCCATTTCCACCAGACGCCCCACCAAATGATTGCCGATAAATCCAGCACCGCCCGTTACCATTGCTTTCATTATATACGCCCTTTGTTAGCAGCCAGGTTGCGATACAAATCCAACATACCCCTACATTGCAATTTTGCGCCGCCCCTTGTCTTGTTCACTGCACTTTAATCTTATCGGCAAAATCATTCACTAGTTTAGGGAATGATTTTCCGCGTGAACTCCAATAAGCAGAGCTATGCATACTCCATTCCAGACCGATGTAAAGTCCCCGTATAATAGGTCCATTGCCAAGTAGAGACTTCTGCCCCAAACTAGGAACAGGAGTTTCACATGCGCAAATCAAGATTTACCGAATTCCAGGATCGTCAAGATTCTGAAATCCGTTGAAGGCGGCAGAACCGTTGTTGACGTGTGTCGGGAGCACGGCGTGAGCAGCGCCACATTCTACAAGTGGCGGTCCAAGTTCGGCGGCATGGACGCCTCGCTGATGGCGCGCATGAAGGAGTTGGAGCGGGAGAACCGCCTGCTCAAGCGCATGTATGCCGAGGAGAAGATGAAGGCCGAAGTGGTTGCTGAGGCGCTCGCAAAAAACTGGTGAGGCCGTCTCGCCGCCGCGAGATGGCCAAGAAAGCCGTGCAGCGCGAAGCCCTGAATGTCCGTCAGGCCTGCGAGGCGTTCCTCATCAGCCAGACCTGCTACCGCTATGAGCCCAGGCTTTCGGCTGAGAACGACTACATCGCCGACTGGCTGCTGCGTCTGACGCACAACCAGCGCAACTGGGGCTTTGGGCTGTGCTTCATGTACTTAAGGAATGTGAAGGGATTCGGCTGGAACCACAAACGGGTGTACCGGATCTACTGCGAACTGGAACTCAACATGCGGATCAAGCCCAAAAGGCGCATCGTGCGTGAGAAGCCGATCCCGCTTGTCCAGCCAGAGGTCATCAACCAAGCGTGGTCCATGGATTTCATGCACGACAAGTTGCAGGATGGCCGCAGTTTCCGCCTGCTGAACGTGATCGACGACTACAACCGGGAAGGCTTGGCTATTGAAGTGGATTTCTCATTGTCGTCTGAGCGGGTCATCCGCACGCTGGAGCAGATCATGGAATGGCGGGGCGCACCCCGGGCCATCCGGTGCGACAACGGCCCCGAATACATCAGCCATCGGCTGCAAGCCTGGGCCGAGAAGCAAGGGATACGGCTCGAATACATCCAGCCCGGCAAGCCGCAGCAGAACGCATACGTCGAACGCTACAACCGGACGGTGCGGTATGACTGGCTGGTGCAGCACCTGTTTGAAAGCATAGAGGAGGTCCAGGATGTTGCCACCAAGTGGCTCTGGACCTACAACAATGAGCGGCCGCACACCGCCCTTGGGGGGTACCCCCCAAGGGCCTGCCTGGCCAAGGTGGCGTAGCCTCTACTTTTCAGGCCCCCTAGAAATGGGGGGATTACCGGATCAGCTCAATAGCCCTGGCGTGGCGCAAGGTGTGGGGATGGGGATAAATGGTCTTCTTGCCAGTCAAGGCATTGATTTCTTCAATCAGAATCCCCGCATCGTTGGCGCGTTCATAGAAATGCTTCCTTGAAGTTGTTCGGGGCGACGTTGAAGACTTGGTCACGCCGGTGAGGTTCTATGGCGAGGAAGGTCGCCAGTTCGGAGATAACCTTCTCGGGGACCGGCAGAATGCGCTTGGGGTGGTCGCCTCTACGCTTGAGTGTTCCGATCCGGATTTCGCTGGCACGGAAGTCGATGTCTTTCGAGTCGTCCAGGCGGACCACCTCTTCCAGCCGCGCTCCGGTAAATCGCAATACCAGATATATGAGCCAGTACCGGCCACGAATTGCCCGCTGCTTTCCCTTGTTTCGAGAGGCGTCGAGGCGTTGGTGAGGGCGTCAATCTCATGTGGAAAAAGGTATTTGATCTTGAGCCTGTTTCCGCCGAGTGCTACTGAAGAATTGACACGTACTATATCCATCCGAATGCTCCGAAATGGTTTTTCCCAGGGTTTTCAGGTAAAATGCCCCAGGTCCAAGGGCCAGTATCAAGCACTCAAGGGTGGTGGTCACGGGGTTGGCTGTTATTTTTACATGAAAATGGTCATTTCCATGTCGTCGCACAATGTATTGACTATTGCGATGATGTTTTATGTGACCTTGAGGTAGAGTATGAAGCTGGACAAAGATAAATCCAACGCAGAATTGATAGCTGAACTAGAATCTCTCCGGAATCAATTGGAGAGCGATAAAACTATAGACTCTGAACCATTACTCTCAAATGGGATTGTCGATTTCGAATATTTCTTCGATACTTCACCTTACCCAGCATCTTTTCTCGACAGCAAATTAGTCTACCAAGCAGTGAACAAGGCATATGAAACATACCTTGGGGTTCATAAGGAAGATTTAATAGGATTTACAGCTAAAAGTTACATCCCTGCCGAAGCTTTCAATACAATCATGGCCAATTTAGAACGCTGTCTGAACGGTGAAGATGTCGTCTACGACATATGGGTTAATTTCCCCTCCATGGGGAGGCGTTGCATGAACGTCGGCTATTATCCCAGAAGAAATTATCAGGGCGATGTCATCGGCATCTTGCACCTATCACGTGACATCACGGAGCATATGGAAAGTGACCAGAAGGTTATGGATGAGCGGGCAAGGCTCGAATCCATCCTTGCTTCTCTGGACACGGGACTGAGCCTTATCAATCGGGACATGACGGTCGCCTGGGCCAATGCGAAGATCCATGAGCTATTCCCCGGCAAGAATCCGGTTGGTGCCATATGCCACAAATTTTATGAAAACAGCGAAAATCCTTGTGATGAATGCCCAATCATTGTGGCTTTCAACTCTGGAGAGATAGAGACGACTGAACACTACAATTCGTCCAACGGGAGATGGTTTTCCATCATTGGGCAACCTGTCCGTGGTGAGGATGGGCAGATACAGCAGGTACTTGAAGGCGTAACGGATATTACCGAACGTAAGGCGACCGAGGAGGCTCTACGAAGCGAGCATGAACTCTCCGAAAGCCTCATCATGGATGGCCCGGTGGGCATCACCAAGGTGAACCGTGGTGGCGAAATCGTCTTTGCGAATACTCATGCCGAGCGAATCTTCGGCCTGAAGATGTCCGAGACACTGGGGCGCACATACAACATGCGCGATTGGCGGATCACCGCCATCGACGGATCGCCTTTCCCAGAGGAAGAATTGCCGTTTCGTAGGGTCATGGCGACTGACCGGGCTGTCTACGATGTCCAGCACGCAATCGTCAGGGGGGACGGCGATCGGCGCATCTTGAGCATCAACGGCGCACCCTTGCATGACGCACAAGGGCAACTCGTGGGGGTAGTTTTCGCGATTTTGGACATCACCGAGCACCATACGGCGGATATGGCGCTCAAAGAGGCTTTGCTTCGACAAAGGGAAGCCGTCAAGGCGGGCAATGTCGGACTCTGGGATTGGGATCTTAAGACCAACACTGTCCAATATTCCGCAGAATGGAAACACCAAATCGGTTACGAAGAGGATGAGATCGGCGACGGCTTCGAGGAATGGGAAAGTCGTGTGCACCCTGACGATCTTCCGCAAATCCTCGGGCGGGTGAAGCAGTACGTCCACGAAAAAAGTGGGGGTTATCAGGTTGTTTTTCGATTCCGGCACAAGGACGGCTCGTACCGTTGGATCCTGGCCCAAGCAACGGTTCTGACTGACGAAAACGGCGAGCCTTTCCGCACCCTTGGTTCGCACGTCGACATCACCGAGCGCAAGGCTGTGGAAGAGGCCTTGCGCGAGAGCGAAAGAAGTGTGCGAAAGAAGCTGAACTCCCTTCTTGATCCGGAAGGCGACATCGGGACCCTGCATCTCGCCGACGTGGTGGACTGCGATGAGATTCAATCTCTTATGAATGACTTTCATGCGTTGACCGACATCGGCGTCGGCATCATTGATCTCGATGGAAACGTCCTTGTAGGAACCGGCTGGCAGGATGTCTGCATGAAATTCCACCGGGTTCACCCCGATACTGAGAGGCTCTGCTGGGAGAGCGATACAGAGCTTGCATCTGGCGTGGAACCGGGATCCTTCAAAATATACAAATGCAAGAACAATCTGTGGGATATGGTAACTCCGATCGTGATCGGCGGGAAACACGTCGGTAATCTCTTCCTCGGCCAGTTCTTTTTCGAGGATGAAGCGCCCGACATCGCGATCTTCCGCGAACAGGCGGTGCTCTTCGGATTCGACGAGGAGGCATACCTAGAAGCCTACCAATCCATCCCCCGCTGGTCGCGCGAAACGGTCGACCAAGCCATGACTTTCTACTGCAACCTGATCAACTTCATCTCCCGCATGTCCTTCGCCCATGTCAAGCTGGCCCGGGCGACCGAAGCGCTGCGGAAAAGCGAAACGATTTTTCAAACGATGCTTGCCGCGATCCCAGATATGATCTCCATTCACGACACCGATATGAATGTCGTCTACAGCAACTGGAACGGGTTCGCCTCCGTCCCTCCGGACCGCAGAATCCTTGGCGAGAAGTGCTACAAAATATACCGGGGCCGAGACAATGTCTGCCCCGACTGTAACGCGAAGCAGGTCATAGAGACCCGCAGACCTTATGCGACAGAAGTTGAGTTGCCTGAAGGCGGTTGGTATGAATTAAATGTTGTTCCCCTCCTTGACGGAGACGGAAACTGTGAACTCTTTGTTGAATGGGTTCGCGACATCACCGACCGGAAGCAATCGGAAAAAGAGCAGATCAGAGCAAAGGAAGCAGCTGAGGCAGCAAACAAAGCCAAATCAGAATTCCTCGCCAACATGAGCCATGAAATACGAACCCCGATGAACGGTGTCCTTGGAATGCTTCAGTTGCTGCAAACGACGAATATTAATAAAGAACAGCGAGAATACATCCTTACCGCAGTTCAGTCCTCAAAACGTCTGACCCGCCTTCTCTCCGATATCCTTGACCTGTCCAGGGTCGAGGCGAATCGGCTTACCATTCAATCCTCGCCGCTCAATCTGGCCGAAGTGGTTGACCAGACGTGTGAACTGTTCAAGCCTATGGCTCAACAAAACCAGATTGATTTTCTTTGCGAGATTGACCCCAAGATCCCCCGCTCTCTCAATGGTGATGCCGCGCGACTACAACAGGTTCTGACCAATCTAATCGGCAATGCGTTCAAATTTACAAAGAAAGGACGCATTTCTGCCAAAGCATATCCGTTGGCAACATCTGATTCGAATCAGGTTCGTGTTCTTTTTAGCGTCACTGACACCGGTATCGGCATAGCAGGCGAGAAGATTAAACAGTTGTTTCAGCCTTTCTCGCAGGTGAACACAGGCTATCGGAGGGATTACCAAGGCGCGGGCTTGGGTCTCTCGATCTGCAAAAAACTGATTGAACTTATGGGCGGGACCATTGCCATAGAAAGCGAACCAGGCGAAGGCACCACCGTCCACTTTTGCATCACCTTCAGCGTGGATGAGCCTGTTATGAGGCAGGAGGTTTCCTCGCCGGTTCCAAACAAGAGCAAGCACCTTAGAATTCTGCTGGCAGAAGATGAGGACGTGAACAGCCTCGCTACTACCAAGTTGTTGGAGAAAAAGGGACATACCGTCAAAGCCGCCAAGGATGGTCAGGAAGCAATTGCCTTTCTCAAGGATGGCAGTTTTGACGTAATTCTGATGGACATTCAGATGCCTGTTATGGATGGAGTTGAAGCCACCAAGACCATTAGAGGGGGAGATGCGGGAGAAGACAAGAAGGGCATTTCGATTATTGCCATGACAGCCTATGCTATGGGCGGTGACAAGGAAAAGTTTTTGGCTGCGGGCATGAATGGTTACGTTGCCAAGCCTGTTGATATGGAACAGCTTGAAAAAGTACTGAATGAAACGTCTTCTTAACTTGTTGAGATTACGAGTTGCGCTGTTTCCCCGTTCGGTGAACCTTGGTTCTCCGGTGAACCTTCGGTGAACCTGTAGCCCTCCCCCATTTGTTCTCTGTTTGCCCCGTATTCTCTGGTTTCTCCGGACCAAGTCCGATTCTCGTCAAGAAAGCTACTATCTTGATTTATAAGGATTTATTCCTGATTGCTGTTTTGGCGGTTTGTCTTCATCGTTAACAGTAGAAAAAGATTTTTCGAACTCGTCTGCCTCACGCCGCGAATGGACTCATAATCACAACATGCTGTTTTTGTGGGAAAAATACAAATAATCTTGGTGAGTCATTTGATGCGCCTGATAAAGCGTTTTACGGAATCGTAGCCAGTGAACCCAACGGGATGACTCGTTACAAGAAAGATGGGACATTTTTACTTTTCCGCTAACTACGTTCTCATTCTATTCCACAAGCAAACCGTGCAGATCACGTCGTGCATGCAGAACGCGGACAATGCGCACCGCGTCCTGGTCGATTTTGTACAAAGCAAGGTAGGAACCAATGGCGAGATAGCGCATGCCTGATCGAATGTCATCACGCGCCGGGCCAAGTCGGGGATAGATTGAGAGCTTCTGACATTTGACGTCAATTGCGTCCAGAATCGAATCCGCTGCCTGCGGGTCGTCCATGGCGATATGCTGCCAAATGCTGAGCAAATCTCGCCGGGCCTGCTTGAGGCGTATGACGGGAAGCATCGTCTACACGTTGCCCCGTCGCGCTTCAGCCTTAATATCGTCGATGGATTCCGTTGGTGCATCGCCGCTCACAATTCCATCGTCCCAAAGCCGCCCAAGCAATCGCTTTGCCTTCCATTCCCGCAACGCCTCGCGAACTACTTCACTAGAAGACGCATAATCGCCACTGGTCACCGCCTGCTCAATCAAGCTGGCCTGCTCGCTGGTCAAGGATATGCTGATCTTTTCCATAACTGCCTCCTGTTATAAAGTAGGATTTTTTCATACTTCCGTCAACATGTGTCCTGCTCTCTCAGGTGTAGTCACGAGATTTCAGCCCAAAGCGAGATGCACCGGATGTGAATAGCCGCAAGGAACGAGCTCCCTGCTCGTTATCCCTTGAAAGCCAAGGACTTGATCAAGGCCAAGCCCCTTCCATTCCTGATCCACCGCTAACCTTGCCAGAAGCCTCGGTTTCGGTCGCCGCCCCTGCGGCCAAGGATAAAGTCCGTCCTGGTCTTGCTGCCATGCGAGGTGGCTAATTCGACTAGGTTGCGCTGATCAGGAGCCACCAGAATATTGATGGCCGTGCTGCGATTAGGGGAAGTGGTTTGTGGGGTGGTCAACTCTTCCTTCCCGAAGCATAATGAGTCCGCTCAGGCCCTTAAATACATTGTACGCACGCAGATGGCGACCTGACAGTACTCAATCTCCAAACGCTTCACGACTTCCGGGACTGCCACGGGTTTGAGCGATAACAGAGGGTTGTGACGGTATACCTGATTTCGATCCTACAGCAGGAAAAAACCATCGCCAAGCAGGCGGCTCAAGTCGGTTACAGTCTAGATGAACAGCTTTCCGTGCCGGTCGAATTGCTTTCCCAAAGCCATCGTCCCCTCCTGTACTTTCACAACAAGCCAGTCGGTGGTTTCATGGACTTTTTCAACTCGCAGCTAAGCTCTCGGGCGCGAAGCGCCGAACAGAAAACCCTCTTACGTTTTCGGAATAAACATGACTGGCCCGGGATATTCGCGCAGGATACCGTCCGAGGTCAGAAGGGTGATACCCTCTGCCTTTGCTTGGGCCAGGAGCATCCGGTCAAAGGGATTCTTGTGCAATAGAGGCAAGTCATTCACCACCAGGGCGTGCAGACTGGTGATGGGCAATTCCTGATACAGGTTGTCCAGAAGGCCACGCCGAAGTACTTCCGGGTCGACCCTGAAATCGTTTCTGCCGAGGCTTTTTTTGATGCCGATTTCCCAGATGCTGGCCGGACTAAAATACAATGTGTTATCACCGTCTACCACAAGGGGTTCGGCTTCTTTTGGCAACGTCCCGGCAGCGGCCCAAAGGAGCATGTGGGTGTCGAGAAGTAGCTTCACTCCACACCTTCAAACATGGCCTGGATATCCTTGCGGCCCATGGAATCGAAGTCCTCCGGAACTTCCAACCTGCCTTTGAGAAAACCAAGCCGCTTCGCGGGATCGGGCGGCGGGGCATAAGCGCTGACTGTAACCATGGGCTTACCGGACTTGGCGATGACAAAGGACTCGCCTTTAACAGCTTTCTCAATCAACCGAGAAAGATTTGTCTTGGCTTCATGGATGTTTACTTGCTGCATATCCACCTCCATAAATAAACTAAGTCTTAAACTAAGTTTAATGGTGGCAAAGTTTTTTGTCAATGTGTTCACGCTAAATAGTCGCCCCCCTACTTATCCATCAATGCAAACAATGGCGACAGCACCAGCAGGATGCCGGTTATGGTAACTATCCAGGTCTGCATGCCCCGGTATTTGGCCAACGCATCCACCTTGTAGACGAGCAGCACCGGGATAAAGCAACCGACAATAGCGAAAATCGGGCTGCAAATGCTTGTAAAATAGAGGATGGGAAAATCGACTATGGTCGCGACCCAGCCGAGCAGTACGATTAGCCCCACCACTCCCGCGGAGAGCTTGTCCATGTTGATCGATTCTTTGGGCTTGTCCCCGAGGAAGAGGTTCAGATACAGCCCGACGCAGGCTTCGTGCAGCCCCAACAGCACGCCGAAAAACGACGTGGTCACGGCGCAGATATCAATGGTCACGCCCAGGGAGGGCACCAGGATTCCCGGTATCACCTTCACCAGTATCGCCAGAAACGACGTATTGGCCACAAAGGCATTGTAGGCATCCTGGTGGGTGATGGACATGGTGCAGGAAAAGGCGAAAAAAAAGACCACTCCGGCCAGAATCAGAAAGGCGCGGGTCATTATCTGCATGGCCTTTTGTCTGGCAAGGGCAACATCGTCGTACTCGGACCTCACATACACGACCATGGGGCTTAGCGACTGCAAGAAAAGGATTGAGGTCATGGCGAACGGCAGGGTGACGATGGTCTGGCACAGCATTTTCCCTATGGAAGTCACGTCCTTGACGTTGTCCACATCCCACTGCGGGATGATCAGCACGGCCAAAACGACCAGGGATGAAAGAATGACCACGACCAGAATCTTGGACAGGCTGAAGAGCAAGGTCTTGCTGGCAAACGCCAGGAACACCAAAGAGCCTATCAGCACCAGGGCATAGAGGTGGTTGGTGGAAAGCAGCCCCTCCGTAAGCCCCGCAGCCTGAATGTATGAGGCGCTGTCATTGGTAACGGTCTCGCTGTACACGCACAGCCATATCAGAAGCATCACAAAGTAAATGATGCCCAGAGCCGCTCCTGCCTTGCTGCCCAGATATCCACGAATAGTCGTTGTATAGTCAGAAGCGTCCCGCGATTCGATCAGCGTGTTGATGTACATGCGTTGGAACAGATACAATGCGGGATAGGCCAAAAGTATGGCCAGCAGAAAGGTCCACAGCCCGACCAGCCCGGCCTGGATGGGCAGGAAGACGATGCCTGCACCAATGCCCATGCCGATGTTTACAGCCACCCATCCCCAATCCTTGGAATTCATTTTCATGTGCGCGCCTTTTTCGGTGTGTCCGGTTGTGAAAACACGTCGCGTAGAATCGGAACGGGTCTTTAAAGTTCCGGGAGGAGACGGCCGGATCAATCGGTGATTGCGGCTGCCACGCGTCAGGACGTCATGATCTTCAGGATAATTTCATCCGTCTGCTTCATCCCGGTGCTGGCCAGTTCGCCGATATTACGGATTGTGGCTTCCACATCGCTGCCCACAATCCCGTCGCCGCCGTGCAGATCCTTGTTGTAGGAAGCCAGGGTCGCGGAATCGAAGGCCGCGTAGATGCCGGTGGCGATCTTCATGGCGCAGGACGGCTTGGCACCGTCACAGATGATGCCGGAAATGTTGCCCAGGGTGTTGATGATGGCGTGTGCTACGGTAGATTCGTCCTCGCCCAGCAGAAAGGTGACGGCACCGCTTACCCCGGCGGCGGCGCACATGGCACCGCAATAGGCAGACAGACGGCCCACCTGGGTCTTGATGTGCACGGTGCACAGATGGGACAGGAAAAGCGCACGGATCAATTGTTCGTCGGAAAGGCCCTTCATCCGCGCAAACTTGATGACAGGCAGGGAGGCGGTCATGCCCTGGTTGCCGCTGCCGCTTGTGGTCATTACCGGCAGGGGGCAGCCGCTCATGCGGGCGTCGCTTCCCGCAGCGGCGTAGCTGGCGCAGCGGTTGCGGATGTCGTCTCCGTAGATTCCCTGCCTAATGTTCTCCAAGATGCTGCTGCCGATGTTCACGCCGTAGGTGTTCCGCAATCCCTCGTCCGCAATTGTGCAGTTCAGGTCGATGACCTGCTCGAACAGCGGCCGAATCAGCTCGATATCAATGCTCTTGGCCAGGTCGTAGATCATCTGCACCGACAGGATGGAACGGTCCTCCTGGGTGGTGTTGAAATTTTCCGGGCTGAACCCCCGGTCCAGAAGCACGTCGCCGTCCTTGACCACCTTGGTGAGGTTGGTGTGCAGATACTGCACTTCCACCAGGGCGCTCTTGTCGCCGGAAAAAGCCTCCACACGGACGTAGAGTTTTACCGGGGTCTTTTCGTGGATGGTCTCGAAGGTGGTGGTTTTCAGGTACTCGCGTACCTCCACCATGTCCTTTTCAGTCACTTCACTGATGACCATCAGGTCCTTTTTACAGTCTCCGGCCACAATGCCCATGGCTGCAGCCGTCTCAATGCCTATCATCCCGCCGCTGTTGGGCACCACGACGCTTTTCACGTTCTTGATGATGTTGCCCGAAACGAAAATCTTTACCCGTTCGGGGAGTTCTCCAAGCACCTCTTTGGCCTTGGCCGCCACCAGGGCAATGGCGATGGGCTCCGTACATCCTTGCGCCGGAACGATTTCCTCATGCAAAATTTTCAGTACGTTACCTGTGGTATCCTTACCGATCTGCATTATTTCCCCCCGAAGTAGTTCCTATTTTCGTTGCGATGTGAAGTGCGGCGGACTGTCTATGACGCACGGTTTCAGTCGGGCTTATTCTTCTGTTAAGATTCGTTTACAAGGGAAATGTGTCATATCATGACATGCCTTGTATGTACTCGAATCGTCTGCAGGCACAACAAAAAATCATGAGCCAAACAAATACACCCTGGTAATATCTTGCATTAAAGAACGTATCTTTGCTTGGTTTTTTCTTTGGGCCCGGTGCCAGGGACGATCATTTGACTTTTCCTTTGAAATCCATATTGTCATTCCACCGATGGTTTCGGTATGAGGCCGCAGACTCTGTGACCGAAGCCGGGCAGCTCAGGTACTGCGGGACCTGAGGCTCTATTTTTTCCTGCCGAACAGGATTTTCTCCACACGTTGCCGGTTCATTCATCGTGCACTCGTGGGGATGGATAACCGAAGAATCCGGCATGACCGTGACCGAAAAGAACCTCCGGGCGACCGACAAGACGAGCTCCCTGCTCGTTATCCCTTGAAAGCCAAGGACTTGATCAAGGCCAAGCCCCTTCCATTCCTGATCCACCGCCAACCTTGCCAGAAACCTCGGTTTCGGTCACCGCCCCTGCGGCCAAGAATAAAGTCCGTCTCCTGGTCTTGCTGCCATGCGAGGCGGCCAAGTCGACCAGGTTGCGCTGCTCAGGAGCCACCAGAATGCCGTGCTGCGATTATGCGAAAAGGCTACAGCAATGGCCGATCACCCCCCTCTTTCGTCAGTGATGACAAAGGTTCTTGATGCCCCACAGGGCTGACTGGTCAGCGCCTCCACTCTGATGACCAGGTCACCAGTGACTGTTTAACCAGCCGCGCCGGCATCAATCCCTTTGTTCTCTACCTGCGTGGCATCGACCTGTTCCCACGTCTCGCCCTCCTCTTCTGTTCCATGCGCAAACACTCAAAGGACACACCCATTGTTAAGCTGTTCAAGCCGTTGCTCTGGACCCACTGAATTGGCATATTAAAAGACGGCAAAACGCCTTCCGGTCCAGATTCATGACTTCATGGGCGCCTCGATGATGGCAGCCTGTTCTTTCCCGTCTGTCTGAAAGGCTTCCCTTCCAAAGGGCTTCACCATAAGCAGAAGGATCGGGGTAATGATATAGTCGGTTAAAAGCGCGGAAATCAGCCCCGCGCCGACAAGAATGCCCATGGCGAAGAACATTTTTACATTGGAAACCATGTAGGCTGAAAAGTTCAGGGTCAGCACCACGGTGGTGATGAACAGCGCTCCGCCCACGGCCAGGAAAGTACGGCGTATGCTTTCACCGTAGTCGCGGCACTGCTCGAATTCCAGCTGGCAATGGTTGATGAAGTGGATTGTGTCGTCCACGGCCAGCCCGAGCAGCATGGGCATGATGGTCACGGTGATAAGGTCGAGCGGGATGTCGAACAGGCCCATGATGCCGCCCACCACCAGGGCCGGGGCGATGTTGGGAATCATGGCGATGAGTCCCACGCGCAGGCTGCCGAATACAATAACCATAAGCAGGGTGACCACGACGAGGGCAATGCCGAAGGACACAATCTGGCCCATGGAAACATATTCCTGCATCACCGTGTACTGGGATATGGCCCCGGAAAGCACCACATGCGCGTCCGGAAAAAGCTCACCCGCCCGCTGGCGTATCCAGCGAAGTTCCCTGGCCGCTTCTGCGGAATTGTAATGGCCCATTTCCACCTGCAGCCGCAGCCGCCGATAGTCGTAGTCTATCCATTTTTCCACTTCCGAACCGCCTGCGTTCTCATAAAGCAGAAGCACCTGGGCCACCATCTCGCGGGTGTCGGGCAGTCTGTACCAGTCCGGATCGCCCTCGTGCAGGACCTGGTTGAGGTCCTTGACTATCTCCAGCAGGGAGGTGGTTTTCTTGGTCAGTTCGAGGGTCTGGACATCCCTCACCAGGGTTTCGAATTTCTTCAGATTTTCAGGATTTTTGGCCGCGCCAAAATCCGGAAACTCAAGGGCCAGATTATAGGAGTACAGGGAGCCCACCTGGGACTGGCCCACGCTGTATATCCTGTCCACATAGGGAATTTTGCGACCAAAGGTCTTGAGCACGTCAAAGGATATGTCGATGCGGGTCAACCCCAGCACGCAGACCCCCATGGTCAGGCAGAGCACGGCCAGGGAAAGCACAGGACGGGACGCGGCCCGGGTGGACAGCCAGACCATGAGCCTCTGGGTCATAGGCTCCCCTGCCTTGCCCTGGGGCTGGCGGTCCTTGCCGAAGCTGAGCAGCACGGGCAGCAGGATCAGCACGATAAGGCAGGCAAGGGACACCAGGGAGGCCGCGGTCAGGCCGATCCAGCGCAGGGGCCGCAACGGGATGAAGAGAAACGAAAGCAAGGCGGCGACAGTTGTCAGTGCGCTGAACACCAAAGGCCACCCCACTTCTTCCACGGCCTTTACAAGGGCCTCCCTGCGGCGGCCGAGTTTTCTGAACTCGAGATTGAAATGGTTGAAGATGTGGATGGAGTAGCCGATGGAAACCGCCGTGGTGATGAAGATGGGCATGAAGATTACCGTGGGGTCGGTGCGGATATCCAGATAGCCCTGAATGCCAAAAACAATGACCAGCACGCAGAACACGGCGGCCAGGGGAAAAACCACCCCGCGCAGGCTGCGCAGGAAGAAGAGCAGGGTCAGAACAGTCAGGAGAAAGGATATTCCCAGAAGTTTCGGGGTTTCCTTACCGAAAAAGTCCTGCTTTTCCGCGGCAACGACATGCAGTCCCGTGGTTTTGGGGTGAAGGTGGGCATATTTGGGCTGGTTGACGACCTCGTTGAACAAATGCCCCACCGCCACGGTGGGATCTTGCCCCTCGAACTTTTCCGAAGTGTCGGGGAGGGGCTTGAGCCTAAGGATGAGCCAGGTCTCTGTGCTGTCTCCCGAAACCATGCGGTTGCACAGGGACTTCTTGTCCAGCGCCTTGGCGCGGATGACGTCCAGGCTTTCTCTGTCCTGAGGAATGGCCTCTGGAAGAAGTTCGCTGATGCTGATGCCCCCCTCCACCCCCTCGGTGAACTCCATGTCGGCCAGGGAAAGAACGTCGTCGGCATAGGGAATGCGGTCCAGAAGCTCCTGGCCCATATCCCGGATTCCCTGCAGGATATCCGGCCGGAACACGTCATCGGCCGTGACGAGCACGGCGCAGAAATCCTCGTTGCCGAAAATATCCTCCATGCGCTGCTTGGCGGCCAGAAGCGCGTCGTCCTCCATGAACCACCTGTCCTGATCCACGTCGCTCTTCAGACGCGGAAGGCCCATGGCCGCCCCCGCCGTCAGCGCAATAAAAAGAAGGATCACCACCCACCGTAAACGGAGGGTGCATTCCCCAAAACGTCGGAAAAACATGTTTATCTTTTGGATGTTCAGCATAACGGGGACTCCTAAAAGCTGTATTTGGTTTTGAACCAGACCTGGGAATTATCGTTGTACGAACCGAACTGTCCTTTTTCCCCTCCGAAGTAATCCAGCCCCACGAGCACGTGCAGGTCGTCGGTCACGTTGTATTCCGCCTTGCAGCGGTAAAAATAGTCCGTGTCGTTAAAGTGGTAATAGAGCATGCTGGAAAGCGTCAGGGTTTCACGCAACAGTTTTTTGGAAATATTCAGAGTGGCGGTAAAGTCGTGCTCGTGCGCGGAAAGCTCCTCCTCGTAATCCGCAATGCTCTGTCCGGTAAGCTGGGCAATGACCGTCCAATCGTTGCCCGGGGTCCAGTCAACGCCCACCAGCCATTTCAGAGCATCTCTGGGCAGCGGGTCCAGCTCCACCGCGTCCGTGGCAAAATAGCGCCCCACGTACCAGGCCCCCTCGCCCCGGAACACGTAGTCGGACCAGGGACGCGAGAACTCCAGCCCAAACACGGTCATGCGATGGTGTTTGGGCGTGAATTCCAGGGTATATCCCTGCTCGTCCCCGGAAAACGTGCGGTGCATGGCAGCCATGTCGTCCCAGGTGTGGAAGACCGAGGCGGCCATATCAATCCCGGAAAGATAGGCCGAAACCTTGAGCGCCACTTCGCTGTTCTCCAATGAGGTGGACGGCTTGTCCGCCGAAACCTTGGTCACTCCGAAATTCTGAGGATAGGACGTGGCCAGCGCCCACGGATTGTCGTCCTCGGGATAGACCACTGCCTTGAAAACGGGAATCCATATCAACTCCGTGTCAATCCACTCCCCGAGCAACCGAAATTTAGCAGCGTCCACGGGCATGCGGATCTCGTCCAGGTCGCGGGTGATGTACTCAGTATAGTCGGGCGGCGAAATCAGGTCCGTGATCTGCACTCCGTCGGCCTTGCCCCAGATGATAATCTGTCGTCCCACGCGAAGGTCCCAGCCCTGGCCTACATGTTCGAGCCACAGTTCGTGAAAGGCCACGGAATCCTCCGACGGAATCTTCCAGTTCTTTTGCGCGTCCACCGAAGCAAAGGCGTATACTTCGTCCAGATCGGCCTCGAGCTTGAGGCGAAGCCGTGCCCGCGAAACAATGGTGTCATTGGGAGGGGCGATGGCGAACGACTGCATGAATTCGGCAAACCCGGAAAACCGCAACCGTTCCCGCACGTCGTCCCAAAGCCTGGAATCTGAGGACGGCTCGTCCGCCGGGTCCTCCCCTTCCCTTCCCCCGTCGGCAAGTCCCGGTCCGGCCAAGAACAGCCACCCCGCCAGAAAAAGGATGGCGAATGCGGTTTTCATGTTTAACGAAGGCGCCCGCGTTCGATGGTGGAAACCCTGAACAGGGAATCATCGACCCCGGTATCGTATCGCACGTCGGCCATGCGCATGACGGTGCGGTGGCTGCGCGAGACATTGTCCATCTCTGATTCGTACAGGGTCCAGAAGCCGTCCTGCAGTCCGAATTCACGAGCCATGTAGGTCTTCACCAGGCCGTCCTTGTCAAAGTATTCGGCCTTGATGGTCATGTGCGCGTCCTTGCTGACCCAGATGATCCGTTCGGTGTACAGGTCGTCCTTGTCCACCGGTACGGACCTTACGCGCCAGCAGTCATGGTCCATGACCCTCTCCTCGCCCAGCAGGGTATGCGTGTCCTTTTCCACATTGCGCTTGCCCATATCGTCGAAAGTGAAGTCGGTGCCCATAAAGTACTCGTTTTTGGACGCCCCGCTGATGCGGCGGGTCTTGCGCATGGCCGGCATGTACAACCATTTGTCCTTTTCCCGGTCCGGATCGTCGTATTCCCACGACAGGAAACAGGTCCCCCGGACATCGGCGGGTTCGTTGAAGATCATCACGGACTTCTTGTCCCTGCCGTAGTCCTTGGAATAGCTTGTCACCTTGCGAACGCGCGTGCTGCCGCGCTTGTTGACCAGAGTCATGGTGATGACCGACGACCGGTCCTCGCCGTCGTCCCTGTCGTAGACCAGTGTCATGATATCCCTGCCGGTCGGTTCCTGCCCCCAGGCCGCCCCAGTTCCGAGTGCGGCCCAAAGCGCCACGAGCGTCAATGCGAATCTGACCATTGTTCGGCGTTCCTTGCTGTATGGTATGCGGATGAAAAGAAGCCCGGGGCGGTTCTCCGCCCCGGGCAGTCGATTACTTGACGGTGAAGGTGAGGCTTGCGCCGTGGTAGACCTGCTCGACCTTGCCGTCGAGATCCTTCAGAGGCCCGTCCTTGGTCACGTCCTCCTTGTGGTTATGGCCGACTATCCACTGTCCCGCATTCTGAACCCGGAACTGGGCATATCCGTCCATGATATAGGACATGAGGGCGTATTTATCGTTCTGTCCGAACCCCGGGCTGTTGGCCGTGATGTACTCCATGCTTTTGGCCGTGGTGGTCACGGGCTGTCCGTGGAACAGCACCCTTACTTTGACCAGATCCCCCACGTGCAGGTTGCTCAGATCGGTGAGCGGCACGATTTCCAACCCCGTGTTCAGGGGGGCGGGTTGTTTCCACTCGCCCAGGGTGATGAACGACTTGGCAAAGGCCTGGTACTTCACGGACATAAGCACCTTCTTGATGTCCTTGATCTCATCCTTCCCCTTAAGCTGGAGGCGGGTCCTGCCCGCAGTGTCGATGTACTGGGTGAAAAAGGCGGGCACGGACGAGGCACGGAGCTGATACACGCCAGGGGCGCTGTCCTTTTTCAGGGCGATTTTCTGCAGGGCCAGATCCGCGGGATAGACGTCGAGATTCTTGTCCGCCACACTTGGCTTTACCGGCTGGAACGCGGGCTTGCCCAGTTCCAATACCTGCATGGAGGGGTCGACCAGCTCGAATTTCTCCACGGCAATCCGGCCGTCGGGTGAATTCATGATGTCGTCCAAAGGCAAGGCATGGCCCCAGCCGAAGCAGACCATGGCATGCGGCGGCTGGTGGGAGTCGGATACAAAGGTGTTGATCCACAGCGAATGGGCCTGGGCCAGGGAGAATGTCCCCAGCAGCAGGCAGAAACAAAGGAAGAGTGCGCGTTTCATTTTTTGCTCCTTGTATGGTATGATCAAAAGTACGTTCAAAAGACACAAAAGCCTTGGTGGATACTCAGGCCGTCCGGGGCAGGTCATGCAATCCGCCACGTCGCCGGGGAACCGTCTTATCCGATATCCCCCCAAAAACGGTCTCCGGTCTACTCGGATCGGGAGAAAAAACGCTCCGAAAGGGAAAACCCCTCCTTCCCGCACGGCCATCACGCACGCCGTGTCCGGCGAATGCGTTGCCGCATCGGGAAGGCATGGCGGTATGCAGTGAACGCGGCGCTAGAAATAATACATCACGCCCATGCCGAACGTGCGTGGCTCGCCAAAGCCGGCCGTGGCGAACATGCTGTTGCTTAGGAACGAGCTGATATATTTTTCGTCCGTGAGATTTTTTGCAAAGGCGTAGATGTCCCAATCAGAAAAGCGGTAGCCGATCTTCATGTCCACCACCGTGTACGGATCGGCCTTGACGAAATCCTGCTGGCCGCCCCGGTAGTAGGATACATCCCCTATACGCCGGGCGTCGGCCCTGCCGTAGAACCCGGACGGGTCGTGATAGGCAACGCCCATCCGCACGGAATAGGACGGGGTCTGTTCGATATCCTCGCCGGACAGATCCTTGGTACCAGTGTCGAATGCATCGTATTTGGCCTCGATGACGTTCATGGCCGTGCTCAGTTCCAGGCCTTCCAAAGGTGTATACTTCACCTCAAGTTCTGCGCCCTGGGAGTGGGCCCGCTCTGCATTGGAGGTCACGTACATGTTGCCCACGGACTTGTAGACGTGGATGTCCTTGATATCCATGTAGAACACGGCAGCGGCCATGCTGAGGTTCCCGTAACTTGCCTTGAGTCCCCATTCGTAGTTAGAGGAAAATTCCGGCTCAAAGGTGTTGTCGCTCTCATCGCCGGCCGAGGCGTAGTTGTTGAACCCGCCGGGCATGTAGCCCTGGGAGTAGGAGAGGTAGGTCGTCCAGTTGTCGGTGATGGTGTAGGTCAGGGCCGCCTTGGGCAGAAAGGCGTCCCAGGTCTTTTCGCCCTTGTAGCTGTACGCCGCGGGACCGGTGGTGCCCACGGGGGTGGCGTACATGGAAAGGTTGATGTCCTTCTTCACCCGCTGGGCACGGCCCCCCAGGGTCAATTCCAGCGCGTCGGTCCACAGAGGAATCATGACCTGCCCGAACGCGGCATAGGTGTTGGCATGCCCCGTGGACTCGCAATTATAACTGTAATCGCCGTAGAACTGCCCCCCCATGTACATGGGCATTTCCTGGCCGTACGGTCCCCTTTTGCTCGATTCGTCGTCGAAATAAACGCCGCCGGTCCAGCGGAATCCCTTGGTGTTGTTGCTCGCTACACGCAGTTCCTGTCCCCAGGTGTCCAACGTGTTATCGTCGAACATTATCAACCCCAGGAACATGGGGGTGTCGTTGTGGTCAAAATCGTATTTGCCCTTGGTCTGGATGTTGTTGTGCGTGGTCAGAGAATGCAGGGTGATGTCCTTGAACTCGTAGGAGGCAGCCAGACTCTGGCCGTTGGTTTCCACCTGGGTCCAGGTCGGCATTTCGTAATGCACGTGCTCGGCGTCATCCCGATTGAATTCGTCCAGATCCGGGGAGCCCATGATGCCATACTCGTCCGCCCAATTATCCTTGTCAAAGTCGTGGATCAGAGACAGGCGCATCTTCAGCTTTTCCGTGGGCCGGTAAAACACCTGCCCGTTGAGCCAAAGTTCGCGCTCTTCGTTGGCATTTCGTTCCATGCCGGGATAATCGTTCTTTATCCACCCGTCGTCCTGGGTGTACTGACCGCTCAGCCCAATGAACAGCTTGTCGTCGACCACTGGACCATTGACCGTGAACTGCCCCAGAACCTTGTTCATGTTGCCGTATTCGGCCCCGACTTTTCCCGTCCACTTGTTGGTCGGTTCCCTGGTGATGACATTGATGACCGCGCCCATGGCATCCTTGCCGTACAGGGCAGCCTGGGGTCCGCGCAGCACCTCCACCCTGGCAACGTTGACCAGGGACAGGTCGAACCCGCGCCGGGCGCTGTAGGGAATGCCGTCGATGTACATGACCACGGGGTTGTTGTCCGTGAACATGGAGGGATTGAGTCCGCGGAAGTTGATGCCGCTGCCGTGGTTCGGGGTGATGAACATGCCGGGGATGGCATTGATGACGTCCTCGACGTTCTGGATTCCCCGTTCCTCCAGTTCCACCTCTCCAAGTACGGTGATGCTTTGGGGTACGTCCTTGAGATTTTCCTCCATCTTGTTTGCCGTGACCTTGACCGTGTCGAGACGCACCGTATCTGCTTCGATGTCCTCGTAGGCATCCTTGGCAAAACCGTCCGTGGCAAGTGCTGCGAAGAGAAACAATGCTCCGCACGCCGAAGCCACCCGCGCGGTGGACAAGAGCCCTCTTCCTTTTGTGAATGATTCAAGAAACCTGTGCAGCATACATCATCCTCACTTTATAATAATGATTTTCAATCGCACCTAGTGTGCTTCACCTGAAACGTCTCCCCGAATCGGGAAACCCAAATGCCCCGTTCGGGAAATTACTTGTCTTATTCTGTGGTTTCTTCCTTCACGCCGCTGCTTTCAAAACAAGAACAGCGCTCGCGCAAAAAGCACGTCGCGGAAGAACGCGGTAGAAAACTGATGGAGATGCGCTGGAATGCGACAGGACGGGGCTGAAAACAAGGGCTGGGTGGATTGCCGACGTCCGCTTTTCCGGACGAAGGATACCGCTCCGTCCGGAAAGCATATTGCAAACGCTTCATGGGCGAAACATATCACGCACCATGCAGATTTTTGGTTGCCTGCTGTGCATCCCACATCGCCCTGTAGCGACCTTGCGCCGTCAGGAGTTCGGAGTGGGTTCCCTTTTCAACAATACGTCCGTCTTCAAAGACAAGGACGGCATCCGCCCCCACCACGGTGGACAGGCGATGGGCAATGACGATGACCGTCCTGTCCCGGACCAGGGCGTCGATGGCCTGCTGCACCGCCACCTCGCTTTCCGTGTCCAGGGCCGCTGTGGGTTCGTCCAGGATGACGATGGGAGCGTCCTTGAGGATTGCCCGTGCAATGCTGATGCGCTGACGCTCCCCACCGGAAAGGCAGCCGCCGATGTCGCCCACCCGCGTCTGGTAGCCCTGAGGCAGGCGCGAAATGAACTCATGGCAATACGCGGCCCGGGCGGCCCGCTCCACCTCCTCGTCCGTGGCCCCGGGCCGCCCCATGCGGATGTTGGCGAAAATGGTGTCGTCAAAAAGGTAGACATCCTGAAAGACGACCGAAACATGTCGCATCAGGTCCTCCGGCTCCATGGCGCGGACATCCACTCCGCCGATCCTAACCTGCCCGGACAGGGGGTCGGCATAGCGCATGATCATGCGCGTAACCGTGGTCTTTCCCGAACCGGAAGGTCCGACCAGGGCGGTCAGGGATCGTTCGGGAAGCGAGAAGCTGACGTCGTGCAGCACAGTGCGTGCGCTTTCGGCATAGCCGAAGGTCACGTTTTCAAAGACGAGGTCAAAGGCCGTGGCATCTCCGGAGGGCATGGCCACAGGCAGCGGCTTCACCGCAAGCAGCGCTTCGACCCGCTCGAATCCCGCCTCCATGTAGTCGAATACCGGGCTGATGCCGAACACCAATGCCAACGGCTCGATGAAACGGACGACCACCACCAGCAGGGCGGCAAGCACGGCCAGATCCAGGCTGCCGGCCAACAGAAACCATACGCCGAGCGTCAGCACCAGGACCAGGCCGATCTGGACAACGGAGGAATACGCCAATCCGGGCCAGATCACCCGCAATTGCTCCTTTTTCTGGACCATCTGCAGATTCCGGATCGCCTCCTGAAGCCGGACCGCCTTTGCCCCGACCTGGTTGGTGGCGCGGAGAACGGCCAGACCCTGGGCGTATTCCAGAAGTTCGGAGGAGGTCCTCGCATGGGCATCGGCAAGCAGGCGCATGCTGCGGGACGAAGAACGCCGCCGCCAATAGTACAAAGGAATGGCGCACGGAAAGATGCAGGCCATGGCCAGCGCCAGACGCCAGTCGACGAACAGGGTGGCGAGCATGGTCACGGCCGGGGGAACAAGGCAGCCGATAAAGGCGGAGGAAATCATCCCCATCGGCGTGACCACTTCATCCACGTTGCCAGCCAGCACGGCGGAAAGATCCCCGGTACGCCGCCGGTAAAGAATCTCCAGGGGCATGCGGCGCAGCTGGTTGCCCAGATCCACACGAAGGTCGTGCGTCACCTTCGCCAGAATCTCGGAATAGTCGAAGGACTTGGACTTCCAGTTCAGCAGGCCGTCGGCAAGGGTCAGCAAAGCCAGAACAGTGCCCCAGAACACCAGCCTTTCCGTGTTCTGCGGCGTTTCCAGGCTGGCAGCCAGCAGGGGATAAAAACACGCGAAGGCCAGCCCCTGCGCGGTAGAGGAAAGCACGGAACAAAGCATGCTCTGGCGCAGCCGGGGTGCCTGTGTTCCGCTCGCGAGCTGCATCCGTTTCCAGGTGGTCGCCAAAGATGGTGGGCGGTGCGTGCTGTGTGTCGTATCCATATGCGTTCCTCCTAGGAAGGGATATTCTCAATCCGTTTTCCGAGCGTCCAGTCCTGCGCCTGCCGGTGGCTGTTCCACAGCCGGGCGTACACGCCGCCGACGGAGACCAGGGCGTCGTGGCGGCCCTTTTCCGCGACCCGTCCCTGATCCAGGACGACGATCTGATCGGCATCCCGGATGGTGGAGAGACGATGGGCTATGATGATCACGGTGCGGCCCCGCATCAGGTTGGCAAGGGCCTCGATGAGGGCGGCTTCGTTTTCCGGATCGGCAAAGGCCGTGGCCTCGTCCAGGACCACGATGGGGCAGTCCTGCAGGATGGCCCTGGCAATCGTTATGCGTTGTCGCTGGCCGCCGGAAAGCTGGGTGCCGCGCTCCCCCGCCATGGTCAGATACCCCTTGGGCAGGGCCTGGATGAAATCATGGGCCTGGGCCGCGCGTGCGGCCGCCTCCACTTCGGCCATGGAAGCGTCGGGATTTCCCATGCGGATGTTGGCGGCAATGGTGTCCTGGAACAGAAACGTGTCCTGAAAGACGAACGCCACATGCCGCATGAGAACATCCGGCAGGATGTCGCGCACATCCTGCCCCCCCACGCGGACAGCCCCGGAACGAACATCCCAAAAACGGGGGATCATGCGGGCCACGGTACTTTTTCCCGCACCCGAGGGACCGACAAGTGCGGTGATGGTTCCCGCAGGAACCTGGAAACTGATGTCGCACAGGGCATCGGCATCCCTGCCTGCGTAGGCGAAGCTGACACCGTCAAAACATACGGAGCCGTCTTCCGGCGTTTCCGGGCGGACGGTTACAGGCAGCGCCGGAACTGCCAGCATGTCATGGATGCGCTCGGCGCTGCTGTTGGCCTTGCGGATGAAGAAATTGAGCCACATCAGCGGCATGAGGGATTCGGCCATGCCGGTGCCCAGCAGCAGTATCGCGCACCAGGAGGGAAAATCCAGGCTTCCTCCGGTAAAAAGCAAAAGCCCGGCGAGTGTGAGCATGAGCAGGGTGGGGAGAGGAGACAGGACCACAATGCTGATTTTTGCGCTGGTTCCCGACACCTTCAGCCATTGGGCCATGATTTCCCGGAATCCGTCGAGGGCCGACTGGTATCGGCCGAATGAGGAGGCCCCCCCGTCGAACGTGCGGACCACGGGCATGGCCTGGACAAATTCGACCACAGCGCTGGTGATTCTGGCCCGTTCCCCTTCATAGCGGCTCTGCATCTGTTTGTGATCGCGCATGGCCAATCGCATGGCCAGTGCCCCGAAGGCGAGCACGGACAGGGCCACTAGAGCCAGCCGCCAGTCAATGACCAGGAGAAGCCCCAGCGTGACCACGGGGGTGGCGATGCTCCGGCCCAAAAGGGGCGTGCTGTCCGCCACAAAGGCGTGCAGGCTTTTAACGTCGTCCTGGACAACCTTGGTGATGGTGCCGGCCCCGTTGAGAAGAAGATACCCCAGGGGAATGCGGGCCAGGTGTTCCGTCATTTTCGTGCGCAGAATGGTCTCAAGCCGGAAGGCCGCAAGGTGGGAAATGGTGAAGGCCTGTATACGCAGGAAAAAGCTGATGGTGGTCAGCCCTCCGGCCAACAACACCCACCCCCAGGGACGGGGAGAAGACTGCATCAGCTCGCTGACGACCAGGGCAAGGGATGCGACGGCCCCTATCCCCGCCACCGCGCTCAGGGCGGCCGTCAGAATAGCCAGGAAAATGTTTTTCTTTACCGGCGCCATGAGCGCCCAGACGCCTGCGGCATCCCGCCCCTCCGGGCGGCTGCCGGCTGCGGGCGGACTTTCCTGCGAAGTTGAAATCCGGCAGGTTCGCGGTTGTGTGGTCATTCGATTCCTCGCTTTATGCCAGCCTGTCGCTCTGCATTTTTCTGGTCTGCATCAAGCCCCGGAAAGGGCGGGACAGGCGGCGGCAATATGGTTGCAACAACGTGGTCGTGCGGGGATATTGCGGGGTTTTGCGGCGAGGTTCTCCCCTGATCGGTAGAAAGGATTCCGCGAAACGTAAAAATTTCTTCGGAAACGGAATGGGCGTATCTGAATAAAGGACCGTGATTCAACGCACCGGGCAGTGCTGTCTCCCCATGGCCGAATCCGGATGGCGGAGGGACCTTTTTTTTCTCGTGTAGAACGAGGGCAGACGACCATGGTAGCGTTTGAACGCCTCGCTGAAATGGCTGGGGTTGGAATACCCCACGTAAAGCGCCACCTGGAGAATGGAGAATTGCCCCGATTCAATAAATTCCAATGCCTTTTCCATGCGCAGTTTGCGCACATACGCGCCGATGGAAAGGCCTGTCTGCCTACGGAAATCCGTCTTCAGGTAGCATTCGTTCACACCCACCCTGCGTGCCAGGGACAAAATCGTCGGAGGCGAGGCCCATTCGTCATTCAGGATGTCCAGCGTATCGTCCACTGCTTTCTGCCGCCGGGAGCGGTCCTCGGACGACCTGGTCTGGAGGGGGGAATCCACGGTCAACAGTTCGGCAAGGATGTCGAGGACAAGCGCCTCGAACCGCAGGTGGTCGTAGATGGTGTTCCGCTGCATCAAATACAGACGGTGTGAAAGCTGCATCAAGGGGTGGGAGGCGTTAATCGACCTTGCAAGAGGACGTATTCCGCAGAGGCATGGGGAGAACTTCCCGTGGTCCCCCTTGATATGGAGTTCCAGCCGCCTGCTCAGGCTGTGGGAGCCCCCCCCCAGCCAGGAATCGACCATGCTCTGGGGCATCTCGATTGAGTACCCTTTCACCAGAACCCCCGCCAACTGGGTGTATCCCATTTTTTCCAACGGTCCCTGCCCCAACCACAGGTCGCCGCCGCGGACCGTCTCTCCGCCCCGTTTTCCAGAGGACCCCAATATGAAGTGGCCGGAAAGAAGCAGGCAGAACTGGTACGAATCATTTGTTCCGTAGCAGGCTTCACCATAAAGGGACTCGTTCAATGAATAGGCGCACATGCCGATGTTCAATCCCGAGTGCAGCTTGATGGCCTCGACGAATCCCCCTCCCGAATGGGGGGCGACCTTCCACAGCGAGTGGGACGCGCTTCCGTTCTGTGGCAGGCTTTCCTTGTTGAAACGATGGCTCATGGCCGAAAGGTATTTTTCATACTTTTCCACCAAGGAAGTGTTCCGCTCAACCATGATTACAGAATTGTCTTCAATGTACATGCGGCTGTCCTTGTATTCCCCTAAATTCCGGTTGGCTGCCTTTATTTTGCATTTCAGTCTGCGGTCGCCGCCTGCGACTGATGATTTTGATTATTGATATCATTAATAAAACTACTCGTCAACCCAAGCCGGCTACTTGCCCGGACGGGTGATGCACGTCCGGGCAGCCGGTTGTCCTCTGATGTCATGCGCTCAAGCGAATACAAAATGGAATTGATCGCGACGGAACGCAAGTTTTGTATTCAATCGGATTCAAAAATGGTCCCGGAAAAAAAGGACCCCACCGCAAAGGTGGACATAAAATGTCGCAAGGAGGCATTTCATGTCCAAGACGAAAAGAAAATTTGCCGCTGAATTCAAGCCTGGGTTGCCTGAATGCCCTGTCCGTGGATCACACTCTTTCCGAGCGTTCCGACAAGTACAGCGAACACCCAAATCAAATTTCTCAATGGAAAAGAAGGCGTGGCAGCATCGTTCTGGAAAAGCCTATGTTGCGTGAGTTCCTCTATTCGTCTTCCTAAAGGTGTATATGCTTTCTAAAGCATATCAGAAAAACAAGTAGAGCGGTCGAATTCTCATTTAATCATTCGATTTGACTCATTGAGTATGTTTATGAGTAGCTTCTCCCTCATATTCCAGTACATTTTTATTTTTCAAGAGAACATACCAGGAGCAGTTCGTGTTCATAGGCATTGATGTTGGTTCGCGCACCAGCAAGGTGGTGGCTCTGGAGGATGGAGCGATTCTCGCCAGCGCGGTGCGGGACACGGGAGCCAGTCCCGGCCAGGCCGGACGGAAGGTTCTCGAAGACGCATTGCGCTTCGTGAACAGGGCCGAGAGCGACATTTCCCGGATCGTGGGAACCGGATACGGCCGCGTGTCCATGCCGTTTGCCGACGCCACCCTTACGGAACTGAGCTGCCACGCCATGGGGGTTCATTTTCTGGACCCCGGGGTCCGCACGGTCATCGACATCGGCGGCCAGGACAGCAAGGTCATCCGGCTCGATGAAGACGGCAGCATGATCGACTTCATGATGAACGACAAGTGCGCCGCAGGGACGGGCCGTTTTCTGGAAGTCGCGGCCCGGGCCATGGAGGTGGAGCTGGCCGGACTGGGCGATATCGCGGCCGGGGCGCAGGCTCCCTGCGAGATCAACAGCATGTGCGCGGTCTTTGCCGAATCCGAGATCATCTCCCTGCTGGCCTCGGGAGAGGCGAGGGAAAACGTCATTGCCGGACTCAACCGAGCCTTTGCCCGACGCGTGGGGGCCATGGCTCGGCGCGTCGGGGTGCGTCCGCCCGTGGCCTTTGTGGGCGGGGTGGCCAAGAACATGGCCCTGGCCCGCGAAATCGAAAACTATCTTGAGGTGACCCTTGTTCCCCTGCCGGTGGACCCCCAGATCATCGGGGCGCTCGGCGCGGCGGTGCTGGCGGAACGCGACCGGTAAGGCGCGGGCTGTGGGGCGCGGACAGGAAGGAGAAAAAATATGGATTTCAAAGTACAGCAGACCATCCAGGACGTGCGGACCGACATTGCCCTGGCCCTGGAAATGGCCAAGGACGAGGGCAGAAAGGTTGTGGGATCGCTCTGCTCCTACAGCCCGACCGAACTGATCCTGGCGGCGAAGGCCATTCCCGTGGGCCTGTGCGGCACAACCCAGCAGCCCATTGCCAAGGCCGAGGAAATACTTTCCGTGGACCAGTGTCCCAAGGTCAAGGCGACCTTCGGCCGTGCGGTTTCCGGCACCTGCCCGCTCTTTCCCCTGGCCGACTGCATTGTGTCCGAGACCACCTGCGACGGGCGCAAGAAAATGTACGAGCTGCTGGGGCGCTATACCCCGCTGCTGGTCATGGACCTGCCCCAGAAACCCGAGGACCCCGAGGCCCTGGTCCATTGGAAGGCCGAAGTGACCAAGGCCCGGACCTTTATCGAGGAACAATTGGGCGTGAAGATCACCGACGACGACCTGCGCCGGGCCATCCGCATGGGCAACGAGGAACGCAGGCTCAAGATGCGCATCTACAACGCCGGAATGCACTGTCCGCCGCCCATCATGGGGCTGGATTTCACCGGGATCATCACCAAGCTGAAATACTACGTGGACCATGACGAGTACCTTCGGCTTCTGAGCGAGTTCGCCGAGGAGCTGGAGGAGCGCAACCGGACCAACCGTCCGGCCTGCGACTCGGACCGGCCCAGGATTCTCTGGACCGGCCTGGGCAGCAGCCTGGGGTGCGACAAGGTTCTGCGTCTGGTGGAGGAGGCCGGAGGCGTGGTCGTCTGCCAGGAAGGCTGCGGCGGCGTGACCCGCGTCGAGGATCTCATCGACGAGGAGCTTGCGGCCACCGCTCCCCTGGACGCCATTGCCGAGCGCTACCTGCGTGTGACCTGTGCCTGCATGACGCCCAATACCCAGCGTTTCGTGGACCTGGAACGACTGGCCAACGATTTTCAGGTGGACGGCGTGGTCGATCTGGCCTGGCAGTTCTGCCAGCCCTTTGAGATCGAGTCCTACCGGGTGCGCGAGCTGGTGCGGGACAAGCTGGGGCTGCCCTTCCTGCACGTATCCACGGACTACTCCACCCAGGACGTGGGGCAGCTCAAGGTGCGGGTGGAAGGCTTCATGGAGCAGGTGTGCACCCTCAAGGCGCGCAGGCGCAAGGGGGCGGCATGAACGGCCCGGTCGCTCAGGGCGGCGCGGACATGCCCGTGCCTCCCGTGATCCGGGCCAGGAACGTCTGCAAGATTTTCCGCAATTCCAAGAACGAGGAGATTCCGGCGGTCCTGGACTTCAACCTGGACATTGCGCCGCGTGAGTTCGTGGCCGTGCTGGGGCCGTCGGGCTGCGGCAAATCCACCTTCATGATGATGGTGGCCGGGTTGGTGGACCCCACGTCCGGCGAACTGCGGGTGGAGGATGATCCGGTACGGGGACCCGACACCCGATGCGGCGTGGTGTTTCAGGAATATCTGCTCTTTCCCTGGAAGACCGTGCGCCAGAACGTGGAGTTCGGCCCCGAGTTGCGCGGGCTAGGCAAGATCACGCTGGCCGAGCTGAGCAACCGTTTCATCCGGCTGGTGGGGCTGGAAGGGTTCGAGGACCGCTACCCCCACGAGCTTTCCGGAGGCATGAAGCAGCGGGTGGCCATTGCCCGCGCCCTGGCCAACGACCCCAGGGTCCTGCTCATGGACGAACCGTTCGGCGCGCTCGACGCCCTGACCCGCGAGAGCCTCCAGGCCGAGCTTCTGCGCATCTGGCAGGAAACCACCTGCACGGTGCTGTTCGTCACGCACAGCATTGTGGAGGCCGTGTATCTGGCCGACCGGGTCGTGGTCATGAGCAAGCGGCCCGGGCGGATCAAGGCCACGCTGGACATCGGCCTGCCGCGCCCGAGGACACGCGAAATGGTGACCGCGCCGAAGTTCCGCGAATACGAACAGACATTGAGGGAGATGGTATGGACGGAAGTCTGAGCGAATCCATTGGCAAGGGTCGGAAAATCGAGGTTGCGGTATCCCTGTCTTCCTGGACGGAAAGGATGCGGCGCAGGCTGGCCGGGTACAACCTGCAAAAGACGATCTCGCCCTTGCTGCTGCTGGCCGTGTGGGAGCTGGTGGCCCGCATGGAATGGGTGCCGCGCTGGTTTCTGCCCGTCCCCACCGAGGTGCTGCAAACCCTGTACGGCGTGCTGGTTTCCGGCGAACTGTTGCAGCACGTGGGGGTGAGCATGTTCCGGGCCATGTTCGGCTATGGCATGGCCGCCGTGGCCGGGGTTTCCCTGGGGCTGCTCATTGCCTGGTCCAAGGCGGTGGAGAACTTTTTCGACCCGCTCATCGAACTGATCCGCCCCCTGTCCACCTTTGCCCTGATCCCGATATTCTTTCTCTGGTTCGGCATCGGCGACACGTCCAAGATCATGATCATCTTCAAATCCTGCTTCTTTCCCATCGCCCTGAACACCATCGCGGGCATCAAGGGGGTGGACGCCAAGCTCATCGACGCCGCCCGTTCCCTGGGGGCCAACGGGCGCCAGCTCTGGACGCGGGTGCTCATTCCCGCGGCCATGCCCACCATCATGACCGGGCTGCGCATTTCCACGGCCCTGTCCATGATGTCCCTGGTGGGGGTAGAAATGCTCTCCAGCGATTCGGGCATCGGATTTTTCGTCATCGACGCGCAGCGGACCTTTGACACGGAACGGGTTTTCGCCGGAATCCTGGTCCTTTCGCTGCTCGGCTTTTCCCTGGACCGCATCGCGCGGGCCGTCCAGCGCCGCGTACTGGCCTGGCACGAGGAAACATCCCTGGGCGGCGCATGATCCGGGTTTCCGGCCTTTTTCGGCCTTTCCCGGCGCGTCGTCCGTAATCTTCAAAGTGAGGTGTCTATGCGTTTAGTGTGCAAGCATGGCCTTGCCCTGTGCCTTGCCGCGGTCCTGCTTTTGGGGGCGGCGCTGGCCCAGGCCAAGGACGATGCGGACCAGAGCGGGCTTCCCACGGTCAAGCTCGTCTACGGAAGGGATATCGACGACCTGCCGTTCTATGTGGGGGTGGAGGAAGGCTTTTTCCGCGAGGCCGGTGTCAATGTGGAACTGGTCAACATCCGGGGCGAGCAGAACATCCTGGCGGCCGTGCTTCGCGGCGACGCGACCTGCGGACCCATTTCCCTGGCCTCGTTGTGCAAGCTTACGGAAAAAAAGGTTCCCATCACCGTGGTGAGCTGGCTGGGGCATGCCCATCCCGGCACCAAGTGCGGCATCCATGTGGGCAAGGATACCAAGTATCAGACCCTCAAGGACATCAAGGGGCTGCGTGTGGCAACCAGCGGAAGCATCAACTCCAAGACAATGCTGCGTCATGCAGCGGCGCTCGGCGGGTATGACATGGACGATATCCGGCCCCTGTGGGGCGGACGTCCGGACAACCCCATGCAGCATGAGGCTGCCCTGCGTTCCGGGGGGCTGGACGCCTTCATTGTCTGAGACCCTCTCGCTGCCATGCTGGAGTCGCATGGTGCCAGTCGGATCTTGGTTTCTTTTCACGATATCGTGCCCAACTGGGTATTTACCGGGCTTTACTTCAGTGACGACTACCTCGCCGAAAACGGCGACACGGTCCGCAAGGTCCTCACCGGTCTGGTGAAGTCCTTTGAGTTCATTGAACAGCATGAGACCCGCGCCCGCAAACACCTTCCGAAATACACGAAGGTTGACGAAGACGTCTGCATGATCTGCGCCCTGAGGGAGCTGCAACCCGCGGAACCCCTGGAACGCCTGAACCGGCAGCGTGACCTTATGGTTAGCTACGGCTATCTTGCCCGTGCCGTGGATATCTCGGGCAGGATCGACTACTCCTATCTTCCGGAGAGTGCCCGATGAACATGGTACGCAAGACGCTTCTCGGTATTGTCGCAGCCGCCATGGTGCTGGTTGCGGCGGCGGATCAGGGGTGTTGCGCCTCCCGTTATCAGGACGGGTTCCGCAACATCGCCTGGGGAACGACAAGGGCCGACCTGCCCGACCTGGGGCTGACAGAGAAAGGGCTCAAGAGCATCTACAAGAGCGGCCCCTCGGCCATCATCTTCATGGAAGGCAAGGGCAACCTGGACCTGCACCTGGACGACGTGCCGCTGCTGTCCATCTTCCTGCGTTTCGAAAGCCAGGTCTTTTATGGTTTCGATCTGGTGTTCAAGCAGGAATACGCCCAGCGCGTGCATGACATCATTGCCGGAGAAATGGGAAGCGCGGGCGAGAGCCTCGACGGAGCCACCCGCTGGGCCGACCAGGGGCTGACCGTGACGATCACTGACCGCGAGCTCATGGTGGAGAAGAAGCTTCCCTGAATCGAAGAATGTCCTCAAAATCGAGTTTGGGGAGCCTCACGGTTCCCCAAACTCACACCACCGGGAATACCTGGCCAGTATCACGACAATTTCCTTTATATTTCGACAAGTTATCTATTTTACTGAGGCAAACGGCCCCTTGCTCTGCAAACCATCCCTTGTTCATTGTCTGTTTGCGAAGACGTCCTTCTGGGTTTCGTTTTCAAGTCTGAGGTTGGCAAACATCCGCTTCAATTAATGAGAATACATTGCCCTTTATTACCGGGCTGGCTATAAAGAACAACCTCCCTGCAGCATCCGAAAAGTGTGAAAACAAGCACACCATTCTTGGCATGACAGAAGTTCCACGGCATTTTATCCGTAAAGTGCCTCCAAAAGCGAGCTTGGTAGTCCTCTAAAAAATGGAGACCTCAGATGAACATGCAAAGGACATTTTCCGTCGTCATCGCAGTCTTTCTTTCTGCCTTGCTCTTTTCCGGGGAGCTGCTGGCCCAGGCAAAGACAGAGGTGCAATCCGCCCCTTATCTGGTGGGAAAGCAGCTTCCTTCCGACCAAAAGGAGCTGGCCGCATGGTGCGCGAAAGTCATCCGGGAGGCAGATGCCCAGGGCGACAAAACCCAGTTGTCACCCGTGGTCCGAGAATTCAAGGAACTGATCGAAAACGATCCGGAGTTGTACCAACTTTTCACCCAGATGTTTGAACAGATTCCGGACAAACCACTCTTTCAGGAGGACCCCACAGGCGCTCCGCAAGTGCGGGATTACAAACACATGCTTCAGATTATGAACCATATTCTGACGCAAGCGCCAGAATTCAACAAAACAGGGCTGGTCGGCTTTCCACTCAACGCCATCCTGAACTGGCCCATGGGGACTCCGGCCGGCGTCACCGCCTTTTTGAATCCTAAGGTGAATCACCAGTTGAAGAAAATTTTGACCCAATGGGCGGTCTTTCTGAACTCGCCGGACTCCCGTTACGTTCTAAGCAAAGATCCGCTCACGGGGTGGTTCGGCAAGGATGCGCAGAAAGCTATGCCGACCTTTGTGCAGGACTTTATTTGCGATCCCAAGTTGCCTCACTATGGCTTCACGTCGTGGGACGACTTCTTCACACGCACCTTTCGCGAAGGACGCCGCCCGGTAGCAAGCCCCAATGACGACAGCGTCATTGCCAATTCCTGTGAATCGGCTCCGTACAAGCTGGCTACCAATGTCCAGCTTCGCGACAAGTTCTGGATCAAGGGGCAGCCCTATTCCCTCTCCCACATGCTGGACAATGACCCTCTGGTGGACCAATTCGTGGGCGGAACCATTTATCAGGCCTTTTTGAGTGCCCTCAGCTACCACCGCTGGCATAGCCCTGTAAGCGGCAAGATCGTAAAAACCAAGCTGGTGGACGGATCATATTATGCGGAAGCCCTTTCCCAGGGATTCGATCCGGCTGGTCCCAATGAATCGCAAGGGTATATCACGCACGTTGCCACCAGGGCGTTGGTCTTCATCCAGGCCGACAACCCGAACATTGGTTTGATGTGCGTGATGTTTGTCGGCATGGCAGAAGTTTCGTCCAACGAGATCACCGTGTACGAAGGACAGCATGTCCAGAAAGGCGACCAGCTCGGCATGTTCCACTTTGGCGGATCAACCCACACCCTCATCTTCCGACCGGAAGTGCAACTGAAATTCGACCTGCATGGACAAACCCCGGGCCTGCATTCATCCAATATCCCGGTTCGGGCCAGGATTGCCACAGTACAAAAGAAATAGGACAAAATGCCCCCAAAAGGCGGTTGGCGTATCCGAGGACGCAGAAAGGACACCTCGGCAAAGCATTGTAAATTCTTGGAGGTCGACCATAAAAATGGCTGGCCTCTTTTTTATGCTGCCCCCAATGTATTTTGTGCATCAGACGCACCGGCCAACCGACAATAAAAGAGTTCCCGTCTGATAGCCTTGGCTCATACCTGCAACAGGCCTGCCCCACCACAACAGACTCACGGGCCTGTCGGATATTCGCTTTCTTTCTACGGCTTCTTTGGCCATCCCGCGTCGGCAAGACGGCCTCACCACTTTTTTCCCAGGGACATCGTGGGGGATATTGTTTTTGATCTGGACATCGGCTTCATCTGCAGCGGCAACCTTTACGGTGACATCTCCTTGCGCCGCCCCACAAGCACCACCAGAACAAGCAACTCCTCGCCGTTATGCTGGTACACAATGCGATAGTCACCCACGCGCACCCGGTACAGTTCGTCCTGGTTCGTGAGTTTCTTCCATCCTGGCGGGAACGGTTCTTCCGCCAGGGCATCAATATGGGGAACAATCCGTCGCAACACATCGGCAGTGAGCTTGCGTATCTGCTTCACCGCCCTGGAACGGAAACGAACAGTGTACGTCATGCCCTACTGCCCAAGGCTCTTTTTCAAAGCTTTCCAGGCAATGCTTTCTCCCGGCTCTTCCAGGGCCTTGCCAACGCCTGGAGCATGGCGAACTGCACCGGCTCCTGTGCTCTTGGAATCCATCCCGCTCAGTCAGTTTATAACCATCCCACTTCATTCGTATTTGTCGAGGCACAGCCGAATTCCTATAAAACCGTCATTCATCCATCTAGCGTCTTGCCCTGGATGCTCTGTGCGTGTACAAGAAAACACGCTTTATTCGGTATGGGGATTTTTATGGGCGGGATCAGTTCCACAACTGGCGTCGACATTAACGACGGAACATGCCTACAGGAAGCGCGCAGGTCATTACGCCAGTTTGGGATGTTGTGGGGGCAGCAAAGTTTTCTATCTGCATCTGATGAATTTTGCAGCCCCATGAAAACATTCAAAAAACAGAATTGTATTGTGCCAAGCCTGTTTCCAATTCTTTTCCAGCTCGAAAGTCGGACATCCAACGAATTCATCCAAACATTCTTCACGACTGACGTGGTGCAAGGGCGCTGGAATTTTACTCGAGGTGGCTATGCCGCTCCGAATAGATAGGGATGCCCTTGTTTTGGGAACCTGGATTTTTTTCTACGGTATCCTTTCGATAACAATCCCTCAAAAAAATGTACCCCCTGCGGTGTACGAAAGGTTTGCATAAGTATATGGACGTGCTTTGGGCCCCCTGGAGACTGCAATATATTCTTGGTCCCAAACCGGATGAATGTGTATTCTGCATACCGGAACATACAGAGGAAGATGAGGAGCGCCTTATTCTAACCAGAGGGACGACCTGTTATGTGATCATGAACAGGTTTCCCTACAACAACGCCCATCTCATGGTTGTTCCGTATCGTCATGTCTGTTGCCTGACAGAGCTTACCCCCGATGAAAGTCATGAAGTCATGGATTTTCTTCGGATCAGCGTTGACGTCCTAGGCAAAGCGTTCTCCCCGGACGGCATCAATGCAGGACTCAATTTGGGAGCTGCAGCTGGTGCGGGAATTGCCGCACATCTTCATTTTCAAATCGTTCCCCGATGGAACGGCGATGCTTCGTTTATGGCGGTTTTCGGGGAGACCCACGTTATCCCGGAACATCTCCATTCAACATACAACAGGCTGAAACCCATATTTCATGACGCAACCTCGTAACAAGGAGACTTCCATGCGTTTCATCAAGGTCCTCCTGCTGGCAATCTGCTTTTTTGTCGCTCTGGTGTTCTTCATTCAAAACACCGCAGTGTTCAACCAAGCCCTCGAACTGAAGTTTGAACTGCTTGGCAAAAGTTGGAAGACAGCTGCAATTCCCACGTATCTTCTTATTCTTGGAGCCTTTTTGATCGGCTCGGTATTTTCCACCATGTATTTTTTTGTGGACAAGCTTCGCACCGGCGGGCAACTTCGTAAATGTAAAAATCGCATTGCCGAACTGGAAACAGAAGTGAACACCTTGCGCACCCTTCCCCTTGAAGAAAACAAATACGCTACCAAGCCGCATGAGGTTCAGGACTCTCCGGTTCCAGAAGGAAATTAAGTTTCGAATGTGTGGAACACCTCGCTGACACGTTTACAACATGATTTCCGGGTGGGATTGTGTTCCCACCCGGAGAGGTAGTGACTATGGGTTCATGGGAATGGCTGAAAAAGACATTGACCAAACATACCCCTCTTGAACTCTCCCCCACGGAAGAAGGCGCATCATCGTTTTCCATGGACACACAAGCGGCCATTGGTGAACTCAGCCATGTCATCAAAAACAACCCCGATGCTGTGGAAATTTATCTCGCCTTGGGGAATCTTTATAGATCCAAGGGAGAAATTGAACGCGCTGTTCATATCCGAAATAACCTCATTGCCCGCCCCGGGTTGCCCCGAGACATAAAAGTCAAGGCTATATTCGAACTGGGTCGTGACTTCCGTCGTGCCGGCCTCATGGATCGTGCTTTAAACGCCCTGGAACAGGCCAGAACCATTTCCGGCGATGATCCTATTATCATCAAGGAGCTCAGTCAGCTGACAGCGGAAACCGGTGACTACGCCAAAGCTGCCGACCTGTGTGGACATCTCGGGTATGAACAAAGACAAGCCCACTATCTGGTGCTTTTGGCAAAGGGGAAAAAAAGCATCGGGGAAATTTCTGCAGCCAAAAGGCTCTTGAAAAAAGCTGTCGCAGTCTATCCTGCTTCCATTGAAGCCTGGTCGCAGTTTCTCGTCCATGACCTGGACGGTTCAGCAGATCGGCTCAGGAAAACATTAGAAAAAGCCCTGTCGCATATAGATCCACCGCTGCGTTTTTTGCTTTTCGAGCTGCTTTTGCAGCATGGCAAAAAACAATCTTTTCAAACCGGTGTCTGCAGCCCGGAACAGGCACGGAGCTTGGTCTCCCTGCTCGATGATTTTCCCAATGATATTCTGCTGCATTACTACGCGGCGATTCTCTTGCTGGCTTGTGGGCAAATTCAGGAAGGCAAGCTGGAACTTGAAAAAACGTTGGTGCTTTCCCCCGACTTCTGGGCTGCCCGTCTTGAACTTCTGTCCTACAGCATGGACGAGCAGACCCTTTCTCCCACCTTTGAAAACCATCTTCACTACCTTATAGGCTGTGCCCACCACGTTAAACGTTTTGTTTGCGGTATATGCGGTCTGAAATGGGACCAGACCTTTTTTATCTGCCCCAAATGCAGTTCATGGCACAGTATCCGGTTCCGTATGCGTCTGAGCGACTGAAACTTTTTTTTGAATGAGGTCTTCCCCCGACCTCCCTCTTCATTCCATTTGAATTTTCGTTCTGCATATCCTGTGGTCACTCGGCACTGGTAAACTCCGTCTGCATCGGGTATTCACATCGCCATGTCATCAGCCAATCCAACACAGACAAAATTGACTCCCATGCTCGAACAATACCTGCAGATCAAGCAGGAGCATCCCGGCTGCCTGCTGTTCTACAGAATGGGCGATTTTTACGAGATGTTTTTCGAGGATGCGGAAATTGCGGCGCGGGCCTTGAATATCACCCTGACCAGCAGGGATAAGAAAAGTGACTCGGCCGTTCCCATGTGCGGCGTTCCGCATCATGCTGCAGAAGCCTATCTGGCCCAGTTGATGGAAAAAGGCTTCAAGGTCGCCATCTGCGACCAAATTGAAGATCCCAAGCAAGCCAAGGGATTGGTCAAGCGCGCTGTTACCCGTGTACTCACGCCGGGAACGGTTGTCGAAGATGCCAACCTGACAACCCAGAAACATAACTACCTGGCAGCTTTGACGTATAACACCGAGCGGCAGAGCGGTGCTTTGGCCTGGATTGATTTTTCCACCGGTGAATGGACCGGATTTGACAACCGTAACGAAGCTCTCCTCTGGCAATGGCTGGCAAAAATAGATGCCAGCGAAATTCTTCTCCCAAATGAATCGTCCGTACCAAGGCAATTCAGCGATTTGAAATCCAAGGCGACCTTTCTTCAGGCACGACCCTATTTTGACCCCGGATTCGGCGAATCCGCCATTCTCAAAGTTCAATCCGTTGCAGGATTGGACGCCCTGGACCTGCAAGGAAAACCCGAACTCATAAGTGCGTGTGGTGCGCTTTTGGCATATGTGCAACAGACGCAGAAAAAAAGCCCTGGGCATCTGGGGCACTTCCGCCCTCTCAATTTGAGCAAATTTTGCATTCTGGACGAAGTCACCGAACGAAATCTGGAAATTTTCCGCACCCTGGACGGGCGCCCTGGACGGGGAACTTTGCTGCATGTGATCAATGCCACGCTTACGCCCATGGGAGCCCGACTGCTGGAAACACGTCTGCGCCATCCTTGGCGTGAACTCAAGCCTATCAGCAGTACGCAGGATGCAGTGCAATGGCTGTATGACAATGACGGCTTGCGCGGCTCCGTCCGTAAATCCCTGGACACGGTGTATGATCTGGAACGGTTGTCCACGCGCATCAGTTTGAATCGTTCCACCCCGCGGGACTTCATTGCCTTGCGTAGCAGCCTGGCCTGCCTGCCCGACCTGCACGCCCAACTCCTGGCTCCATTGTCCCAATCGCCCCCCCCACCGCACGCCATTAACCAAGCCTTGCAGAATTGGGACATGCTTGATGATTTATGCGATCTCCTGGCAGTCTCTTTTGTTGACTCCCCTCCTCCGGGCATCACGGAAGGCGGCTTGTTCCGTTCCGGCTTCAATGCCGAACTTGATGAAATGCTGGAACTGACAGAACATGGCGAGCAAAAGCTGCAAAGGCTTCTGGAGCGGGAGCGGGCCGAATATATGCTGCCCAAATTGAAATTGGGCTTCAATCGTGTCTTCGGTTATTACTTTGAACTGTCCAAAACGGTCCAGGCAACGGTTCCGGAGCATTTTATCCGCCGTCAGACATTGGTCAACTGCGAACGTTTCATCACTCCGGAACTTAAGGAACTTGAGGATCGGCTGCTTGGCGCATCAGAGAAACGCAAACAACTTGAGTACGACCTGTTTCAACAATTACGTGAAAATTTCAGTACGGCTCGTCCCAGGCTCATGTACATGGCTGATGTTATTGCCCAGATTGACTACTGGCAGGGGTTGGCGGAAAAAGCCCGCAAGCACAACTGGGTACGGCCGGAACTGCACGATGGCCTGGACGTGACCATTAAAGGGGGACGCCACCCTGTGGTGGAAGCCGTTCAGGGGGCGGCCACCTTTGTACCCAACGACCTCGCCATGGGGGATGCCTCCCGGGTCCAGCTTATCACCGGGCCGAACATGGCTGGCAAATCCACGGTTCTGCGCCAGTCGGCAATCATCTGTCTTCTGGCTCAAATAGGCTCCTTTGTGCCTGCCGCCAAGGCGTCCATAGGTCTCGTGGACCGTATATTCTCCCGCGTGGGTGCGTCAGACAATCTGGCTGGGGGGCAAAGCACATTCATGGTGGAAATGATGGAAGCCGCACGTATTCTGCGGCAGGCCACCCGGCGGAGTTTTATCATTCTGGACGAAATAGGACGCGGCACCAGCACTTTTGACGGATTGGCTCTTGCCTGGGCCATGGCAGAAGAATTGGCTGGAAAATACGATGGGTTGCGCACGTTGTTTGCCACCCATTATCATGAGTTGACCGCGTTGGAAGGAATGCTGCCCCAGATTCGTAATTTCAACATTGCTGTCAAGGAATTCAAGGGCGATATTATTTTTTTGCGCCGTATGGTTCCAGGTCCGGCAGACCAGAGCTACGGAATAGAAGTCGCCAAACTGGCTGGGGTTCCACAGAATGTGGTACGCCGGGCCAAAGAAATACTGGCCAACCTCGAGGCGGCAAGAGGCGACGCACGCAATGCCAGTGCTGCAGTAATTGCCCGGCAGACGCTTTTGCCAGGTTTTGCGCCAAAACCACAAAAAGAAACAAAACAGACTGAAACGGAACCCCCTTTGGTGAGCGCATTGAACGCCCTTGACGTAAACGGGTTGACCCCGTTACAGGCGTTGAATCTCATCCATGAATGGAAAAAATCATTGGACGCATCATGAATCCCATCTTTCGTCTGCTCAGCGTGTTTTTGTTGTTTGCTGGCTTGGTTTCCGTTTTGGGGTGTGGCATGAAGGCCTGGCCGGAACCCCAAGACGATCAGGACGCCTTCACGTTCGCCAAAGTAAGCTTTGAACGCGAAAAGGACTGTTTGTTGCTCAAGGCCATTATTCAAGGCAACGCGGATAATCTTGATCATTTTGTTCTTTTTCTGGAGCAGGACGGTTGTCCCACCTGCCCGTTTCTTCCTGAAAAGCGTGTTGCTTTTTTCCTTTCCGACGAACGTATCCGCATGCTTGGCGACACGATCCAAATCAGCTACTGCGGTCTTGCACCACAGGAATCTTTGAGATTTCGAATGCTTGGCGTCAATTCCATGGAAAACCTTCCCCCGGCAGATTCCGGGGTGCTTCAATAATACAAAGGAGTCTGTGATGAATCATTTTCAACGCAAACACGGTCGGTTGCTGGCCGAAGAAGTCGATGTCGAAAAACTTGCGCAAGAGTACGGCACTCCATTGTATGTCTACAGCACAGCAACCTTTCGCAGACATTACAGCGCTTTTGACTCTGCCTTTTCCAATGTGAGCCATCTGACGTGCTATTCCGCAAAGGCCAACGGCAACATGAACATTCTGAAATTGCTGGGAGAAATGGGCGCAGGCGTGGACATTGTTTCCGGCGGCGAATTGTACCGGGCACTCAAGGCGGGAATCCCTGGAGAGCGCATTGTCTTTTCCGGTGTAGCCAAGACAGAAGAGCAGATTCGACAGGCATTGAATGCCGAAATTCTGCAATTCAATGTGGAATCCTTGGAAGAAATGCAGACCATTGGCCGCGTAGCCCAGGATTGCGGGAAAACCGCCAATGTGGCTGTACGAATAAATCCTGATGTGGATCCTCAGACGCATCCGTATATTTCCACGGGGATGAAAAAAAATAAGTTTGGGCTGGCCATGGATGTCAGTCTTGAAGCATACCGTTTCGCCAATGCACATCCGGCGTTGATTCCGACCGGGATCGACTGCCACATAGGATCGCAGCTCACTTCCCTGGCACCCTTCATGGAAGCCCTGGACAAGGTGCTTGCCTTTTATCAAGAGCTGCGAAACGCCGGTATCGCCATCAAATACCTGGATCTCGGCGGAGGGTTGGGCATCCAATACAATGAGGAAGAGCCACCTCACCCCGAAGAATTCGGCAAGGCATTGACAGAAAAGCTGAAAAGCCTGCCTTTGACGCTTATCCTGGAGCCGGGGCGGGTTATTGCAGGTAATGCGGGCATTTTGGTCTTCAAGGCGTTGTACAATAAGAAAACCGAGCTTAAACATTTCGTCATTGTGGATGCAGCCATGAATGACCTTGTGCGCCCTTCCCTGTACGGCTCCTACCACCGTATCGAAGAAGTGGTGGAACATGGACGCAAGCCGCTTTCCGTGGACATTGTGGGGGGAATCTGCGAATCGACAGATTTTCTGGCCAGAGACCGTGAACTGCCTGCAATTGAACCCGGAGAATACTTGGCGGCATTTTCAGCTGGAGCCTACGGATTTTCCATGTCGTCCCAATACAATGCCCGCCCCAGGGCGGCTGAGGTTCTGGTGGACGGAACACAGGCCAAAGTTATCCGGCAACGCGAAAGCTACGAGGACCTGACGCGCCTGGAGGAAATATCATAGTTTTTTGTGTCCTGAATATTTCAGGCTCCTTCAAGGCCTCTGCTTTTAAGCAGGGGCCTTGTTCTTTTGGTTACAAACTCCGCTTTTTATAGGCGGGGGCATTCCTGTCATGCTGTCTGGCATTGAAGCCCGGCACCAGGATGAATCCGAAAAATGCTATTAAGGTTAACATTTCTACTGCATAACAAAAACATTGAAAAATAGGCATGTTGACAGCAGAATTGCTGCCACTTCTTTACTTATTGGAAGATAGGGTAGAAAAAATGTTGCCGACCAACGAAATTCACATCATCCCGTAGGTCCTTGATATATATTCTGGTGCGAGAGGGGGGACTCGAACCCCCACAGCTAGGCCGCTAGATCCTAAGTCTAGTGCGTCTACCAATTCCGCCACTCTCGCATGTTGTACAGAAAAAAAATTACACAAATCAAAGAACGATGCAGGCAATGCCTTTTTCACAGACCTGCGCCCCATGTCAAGCCTTGGAGAAAAACACTAACGAACGGGTCCACTCTCGACGCCAACGGGAGTAGTGGAAATACATCGGCTATTCCCCGCAAACTTGCGAACAAATCAGCAGCAGTGCATCTTCGTTTTCCGCAAAAAAATACAAAATATCCGGACAGCCGGCCCCTCCGATCACACGCACGCTCTGTGGCGCCCTTTCCAGGTTCGCATCCGCCACGGCCTTATGCAGATTCCAATCCATAGTCATATTGCTGCTTATCCAGTGGTCGTCCAAATTGTGGGCATTGATCGATCCGGGCATCACATCTTCGGCATTGACCTCGAGGGAAAGCAGACCTTCCATATGCAAATCGGAATTTTCCTGCCCCACAAAACATTGTATGGCTACCCCCCAAAAAATATTATGAAAAATTTCGCGAACCGCCAAAAGAGCTCTGGCAGTCTGTTTGTCCGCACCCATGGATGGACATCCTGGCGACAACAGACGGCCATCCGCAGACGCCACCATGGGCGCACTCAACGAGGCAACATGTTCCGGTCGGCATCCGCCGGGAAGCGACACCGCCATATTCATACCCAGGCGGCCAGCAAGCCTGGCGGCTCCAGGGATCCGACAAAGTCTGTGCCCTGCATCGACCAGACGGACAAAAGCCTGGTCCGTGCCCTGATGCACCAGCAGCGGAGCCATGTGGTTGGCCGGCCCGTTACCATGCCCCACAGCAAATGACGTACGAAGCGCCAGATTTAAATACTCCTGCGCCTTGCGCACAGCCTCGATGATATCGCAGTCTTTGGCCAGAAACGCGGCAATGGCTGCCGAAAGAGTACAGCCCGTGCCGTGCGTGTTATTTGTTTCCACACGCGGCTGAATCATTGGCAAGGGATCATATCCCGGCATCCCCAACCAATCGGTCATGGCTGGGGAGTCGTCAAAATGTCCCCCCTTGAGCAGAACCGCGCCTGCACCCAAATCCAACAAACGGGAAATGGCATCAAAGCAGTCCGCGCGGCGGTCGATCTTGCGCCCAGTGAGCAACTCGGCTTCCTGCCGATTGGGCGTAAGCAACGTGGCCCTGGGAATAATCCGTTCCTTGAGCGCACCCAGGGCATCTGGCTTGAGCAATGCATCGCCGCTGGTGGCCACGCAGACAGGATCCACGACCAAAGGAAATTCCAAACGACCTGAAAATTCATCAAGCACACTGTCCAACTCCAGAATGATGTCCTCGGAAAACAGCATACCGGTCTTAGCCGCCCTTACGGGGATGTCCTCCAGTACAGTCCGCAATTGCTGGGCAACGAACTCAGGTTCTGGTGCGGAAATGCCACTCACCCCCAGGGAATTCTGGGCAGTCAGTGCAGTAATAACGCTGGCACCGTACGTGCCCAGCATGGAGAATGTCTTGAGGTCGGCCTGAATGCCTGCACCTCCGCCGGAATCCGACCCTGCAATGGTTAGTACGGCAGGTAGAGGTTTCATAATGTCTCCGATATGTCGTGATCTTTCTTTTTCCAGAGGCCCGAAAGCAAAATTCGTTTGTCGCAGAGGATGATGCCGCTGATCAAAGTCGTGGGCACATACTGGATCATGTGGATGACCAGGGCCACCGCCAGGGAGTCAGTCTTGGGTATGCCGCACAGTCCCAGGGCAAAAATAAAACTGGCCTCGTACACTCCGATGGAGCCGGGTGATGACGGAACAGCCATACCCACGGCAGAAATGGAAAAAACAGCCAGAGTCTGCCCAAGCGTGAGAGGCAATTCCCCCATCCAGACCAATCCTCCTCCTACCTGAAGTACGTACTGACACCAGACAAGGCTGGTCAGCCCAGCCAGCTTCAAAAAAAATCCCAGGCTGAACTCCCTTGAAACATGGATGTTCACATCGTCGATGAACAGCCGCAGTCTGCCCAAGGGTAAAAAAAACAGAATTCTCTGAACCACTCCCGGATGGTGGAGCAGGCAATACACATACATCCAGCCCATGCCGATTGCCAATGCAAAGGGAATGGTCGCAAATTCCAAATGCAGGGAGAGTGTCGTCAGCAAGCCAAGAAAAAGTAGAAGATTCAGATCAAAAAACCTCTCCCAAAAAACAATACCCACGCCGCCGGCAGCTCCAATGGAGCAGTATTGTCCAAGATATAAGGCTTTGGCAGCCTCGCCCAGCTTGGCAGGAAAAATATTGTTCACCCCCAGCGCAAAAATCGAGGCCTTCATCCCTGTCCAGGTTGTCACCCGCTGACAGGCCAAAAAACGAATTCTATTGCCAAGCACGACATAGCCCACAACGCTGAAGGCAATCAGCCCGACGATTTTAATCGGGTCGAACCGTCCCAAGGCCTGGCCCAACACGGAAAAGTCCACCCCCCACAAGGCATAGACCATGCAAATCCCGGCCAGACCGAAACGGGTAATTCCCATGAACATTCTTTTCACTACGGCCGTCCGGGGAATTGGGAGCGTACAGACCAAGCCTTCCGCCCATACTCCGCAAGTCGCACGAGTACGGCGGCAGCCATTGCCAGCAGCAACGGTTCCAAAGGCAACCTGTAACGTATGGAACCGATGGTGACCATATGCAACAGCGTATAGTAGCCGATAAAACTCCACAACAGCAACAGGTTGTCCCACTGGCTGCGCAATACAAAGAAACCCGCTAGGGAAAGCAACAACACCGGCCCAAAGGAAAGCAGCGACCCCCACAAATACACGCCCTTGCGCAGACTGGGGTGGTTGGGCACGGGGTTCCAGAAACGCCCGAACTTGTGCAGGCTGGCCCGCATGAAAAAAACTGGGTTCTCTTTGATGAACGACACGGCCCGTTCTCTTTTCCAGGCGTCCACCCCCACTTCATCCAAGCCGACAGGCACATCCTTCAGGTATCCCCAGTCAGTCTGGGCTGTCGCTCCCTCTGGATTCCAGGGGTTGTTTCCCTCCCAAAGAACATGACCGGAATTGGCAGTCGTCAGTATTGGGCTTCCCATCACATACACATTGCGCACCACCCACGGAGCCACCACCACAGCAAAAACAAGGAGCGCGCACGCGGCATGCCGAAGCTTCCAGCCTCCCTTCCAAAGCGCCCAACCTCCGGCCACCGGAAGAAAATACAGCAGTGTGGGGCGGACCAGATGAGACATCCCGGCAAACAGTGCGGATAAAGCTCCCCCGCTCCCCCCGGACAAACACATCAGAGCGGCAAAAAAACTGGTGAGGAAAAACAAAAATACGGATTCGGACAGCAGCAGCCGCGAATAAAAGATAAAAAAAGGATATACGCAGGCCATTATACAAGCCAGATAAACGGACCAACGCGACGGGTAGAGGTGTCCGGCGATCATACCCACCGGAATGAGGGTCAAGGCGGACAAACCACAAAGGAACAATTTGATGCCCAGCAGCCCACAGTCGGTCAATCGCACAATTCCTGCAAAAAGCAATGCGGTCAGGGGCATGTCGTGCGCTTTGAGTCCGTGTGGAAAACTCCAGGAAGCAGCCAGGGATTGAATCTGGGCATAAAACCTTTTTTCATCGGGGAAAACAAGGCCCGGCCCGGATAGAATCAGGTAGGCGGCCCGCAGCGCAAAGGCTGTCAATACGAAGACACCCAGCAGAGCCGGATCAACTTTTATGTTTTTCGGAAACATAGGCATTGATTTGCAGGGCGTAACGCTCTTTGTGCAGGCGGACGATAGTGTCCAGAATCAAGCCGCAACACAAGAAAAGCATGGCCATCAGTTCAAGGGACACAGCCAGTATGACCATGGGAACCCTGTACACGTAGCTGTAACGCACGTACTCGGCCACTGGAAAAAAACCGGCAACAAGGCCCAGACATCCAAAGAGGAGCGTCAGTCCTCCGAAAAAAGTCAACGGCTTGTAATATTTCACGATAGAAGCGATGGTTCGGAGCACCAAAAGGCCGTCGCGCAGTGTATTCAGCTTGGATTCGCTCCCAACGGGGCGTTGCAAATAATCAATGGGAATCTCTTCAATACGGAGTCCCTTGTCCAGGGCATGTAACGTCATCTCGGTTTCCACTTCAAAACCGCTGCTCAGGACCGGCATGGTCTTGACGAACATCCTGCTGAAAACCCGGTAACCGGTCATGACATCTCGTACGCCGCTTCCATACAAACCATTGATAAGCCAACGCACCAAACGATTGCCAAAGCCGTGCAGGACCCTGGTATTCTGAGCATCGTACGCCCTGGAGGAAAGCCTGTCACCCACCACCATGTCCGCCCTGCCCTCCAATACCGGACGCATCAGATCATGGACATGCGTGGCCGGGTAGGTGCTGTCGCCATCCACCATGACGTAGCAATCCGCCTCCACGGTGCGGAACATGGTACGGATGACGTTGCCTTTCCCCTGCAACGGTTCGCTACGCACGATGGCTCCTGCTTCCAGGGCAAGGATGCGCGTACTGTCCGTGGAATTGTTGTCAAAAACATAGATGGCCGCATTGGGCAATTCCTGTCGAAAATCCCGGACCACCTGGGCCACAGTGGTTTCCTCGTTATAGCAGGGAATAAGCACCGCGACTTTATCCGCTGCCACGGCACTTTCAGGAAATTCAGGAAGCATCCAGACCTCGTTGACAAAATAGGTGCAAAACCACCCCCAACTTCATGAATTGAACAAATCCATGAGCATATACCGCAGGTTGGTGAACCGCTTGTCCGACTTGTTGTTTGCCAGGGCGATACCCACGGCCTTGCGGCTCCCCACAATGATGGCCAGCTCTCTGGCCCTGGTAAGACCAGTGTACAGCAAATTGCGTTGCAGCAGAACATAATGCTGCGTGACCATGGGAATGACTACAGCCTTGTATTCGCTGCCCTGCGACTTATGAACGCTGACAGCATAAGCAAGGGTCAATTCATCCAACTCCGTGAGCTCATAGGCGACACTACGCCCGTCAAAATCCACGGACAACTCACCCGTTTCAAAGTCAATTTCCTCGACCCATCCCATGTCGCCATTGAAAACGTCCTTGTCGTAGTCATTGCGAAGTTGCAGCACACGGTCGCCTTTCCGAAAACGTTGGTTTCCCCTGCTCAGTTCGCGTCGGCCGGGATTCAGACCGTTCTGCAACATCTGATTGAGCGCCAGTGTACCAACATCCCCTTTGTGCATAGGGGTAAGCACCTGCACATCGCGCAAGGGGTCAAATCCGTAGGCAGCCGGAATGCGTTCGCACACGCATTGCCGCACCAAGTCCTGAACTCGAGCCGGATCATCCTGCTGTATCCACCAGAAATCCTTGTTTGGTGGGATCTGATCCGGTGCCTCGCTGGGAAATTCTCCCTGATTGATCTTGTGCGCATTGAGCACGATGCGGCTTTCCATGGCCTGCCGAAAAATCTGGGTCAACCTGACACTGGGAATGGTTTCGCTGGTCAACAGATCGGAAAGGACATTCCCCGGCCCCACGCTGGGCAACTGGTTGACATCGCCAACCAGAATCAGGCGGCAGGTTAAAGGCAGAGAGGAAAGCACGGCATTGAACAGTCCCGCATCCAACATACTGGCTTCGTCAACAACCAGCGCGTCGGCCTTGAGTTTATTGTCCTCCCCCAATTGAAAACCCGTTTCCGGTGAATACTGCAGCAACCGATGAATGGTGGACGCGCTCATGCCTGCGGCTTCGGACAGCCGTTTGGCTGCACGGCCAGTAGGCGCAGCAAGCTTGAGCTTGAGCCCGGTCTCGCTCAGAGAACGCACAATCATGCGGGTGATTGTGGTCTTGCCTGTGCCAGGCCCGCCCGTGATGATGAAAACCTTGTTGCCGCAAGCCTCCAATACTGCCTCGCGTTGCTCGGGAGACAAGGCGATTTGCGCGTCCCGCTCCAGATCGGGCAGAAGCTTGTCCACCTTTTGCCTGGTCGTTTCTGGACACGGATGGGAAATGAGGTGGTACAGCCGCTGGGAAATTTTGCGTTCCCAGGTGTAGAAATGATGAAGATAGACAGCCTTGTCGATGTCCTGCGCGAACAACCGTTCTATGCGGATACGCTTGCGCTCTTCCAGAATGGTCAGGGCATCGTCAAACCCTTCCTCGCTGACCTCACCAAGAATTTCCGCAACCTTGCCGAACAACTCAGGGGCCGGACAGAACAGATGGCCCCGCTCCCCCATGGTGAACAGGCAATAAACGCAGGCCGCTTCCACTCGTTCTCTGGAATCTGCGGCAAATCCGAGTTTAAGGGCCATTTCATCGGCCTTGCGAAAGCCGATGCCCCTGATTTCATACGCCAGTTCGTATGGATTTTCCTTAAGCCGGGCCTCGCTGCCCGCACCCCAGAGTTTGAAAATCCGCCCTGCAAAAGTGGTGGGAATGCCGTTGGTCTGCAAAAAAAGCATCAGAGACCGAATGTCGCGTTGCGAATCCCAGGACTCCCGGATGCGTTCCAATTTCTTACGTCCAATGCCTTCGACGTTCAACAGCTGTTCCGGGTCGGTATCCAGAATCTCAAGCACATCCGGGCCAAAGAGCGCGACCATTCGCTTGGCCATGGTTTTTCCCACCCCGCGTATCATGCCGGAGGACAGATAGCGGATGATGCCGTTCTCCGTGGCCGGATAGGTGCGGATAGCACTTTCCACGGAAAATTGGCGGCCAAACTTGGGGTGCTCCTTCCAATGTCCCGCCATTTCCAGCAGTTCCCCCGCCGCGACTTCGCCAATGAGTCCCACTGCGGAAATCATTCCCGGCTCGTCCGGGGATGTGCCGCGCACCACGCCCCAACCGTTTTCCGCATTGGAAAAGACCACACTCTGGACTTCCAATGTCAACCGCGCGGTTTCCTTGATATCTGTGGGGAGTTGGTGCTGCATGATCTCAATCAGCACAAGACAACACGTCGTGCCTTGCCGATATGGGGTTACAATTTCTGCCTGTACAGCATGGACTGGCGCAGAGTTTCCTTGTCCACATGCTTGACCTCCGAACCAAGGGGAATGCCCTGGGCCAGCCGGCTTATAGCCACGTCGGGAAACTCCCGCTCCACCATGTTCTTGATGTACGAGGCAGTGGCCTCGGCTTCCATGGTCGCGCCCAAAGCAAGGATAAGCTCCTGAACTCCTCCTTCCTCCAGACGGTGTTTCAGGGTGCCTATTTCCAGGCTGTCCGGTTTTACACCGTCCAATGGCGCAATAAGCCCTCCAAGCACCAGGTACAGGCCGGTAAAGATTCCAGCCTGTTCCATGGCGATGAGACTGTCCCATTCCGCAACCAGACAAAGCCGGTCCACATCCCGTGAAGGATCTGAACAAATAGGGCATGGATCGGCATCACTCAGAGACCGACAACGGGAGCAGAAACACATGCTCCGTCGCATGTCGATGATGGCCTGTCCAAGACCCTCGGCCCGTTCACGGGGCCATTTGAGCATGATCAGCCCGGCCCGCAGGGCCGATTTGGGCCCCATGCCGGGCAGACCGGCCAGACGCTGCACCACTTCACGCAATGGCTTAGGAAGATTGTTCACTACATATTGTCCGAATTATCGTGTGCAACGCAACTTTAGAACATACCCGGCAATTTCATCCCGCCGGTAATCTTGCTCATTTCGGACTCACTCATTTCCTTGGCTTTTTTCAAGGCCTCGGCAACTGCGGCCAGAACCAGATCCTGAAGCATATCCACATCGTTGGGGTCCACGGCTGCGGGGTCGATCCTGATGGCAACGACTTCTCCGCCGCCATTGGCTGTCACCGTGACCATACCGCCGCCACTGGTGGCCTCCACGGTCTGGGTTTCCAGTTCCTTCTGCATCTTTTCGATCTTCTTATGCATGACCTGCGCCTGGCGCACCAGATCGTTCATTCCGCGCATATTTTCCTCCCTGAATGGTATTCTTCGGCAGAGCCATTTCCGCCAATTTCACTGATACTTACTGCCCGTACAGATTATCCTGCAAGGTAGCACTTAGGATCGGCTGATTTTAACCACTTGTGCACCAAAGGTCTTGAGAATCCCCTCTATGGAGGGATGCGAAAGCACTTCGTCGCGGATCTGCTTCATGCTTTTGTCCGGGCTTGTCCCCTTGACGTCGAGACGAACCAGTGTTCCCGCTCCGAAATATTCATTGGCCAGGTGCTCTACCTGTTCCATGTGCCCGTTGGCGGACAAGGATTTGACATGCGTATGGCCCATGCACTCCAGGGTCAGGCATCCTTGGAAAAATCTGGCCTTGACCCGACCCAGCCCGTTAAGCTGCTCTCCCTTTTCCTCGAACCTGTGGGCCACAAATTCCATGAAGCCCTGGGCGTCCGTTCTCACAGAAGAAGTCACCCCAGAAGAACATCTCGCAGAACCGACGGATAGTGCCGGGCCTTCATCCTCGGAATCGTCTTCGTAATGGGCCAAAGATTCGACAGGTCGGTCCACGGATGTGGCAACCACGCTCTGAATTTTTATTTCAGCGGGTTGGGCATCAGGTTTATCCGACTGCTCTTCCCATGGTGGCAGATCCTCCGGCGAGTCCTCCCGTGGGGGCCGGGTTGAGCGGGCCAATTTTTCCGTCTGCACTCCCGGTTTCGACTCTTCCGACCGCTTCGTCCCATGCACGGAAACTTCCTCGGAAACCGCGGAATCTCCAGTCGACGAATATGGAGAGGTGGAAACTGCCGATGCTACCGGCTTAGGTTGGAGAGTTTTTTTTTGAGCCGTCCCCGCCTGTACGGGGCCTGACGCCGATACTCCTGCCTGTTGGGAATTCGCCTGGCCCGGTCTGGACACCGGCGGTGGCAATGCCCCCGGATCGTCCAGGTTCACCAGTTGCGGCAGGCAGGCTAGGTTAAACAGCAGCAACTCCAAAGCCATGGCCGGCTCCAGGCTGGTCAGAACACGGCGCTGCCCCTCCAGGGTCATCTGCCAACAGGCATGGATGTGGGGCAGATCGAACTTCCCGGCCCACTCCTTCCAGGCGTCCACTTCATACGGAGCCATTTCCATAAGCTCCACAGCCGCTTCCCCGGCTTGGCGCAGCAAGAACATGTTACGCCACGCAGTGGAGAGTTCTCGCAGAAAAAATCCCAGATCCAGCCCCTGGTCCAGCACCTGTCGCAGAATACGGCTCAGCGCCGGGCAGTCGCGACCATGCACACCGGCCATTATTTCAAAAAAAACTTCCTGTCCTGCCAGTCCGAGGACAGCCCGGGCATCGTCATCGCTCAGACTGTCGCTGCCCAATGCCAATACCTGGGAAAGCAGGGACATGGTATCACGCACGCTGCCCGAACCACGCCTGGCGATAAGGCTCACTGCAGCCGGCTCGAAAGGTATGCCTTCCTGCTCCAGCAACCAGGAAAGGTGGGCTTCCAACTCCTTTTGCAACAGCCGCTTGAACGTATAGTGCTGGCAGCGGCTTATGATGGTGGCGGGAAACTTGTGCGGCTCGGTCGTGGCCAAAACAAAACAGGCGTGCGGCGGCGGCTCTTCCAGGGTTTTCAGCAACGCGTTGAATGCCTCACGGGTAAGCATGTGGGCCTCATCGATGATGAAAACCTTATAGCGGCACTCCAAGGGAGCGTATCCGATATCTTCTTTAAGACGCCGGGCATCGTCGATACCACGGTTGGACGCTGCGTCGATTTCCACCACGTCCACAGCCGTGCCCGCGGTAATGGCCCGGCAATGCCTGCACTTGTTGCAAGGCTCTGCCGTGGGAGCCTGTTCGCAGTTGACCGCCTTGGCCAAAATACGGGCCAGAGTGGTTTTGCCCACCCCCCTGGTTCCGCTGAACAGATAGGCCGGGGCGATACGATTCTCCGCCGCTGCGCGGGACAGCACGCTTTTTAATGCCCGCTGCCCGGCCACATCGGAAAACCGCTGGGGTCTGTATTTGGCTGTAAGATTGGAACCGCTCATTTACCTTCCGGCCGGAATGATATCCCGGATTGGCTATACTTCGTAATAATGCAGCCAATCCGCATACTTGGGATTGGCTCCTGTGACAATCTTGAAAAATTCCTTTTGCAGGGCCAGTGCGGTTTCCCCGGCCCTGCCCGTGCCGATCGTACGGCGATCGCATTCACGAATCGGCGTCAGTTCGGCGGCTGTACCGGTAAAAAAGGCTTCACGAGCCGTATACAGCTCATCGCGGGTATAGCGCTGCTCCAGCATTTCATAGCCCATATCACGGGCCAGGGTGATGATGCTCTCACGGGTGATGCCCGCCAGCACCGAGGTAAGAGGCGCAGTTTTCAAAGCGCCACTTTTGGTCACGATAAACAGATTTTCCCCGCTGCCCTCGGCAACGTATCCGTCGGGGTCCAGCATCATGGCCTCGTCGTACCCGTCGGCCACGGCTTCCATTTTGGCAAGCACCGAGTTCACATAGTTGCCGCTGGCCTTGGCCTTGGTCATCATGACATTGACGTGGTGGCGGGTAAAGGTGGACGTCTTGATACGAATACCTTTTTCCAGAGCATCCTCGCCAAGATACGCACCCCACGACCAGGTCGCGATGCAGGTGTGGATGGGATTGTTCCCCGGGTGAACGCCCATGCTCCCCTCTCCTACGAAAACCAACGGACGGATGTAGGCGGCATCCAACTTGTTCGCCTGGAGGGTTTCCACAATTGCAGTGGCAATTTCAGTGCTGGAATAGGGCATGCCGATTCCCAGAATCTTGGCAGAATCCACCAGTCGCTCCGCATGTTCCTTAAGGCGAAAAACAGCGGAGCGTCCATCTGCACACTTGTAGGCCCGAATGCCTTCGAAAACGCCCGTCCCGTAATGCAAGGCATGGGTCAAAACATGGACGTTGGCCTCGTTCCAGGGAACAAGTTTGCCGTTGAACCATATAGTCTCGGTCTGTTGCACCATGATAGCTGCCTCCAAGCAGAATTTACTCAATTCGTCAAACCGTGGAATGCTATTCCAAAGCATCCCACCGGTCAAGAATTCCACGAAACGAACAAACATTCTCCGGGCAGCGATTGTCAACATATGCCGGACGGTGTATGAAAACGGCAACCTGTACACGGGCTGTTAAAAGAAAAAATGCAAGCTGTTCAATAAGACAGCCATTCCCGCCATCACCAGCCATGGAGTCAGCCATGAACATCCACAAGATTCTTGTTCCCATAGACGGCAGCACCCACAGCCAGAACGCGCTTGATTACGCCCTTGACATGGCTCGGACACACAACGCCTCCCTGCTTCTGCTGCATGTACACCGCCCGGTTCCAATCACGCTTGGAGAACCGAACTTCCAACACGTTCTGAACCATTCTGCCGAAACCTCCAGACAAATCATGGCCCCGGTGGAGGAAACGACAAGCAAGGCCCAAATTGAATATACCACGCGCATCATAGGCGGCACGCCTTCGAAGACCATTGCCGAGGTGGCCGAAGTGGAACAATGCGACCTCATCATCATGGGCTCTCGCGGCAAGTCCGACCTGGAAGGAATTGTTCTAGGAAGTGTTACGCATCAGGTGCTCCATCTGGCCCACTGCCCCGTACTCGTCATGCACTGAACCGCAGACGCCGCCCGATTGTTTCAAGACAGCTTCAATCCAGGTTCATTTGCCATAAAATGCACATCCGTTGCTTTTCTCTGACAGCTCTTTGTGTCCACATAATCCTCAAAACCCTTGCCAACCCAACTATTAAGGCCTATTAACCCAAAAAATTTCGGTCAGAGTCATATTATTATGAGCACTACAATTCTCGCATTCGGGTTGACCCCAGGCGATGTTGAAATGGCATGTGGGGGGTCCACAGCTCTGTTGGCAAGGCAGGGATATCGTGTCATTCACATTTTCCTCACCTACCAGGGGGAGGATTGTGAACGTCTGCGGCCGGAGGCCGCCCGCGCCGCAGCCATGTTGCGAGCCCACTCGGTACGTTTCCTTCGTCTGGGTAAAGGTCCCGAACTGTTCACCCGCAACACCATGCTGGCAACCGCCAACATGTTCCGCGAACTACGGCCGGAAATCATCTTTACCTATCACTCCCTGGATCCGACACCCGAACATCACGGTTTGAGTTGCATGATAAAAACCGCGGCAATGGCGTCCAGCATCCAGGAGACTCCGGAGCTTGAAGGAGAGACCTGGGACGTCCCCACCATTTACGGATACGAACTCAGACCCCCGATGGCCCGTCATGAAATGGCCGTCAATATCACCACCACCATTGAGCGTAAGCGTGAAGCCATTATGGCCTACTCCGACCTGTCCGGAGTGAGCTACGCCGACGCCATGCAGGGCTTGGCCGCCTATCGTGGCGCGACCAGCCGTTCCGGGCGCTACGCCGAGGTTTTCGAAATCTTGCACGGTCATTCATGCCCTTTTTTCGAAAGATGACAGCAAACTGCAGCCCCCGTCCGCTCTGCAGAACGAAGTACAACTTTCCCGCATTTTTCAAAAAATACAATTTTTAAGTTGATACAACAACAAGTTCAACCAACACAGTGTCGTATGTCATTAGCCTATTGACGTTTGACGCTATTTCGTAGACAAACACGCCTTCACGATAATCCCCAATATTGGAAGGAGACTTGCCAATGGAACGCTTTAGACTTCTGGAGCGCAAGAGCCGGGTTGATGCCTTATGTCATCCCCGCAACGTCAACCATACTTTGCATATGTTGTTGACCATCGGAACGTTCGGTCTCTGGCTTCCAGTCTGGCTCGGCCTTACCCTAGCCCAGGAAGGATGGAAAAGACGTCACTGCTGGGTCGTATCCGGCAAATCCATCAAGGGAATGACCCGCATCAACCGGCTTGATGTTTCTCCCGAAACCCGTCGCATGCTCAACGGCTTCTAGCAGGCTGTTCATCACCATACCCCATGGCTGCCAGCCATATCCCAACCGAAAAAATACCCTTTTCGGCTCAGATAGCTGACAAACCCTCGCCATTGGCGAGGGTTTTCTTTTGCTTGATTCCTGCTGATCCGCATCGCAAAACCCAGGTCAAAATGGAATTCCTTTCTGGTACCCACATGGTACGCTGTGACAGGCTGACGAATCGCCCAGATTAGGTAAAATTAACTTTTATTTTTTCTATTGCGCTCCAAAAGAAAGCTATGTATTACCCACTCTCGAGTGAGAACGATTATCATAACCAGCATCATAATTATTCTTGGGGGAAAAATGACTTTGAGCGAAATAATGCCGGGCAGGGGGTGCCGTATACGAAAACTGCACGCACGAGGATGCCTTGGGAGGCGGCTTATGGATCTTGGATTTCACCCCGGAGTGCAGGCCAAGGTACTGCGAAACGCACCTTTGTATGATCCTGTCGAAATCATGATCAATGGAAGCCTGCTGAGCATCCGCCACGAGGAAGCCAGACAGGTGGAGGTAGACGAAAAATGAGCAAGCCCATTCTGGCGGCATTGGCCGGTCAACCCAATTCCGGCAAATCCACCTTGTTCAATATGCTTACCGGTGCACGCCAGCATGTGGCCAACTACCCCGGTGTTACTGTGGAAAAAAAGGCAGGCGTTTTTGTACATAAGGGACGCAAGATTAATCTCATCGACCTGCCCGGCACGTACAGCCTCACGTCCTATTCGCTGGAAGAGCGCGTGGCACGGGATTTCGTTCTCAACGACAATCCCGCGGTTATCGCCAATGTGCTAGATGCATCTAATCTACGGAGAGGTCTTGCGTTCAGCCTGCAGCTCATCGAACTTCAGGCCCCCCTGGTTCTCATCTGCAACATGATGGACATTGTAAAAAAACGTGGAGCCAGCCTGGACCTTACCGCACTCTCCACAAGCCTTGGAGTCCCCGTCATCGGCTCAAATGCCCAGCAGGGCCAGGGAGTATCCGAGGTGGCACAGGCTATTGTTGCCGCCGCCGACCAGCCCCGCACCGTATCCTTGCAGGTTGATTACGGTCCGATGACACCACACCTGGAAACGTTGCAAAATGCACTTCACGGCATCCAGACGGAAATCCCTCATCGTTGGCTGGCCATCAAGCTCATGGAAAACGATGCCGGTGTTCGCGAACTCATATCCCGAACAGTTACCGCCCCCGGAGCCTTGCTGTCTGCTGCGGCACAGGAACGGGAGGCCTTTGAACAGAAACACGGAATGGATCCGGAAGTTCATGCAGCCCACTGCCGTAATGAAATGGCCGAACTTCTCGCAAAGCAATGCACCACAAGCGAAGAAGATGCAGGCGATACCTTTTCCGACCGTATCGATGCTGTTGTCTGCAATCGCATACTCGGTCCGCTGGTTATGTTGGGCGTCATCTTGCTGCTGTACTACTTGGCCATTGATGTGGGCTACAAGCTGACCGAGCCACTCATCGGCTTTCTGCTTTCGACCAAAGGGAGCATCGCCTCGCTGTTGCCTCCCGCCGGAATGATTGAGGATCCGATGCTGCGGGCCATGGGGATATGGTTCATGGATAGCATGATAGCTCTCCTGACATATATTCCCATTTTTCTGATTCTTTTCGGACTCATCGCCGTTCTTGAAGACAGCGGGTACATGCCGCGCATGGCCTTTATCCTGGACAGGCTGTTCCGAAACTTCGGACTGCACGGTCAATCCACCCTGCCGCTTATCCTGGGGGGCATCTACATGGGAGGATGCGCAGTTCCTGGAGTCATGGCCACCAAGGGCATCCCGGACGAGCGGGCGCGCCTTGCCACAATTCTGATCGTTCCCATGATGAATTGTCTGGCCAAGGTTCCTTTGTACGTCCTGCTGGTATCGGCCTTTTTCAGCCAAACCAAAACATTGGCCATGTTTTTCATCTCCACGGTGACGATTTTCATGGCCTTGCCTGTGGCAAAAATACTCAGCATAACCCTTCTCAAGGACAGGGAAACCGCACCGTTCCTGATGGAAATGCCCACCTATCACATCCCCACGTTTCGAACCGTAGTGGGGCGGGCTGTCGAGCGTACATGGTTGTTTCTGAAAAAAATCGTGACCATCGTGGCTGCCGTTTCGGTGATAATTTTCGCCCTGCTGCAATACCCCGGCCTCTCGCAGGATAAGATGCAGACGTATCAGGCGCAATGGGACAAGGCGGTAACTGCTTTTGAAAAACAAATCGGGGAAAACAACACCTATGCCTCCGCACTGCATGGAGAAGGACTTGCAAAATATCTGTTGTTTGCCGACGAGTACAAACAAGCACGCACCGGTGTCACTGACCAAACAAAATCCACTGCTATTTTTGAAGAATTTAGGAAAATAAACCCAACTTTTGCAGCCCTGCTCAAGCCGGAAAAGACTGACAAGGATGCGAAAAAGGTCCAGAAAGCCTTGCGTGGTGTCGTCAAGACCAGGAAAATACTCCGCCTGACGTTGCACAAGGAACGGCTCAATGCCAGTTTCCTCGGACGTATGGGGGAAGCACTGACCCCCTTGACAAAGTACGCTGGATTCGACGCCAAGGTGAATATTTCCCTGTTGGCAGCTTTTGCCGCCAAGGAAAGTACTGTTTCCACACTCGGCGCGCTTTACACTTCCGATGATGCCAGTCAATCATTGGACTCCAGAATACAGGATTCCAGCACCGGATTCACCCCTCTGCACGCTTTGGCCCTGATGTTGTTCATGGCTTTGTATCCCCCGTGCATTGCCACATCGATAATGGTCAAGCTGCAATCCGGCTCGTGGAAATGGATGGTCTTTTCCATCGGCTACCAAATGTTTCTCGGTCTGGGAGTGGCAACACTCGTCTTTTCCGGAGGTCGATTCCTGGGCCTGAACGGACTCCAGGCAATGGGCGCGTTTTATGCCCTGGCCGTGGCCACCACCCTGGCAACGGGACTTTACACCCCCAAAATTCACCCGCAACCCATATCCCAAAAGGAGATACACGCATGAGACACTCCAAAATGACCGCCCTGCTGGCCCTGATGGTTTTCCTGGCAACAGCATCCCTTGCCATGGCACACACGCCTTTATGCAACTGCTTTGACAACGGGGATGGAAACGTCACCTGCGAAGGTGGATTTTCCGACGGCTCCTCTGCTGCCGGAGTACAAATGACTGTTCTGGATAAGGACGGCAAGCCTATCCTAGAGGGAAAAATGAATGAATTCAGTGAATTCACTTTCAAGAAACCCTCCGAAGACTACACCGTGCGCTTCTTTGCAGGCGAGGGCCACGAAGTGAAAATCGAGAGCAAGAATATTGTTGAATAGCGAGTGGCTGGATACGTGAGGGGGAAGGCCTTGAAGAGGAAAGCCATCCCCCGATAACGAGTGCTAATATCAAAATCAAAATAACCCAACAGAGGAAAACATCATGCGCAAACTTTGCATCCTGCCTACCCTGGCCCTGGCCATGATTCTGACAATGTCTTCCGCATCTCTGGCCCACTTCCAGATGGTCTATACTCCGGATATGCTCTCCATGGGAACCATGGATTTCAAACTGGTCTTCTCCCACCCTGCGGAATCAGGCCATGTAATGACCATGCAGAAGCCGGATGCTTTTTTCTCCATTCATAAGGGGCAGAAAAAAGATTTGCTGAACACACTCAAGCCCATTCAATGGACAAGCAGCTCCAACACGGCCGAAGGATTTGAAACCACCGTGAAAACTCGCGGCGGCGACTACGAGTTCGTTCTTGTTCCGGCGCCCTATTATGAAAAAAGCGAAGACATCTACATCCAACAGATCACCAAGGTTTTCACCAACGGCGACGGAGTACCCACGGATTGGAACCAGCCCGCCGGCCTGAAAACCGAATGGCTGCCGTATGATCGCCCCTACGCCTTGTACCCGGGCATGACCTTCAGGGCCGTACTTCTCTCCGACGGTAAACCCGTTCCAAATGCCGAAGTGGAAATCGAATACATGAACTACACTCCGGACATGAAAAACAACAAGTTCTCCACCAAGGAAAACATCACTCCCCCCTCGGACCACTTCATCACTATGGTCCATTTTACGGATGCCAACGGCGTATTGACCTTCACCCCGCCTTTTGCTGGCTGGTGGGGATTCTGCGCTCTGGGTTCCGGCCCGGATAAAACCTTCAAGGGCAAGGAACTGTCACAGGACGCCGTCATTTGGATCCAGGCCACTTCCCCCAAATAAGCCCCCCCTTTCTCCACTCATAGCGAGGGAACAGGCAGTATCCCTGTTCCCTCGCCACAAAAAAAGCCGCTGCACAAAGGATTCAACTCCTTTTTGCAGCGGCTTGTCTTAGTTGCGAATCCGGCCAGAGCAAAAAAATTTCCTAAATTAAAAATCCATATTCATGAGCTTACGCATTTCAGCCATGGTCCGGGAGGCTACAGCGCGCGCCTTCTCATTGCCCTTGGACAGGATGGCCTGCACCTGCCCAAGATCGTCCTCCAGGATCTTGCGGCGGGCCTGGATAGGCTCAAGAAATTCAGCCAATTTCTCCACCAATAATTTTTTGCAATCACCGCAGCCCCGCGTTGCCGTGGTACAGCCCTCGCAGACCTCAGCCTTGGTCTGCTCGTCACAAAGCAGATCCAAATAAGGATACAGATTGCAGTTGTCAGGACTCCCCGGGTCCTTCAGACGCATGCGCGCGGTGTCCGTTAGCATGCTCATGACCTTTGGCCGGATCTCATCTATGGGATCCTTCAGATAAATGGAGTTGCCATAGCTCTTGCTCATCTTGCGCCCATCCAGGCCGGGCAACTTGGGCGTTTCGGTCAGCCTGGCTTCTGGTTCGGGAAAGAAATCACCATAAAAATGATTGAACCGCCGAGCGATTTCCCGTGTCAACTCCAGATGCGGGACCTGATCCTGTCCCACTGGAACCCACTTTGGTCGATACATGATGATATCCGTGCACATCAGAACCGGATACCCCAGAAAGCCGTAGGTGCTCAGATCTTTGTTGGATTCCTGACGCACCTCCTTGTATGTGGGGTTGCGCTCCAGCCAGCCTGTCGGGGTGAGCATGCCTAGGATGAGATACATCTCGGCAATTTCTTTGACTTGCGACTGCTGATAGATGACACAGCGTTCCGGATCCAGGCCAGAGGCGATCCAGTCCATGACCAGTTCGGGCACAAACCCCTTCACCATGCGGGAATCCGCATAATCCGTGGTCAGGGCATGCCAGTCGGCCACAAAATAAAAGCAGTCAAAATTGTTTTGCATTTCCACCCAGTTGCGGATGGCACCAAAGTAATGGCCGATATGCAGCGGCCCGGTGGGTCGCATTCCCGAAACAATGCGGTTTTCCGGCTTGCTCATTGCGTCTTCACCTTTACAGCAGAATGTTACCGACAAATTGGACCACGGGCCAAAGAATTTTCCCCAACACCCCCGTGACCGCAAGAAGAATCACTACGATGAATCCGTAGCGCTCGAAGCTCATGAATTTGTACGCCAGTTCCCGAGGCAGCAGCCATGCCAGAATTTTGCTTCCGTCCAAAGGAGGAATAGGAAAAAGATTAAAGCAGCCCAGCACAAGGCTTATAAGCGCTCCCTGCTTGCTGATGAGCGCCAAAGGATACAGGATGGATTCCATGGTTGGCCCAACTCCAGCCATCAACGCTTCCGCACATCCACGGAACAAGGCGGCAAAAAGCACGGCCACCAGAAAATTTGCGCATGGCCCGGCCAAGGCCACCAGCATCAGATCTCGGGACGGATTTTTAAAATAGCGTGTATCCACAGGAACAGGCTTTGCCCAGCCGATCATGCGCGTGAGCACCAGCACCAGCGTTCCCATGGGGTCGAGGTGTTTTAACGGATTCAACGTCAGACGCCCGGCATTTTTGGCCGTTGGATCTCCCAGCAGGTAAGCGGCAAAACCGTGGGCCGCTTCGTGGCAGGTGATCGCCATAAGAAATCCCGGCAGGATGAGGGTAATTTCCTTGATGGTATTCGCTATGTCAAATGAGAACATGAGCTGCGGCTAGCAGTTTATGCGGGAGAGAGCAAGAGTTTGGCTGAAGAAAAAAAACCTCCCCACGTCGAATCGATGCGGGGAGGTTTGCGTCTTACTTGCGGGCCAGGGACTTTTTCATGGCCAAGTCCACTTTGGATTTAAGCTCGGCCAATTCCACCGACTTGACCACATAATAGTCTGCGGCAATGGATTTAAGGTCGTGCTGAAAGGAATCATAGGCCGTGCTCAAGATGACGGGAAGATCCTGGTCCTGCCCCCGGATTTCCTGCAACATATCCAGTCCGGACCGGTTGGACCCCAGTTTGATGTCCAGGATGACCACATGGGGCTTTTCCCGGTTGAGCAGGTCAAGGATGTCTTCTTCCCCGTTGGAGGTGGCGACAATGTAGCCCTCGCCTTCCAATTCCTCCCGGTAGAGCATCCTAATGTGCTTTTCGTCGTCAACAACCAGTACTTTTTTCTGAATCATATCAGCCTCCGCATCTTAATCAATCCTGTCTCAACCTTATTGTATGTAAGAAAACAATGTGTCGGTCAACCGGAAACCACAATATTCACTGATTCATCCCATGCTATATAGCTTTGGGTGGAATCAGGATTTTTTGCAAGTCAAAACGGTGTCCGCCTGGTTAAAACCTTACGAAAAACCAATCCGGAATTTCCGTGAGTAGACTAGCACAGAGTTCACCATGTTGTCTTGATGTTCATTACCGAAAAAGGTAGGAATCCTATCACTGGCTGCGCATTTGGAAAAAACTGTTTGGGAAAATTCTTCCAACCACCAGATATCGAACAAACGAGACAAACTGCTTCCAAGCCTTTTGCGCTCTGTGCCCTGCAAAAAGTCTACGGGCCTTTCAGGCGTATAGCCTGTTGTTTCGCGGACGCCACCCTCAATCCAGTTGAAACCAATGATCACAATACTTCGGGAACCTGAAAACAAAACCCTCATCTTTGATAAACTCAACACAGTCCAGCAGCTTCTCAACAAGCTGGAAGAACGGGCAACAGGAGTCCTGGTCATTCGCGACGGCAAGGAACTTCTCACCCAGGACCGGCAATTGATCCCGGGGGAAACCATTGTCGTACGTGCAGTCCGATCCAAAGGTTGACTGCATCTTTCTGTTATTCCCTGTTGCCGCCCAAATATTTTTTTTTCGTTCGCCGAAAAGCCGACGCTTCCATCAAGGAGATCCGCATCGTGAAGTGCCGCCGTTGCAATGCTTTGGCCCAGGTTAAACTGCCGAGCCACCATACCGGATTCTGCCCGGATTGCTTTTTTGAATTTTTCTCACGCCAAGTAAGCAGGGCTGTGCGCCAGCACAAGATGTTCAGCAAGGAAGACCGCATCCTGGTATGTCTTTCCGGTGGAAAGGACTCCTTGGCCCTGATGTACGAGCTTGGACGCCAAGGCTACAACGTCACCGGGCTGCATGTGGAACTGGCCATTCCCGGATCATCGGAAAGAGTACTGAACGTTGTGGAAACTTTTTGCCGTGAACACGATTTTCCACTGATAGTCAAGCACATGGAAAAGGAGGGCCTCCCCATACCGGCAGTAAAAAAAAGAATCCGAAGGCCCATCTGTTCTGTTTGCGGTAAGATCAAACGTCACTATTTCAACCTGGCCGGAGTCGAAGGCGCATTCGACGTACTGGCAACAGGGCACAACCTGGACGATGAAACGGCCCGGCTTTTTGCCAACGCCATCCGTTGGGACGTAGGCTACCTTGGGCACCAAGCTCCAAGCTTGCCAGCCGAAGGCGGATTCATCCGCAAGGTAAAACCCCTGTATCGTCTTACGGAATTTGAGATAGCAAACTACGCCTTCCTGCGGGGCATTGATTATCACAGTGCCGGATGTCCTTACAGCCCCGGAGCATCTTTCACCGGGCATAAACAACTTCTGGAAGACCTGGAACACGAGAGGCCGGGAGCAAAAATCCTATTCTACGACAACTTCCTTAAAAACGCCCGCCCGGCCTTTGCGGATTCCTGCAAGGAAGAACGTGGCGAACTGATGCGCTGCCAGAAGTGCGGCATGCCCTCCCCCGTGCCCATCTGCGGAGTATGCGCCCTGCGTGACAAACTCGCGGAACCCGAAGAAGCTTGAGTGTATTGCTCGGTCAACACCCATCTCAAAAAAATACATGCTCCAATCCCTCAGCCGAACCATAGAACAATATTTTTTGTTCATCGCCCTTGCAATGTCGGGTGCAGCCCTTATCGAGCCGACGCTGTTCACCTGGATGCAACCACACATTCCCCTGGCACTGGGCATCATCATGTTCGGCATGGGCATGGCCCTGGACTTCCGGGATTTCGCCGACATCTTCCCCAAATGGCGTTTGGTTGGGATGGGAGCCATTTTGCAATTTACGGCGATGCCGCTTATCGCCCTGCTTGTGAATCGAGTTTTCAACCTGCCTTTGGAGGTGGCCATCGGAGTGGGCATTGTGGGCGCCTGTCCGGGAGGGACCGCCTCCAATGTCATCACCTATCTGGCCAGGGGCAATGTGGCCCTGTCCGTGGTCATGACTCTTGTTTCCACTGCTTTGGCTCCCCTGCTTACTCCCGCCATCATCTACCTGCTTTTCAAGACAAAGGTGGAAATCGCGTATTTATCCATGACCAAATCCGTGTTCTGGATTGTGGTTTTCCCGCTGCTTGACGGTCTGGTCCTGCGCCGTCTGCTACGTCGCCACATCGAAACATTGCTGGCCGTATTCCCATCCATATCCATCGTGACCATTTCCACAGTTATCGCCTGCGTGGTCGGGCTGAGTCAGCACACGCTTCTGGCGTTTCCACTGACGCTCATCGGCGCGGTCATCGTTCATAATCTGTCCGGATTCGGCTTGGGATACGGCATGGCCCGCCTGCTCGGCAGCTCTGAACGCGATGCACGCACCATGTCCATCGAGGTGGGCATGCAGAATTCCGGCCTTGGCGTGGCTCTTGCCAACAAGTTCTTTTCCGCTGCCGCCGCATTGCCCGGAGCCATTTTCAGCCTGGAGCAAAACCTGGCCGGAATCACCTTGGTCCGGGTATGGAACGCACGGGATACACAAAAGAAAAACGCCTCCACAGCATAATTTTTTCTGTAAAAGTCAAAACGCCTCCCCCCTCTGGAACGTCAAAAAACAGATTCAGAGAACCCGTGGACATTCCCGCAAAGAGCCGCTACAGCGGCTGCTACGTTTCCGGCGTATCACACGGCATATAGGCCGGGGCACAATAACACGCCCCTCGTGCAACTTGTCGTTCGACAGGCTGCCGCACTTTCAATTTCCCAATATGCACCCATCCGGGAGGCTTCCATGCGTTCATTGTTCACCAAAATCGTGCTTTGCCTGTCCCTCGTCTTGTTATGCGCAAATCCGTCCCAGGCGGAGACCGTTGTTGCACCCAAAATACTCGTTCTGGCCATGTTCGAAGTGGGAAAATACTCCGGTGACTTCCCTGGTGAAGCCCAACTGTGGATCGAAAACGAGAAGCTGGATCAAAAAATCGTTGTGGATGGTATCCCGCATCCTCTGTTCTACAATCCGGCAAACGGGATTGCCCTGACCATCACCAACATGGGCACGGTAAATGCCGCTGCAACCGTTATGGCCCTTGGCCTGTCCCCCAAAGTTGACCTGTCCAAGACATTTGTGCTTATCGCAGGCATTGCCGGCGGACCGCCCGAATTCGTCAGCACGGGCAGTGCCTTTTGGGCCAGCTATGTGGTTGATGCCGACCTTGCCCATGAAATTTCCAGCTACGAACACCCCACAACGGAACAATCCTTGTTTCACTTGGGATGCCCTGGCAACTTCTGCGACAAGGGCTGGAATGCCGGGTATGAAGTATTCGAACTCAACAAGAAGCTGGCCCTGGCCGCGTATGAAACCAGCCGCAAGGTGGAACTGAAAGACAGTGACGCTGCCGCCGCCTACCGCCAAAACTACCCCCAAGCCGCTGCCCGGCTCAAGCCGTTCGTCGCCATGGGCGACGTGCTGTCCTCGGGAACCTATTTCCACGGCAAGGTGCTTGGTAACTGGTCCGATTGGTGGATGAACAAGTGGACCAAGGGCAATGGCGCATACAGAGCCACGGCCATGGAAGACTCCGGCACGCTGGAAGCCTTGACCAGACTGCACGCCCTCAAGCGTGCCGACACCAACCGAACCATGGTGTTACGGACCATCAGCAATTATGACCGTCAATCCCCGAATCAGACCGCCCTGGAGTCCCTGCGCGCCGATTCCGGCGGTTTTCCCATCTCCATCGCCAACGCCTACCGCGTAGGTTCGGCGGTTGTGCATGATATCCTGCAAACCCCGGAAAAATGGGAGAAGCTTACCCAGTAAGCCTCCTGCGGCCGAGATTTGTCATTGAAAAAGGCGGCCGTCCTCAAGGGCGGCCGCCTTTTTTCGCAAAACAAAAATAACCCGAACAACCTCTTGCGTGCTTATCCCATCAAATCATTACACCATGCACCGCAACACGAACACTATCCTTCCTTGATAACCCAATCGCTGAACTCCCTGACTTCCTCCTGCCACTTGCTCGGAGTAATCCGCAGCCGAAGGAACTCTTCATATACGCAGTCCAAGAATACCGCACACTTTTCTATCAGGTAAAACTTTTCCAGAAAAATCGCGTCCGGATCATCCCCTTCCTCTCGCCTGGTCTCAACTTTCGGGGTCTTCAAAGGCCCAACGCAAAAATCCTCGGCCTTGAGCATTATGGTCCACTCTTCAGCATCCTGCTGAAACTTGAGCAGGGCCTTGTTCACTTTTTTCCCGTTCCGCAAGCCAAGACGTGCCTCTCGCAGTTCAGAATGAACCCCGGAAACAGTCGCAGTCTCCTTGCTGTCTCCCTCGCCGCCTTCGACAGATATCCGTTGTTCCACAAATACTGTAAAATGCTCGCCTTTGGATGTCTTGAACAGACCGCTGAGGACTTCGCTCTTGAACCACAACCAAGTCAGAAACTCCTGTCCGAGGATGCCGCTTTCACGATCTGCCAATGTATAATCGGCCATTATTTTCTCCTTGCCGAGAGACACGCCCAATATCGCGCCCCTCCTTCCGAGCCTCTAGGTCCACTAAATAAAAACCGTCGGCTCTATGTTTTCCAGCCTGCTTACGGCCTCTTCGCCAAGCATCCGGGAAGCCAGAAAAAACGGGGTCTGTGGCTCCAGTTCCATCTCAAACGTCAAGGTAAAGCAGTCTTCAAACAAGGCCCTTGCCTTGGCGTTTGTGGAGCCAAACAAAATAACTCCTGTATGCATGTTCCAAGCCGCTTCAAAAACCGCTGGAACCGGCAAGGATTTTGCCCGCAACCGCAAGGCAACCTGCTCACGAATCTCGGTTTTGCGCCCCTTGGAAATGAATTTCTTGTCGTCGTCCTTGATGGATTCCTTGAATTGACGCAAAGCCAATTCAAAATGCTTTTTGAACACGGCTGGCTGGATGCGTCTGGTATCCAACCGCAAACTCCAAACAAGGTACTCACCTTTTTCCGGGGGAGCGCTTTTCCATTCGGGATCGAGATAGTCGTCAAAACAAACCCAGCCGAAAGACCTTTCCTCGGCAGTATGGTCGATGTCCTGAAACGCGTTTTTCTTCAGACGTTCGGGAACCTCACGCCACAAACTTTCCGGGATATCTCCAACCACACGATATCTTGTGTAACTTACACTGGATGAAAGAAAGCCCATATGACCTCCTTGAAATATTCTTGAAGTATCGCCTGTATGCGTCATACGCAGTCGGGCTGGCGCGGACGTTAGCGCAAAAAAATCATGCCCGCCACCCCTTTTCGGGAACAGAAATTGAATGACAATTCAGTGTTGACGGTTTTCTGACTTCGAGTCGAAACATTTCGTACCCAATGGAACAAAGTTCAACTCAAATTTTACCAGCATGGTGTGAAGGAGGCAGACATGGCAACAAAGAGTAATGTCTGGAAGGTTGAAACAAGAAACAATATTATAGAAATAGGTTCCAGACGATGTATCCAGTTCATGCCTCGGGGCTGCAATCAGCCTTTCAAGGGAAGGTTCTGGTGTCCTCGCAAGGGCTGGTTTTCCCTGGAGCCTTGCCCTTTCGCTTCCCGAAGGGAGTGTGATACATTCAAGCGTATGTGTGGCAGTGTGTAGTTCCTTCGTCTTTTTTTCTTCTCCATGTCTGTCCCGTTTTTTTTAAAGTACGGCCGTATTTTTTCTCCTATCTTCCAGGTTCTAATACCCTAAAAAAACTTGTCAGACCCCCCTCGAAAGGGGTAAGAATTGCAATTCTGTTTCGGCAAATTACCCCGCCGAAGAGCCCATTCCGCCATTTGATTTTGACAATTTTGTTCCCCCTGTGCCTCGGCTGGACAGCGGTATCTTCGACCAGGATGATTACCCGGACCCTTTACCCCGGAGGAAACCTCATGTTTAAAAAGGCCCTTTTCACTCTGCTCGCCCTTGTGCTGTTCGCCACACCGGTTCTTGCAGAAAAATCCATCACCTTTGCAGTGGACTCCACCTGGCCCCCAATGGAATATGTCAACCAGGATAAAGAGGTTGTCGGATTTTCCATCGACCTAGTCAAAGCAATTGGCCGCGAGGCAGGTTTCACGCCCGTGTTCAAAACCACTGCCTGGGACGGTATTTTTGCCGGACTGGCTGCTGGCAAATACGACGCGGTAGACTCTTCCGTGACCATCAATGAAAAACGCCAAAAAATCATGGATTTCAGCGAACCTTACTTTGAAGTCAAACAGGGTGTCATCGTCCGCAAGGGCAGCGGTATCAAAAGCGAAGCCGACCTTACGGGAAAAACCGCAGGCGCACAGATTGGAACCACAGGTTACTTTGCAGCCAAACGCATAAAAGACGTAACCCCCCGCTCCTACGATGAAGTGGGACTGGCTGTCGAAGACTTGAACAATGGCCGCATTGACGCGGTCATTTGTGACGATGCTGTGGCCGCGGGGTACGCCTTGCAGAATCCGGAGTACAAAGATAAACTGGATCTGGCATTCATGCTCAAGTCCGACAAGCCGGAGTATCTTGGTTTCGCGTTCCCCAAAGGGGATAAGGAAAATATCGAGCTGGTGAACAAAGGACTGGCCAAAGTCCGCGCCAGTGGCGAGTATGACAAGATATTCAAGAAATGGTTCAGCAGCATGTAGCTGCAGTATTGCCCCTGCAACGAACGCAGGACAGCATGCCGAGCAGTTGCGATTGGTATTCAAGCCCTGGAATCCCAAAGGTTCCGGGGCTGTTTTCCGCCTCAGCTCTCGGCTTCGCACCTCCAAACGCAAGGGGCGGTTCATGGGGACATTCCAGCGGGCGTCCCAGGAAAAATTGACAAATCCTGATTTAAAGCATCTTTGAAACACCACCCTGACTGAACCGGAAGAAGACATATGCCAGAAGATCGAATGCAGTTCGAAATCCCTGAAAACACGGCCATCCCACGCGCCAAGGATAAAGGGTTGGTTAATGCTTGGTTCATCGCCTTTTTTGGCGCATTGGCAGCCATAGCCTATCTTGTCATGACCCGCCCGGACCCTTATCTGGATATCTTGAAATTCATCCCCGATGGAATTCTGGTGACTTTCCAGGTAACTCTGTCCTCCATCGTATTCTCCCTTATCATAGGGTTGCTCACTGGCCTGGGACGCATTTCAACCAACAAATTCATCAACATGGCCGCCTCCACCTATGTGGAAATAGTACGCGGCATCCCCTTATTGGTACAGCTGTTCTATATTTATTATGCGTTGGGACGATTTCTCAAAGTGCCGGATATGGTGGCCGCCGTCATCGCCATGAGCGTTTGCTACGGAGCTTACATGGGGGAAATTTTCCGAGCCGGTATAAAATCCATCGACAAAGGACAAACCGAGGCTGCCCGGTCACTTGGTTTCAACAAGCATGAAACCATGTTCCTGGTCATCCTGCCACAGGCATGGCGGACCATTCTCCCGCCAGTCGGCAACGAATTCATCATGCTGCTCAAGGACACATCGCTCATTTCCATTCTTGGAGTGGCCGACATTTTACGCCGCGGCCGAGAATTTGCCAGTGAATCTTTCTTCTACTTTGAAACATACACCATGATAGCCCTGGTCTATTTGGTCATCACGTTGATCCTTTCCAGGTGTGTTGCCCACATGGAACGCAAGGTGAACCACTATGCCTGAAGACGCACCAATCATACGCATACAGAACATTTATAAATTCTTCGGTCAGCTCAAGGCACTGAACAACGTGAGCCTGGATATAAACCAGGGAGAAAAAGTGGTCATCATAGGCCCCAGCGGATCGGGAAAATCCACATTGCTGCGCTCCATCAACCGCCTTGAGGAAATAGACCAGGGGCGTATCATTGTTGACGGATTTGATCTGCATGACCGCAACAACGATATCAATGTCATCCGCACGGAACTGGGCATGGTGTTCCAAAGTTTCAACCTTTTCCCACATAAAACGGTTCTGCAAAACCTGACAATGGCCCCCATGCGTTTGAAAAAAATCCCCAAGGAAGAAGCGGAGCAGACAGCCATGCGGCTTCTGCACAAGGTTGGCATCCAAGACAAAGCGCACATCTATCCTGCCAAGCTTTCCGGTGGTCAACAACAACGGGTAGCCATTGCCAGGGCTTTGGCCATGAACCCTAAGATCATGCTCTTTGACGAACCAACCTCTGCTCTTGACCCGGAAATGATAGGAGAAGTTCTCGATGTAATGAAATCATTGGCGCATGAAGGCATGACCATGGTCGTTGTCACACATGAAATGGGATTTGCCAGGGAAGTGGCCGATCGGGTCATCTTCATGGATCAGGGAGAAATATTGGAAACCGGCACACCGGAACACTTTTTTGAACGTCCGGACCATGACCGGACCAAACTGTTTTTAAGTCAGATTCTGTAGTCCTTTCATTTCGAATCGTTACTTATTATTCCGCAACAGGCCGCAAGCTTTCGATCATACCGTCTGTTGCGGAATTGCTTTTTTTTTATCCTGCGCATAAAATCTTCCATAGAAAGGAATGCATCCCGTCTCTTCAAAAAAAAGCTAAGGTAATCCCCCCGAAAAAGAGTGGTTCTGAAAAGTAGAATTTTCTCGTAAACCGAACCGAGGAGATTCGACATGAAGACATCTCGTTACACCGATTCCCAGATCCTGGGCATTCTCAAGCAGGCCGAAGGTGGCGTCCCCGTGGCCCAGCTCTGCCGCGAGCACGGCATGAGCAGCGCCACATTCTACAAGTGGCGGTCCAAGTTCGGCGGCATGGACGCCTCGCTGATGGCGCGCATGAAGGAGTTGGAGCGGGAGAACCGCTTGCTCAAGCGCATGTATGCCGAGGAGAAGATGAAGGCCGAAGTGGTTGCTGAGGCGCTCGCAAAAAACTGGTGAGGCCGTCTCGCCGCCGCGAGATGGCCAAGAAAGCCGTGCAGCGCGAAGCCCTGAATGTCCGTCAGGCCTGCGAGGCGTTCCTCATCAGCCAGACCTGCTACCGCTATGAGCCCAGGCTTTCGGCTGAGAACGACTACATCGCCGACTGGCTGCTGCGTCTGACGCACAACCAGCGCAACTGGGGCTTTGGGCTGTGCTTCATGTACTTGAGGAATGTGAAGGGATTCGGCTGGAACCACAAACGGGTGTACCGGATCTACTGCGAACTGGAACTTAACATGCGGATCAAGCCCAAAAGGCGCATCGTGCGTGAGAAGCCGATCCCGCTTGTCCAGCCAGAGGTCATCAACCAAGCGTGGTCCATGGATTTCATGCACGACAAGTTGCAGGATGGCCGCAGTTTCCGCCTGCTGAACGTGATCGACGACTACAACCGGGAAGGCTTGGCTATTGAAGTGGATTTCTCTTTGCCGTCTGAGCGGGTCATCCGCACGCTGGAGCAGATCATGGAATGGCGGGGCGCACCCCGGGCCATCCGGTGCGACAACGGCCCCGAATACATCAGCCATCGGCTGCAAGCCTGGGCCGAGAAGCAAGGGATACGGCTCGAATACATCCAGCCCGGCAAGCCGCAGCAGAACGCATACGTCGAACGCTACAACCGGACGGTGCGGTATGACTGGCTGGTGCAGCACCTGTTTGAAAGCATAGAGGAGGTCCAGGATGTTGCCACCAAGTGGCTCTGGACCTATAACAATGAGCGGCCGCACACCGCCCTTGGGGGGTACCCCCCAAGGGCCTGCCTGGCCAAGGTGGCGTAGCCTCTACTTTTCAGGCCCCCTAGAAATGGGGGGATTACCCTATCCTGCCCACTCACAGAAACTTTTGCTTTCATGCGATTTATATCTTATTGTAAAAAACCGCTTCTTATGCCGTGCTGATGTACAATAATAACATAATACTTTGGTAACGTATCGGCGGCTGAATCATGGGTAATGAGCTCTCAAACGCAGAACGCCTTCTCCAAGAGATAAAACGAAGCGCGACTCAGGCAAACCTGATAACGATTCGTTACGTAGCCATGGCGTTTATCCCCATGGCATCTTTTATGTTATATCTTGGCTACAACACTCCTCATATTCCTTCTTTCCTACTCCGGGTGTATATAATCATGTCGTCCGGTCTTTTGCTCATATTTTCCCCACCCCCTGCAGCAGAAGCGGAAGTAGGAGAGCGTCATCGTCTGATTGAAACCCTGTATGGCGGAACAATACCGATCTGCCTCGTTCTTATAAATGGGTTGAGCCCCATCTACAGCCATACGCAAAGCCTCTTTATAATGACGATGTTTGGGCTGGCTGCTTTTTTTAGAATTCCCCACCGCAAAGCTCTTTTTTTATACACTCTCCTATGTATTCTTGAAATAAGTCTGCTCGTGAGAGGAATAAGCGACGAAAAAATACTCCGGACAAATATTATCCTATGCATTGTTGTAAGTGCAATTTCACTTTTGTTGTCACGACTTGTCTATTCCCGCTGGGAAAAAGCCTACAGGACACAGCGACTTATAGAAGACCACAGGACAGAGCTGGAACGAAAAGAACGAGAACTCAGGGAAAGTGAACACAAATACAAAGCCCTGGTACAAAATTTTCCCAACGGCATTGTGGCCATGTATGACAATGATCTGCGCTTTCTTCTGGCTGACGGAAAGGGCTTTGAACCATTCGGACTCAAGGGGTGCGCCCTTCAAAACAAAGTCGTCTGGGAGTGCCTTCCCGCAGAAATCGCATCAATACTCGGCCCGTTATTCAGACGAACATTATCGGGAGAAGAAAACACAACGGAAGTGGAAATTTCAGGCCGAACCTGCGAAGTACATCTTCTGCCGTTACGAAATGCGGACGGACAAATCAACGCAGGCATGATCGTGTCCATGGATGTAACGGAACGTAAGCGCGCCGAGGCACTGCGCGAAGACGTTGAACGCATGACCCGTCACGACATAAAAACTCCGCTCAATGCCATCATGGGCATGGCAGACTTATTGCTTGAAGAGGATCTTCCGCCGGACATTCAGGAAGGAATCAAAATCATCCGCAAGTCAGGCCTGCGCGTGTTCAACATCGTCAACCATTCTCTGAACTTGCTCAAAATGGAACGGGGCACATATCACTTTCACAGTCTCCCAGTGAACCTGCTGAACCTTATTGCCAAAATATGGGAAGAAATGGGGCCCCTGGCTAAAGCCCGCCAAGTAGGTATGAACCTTACGCTTTACGGAAAGACGCCGACACAAGGCGATCGCTTCATTGCCCAGGCCGAAGAGCTTCTTTGCTACACCATGCTGGCAAATTTGCTGAGAAATGCGGTGGAAGCTTCGCCGCACAACGGAATAGTAAGTGTGGAGCTGACAGACAAGGAGACTTTTCGACAAATCCGGATACGGAACCTGGGGGAAGTCCCAGAACAGATCAGAGATAGATTTTTTGAAAAATTCGTCACCCATGGGAAACCAGGAGGAACAGGACTGGGAGCTTACTCCGCCAAACTTATCGTCCGCACCCTAGGCGGCTCCATAACTCTTGACGACAGCACTCCAAATGAAACAGTCATTATTCTGACCTTGCCAGCCTGACATTCGCCAGGAAAGGTTATTCCCCTCCCCCATATTTTTTTGTTCACATCGGCGAAATACGGACTCCCCAGGATGAAAATCAAGGGAAAGGCGCTGCATCAAAGGACGGTCTCCGGCCAAAACGATCATTTTGCCTGTCTACTGTGCAAGGTAATGCCTGCCAAGGCCCCACAAAGCATACCAAGAAAAAGACCTCGGCTCATGTCCACAAAAAGAAGCCCGGCAAGCACTCCTACAGATCCTCCCATAAGGATGCCCCGAACCGTATAATCCAATAAGGTCTTCGGTTTGTCGCCCATTCAACCTCCTTTCGTCTTTTACGCACATCCGTTCAAGGGCAGCTCCCTCTAAAAAAAGGACGAATCTTTTCAGCAGCCTGTTAAAGCAATATTCGGCAAATTCATAGCTTCAGTTTTCAACAAAAAAGGAACTATGAGTCTTGCAGTTTGCGCAAGCCAACCTGACGAATCCACGTCTGAAAAAATTACAGGAAATTTCCCAGCTGCCTCGCTTGCGAAGAAGTCATTTGTTCGAAGGAAATGCCTATGCCTGGCGGTTTCAGTCGTTCCCCCCAAGGCATGGTCCACCGGACGATGGAAGCAATCGGGGTGTGGTCGTCAAATTCATTGATTACCACATAAATGCCTTGTCCAATCCGGTAACTTCGGGCTGTGTAGACAAAACATCCCCCAGGGGAAGCGTTCGCGGTAAAAGCCTTCTCTGCTTCATGAGAAGAGAAGCCGGGCGTTTCACCTACAAGAATATTAAAGGATACATGACACCGGGAACCAACACGAATCCGGCGCGGCACAAACCCTTGGACTTCGCGCTGAAAAAAATCACGGATGACTTCGGAACCGCTCAGTTTCCCCCCGGAATACAATCCCATTATGCTTTCGGAATTCTCGTTCCAGCGAAGGCGCAACATGGGAAAACTATCTCCCAGTTTCTGGATGTGCCTTTTCTCTTCCATGCTCGCCTTGATGACCGTGGGGACATCCAGCAAAATACCGCGTAAATTTGTTCCCGGATACTTTCTTTGCAACTCGTCCAAGGATCCCACACACAGGCACTCAACACCAACCTCAAGCGCTATCTTGCAATACATGTCCTTTGCCACCCCGTTTTCGGCGACAAGGAGTATGCGAGAAGCTGTTCCATTCGTTGAGTCCAATTCCATTTTTTCCACCCAAAGCATGTAGAATGCGACACGTCTAATTCTAACGAAATAAGCCACCTTTAAAAATGAGAAAAAAATGTCCGCGCCAATCTTACGCTGTCCTTGCAACTCCAGATCGAAAGCCTACAGCCAACGTATTGGCCTCTCCTCGTCCCGCATCCGACAAGTCCTCCATGTGATCAGTAGAAAAAAATATGCTGTTTCTCCCAAATCCCTACCAGACTTACCTGAAGTTATCCAGAGTTCACCAATAAACTCGCTCCGTCAGTTCTGGATCCATTTGGCCCCAACATCTTTTCTTCCCTCGGCAGACTTTGCCGTCCCAGAGCCGGTATAAGACAACAAATCAATATCCAAAAAAAAGACGCATTCCGCAGCCGTCAGAAAAAAAAATAAATATCAGGATGTTAAGCATTGGCGCGCTGTTTTTCACTTCCCCTTGTCTCAAAACAAAATCCCCCTTCCGGCTCGACGGACAACAGAAGTTTTCGTGCTTTCCTCCCAAAATACTTGATTGTAACGCCTTTTTCATTTGACAAGTTAGAGCATCGACGGCACATCTACAATTCATCAAGGGCGGAAGCCGGTTAATAAATATTTGCCGGCACATTAGCCCGTTATATCCAAAGGAGGTTACGCTCTATGTTCACTAAGGCCCAATTTGTCGAAGAGCTCAAAGCAGCTCTGCCTTCCGTGTTCGAGACCAAGGCAAGCGCAGAAAAATCTTTTGACGCATTTTGCGAGATCCTGGCAAAGGGTATATCTCAGGACGATTCTGTTCGTCTGCCCGGGGTTGGTACTCTTGCTATTAAGGAACGCGCCAGTCGTCCTGGACGCAACCCGCAGACTGGCCAGGAAATCACTATTCCCTCAAAGCGCGTGGTCAAGTTCTCTACTGCCAAGTCCCTTGACGAAGCCCTGAACAGCTAAGTCGTAGCATCTGTCCGTAATGCAGATAAAAAGGCCGGGAGGCGAACCCTCCCGGCCTTTTTACATTAAGATAAGCCGTATCATTTAAACGAAGTATCTGGAACCTGCCCTGCCCGTTGCTATTTAGGACTCAAATCGATGTTCAGCTCACCCATGGCCGCATACAATTTGGAAAGGGCTGTCTGGTAATCGGACAATGCCGAAGAAAGATTGGCCTCTGCAGACGTCAGCCGGGATTGAGCGTCCAAAACCTCGGTATTGGTCCCGACCTGTGCCTGGTAACGGGCCACGGCCATACGATACCCTTCCTTGGCGGATTCCACGGATTTACGGGCAACACCTATGCGGTCGGCCGCCTCGTTCAACTTGAGAAACGAGGATTTGACGGAATAAGAAGCTTCCAGTCGTGTATTGGCCAGCTCCGCTTCCACTTTCGACACGCTCTGCTTGGCAGAACGATATCCGTAATATGTTTTGCCCCACTCAAACACGTTCCACTGCATGTTCGCGCCCACAGACCATTGGGTATTGCGTGCATTGTACGTATCGCCCTGCACGGAAGGATCATCACCAGACTGGCTGTAATCCCAGTCGGCAGAAACCTGGGGATAAAAATCACTGGCGGAAATCTTCACGTCTTTCTTGGCAATTTCAACGCTTTTCCGTCCGATTTCCAAGTCAGGACGATATCGATACGCTGCATCGAGACAATCATTGAGACGCATATTGAAAGGCTCGTAAGCCAATTGGCCAATATAGTCGGTATGATGGTCCAACGGAATCCCCAAAAGAGTGTTCAAACGAGCGATCTGCGTGTCCACATCGTTTTGGGCGATAAGCAATTCCTGCTGCGCTTTGGCCAAGTCAACTTCCGCCTCAAGAACATCCAGACGGGGCTTGAGGCCGACGTCGTAGAAAGCCTGCGTCACTTTAAGCTGGGATTCCAGCCGGGCAACCGAATCCTGAGCGCTCTTCACATCCATCCGCCCCTTGAGCAGCAGAAAATAATTGACCTGAATGGTTTCAACCAGGGTAAGTTCCGCCTGCGACAACAACGCCTTGGCTTGCTCTGTGGCAAGAGCGGCTTTCTGGTAATTGGAAAGCAATTTGAAACCCGTGAAAATAGGCTGCTTAAGATTGACAGTAAATGCCCATTGGTCCTGGGAACCAGTAGCCACACCGCCCGACGTGGGTTGCTGGTCGTAATGCGTGAACCCGTACCCGGCGCTCAGCTTCGGACCGAATTCCCCACGGGACGATTTTCTCCCGTAGTCTCGGCCCAAAAGTTCAAACCGGGCGGACTTTATCGTAGGATTTTCCGCCAGACCGCGCTCTACGCAACGGGTCAAATCAAATTGTCCCTCAAAACTTTGAACGTTTGTTGTCGGGGCAGGCATTGTACCGTTCTGCATATCGCCCTGTTCAGCAGCTTGTCCCAAGGTTGCTGCGCACAATATCAACATAGTCAAAAAAAACAGTGAAATCTTTTTCATCCGTTTGCCCTTTTTAGTCAAAATGCTTGGAGGTCTTTATCAGAAACGTTAGTATGTACCGGAAGAATGCGGTTATGTGGTTACAGGAAATCGGCCCAAAAGAAAATAAACATTTTTTTTGTTTGATCTTCTGGCAGAGAGCGAACTACCACAAGACAGTCCGTTGCGCAAGCAACCATTATCCCGCAAGCCCAAAACTAGCCCTCTTAGCCAGAATCATCGCCACGCAAGTAGGATCACATCATGAAAGCACTTCAAGCTTTTGCTGAGACGTTGTACTGCGCACTCATACTTCTGGCTGCCCCCGCTCTTGCGGCCCAACCCAGCCCCACAGGTCCTCCCCCTGCTGTGGTGGTAACCCAAAAAGCTATTTCCGGAAAAGTTGTTCCTGTTACCCAATTTATCGGGACAGTTTTTTTCAATGAAGATGCTCTTGTTTCCACGGAAATAAGCGGCATAGTCAAATCCTATCATTTTGCAACAGGGCAACGAGTGAAAAAAGGACAGGTGCTGGTCCACCTGGATACCGCCCTGCTCCAGGAAGAGCTTGAATCCGCAAGGGCACTCAAGGAACAGGCGGAAACAACGCTGGAGGATGCGCGCAAGGAATTCAAACGGATGAAAGCCCTACACACCAGTGGCAGCATTTCCGAACAGGATTATGATAAGGCCCTGTACCTCATGCGTGGCCTTGAAAAAAAAGTTATTTCACAAAAAAGCACAATGAAAAAAATACAGTTGCAAATCGACAAGGCCACTATTCGCGCTCCTTTTTCAGGAATCATAATAGAACGCGCCGTGGACAGAGGCGAATGGCTCAACCGCGGTGATTTGGTGGCAGAAATAGCAAGAACGGACATAATGGATGTTAAGATCAATGTGCCACAGCGGGTATATCTGACCATTAAAACGAACCAAACCTACACCATCGACGTTGCCGGGAGGAAACTCGAAGGGACCGTATATGCAAAAGTCGCCAAAGGCGATGTCTCCAGCAGAACCTTTCCTATCCTGTTGAAGGTTCAAAATCCCGGCCATCTGGCCCAAGGAATGGAAGCTGTTGCAGATCTTCCTACGGGCCCAGAAATCCAGGCAATCCTTGTCCCCAGAGATGCGATCATCAGCGTCTTCGGCACACTGAGCATTTTTGCTGTCAAAGACGGCAAGGCGCTGATGCTACCAGTCACAGTATTCGGCTATACTGGTAATTCGGCTGGGGTGGATGCCCCAGGACTTGCCCCTGGAATGGATGTTGTCATCAAAGGGAACGAACGACTTCGCGCAGGGCAACCGGTGGCGCCGTCCAATTAGTGTGATACACTGCAAAAACGTTGTTGATTCAAGCCCTTATTAGCCGGCTGAAAAAGGAGCCCGCAAGAGCCAAAACGATCCACCGGAGTATTCGATAAAAACCGCAGAATAATCCGAAAGGGTTATCCAAATCATATTTGGGATGCCCCGAAATGAAAAAGTCCGGGACGAACTTTTGCAGCAGCCAGTCAGGAGGATCTCTTGGATATTGTCAAGGCATCGATCCAAAAGCCAGTAACCGTCATAGTCGGAGTCGTTCTGATCATCATGTTCGGACTGATCGGACTCCAGCAAATGCCCTACCAGCTCAGCCCCAACGTGGTAGAGCCTGAAATTACGGTCACCACCCGTTGGCCCGGCGCTACCCCCTATGAAATAGAACGGGACGTGGTCGAAGAGCAGGAGAAAGTACTCAAGGGAATCACCAGCCTCAAGGAAATGGAAAGCCAAAGCAATGACGGACAAAGCGAAATCACTCTCCGCTTTGCCATTGACACGGATCTGGACGAAGCCCTTTTGCGCGTTTCCAACAAGCTCAATGAGGTTCCCAAATATCCAGAGAACACGGAGAAGCCCGTCATATCGGCGACAGGCGCCAACACCAACCCTATTGTCTGGATCATTCTCAAATCCCTGCCTGAAAACAGACGTTCGGTAAGAACTTACCGTACCTATTTTGAAGACGAGGTCCGACAGCACCTGGAACGTGTGGACGGCGTTGCCGACTTGTTCATCGGTGGAGGCGAGGACTCGGAGATGCAGATCACTATCGACCCCCAGCGCCTGGCCGCCCACAATCTGACGATTGCGAACCTGATCGAGGTCCTCAAAAATGAGAATCAAAACATATCCGCCGGGATACAGGGGGTCGACCGCAGGGACTACCGCATCCGCACCACAGGACAGTTTGAATCACCGGAGGAAATTGAGGAAATAATCATCCGCTCCACCGGTCAGAAACGAATCAAGATCAGCGATGTGGCTGAAGTTGCCTATGGATTTGAAACACCCACCGCCGCAGTCATGCACAATGGCAAAGCCGGCCTTCCCATTGGCATAAAGCCCGAACCGGGCGCCAATGTGTTGGAAGTAACGGCGGCCGTGGAAGAGGTCGTCACCCAGCTCAACCTCGGCATGCTCAAGGATCAGGGGTTGGTCTTCGACTGGGCCTACGATGAACGCTCATACATCAACGGATCAATCGACCTGGTCAAACAAAACATCATCATCGGCGGCATGTTAGCCGTCATCGTACTGCTTTTCTTTTTGCAGAGCATCCGGTCCACGCTTATCGTGGCCGCGTCCATTCCCATCAGCATCATCGGCTGTTTCATCTTCCTCGACATGATGGGCCGCACGCTCAATGTCGTCAGCATGGCAGGCATTTCATTTGCAGTGGGTATGCTTGTGGACAACGCCATTGTTGTTCTGGAAAATATAGACCGCCACCGCGCCATGGGTAAAACCGGCATTCAGGCTGCCTACGACGGAACGAACGAGGTCTGGGGGGCGGTTCTGGCATCCACCCTGACGACCGTGGCGGTGTTCCTGCCCGTCGTCTTCATAAAGGAGGAAGCCGGACAGTTGTTCAAGGACATTGCCATTGCCGTAACCTGTGCCATTTCCATCAGCCTGTTCGTTTCCGTTTCCGTTATCCCCATGTTGGCCAGCAAGCTGTTCAAAAAAGGACGTAAAAAAGACAATGCGCGCGTGTCCCTTATCAACGGCATCGGCAGTATATTCTCACGCGGGTTCATGGCACTGATATCCTTGACTTTGCGCAACTGGGTATCCCGCATTGCCACGGTTGTCCTGCTCACCAGTCTGGCCGCATTCATTACATTCGCCTTTTTTCCCAAAATGGAATACCTGCCGCAGGGCAATCGGAACCTTATCCTGAACATCCTCATTCCGCCTCCCGGCCTGTCCTTTAAGGAAAGGACAGCCATTGGCGACTACATCTTCGCGGAAACCAAGCCCATGATGGGCAGAACCTCCCCTCCCGGCATCCAGGACATGTTCTATGTCGGAGTGGGATCCTTCAATATAGTTGGGGCCATCTGTACCATTGAAGACCAAGCCAGAACTCTCATCCCAGAGTTCAGCCGGGTTATGAATTCCATACCCGGCATGTTCGGCGTATCCATGCAGGCTTCCATCTTCCAGCAAAGTATAGGCAAGGGCCGCACCATCTCGGTGGATGTCAGCGGCCCAGACATCAAGCGCATCATTGCGGCGGCAGGAACCATGTTCGGCAGCATCCGGCAAGCCATCCCCGGTGCCCAGATACGTCCCGTCCCCTCTCTGGAGTTGCTTTTTCCGGAAGTCAATTTCCTGCCCCGGCGTGACCGCCTCAAATCCGTGGGCATGAGCGCCAACGACCTGGGGGTGGCCCTGGACGTCATCATGGATGGCCGTAAAGTCGCCGACTTCAAGCGTGAAGGGGACAAAACAATCGACTTGGTGTTGAAGGCCTCCTTGAACAGCATCTCCACTCCGGAGGAGCTGCACGAATCGCTAGTAGCCACCCCCGTCGGTTCGGTTGTTCCTGTTTCTTCCCTGGCAGATGTGCAACGAACGTTTGGCATCTCGCAAATACGTCACCTGGAACGCAACCGGACCGTATCCCTCCAGGTGACGCCACCATTGGATGTGCCTCTTGAAGAAGCAATGGAAATCATCCAAAATCATGTAATCCCTTCCGTTGCCGAAAAAGGCCTGACAAAGGGATTAAAAGTGGGCATGAGCGGCCAAGCGGACAAATTGACGGAAACCCGGGATGCCATGCAGTGGAACTTTCTCCTGGCCTTGGCCATTACCTACCTCCTGATGAGTGCCCTTTTCGGCAACTTCATCTATCCCTTCATCATCCTGTTCACGGTTCCCCTTGCAGCGGCAGGCGGCTTTCTGGGGCTGAAAATGGAAAACTGGTTCATCGCTCCCCAGCCCATGGACATCGTGACCATGTTGGGATTCATCATTCTGATCGGCGTGGTGGTCAACAATGCCATCCTCATTGTCCACCAGGCCCTGAACAACATCCGTGAACACGGCATGCAACATCGGGAAGCCGTCATGGAAAGCGTCCGCACCCGATTGCGTCCCATCTACATGTCGGCCACAACCTCAATCTTCGGCATGCTGCCGCTGGCTGTCGCCCCCGGCCCTGGATCGGAGCTTTACCGCGGCCTTGGTGCAGTCGTACTTGGTGGGCTGGCTCTCTCCACCGTCTTCACGGTCTTTATCATACCCAACTTATTGATGTTCTTCATCAAAATGGAAAAAATCCCGACAAAAACACCCGAGCCAAACGAAATGACACCCACAAGCTGATACCGTATCCAATATGCAGCGTTGTAGTTGCAGCAAACCAACGCCACAACGCGATATAAATAATACAATAAAAAATATTCTTTCCGCAAATAGACCACTACGGCAATGATGCCTTGAAACAACAACACAAACAGAAAACATCACTAAAGCAAGCTGCAGCCACTTTTAAATGCAAAAAGCCTTCCTCACAAAATGAGGTCGGCTTTTTCTACAACACTTGAACCAAAAATAGAAACAACGTTACATGACGGCACGCTTGATAGCATTCTTGCGCACACTATGAACCTGACGTTTCTGCTTTTCCAGAACAATTTTTGATAAAAAATTTTCCTGAAATCCCTCGAGTCCGACAAATTCACACCCGGAAACATCAGCGTCGCACCTGACGACCCGCGCGACAACACCGAGAAGCAATGGTTTGCCCTCCTCATGCATAGAAAGCGTCAACGTCATCCCCGGCTCAAATTTTGTTCCTCCATGAACAAAGCCAATTCCAAGCACACTCAGGTCGCGGATGGGAAATTCTTTTCCGCCAAGTTCCTTGACCCATACCGTCATTTCCGGAACGCGAACCCGAAAAGCACGCCTTTCCGCCCTCTTCGATCGTTCAGCCACCGTGGCTTTGAGATTCTGGATATATTCCGCTCTGTCTGCCCCCGACTTGGGGCGTTCCTTTTCAGGAAAAAGCCGTAAAAATGTCATTGTTCCTCCCATGAGCAGTTCACAAAAAAACCGGCAGAATGTTCCCAGCGGGAGTATTCACCAAATGCCTTGCAAATTGTCTGCCAAAAAGACTATTCTTTGAAAAATCCGGTAATACGGCCAGGCTTTTCATTTTCAGGCAATCCGGTTATTTTGTTTTTTGCAATCAGAGTGTTCTTCTATGCAGACATCAACCAAGAGGGCCCACCATGATCAGTTTCAAAAGAAACTCTTGCTGGCTGCTGCTCGCTTTAATTTTTCTCACGTTTGCAGCGACACCTGCCTTAAGCATGGACAAATACTCCATAACTCCGTTTGCGGGATACTATGGATTTGAAAACGACGAATACTACAGCGACACAGGAATTGGCGGCGCCGCCCTGGGATACACGCTTGAAGACAACTGGACCATTGAAGGAAGCTATGGATTCATGCGCCCCCGATCCACCATGGAAGGTACCGATGCCAATGGACATCTGCTCCGCGCCGAAGTGCTTTATAACATCAGGTATTGGGACAAATTCATCCCCTTCATAGCGGCAGGTGGCGGCGGAATTTTTCTCGACTCCAACGAATATGAGCGTTCATCAGCCATTTTATCGTATGGCGCAGGCGCCAAATACTTTTTAACAGAAGATTGGGCTGTACGCGGAGATATCCGGCACATCCTGGCCGACAACCAACGCCCCACAAACCAGATGCTGGTGACTTTCGGCCTGACGTACTTTTTTGGCAGCCCGAAAACTTCTATAGCTGTTTCTTCCACCTCCCTGATCCAGCCTGCTGAACAAAAAAGCACATTCATTCAAGAAGCAGCACCTGCCCCCGATACCCCCCCCCTGTCCTCTCCAAAGGAAAGACCTGCGGCCCCTCTGGCGCCTGCCGCAACAGCCCAGCCGACTACGGTCTGCGCTGAAATCGATGTCAAATTTGACTTCGACAAATCGGCCATCAAACCAGCCTTCACAACGGAACTGGAACGCTTTGCAGATTTCATAAAAATGCACCCAAGTATCCATGAAGTCTTCATCAATGGCCATACAGACTCCACTGGACCGGTGGAATACAACATGGGTCTTTCCAAACGCAGAGCCGCCAGCGTCCGGGACTATCTGATCCAGAAATCCGGTCTGGGTGCGGAAAAACTTTCCATCCAATGGTTCGGCCCCAAGGATCCGGTATCTCCCAATACATCAAAAGCTGGACGGGCTCAGAACCGGCGTGCGACTGCAGGCGTTTGTGTTGAAGAATAATGAAGTGTTCCTGCCTGCCCGGCCGCATCAACTGTTGAAGGCATGCACCAAAGCAGGCAGGTGGCTAAAAATGAGCCACAACTCTTGACTTTTTCAGAGAATACGGCGAACAAGACATATTCCACGACGACATTACCAATATTGCGAGGGAGGAAACCATGGCCTGGACTTTTGAAGTGCTTTCCGAACTGATCAACAATATGCTGCACTCCACCCTGGCAGGCACTGTCGGCGTATCGCTGATTTTTGTCTACATGGCTTGGATTGTGGGAATGGCACTTTTCCGCATCAACGAAAGCTGCAAAAACGGCCATCACTAGACCGTTGTTTACCGCTGCAATGCAAAGCGCCCCTTCTATTTACAGGAGGGGCGCTTTTCTTTGCCCTGTCATTAAAAGACAGTTAAATTTTGTCAGGTGGAGACTCAGGCCGCAAAAGCGATCCGCCCCCCTAGAAGATCCACGTTCGATAGGCATGGGACCGATAATACTGGGAAGTAGATAAAACATTGGTTTGCTCTCCCCACCCCGAAAAAATCTGGCGAAAACGGTATCCGTATACTAGCGGGCAACATTGGCAATTTCCCGAGCCACGGCATTGATGTTCAAAGGTTTGGACAGATAACTGTCCAAGCCGGACTTAAGAATACGCTCCCTATCTCCTTTCATGGCAAAGGCAGTCAGAGCGATTATGGGAATCTCCATATTGCATTCTCCGGCTTCCCCAGAACGGATGCGGCGGGTCGCTTCCAGACCGTCCATTTCGGGCATCTGGATGTCCATAAAAACCAGATCAAAAGTTCCTTCCCGCAAAGACTCCAAGGCCTCGTGACCATTGCTTGCAACATGGCACGAATGGCCAAGCCGTTGAAGCACCTTTTCAAGAGTCATGGCATTCACTTCGTTGTCTTCTACCAAAAGTATATACAACGATCTTTGGGGACGCGGACTGAATTCATTCTCAACCAGAGGGATGGCTTTGCCGGGAGGCAATGTAAGATTGAAAGTGAACATTGATCCCTTCCCGGAAACACTGCTCATGAAGAGTCTCCCCCCCATGAGTTCGACCAGCCGTTTGACTATCGCCAACCCCAATCCCGTTCCCTGATGTTTTCTGGTATGTGAGCCATCGGCCTGGGTGAACGACTCGAAAATGCGGTGCTGGTCCGCCTTGGGAATGCCTATTCCGGTATCCGCAACTGTAAAGCTGATCATGTTTTGGTTGCCGTCCGGACTGCGTTCTTCGGAACGATTCACATACAGCTTGACGCTGCCGTAATCTGTAAACTTCACAGCATTGCCGACAACATTGAACAAAACCTGCCGCACTCGAGCGGAATCCCCCAGAACAAAATCTGGAACCGAATCGTCGATAACAAGCTCCAGGATAAGCCCTTTGGCAGCTGCAGGCCCCTGAAACAATCCCATCACCGATTTCAAAAGCGCATGCAAAGAAAAATCGGCAGAAGCAAACTCTATTTTTCCAGCCTCAATCTTGGAGAAATCCAGGATGTCATTGATGACAGTCAACAGGCTTTTTCCGGAAAGAAGCGCGGTTTGCACACAATCCTGCTGCTCGTCGTCCAAATGCGTATCTTCGAGTATCTGCAACATTCCCAGCACCCCATTGAGCGGTGTGCGTATTTCATGACTCATGTTGGCCAGGAACTCGCTTTTGGCCCTGCTGGCTTTTTCCGCGGCATCTCTGGCCCGTTGCATTTCCAGTTCGGCTTCCTTGCGGCTGGTGATATCCGTAATCGAGGCAATTGATTGATTTTCCCCGGGCAGCATCGCCACTGTCATGAGCACATGGACGACATCACCATTGGTCTTCAAAAGCCGGGTTTCATAACTTCGCGGGGAAATCCCGCCATGGCGTCGTTGCTCATGATATTCACTCATGCGTTGAATATCGTCTGGATGAAAAAAATCACTCCACAGGCGGCCCACGACCTGCTCCTGCGATGTGATCTGAACAAGTTTGAGAAATTCTCTGTTGGCCCTTACTATTTGCTTTGCATCAGATATAATAAGATTGGCCGAACCGGTATTCAGAAACACCGTCCGATACGTTTCCTCGGATCTGGCAAGAGCTGCCTGGGCCCGTTCCAATTCTGTAATGTCCACAAAGGTTTCAAGAAGCAAACGCTTTTCCCCACGCATCAACGGAGCAATGTTTCGCAAGATACTTCGCCCACCCAAGGGGGTGTCGATTTCATGCCTCGTAAGATGTGGGCAATCCAAAGCACTGATGCAGATCTCTCCCTGGCAAAAAAAATCACGATGACTGGCATCCAGTGCATCTTCCACCGAGGAACAACCAAGAATATGTATCGCCTGAGGATTCATGGTTTGTATCGAGCAGTCCGCAGGATCTATAATGACAATCCCAACCTGCAATGAATCCAAAATCTGGACAAGATATCGCTCATTGTCCTGCAATTGGTCCAGCATGGCATTGATATCTCCAGCCAAGGCCGACAATTCGTCATTTCCTGATAGTATCACGCGCTCGCCGCCCATCCCTTCGCCCAATACGAGTGACCTGCCGGCTGAGATTCTCAACTCGGCGCAATATGCGCCGGTCCAGAAACAGCAACGTCAATGCGCTCAGCAAGAAGGCCGAAGCAAAAAAGACCTTGAGTATTAAACTCACGGAATTACGTCCGGCCAGATAAAATCCACGGTGCATGGTAAGCAGGAGTTGCAGACTGGGCTGATCTTCAATGTCCAAAAGAGGAACCATGGTTTCAATTGTCTGCTCTCGTATCGAAGAATACGGTTCTTCCCTGTTGGGAGAAACAAGTAAAAGCTGCAGATCAAGCTCGGTTTCACGAGCAAGACTTGGCAACAGGGATTGCAGGTTCATTGCCATTACCAACGTCCCTTTGACCGGCCCTTTAAGTTCACTGGTAAGAATGGGCTTATAAGAAATAAGCAACGGCAATTCATCCACAAAAAGCAAACCGGTTCTATCTACCGGCCCCGTGGTGGTCAGTTCTCGTGAGACCTGGATAACTCGCTCGGACAACTTCGAAGGAATATCCAGAAGGGTATTTTGATGCCAGATGTTTCCGGCAACAAGCGTTCCATCTTCGGCAAACGCTCCCACCATGTACAACTGGCCACTGCTGAACGTGGATGGAACAAAGGTTCGACGCGACAAACTCGGCTGTGGGATGCTGCATGAATTCATACATGCCATTCCACCAAGCCCAATCCTCCGCCAAAGAGTTCAGGCGGGACTTGCGATCATTTAAACCGTTCACAGCCCGGTTAACATTGCGGATGACCTCCAGCTCCTCAAAGAACTGAACTTGTGCATGATGATGCCACGAGCGATAAAAAAAAAGAGAGAGAGTCAGCAGGCTGAACCCCAAAATAACAACGGCAAGTACTGTTTTACGAAGATTCATGCAGTGGTGTGCCCCGCGCATATCGCAAAGGGAGCTATGGTTTGCAAGCGTCACCAAACAAAGGATCATTGCCCATCTGATTCCGACAGACGCATTATCCAGCCATGAGGATTTTTCCAAAGAGTCTGCCAATTTTGTTTGAATGATGTTCCAAAGCCTGCAGGAAATCAATCAAAGAGTTCCCATGGTCAAAGTCGGCAGGCAGTTCCACCTGTGGGTTTGAATCGTTCGGCGGAATGGTAATCGTGCAACCTGCCGCTTCGGCCATATTTTGCAGCATTCCCTGAAACACATACTTGTGCAGCGGAAAAACGCTGAACCAATATGCCAACCCAGCAATTCCGCGTGGCAAAAAACGGGCGATGCATACCAACTCTGTGCCTCCCTCCCCTATAGGGTCCAAGCGGAATTCAAGCAATGCCTGTCCAGGGAGCTTCATCTCTGCCAGAAGCAACAGCCGACGATTTGTTCGACAACCAAAACCCGCCAAAAGTCCAATGCATCCCCTACATAAATATCCGTGGGGTGTCGTCTTCCGCGACGGAGTCCCACCCCCCCCATCAATCTATCCATAACGCCCCGCATATTCCACAGAGCATCTGCAAAATACCACCCCGTTTCCCCTCCCACCGAGGAGACGACATTCCAGATTTTTTCGGGCACTCCCGACAAGCGTACGCGGTAGGCGTCCATGAGCACTGTCCCGCCCGCATACGTCGCATCCCCGCACGTGACCCACTCCGGAGGAATCAACTTGCCCGCGTCAGTCCAGCATGTGTCCACCGTATGCTGGCGCACCTTGTCCACTGCCTTGCGGATGGATTGGCGACAATCAAGAAGGTTTGTCGGAATGATGTTGCGGATGTCGTGCTCCATGCACACGGCCCGGTTCCGCAAACCGGAAATAAGCGGACGAGACAAGGTGGAGGGAATCGGCGTGACCAGCGTGACCCACAAACTGCTCAACGTGGGAGACAGCACGGGAACAGGTATGATGAGGCGTTTGCGTAGTCCTGCTTCCTGGGCGTATATCTTGAAAAGGTTTTCATAAGTTTCAATGCAACGGCCCCCGATATCAAAGGCTCTTCCTATGGTTTCCTGGTGCTCCAGACACCCCACCAAATAGTCCAGCACATTGCCAATGGAAATGGGCTGTGACTCCGTGCGCACCCATCGAGGAGTGATCATTATGGGTAGACGATCCACAAGATAACGCAGCAGCTCGAACGATGCACTGCCAGACCCAATGATTATGGCAGCCCTCAACACTGTGACTGGCACTACGCCCAGTGAAAGTATCTCCGCCACCTCGGCACGCGATCGCAAGTGTTTGCTCAAAAAAGGATCAGGCGGATTCAATCCGCTCAAATAAATGATGCGTTCCAATCCGGCATCCCGCGCGGCACGTACCATATTGTATGCGGCATGACGGTCTGCAGCGGCAAAATCCTTTATCCCCGTGACCATGGAATGAACCAAATAATATGCGACGCCACAGCCTTTGGCCGCTTCGGTCAACGCTTCCTGATCAAACAAATCCGCCTCTGCCAGTTGCACCCGCTCATGGCCTCCCCACGGGCGGCACCGTAACTTATCCAACGAACGCCCTACGGCCCGGACCGTGTATCCCTTGTCCAAAAGTCGAGGGACGAGTCTCCCCCCGACATACCCGGTGGCGCCGGTAACCAAAATGGGCTTGTCCATATATATACCTCCATCCCTTTTTTCGAGCCGCTCTCCATATCCCCCATTCCCTGCCGCCCATACGGATTACACTATGCAAGGAACAACTATCAAAAGCAAACAGCCTGTCTCCGATATTGCCATCGCTCCCAAGCGTTTTTAGGAATTTCAGTCCTGGCAGACCGCCCGAACTGCCGAGCCTGTGGTACAAGCCAACAACGGTAATTTCGCGATAGCGGATGGCGTACAGGATGAGTTTGGAAAGTGGGGACTGGAGGTTGACTCGCCACCCGAGGAAATCGTGCTGGAGCTCGACAGCACCGCCGACCGTGTGTGCGGCCATCAGGCAGGCACTTTTTCATGAAGAATTCGACCAGTACTGTATGGTCTGCCGGTCTACGTCTTTTACGGTGACTCAGGGTTTTTCCACTAAAAGACCATGCGCCGAGGCACCCCAAACGATGGGCGTCATATTCTGGGCATGGCGAAGAACTGCCGTCCCAACGAGATGGCCGGACTGTTTAGGAGTGAGGCACGACATGGTTTTGCGGAAACCGGAAAAAAAAAGAAGTGGTAATCCCCCCCGAAAAAGAGTGGTTCTGAAAAGTAGAATTTTCTCGTAAACCGAACCGAGGAGATTCGACATGAAGACATCTCGTTACACCGATTCCCAGATCCTGGGCATTCTCAAGCAGGCCGAAGGTGGCGTCCCCGTGGCCCAGCTCTGCCGCGAGCACGGCATGAGCAGCGCCACATTCTACAAGTGGCGGTCCAAGTTCGGCGGCATGGACGCCTCGCTGATGGCGCGCATGAAGGAGTTGGAGCGGGAGAACCGCCTGCTCAAGCGCATGTATGCCGAGGAGAAGATGAAGGCCGAAGTGGTTGCTGAGGCGCTCGCAAAAAACTGGTGAGGCCGTCTCGCCGCCGCGAGATGGCCAAGAAAGCCGTGCAGCGCGAAGCCCTGAATGTCCGTCAGGCCTGCGAGGCGTTCCTCATCAGCCAGACCTGCTACCGCTATGAGCCCAGGCTTTCGGCTGAGAACGACTACATCGCCGACTGGCTGCTGCGTCTGACGCACAACCAGCGCAACTGGGGCTTTGGGCTGTGCTTCATGTACTTAAGGAATGTGAAGGGATTCGGCTGGAACCACAAACGGGTGTACCGGATCTACTGCGAACTGGAACTCAACATGCGGATCAAGCCCAAAAGGCGCATCGTGCGTGAGAAGCCGATCCCGCTTGTCCAGCCAGAGGTCATCAACCAAGCGTGGTCCATGGATTTCATGCACGACAAGTTGCAGGATGGCCGCAGTTTCCGCCTGCTGAACGTGATCGACGACTACAACCGGGAAGGCTTGGCTATTGAAGTGGATTTCTCATTGTCGTCTGAGCGGGTCATCCGCACGCTGGAGCAGATCATGGAATGGCGGGGCGCACCCCGGGCCATCCGGTGCGACAACGGCCCCGAATACATCAGCCATCGGCTGCAAGCCTGGGCCGAGAAGCAAGGGATACGGCTCGAATACATCCAGCCCGGCAAGCCGCAGCAGAACGCATACGTCGAACGCTACAACCGGACGGTGCGGTATGACTGGCTGGTGCAGCACCTGTTTGAAAGCATAGAGGAGGTCCAGGATGTTGCCACCAAGTGGCTCTGGACCTACAACAATGAGCGGCCGCACACCCGCCCTTGGGGGGTACCCCCCAAGGGCCTGCCTGGCCAAGGTGGCGTAGCCTCTACTTTTCAGGCCCCCTAGAAATGGGGGGATTACCAAGTTGTTCGGCGCGGTGCTCACGCAGCAGAAACCCGGGGCCGCCCCGGATGGCCCCAAAGCGGAGCACTTGAAAAAGCGAGCCCCCCGCTGCGTGGTCTCAAGCCAAGAGGGAGACCCTGCCGGAATCTATGGAAAATAGTGTGCCAAAGGGGAGATGAAGAACCCGTCAAGGAACAAAAGCTCTCCCTTTTCACCGACCGCACAAAATCCTCAAAATGGCTGTCCAACCAGCTTCGGCTGCCGCCCCCAAGCCTCTGGCTACATCCTGTGCTCGCTTCGGGCCGTGCGGCAAGGACATGGTCCGCACCCGTTGCGAAACGATTCGGCTGAGGGTGTTGAAAATCGGCGTGGCAGTCTCATGCGCAATGCCCGGCATCCGACTGCTTCTTTCTCTTGGATTCCCGTCAAGATAAGGACTTTTTCCGACTTGCAGCGGGCCGGCTCGGTCCGGGATAGCCAGAGTCCATCCCAAAACACGGGACGCCCAAGGATATCTGAACCCAACATCCTGGCCCCCCCCCCTATAAAGCCGAGGCCACCACGGTGAACCGTCAGCCAGCCGAGAATCCGGGGTACCAGCCTTCCAAAACGCCCAAAACCGCCCCCCGAAACAACAGACTCAGGGGCGTTCGAATATGCAGACTAAAACTCGTCCGCCAGATGTGCCTGCCCCTGTACTGCTCTGGCCATGTCGCGCAAAATATTCAGACTTTCCTGAGCTTCCAGAGGATCAAGCTTGCGCAGGGCAAAACCGGCATGCAGAATAATATAATCCCCCACTTCCGGCTTTGGCTCAATCAACATAAGCGATGCCTTGATAAAAGTTTCCCCTTCGCCAACGCGACAGTGGGCAATTTCATTTTCAATGCTTTCGATCTTCACTGGTACAGCAAGACACATAACATACTCTCCTTCTGCCCAGATTCAGGGCTTGGGCTGGGCAATTCCACCCGCCTTGCAAATTTCTGCCACAACCTCTTCCATGATCTGAGGTAATTTTTCCTTGATGGGCCCGGAAAGTTCCACTGCCATGGTCTGAAAATCGTAAGGCTCAATACCCACGACGACTGCATCAGGGCGATGCCCGGCAATATCGCAGTAAATAAGGGTATCGATCAGATCGGTCTGGTGCATGGAATTTTTGAATGCCAGACTCTTGCGCAGGTCATCATCTTTAAGGCGATACACGCTTCCCGGCTCTCCATCTCCCAAAACAGCATCAACCACAATCAAATAGTCGGAATTCATGATAGGATCCATCAGACGCATGCCCAATGTTCCCCCGTCGTATAATTCCACATTGTCAGAAAACGCGTATGTTTCCTCAAGCGCCTCAATAACCCGAACTCCAAGGCCTTCATCCGTGAAAAGGATATTACCCACGCCCCATTACGAGAATGCGCGGCTTTTCCTGCGTCATGTCTTCCTCTCTCATACCAGTCTGTTCAAAAACTCAATCCCGTGGCAGCGCATAAAAAAACCATCTTCCGCACGTCAGACCGACCTGGCCCGTGTGAATCAAAAAAACAGGGAACCCGCCTTCCTACAAGGCAGGTTCCCAGATGATAGGCATTTAACCGACAATGTCCACTTTTAGAGAACGCGGAACTTATGGACTTCGTTGGTTTTGGAGTCGATGACATGCACGCCGCAGGCGATGCAGGGGTCATAGGAGTGGATTGTGCGAAGCAATTCCACCGGGCGCTTGGGATCGGCAATGGGATGGCCGATGAAAGCTTCTTCGATGGGACTCAGCACGCCGTTGGAATCACGGGGGCACAGATTCCAGGTGGAAGGAACCACCAACTGGAAGTTTTCAATTACGCCGCCCTTGATGTGAATCCAGTGGGACAAGGCGCCACGAGGCACGTCGGAAAAACCAACGCCGTAAGCTTCATCAGGCATGTCCCAAGGAGTATAGATGTCGGTCTTGCCGGAATTGATGTTTTCCTGGAGCTTGTTGATCCAGCCTTCCATCTTGTTGGCAATAACCAAGGTTTCCACGCCGCGAGCGGCGGTACGACCCAGAGTGGAGAACAGAGCGTCAGGACCGACATTGAGATGCTTGAGCACCATGTCGATAGCCTGTTTGAACTCGGGGACGCCTTTGCCGTAGGCCACCAGGCAGTGAGCCAGAGGACCGACTTCCGTGGCGCGACCATCGTAACGAGGCGACTTGAACCAGGAATACCGATCCTTGTCGTCCAGGCTGGTGTACTTAGGTTCAGTAACGCCCTGCCAGGGGTGACGGGCTTCGTCGCCTTCGTACCAGCTATGGGCCACGTGCTCCAGGATCTTCTTGTGGTCGAATTCCTGCACATTCATGATATCGCGATCAAAAATGACTCCCGGAGGAAGGAAACGGCTGTTCAGGTCCTTTTCATCCGTGGGGAATTCGCCGAAGGTCAGGAAGTTAGTGGTTCCGCCAATACCGGCCCAGTCTTTGTAAAAGCTGGCCACGGCAAGCAGGTCGGGAATGTACACTTCTTCAATGAACTTCTTGGTTTCGCGGTACAGGCCGATGAACTCGTTGATACGTTCAGCGGTCATACCGTCGTAACAGGTGACGCCACCCACAACCGTAAACTGTGTGTGGGGGTTTTTGGCGCCAAAGACAGCCATGCCACGGGCGGCCTTGACCTGAAGCTTGAGGGCTTCAAGATAGTGGGCTGTTGCCACGAGGTTGGCTTCGGCAGGCAGATAGTAAGCATCGTGGCCGCCGAGGAAGTAGGCATTGGTGAAAATACCGAGCTGGCCGGTCTCAACGAAAGCTTTCAGTTTGTCCTGAACAGCCTTGAGTTCGGCCGCGGTTGTTTTACGATTGGGAGAGATGTCGTTGGCAAGCTGAGCCGCCTTTTTGGGGTCGGCAGACAAGCCACTTACGACATCAACCCAGTCCAGGGCATGCAAATGATAGAAGTGCACTATGTGGTCGTGCAGGAACTGCTGGGCCAGAACCAGGTTGCGGAAGATGGTGGCGTTTTCAGGAATCTGAACGCCTACCGCGTCATCCACGCACCGCACGGAAGCCAACGCGTGAACGTTTGTGCACACACCACAGGAACGCTGGGTGAAGTGCTGGGCGTCGCGGGGATCGCGCCCCTTGAGAATGATTTCCAAACCACGGAACAGCTGGGCGCTGGTCCAGGCATTGGTGACATAACCATTAGTGACTTCAACCTCGACCCTGTAATGGCCCTCGATCCTGGTGACCGGGTCCACAATAACCGGACCGCTGAAGTCTTTAGCGAACGGGGTGGCGCTTGCGCCGGCCCCGGATTTGGCTTTGCAACCGGACATTGATTATCCTCCTGGGCTGTGAATTCAAGTTCGATTGACGTGTAAAACCTGCCAATCAAAAACCGCAAAGACCACTACGACTGCTCGTAGAACGGAGTCATTTCATCCCAGAAACCTGGTTCGCTGCAACCGAGACAGGGGTGTCCAGCGTCAACAGGCCAGTTGGTCTGGTTGAATTTTACCGTGGGGCAGTTGTTGTAGGTGTAGGGACCTTTACAGCCGAGTTCATACAGGCAGTAGCCCTTGCGCGCTTCTTCGGAATCAAAGGAAGGCGCGTAAAGGTCCTGCTCAAAGTATTTCAGCCTGGGGCATTTGTCGTGGACGGTTTCGCCGTAGAAGGCCACCGGGCGGCCATTTTCGTCGAGTTCGATGCTCTTGCCCTGCAGGTACATGACCACTGCACCAACAAAATTAAAGGGGTTGGGCGGGCAACCGGCAATGTTGATGGTTTCAACACCCAGGGCATCCTTCACGCCCTTGGCGCCAGTGGGGTTGGGCTTGGCGGCCTGGACACCACCATAACAGGCACAGTTGCCGATACAGATGGTGGCTTTGGCTTTGGGCACTACTTCCTGGCAGATGTCGAGCATGGTCCGGCCGGCGACTTTACCGTAAACGCCGCCGTCCTTAGTCGGAATCGCACCTTCAACCACACAGATGTAGCCATCGGGGCCATTGATCGCTGCATGCAGTGCTTCTTCCGCAGCCTCGCCGGCAGCAGCCATGATGGTTTCCTGATAGTCGAGAGAAATCGTGTCCAGAATCAGGGGACCGATGAACGGGTTGACAGTACGAAGCACAGATTCCGTGCAGCCGGTACATTCCGCGTTGTGCAGCCACACAACGGAAGGACGGCGCTTGGCTGTCAACGCTTCGGCCACTGTGGGCGCAAAGGCCGGGCCCATGCCCAAAGCTGCAGAAACGGTGGCACAGAATTTCATGAAATCGCGGCGCGATACACCATTCTGTTTCAGCCGTTCCTCAGCGCCCTCCTTACCGAGCCCTACGAAGAACTTCATTGAACACCTCCAAAGAGTCAAAGGATCTTCCATAACGCCAAACCGCATACAGTCAGCAATAGATATGAGCGTTTCAATCTTGACCATTAGAGATCAAATGAATGCTCCAATAAACTCCGACCATAAGGTGCGACTGACGTCTTCCCCTATGCAATCGCTTCGATCGTGTGCACGCTACGTCACAATCATCAATGCAAAAGCTTGAGTGTTCCTTGATTCGTAAAGGGTTTCCATTGGACCGTCAACACAACTCCCCTTTTTCAATGGCTTAACACATCGTATTGCACAGCTTTAATGCATTGATAAGACATATGTGTTATCATTTCAAACTAAGTAACACAAATAAACAACTTCAACCTAATTACAACACTCGAAGTGACTGACGGGAAAATCACACACTTCTTTTCGCTCTGAACCAGTAAGTCGGACAATCAAAGCTCGGCCCCACCAAAACCTCCAGTCGAAACCGTTACGGACGGCAAGCCCCCAAATGTCTTATTTCGTCCACCCAAAAGCCACTGTTTTCTCGTTAAATCGTCCCAAAATGATCGATCTTCAAACAATGACGAATAACGCCATCTGGGGTAGTATGTCTCTGCACATGTGGTCTCCCTCCCGGCGGTTCCGGGATGTTTTCTTAGAGACAAACACACAAGACCACTAGAATTGAACAGGTAGGTAAATACAAATGCAACAAGGCAACAGTTCTTTCGGCAGATTCCTTACAATGCTCATCCTCTTGCTCCTCGTGAGTGGACTCGGATATGGCGGCTTTCTCTATTTTAAGGATACAACTCCCCCACACGCGTCTTTGACCCCGCTTTCCGGGGCTGTTTCTGGAGAAACGGTCTTCACCCTTGAAATAAGCGATCCCTCCGGACTCCGGTCCATCTCTATGAGCGCCCAAAGCAATGCAACAAACGTTCAGATCTTTTCCCTGCAACCAAAAGGGGAAAAGATCTACTCTGGAAACTTCACCCTCCCGGTAAAACAACTCCACGATGGACCGGTAACTCTTCGGCTTGAAACCACTGATGCATCCTATTACAACATCGGCAAGGGTAATGCAGTTTCGGTCGTTCAAAATTATACGCTGGACACCTGCAAGCCGCATATCCGCCTGTCATCGCTGACCCACAACCTGAACCGGGGCGGTTGCAACCTCGTAACCTATGAACTCGATGAGCCTGTAGCCTCAACAGGCATTCAGGTCGAAAAAATTGTGTTCCCAGGATACGCCATGCCGGATGGGAAATACGGTTGCATCTTCGCTTTTCCCTATTTTGTCGAACTCAAGGATTTCAATCCTCGGTTGGTGGCCACGGATGCATCAGGAAACAGCCGGATAATGAACATCCCCTTTCATGCCAATGACCGGAAATACCGCAGAGATCGGATCAATCTTCCTGATTCGTTTCTGGATCGGAAAATGCCCCAATTTGAACAGGACTTTCCTGATGAAAAATCTCCGTTGGGCATCTTTCTCAGGGTCAACCGGGAGCTCCGAGTAAAAAACAGAGCCAGACTGCAAGAAATTGGCCGCGCAACTGCCCACGAAGTTTTATGGAAAGGCCGCTTTCTGCGTCTGGAAAATTCCAAAACCATGGCAGGATTCGGCGATCAGCGCGACTACTTTTACAATGGAACAATCGTTGACAACCAGACCCACCTGGGAATCGACCTGGCATCAACGCTTCATGCCCCGGTAGGAGCCGCCAACAACGGCCGCGTCGTCTTCACTGGATTCTTCGGTATCTATGGGAATTGCGTTATAATCGATCATGGATTGGGCCTGCAGACGCTGTATTCGCATCTCAGTCAAATCGATGTGGAAAAGGATCAGATAGTACGCAAAGGAGACATTATCGGCCGCACCGGAGCGACAGGCATGGCTGGAGGCGACCATCTGCATTTCGGAGTCATTGTTTCGGGTATCCCGGTAAACCCCGTTGAATGGTGGGACGAAACCTGGATCGACAACAATATCGCTGGAAAACTCCGCCAAGCAAGCAAGTAAAAACAGCATCCAAACTTTCCGGGGCAGGCCCAATCCGCTCCGGAAAGTTTCTCACGACAAAATTTCTTAGCCCTAATCCGAACGATTCGCCAGCCTTCCGCTACGCAAAGCATAGCGCATCCTATCCTTATTGTTTATGATTTTATCAAGACAACGTCCCAAAGCGTTTCCACCATATGGTGAGGGCCTGGATGTCCAGGCAAAAAAGCAAGAGATCGAAATTCACCGACAATGTCCATGTTGCAAACACAGCCTGACAGGTCGGGCAGGACTTAACCTAACATCCGCCTTTTGGATAAAAACAAAAGCCGCTGAAGAAAGCCCTGATTTCCCAAAAGGACACGCCACTACCACGCAGGCAACCCTTAAATTTTCTGTTCGACCTTGCGAAAACACGGTAGACATAACGTCTTTCCGGCAAAACGACGGGTACGTGATTCCATGGTTAATTCGCCACATTCTTCGCATTCCAGACTTTCCAGAATCCAAGCGCGACGGGGCGCAAGGTGCTCCGGCTCGCTTACGAAAAAAAGGGCATCCATGGACGCTGTCATGATGTTGCGGGTTGTCTGCAACCTCAGTTCCTTCAGTTGATCATCCTCGGTTCGGCTCAAACGGCCCTCTTCCTGACGTTTGAGGTGCAGCCGATGCATGGCGTCACCTATTTCGCCCATGTAGGCCTCCCTGTTGAGAAGCAGCCTTGCCGCCTTGTTGTCTCGCCGACGATAAAAGGAAAAGGCATTCTTACCGTGGTCGCGATGGATGAAATTTCCCTTTCCCAAGGTGCAGCCCGTCAAAAATTGGATGGCGTCCACCCCGCACATATCGGTTTCGGACACGGCGACAACTTCCTCGTCTCTGCTATGGCCGAACTCTTCCAAACCATACTCTCCCGCCCGGATGCCGATAGCCAACCCGGGGCAGCTGTGACCATGAAAGGCAATGATCTGGTCAATCAGATCTTGGGAAAAAATGCAGGACATCTCCAGCGCTCCTTGGTTCAATTGAGGGGAATGATGTAAGGTGTGCCTTCATGGCGTTGCAGGCAAACCTGCACGCCGTAGACCTCGTTGATGACCTCGGGGGTCACGTCGTCCTTTGTGCAGGCCGCAAAAATCTGTCCGTCCTTGAGAAAAAGGAACTTGTCGCAATAACGCAGGGCCGTATTGATATTGTGAATGGTCATGACCGCGCTGACGTCGTGTTCACAGACCACCCGGCGGATAATATTCATAATTTCTATCTGGTTGCGCAAATCCAGGCTGCTGGTGGGCTCATCCAGCAACAGGATATCCGGTTCCTGCACCAGGGCGCGTGCAATGCAGACTTTTTGCAGTTCTCCGCCGCTCATGCTGTCGATATAACGCAGGGCAAGCTTTTCCAGATGCAACCTTTTTATGGCCGAGTCCACGATTCTGATATCGTTCTCCGAAACCTTCCAGCGGATATGGGGCCTGCGGCCCATGAGAATGGCATCGAACGCCGTTATCCGGCCCACCTCGCTTTTCTGCGCCACATAGCCGAAGTGCCGCGCTCTCTCCAATGAGTCAAGGGAACGTACGTTTACCTGCCCCACCATGACCGCGCCATTGGATGGGGAAAGAATCGCATTCATACACTTGAGCAACGTGGTCTTCCCCACGCCGTTCGGCCCCATGATGGCAAGAAGTTCGTGAGGATCCAGGCTGAAACTCACATCATGAAGAATCGCCGTGCTGTTGTAACGAAAAACCAGATCGTTCACGCACATCTTCATCGGGAATACCTCGTAAGAATGAGGTAAATGAACACCGGGGCACCGAGAAAAGCCGTCAGAATGGACACTGGCAGGATATTTGGGGCCAGCATGGTACGGGCCACAGTGTCCGAAGCGAGCAGCAGCACACCGCCCGTAATGGTTGTGGCAGGCAAAAGAAAGCGTTGGTCGTCTCCCACCACGCGGCGCACCATATGCGGACAGATCAGCCCCACAAAACTGATTATTCCCAGAAAGGAAACCAATACCGAGGTGACCAGGGCGGCAACGACCATACCCCAAAGCCGCACGCTTTCCACTCTCACCCCCAGCCCTTTGGCGGTTTCGTTGCCTGCATCCATGGCATTGTAATTCCAACGATTGAACAGAAAGTAGATTATGGCCGCGCACGTCACCACGGACATTATCCCGAGTTCCCCCCAATCGGCCCGCGCCGCGTCGCCAAAAGTCCAGAAGACCATGGCCGCAAGCTGCACGTCGTCGGCAAAGAACTGCAGAAACAACGTCCCTGCGGTAAACAGGGCATTCAAAGCGACTCCGGTCAGAATCATCACTTCCGGCGACGTGCCGCGCATATGCGCAATGCCGATGATGATAAGTGTGGTCAACATGCTGAAGGTGAAAGCGACGCCAATGGTCAGGGACGGGCTGTTGATGACCACAGCCCCTACGGCGCTGCTGGTCATTGCTCCGGAGCCGAGAATCATGACCGAAAAGGCCGCGCCAAAGGCGGCGGCATGGGTCAGCCCCAGGGTTATGGGAGAACCGAGGGGGTTACGCAACACCGCCTGCATGACCAGCCCACTGGCCGAAAGGCCCATTCCGGCCACAATGGCCGCCAAAGCCTGGGGAAGACGAATATTCCAGATGATTATTTCAAAACGCTTTGCGACTTCCGCCCCCCGTATGGCATCAATGACATCCCAGACCGGAATGTGCACCGCCCCCATGGACACGGAAAACACAAGAAGCATCAACAGGATCAAGGCCGAAAAAACGATAAAAGTCGTTTTCCGGCCCACATAACGCATGTACTCCACTGGAATTTGGCCGTCGTTGAAATGCATTCTTCCACCTACTTCAGAGGGACGGGCTGGAATGCGGACAGGCCGAAGACCTCGTTCATGGCGTCGAAAACGGGTTTGCCAACCAGGAACGTATAAATTTCATCCGCCTTGCCGGCAGGGTCCACATCCTTGAACCGGTCGGGGTACAACAGCTTGCCCACAAAATAGGCATCCGCCAGAATAGATCCGAAGTTCTGGGTATACCAGTTGTAAGGCAACACCGTGTACACCTGTCCCTTCTTCACAGCGCTCAGGCTCTGGTACGCCGGATCATTCTTCAGTTCCTCCAGAGCACTGCCCTCACCTTCGATCTGGGTCGTGGACACGTCCACGAAAAGCACTTCCGGGTCCCATTCCAAAAGCTTCTCCTTGGCGACGTCAACGTGGAGCAACTGCTTTTCCCGGTTCAAATCCTTGGCAACATTCTTTGCGGAAGTGAATTCAAACGGAGGGTATCCCGGTTCCGTGGACTGCATTCCATGCGGACCCCGCATGGCGATCCCGCCAACATAGCAGGACTTTTTTGCCGACTCGGGCACATCGGCGGTTCGTTGCTTCAGATCGGCAATCGCCTCATCCATAAACCCAATGACCTCTTCAGCTCGCGCTTCCACGCCCAGGACCGTGGCCATCAACCGGATGGAATTGTTCAGGTCGGAACGCCCCCAGGTAAGATTTCCATAGTTGAGAACCACCACGGGAATGCCGGTTTTGGCCTGCAACTCTTCCGGGTCATGGCCGGATTTCCCATATGTCTTGAAAATCACCTGAGGCTGGGGGCTGAGTCCGGCAATGAGTTCCGGGCTGTCGGCACCGCGAAACTGCCCGAACAATGGGTATTTTTTAAATTGCGGATTGGCCATGGTGTAAGGACGGGAGTCAAACCTGGTCTTGCGCTGCTCAATACTGTCCACCGCCACAATGCGGTCCTGCGCCTGAAGGTAGGTAAGAAGCCGCAGACATCCAGACCCCGAGCAAATTACCCTTTGGGGGTGCCTGGGAACTTCAACTTTGCGGCCGAGGCTGTCTGTCACGGTCAGAAATTCGGCAGACACCCCAGGACACGCCGTCCCCAAAAAAAATACACATGACAAAACCAGGACGAGTATCGATGTGGAGAAAAATTTCATGAGAGCCCTCTCTGGCAACATATAGGGGGAAATTAAATTCACTTTCGGGTATAAAATTAAAATAATCGTGTCAACAAAAGAGCACAAAATGAACCGTTTCCGTATGAATCAATACCTATCTCAGAAAAAATCACACTGCACTGTATTTATTTAAAAAATTTATTTCATGATACGATTCGAATTGCAGGCATTCCCCTCAAAAGGAAAAAGCGCCCGGAGAATTTCTTCAGGCGCCTTACAATCATTCGTTCCCGCTTTTCTTTCAAAACCAAGCGGATTCAATACGACGACTATTCCGCGTCAAACCGCCGGGCCGTAATGATGGTGATTGGATCGACGGGAACATCGGCATGAAAGCCAAAGTTCTTAGTACGGACTTTTTTCATCTTGTCCACTACCTCAATGCCTTCCACAACCTGACCGAAAACGCAGTAGCCAAAGCCCTGAGCTGTTTCGTCACGGTGGTTGAGATGGGGGTTGTCTTTGACATTGATAAAGAACTGGGCCGTGGCACTATCCACTTCCATGGTTCTGGCCATGGCCAGGGTTCCCTTGAAGTTGGGTACATCGGCACTTGCCTCGTTCTTGATTGCGCCGCGGGTCGGCTTTTCCTTCATCATCATGTCCATACCGCCGCCCTGAACCATGAAGTTGTCGATGACGCGGTGAAAAATCAGCCCGTCATAAAATTCGTCGTCCACGTATTGCAGAAAATTTTCCACTGTAGCCGGAGCCTTGTCCTCAAACAGCTCCACCAGGATTTCTCCCATGGAAGTTTCCAACAGCACCATTGGATTGCTCATATATTCTCCTTTATGTTCTGTATCCCCCGTTGCCTGTTGCACGACAAGAACCAGGCATGACGGGCAGACACCTTACTTTTCCGAAGCTTTTTTCTTTTGGCCACGCATGGTGTGACGCTTCTGCCCGGAAAGCTCCACTTTGCGAAGCCGGATGCTTTGCGGCGTGACTTCCACCAGTTCGTCTTCCCGTATAAAGTTGAGCGCCCGTTCCAGGGTCATGGGCAGAACGTTCGTCAAAATGACCGCTTCATCCTTGCCTGAGGCACGCATGTTGGTCAGCTTCTTTTCCTTGCATGGGTTCACGTCGATGTCATTGTCCCGATTGTGCTCTCCTACAACCTGTCCTTCATAAATGGGATTGCCGGGAACGACAAACAACCGGCCACGCGGTTCCAGATTGAACAACGCGTAGGCAACGGCGGCACCAGCCCGGTCCGCTACAATGGATCCGGTATGACGGGTGGGAAACTCCCCACGAAAGTCGTCATACCCTTCAAAGTACGAACTCATGATGCCCGTGCCCTTGGTATCTGTGAGAAATTCGTCCCGATACCCGATGAGACCGCGTGCAGGGATGGAAAATTCCATGCGAACCCGCCCATTGCCGTGATTCACCAAGTCCGTCATACGGCCCTTGCGCATGGACAATTTCTCCGTAACCGTTCCGGTGAAACCTTCCTCGCAATTGATGTATACGTGCTCGATCGGCTCAAGCTGCTTGCCGTTCTCGTACTTGTAAATGACCTCGGGACGCCCCACGCTGAGTTCAAATCCTTCGCGGCGCATGGTCTCGACAATAATGGCCATCTGGAACTCGCCACGCCCCTTGACGATGAAAGCATCGCGCTCTGCTGTATCCTCGACCACAATGGCCACGTTGGATAGAGTTTCCTTGTACAGTCGTTCACGGATCTTGCTGGATTGGACCAAGCTGCCTTCACGACCGGCCAAAGGCGAGGTGTTGATGGAAAAACGCATGCTCACCGTAGGCTCGTCCACATGAATGCGGGGCAATGCCTTGGGCGCCTCGCGGGTGGCTATGGTATCGCCGATATGTACGTCCTCAATCCCGGAAACCACGATGATGTCACCGGGCTTGGCAGTTTCCACATCGGCCATGCTCATTCCTTCATAGGCCTGGATTTTTGTCACACGCAGAGACCGGCTTTCCCCGTCCGCACCAATGCACACCAAGCTGTCATTGAGTTTGGCCGAACCATTGAAAACTTTGCCCACAGCCAAGCGTCCCAAAAAATCAGAGTACCCCAAATCAGCCACCAGCATCTGAAAAGGTTCAGAAGGGTCGTACACGGGCGCTGGAATATTCTCCAATACACATTCGAACAACGGCGTCAGGTCGGAACCCTCATCGTCCAAATTCTTCTTGGCCATCCCGTCGCGGCCAATGGCATACAGCACGGGAAACTCAAGCTGAGCCTCGTTGGCATCCAGTTCAATGAACAGGTCATAAATTTCATTGAGCACTTCTTCCGGCCGGGCATCCTGGCGGTCGATCTTATTCACGGTAACAATGACCGGCAAGCCGTTTTCCAAGGCCTTCTTGAGCACGAAACGGGTTTGCGGCAACGGTCCCTCGGAAGCGTCCACCAAAAGAACAACTCCATCGACCATGGACAGGGCGCGTTCCACTTCACCGCCGAAATCGGCATGACCGGGAGTGTCCAGAATGTTGATTTTGACCCCGTTCCACATGACGGAACAGTTTTTGGCGGCAATAGTGATGCCGCGTTCCCGCTCCAGATCCATGCTGTCCATCAGCCTGTCCTGAACATCCTGGTTGTCGCGAAACATGCCGGACTGCCGAAACATGGCGTCAACCAAAGTGGTTTTGCCGTGGTCGACGTGGGCGATGATGGCTATATTGCGTAACGATTCATTATGCGTGATGTTGCTCATTGCGTATCCTTAAAAAAAACATGGGGAAGTGAAATGTCCGGGTGGACTTTTTCATCGAGGGTTGAAAAAAGTGGTTTTGCCACCTCATGTAATTGCCAGGAAACGGAAAAAAACCATTCCAGACGACCCCTTTCAAGTCTTGCAGCCCGCCTTTTCAAGAATTTATGCGGCAGACAGGAACCTCAAAAGAAGCGCAACTTGGGTGACGCCTGCACGCAGTATCCCTTTTCCAAACTTCCCGCAACCTCAGAAACGTTACACCTTTCCATACAGCGAGGATATGTTTTGCCTAATTAGGTGTCCGATTATCGTTGCAATGCCATTACAAAAATTGCTACTAAGCACATTCCGTGAATCAAAACAACGGATGACAAGGTGTGCAGGACACCGCCGTTGCCATGAGGCGTCTTTTATGGACGACTGCTTTTGGCAATTTTTTTGACATCAACCCGCCGCAGTGCCGTAAACCTAACTACCGGGCTGTCGTCGCCGCAACGGGACGCCCGTATTACAAGGAGTGGACGTGCCTACAACCATTGGACAGGCTTTTAACCGAAATTTTCTGGGGCACTCTCCCGATTGGTACAAATGGACCATCATCGCCTTTCTTATTCTCAACCCCGTTCTTCTTTACACTGCCGGCCCTTTCATCACCGGCTGGGTTCTCATTGTCGAGTTCATATTCACCCTGGCCATGGCTCTCAAATGCTATCCTCTGCCTTCGGGCGGCCTTCTCGCCATTGAGGCAGTGGCACTGGGCATGACCAGCCCCGAATCCGTCTACCACGAGGCATTGCACAATTTCCCGGTCATCCTGCTGCTGATGTTCATGGTGGCAGGCATCTATTTCATGAAGGATATGTTGCAGTATACCTTCACAAAAATTCTGGTAGGCATCCGCTCCAAAATCTTGCTGTCCCTTCTGTTCTGCTTCATGGGAGCGTTCCTCTCCGCCTTCTTGGACGCCCTGACCGTCACTGCGGTCATCATCGCCGTGGCGTATGGCTTTTACGACGTGTACCACCGTTTCGCCTCGGGCAAACGCCAGGAAGACTCCCATGACTGCCGCACCGATGCAGGCGTTGAGGAAGGTCACCGTTCCGATTTGGAAGAATTTCGCGCATTCCTTCGCAACCTGATGATGCACGGAGCTGTCGGCACCGCCCTTGGCGGCGTGTGCACCCTGGTGGGCGAACCCCAGAACCTGCTTATTGCCCACGAAATGGGCTGGCACTTCATGGATTTCTTCCATATGGTGGCCCCCGTGAGCATGCCTGTGTTGTTTGCAGGCTTGGCTACCTGCGCCCTGGTCGAACAACTGCATATTTTCGGTTACGGTGCGCGACTTCCCGAATCCGTACATACCATCCTGGTCCAGCGTTCCGAGGAAGATGAACGCAACATGACGGCCAAACAGCGTGCTTCGCTCATCGTGCAGGCCGTAGTTTCGGTCCTGCTGATCATAAGCCTGGCCCTGCACATTGCCGAAGTGGGTGTCATCGGCCTGGCTATCATCGTCCTGCTGACCTGCTTCACCGGCGTCACCGATGAACACCGCATAGGCCATGCCTTTGAGGAGGCCCTGCCCTTTACCGCCCTTCTGGTCGTCTTTTTCGCCATTGTGGCCGTCATTCACGACCAGCACCTGTTCGCCCCGATCATCCACTATGTTCTGGCCCTGAAAGGCCAGACCCAGCTGGCTGCCTACTATCTGGCAAACGGCCTGCTTTCCATGATCAGCGACAACGTGTTCGTGGCCACGGTTTACATCTCCGAAACCAAAAACAGCTTCACCACCGCCTTGGGACAAATCCCCGACATCGGCATGACCGGCAAAGAGCTTATGGCCCAGCTGACCAACCCCGAGCTGGTCCGCGCCGACGTGCTGGCCCAACTGCCAGCGGAAGCCGCCGCCAAGGCCGGGGAACTGATCCATCAGCTCGACAAGCTGGCCGTGTCCATCAACACCGGCACAAACATCCCCAGCGTGGCGACTCCCAACGGACAGGCTGCCTTCCTGTTCCTGCTGACGTCCGCCCTGGCTCCGGTCATCCGGCTGTCCTACGGACAGATGGTCAAGCTGGCCCTGCCCTACACCATCGTCATGACCCTTGCAGGCCTGGGAGCCACCTGGTTATTCCTGTAGCCCCGGAATTCCCAGACCAATCAATAAAGCCCGTCCCGGCAAACGCCGGGACGGGCTTTCATTTAGAGCAATTTAAAAACTATCCCGGCTATTCTCCAAAGGCCAACCGCATAAGGTGATTGTCCAACCCGCCCAAATCCACGGGTGTCCGCCCCAGGGTTTCCTGCCAGACCTCGTCGGATTCCATGCAGAAATATAATTGCCGGTCCATCCCATGCTTGCGCAACCGCTGCACGAAAAAATGAAACTGCTCCAGACGAAGCGGTCTGAGCAGACGCATCTTGCCGTCAATGCCGGAAACAAATTCATTATGAATGTACTGGCTTTGGGGATGACGCTGCCGAATGACCTTTTCCAGGCCCGGCATATGGCGAAAAGAACCAAGACTCATGTAGGCGATCTGCTCGGGCCTAAGGTACTCGAAAATCATGTCGATGGTGCGGCCATACCCTTCCCGCCATCCATGGAAGTAAATGATGGGGTCAAAATGCAGGCAGACCCGAAACCCTTCCCGGGCGCAAGCTTGCGCGGCCTTCAATCGATCTTCCAATAACGACGCGCCATGCTCTTCACTCGCTGTGATTTCCGGAGCGTTCATGGACCACGCAGGCAGAACACGGTCCGGTCTGGAAACGGACTTCATCCAGGAAAGATCGATGAATTTGGACTTGAGCTCCAACACCACGTTGGGAAAATCGCCCAAAAAACGGATCAGGTCGGCGCTGTAATCCGTTAGGGGTTCAAGGCACAGGGAGTCCGTGAACTCCCCCGTGCCCACGCGGTAACGCAAATTGCGGTCCGCGCCGAAAGCATTGCCCAACTCACTGAAAAGATCGTTCTGATTGGCCCAGACCTTGAGCAGCCTATCCTGGAAATACGCCTGAAGAATGCAGTAGGAGCAGGACAAGGGGCAGTTCTCGCCAATGTGGATGATGCGGTATCCGCAGCACCGATAATGGCGGGTTCCTGGACAGAAACGCAGAAACGAGCCTTTATAGCATTTAAGGTATATGGCCTGTCCCGCTCCTTCATGAACCACCACCCCCGCATCGTCCGCAACAACCTGCACGGGAAGACGCATGCCGAATTTCTCCAGTCGGGACATCACGCGCCATGCCATGGGGGTATCCGCCATGGACCGGTCCACGTACACGGCCTCTATGTGGTGCAGATGCGCCGGCAGAAAACAATCAACCATTTTTGCCTTCCCCCATATGCCACAAGCGTTGCCATAGGGAGGTATCCGCCATGGATTGAAGACTTTGTACGGCCTCGTCCAGCTGGGTCTGATTCTTGATCGAAACGCTCAGGCTGACCGAGCCGTCTTCAAAATTACGGGTATGGGCCGCACGCCAGGGTGTGCCCGTGACCAACCCTTGGCACAAATCAGCGGTCTTGCGCTCCAACTGCCCCAGTCGGGGATAGCGCATGCTGCGGACCGCTCCGATCAATTGTTCGATCATGTCTTTCGGAGAAAGACCGGAATGCAGAATTTCTTCCAATCCTGCCCTGGAAACAATTTCGGCCGCGGAAAGACCTTCACGAGCCCCAACCTCCCCCATCCAGCCGACAAAATTCACTGCCGCGCCGCGCGACCATTTGAGGGTGGCAAAAAAAGGAGCGAGACCCTGCAGATTCTCCGAAGAATGCAGATCAAACGTTTCAGCCAGGGCAAACGGCGCACGTCCCTCTGCCAGGGCATCGGAAAACATTTCCGGCGCGTCCAGCCATGCCGCGTGCAGTCGCCAAGCCCGGGACCGGGCATTGAGTCCCAATTGCGGCAGCACTTCCACGATCATGGCATCACGATGCATGCAACCGGAAAAATAGCGCAGTGCCAAAAAAAGCAGACGCTCATCCAGCGGACGACCTGCATTGCTGGCAAGATAGATCAGGCCGCGTTCCCTCGCCCTGTCCGATCCGTTCTCCCCCGCCAAATCATGCTTTCGAGCCAGAACGGGCAGGCCCAAAGCAGCCAGGGCACGCACCCGCTTATACCCTGCTAAAAGAAGGGGGGCGCAGACTGAAACATCTGAGCGGGAAAATTCCGCAATCACCGGCTCGAGCTGCCCCTGCGCCCGAAGTGAGGCCACTAGACTGGCGTCCGGCTCTTCGCGCCAGAACATACTTGGCAGGGACAGGTCAAAAACTTGGGGATCAAACTGTTGCACATGATATGACATAAAGGCCGCCTCCCGCACGACTGGTGCCGATGTACGCCGGGCGGCGAAAAATCTCAACATCGAGCCCCTTGCATTCCATACAAAATACTCTTAACTACATCTTCTTTCTGTGCCACGTCTTTAAACTGAATGCTGAAGAGTCCGTTCCGGACTATTTCCCAGGAGTTCCCGCCCGTACTCGGCCCGCTCCCAGATAATCCGCTCTTAGCCGGCCCTTGCCCGGAGGATATAATGCCTAGAAGATCGCCTCATATATCTATTTCCGACAGCAAACTCGTAGCCCGCGTGCTGGGTGTCGCCCCACGCGATCTGGAAATCTGGCCCGAAGGCGTACGCGATCTTGCCGAACGTCTGGCCGGGGAAATGTTCTTGCTACGATATAACCCCTTCATCAACGCCAATCTTGTCAAAAAAAGCGTTTCCCAGCGTCTGGATCAGGCTCTGCCAACACTTTCCGAAGAATACGGAGGGATTTTGCGGGCCAGCGTGGACGCTTTCTTTCGGCGTTACGACGAAGATGAGGCTTTCAGGCGCGACGTAATAAACCGTTTGTCCGAATTTCTGCCGTCCGAGGCCATCATTACCCGACGTTCCAGCCTGATAGAAAGCTCCACTGACGCGACAGATTTGCGCATGGAGCTTCCCATGCTCATGCTTGCTCCGGCGACCACGGAGGAAATCCGAGCTATCGTCCGGTTGGCCATGGAAATGGGTTTTTCCGTCATTCCACGCGGCGGCGGGACGGGAATGACAGGCGGCGCCATCCCTGCCCATCCACGCACTGTCGTCATCAGCCTGTCCAGGTTCAAAAACATCATTGATATTGATGAAGATAACAGGATTCTCATTTCCCAACCCGGTGTAATAACATTGAACGCCATCCAGGCATCGGCCGAACGCGGCCTGCTTCTGGCAGTGGACCCGGCCTCCAAAGCAGCTTCCAGTCTGGGGGGAAATGTCTCGGAAAACGCTGGTGGACCGCACGCCTTTGAATACGGCGTGACGCTGGACAATATCCTGAGCTACCGCATGGTCACGCCCTCGGCGGATCTCATCACCGTACGTCGCAAGGAACATCCGCGCCACAAAATTCTTGAAACGGAAAATGCGATCTTTGAAATTCTGGACGAATCCGGTGCACTGCGTGAAACCATCACGCTCAAGGGGAGTGAAATCCGCGGCAAAGGGCTTGGCAAAGATGTCTCCAATAAATATCTGGGCGGCCTGCCGGGGGTACAGAAGGAAGGCGTGGACGGCATCATCGTGGAAACGTCGTTCATACTCTATCCAAACCCCTCGCTTTCGCGCACCTTGTGCCTGGAGTTTTTCGGACGCAGCATGGGCAACGCCATGTTGCTTATCAAAGATATCGTGGCTCTGCGCGACCGAATTCGGGAGCAGGGAGATCTGGTCAAAATATCCTCTCTGGAGGAATTCGGCCCCAAATACGTCAAGGCCATCAATTATCAACGCAAGTCCACGGAATATGCTGGCGATCCAATTTCCGTCCTCCTTATCCAGCTGGACTCCGACGACGAAGCCGCGCTCGAGGAAGCGGTGGGGACAATTGTGGATGCTGCCGGGGTCTACGAAAACATGGACGTCTTTGTTGCCACCGACGAAAAACAGGCAGAAGTCTTTTGGGAAGACCGCCACAAACTCTCTGCCATTGCCAAACGCACGTCCGGCTTCAAGATCAACGAGGACATCGTCATTCCCCTGGAAGTCATCCCGGAATTTTCCTTTTTTCTGGAAAATCTCAACCTTAAATGTCTGGCCGACGCCTATGCGGTTGCATTGAAAAAGGTGAGGGATCTGCCTGACTTTCCCGAAGAAGATGAAGCCATGGAAGGCGAGCGGGAGCACATCCGTTCCATCCGGCGCGGCGACCTTACTGCGGTTAAACAGAACGACCAAGAACTGGAGCTTCAGATCGCCCTGTATTTCGACAAATTGCAAAAGGATTACCCCGCGCAAGCCGAAATCCTGAACGCCATCCAGAACGAGATGAAAGCCACCCGCGTGGAAGCTGCCAACCACATGCATGCGGGCGACGGCAACTGCCATGTCAACTTTCCGGCCAACTCCAACGACCCGCAAATGCTGGCTAATGTCCACAAGGCCGTGGACACGGTCTTTGCCAAGGTCATGGAGCTGGGCGGTGCTGTTTCCGGCGAACACGGCATCGGCATTACCAAGATAGCCTACCTTGAAGAAGAAAAGCTTGAAGCCCTGCGCCGTTACAAGCGCGAGGTGGACCCGGCGGGCATACTCAACCCCGGCAAACTCACCGATCGGGGCCTGCGCGTGGAGCCGTACACGTTTTCCTTCAACAAGCTTATTCAGGACCTGAACCGTACGGCCCTCCCGGACAAGGAACGGCTGACCGCCCTGCTGGAAAAAGTGCAGATGTGCACCCGGTGCGGCAAATGCAAACAGGTCTGCCCCATGTTCTACCCGGAAAAAGGCCTTCTTTTTCATCCGCGTAACAAGATCCTAAGTCTTGGGGCCATGGTGGAGGCGGTGTACTATTCCCTGCTGCACACTGGCAAACCGGACAAGCATCTGCTGGATGAAATCAAGGTGCTCATGGAACACTGCACAGCCTGCGGCAAATGTCTTGGCGTGTGCCCCGTCAAGATAGACAGTTCCAAGGTGGCCCTGCATCTGCGCGCCTTTTTGGAGGAAAAAAAGGCGGGCGGCCATCCTGTCAAGGGGTTCGCTCTTGAATGGCTGGCCAAGGCTCCGGACAAACGATTGCCGGTCACTGCCAAGATCCTTTCCGTGGGGCAGCAGGCCCACAACAGGTTCATCAAAGTCATGCCCACTCGCTGGAGAAACAAACTGGACCACCCGGTGCTGTCCGGCCCGGGCCCGGATATGGACTATACCAACCTGGCCCATGAAGCAGGTTTGGACAAAGCCCATATTCTCGCCCCGGATGACGCCGAAGGAGGCCGCGACCTGCCCGAAACCGTCTTTTACTTTCCGGGATGCGGAGCAAGCCTGTTCTCGCGTAACATCGGCATGGCCGGACTTTTTCTACTTCTTTCCCAGGGAACAAGCATTATTCTCCCGGAAAAGCATTTGTGCTGCGGTTACCCTCTGCTCTCCCAGGGACTGGAGGAAGCATGGCTGACAAACTACGGAAAAAACGCCGCCCATCTGCGTCGAGTCCTGGAACGGGCCAAACGCAAAGGGTTCAACATCTCCGCCGTGCTCACCTCCTGCGGAACCTGCCGCGAGGCGCTGCATCATTACGGAATAGAACACGTTTTCGGTACAGGCACACGCCAGTTGGACATCCTGCAATACCTGCTGGAAAAACAACCAAAGCTGGAACTGCACAACGAGGTAATTTACCATGCGTCCTGCCATGCCGAATGGGCAGGCGTCGCTGCTAACAAGGCTGCAGGGGCCTATCTGAATGCCCTTAAGGACAACTTGGGACTCAAGGCCACGCTTTCCCCTGGATGCTGCGGCGAATCCGGCCTTGGTGCCATGACTTCCCCCGGCATCTACAAAAAGCTGCGATCTCGCAAACTGACCCAGCTCAACAAGGACGTACGCAACCGCGCTTTGGACGTCCCCATTCTGGTTGGCTGCCCATCCTGCAAAATAGGCATCAAGCGCAGCATGCTTGAAATGGAAGACGCCCGCCCGGTCCTGCACACGGTGGAATATTTGGCCGAGCAGCTTGGCGGACCACAGTGGCGCATCCGCCTGCGTCAGGCCCTTTCCGCGGCCAAACCACAGGACGGCCTGCGCTTTGTAGCCATTTCCGGCTGAGTTGGAAAAGACATGAAGATTCTTGGCATTGATTACGGCACAAAAAAGTGCGGGCTGGCCGTGGCCGACACGGAACTCGGGATGGTCTTCGCCCGCACGGTGCTGCCCCGCAAGGACAACGAATCCCTGTACACGACCATTGCCCGGATGGTGGAGGAAGAGAGCATCGCCGAAATAGTTGTCGGCCTTCCCGTGGACATGTATGGCGAGGAAACTCTTATTACCCGGCAGGCGAAAAACTTCGGCACCCGGCTGGCCGCCCGACTCAATCTGCCTGTCAATTTCTGCGACGAACGGCTGAGCAGCGTTGAAGCACAAGAACGCTTGCGTGAAGCAGGTTTTTCAGCCAAAAAGACAAAAAAGAACTTGGATGCGGAAGCTGCCGCGATTATTTTGCGTACCTATCTGGCCCTGTAGATAAAACCCCAGCAAGTCGCCCCTGTAGAACCGCATGTCGTCACGTAGCAACTTTTCCACCACGGGAAAATTCCCAAGCCTGAGCGCTTCAGCCCACACATGAAAGCAGCGATTACCCTTTTCCTGGTTGCGGCAGGACTCATATCGGCATTTTGGGTCGCAACTATCTGGACATTTCTGTTCTGCCCCCCTCAATCTCCAGGGCATGAAGTCACCGTGACCATCGCCCCAGGAACAACTTTCGATTCAGTCGTCCATCTGCTTCAGGAGCAGAACGTTATAGCTGATGGCGAGGCGTTTCGCCTTTTGGGAAGCATCAGCGGCAAAGTCCGCAAAATCCGCGCTGGTGAATTTCTCCTGCACACATCCATGTCCCCCCTGGCCGTTTTGAACGAGCTGACCCGCGGAAAAAGCATACTGCATCGCCTGCAAATCCGGGAAGGCCTGCCTTGGTGGGAAGTTGGACGAATCGTGGAACAGGCAGGCCTGGGGTCGTTTTCCACTTTCGAGGCGGCAGTGCACGACGAAACGCTGCTGCAACAATACGGAATCAGCGCCCCCACTGCCGAGGGATATCTTTTCCCGGAAACCTATTCCCTTCCTCGTCCGAACCAGAACAACGCCACCCAAACCGTGGCCACCATGCTCAGAATGTTCAGGACCAAGGCTTCCCAAATCTGGCCCCACGGATTCCCCGATGCCGAAGAACTGCACAAGACCGTCATCCTTGCCTCGCTGGTAGAAAAGGAAACAGCCGTTCCATCGGAACGTGGACTTGTGGCCGGAGTCTATGCCAACCGATTGAAAAAGGGGATGCGCCTGCAATGCGACCCCACCATAATTTACGGACTGGGGCTGGACTTTGACGGCAATCTGACCAAAAAGCACCTTCTGTCCGACGATAACCTCTACAACACTTACCGCCACGCAGGGTTGCCCCCTGGCCCCATCTGTTCACCAGGGCTGGACGCCCTGATTGCCGCACATTCTCCAGAGTCACACAATTATCTCTATTTTGTTGCCCGGAAAGACGGAACCCACCAGTTCAGCCGCAACCTGGAAGAACACAATCAGGCCGTGCAAAAGTACCAGCTCCGCCGCTGATTTTCGGTCTTCCGGCGAAGCTGCATGTGAAAAAAATCCGTCTGTTTTTTATGAGACATTTGCATCCCCCAGTGTGCTGCGGGGCTTGCATCAATTTATCGTGAAAAGTTATCAGGTATAGGCTCCTCCCCCATTTTTGGGGGTCGCCAACCGAATAATCACCTATATCTCCCTTTCCATCTTAATTTCCCTCCCTGCCAAGGCATTTCCCGGTTGCCTGCTCGATATACATGCGAGCAGCCAGTTGTTTCAGACAGTGCAGGCTCAGCACATCTCAAACCCGGCATGTATTACAAAATGACGAGCACAATAGAATACACAACTTCATAAAGACATCCCACACGAACATAAACAAATTATAAACAATACAACACTGTGAAATCAAGATACTTAAACACGCAATAAAAACAAAAAATTACGCAATACAGTGCAATACAGTCTATATATGAAACTTTTGCCGCAAACAATATCCATCATAGTCATAGCAATATTCACAAATTATACACAGAGCATTCAAATCATAATATCATTAGAACAACAATAAAAGTCCCTAGCAGACTTGACAATACATATTGATCATGTAGGCTTAAGAGATGTCTTTTTGATCATTAATAAACAGGATTTTAATATTACATGGCAACAATTTCAGTACAAAACCTCTACAAGATTTTCGGCTCCTCGCCCGAACGGGCCATTCCTCTTCTCAAGCAGGGCAAAAGTAAGGAGGCCATCCTGCGCGAAACCAGGCTTGGCGTCGGAGTCAACAATGTCTCCTTTACAGCAGAGGATGGTGAAATCCTTGTCATCATGGGCCTTTCAGGCAGTGGGAAATCAACCCTGGTACGTTGCATTAACCGTTTGATTGTCCCCACCCAGGGCAAAGTCCACATCAATGGCACCGATGTGACTGCTCTGTCTGCCGAAGAGTTAAGGCGATTCCGACAAAAACATATGGGGATGGTTTTCCAAAATTTCGCTCTTTTCCCTCACCGAAGCGTTGTCCAGAACGCCGAATATGGCCTGGAACTCCAGGGGATGGATCAAGACACCCGCCGTCAGGCAGCTGTTGATGCATTGAAGAAAGTCGGCTTGACCGGATGGGAAGACTCGCTTCCACGTCAACTTTCCGGCGGCATGCAGCAACGGGTGGGGCTTGCCCGAGCCCTGGCCATGGACCCGGATATTCTGCTCATGGACGAGGCATTCAGCGCCTTGGACCCGCTTATCCGCCGCGATATGCAGGATGAATTGCTCAATCTTCAGGAGGACATGAAGAAAACAATCCTGTTCATCAGTCATGATCTGGATGAAGCCTTAAAACTTGGCAACCGGATAATCCTGATGAAAGACGGAGTGGTTGTGCAAAACGGAACGCCTGAAGACATCCTGACAGCTCCTGCCAACGAATACGTGGCAAAATTCGTGGAAGATGTGGATATCACCAAGGTACTCACAGCGGAATCCGTCATGAAAAAGACAGAGGCAGTAGCCCACCTCAAGACGGACGGTCCCCGCGCTGCGCTACGCAAAATGCGCAAAAACGCTATTTCCAGTCTCTTCGTTCTGGATGATGCACATCGTGTTGCGGGCATTGTAACGGCCGAGGACTGCGCGGCTTTTCTGGAACGCGACGGGAAAAACCTGGAAAAGATATTGCGCACGAATATCCGCACCGTGGAGGCCGATACCCCGGCCACGGAACTCATCGAAATAATGCATGACCTCCCATACCCCCTGGCAGTGACCAACCCGGCCGGAAAAATACTGGGGGTAATTGTCCGGGGAACATTGCTCGGAGCCATCGCCGGCAAGGGGATAAACTGATGAACATACCAAGAATCCCGCTGGGAAACATCATTGAAAGCTTCATCAATTTTCTGGTGGATCACTTCGCATTTCTGACCAAGGCCTTTTCAAAAATCACGGAAACCGGATTGGAAATCCTTCAGGACGCCCTGATGTTCATACCGCCATGGCTATTCATCTGCTGCGTTGCCCTTCTTGTCTGGCGAATAACCAAAAGCCGCGGCATCACGCTCTTTTCCATCGCCGGACTACTGCTCATCTGGAACATGGGGCTATGGAGGGCCACGGTCAGCACAATAGCCTTGGTCATTATCTCCACCCTCATCGCCATTCTCAGCGGTGTTCCTCTCGGAATCATGGCGGCCATGAACAGGACCGTGCACCGCATCGTGGCTCCGATCCTAGATGTCATGCAGACCATGCCCGCCTTTGTTTACCTCATCCCGGCAATTCCGTTCTTCGGTCTTGGCAAGGTTGCAGCCATTTTTTCAACAGTCGTTTTTTCCATGCCTCCGGCAATCCGCCTGACATGCCTGGGAATACAGCAGGTACCCAAAGACCTTGTGGAATGTTCCGAAGCGTTTGGCTCCACCAGATGGCAGAGATTGCTCAAACTCGAGCTCCCCCTGGCCACCCCCACGATCATGGCTGGAATAAACCAAACTGTCATGCTGGCTTTGTCCATGGTTGTCATAGCCTCCATGATCGGTGCCAAGGGTCTCGGCGGGGAAGTCTGGAAGGCCATCCAGCGATTGCAGATGGGCAAGGGATTCGAAGCCGGCATAGGCATTGTCATCGTGGCCATCATTCTGGACCGCGTACTTCAAAAAATCGGCGCGAACAAAGCGTCCAACAGGTAGGAAAGGAGAAATATCGTGAGTATCCGTAAAATTTGCATAGCATGCATTGCATCCCTGGCTCTGCTGGCCACATTCGGCTCCACGGTCTTTGCCAAGGAAAAGGTCAAGCTGGCCTATGTGGAATGGGATTGTGCCGTTGCCAGCACATACACGGCCAAAGCCGCCCTGGAAAAGATGGGATATGAAGTCGAAGTTCTGCCTGTCGCCGCTGCCGCAATGTGGCAGGCAGTGGCCAGCGGTGATGTTGACGCCATGGTGACGGCTTGGTTGCCTGTAACACACAAAACCTACTATGACCGCGTCAAAAGCAAGGTTGTAAAACTCGGCCCCGTGGCTACGGGAGCCAAACTTGGCTGGGCCGTTCCCGCCTACGTGACCATCGACTCCATTGAAGAACTGAATGCGAATGCAGACAAGTTCGACGACAAAATCATAGGAATAGACCCCGGCGCCGGATTGATGGGACTGTCTGAAAAGGCCATTGAACAATACGGCCTGGATAAAATGGAATTGATGGAGGGAAGCGGCGCCACTATGACCGCCGCCTTGGCCGACGCCATCAAAAACAAAAAATGGGCCGTGGTGACGGCCTGGTCGCCGCATTGGATGTTTGGTCGCTGGAATCTGAAGTATCTCAAGGATCCCAAGGGGATTCTGGGCGATGAAGAACAAATCTACACCATTGTCCGTGCCGATTTGCAAAGGGACAAGCCCAAGGTGTTCGATTTTTTCAACAATTTTTCCTGGGCAAATCCGGAGCAACTCCAGATGGTCATGGCCTGGAACCAGGAAAAAGACTCCGACCCCTTTAAGAACGGCCAACGCTTCATCAGGGAATACCCCAATATGTTCGCCAAATGGACCGGGCAATAAGCACGTTTGGCAGTCCACTCTTGCTCTTCAAGGGAAAACCGCAGGGTTTTCCCTTTTTTTATTGTCTTTTGTTTGGCAAGCCGCATGTGGTATCATTAGGCCAGTAGAAAATATCATCGCTCTGCGCCTCTCCAGAAGTTACTGCTATTGGAGGGAAACAGATTATTGGTTTGCATTGTTTCTGCCTCCCGGACAGAGGCTGTATGCTGAATCAAAAAAATATTTTCCCATGGTTTGCCCCAACACGACACAACCTGCGGGACGCTTTGCAATGAACTCATGGCTCCTTCCAAGCATCGTAGCCAGCTTGAGCGGCTCTGTTATCCTGACACTTTCCTATGCCTATCTGGCTTGGATTTCCAAGGATCGGGCAATGCATCTTTGGACTGCGAGCTGGTTTTTCTATAGCCTGCGGTTCGTGTTCATGTTGGCCATTATTCAATCAGCTCCTTCAAAGCTTCTACTCATTCTCAACCAAGCCTGTCTTCCAGCCAGTGGCCTTTTGCTTTTGTGGGGAGCTTTTTCCTTTATCAACAAACGCATTTCCGCTGTTTGGACAATAACTGGAGGATTCATACTACTCTGGGTTTTTGCAGGCGCACTTCTTGATTTTTCCTTTCTGCATTACACGTTACCCACTTTTGCCTTTGTGGGAGCAGCCAATATACGTACAGGAATCATCTTTCTTCGCTTTCCCACAAAAAACACCGTCCTCACATACACTCCCGCTATTGCCCTCATTCTCTGGGGATTGCACAAATTAAACTACCCATTTCTCCGCCCACTGGAATGTTTTGCCCCTTGGGGGTATCTGCTGGGATCAGTTCTGGCCTTTTTTCTGGCCATCGCCATTCTGGTCATGCACTTTGAAAGCATTACTGCACGCCTCAAACAAAGCGAAGATGCATTCCGCTGGACCTTTGACAAAGCCGCCGTGGGCATAGCCCACGTTTCTCCGGAAGGTCGTTACCTGCGGGTGAATACGACAATGTGCAAAATCCTGGGGTATTCTTCCGAAGAGTTGTATGGGAAAAAATTTCAAAGCATAACGCACCCGGACGACTTGCAAAAAAGCCTGGACCAGATGACGAGGGCCTTTACTGACGATCTGGACAACTTCGACTTTGAAAAACGTTATCTGCGAAAGGACGGGAGCACCGTATGGACAAACGTCACCGTCTCCATTGTGCGGGATGCACATGGCATCCCGGACTACTTTATATCCGTGGTGGACGACATAACCACACGCAAGCACGCTGAAGAAAAAATTAAGGATCTGGCCCGCTTTCCCAATGAGAACCCCAACCCGGTCATGCGTCTTTCGCGAGACGGCGAGCTGTTGTATGCCAATGAGGCAAGTGCTCCCATACTCAAAGCATACAACCTCTCCCTCAACGAAATCATACATCCAGGACATCCGGCGGAACGTCTATTCGAAGCTGTCGGATCGTATCGGGAATTTGAAATTCAGGCAGGTACCAAGTTTTATGCCATCACATCCTCATTTTCTCATACATCAAGATTGATCAACTTGTATGGAATGGATGTCACGGACCACAAACATGCTGAACGAGCTCTGAAGGATTCGGAAAAGCGCTTCCGAACCCTTTTCGAGCAGTCGCTCCACGGCATCTGCATTTTTGAAGACATGCCCCCGCGCTTTGCCCTGGCAAATCCTGCCTTTTGCAACATCGTCGGTCGGTCCTTGAAGGAAATCATGGAAATGGCCCCCGGCCAGGTATGGACTCTGGTGCACCCCGAAGACCGGAGCAAGGTACGCCAGCGCCTGCTCAAGCGTCTCCAGGGAGAAACGGCTCTTTCGAGGTATGACTTTCGGGTGCTTCGCCCGGATGGAACCGTCCGCTGGGTGGAGGTCGCGGCCTCTGCCTTGCCGACAACCGGCAGACTTTCCAGTCAGGCCATCTTCCGGGACATCACGGAGCGACGCCAGCAAAACACTTGGCTTGCCCAGGCCAAAGAAATGGCCGAAGCGGCCAATCGAGCAAAAAGCGAATTCCTGGCCAACATGAGCCACGAAATACGTACCCCTCTCAACGGGGTTCTGGGCATGCTGCAACTTTTGCGCACTACAAAGCAATCCGCGGAACAACAAGAATATACGGACATTGCTTCCGATGCAGGCAAAAGTCTGATGACCCTTTTGGGCGATCTGCTGGATCTTTCGCGTATTGAATCGGGAAAATTGGAACTGGAGTCAGCACCATTTTCCCTGCACGAAACCGCCGCGACCGTGCTCAACACTTTGAAAAATATTGCAGAAAAAAAAGGACTCTCCATTTTTCTCAACATTGCCGATGATATCCCGCCGACCTTGCAGGGAGACGCGGGCAGATTTCGCCAAGTGCTTTTCAATCTGGTGGGAAATTCAGTCAAATTTACGCAGACAGGTAAAGTGGAAATCAAAATAGACAGATTGCCCCATTCCCGACAGGGAAAATCCATGTATATGGTGCGGGTTGCCGACACAGGACCGGGTATTTCGGACGCGGATCTGGACATAATATTCCGGCCGTTTGAACAGGGAGTGACCAGCTACAGACAGCGCCCCCAGGGAGCAGGACTCGGTCTGGCCATTGTCAGCCGTCTTGTCCGCCTTATGCAGGGGACTCTTGCAGTGGACACGACCCCCGGCAAGGGAACCACCATTTACTTCACAATGTTGGCCAGCGAAGGCACTGCTACCGCCTCCACGCCCCAACAGACGGAAACAAATGACAACATCCCGCAAAAGGAACTTAGAATTCTTGTGGCCGAAGACAACGCCGTGAACCTATACTTTGTGGAAAAAATGTTGTTAAAAATGGGACACCTTCCCACGACGGCGACGAACGGACAGGAAGCTCTGGACCTTCTGCAAACAGCCCCCTTTGATGTGGTGCTCATGGATATCCAGATGCCTGTTATGGACGGTCTGGAAGCCACAAAGACAATACGTAAGGGCTCTGTTCCCAAGGTGCCCCACGACTTGCCCATCATCGCCATGACAGCGCACGCCATGACCGGCGACAAAGAACACTTCATGGCTTCGGGAATGACGGATTATGTGGCAAAACCCGTGGACCGCATGCATCTGGAAGATGCGCTCAGAGGTATTGCCTCCCGCCCCCCCCTGGAGTGAGCCAAGTCCGGAATCAGGAAGCGCCCATAAAATCCTTTCCCTCAGTATAGCCTCGGGACAAAAAGAAACCGCGAATGATATCCCTCGCTCCCCGGCTACCCACATAGGACAATACGAATACGCGCCCCGGATCAGGTGCTTGCTGCCGAGCGACAACCGGTTTGCCATGGACGATCTGGCCGATTTTTCTGGGGTCTATGTCGTAATACCCGTCGATGACCACCCCGTGTCTTTCAAGCAACCCCGCCCGCTGGCGGGAAACCTTTCCCGCACCGGCAATCCAGACATGGGGATGGTGCGGATTGTTGGCTTCCAGCCAACGCGAAAGATATATACTTTTAATGTTATAAAAGGCATCCACCCCATACCGTGCATGGGTACGCGACAATCTGTACGGTGGATCGTTCCAGACTACCAATTCCTGCTCCAGCTTTTTCATGACAACGCCCTGTTCCATCCAGCGCAACCATAATTCGTAGTCTTCGGGGAATGGTCCATTGCGGTATCCCCCTAAACGCTCCACGAGGTTCCGCCGAAACATCACGGACGGATGCGCCAACGGCGATTCCACAAAGCGGTTCAATCGGAGAGCGTCGGCAGAGCGTATGGAATTAATCCAATCCACATAATGAGAATACCCGCCCGCCTGCTCCCGATTGCCTCCGAACCGTACCAGACAGGAGATCAGATCAGTATCCTGGTGCTCATCCAAATAGCACGCCTGCAATTCCAACCGATGGGGAAGGCATTCATCATCACCGTCCATACGGGCGACATAACTCCCCTTGCATGCGGCCAAACCCGCCTCCAAGGCCGGCACAATGCCTGCATGATTCCTGTACACAGGCTGGATACGCCCGTCGGATTGCGCATACCGGCCCAAAATATCCTTTGTGCCATCGGTGGACCCGTCGTCAACAGCCACAACCTCAAAATTTCGCAGGGTTTGTCCGGCAAGGCTGTCCAAGACCCGTCCCAATGTCGTACAGCAATTGTACACAGGCAGAAGTACGCTGACTTTGGGAGGAGAAATGTTTTCGGAAAACATGAGGAGGAGAAAAAATCTATACGATTTCCGCGCCGCTGAGCATGAGCACGAACAGCTTGAAAATTTCAGGATCATACGCGGTGTTGATTTCACCACGCATGGCACTGAGCGCCTCAAACGGCGTCAATGCAGGCTTGCCTGGGCGACCAGAAGTCAACTCATCATAACTGTTGCACACTTGCAAGGCACGAATCGGTCTGGGCAAATCATCCCCTCTTGTACCGGTGGGATAGCCGGTCCCATCAAACCGCTCGTGATGAAACAAAATACAATTGGCGCTTTCACGCGGCAGAGGCAGCCGTGAACAAATAGCCGCCCCATGCAGTGGATGCAGCCTGTACTCGCTCTGCTCCTCCATGCTCAACGATGAAGACTTGTCGAGAATGAAACGACGCACCTTGATCTTGCCAACATCATGCAGCATGGCCCCCAGGCCATAGCTGACGATGTCTTTCTGCGCCACCTTCATGACCGTAAGCAGGCCGATATAATATGCGTACACGTTCACGCTGTGTGAAAAACTGCGATAGTCGTGGGAAATAAGCTTTCCCAGACTTTTGAGCGATTCCTCGCGTGAAAGAAAACGCACACTGCTTTTGACGAACGCCAGCACCCTGTCGAACAATTTCGCGCTCAACCGCTCAGGCATCTTGGCTTCGAAGACATCCTGCAATATGGACTTGGAAGCGCTGTAGAACATGTGCGCACGTTCAGGAAGCCCCAGATCCTCATCCTCGAGAATGCGCCCAAGATTCTGCTCCACATAGTCGTTGTACTGATTTTTCTGATGGGAAAGAACATATACGGTATTGACGTCCAGTTCCATCAACGCCCGACACAACTGCGGCGTCAATGCCTGCCGCTCGCGGGTGTACAGCACATACCGCCCACTCTGACGCAGATACACGCGAAATTCGGCGCGCGTGTTTGGAAAAAGCATCAGAGGCGAAACAGGGAAGTACAGTGGATCATGTTCTTCCCGCCCCGCCATCGAACTGGATCGACGCATGGAACCCTCATTACCGCCGGTTGGGTCTGCCACCTGATGAACCTCCCCGTAGAGTATGCATGGCACCAATTACAGGGACTTTTCAGCATAAAAACACAAAACTCGCCGTTGCTTTCACGACAACGAAACAGCCGTGCTACTCTATCGGCATATCGGCAGATTCCATTACCGTCCTGTTTCAGTAAAACAGATCACCTTCGAGTCAACAATCCGCCCTCAAAAAAGAATCAACTTTTCATCTTCTTTATATCCACAAGGGGAGTTCCATCCAAAACATCCAATGGATACACGATAAGTTTTCCAGGCTCGGGCATGGCGACCACCTCGACCTCGTGCAAACCGATAGGGTTGGGCCGGTCAGGTGAGCGGGTGAAAAACACTCCGGTCAGAGGGCGTTCCTTGATGGCGCGGGGATGGCACTGCAACACGCTCCGGTCCGAGACATGAAACCAGGTCAGAAGCACCAGCCTGTGGCCGGGCTCAATTCCCAGCAGAGCGTCAAAATATTCGGGGGCAATCGTCACTTCCCCCTGCACCCCATGTTCTTCGGCCTGCTTGGGGCATTGGCTGCGGTCCGTGAACTCGGTGGAAATATGACCAATGATCTTCAGCGTGGTGTCCATTGCATCCTCACTTTGATTTCTCTGTAAAATGATCAAACCCCATTTGAGCCAAGGGCCGGCCCGAAATATGCAGCCCCGGACGGTCCATCACAGTGCCGACATACACCGCCTCGGGGACGCTGCGGACAACCTCGCCCCACTCCTGCGCTGCACAGGCTCCCAATAAGGCATAGTCCTCGCCTCCCAAAAGCGCAAATTCTTCCGGATCGGCATCCGTTTCCTGACAAAAGCCAAGTACATCCGGGGCAATGGCATCTGCAGACAGGGAAAAATCCGCGCCCTGTCCCTTTGCCACAAAACGGGGAACGTCGCGCACCAGACCGTCAGACACATCCATCAGGCCGCGCACACACTCCATGCGCGAGAGGATCTCCGCCGCCCCGGGCCTTAAGCAAGGACGCAAGTGGGCCTGCACCGCCTTGGGATACATCTGTACAGCCTGACGTCCACCGGTCAGACGATCATGTTTTTCCAACGCCAACAGTCCGGCACGCGCCAGCCCCACCGGCCCCACGACAAACAGGACATCGCCTGCCTTTGTCTGGCCGCGCCGCATGAAACGTCCGCCTGGGTATTGCTCGCCCCAGATGGTGATGCACAACCCAAGCCGGTCGCACTGGCTCAAATCCCCACCTACCAGCACCACACCGGCTTCATGAGCAAGAGAACTCATCCCCGCAAACAGCGCGTCCCAATATGCCTCGTCCAGATGCAACGGACCGGACAATCCCAGACAGAACCCCAACGGTCTGGCTCCCATGCCGTAAATATCGCTGATATTCACGGCCAGCCCTTTGTACCCGATGTCGCCGGGGGAAAAATACGACCGCCGGAAGTGTATGTCCTCCAAAAACAAGTCCATGCTCATGCAGGCCGTGGCCGGAAAATCGAGCACGGCACAGTCATCCCCCCGTCCAAGTCGAACATGTCCGGAGGATTCGGGAAAGTGATGTTGGATAAGGCCCAGAAAATCGTCTTCGCTGGAAAGGACCATGACTACTCCAGGTCCAGGTACTGGCCGACTATGACCTTGAGTCCAAAGCCTGAAAAATTCACACGGTACTTGTCCGGCGGAATATGTTCCACAATCTTTCCCCGCCCGTAAATCTTATGCGAACAAAACCCCATTCGCATCGGAGCGCTGTCCTTTTCCGCAGCTGCCGCCTTTTCCCGGCCATCTGCAGGCTGCCCGGAATCCGCGTCCATATGCGCAGCCCGGATTTGCGCCTGTGCAGGACGCTGCAACCTGCCGCCATATCCTTCCTTGTATTCCACATACGTCAAAGGAGGCAACTCCAATACGAAAGGACTAGGGCGGGCCGGTTCACTCCGCTCCAGATGACGCACGTACAGGCTCTCCGGCACGTACATGCCCAAAAATCTTCGCGCCCTGGTCGCGGCAACGTACATCAACCGCCGCTCCTCCTCCAGATCCTCGGGACGCTGCAAAGCCCGGCGGCCGGGAAAACGCTCCTCAACCAAATCAATAATCAGTACCGCGTCCCATTCCAACCCCTTGGCCGAATGCACAGTGGACAAAACAAGGGCATTCTTGCGTACGCCCTCACTGTCCTCCATAGGGTTGTCCAGATTTATCTCCGCAAGAAATTGTTCACAATCCGAGTACTGGGAGGCAATGGATTCCAACTGTTCCAGTCCTTGCTGACGACGCGGATAATCGTCCGGATACGCCGCCATGAGCAAAGGCGTATAAAATTCGAGAATCCTGCCCATTGACGCTTCCGGCTTGGGATTATCCATGCGCAGTTGGTTCATGAACTCAAGCATGGGCGACAGCTCTGGAAAACGATTTATAAAACGCGCCAGCGCCTTGCCGTCCCCACCTGTCGCGGCGAGAACGATCTTGTCCGCAGTCTTGGCGCCCACGCCCTTGATGTGTCCCAACACCCGTTTCCAGGCCACCGAATCCAGAGCATTGGTCTGCACCCGCATAAAGGCCAATGCATCCTTCACATGCGCAGCCTCGGTAAACTTGATCCCCCCGAATTTCTGAAACGCGATGCCCAACTTGTTCAGCTGTACTTCCAGTGAGTACGACTGATACCCTGCCCGAAACAGCACGGCTATTTCGTGCATGTCGTATTTCCTGCTCAGCTCGATGACCTTCTCCAAAACCAATCGCGACTGGCTTTGGTCGTTCAACGTTTTGACCACTTCGGGCATGGCGCCACCCGCATCTTCGGTATACAGACGCTTGTCGAACTTGCGTTGCGCATTGGCCAAAATAGCGTTTGCAAGGTCCAATACCTGCTGCGTGGATCTGTAGTTGCGTTCCAGTCGAACAACTTTGGCCCCCGGGTACTCGCGGGGAAAATCAAGAATATTGGCAACCACGGCCCCGCGGAAGGCGTAAATGCTCTGTGCGTCATCCCCCACGGCCATGACGTTGCCGCGTCCGCCCGTCAGCAACTTCACAATACGCGCCTGAACCCGATTGGTATCCTGGTATTCGTCCACCATGATATGCGAAAATCGCGACCGCAGACTCTGCGCAACCTCCGGTTCGTCACGCAGCAGCCGTTCCAACTCGAACAAAAGATCGTCATAATCCAACAGGCCGTTCTTGCGCTTGAGCCGAGTATATTCTTCGGCCATACGCTCCAGGTCCTCCACATACGGCAACAGATGGAACGCCTCGGTCTGGACGATGGTCTCCACGTTCGCTTCCTTGTTCCGGGACTTGGAAAAAAGATCCAGCACCGTGTCCTTTTTGGGGAATGACCTGTCTCCTTTGCCCAAACCCAGATTCGACTTGGAATCGGCAATCAGTTGTGTGCAGTCGCCGCGGTCCATAATGGAAAAGCCACCCTCAAATCCCAGCAGCAAGTGATGCCTGCGCAGCACTCCGTACGCGAACGAATGGAACGTCCCGCCGCTTATACCGCCCAGGCCGTAGCCCAACAGGCCACCGGCACGAAACAACATCTCCCCCGCCGCCTTGCGCGTGAATGTCAACAGCAATATCGATTCAGGAGCAACTCCCTGCTCCACCAGTCGCGCCAATCTGTATACCACCGTGCGCGTCTTGCCACTGCCCGCGCCGGCGATAACCAGCAACGGGCCTTCGTCATGCATCACCGCGTCGAATTGCGCGGCATTGAGTTCCGATTTGTAATCTATGAGCATTTTTTTTCTTTTGGTTTGGGGAGAAGAGGAAACGAGGGGAAACCTTTTTGAGAAAAGGTTCTCCCCTCGCGGTCCCCTTCCAAAAACTTCTGCTATCGGGACTGTCGTCAGTTCGACGGCCAGAACCTTTTTTCAAAATCATACAGGATTGCATGATCGGTACAACGCCCTGCTTTCTACAATCCCCAAAAACCCAGAACTTCCTGCCCAACATCTCGCATTAACTGCGGCTGAGCCTCATGGGAATCGTAATAAATGGCCTGGGCCGGAGTGTGACACCCAGTGCGTCCAAAATGACCGAAGATGCTTGTCCGGTCAAATTTTGCCTTGAGGTCAAAGCCCGGGTTGGCTTCCAGCACAAGATCGGGGGCGTTATGCGCCTGCGTACCGGAATAGAATTGAAAACCAGGATGCACGGCGGCCAGCACGGGGTGTCCCTGGTATTCAAGCTGCGCCAGTCCGGTGGCGATTTCCAAGGCCAGGGCAGAAGACTGGGATGGCCGGACCTGTCCGCGGGCAAACCTATCCGCACTATGTATGTAAATACGGCTGGGGTCGAGGGCGAAGGCTGTGGAGTGTGAAGCTATGCAGGTGGCGTCCCATTCGTTATTCGCGGGGACGCTCAGATGCAGGTAGCCGTGCTGCATGAGCCAGACATTGATATCAACTTCGGTGATGGTACTGACAAAGCCGTGATCAGCAAGGGCGATGAGACGCTTGGGATTCGGCAGGGCGTCGTAACGTTCCAGAACTTCGGCGGCCAAAGCGTCGATCTTTCGCAAAAGTCCAAGACAGGCCGGATGCATGGGATGACCATCATCTTCCACGGCATTGAAAAGAAAATGAAAAAGCCGATCCGTCTCGGTAATGACAAAACAGAAAACATCCCAGGCCAAGTCGGACCAGAACAAATCCAGGGCCTTGCGCCGCGATGCGAGCGAGGCGGCAAGGCCGCCGAGCAGACCATCGTGATCTGTCGTTGCCCGGGTGGTATCGGCTTCAAGAATATAACCCTGACGGGCCAGAGCATGGGCGAACATGGGAGGATGCACGGCCCGAAACAAGTCATGAGCCACAAAGCCGGAAACAAGCAGACCGGGAAAAGGACGGGCTGGATAAGTATTGGGCAGATTAATAACCTTGCTGGTCAATCCGCGTTTCCCAAGCAGATCAAAAATGGTGGGAACAGCAACATGGCTGAAATCGGCAATGGAAAGCTCGTAGGTACAAGGATCAAGACGCGAAAATCCGTAAATTCCGTGTTCCCCAGGTCCCACTCCGGTGAAAAATGACGTCCAGTTTACCGGAGAAAGTTCAGGAAGCTCCGCCCGAACCGTAGTGGCATGCTCACAAATGCGGGAAAATGCGGGAAATCCATCCAGTGCCGCCAGTTTGCGGGCAAGCGACAACGGCAGGCCGTCCAGGCCGAGGAGGACACATCGTGGTCGTGGAGTCATGGTGATAAAAAATGCTTGGCCGGGTGAATTGCTCCGCCCCGCTCAGACCAGACAGCGCATGCGTTTGAGAAGCTTGCTGCCCTCGTCGGTGAGAATGTAACCTTTTGTGTACTTGACGCTTTTTCCCTTGACCTTGATGTAAATGATGTAGCCAAGGTCATAAAGCAATTTGACAACACGCTTGTCATAATCCTCGACTTCGTGCTTGGGCGCGATGCCGTTGAACTTGCGGATCTGTGTCATATGGTAGAGGTCGCGTAACGCGCGAATGTGTTCTGCCCCCAGCTCATCATCAAAGAACTCGGGAAGATCGGAGGGTTCAATGTCTTTTTCCAGACGCAACTCCACTCCCATACCCCCCAAATCCTCACGGGCGTTTTCCGTCAGGCGATAGCCTTTCATCATACGCCCGCAACGGGCAATGACCGTCCTCTCCTCCACCAGATTCTGCTCCAAAAGATCGGACAGCACTTCGTCGTCGTATAGCATTGCGTGCTTTTCGGGCAAAAGCCCGTGATAACGCTGAATACCTGAAAAACGATCGATATCCTTGAGAATTTGTACGTGTCGGGTCGTAAGCAACATTGATAGCTCCCTGGCTGTGCAAGCCGTCTGACTTGTAACGCAAACGATACGTGTTTGCAATGTTCGTCGCCACATTTACAACCATCGGGAAAGCTTACACGGAAAGGATAATTTCGTATAATTTCTGATAGTTGGATACAACGGACGCCAGAGAGTATTTGAATTGAATACGCTGCCGAGCGGCATGTCCAAGCTGCTGGCGCTGTTCTGGAGGCAAGGAAAAAAAATTGCAGATCGCATCGGCATAAGACCTTGGGTCGCCTGTTGGAACGATACGCCCGGTATCCCCTACAACATCCCGGCAATCCCCCACATCCGTCGCCACGCAAGGCACACCGCAGGCCATGGCTTCACCCAAGACATTCGGAAAACCTTCACTGCGGGAAGACAGGCAGAAAAGGTCCAGCCCGGCCATGAATTGATGAATCCGTGTACGGCGTCCCAAAAGATGCAACCGTCCGGCGAGAACAGGATCGGCTGCGGCCTGGGCAAAGAGTGGAGTATCCGGAGAATCCGCGCTCACGCCGTCGCCGCACAAGGCAAAATGAACACAAGGTGCATGCTGTGCAACCAGCCGGACAGCCTGCAAAAACATGTCGTGATCCTTGACAGGGGCGAACCGGGCGCAGTGGCCGACGAGCAAGGCGTTTGCGGGCAGATCAAGTTCTCGGCGAAGCTCGAGACGCGCGGCAGGGTCTGGACGATACAACCGAATATCAAACCCGTTGGGAAGGATTTCCCATTGCTTGGGGGCATACCCAGCCTGCATGTGAAACGCGACGGCCTGCCGCGAATTGGTGACCACAGCGGCGGGAATTTTCGACAACGCTGCATTGATGCGCAATACGGTGGCGGTCATGCGGTTGGACGAGGCAAGATCCAGGTCGGCGTTGCGAATATTCCAGACCACGGGAGGACGGCCCGCAAAAAAAGAAGCCAGCAATCCCAGAAAATCCGCATGATAAAGCCAGGTCTGGACAACATCCGGGCGGAAGGATCGGAGCATGCGCACGAGACGAAGGACAGCGCCGGGATGGGGAACTCCCCGCATCAGGTCGAGGCTGTCCACGGAAATGCCAACATCCTGAATTTCCCGCGCCACGGGTCCGGGGGGCAACATGGAAACCACCCGGTTTTCAAACCGGTCGTGATCCATGCCCGCCACCAGCTTGGCCAACATGCGCTCGGCGCCGCCCGTATTCAGGGAAGTAATGAGGTGAAAAATCCTTATGGGAACAACGCCCATTATAAACCACCCTTTTGCAGCCACGCTTGAAACATGAGGATGTCCCACAGGCAATAGTACCAATTCCCCTGCCCGTCCAAATATTCGCCCCAGATGCGCCGCACATGCGCTGCATCCAGGTATCCCTGGCTACGGATCAAGGCTTCGTCCAGCAGGGCCTCGGCCCAGTCGCGCAGTTCGTCTTTAAGCCAAAGCTCGATGGGTACGGCAAAGCCCATTTTAGGACGGTTCATCAATTCACGGGGAACATACTTATAAAGCAACTGGCGCAGCAGCCACTTGCCCTGTCCGTTGCGCACCTTCAAATGCAACGGCAGGGAAGCGGCAAACTCCACCACACGGTGGTCCAGAATCGGAACCCTGGCTTCCAGCCCCACGGACATGCTTGCCCTGTCCACCTTGGTGAGGATGTCGCAGGGCAGATAGGTGGCGATATCCCAAAGCTGCATCTGCCGGAGGAGGTCATCCTCCTCTCCTGTTGCTCCCAGATCCGTTCCATCCAGAATACAGCCGTCATGCTCGCCCGCTGCCGCGTTCAAAATCAAAGAAGCCGGATTTTTGAAGTGGGAGATAAGAAACAGATATAAATTTTTCAAATCCGACGCGGCCAGCAAATCCAATCGCCAACGCACCCGCGTCCCCTTGGGACCAAGCAGCCTGTAGGCACTCTCGGGGAGCAGCTTGCCCACAGCCGCCGCCAGCTTGCGGGCCGGCAAAGGCACCCGTAGCAGACGGGCAAGCTTGCGCGTCCAGAAATATCTGTCATAGCCGGCAAACAGTTCATCCCCTCCGTCGCCGGACAGGCTGACCGCCACATGCCTGCGGGCCAAGGCGCAGACAACACGGGTGGAAATCTGTGAGGAATCGGCAAACGGTTCGTCCCAATAATGCGCGATATCGGGCACGACGCGCAACAGATCGGCCGAGGTAACGTACAACTCCGTATGTTCCGTTCCCAGGTGAGTGGCCACAGCCTTGGCATGGGTGGCCTCATTGTACCGGGCGTCATGAAACCCGATGGAAAACGTTCTGACCGGTCTGGAACTGAAGGACTGCATCAATGCGACCACGGTGGACGAATCAACACCACCGGAAAGAAATGCGCCCAAAGGCACATCCGCGATCATGCGCCCTCGCACGGCGTCGGACAAAACAATCTCCAGTCGCTCCAAAGCCTCAATATCGCTTCCACCAAAGAGCTTTTCCCCGCCTCCCTCCCAAACCTGCCGGGCAGACCAGTAGGACTGCACATCCTGGCCGCCCTCTCCATGATCCGTGCATAGGGTCAGAATATGGCCCGGCTCAAGTTTTCGGATTCCCTCATAGATGCTTGCCGGCGCAGGGATGTAACCGTGCCGGAAGTAGAGGCTGAGAGCTCGGCGATCCACGGCCGGTCGAAAATCCGGGTGCGCCCGGAGACATTTCAGTTCCGAGCCGAAGACGAACGTTCCACCTTGCCAGCCATAGTACAGAGGCTTGATGCCCAAACGGTCGCGCACCAGGGTCAGGGTACGGGTCTCACGGTCCCACAGGGCAAGGGCGAACATGCCGACAAACCGGGAGACAGCCGCATGCACGCCCCATTGGATCATGGCCGCCAGAATGACCTCGGTATCCGACCCGCCCCGGAACGAATGGCCCAAGGATGCAAGCTCCTTGCGAACTACCTGAAAATTATAGACTTCACCGTTGTAGGCAATAACATACCGCCCGCAAACGGAAACCATGGGCTGATGTCCCAATGGAGAAAGGTCGAGAATGGATAGCCGCCTGTGCCCAAGGCCCACTCCTGCATCCGGGTCGGCCCAGGTTCCCGCATCGTCCGGTCCACGATGACGCAAGGTGTCGGCCATGCTGCAAAGCGTGGCTTCCATGGCCTGCCGAGAAGAGGAGGCTGGTGAAAAGAAACCGGTTATTCCGCACATGAGGTACGCTTGTATGGTTTGCGTTTACGCACGAGCCCAACCAAGAGCCTAAGCAGATGCCTTACCCGGAAGAGAATCATAAAGGCCGTCACACCCAGAAATTCATGCGCGAGCCACTTGTGCCAATAACGGCCTGGCCTTTTCAGGCCGACGCCGTACTCACGTTTAAGCCTTGCAACCGCCGCCTTTCGCCTCTGAAACGCGTTGAAGGATATCTTCTCCTCATACCGGGCAAAAACGAGCGCAGTCATATAAGCCAAAATTTTCTCTTCAACACGGTCCCGCTCCCAGGCCTGCAGAGTGGACTCGTCGAACACTCCCATTTCGCGGGCAAAGGCGGCCGGCAGGGTCACGCTCTGCAAATTCGCTTCAAACACGGACCAGTCCGCCGACCGGCTGGCATTGTGTTCGTGCTGACGCCAGTGACCGCAGATTCCGGGCAGCAAGGCCACTTTTCCCCGTAGAACAAAGCGTAGCAAGGATTCCCAATCGGAGCTGAGAATGTCGCACCGATAAAAATCCAGTTCAAGGGCCAAAGACCTGCGGTACACCGCCCCAAGGTGCGGCAAGGCCACGCGGCCCCATTTGAGGAACAACTCCTTGCCGTCCATAAGACGCTGTTCCGCCACCAAAGGACGAGGCACGATGTGGCCGGAATAGGCCAAGGCGTCACCCATGCCCACCAGGACAAGATCGGGATGCGCCTGCACGACTGCCGCGACCTTGCCCAGGAAATCCCGATCGACATAATAATCGTCGCCATCGCAAACCATCACCCACTCGCCTCGCGCCCGGGCAAGGGCGTTGCGGTAGTTGGCCACGCGTCCGATATTGGTTTCGTTACGCACATAGGTCAGCCGCGAATCCCGAAAGGCCGCCAACATCTCCCCGGTATCGGGAATGGAGGGACTTGCCGGCCTCGGGGAAGCATCGTCCACCACGATCACTTCGAAGTCGTCGAAATCCATGGACAAGGCACAGGCGACAGCCTGTCCGATGGTGGCACTCTGGTTGTACGTGGGGATAAGAATCGAAAACAAAGGCCCCCGTGTATCCCGTATTACCCGATCGGCAATCATTTTTTTCTGGCCCACACCGTGATACGCCCTGTCTGTCCAATAGCGGCAAGCAGCCAGCCCAAGGGATAAAACGCGTAGTTGGCTGTTGTTGAAGATGCTGCCCGTTTGAAGAATCTTGAAACACGCGGCAGCATATTTCGATCATCCAGAACATTTCCGAGAGTCGCCAGAAGCGACCCGATCACCCTTTGGTGAAAAATTCTTTCCACCCTGAATCCGCCTTTTTCCAACATGTTACGGACACTTTCCGTGTCAAAGTGCGTCAAATGGGAAGGCAGCTGCCTATTGTACCAGGCATCTCCAGTCCAGTGGGCCATTCCTACGGATTCATTGGGCACGGAAAGAACCAGCCATCCGTCCCGGGACAACCAGGAGTGCACCTTGCGCAGACCGCCCAGCGGGTCGTAGAGGTGTTCCAGCACCATCCAGCCGACCACTATGTCCGGCGGAATCGCTGGTGCGTCGAAATCTTCCAGACTGGTCTGATGGATGTCGTATCCGGCCTCGCGCAATCTGCGTACCGGAGCTTCCGCCAACTCCAGCCCTTCCACCGTCCACCCGGTAGCGGCCATTTTTTGAATAAACCCGCCGCCGCCGCACCCAATCTCAAACAGCCGACCTGGTTTCAGCGAAGGAATACGCTCCGTGTTGAATTCAATGAGCCAGGAACGAACGGCACGTAAAAAACGGTTCAACCGCCCAAGGGGCTCGGAACGCACAGCCTGCTGATGCGGCCCGTAACCGGCCGGATAGTAGAAACCGATGGTATCCCGCGTCGGGCGGGGATTCGTTCGCATCAGGCCGCAGGTCGAACATTGTACAATTTCGAATTCGCCCGGAAGGTCATGCAAACGGTCTCTCCCCCGCAGCACATGCCGCTCGCCGGACGGACACCCCATAGGACACGAACTCTGTTCAAGAACGACCTGCTCCGGAAATTTCACTTTCTCATCACTCTTCACTATACAGCCCTTTACTCGGACCTTTCCTCATTTCCCGTACAAAAAACGGCAGAGAAAAGAGTGTCACCATTGTATCCGCCGCCACTGTTGCCCAAGCTGCTCCGACGAGTGCATACCGCGGAATGAGCAGCACGTTCATCACGACATTGACCGCCGCACCAGCCATGGCGGCCAGGAAAAATATTTTTTCTCCCCCCCACAATTGCAAGGGACAGGAAAATGCCCGACTGCAATGGTTGGCGAACATGGCCAGGGCCAGAATGCCCAAAGGAGCGGCCGCCGGAGCATATTGTTCCCCAAATACAAGCTGGATGATCAGATGTCTGGACGGAATGGCACACAAGGCCAGAAAGCCTCCACCCGCCACGAGAAAAAACACGCTGAGCCAGATGTCACGCCGTTCCCGACGGGCAATACGCGGACTCAACACGCCCCACAACAGCGTTGACGGAACCAGCAGCAGAGAAATAACCTTATAGGCAGCGTCGTACCACCCCACATATTTATCCGCATACCAGTACCCCAGCATGACCTTGTCCATGTTCCAGTAGATGGCCCCCATGAACGAAGATAACATGAGCCAGACTCCGGATCGGGCATAGGCGGAAATCTGTTGTTTGTCGAGGTAACGTGACTTCACCTTGCCCGCGACAGGGAACCATAAAATGGCCAAAGGAAGGATATACGTTCCGGCCTGCAATGCCGTGAATTCGACAACCTGATCACTCTGCCCAATAAAGATGAAAACAAGTACGCAATACAGCACACTGTGAACAATACGACTTATGCTGACTATCTTGAATTGTTCGTTCCCGATGTAATACCATTCCTGCTGAACCGGGGTCAGCAACATATACGTGCCGAACACAAGGACAACCATGTTGGAAACATGATCCTTTGGGAATAGGTACAACGTACCGGCCATCGCTCCATACGCCACAATAAACAATGACACGCGCAAAACGGTTATGTTGGTCAGAATGGCAACGGACTTGCTTTTATCCTTGGCAATATCCCGCAAACCCAAAGTTTCCAGCCCCATGGACGCAATAAGCATGAAGTAGGAAACAAAAGCCTGGGCAAATCCCACCTTTCCATACTCTTCCGGACCCAACACGCGAGCAACGTGCATGATCACGAAAAACGACAACAGATATGAGACCATGGTTGCCCCGGTCAGCATGGAAAAATTACGGAATAGCGGGCTTTGAAGGATATGTCGAAGGTTCGGCATGTTCATAGGGACTCAGACACCCTGCCAGCCTGGAGATGAATGAAAAATACTCTTGTTTTTGCAGATGCCATGAATGATCAGGTATCCGGCATGACTCGGGCTGTCCAGTCTCTCCTTGCCGAAAACGATAAGCCTGTGAACACTCTATGATGAAACATCTGGAATCACGGCTTCGGGCACACCCCAAATGGTTTATCTCGACTGAAAAAAAGGCTACTGAACAGCGGATTGCCAAGGTATGCGATGATTCACAGCGTGTGTATATCCTGTTGCGGCAGAACAACGCCCGAAACATCACAAAGAAATAGCCAAAGAACCGCATGTGGAGAGGCACCCCATATGACTGAATTCATACGAAAACTCGTGATCTTGACCGGAATTCTGCTGGGAATGCCCTTTTGGGCCTACGGCGTGGTCGGCGTCATCCGCCACTTCAACATAGACTATGTGTTGAGCCGCTACCTGAGCCTGTCCATCAGTTCGGACTTGCTCAAATCCCTCATTCTCATCGCCATCGGCACACTCCTGGCCTTTGCCATCAAGGTGCTGGCGGACAGGCTCCGCTGACAGCTTCGGGACCGGTATAATCGTCCAGCCGGTCCCTATAGTACTCCAAGGTGCGCCGCAGCCCTTCTTCCAACTCGACTTTGGGCTCCCAGCCCAAAGTCTCCCGGATGAGCATGTCATCGCTGTAATAATCGCCAATATCAATTTTTTTGCGATCTTCCGGGAACTGGCAGATGCGATATTCACCTCCGCCGTGGGCCGCATTGGCAGCCACAAGGGCATCGGCCAATGCCCTGAGACTGACGACCTTGCCGCCGCCCAGATTGAAAATCCTGCCCCACGCTTTTTCGTTCACAGCCGAAAGCAACATGGCCTCGACACAGTCGTCCACATACGTGAAGTCGCGCAACTGCTCCCCACCCCAGACCTCAAAAGCTTTGCCTTCCAGAATCAAACGCACCCAGATGCCCACGAATGTCTGCCGGGCGTCGCGAATGCGCATGCGTGGACCAATGGTGTTGGTCAGTCGCAGGGCACTGGCACGCACGCCGTACACATTATTATACAAAATGTGGTACCATTCACCGGCCATCTTGTTCACGCCGTTTACATCCACGGGGTGCACCAGATGGCGTTCGTCCACAGGAAGATATTCCGGCTTGCCGTAGATCTGGCGGGTGGAGGCAAAGACGACAACCACATCACGATTGTAGTGACGGCAGGATTCCAGGATGGCAAGCTGGGAACGGCTATTGATTTCCAGGTCGGTGAACGGGTCGGCCATGGAGTCCATATGGCTGGTCTGTCCGGCCAGATTGAAGAGATAGTCCTGCCCTTGGATGAGGTATTTCATGCTGTGCTGATCGCGCACATCCGAAATGTTCACACTGACCTTGTCGGCAAAGCCGTCCAGGTTGTGCAGATTGCCGCCGTACTGGGGAATGAGACTGTCCACCAGGGTCACATGCGCCCCAAGTCCGACGAGCCGCAGAGCCAGATTGGCTCCGATAAAGCCGATTCCCCCGGTGATGAGCACCCGCTTGTTCCTGAAAACATCATTGAAATCCGAAGCCGGGCAAACCTGAGCAGACATATTCAAAGCAATCTATCCTTTGTTGCAATCTTTTTGATGCCAGTCCCAGGCGGTCTGGATGATCCGCTCCAGATTCGCAAAACAGGGGGTCCAACCAAGAACGTCGCAGGCTTTGGCCGAAGCCGCCACCAAACGGGGGGGGTCGCCAGCCCTGCGATCGCCTTCCACCACGGGAATATCAAACCCGGTAACTTTCCGTGCGGTATCAATGACTTCACGCACGGAAAATCCCTGCCCATTGCCTAAATTAAAAACATGGGCTGATCCGCCCGCATCTTCCCGGGCGAGGTATTCCAAGGCCAGCACATGGGCGTCGGCCAGATCGGCAACATGCACGTAGTCACGAATACATGTTCCGTCCGGAGTATCGTAATCCGTACCAAACACCGTGATGTTGTTGCGCAATCCCAAAGCGGCGTGCAGCACCAGAGGAACAAGATGTGTTTCCGGGGTGTGGCGCTCGCCGATTTCGCCATCAGGATCGGCCCCGGCCGCGTTGAAGTAACGAAGGGCCGCACTCTTCAGTCCATATGCCCGGCTAAAATCCGTAATGATCCGCTCCACCATGAATTTGCTCCACCCATACGGATTGATAGGCCATTGCGGGTGGTGCTCTGGAATGGGGATGTTTTCCGGTTCACCATACACTGCCGCCGTGGAGGAAAAAATAAAACGGTCCACCCCGAATTCGCGCATGATGCGAAGCAGATTCAGGGTGCAGGCCACATTGTTGCCGTAATACCTGGCCGGCTCTGTGACCGACTCCCCCACGGAACTAAAGGCAGCAAAATGCATGACCGCCCGAATGGGATAACGCGAAAAAGCCAGGCGCACCTGTTGCGGATCCCCCAGATCACCCAGAATAAAATCTCCCCACTGCACAAAATCGCGATGTCCGTACACCAGGTTGTCGAAAACCACCGGAACATATCCCCGCCGGGCCAGTTCCTTGCAGATATGGCTGCCTATATATCCGGCTCCGCCAGCTACAAGCACATGCTCTGGATTACGCATCGGAAAACAGCCCCTTGAAATACCCCACTGTTTTTTCCAGCCCCTGACGCAGCGTCACGGACGGCTCCCATCCCAATTCCCTTCTGGCAAGGGTAATGTCGGGCTTGCGCCGGGGAGGATCATCATGAGGCAGAGGTTCAAAAATCAATTTGGACGGCGTTTCCACCATATCAAGAATACCCTCAGCCAGCTCCCGTATTGTCATTTCCGCCGGATTGCCAAGATTGACCGGTCCTGTAAATCCGTCCGGCGAATCCATCAACTGAAGCAAGCCCTCTACCAGGTCGTCCACGAAACAGAACGAGCGGGTTTGCGAACCATCGCCATAAATGGTGATGGAATCACCACGCAGAGCCTGGACAATAAAATTGGAAACAACCCGGCCGTCGTTGGGATGCATGCGCGGCCCGTAAGTATTGAAGATGCGGGCCACCTTGATGCGCAATCCGTGCTGCCGGTGATAATCATAAAAAAGCGTTTCCGCACAGCGCTTGCCCTCATCGTAACAGGAACGCAGTCCGCAGGGATTCACATTGCCCCAGTAGGATTCCGGCTGGGGATGCACTTCCGGCGAGCCATAGACTTCCGACGTGGAGGCCTGAAGAATCTTGGCCTTCATACGTTTGGCAAGCCCGAGCATGTTGATAGCCCCGTGCACCGAGGTCTTCGTGGTCTGCACCGGATCGCGTTGATAGTGGATGGGCGCGGCAGGACAGGCCAGATTGAATATTTCGTCCACTTCAACATATAATGGAAAGGTGACATCGTGCCGGACAAGTTCGAACCGGGGATTGGGCAGCAGATGGGCAACGTTGGACCGTGCGCTGGTATAAAAATTGTCCACACACAGCACTTCGCAACCACGCTCCAAAAGCCGTTCGCAAAGATGGGAGCCGATAAATCCGGCCCCTCCCGTCACCAGCACGCGTTTATGAATATGCATGTTCGTTCCTTAAAAATACGCAGCCCGCATTGTGACGGAAATCTGCTTTATGGGGAGAAAGTCTCCATGAAAAAGAGAAACGGTATCACCGCCCGATAAGGACACCTCAAACAAAATTCAGAGAAAATCCAGAAAAACAAGCAACAAAAAACGATATACCGCCATTCAGACTGTATTCAGCTTGGATAATGAAGAGGCCGAAAAAACTCAATCGGCATATTGCTCGCGAATTATCAGGATTTCGTCCAAATTGTCGAAAAAGATGTCCACCAGACGAGGATCAAACAATCCGCCCCGTTCCTTGCGCAACAGGTCCAAAATCTTGTCCAGTCTCCATGCTTTCTTATACACACGATCCGAGCCAAGGGCATCGAAGACATCAGCCAGACAAATCAATCGTCCTCCGATACTTATGTCCTCCCCGGACAGGCCGCGAGGATACCCCCCGCCGTTCCAACGTTCGTGGTGCTGATAGGCGATGTCTGCTGCGGCCCGCATAATAGGCCGTTCAGACCGGCCAAGAATTCGATAACCGATATCTGTATGCGTTTTCATTATCTCCCATTCTTCAGGAGTCAATTTATCCGGTTTCAGCAGGATGCTGTCGGGAATTCCAACCTTACCGACATCGTGCAGTGGAGCGGCCGAATAAATCGTTATGGCTTCGTCATCGGAAAGGCCAAACTTTCGAGCCAGCAAAAGAGAGTATTCAGCAACTCGCCTGACATGGTTGGCGGTCTCCTTGGATCGTGTTTCCACAACTTCGCCAAGTCTGTTGACGATTTCCCTTTGGGTTTCCATGATCTCCCGGGTAAGATGGGCATTATCAAAGGCAATCCCCACGTTGGAAGAAAAAATGCGAAGCAGTTTCTTATCCAGGTCGTGCACGTAATGCTGGTAGCCCTCCATGTACAGAACGTTCACATACCCGAGTTTTGTGGGATAGTAGCCGACAAAAACACCGTCGGAGTGCAGGCAGTCGCCACACCCGGAAGCTTCATTTATACGGGACAGAATCTCTTGGCTGAGAGGTCTGCACTTGCTGGCGTCTTCATTGATACATTCCGCAAACTTGCCGGTTGCTGCGATTATCTCCAGCCCCTTGCCGCGCCTGACGGCGGCAAACCCGGAGGTCTTCATATAAATGGAATCTACTCCTACTCCGCAAAGCGAGGACAGTTGCGTCAAGACGCCGGAGGCAAGCTTGCGCAAAGAGTGCAGCTTGAACAAACTCCCCGAAGCATTGATTATGGTTTCCAACCCCTGACGATTCTTGTCGATAACCCGCATGTCCCGATAAGAACGCAGGGCCGTGAACACGGCGGAATACAATTTCTGAGCCGTGAGTTCTGATTTTTCCTTGTAATCATTGATATCGTAGTCCCGGATAACCGACCGTTCCGGGGCCTGCCCAGGTTGTCCCGTCCGAAGAATAATTCGGACAAAAGAATTGTTCAGCTCCTTTCGAATTTTCTGTGCCACGTCCAGCCCGGCCACATTGTTTTCCATGACCACGTCCAGCAGCACAACGGCGATATCGTCGTGATCACGCAATATTTCCAGAGCCTCCTCTCCCGTGTATGCACTGAGGAACTGTATGCCTCCCCCCTCAAAATCCATATCATCAAGCACCATCCGTGTGGTGGAATGAACACTTTCCTCGTCATCAACGACCAGGACCTTCCATTGTTCACTTACCAGAGATGTCGCGTTTTCCGCATCCTCTTCGGCAAAGACGAGTTCATCGACATCGTCTGTCCCTATGTTGTTCAACACATTATCCCGTATTCCCATGCAATGCCCTACCCCATGCATTCACGTTTACACGAACATGCTTTGTTCCGGCAGAATTCCATATTTTCCACGCAACAACACTTTCTTAATTCTCAAAGCGAAAAGAAATTATATCAAGGGAAGGTGCAGCAAAGCCGTGGTTCCCTTGCCTGGGTGGCTGAATATCTGCACATTCCACTTGTGCTCCCTGACCAATCTATCCACAACAGCCAGCCCCATCCCCACTCCGCGAGGTTTGGTCGTATAAAACGGATCGAAAATATATGGCTGAACATCTTCAGCCATGCCCTCGCCTTTATCCAAAATACGCAAAGTACAAACCTTCCCATCAACCGAAAGGCTGATACGAACCGGCGATTCATTCTCCTGACTGAAGTCCAAGGCGTTGGCTCCCAACTCAGAAAAACAACGCAAAGCCAGTTTCTCATCCATAACAGTCCTCGCATTCTCTGCCAGAGGCATCACTTCCAGTTTCACAATACGCCCGGGATAGCGCTGCCGCAACTCTTCAACGCAGGCTTGCACCACCGGGAAGACGTACAGGGGCTGCATGCAGGGCGCGGGCAACGAGGCGTATGAGGACACCGCCAGTACAATGCCTTCCAGCATGCGGGACTCCTCAAGAACCGGTCCAAGGTACTCATCAACATCGCAGTGGTGGCTCCTTCCTTTTTTCATGGCCAAGTTTGCAAACCCGGAAATGGAGATAATCCGATTGCGAACCTGATGCGCGACGGACAGCGCCAAATGCTGAAGCCCCTTGCGGTTCTCCTCAATGAGACGGATATCCCTGTAGGATCGCAGTGCCGTGATCACGGACGTATACAGCTTGGTGGATGAAAGCTCGGCTTTTTGTTTGTAATCGTTGATGTCCAAATCGGTAATAACCTGCCGCTCCGGAGCCTGCCCCGGCTGTCCCGTCCGAAGAATGATGCGCACCTGGGTGTTGGACAGCTCTTCGCGAATAAACCGGGCCACATCCAACCCCTCATGAATGGATTCCATAACCACGTCCAGAAGCACCACGCAGATGTCGTCATGTTTGTGCATGATGTCGCGGGCTTCACTCCCGGAGTAGGCGCTGAGAAACTGGAGCCTGCGCCCCTCGAAAGCCACCTCGTCCAAAACCATTTTGGTTACGGTATGGACATCGGCCTCATCGTCCACAATGAGCACCTTCCAAGGCTTGACACTGGGTACTTCTTCCTCCGCATCTTCCTCGGCAAAAAAGAGATCGTCATCAGCCGCATCTGTCATTTTATTCTCCGCTTCCACTCATGTCCGCCGGAATGCGTATGGTAAAGATAGCTCCCTTTTCCGGTTCGCTTTCACAAACGATTGTCCCGCCGAGCTTCTGATGAACCAGATTATAAACTATGTGCATGCCCAACCCCGAGCCGCCCTGTCCTCTCCGGGTGGTGAAAAACGGTTCAAAAATTTTTGTACGCTGCTCATCTGTCATCCCGCGTCCATTGTCGGCAAAGACAATCTCGACATGTTTTTCATCGGCGCACACACTTATGCTGATTTCCCCACTGTCAATGCCTTCGAATCCATGCAGCAGGGAGTTGACCAGCAGGTTGGCGATCACCTGGGTCAGGGCACCAGGATAGCTCTTCACCCTGAGTCCGCTTTCCCCGTTGAGAGTGACCGTATGGTTGGTCCTTTTATACTTGGGACGCAGACTGGCGAGCACTTCTTCCAGGTACTCCTTGACGTCGAACTCCCGAAGCGCCTCCGAAGTCTGATCCACAGCCACCTGCTTGAAGCTCTGGATAAGCTGGGCAGCACGGCGAAGGTTGAACATGGACGAGTTCACCGCCTCACGCGCGATGCCTAGAAACTTGTCCAGATCCGACCGTTTCATGCTATTTCCAGAATATGCCTTTTCCAGAGCGTCCAATTTTTCCTCCAAAAAAGAAATGGAAGTTACCCCCAATCCGAGTGGTGTGTTGATTTCATGCGCAACACCCGCAACAAGACCTCCGAGGGAGGCCATTTTTTCTGATTCCACCAGCTGCCGCTGCGCCTTCTGCAATGTGTCCAACGAATCTTCAAGCTCACGTGTCCTGTCCCTGACACGTTGTTCCAGTTCCTGGTTCAATTTTTCCAGTTCGGCCTGGGCTTCTTTCAACTCCGTAATGTCGCGGGCCTCGACCAATACGTTGACCACATCACCATGGTTATCACACACAGGTTTAACAGACACGTCAAACAGTCTGTAGCCCCGTTCCGGGGAGTCCAACACCGCCTCAAAACGGGAGGATTTCCCCTGGGCCGCCTCACTTATGACCTCCCGCAGATCCTCTTGGGAAACGGCAACATGGTCCCACCATTGGGTATCCCAAAAAAACTTCTGGAAGAAATTGTCTTTCCCGGCGCCGGAAAAATTCAAAGCAGGTTTGTTGGCTGACAGCACAATGCCATCCAAAGAGAGGTAGACGATCATGTAAAACGTCTGATCAAAAATCGATCGAAGTCGGGCCTCACTTTCCCGGATACGCCGCCCTGCGGCGATTCCCTGGAACACAGTCCACAATGCCAGCAGAAAAACCACGGCGAGAATTAGAATCGTCACCTGGGCAACTCTTTTTATGTATGTCATCACAATGGCCTCGACATCCCCCATATAGAGCCCCGTGCCGACGATCCACCCCCACTCGGGAAACCTTTTGACATACGACAACTTGTACTCAACATGGTCAATGTTTGCAGCCTTCTGCCAATAGTAATCTACAAACGCATCTCCAGTCTCCTTTGTCGCGTTTATAAACTCGGAAAAAAGGTACTTTCCTTTAAAATCCTGCAATCCCCTTTCATCCTTTCCCACAAGATCCCGACGAAAAGGGTGCATGCGCAAAACCCCTTCATAATCCAACACCCAATAGTAATCTTCCCCGGCCGGCCCATATCTTATGAAAGCAAGTTCTTCCAAAGCGAAACGTTGAGCTGCTTCCCGCGTCAGAACGCCCTTTTTTTCCTGGAGATAATAAAACTGCAGTACATGCTCCCCTACTGTTGTAAGGTCCTGCACAGCCTGTTTGCGCTGGGCCAAAAGGCTACCCCGGAAAGCAGGCAGGTAAACCAGAAAGATTGCCACAAGAAAAAGCAAAAGAGTCACAAAAATAGGGAGTGCTGCCCGAAACCACATCGGTGCTGCTCTGTGATGGGAACTGCTGAACGGCCCGAACATACCTTCTCCTGTAGTGCTACGGTGAAGCTCACATCGTACGATACCCCGCAGGAGATTTTGGAGCAAGTCCTATAAAGAAATGGGCGATGTGTGCACTATAGACCACACCAAAACATTCAACGGCCCATCTTTCCAGGATAATTTACTTCCGTTCTCCGCATGGTGCTCCAAGACAG
>CAXXPO010000025.1:0-260999 GCA_963665185.2 Desulfovibrionaceae bacterium | reverse complement strand
AGTGAGGTGGAGCGTCCCAGCGGGGCAACGATCTTTTTAAGCTCAGTGTCGAAACAGACGAACAGGTCCACGATACGTTCGGCCACGAGTTCCGGATCGAGACGGCGATACAGTCGGGGATTCTGGGAAGTGATGCCCTTGGGGCAGATTCCCAGGTTGCAGACGTTGCAGCGGTCGGATTCCGAACCGAGACAACCCGCGGCGGCCTGCATGACATACTTGCCTATCTGCACGGCGCTGGCTCCAAGCATGATGAGCGCGGCGGCATTGGCGGCCAGGTTGCCGTTCTTGCCGGTTCCCCCCCCCACGATGAGGGGCAGTTCGTTCTGCATGCCCAGCTTGACCAGATTCTGATAGCAGTCGCGCAGGTTGGAAGCGATGGGATGCCCCATATGATTCATGGACACATTGTACGCGGCTCCGGTTCCGCCGTCCTCGCCGTCGATGGCCAGGGCTGCGGCGTATTCGTTGCGCGTCAGGTTGTTGAGCACGGCCAGGGACGTGGAAGTGGCCGAAATTTTGGGATAGACCGGCACCTTGAAGCCCCAGGCCATGGACATGGACTGGATCATCTTGGCCACGGACTCCTCGATGGAATACTGGGTCTGGTGCGTGGGCGGACTGGGCAGGCTGACTCCGGTCGGCACGCCGCGGATGGCGGCGATAAGCTGGTTCACCTTGTGCCACTGCAGCAGGCCGCCGTCACCGGGTTTGGCTCCCTGGCCGTATTTTATCTCGATGGCGCAGGGGTCTTCCTTCATTTCCGGAATAGCGTGGATGATCTCGTCCCATCCGAAATAGCCGCTGGCAATCTGAAGAATGACGTACTTGAGGAAACGGGAGCGCAGCAGGCGCGGCGGACAGCCGCCTTCACCGGTGCACATGCGTACGGGCATCCCGAGTTCCTCGTTAAGGTAGGCCACACCCATTTGCAGCCCTTCCCACATGTTTGGGGAAAGCGCGCCGAAAGACATGCCGCCGATAAGCAGCGGGTAGATTTCCCGAACAGGCGGTTTCCAGCCCTGGTTGCGGATGACTTCCAGGCTTTTTTCCGGGGGGAGGATGCGGCCTATGAGGGTGCGCAGCTCGAACTCATGGCGGCCCGCGTCTAGGGCGGGGTCGGTGAGCATTGAGATCCGCAGGAATTTGATCTGGTCGAGGACGCTTTCCCCGCTGTTGCGACGACCGCCGCGCGTTCTGGGCTGCCCGCCCCGGTCGCGGTGGAATCGCAGGGAATCGGCGCAGTTCGTTCTATGCGGAACAATGGCATTGTTGGGGCAGACCATGTTGCACATGCCGCAGCCGATACAGGCGTAAGCCGGGTCGGTCTTCTGGCGGATGCCGAAAAACACGGACGGCGTGGTCTTGGCCTTTCCGATGAGTTTGGGCGGAGCCTCGACAATGCGCTTTCGGAACGCGGCGAACTCAATGGCATTGACAGGACAGACCGAAGTGCAGCGTCCGCAGAGGGTACACTTGTCCAGGTTCCAATCTATCTGCCAGGGCAGCTCGCTGACGCTTAATGAAGAGGGGGTAATGGCTGATCTTGCCGGCATGTGCGAACCTCCTGACAATCTGGGCCAACAATGGCCGTATCGAGATGCATGGGTTGAAAATCCTTGGACTTGTCGCGGTCGGGTATGGCCGCGTCCAGGCCGCAGGCCTCGGACGAAAAAGCAAACAGGCCGGGCCGCCCGCCCACGATTCCGGGCCGCAGTTTCTTGCGGTCCTGGACCATGAACATGGTATGGTCGGACAGACAGCCGATGACGCAATTGGGACCGTCGATAATGAGTCGGCGACAGGTGCGTTTTAGTTCGCTCAGAAATGCGGCGTCGGGGTGCGTTTCCATTCCCGAATCCTGGAGCGGAGTGATGATGTGCTTGTAGGCTTCCACGGGAAGGCCGAGACGCCGTGTCGTATAGTGCAGAATATGGGTGAAAACCTCGGAGTCGGACTGGTATCCGGTGTATCCGGGAATGCCCTGCCCCTGGAGCCATTCCTTGATGGGCACGAAGGCGGTGTTTTCACCGTTGGTCATGCTGGCCACACCCTGAATAAAGAACGGGTGACAGGCGTACAGGTTGATGCCGTAGTTGGTGTTCTGCCGTCCCTGGGCCATGATCCGGCGGGCCTTGAGCTCCTCGCCGTCAAGTTGCAGGTAGCGGCCGATCTCCATGGGATCGCCCACTTCCTTGATCATGATGACGTTGGGCCAAAAGCTGAACACGACCATGTCGTTTTCCACCTGGCCAAGGGCGCGCAGGGCCAGCCGGGTTTCCAGGAGCAGTTCCTCTTTTTCGGCCTGGGCCTTGTCCGCCCACTGGAAAGGCCACTCGTAGGCCTTGATCAGATAGTTGTCCCGCCACGGTGTTCCGGCGGGTGGATTGCCTTTGCGCTTGACCGAAATTTTGTATTTGGTGAGAAAGCCTTTATCCATCATATAGGCGTCGAGCTTTCGCAATCCGGCTTCCGTAAAGATGCCGGAAAGCACGGGGCAATCACCCAGTCCTTCAAAGGGACCGGCCAAACCGCTCAGATACAGGCCCACGCCCGACCCGTCATGACCTTCCTTCATGACGTCCAGGGCTTCGATGGCCCGCATGGGTGAGAGCGGCTCGCTGCCGGCAAGGGCAAACAAACGGCACATGGAGTTTCTCCTTACCTAAAGAGTATTGAAAAAGACCGTACTGGGCTTTTTCATGGCAGGCCGCCGAAATAATGTTTCGGCAACCCCAAAGGACTATCCGCCAATCCTCTCTGGCCGAACAGTCCGGCGGACCCGGCCTGGCCCGTGCAGTCTTTTTCCAACAGCCCGTCAACTCGACCTTGCAATCAGACAGAATCCTCACAAGGCATCTCATTCTTCCAGGCACTGAATCTTTCCGCCCGCACAGCATTGCTGCCACAGGCCATCGTTCGTAATTGTCAAAAAATGCAGCAACCCTCTAAAACAGACTTGCCCACGCTCTGCAAACAGAAAATCCGGTCCAAACGTAGAGCCTTTTTCTGCATAATTGGGAGAAGAAGACTCCTCCATTTAAACTTTTTTGTCAACAACTTGAAATTATTTTTTTCAATCATGATTAATTTCGACTTTTTTGTTATTTTTGTTTCGTTATTTCACAATAAACGTATATATCACTTCATCCATTTCTTGCTTTTTCACACCATATCCCCTTTTCCTTTTCCATCCCAAGCTTGCCCAGGATATCATATCTCTTTATTGTTCCAAGATAGCCCATCACACAAGAGAGAACACATGACTATCCGCGTCAAACTGCTGCTCATTTTGCTGGCGATTTCCATAGCGCCCATGCTCATCCTGCGTATCAACGCAAGAGAGACTCTGCACCAAACAGGAAACGAACTGGCGGAACAGGCCAGGGAAAGTCTGGTCCGCACCGCGGAGTTGGAATTGCAGCGCGTGGTCGAAGACAACGCACAGGTTATGGAGCGTGACGGAAAGCTCATGCGCTTGGCCCTGCTCTACCTTGTATCCCGTACCGAAGGTGTGCTGGCAGGCTCGCCTGACCGCGATGACCCGCCCGCTCTGCTCGGCCTTCCGCAAGAAGAAAATTCCACGGATTACTGCATCCGGAAATCCGGAGGAGAATGCCTCCCGCTGGAAGTGGACATGAACGCCTCGCGTATCCAGATTCCCATGCACGGAATAGATGCACTCAAATCCAAGGAAATTTTGCTCAACATGACGCCGGCCATGCACCGTATCAAGCGCGTGTTGCCCCACTTGGTATTGTGGATCAAACTACGCATGAAATCGGGGGGACTTGCCGTCTACCCCGCTTTCAGGGAAGATTCCTTTCCCACGCGCCAAGGCATGCGGAAACCCGGTGCGCATATGGAAGCCAACTTTTCGCAAACTGCCGACCAGGGGATATCCTGGTCGTATCCTTATAAAGATCATCTCACCGAAAAAGTCGTGTTTTCCCTGGCCGCTCCTTTCCGCGCACCCGATGGATCCATTGCCGGAAACATCATGATCGACATGCCGGTCAACGCCATGCTCCATCAAAACAAAAGTTTGCGTCAACGAGCTCCAGGCACAGAATCATTGCTCATACGTCTGAACCACGAAAAATCCCAAGTGGAAATCATTGCCGAGGAAGACATGCAGGCCCCCCGCCACATGCGCTGGGTGGCCACCCAGGAACTTGCACTGCTTGCATCAGAAAACAGCACGCAATTCGATGCCTTCAAAATAGACCTTGCCAGACGCAAATCCGGGGTGCGCACCCTGCCGTACAACAACAGCCCGAGTCTGTGGGCCTACAGCCCGGTGGGCAACGGTTCCTTTCTCCTGCTCGTGCTGCCCATGAAGGACATTGTGGTTCAGGCCGACAGGGCCCAGGAATATGTACTGGGCATGATGGACGACCAATTGAAAAATACTGGCATCATCCTGCTGCTGGCCATCGCCGGGGTTGTGCTGCTGGGCATCCTTATCTCCGGCCGCTTCACCAGCGGCATCCGAATTGTGAGCACTGCGGCCCGCAGGCTGGCTGCCGGGGATTTTGATGTGCGTTGCAACATTCATCGGAGCGACGAAATAGGCGACATGGGCAAGGCATTTGACGATATGGTTCCCGCCCTGCAAGACCGGATCCGCATGAAAGAGGACCTGGACATCGCCCAGGAGGTGCAACAGAATCTTCTACCGCATCAGGCCCCGCGAATAACAGGGCTGGATGCCGCCGCCCGGGTCGTTTACTGCGATGAAACCGGCGGGGATTTCTATGACTACATCCCCATGGGCGAGGCAAACGGCTTTCCTGAATGTCCCGGACTTGCCGTAGCCGTTGGCGACGTCTCCGGTCATGGGGTGCCGTCGGCACTGCTGATGGGTTCCACCCGCGCCTTTTTGCGCGCCCGCCGCATGATGCCCGGCTCCGCCGCCGAAGTCGTGGGCACGGTCAACAGCCTGGTGGCACGGGACACCTACAATACAGGCCATTTCGTGACCATGTTCTACGTGGAAGTCCTGCCTGCCCTGCACAGCATCCGCTATGTGCGGGCCGGACACGATCCCGCCCTGCTGATCATCCCGGGGAAGGAAAAAGCCGTGGAGCTGATGCGGGGCGGTCCCTCTCTCGGGCTGGTGGAGAACAGTTCCTTTGCCGAGCAGACCGTGAACGACCTGCCTCCGGGAACCATCCTGGCCATCGGCACGGACGGCATATGGGAAGCACGCTCGAGCCGGGGAAAAATGTACGGAAGGGAGCGCTTCATAAACCTGATACGCGCCCATGCCCACGAATCGGCCCAGGACATAACAGAGGCATTCTATGCCGATCACCACCTTTTCCGCGACAATGCGCCCCAGGAAGACGACATCACCCTGGTGGTGCTCAAGCTTGCCTGAGCATCAGTCCGCCTGCCCCTGTCCCGCCCTTTCCCTGTGCGGGACAGGGCATGGCTGCGCTGAGCGGATTATCCTGAAACGGCTTTCCGCCTGCCCACCTCCCACTTCTTCGGATGCATACGCATAGACGTACGACGAGAAACCCAATTGCCTGCCGCAGGGCTTTGCATTAACGTCCCCTTCTTTCCGCTGCGGCTCGAACAATGTCCAAGATGTTTCGGCGTCGCGGACAGGACACAATCCGCAAGACAATCATCCCCCTTGCGTCACGCCTCTGACACGGCCAAGGGAACATAGGAGTCAATATGGGTTCAAGGGAACTGAGGGCGGACTTTCTTCTCATGATCACCGCCCTCATCTGGGGTTCCGCCTTTGTCGCACAACGCATGGGCATGGATCACGTAGGGCCGTTCATATTCAACGGCGTCCGTTTTGCCCTGGGTGCGCTCGCCCTTGCCCCACTGGCCATGCGCAGTCACGGCACACGCGGTCAGGCCCTGTCCGGCTGGCAGGCTTTGGCCGGAGGTGCTTGCGCAGGTCTGCTGCTCTTTGCCGGATCCTCGCTGCAACAGATGGGAATCATTTTCACCACTGCGGGAAACGCCGGATTCATCACCGGACTGTACGTGGTCATCGTCCCCTTTCTCGGACTGTTCTTCCGTCAGCGTCCCGGCCTCGGAAACTGGATGGGCGCGGGACTGGCCGTAACCGGAATGTATTTCCTCAGCGTTACCAATGGCCTCGGCTCCGTGAACAAGGGCGACCTTCTGATCTTTTCCGGCACATTTTTCTGGGCGGCCCACGTCCTTCTGCTGGGCTGGCTGGCTCCGCGCATGAACCCCTTCCGCCTGTCCTGCATGCAATTCGCCTGCTGTTCCCTGCTCAGCCTGGGCACGGCCTTCATGACCGAATCCATAACCATCTCCGGCCTTTCCGGCGCGGCGTTTCCCATTCTGTACGGCGGGCTCATGAGCATTGGCGTGGCCTACACCCTGCAGGTCATTGCCCAGCAGGACGCCCCGCCCACGCATGCGGCCATAATCCTGAGCCTGGAGGGCGCATTCGCCGCGCTCACGGGCTGGCTCGTGCTCGGGGAAACGCTTACACAACGCGCGCAGATGGGATGCCTGCTCATGCTTGCCGGAATACTCACAGCGGAACTGGCCCCGAAAAAAAAGAGCTGAGCCATGGGGCCTGCCGCAAAAAAATCAAAAAAGCACTTGCCTTCTTGTTAACTTTTATATACAAGATAAACACGAACTGAACTTGGAGCGTATCGCGTGACGGAATTCGACATTTTCTTCAGCAGGATGCAAAAGACGGCAGGCCTGCAAACACAGCAGGATCTGGCCGTCATGCTGGGTGTCAACCGCTCGGCCATCACCCAGGCAAAGAGACGCGGCACAGTACCGGAGCGCTGGGTTCTCAAGGTGGCGCGGGACATGGGCCTGAACCCGGACTGGCTGGAAAACGGACGCGGCCCGGAACGCATGGTCCCCGGAGCGGACGAGAACGAGTTCGAACGCATTCCGAAAGTCAGGGCGCGGCTCTGTGCGGGAGGCGGATCGTTCGAGACAGGCAGCGATATCGAAGGCTTTTATTCCTTTCGTCGGGAATGGCTTCGCCGCAAGGGAAACAGCGGCCGCATGGTCCTGATGGATGTTTTCGGAAACTCCATGGAACCGGAAATCCGCGAGGGCGATACAGCACTGCTCGATCAGGCGCAAAAGGACATCATTGCCGGCGGAATCTACGCCGTGGGGCTTGAGGACACCGTCATGCTCAAGCGGGTGGAGAAACGTCCCGGCGTACTCGTTCTTCTGAGCGACAATGTAGACTACACCCCCATTTATCTGCGCGGGGATGAAATCGCACAATGCCGTATCATCGGCAAGGTTGTCTGGCTCTGCCGGGAATACCGCTGATGTCGCTTTCAAGACCTCGAATAAAGGAGCCTCTGAAAAACAGTGACAACACGTTTTCAAAAACAACTGCTTTTCACGGCAACAGCGACGTATCTGCTTGATTGAACAGGATATTTTTTTGCCCTTGATGTTAATATAAATTAACACTCAGACACAAAACGCAACACAAGGAGAACATCATGCAACGCAGAACATGCCAGTGCGGTCGGGACATCTGGGTACAATACCGGAAGGGTCGCTTTGCCATTTTCTGGCTGATGAGTATGGAGTTTGGCCGCACAGTACAGCGCTGCCCGGATTGCGGACGACGTCTGGACATCGACGAACTGGGCTAACAGACAGTTGCGGACAGGCGTTACGGGCCTGAACGGTTCGTCGGAGCATCACGTGGCGCTCAAGCGTGGCGAGTACTCCGTAGGGCGCAAAAGCCACGTCTCAAGAATCTTCAGTGCAAAAAGTTCAATGGGGACTTTTTGCACAGGCCGCCGGCGACACATTGCGCAACGGTGTGTTCACGGCACGTCGAGACCATGGTGGCCGCCGTCATTGCACGGCGTAAGAAAAACCGCGCTTTCCTGGAAGCTATCCGTCCGTAAACGGCGTATTGAAACAACAAGATTTTTGCGAGCATCGGCTGGCAGGTTCCGCCTGCCCCGGGATGCATTTTCTGCATCAACCTGTTTCATGTCCGGTTGTCCGGAGGTATTTTTCCGTACACCAGGCCGATACGCGAAGCGCCCGATCTGGCCTGTCGTGAGACCTTGAATTTCTTCCACCATTTCCTTCCCGCAGAGGCATCCTTGGCACATCGTGGAATGGCCCCTCCACCCCAGCCAAGGATGCCTCTTTCCATATGCATGCCTATCTTTCCTCCTCGGCCTCAAGGACGACTCCCAGAAAACACATATTCCAAACGCATCAACAGACATACATCGCGGAGCAGAAATCTGCCCCTCAAGCAGCTATCATGCCTTCCCCCATCCCTGCATCTTTTCCTCTTCACCACGGGAAACCGGGTGTTTTCCAAGTATCGACACGACACCGCGCAAAGCGTCCGTGCGCCGGCTCATCCTCAGGGCATCCCCACGGCAATCATCGTTCGGCTCACTGTCCCGGCCTGGAGCCTTCTTGAACGAAGCTGTTGACACACATGGTAAAACATTATATCAAAAACAAGTGATATTAAATATTGTTGTCTGAGAAACGGAAGACGGTGAAAATCCGTCGCAGACGCGCTGCCGTAATCGGGAGCCTGTGCCCGCTCATTCACTGGGCATGCGGGATGAAAAATTTCTTGTACCACGAGTGAAGCTCTTGACCATGCCTTTGCAGTCCCGAACTTCAAAAACCAGACAAGATATTAATTCCCGCATCCTGGGAAGGATGAGCATTGCGGCCGAAGAAATCACTCCGCGCATGTCCCATGTGCCAAGATGTTCACAGTATTGAGCCGCCAAACCGGATTGATACGTCTGAAAGTGAACGACCGAAGACCTTGTCTTCCGATGGCGCATCCCAATCGAAATGCCGTCCGGCATTTCGAGGGAAGCCGCGAGTGTCCTTCTTCCCCCGAAAGCCGGAAGACGCCTCGGCAACAAACGTTCAGGCCCCGCGATACGGGCTGGAATGCTCATCGCGTTCGCGATGATTCGGGACGATATTCGTTGAGGCGGTCTTCGGACACGATGTCTCGGCTCCTTTGAGGCATCAGCCTGACGATGGACGCAGCCCATTGCAGACATTCATGCAGACGGCTTTCCGCCATCTTCCGCAGGCTCACGCACGAGAATCCGCAGCAGCCAGCTCACGGCGTCCCGTTCCTCCAGCAATCGCTCCAAACCCACCTCGACCTTGGAGAACAGCCGTTTTTGTCTTCCAAACAAGGCACCGAATCGCACGGCTTTTTTGAAAGCACCTGCGCTTCGCCTTCATCGAAGGCAACCACAGCCCTCCAGGTCAATCGCCCATGGAATCGTCATCCCGATATTCCAAGGAGGAGCACATGATCCCACATTCTCTCGGATTTCCACGCATCGGCCCGAACCGCGAACTCAAGAAGGCTGTGGAAGCTTATTGGCGCGCGGGCATCACGCATCGCCAACTCTTGGCCGCAAGCCGCGAACTGCGATACAACAACTGGAAGATCCAGGCAGATGCAGGCCTCGCATTCGTCCCTGTCGGGGATTTTTCCCTTTACGACCATATGCTTGATACCGCGGCCATGCTCGGCTGCGTGCCCGAACGCTATGGGTGGACGGGAAAAACCGTGGAACTGGACACTTATTTTCATATGGCGCGTGGCAGCGATACCCGAACGGCCATGGAAATGACAAAGTGGTTCGACACAAACTACCACTATATAGTGCCTGAATTTGCACCTGGACAGCAGTTTTCCTTATCCACGACCCGGCTCTTCGACGAGATGCATGAAGCGCTTCAGGCCGGACACATTCCCAAGCCCGTAATTCCGGGCCCCTTCACTTTCATCCATCTGGGGAAATCCACATCTCCCGCTCACGACAAGTGGGACGTTCTGGACGATTGCCTGGCTGTTTACGAGCAAATTCTCAAGCGTCTCGCCGGGCATTGCCCGTGGATACAAATCGACGAGCCGATTCTCTGCCTTGATCTCTCACAGGATATGCTGGCACGAATGGCTGACGCATATGAAAAAATGCAATCTCGATGCGCTCCTGCCAGAATACTGTTGGCAACCTACTTTGGCGGCATTGACGACAAACTCCCGTTTCTGACCGCCCTGCCCACAGCGGGGCTGCACATCGACCTCGTCCGCGCCCCGGATCAGCTTGCAACCGTTGCCCAGTCCATCCCCTCCGAGGCCTTTCTGTCCCTCGGGGTGGTCAATGGCCGAAATATCTGGAAAACCGACCTCTCCGCCGCCCTGACCCTGATTCGCCAGGCATCGGCAATGGTTGCCCCTCAACGGCTGATGATCGCTCCATCCTGCTCCTTGCTGCACAGCCCGGTGGATGTAACGGCCGAGACGACACTCGATCCGGAAATCAAAAGCTGGATGGCCTTTGCCGTTCAAAAATGCCGGGAGGTCACAACCCTGGCGCAGGCGGCAGCCGACCGCACCGTCAATGCCGCAGTGGCCGAAAGCGACGCACTTGTGGAGTCCCGCAGATCCAGCTCCAAGGTCGTCACCCCGGAAGTCCGTCAACGCATCTCGGAAATAACACCGGAAATGTTCAGCCGGGATGCCGGATTTGAAAAACGCATTCAAATCCAGCAGCAATGCCTCAACCTTCCCCCGCTTCCGACAACAACCATCGGTTCCTTCCCGCAGACACCGGAAATCCGGACCACGCGAAAACGGAAAAAGTCCGGCGAACTCGATGACGCGGAATATGCGGCTGCCATGCATGAGTTCATCGACGTCTGTATCCGGGAACAGGAAGAAGCCGGACTGGACGTGCTGGTGCATGGCGAGCCGGAACGCAACGACATGGTCGAATACTTCGGAGAACAGCTCGAGGGCTTCTGCTTCACCACCAATGGCTGGGTGCAAAGTTACGGAAGCCGCTGCGTCAAGCCCCCAGTCATATACGGGGATGTGCACCGCTCCGCCCCCATGACCGTGGCCTGGACAACCTATGCCCAGAAACAGACACGCAAACCGCTCAAGGGCATGCTGACCGGTCCCGTGACCATTCTCTGCTGGAGTTTCGTGCGCGACGACCAGCCGCGCAGTCTGACATGCCGTCAGATCGCCCTGGCCATCCGCGACGAAGTGGCCGATCTGGAAAAAGCGGGCACACCCATCATCCAGATAGATGAACCGGCTCTGCGCGAAGGCCTTCCATTGAGGAAAAAGGAATGGGCGGACTATCTGCAATGGGCGGTGGACTGCTTCCGTCTGGCAACCTCCGTGGTGCGTAACGACACCCAGATCCATACCCACATGTGCTACGCGGAATTCAACGAAATCATCGAATCCATCGCCGCCATGGATGCCGATGTCATCAGCATCGAAGCCAGCCGCAGCAACATGGAGTTGCTGGAGGCTTTCAAACGATTCGCCTATCCGAATGATATAGGTCCGGGAATTTGGGATATCCACAGTCCACGGGTGCCCAGCGTGGACGAAATGGTGGCGCTCCTGAAAAAGGCCCAACATGTCATTCCCAAAGAGAGGCTGTGGGTTAATCCGGATTGCGGACTCAAAACCCGTGGTTGGGAGGAGACCCGTCAATCCATGACCAACATGGTGGCGGCGGCCAGGATCATGCGGCAATAAAGTCCCTGTCGGGGAAAGGTGTGGGGACGCACCTTTCCCCGGCCCGGAACATCCCGGATTCACTTTCTGCCGCGCAAAGGCTTGCCGTTCTCCCGTCCGCCCAGTACAAGACCCTCATGGAAGAAAACAACAAATCACGGACCAGAATCAAAAAGGAAATGACCGCCTTGCAGGACATGGGCAAGGCTTTGGTCAACCTTCCCGCTTCAAGGCTCAAGGCGATATCGCTTCCCGAGGAGCTCGCCGCCGCCATCCACGACGCCAAGGGCATGACAAAGCACGAGGCGGTCCGACGCCAGCTGCAATACATCGGGCGCCTCATGCGCGACGTTGATATCGAGGAGGTCCAGGAACATCTCGATGCCTGGGAACAGGGACGGGCCGTTGTCACGGAAAGCTTTCAGCAGGCGGAATCCTGGCGCGACCGTCTTGTGGACGGCGACATGTCCGCCCTCGACGAGATCATCGCCAAATACCCGCAGGCCGACCGCCAACAGCTTCGCACACTGGCACTCAACGCCACGCGCGAGCGCGGCAAGAACAAACCGCCCCATTCGTTTCGGGCACTTTTCCGGGCGATTAAGACGCTGGGATAGAAATTACAGTGGGGGCACCGCCCCCACACCCAATAGAAAGCCGGCTCCTCTAGCCAGTCCTCCCTGACCTCCGGTCCAATGCGGATTATTTGGGCTCCATCTCCTCACGAAGTTCCAAAAGCTTTTTCTTCATCGTCTTCAACACACGGATTGCCACTTCCACTTCGTCCGTCTTCATCTCTGGAAAGGCCCTTTCTATAAGGGAAAATTCCGCATTTTGCGCTGCGTTGAAACTCTCCCGCCCCAAGTCGGTCACCTGAATCAATTTGGCTTTTTTGTGCCGCGGATTATCCAGAAAACAAACATAGCCGAGTTCGATCATGGTCCCGACCGCCACCTGGACGGATTGGCGAGAGACGCCGCGATCATATGCAAGGTCGGAGATGGTCATGGGGCCCCCCGAAAGCAGGTGCCCTATATTCTTGCTTTGAACACCTGTCAGCCCGCTGGCCCGATGAACCAGCTCCTCAACATTTTCGAGCGCCAGCCCCGCCCCATACAACGTTCTGAACAACTGGTGGAGTGTTTTTCCATCTGCGTGTTTCATTCTGCTCCTGTGCCACGGCCCCGGCAAAAAGACAAAAGCAATGTCAAAATGACAATGTGATTGACAATATTTCCCACAGATTCTAATCGATACGTACCAGGGCGCATGAAAACCGGCCCGGCAACCCCGAACAACTGGAAATGCGCCGCACAACACTGCCCTGCCAGCTCGCGGCACAGTCTTTCGGGTTCAACATGGCAACCAGAGAACCAGACAGGAAAAAACGCATGAACACGAAAAACAACAAAAACGCTCCGGACACACGCACAATTCGAACGTATTGCGCCCAATGCTTCAGCAACTGCCCTGCCGTGGCTCATATGGAACAGGGAAAATTCACCAGGGTAAGTCCGGACAAGGAGCACCAGTTCTACAGACCGCTTTGCCCCAAGGGGTTGGCCGGTCCGGAGCTTGTTTCCAGCAGCCAACGGATCACCACCCCGCTCAAACGCACCAACCCAAAGGACGCGAACGATCCGGGCTGGAAGCCCATCAGCTGGGAAGAGGCGTTGGATATGGTGGCTGGCAATATGACCCGCATCAAAAAGCAGCATGGTCCTGAGGCATTTGTCTTTTCACAAACAAACGTTTCCTCGCCCCTCTGGGAAATCACGTCCTTTGTCCGGCGCCTTGCCACTCTCTATGGCACACCAAACCACATGACGACCACGCACATCTGCAACTGGCATCGGGACAATGGTTCGGCGCTGACATTTGGAAAACCAGGCGACGATTTTACCGCAGGCTGGCCCGATTTAACCAACAGCGGCTGCATTCTGCTCTGGGGGCACAACCCCGCAAACACATTCAATGCCTACAACCACGAGCTTCAGACCGCCATAAAAAACAGGGCCAGGCTTGTTGTCGTGGACCCAAGGAAGACGCAGGCCGCAACCAAGGCGGACAAGTGGCTGCAAGTCAGACCGGGAACGGATGGTGCGCTGGCACTCGGCATGATCCACGTCATGCTGGAGCAAGAACTTTACGACACGGAATTTGTTCGCGACTGGACCAATGCCGCTCTGCTCGTGCGCCACGACACAGGCGATCTTCTCAAGGGAAGTGACATTGCCCACGCTCCCGACGACAACAAAACGTTTGCCTGCATAGATGAAACAACAAACAAACCCGCTCTGATCACGCCCGAGCAGCAAAAGGAATTCATCCCCACTCTGGACGGCGAAATCAACATCCAACTGGTGACCGGAGAAAGAATTTTGTGCACGACCGTTTTCAGACTGCTCAAGGAGTCCGTGGCTGCATACACCCCGGAGCATACTGAAAAGCTGACAACGATCCCCGCCGGTCTGCTGATCGAAACGGTTCGCCTGATTGCCGAGAACAGCCCCGCCTGCTGGTACGCCTTCAATGGCGTCGAACAAAACCTCAACGCAACCCAGACAAACCGGGCCATCTGCATCTTCTACGCCCTGACGGGAGATTACGACCGCAAAGGCGGCAACCTGGTCAACTCGCCGCTTCCACCATTGAACTATCCCTTCGGGTTCGAGTTCATAACCCCGGACATGTTCAAAAAAAATCTCGCCCTGCCAAACCATCCGCTCGGGCCTGCGGGTACCATAATGTCGATACCTCCGTACCTTGTCTGCAAGGCGATTGAAGAAGGGAAACCGTACAAGGTAACGGGGATGATAATATTCGGCGCCAACACAATATCCTCCAATCCGGAAAGCAAGCGGATTGCAGACGCCCTGAGACAGCTCGACTTCCACGTGCATATTGATCATTTCCTCAACCCGACCGCGGAACTGGCGGATGTTGTTCTGCCGTCGGCAAGCTTCTGGGAAACAGGCAGAATAGGCTACCCCCTGGTATTTCAGGACAACAAATGGATTCTGCAGTGGAGGGAGGCTGTTGCAGAGCCGCGCGGCGAAAGCAGGGACGAGTTATGGATCATCATGGAACTGGCCAAACGGCTTGGCCTTTCCGATTATTTCTGGAACGGCAATCTGGAAGCTGCATTCGAATCCATGCTTTCGCCCACTGGAATCGACCTCAAGACTCTGAAGTCTGCAAACGGAGGAGTGTTCATCCAAGGACCAATGGCATACCAAAAGTACAAGGAGAAAGGATTTACCAGCCTGACAGGTCGTGTTGAACTCTTTTCACAATCCCTCAAAAACATCGGCCAAAATCCGCTTCCAGAGTGGAACGATCCTGAACAAGCATTTCAAAAAGCAGAAATCAGTCTGGAAGAATACCCCTTTAGACTGATCAATGCGAAGCTGCGTGAATTCTGCCACTCGCAACACCGGGCCCTGCCTTCTTTGCGTAAAAGACACCCTCATCCCTTTCTTGAAATCAATATGAAAAGTGCCGGAGCGCTTGGAATCCACGACGGTGACCAGGTCATCCTGAAGACGATCAAAGGCGAAGTCCGGTTCCGGGCAAAACTGACCCAAAAACTTGCCGAAGACGTTGTCTGCACCCAGCACGGCTGGTGGCAGGCCTGCCCCGAACTCGGCCTTCCCGGACACGATGTCTATTCCTCAAAAGGAGCAAACGTGAACCTTCTGTACACCAGCGAATTCGTCGACCCCATCAGTGGATCCGTACACATGCGGGGATTCCCCTGCAGTGTGCGGAAAGTTGCTTAGAAATTCGTCAGTGAAGTTTTATTGCCCACTTTCTTCGATTGCATGGAGCCGATAAGCACGACAAAGCCCCCTGGCTGGCAAACAGTCAGGGGGCTTTGTCGTGCTTATCTAAATGTTCCGGAAAGGGGAGCGCGAGGGGAGAACCTCTCGATTTTCAAGATACGCAAAGGACATCCTATCCTTTGCTTTGAACGGCTCCGCAGGAGCATGGTCCTGCTTCGCCTTACGGTGCTACGCACCGTTGTGGCATCCTGCCACGCTCTTGAAAAAGGTTCTCTGGATGTAGAATCTCTGGCCGCAGGCTCTATTGAAAAGTTCTGGAAAGGGGAGCGCGAGGGGGAGAACCTCTCGATTTTCAAGATACGCAAAGGACATCCTATCCTTTGCTTTGAACGGCTCCGCAGGAGCATGGTCCTGCTTCGCCTTACGGTGCTACGCACCGTTGTGGCATCCTGCCACGCTCTTGAAAAAGGTTCTCTGGCCGTAGAATCTCTGCCCGCAGGCTCTATTGAAAAGTTCTGGAAAGGGGAGCGCGAGGGGGAGAACCTCTTTCAAGAGGTTTCCCCCTCGCACTTGCCTTTTAGTGCCTCAGCGTCCACCTACTCCAAAAAGCTCTTGTCAGCGATTTCGATTTTGGCGGAATCACGCAGGTTGGCCATATAAGTCTGGAAGAGCTGCTCCCGTTTGCGGGTGCTGAAAGTTTCCATCCAGGCCTTTTTCTGCTTGTCCCATTCGCTATCTGAAGGCTGAACGATCAGTTCCGTCCTGGCGATGAATGCGCCTTCCGGAGCCTCGTAGGCATCGGGAAGCCACTGGGTTTCTGGCGTGGTGAAGGCCGCGTCGATAAACGCCTGGTTCTGGCCGATGCCGTTCACCAGGGACCCGCGGCTGAATTCCTCGGTCACTTTGAGCTTGCCGGCAAGCTTTTCGCGGCCCTTGGCCGCCGTGCCCGGATCCTTGAGCTCGGCAAGAACGGCCCTGGCGGTTTCCAGGGCGATCTTGAGTCCTCCCTGGCGCTTGAGCTCGGCAACCACTGTTGCCTTCACCTCTTCCAGAGGTTTGGTAGACGAGGGCTTGTCCTGGGTTTTCTTGGCGATCATGTATCCCGCGCCAATGGCAACAGGAGTTTCCGTAACGCCGCCGGGAGCCAGGGCAAAGATGGCATTGACCGCCTCTTCGTCCAATCCGGCCTGTGTCCCGGCTTCGTCGCGATTGACAAGCCCGGTTGTTTGCAGGGGAAGTTTCAGGTCCGCGGCAATCTTGGACAATGGCTCATCCAGCGTAAGACGTGCCGTGGCTTCGTCCATAAGGTCGGCCATGGATTCGGCGGCCTTGTCTTCGGCCAGTTTGATGCGGATATCTTCCTGCACTGCGTCCAAGGGCGCAATGCCAGCTTCCTTCTTGTCCTCGATGAGCAGAAGATGCCAGCCAAAGGGCGAACGGACGGGCTCGGAGACCTTGTTCGGTTCCAGAACAAAGGCGACTTCCTCGAAAGCGGGAACCATCATGCCGCGCCCGAACCAGCCAAGGTCCCCGCCGCGAGCGGAACTGGGACCTTCGGAATCCGTGGTTGCCACCTTGGCAAAGTCGGCGGGAGTTTTGATCTTCTTGCTGATGGCTTCAATGCGTTTGCGCGCCTTCTGCACATCCTCGTCCGAAGCGTTCTCGTCCACCTTGACCAGAATATGGCGGCCCTTGACCTGCTCGTCCTGCCGGTAGGCGGCCTTGTTCAGGTCATAGTAGGCAACCACTTCCGCCTCGCTCACGTTTTCCGGCTTGGCCAGGGACTGAGGGGAAAAGATGATGAACTCGGCATCCACGGCTTCGGGAATGGCGAAACGGTTGCCGTTCTCCTCGTAGAACTTCTTTATGTCCTCGTCCGAAGGCGTGATCTCGTCTTCATAATCCTTGCCCTTGAACATGGCATACTGGGCCGTGCACTTTTCACTGGCAAAATTGAATATGCCGCGGGCTTCGGCCTCCGTGATTTCCGCAGGCGAGCTGACATAGGTGCGCAGCATGTTTATCTTCTGACGCTGACGCATGTCGGCCTCGAACTGCGAAGGGGTCAGGCCGTTGGCTTGCAGTACGCTGACGTACTGGGCTTGGTCGAAATTGCCGTCTTTTCGGAAGGCGGGAATTTCCACAATGGCCTGCTGGATTTCCGCGTCAGAAGGACGAATTCCCAGTTTGGCGGCTTCCTGGTTCATCAGGATGACGTCCGCAATCTGGTTCAGGACCTGCCGCTTGAGTCCCATCTGTTTGATGATTTCCTCATCCAGTCCGGGAGCCTGCGACCGCAGACGATCCATGGCCAGCTTGTAGCTTTCCATGAATTCCTGACGGGTTACGGGAACTTCATTGACATAGGCAATGGCCCCGCCCGTCTGATTGTTGAACGAATAGCCGAAGGTAATGACAAAGGCCAGGATGATGATGGCGAAAAGCGCCTTGATCAGCCAGCTTTGGGAATTGCGCCGCAGAATGTCAAGCATGGGTCGGGAACTCCGCTTGGTTATTGTGTTTGCTTCACGGCGTTGAGCAGTCCACCTGCCCGGATCACGCCGAGTTCGTATTCGGAAAGATCGTTGACAACCGGAATGGTTTGGCCGTTTTCCAAAACAAGGTCAACCTGTCCGCCGGAAGAGATTTTGTCCGCCGGTATGGTGAGCCTGCTTCCCAGCTCCACCCGGTCATAATCCGCCTTGTCCGCAAAGAGCAAAGGCAAAATGCCGAAGTTGACCAGGTTTGCCCGGTGAATCCGGGCCAGGGATTTGACCAGCACCGCGCGCACACCGAGGTGGCGGGGAGCCAGGGCCGCATGTTCGCGGCTGGACCCTTGCCCGTAGTTTTCGCCGCCCACGATGATGCCGCCACCCATGGACTGGATGCGTCGCACGAATTCCGGGTCCACTCGGCTGAACACATGCTGGCTGATGGCCGGAATGTTCGAGCGCAGGGCCGTTATTTCCGCGCCCGCGGGCATGATGTGGTCGGTGGTGATGTCGTCGCCCACCTTGAGGGCGCAGGCCGCGGTAATGGTGCCGGGCAAAACGTCGAACTTTTCAAGGGCCACGATGTTGGGTCCGCGCTTGATTTCCACTTCCGCACCATTCTCCGGCGGAAAAATGAACATATGGCGAATGGACGGCGGGTTGGACGGCAACACGGGCTTGGCCGGGGCTTCACCCCATCCGGCAGGATCGGTGAACGCGCCGCGGATGGCGGTTTGAGCCGCCGTCTGCGGACTCACCAGATAGACCTGGGCATCCTTGGTGGCGCTGCGGCCTTCAAAGTTGCGGTTGTAGGTCCGGGCCGAAACGCCGCCGCTCACGGGCGAACCGCCCATGCCGATGCAGGGGCCGCAGGAACACTCCAGAAGCCGGGCGCCCGAATCGATGATGTCTTCGAGCACGCCTTCGCGGGCCAAAAGCTTGACCACCTGCTTGGAGCCGGGAGAAACCAGAAGGTCCGTGTCCTGATGGACACGTTTGCCTTTAAGCACCGCCCCCGTGTTCTTCATGTCGATATACGACGAGTTGGTGCAGGAGCCGATGCAGACCTGATCCACCTTCATGCCGTCCAGCTCGCGGATGGAAATGCGGCGGTCGGGCATATGCGGCGCGGCGGCCAACGGTTCCAGTGCGCTCAGGTCTATGACGATTTCCTCGTCGTACACGGCTCCCTCGTCCGCGGCCAGGGGAGTGAAATCGCCTTCGCGGCCCATGGCAGCCAGGAACACGCGGGTCTGTTCGTCCGAAGGGAAAATGGAGGTGGTGGCTCCGAGTTCCGCGCCCATGTTGGTGATGACGGCACGTTCAGGCACGGTCAGGGTGTCCACTCCCGGACCGCCGTATTCGAATATTTTTCCCACTCCGCCCTTGACGGTCAGTTCGCCCAGAAGGTGCAGAATGACGTCCTTGGCCGATGCCCAACCGCGCAATTGCCCTTCCAGCCGCACCCTGACCACCTGGGGACAGGGCATGGTGTAGGGTTGCCCGGCCATGGCCAACGCCACGGACAGACCGCCCGCTCCAATGGCCAGACTGCCCACTCCGCCGGCCGTTGGGGTATGGCTGTCCGAGCCGATGAGCGTTGCTCCGGGCTTGGCGAAATTCTCCAGATGCAGCTGGTGGCAGATGCCCAGTCCGGGAGGGGAAAAGACTATGCCGAACCGTGCGGCAACGCTTCTGAGGTAGCGATGGTCATCAGGATTGCGGAAACCCATCTGCAAGGTGTTGTGGTCCACGTAACTGACCGACAGGTCGGTTTGCACCCTGTCCACGCCCATGGCCTCGAACTGAAGATGGGCCATGGTTCCGGTGGCGTCCTGGGTCAGGGTCTGGTCGATGCGCAATCCGATGTCCTTGCCCGGTTCTGCCGAACCGGACACCATATGTGCGTCAAAAATCTTGCGTACAAGTGTCTTGCTCATATTCTCCTCCAAAAAGATCGCATCCGGTGAAATCTTCGCGAACGCCGTCAGCCGTCTTCCGCCGGATACCGCACTCCGAACGCGGCAACCGGACACTTGGCGGCAACACTGCGGAACAGCTTCTGCAAGCTGTCCGGCACACGCCGCAAATCCCGAATGCCGTTGCCGCGGCGCAGGCAATTCGGGGCATCCTACTCAATGTCGCATCCGCCAAGTCCGTCTGCTGCACACTTGCCGATACTCGCGCCGCCTGCATCGCAGGCAGGCCTGCGCTGCGCCGCCAAAGGCGGCGTGACCTCGCCGGGAATATGATTTCCGGCGAGGACTCCTCCACAAAACACATCCGCGTATTTTGCGGACACCACACTACTAATGAATAAAGGGATTGGCAGGATCGGCGGCCATACAGGCCGCATCTTCGCTGTACCCCAATGAAAGCCGCCGGATCTTCTGCTGCAAGGCCAGTATTTCCACTTTCACGCGCATCTTGTCGTGGCGCAGACTGTGAATTTCCTGGGCAAACGTCCTGCCCGCAGCAATATCCTCTTCCTGCATCAGCCGGTTCACTTCGCTCTCCAGCTCCTTGAGCTGCGCTTCAAACGCAGCCACTTCCCCCCGGAGTTCGGCAATACGGTCTTCGGCACTACCGGACACGGATACGTCTCCGCTTCTTTGCGTCATCCTTGGGTGCTTCCCTATGCTGGACCAGCTTACCGGCAACATGAGGCAGACGGTTGTAGAAATTCCAGAAACCGGGCCACCGCTCTCCCAGAATACCCGGATTTTCCAGCGAGGCTCCGGGGCGTGTCATGGATGCCAGGGCCAGGGCCAGCCCGGAAAGGGCATCGGGAGCCATCCATGCTCCGGGAAGAGCCTCCTGAAAACCGGGCTGCACCTGCATGCCACCTGCGGAGGACACATACGGCTTGCCCATGCAAAGAAACATGGATTCCAGGGCCAGTCCAGCCTCGCCGTCCGACAGCTCCTGGTCGTCCAGCACAATGGTTGCACCCTGCGGCATGGCGCAGGCCAGGGCTCCGGCCAGGGGAACCAACGTGGCAAAACGCGGAACCAGGGTCACGGCCCCGGAGGGGCTATTGTGCGTGGCGCTCAGGGCCTTGTCTTCTTCGTCCAGATTCAGATTGCAGGCCCGCAGCATGTCCAGCCCGGCCTGCAGGACCGGGTCGGTCCCGTCAAAACTGCCGGTCAGACGCACCCGCCCTTGGCGGAAAGCGCCCATGGACAGGATATGCGAGGCAAGCAGCGGGTCCATGTTCAGACAAGGCATGGCCTGAATCTGGGGGGTTCCCGCAGGAATGCGAACCCGCCCGGACTTTATCACCACGTCCAGGCCGGCACCGGCCAACACGCCGGCCGCCTCGAGCACGGCCTTGCCGGCCGCACTTCCTTCCTCGAAATTGATGGCCAGCCCTTTTTCATACGTCCAGGCTGCCAGGGCGACGGCTCCGGCCAAAACAGGCTCGACCGTGTCGTCGAGGAAAACCTCCTCGGCCATGGGATCGCCACACTCCAGACGCGCAGGCAGGCCGATATTGCTTGTGCCCAAAGGCGCAAGCCTTGCGCCAAGCATGTTCAAAAGCCTGTTCTGGCCGCGCAGGTCGAGCAGCTTCAGGGAACCTGCACCGCTCAGGCGGCAGGTTCCGGGATGGGCCAGGGCCAGGGCGACACAGTAGTATATGGCTTCCGGACTTTCTCCGGCGTAAATCAGCTTGCCCTCAAAGGAAAGCTCGCGGGGCTGCCCCAGGATAAGGCTGTCGCCTTCCCACGAAACCGCTCCGCCAATGGCATTGAGCACCTTGGCCAGATCGATGAGGTTGTCCGACAAAAGACAGTTGTCCAGCCGCGTTTCCGCTCCGGCAGCCGTGGCCAGCACAGCCTGCATGGCCGCCAGGGTGGGCGAAACAGGACCGGGTGCATCCACATCCAGGGAGCCGGGTCTGGGCGTCAGAAAAAAAGCGTTCTCCACATGGCCATGGGAATCGGACGCCTCATAACCGAGGGTGTTGAGCATGACAAAAAGCTGCCGCGCGTTGCGGGGCTTGATCCCGCCCCCGGTGCGGCAATGATTTTCCCACACGCTCCACATTTTCTTTTCCTGGGCCGCTTCGGCCACAGGCATTTTCTTGTTGCGCCGAGTGGTCGCGGCACGGGACAGCAGCCGGGTACGGCGCTGTACAAGTTCAAGTATTTTCGCGTCGAGCCCCAGAAGCTCGTCGGTCAGACTGGGGCCGCGTGATGGCCCACGTGATGGACTGGATGGATAGTTTGGCATGTACCTTCGCTCTACATATAAAATAGGGAAACCGAGTGCATAACCTGAATCGCAACCGGGGGCAAGTCTTGCAAAATTCCCCGCGCCGCCTGCGTTCCCAGGGCACGCATGCGTATCGCATGCACCCAAAACCGCCAAAGCGGCAAATGGAAAACATTGTTTTCACGCCACCCTTCGGCGGGCTTGACATTTTGTTGAATTTTTCACAAGTAAAGGGTCCTTCACGTATTATAGTGGCGGTATCCGGGGAATGTGGCGCATCAGCGCGCCCGAAACGGGCGCGGCCCCGGCTCAACTGTGGACGATGGCGCTGCCGTTCGTCCGCAGCCGTAATATTTGGACAAGGACATTACTTAATTTAAAGGAGACTCACGCATGTCTAAATTGGTTCCCCCTCATGGTGGTAAAGGCCTCGTCTGCTGCCTGCTCGAAGGCGCCGAACTGTCCGCTGAACAGAAAAAAGCCGCTGGCCTGAAGCAGCTTGAAATTTCCGCTCGTGCCAAGGGCGACCTGATCATGATGGGCATCGGCGGCTTCTCTCCGCTGAACGGATTCATGGGCAAGGCTGACTGGAAAGGCGTTTGCGAAAAATTCCTGATGGCCGACGGCACCTTCTGGCCCGTCCCCGTGACCCTGGACACCGACGATGAAAGCGTCAAGGTCGGCGATGAAGTGGCCCTGGTTCGCGACGGCGTCGTGTTCGCCACCATGAAGATCGAAGAAAAATACGAAATGACCGAAGCCGACAAGAAGTGGGAAAGCGAAATGGTCTACAAAGGCGGCGGGGAAGACTCCGAACGCTTCTGGGACGTCGCTCTGGAAGACCACCCCGGCGTGCAGATGGTTATGGCCCAGGGCAAGTACAACCTGGCCGGCCCCGTCAAAGTGCTCTCCGAAGGCGACTACGCCTCCCGTTTCCCCGGCGTCTACCTGACCCCCAAGCAGCTTCGCGAACAGATGGAAGCCAAGGGCTGGTCCAAGGTTGCCGCTCTGCAGCTGCGCAACCCCATGCACCGCTCCCATGAATACCTCGCCAAGATTGCCGCTGAAACCTGCGACGGCGTGGTCATCCACTCCCTCATCGGCAACCTGAAGCCCGGCGACATTCCGGCCGAAGTGCGCATCAAGTGCATCCAGACCCTGATCGACGGCTACTTTGTCGCCGACAACGTCATCAATGCGGGCTACCCCCTGGACATGCGCTACGCCGGTCCTCGCGAAGGCCTGCTGCACGCCACATTCCGCCAGAACTACGGCATCAACAACATGCTGATCGGTCGCGACCACGCTGGCGTGGGCGACTTCTACGGCCTGTTCGAAGCCCAGGAAATCTTCGACCGCATTCCCTACCAGGGCGAAGAGTGCCCCGAAGCGGGCAAGGCGCTGCTGTGCGAACCCATGAAGATCGACTGGACCTTCTACTGCTACAAGTGCGACGGCATGGCCTCCCTGCGCACATGCCCCCACGGAAAGGAAGACCGCGTCATCCTGTCCGGCACCAAGCTGCGTAAGGCCCTTTCCGAAGGCGCCGAAGTTCCCGACCACTTCGGTCGTGAAGAAGTCCTCGAAATCCTGCGTGCATACTACGAAGGCCTGACCGAAAAGGTCGAGATCAAGATGCAGGGCGCTGCTTCCGGCGAAGTCATGAAGTAGGCTTTAAGCCAACCTTCCTTGCATTACGGCGGAGGCCCTTCGGGGCCTCCGTTTTTTTTAAATGTGAGGAATAGGCCCTTACGAAACGACACCCCAAGGAAGCCTGCAGATGCTCCGATCCTGAAACGGCTGCAGCCCCCCTCACATTCCGAATCGGCTCCGCAGCGAAACAAAAGAGTCACAAACAGCCCGCACACGCCCCAAAAACAGCCCCTCCACGGTGCCTACAGCTATTAACCCCTTTTTTCACAAAAATGCCTTGCAATTCAGCACATGAAATTATAGTAATTATCCGCTACTTCCTGATATGGTGGCGCGGCTTTCCACTTGCGTATTACGTGAGCCAGGTCGACGCCGGATGTGGGTTTTCCGTGCATGGCATATGCTCGCGGCTTGCGCTCACCTTCTTGGAATGTAGTACGCGGCAACACGCTTGTAACTTATTTCACTTTCTCCTTGACAGCACTGTTGCCGCTTGTTATTTCAATCACAAGCAGAACCACACGTGCAATAGCACAAACGTTTTACATGGGTTACCGTAGGATGATCAATCACTTTGCGTACGCCAACTGTATTATCGCCGCTTCGCGGCAATGGTTGCGTACCATGGTGGTCTCCTAATACGGCAAAAAAAGCAGGCATGCGTCCCATAAACGCTTCCTGTTTTTTTTCTATATGTTGCTGTGGCGAGTTAGGACCAAACTTAAATTCCTTTATTTTAGGAGGTACAAACCATGCCTACATTTGTCGATCCGAGCAAATGTGACGGCTGCAAGGGTGGCGAGAAGACCGCTTGCATGTACATCTGCCCGAACGATCTGATGATCCTGGACCCTGAAGAAATGAAGGCCTTCAATCAGGAACCCGACGCTTGTTGGGAATGTTATTCCTGTGTGAAGATCTGCCCCCAGGGCGCCATTTCTGCACGTCCTTACGGTGACTTCGCTCCCATGGGTGGCACGTCCATTCCCATGCGTTCCGCTGAAGACATCATGTGGACCGTCAAATTCCGTAACGGCAACGTCAAGCGCTTCAAGTTCCCCATCCGCACCACACCTGAAGGTTCCATCAAGCCCTTCGAAGGCAAGCCCGAACCCGGCGATCTGGAAAGCGAACTGCTGTTCACCGAGACCGCATTGGTAGCTCCCAAGGCTGTTCTGGGCAAGAAGTACCCCATCACCGACGACAGCAAGTCGCAGTGCTGGATGGACCTGCCTTGCGAAGAAGGCGCCAACAGGTAACCCCGATACGGACTAGGAGGAACGTAAAATGCCTACCATTCCTGTTAAAATAGCTTCCCAGGGTGTCGCTGTTGCGGAACCCGAAATCGTCGAACTCGACACCGACGTCCTCATGGTCGGCGGCGGCATGGGCTGCTGCGGCGCGGCTTTCGAAGCCGTTCGCTGGGGCGATCCCCTCGGCGTCAAAATCCTGCTGATCGACAAAGCCTCCCTCGAGCGTTCCGGCGCCGTTGCCCAGGGTCTGTCGGCCATCAACACCTACCTTGGCGACAACGATGCCGACGACTACGTCCGCATGGTCCGCACCGACCTGATGGGCCTGGTTCGCGAAGACCTGATCTTCGACCTCGGCCGTCACGTTGACGACTCCGTTCATCTCTTTGAAGAGTGGGGCCTTCCCTGCTGGATCAAAGACGAAAACGGCCACAACCTCGACGGCGCCGCCGCCAAGAAAGCTGGCAAGAGCCTGCGCAACGGCGACGCCTGCGTACGTTCCGGCCGCTGGCAGATGATGATCAACGGTGAATCCTACAAGTGCATCGTTGCTGAAGCTGCCAAGAACGCTCTGGGCGAAGAACGCTACATGGAACGCGTTTTCATCGTGAAAATGCTTCTGGACGCCAATGAACCCAACCGCATCGCTGGTGCGGTGGGCTTCTCCACTCGCGAAAACAAAGTGTACGTCATCAAGTGCAACGCTGCTATCGTTGCCTGTGGCGGCGCCGTTAACGTGTACCGTCCCCGTTCCACGGGTGAAGGCATGGGTCGCGCCTGGTATCCCGTCTGGAACGCCGGCTCCACCTACACCATGTGTGCTCAGGTTGGCGCTGAAATGACCATGATGGAAAACCGCTTCGTACCCGCCCGCTTCAAAGACGGTTACGGTCCGGTCGGCGCTTGGTTCCTGCTCTTCAAAGCTAAAGCCACCAACGCTGCAAAGGTGAAGACTACTGTGTCGACCAACAAACCGCGCAATGCTCAAGCTCCTTACGAAAAACGCGGATACGCCAAAGGTCACATCATCCCGACCTGCTTGCGTAACCACATGATGCTTCGCGAAATGCGCGAAGGCCGCGGCCCCATCTACATGGACACCGCTTCTGCCCTGCAGAAAACCTTCGCCACCATGACTCCCGAACAGCAGAAGCACCTCGAAGCCGAAGCTTGGGAAGACTTCCTCGACATGTGTGTTGGCCAGGCCAACCTCTGGGCCTGCCAGAACATCGAACCCGAGAAGAGCGGTTCCGAAATCATGCCTACTGAGCCTTACCTGCTCGGTTCGCACTCCGGCTGCTGCGGCATCTGGGTTTCCGGTCCCGACGAAGAATGGGTTCCTGCCGAATACAAGATCAAAGCCGACAACGGCAAGATCTACAACCGCATGACCTCGGTCAACGGTCTGTTCACCTGCGCTGACGGCGTTGGCGCTTCCGGTCACAAGTTCTCCTCCGGTTCGCACGCTGAAGGCCGTATCTGCGGCAAGCAGGCTGTTCGCTGGTGTGTCGACCACAAGGATTTCAAGCCCGCTCTGCAGCAGAATGCTGCCGATCTGGCCAAGGAAATCTACGCTCCGGTCGAAAACTTCAAGGCCGGCAAGGGCGCTTCCACCGACCCGATCGTCAACGACCAGTTCATCACCCCGCGCAACTTCATGATGCGCCTGGTGAAGGCCACCGACGAATACGGCGGAGGCGTGGGCACATACTACACCACTTCCAAGAGCCTGCTCGAAACCGGCTTCAAGCTCTTCTCGACATGCTCGAAGAAGACTCCAAGTAAGCTGGCCGCTCGCGACCTGCACGAACTGATGCGCTGCTGGGAGCAGTTCCACCGCCTGTGGACCGTGCGCCTGCACATGCAGCACATTCACTTCCGTGAAGAATCCCGCTACCCCGGCTTCTACTATCGCGGAGACTTCTTGGGTCTCGACGACTCCAAATGGAAGTGCTTCTGCAACTCCAAGTACGATCCGGCAAAGGGCGAGACCACGATCTTCAAGGTCCCCTACATCCAGGTCATCCCCGATCCCATGCATCCCTAGTGATGTAATCTGCGGCTGCGGGCGCAAGCCCGCAGCCGTTTTTTTTTCAGTTCTGCGGGAGAATGGTCTAAACCCGACCCGGAAGTTCACGCTTGCGGATTGGGTTTGGACCATTTTACCGAGTCCGAAATCTGATGAGGGAGGACGTCTTATGTCGAGTAACAGCATCCTGGTGGTCGGCGGCGGCTTCAGCGGCATCACTGCCGCCCTCGAGGCCGCTGAAGTAGGCCACGAAGTCTACATTGTCGAAAAGAATCCCTTTCTCGGCGGGCGAGTAGCGCAGCTCAATAAATATTTTCCCAAGCTGTGTCCTCCGTCCTGCGGATTGGAGATCCAATTCCAACGCATCAAGAACAATCCTAACGTCAAATTTCTCACGCTGGCCGAAGTGACGGAAGTCTCCGGCAGTGCTGGCAACTTTGAGGTCAAGGTCAAAATCAGCCCCCGCTATGTCGGCCCCGGCAGTGCGGAACTTGGCGAACTGGCAGAACAGCTGGACAAAGACGTTGAAAGCGAATTCGAGCTGGGCCTGGGCACACGCAAAGCCCTGTACACGGATACCCCTTTCGCCTTCCCGTCCCGTTACGTGCTCGACCGGGAGAACTGCTCCACGGCCGATGTACAGAAGCTGGCCGGCAACGAGGCCGTCGATCTGGAAGAAAAAGAGAAGGTCATCACACTGAACGTTGGCAGCATCGTCTACGCCACGGGATGGAAACCTTACGACGTTACCAACCTGACCAACCTTGGCGCAGGCCAGATTCCAAACTGCATCTCCAATATGCAGATGGAACGGCTGGCTTCCCCCAACGGTCCGACCAACGGCAAGATCGTCCGCCCGGCGGACGGCCAGCAGCCCAAGAATGTGGCGTTCGTGCAATGCGCCGGTTCGCGTGACGAAAACCACCTGAACTACTGTTCCTATATCTGCTGCATGGCTTCGCTCAAGCAGGCCGCCTACATCCGCGAGCAGTATCCTGATACGCGGGTAACCATCTACTACATAGACCTGCGCACTCCCGGCCGCTACGACAACTTTGCCAAGCGCATCATGGACGATCCCAAGCTCAAGACGGTCAAGGGCAAGGTTGCCGACGCCAAGGCCACGCCTTCCGGCAACGTCATGCTGACGGTCGAAGATGCCGTATCCGGAATCAAGAGCGAAAACGAACACGACCTGGTGGTGCTGGCAACGGGCATGCAGCCCTCTATCGCCGGAACCAGGCTTCCCGCCAACGTCCCTGTGGACGAGGAAGGGTTCATCGTCGGCGGCGAGGACCAGGGCATTTTCGCGGCTGGTTGCGCCAAACTGCCGCTTGACGTGATGAAGTCGGCCCAGTCCGCCACGGCCGCCGCACTCAAGGCGATACAAACGGTGAGAGGGAGGTAGACCAAAATGCCCGAAAAAATCGGTGTTTATATCGATGAATCGAGCGTCGGTCAGGTTCTCAGCGCTGAACAACTGGCCGAGTTCACCAGGAACAATTTCGGCACCGTCACACCGGTGGTCAAAACGCATCCGCGTCTGACCAGCGAAGAAGGCCGGAACCTGATCCAGGCAGACATTGACGCCGGGGAGATTGACGCAGTCTGCGTTGTCGCTTCCTCCCCGCGCATGGATTGGGACATCTTCAATTTTGAAAACATCCTGCTGGAACGCGTGAACATGCGCGAACAGGTGGTCATGGGGTACAAGAACCCCGACGGCTCCCAGCCCGAGGCAGGCAGCGAGGCACCGGAAGAACTGCGCCTTATGGCCCAGGATTACATCAAGATGGGCGTCACCAAGCTCACCAAGATGAACATCCCCAACCCCGAGCTGCCGGACGGAACCAAGACCATTCTGGTTCTCGGCGGCGGTTGGACCGGCCTGAACGCAGCCCTGAACGCAGCCTCCGTGGGCCATGACGTTGTTCTCGTGGAAAAGGACGCCGAACTGGGGGGCAAGGCCAGAGCCATGGCCAAGAGTTTCCCCCTCGGCGCTCCCTATACCCAAAATGTGGACACCGGAATCGAACAGCTTGCCCAAAGCGTGCGGAACAACAAGGCCATCACCGTCAAGACCGGCGTGACCCTTGAAAAACTGGTCGGAGCTCCAGGCTCGTACCAGGCCACCGTGGGCGGCGAAACCATCGCCATCGGAGCGGTCGTCCTCGCCACGGGTTGGGATCCCATGAACACCGAATATCTCGAACCGCTGGGATACGGCGCGTTCAAGAATGTGATCACATCCCGCGAGCTGGAGGCCATGGCCAAGGAGGGCAGCATCAAGCGTCCTTCCGACGGCAAGAAGGCCACCTCGGTAGCCTTCATCGTGGACGTGAGCGTCTGCGTGGCCAAGGGGCTTGAGGAAGAAGCAGCAAAAGCCGCCGCCGAAGCCGAAGCGCCTGAAGAAGAGAAAAAAAAGGAAGAGGAAGAAGAGGAAGTCTTTGTCTTCAAAAATCTGGAGACGTGCAAGCATCTGGCCTACTCTTCCGAACTGAACAGCCTGGTCGCGCTCAAGCAGTCCGGCTACGTGGCCGATTCCGACGCAAACGCCATGAGCTATGTCTTCTATGATCACATGATGGTTCCGGGCATGAACGAGCAGTACTACAAGGCTGCCCAGGACAAACCCGGCGTCATGCTGACCAAGGGACAGATCGTGGGTATCAAGGAAGACGGCGACGGCGGCCTGCTGGTCATCGCACGCAACACCCTGCTGGGCGAACTGATCGAACTCAAGGTGGACATGGTCGTCCTGCCCACTGGCATGGTGCCGACCACTGCGCATGATCCGGTCATCAACCTGGAATACCGCCAGGGCCCGGCATTCCCCGACCTGAACATGTTCGACGGTTTTGCCGATTCCAACTATATCTGTTTTCCCTACGAAACGCGCCGCACCGGCATCTACGCCGCCGGCTGCGTCCGACAGCCCATGACCATGGCCACTGCCCGCGAAGACGCGGCAGGCGCCGTGCTCAAGGCCGTGCAGTGCATCACCTCGCTGAACCACGGCGTGTCGGTGCACCCCCGTTCGGGCGACAAATCCTTCCCGATCTTCAACTTCGTACGCTGCACCCAATGCAAACGCTGCACGGAAGAATGTCCGTTCGGCGCGCTGGACGACGATCCCAAGGGAACTCCCATGCCCAACCCAACCCGCTGCCGCCGTTGCGGCACGTGCATGGGAGCATGCCCCGAACGCGTCATCAGCTTCGACAACTACACTGTCGACATGATCGGCTCCATGATCAAGCAGGTGGAAATCCCGCCCAAAATCGAGGAAGGCGGTCCCCGGGCCATCATCCTGGCCTGTGAAAACGACGCCTACCCCGCTCTGGATATGGCCGCCATGCGTGGCAAGCACTGGAGCCCTTATGTTCGCGTCATTCCTGTCCGCTGCCTGGGCTCGGTCAATACCATCTGGATTGCCGACGCCATGTCCAAGGGCACTGACGGTGTCATGCTCCTGGGCTGCAAATACGGCGACGACTACCAATGCCACTTCGTCAAGGGTTCCGAACTGTGCAACCGGCGTATGGAAAACGTTGCCGAGTCCCTGAAGCGCCTGGGCGTGGAGCCTGAACGCGTTCGCCAGGAACAGGTGGCCATTGACGAATACGACAAAATCCCGGAAATGATCGATGCGTTCATGGACGAGATTTTGAAGATCGGGCCTAACCCGTTCAAGGGCTATTAAGGAGGATTGGCATCATGACGAATCCCGTACGCATCCAGCCTGACCTGCAATTTATCAAAGACTTGCAGGCCGTGGGCGGCGAAACACTCAAGAAGTGCTACCAATGCGCTACTTGCAGCGTTGCCTGCCCTCTTTCGCCCGCTGACAACCCGTATCCCCGCAAGGAGATGATCTGGGCACAGTGGGGGCTGAAAGACAAGCTGGTCAACGACATCGACATCTGGCTGTGCCACAACTGCGGCACCTGTTCCGACCTGTGCCCCCGCGGCGCAAAACCCGGCGATCTGCTGGCCGCGCTGCGCAATATGGCGTATCGCAACCTGGTGGAACCCTCCGTCATCGGCAAATGGATGAGCTCCAGCAAATATCTGCACATGCTCATCGCCATTCCCGCCGTGATCTGGATGGTCGTCTGGATGATCCGCGGCAGTATTCTCGGCTCCTTCTTCCCCTACTTTGAAGAAGCCGGACACGGCTACCAGGTTGCAGCGGAAGGCGGACACGTCATTTACGGCGGCCTGTTCCCGGGCGACTTCACCATCGACCCCATCTTCGGCCTGACCGCCCTCTTTGTGGCCTGGTCGTTTTACAAGGGTGTGCGCAAGCAGATCGAATCCTTCAAGGACATGCCCAGGACACTGGTCATCGGCGGGGAAAAGAAAGAAAAGCCCAGCATCGTCCAGTGCATCATCGACGTGGTCAAGGATGAGATCATCACCCACCGCAAGTGGAAAGACTGCGGCTATGAAAGTGAAGGCGACGAACAAAAGTTCAAGGGCCACTTGACCCTGTTCTTCGGCTTTGTCGCCCTGCTCATCGTGACCTCCATCGTGGCCGTGGCCCATTGGGGCGGGAAGATAATCCCCTTCCTGGCTCCCATCGGACACACCCCGATGTCGCTGCTCAATCCGGTCAAGATTCTTGCCAACGTGGGCGCCATTCTGCTCATCTACGGCCTGACCATGCTGACCAAGCGCCGTCTGTCCCAGGACGAAACCAAGCACGGTTCCAGCTTTTACGACTGGTACCTGCTGGGCGTCATCTGGGTTGTCGGCCTGAGCGGCCTTTTCTGCGAATTGCTGCGCTGGGCCAATGTGGCCGGGCTGGCGTATCCCATGTACTACATCCACCTGGTTTCGGTCTGGATGCTCATCGGATACCTGCCCTGGTCCAAGCTCGGGCATCTGGTGTATAGGACGGCCGCTCTGGTTTACGCCCGCTATGTCGGACGCGTTCCCATGGCAGCCAAAGAAGAAAAAATATTTATCCTGTAAAATCCTTTAGGGAGGAAACCATCATGGCTGAAGCGAGAAAAACGTTCCCCATGAGCACCTTTGTCTCCTACATCAAAGGTGAGGGTGCAGATGCCCAGAAAGCCAACATCGTTGACCTGCTGTCCTTCATGACCAAGAAAGACATCAACGATGAGTTCGAACCTTTTGCCGCAGCCCTGGCCAAAGCCTGGATCTACGAGCAGCACCCCGAACTGGCCAAGATGAAGAGCGGCGAGCTGGCTGCGTCCGGCGATTCCGTGTCCGTTCTGGAGCTGCCTGCCCCGGTATTGGGCGAAGTGGACGGCATATTCGCCAAATTGGCGGAATACCACACCACCATTACCGAACAAAGCGCCAAGATCACCGACCTGGAAGCCAAACTGGCCGAAGCCACCGGCAAACTGGCTGAAACGGCGAAGTCCATGGCCGACTACAAGGGCAAATACGAAGCCCTGGAAGCCTCCGGCAAGGGCGCGGGTGAAAAAGTCATCATTGCCGCCGAGGAAAAGGTTACCGAACTGAACAGCAAGGTCACCGAACTCGCCGGTGAGATCGACAAGGTCAAATCCAGCATCATCGCCATCCTGCAGGCCGCTCCCACGGGCGAAGGCGGCGCTCCTGCCACTCCCGGCGCCGGTGCTCCCGCTGCCGGCGGTGAACCCGAAGCCGACTTCGGTTTCGGGTCCGACCCCTTCAGCGACGGCGCCTGGTAGATCGGCTTATCCCGACATCCAAAGCCCCGGACGGCAATGCCGTCCGGGGCTTTTTGCCAACTTTTTCCTTTCGACTTTTTCCCTATTCCGGCAGCCGCACCGCCCCCATAAAAAATCCTCTGCGCCAATGTAAAAAATCAATGTATTTGAAAGCTATTTTTATCTTGAAATTGAATTTCAATATCATTATTATACACAAAATAAGATGACAAACGCCGGGCGGCTATTTCATGCCGCAATGTCTCTGATTGCCCTCCTGACTTTTCATGAAAACAGGAGAAGGTAACAGTACCGATACACGATCAAGATCAGGAGGAGTTTTATGTGCCGAGCCAAAACCCTGCAGATGCTCAACCGCCTGGGCATGCGCCTGTCCGGACAAGGTGAACACAAGGCTGCGCTCACACTGTTGGCCTTGGCCCTGCGGGAATCCCTTCAGGCAGGAGCCCCCATGTATGAAGCCAAAATCCGCAACAACATCGCGCTCGTCCTGGGTGGAGCAGGCAGGCACGACCTCGCACGGAGGCAGCTGGACAAGGCCATGCGTCTGACAGCCCTCAAAGTGGGGACGGACAACCGTTTCTACAAGGTGCTCCACACCAACCTGAGCGAACTGCCCCCCCAACATACAGGGCGACGGGTCGTCTCACCATTCGGGATCATCGCACCCTCTACACAGTCTGAAATGTAAAGCTGCAGCCCGCTGTCCAACCTTTGTGTATATTTGCCGCACCCCTTTACCATGGTGTCCTCCGTTGTAAGGGGATGCGGCAGCAAACATAAAAGCAATCCCTCCTCATGTCGGCTTGCCTTGTCCCATGTCCGCTGCACCCCCATGCATGGCGGCAAATCTCTGCTGCCCAGGTTACTACATGCACGAAAAAACATTGTGCCCTGGCGCATATTGCGGGGCGGAATGCATGTACGTCCACGTCTTTTCATGTCCAGTAACACCTTACAAATATTATATATAAAGACAAATACACGCTATTGCAAAATATCAGGTTGCAAACCTTTAGAAACATGCATGTCGCAAGACTTTCCCAAGATTGTCCCTAAAAGAACTGCAAAGTCTGCCTGAAAAATATATCATTGCGAAAATTGTGAAATATAGAAAAAACCGAGTTGATCTTACACGTTTTTTTGGTATATAACTCTACCCCATGGCACACCTGAAATTATCTGATGTCTGCGTCAACTTCGGCGGATTGCAGGCTCTCTCCAATGTATCGTTCAAGTTGCAATCAGGCGAAATCCTGGCTCTCATCGGTCCCAACGGCGCCGGAAAAACCACGGTCTTCAATGTCATCACCGGGGTCTACAAGGTTGCGTCCGGATCGGTCCAATACGACGACACCACACTCACCGGATTGCGCCCCCACCAGATCCTGGCGGCCGGTATTGCCAGAACATTCCAGAACATCCGGTTGTTCACCGCCATGACCGCATTGGAAAACGTCATGGTGGCCCAACACTGTCGCAATAAGGCAGGTGTTTTCGGCGCAGTCCTGCGCCTGCCCTCGCAAAAACGCGAGGAGGAGCGTATCCGGGAAAGGGCCATGTCCGCATTGAACTTCGTGGACATGGACGACATGGCCGATACGGTTGCCAAAAATCTTCCCTACGGATTGCAGCGCCGTCTTGAGATTGCCCGTGCATTGGGCAGCAACCCGCAGACTATCCTGCTCGACGAACCAGCCGCCGGACTCAACCCGGCGGAAAGCAACGAGCTCATGGCTATCATCCGGCGCATCAGTGCAAAAGGAATCAACGTTCTCATGGTCGAGCATGATATGAAGGTTGTTATGGGCATCAGCCACCGGGTTGTTGTCCTGGACCACGGAGAAATGATCTGCCAGGGACGCCCCGAGGAAGTGCAGCGGAACCCCCAGGTCATTCAAGCCTATTTGGGCCAGTAAATTTACCGAACGCATGGAGGATGTGGCATGAAGAAACGTATTGTGAGTGTGCTGTCCGTGGCGCTTGTCCTGTGCCTTGCCCTGGCCGCTTCGGCCATGGCGAAAACGCTGAAAATAGGCAGCATGAGTCCCCTGACCGGCCCATATGCCGCCGACGGCAACGACATCGCCAACGGCGTGCGGGCCGCCATCTCAATCATTGAAAAGGAAGGCGGCATTCCTGGCTACGACAAGATCGAGCTGTACCCCCAGGACACGGCGTGTGACCCCCGCCAGGCCGTTGCCGCCGCCAACAAGCTCATCAACCTGGGCGTCGTGGGCGTTGTGGGAGCCTACTGCTCCAGCGCAACAATTCCCGCTTCCGAAGTGCTGGACGAAGAGTCCATCCCCATGCTGACCCCCGCATCCACCAATGAAAAAGTCACAGAGCGCGGCCTGCCCTACATGTACCGCGTCTGCGGCCGTGACGACGACCAGTCCAAGACAGCGCTGAAATTCATGATGGACCAGCTGCATGCCAAGTCCGTATTCATCGTGGACGACAAAACAACGTATTCGCAGGGACTGGCCGACAGCGTGGAAAAACTGAGTGCTGCAAACGGAATCAAGGTTCTGGCGCATGACCATATCAACCAGGGGGACAAAGACTTTTCCGCTGTTCTCACCAAGATCAAACAGGACAATCCCGATGTCTTCTACATGAGCCTGCAGAACTCGTCCGCCGGTGCCCTCATGTTGATCCAGGCCCGCCGCATGGGGCTGAAGTGCGTGATCCTGGCTCAGGACGCCGTGTACCATCCCCAGCTCATCGACATTGCCAAGGATGCCGCCGAAGGCGCGTACCTGACCTTCGGCTACAAGGACAAAAGCACGGATGCCTATAAGAAATTCATGAGCGTGTACGCCCAGTATGGTGCCCCGGGCGCATATTCCGAATATGCCTACGACGGCGCGTACGCCCTGCTGCAAGCCATCAAGAAGGCAGGTTCCACAGATCCCCAAAAGATCAAGGAACAGCTTACCACAATTGAATTTGCCGGCGCATCCAAGATCATCAAGTTCGGGCCTACCGGCGACTCCGGCTCCAACTATATCATCCAGACCGTCAAGGGCGGCCAGTTCGTCAACTACTGGAACCCGGCCACAGGCGAATTCTACTAAAACCGCACTTCAAAGGGGCGCCGTTCGGCGCCCCTTCCTTCAAAATTTGGGGAATGCAGGATGGATTTTTTCTTCCAGCAGTTTGTCAATGGAATCACACTCGGCGGAGTCTACGCACTGATTGCCCTGGGCTACACCATGGTCTACGGCATCATCCAACTTATCAACTTCGCACATGGTGAATTTTTTGCCGCCGGCGGTTATGTCGGCGTTATCATCCTGTCTTTCCTTGCGGCCCACGGATTCATGGAAACCCACCCCTGGATGGGACTGACCATAGCCCTCGCCCTGACCATGGGATACTGTGCCATGCTGGCCATGGCCGTGGAAAAAGTCGCTTACAAACCCTTACGAAGCTCTTCTCGTTTGTCGGTTCTGCTGTCCGCACTCGGCATGTCCATATTCCTGCAAAACGGCCTCATGCTGACCCAGGGTGTATACGACAAGGCATATCCCACGGAATTCACACAGGGCGGTATAGACATTGGCGACATGCGCATTTCCATCATGCAGATCCTCATACTGGCCCTTACGGCCGGGCTGCTGTTCGGGCTGAACACCCTGGTGTTCAAGACCAGGATAGGCAAAGCCATGCGTGCCACGGCCCAGGACAAGACAATGTCCGCGCTGGTCGGCATCAACTCCAACCGCATCATCAGCATGACGTTTGCCATCGGCGCCGGCCTTGCAGCGGCCGCAGGCATCATGGTCGGGCTGTATTACGGCAGCGTGCGCTACGACATGGGCTTCGTTCCCGGCATCAAGGCGTTCGCGGCTGCGGTTCTGGGCGGAATAGGCAACATCACCGGGGCCATGCTGGGCGGCTTCATCATCGGCATGGTGGAAATCATGGCAGCCGCCTACATTCCTCACGGCGGAGAGTACAAGGACGTGTTCGCCTTCATCATCCTCATTGCCGTGCTCTACTTCATGCCCACCGGAATCATGGAGAGAATGTCGATGATACGCGCGTATAGGAAAGTTTTCACCTTTTACGGCGTGGCCATGGCCTGGCTGTTTCTGTTGTTGTGGCCCCTCCTGGGCATAAAACCGGACGGCACGCTGGAATTCGGCCAGACCTTTGCAATCTGGGGACGCATTGCCATCGCCTGCCTGGGGATGGCGCTCCTGTACGTTCTCAATAAATCCGGCGCGCTGGTCCCTGTCGTCCGTCCTTTGAACGCGGCTCGCGAAGGTGTTGCCAGGTCCATGTCCAAGGTTCCGGTCTGGATATGGTTCGCCATCGGTCTGGGCTGCGCTCTCGCATACCCGCAGTTCACCGGGCGCTACGCCCAGGATGTGGCCGTGAACGTGCTGGTGTACGTTTGCCTGGGCCTGGGCCTGAACATCGTGGTCGGCCTGGCCGGACTGCTCGACCTCGGCTACATCGCGTTCTACGGGGTGGGCGCGTACACCTACGCCCTGCTCAGCATCCACTATGGCATATCCTTCTGGATATGCCTGCCCATCGCCGCACTCTTCGCCAGCGTGGCCGGGTGCATCATCGGCTACCCCCACCCTGCGCATGCGGGGCGACTATCTGGCCATTGTCACGCTGGGTTTCGGAGAAATAGTCCGGATAATCCTGAACAACTGGATGAGCCTGACCAACGGCCCCAACGGGGTTATGGGCATAGCTGCTCCCGGCATGTGGCTGCCGGACTTCGCAACCGGACTGACCCTTTGAACACATCTACCTGAAAAAACTCGGGTATCTGTACTACCTGATTCTGGGGCTGGCCATTTTCACCATTGTCGCAGTGCACCGTCTCAACTTTTCACGCATAGGCCGGGCCTGGGAGGCCATCCGCGAAGATGAGACCGCTGCCGAACTCATGGGCGTAAACACCTTCAAGCTCAAACTTCTGGCCTATGCCATGGGTGCTTTGTTCGGCGGCCTGGCCGGAGCTTTTTTCGCCGCGAGAATGCGTTTTGTCTCCCCGGAGAGTTTCACCTTTCTGGAATCGGCCCTGGTTCTGGCCATGGTCGTTCTGGGCGGCCTGGGGTCCATCCCCGGCATCATCCTGGGAGCACTGGCCCTGGTGGCCCTTCCCGAAATTTTCCGGGAATTCGAATTATACCGCATGCTGGCCTTTGGCGGCGCCATGACGATCATGATGCTGGTGCGGCCCGCAGGTCTCATCCCGGCCAAACGGATGGGCCAACGCTCGGAGGAAATGGATTAAATGGCCGCACACCCCATACTCGAACTCAAGGACGTTACCGCCCACTATGGACGCATCCAGGCGCTCAAGGGAATTTCCCTGGTGGTCCATCCCGGTGAGATAGTAACCATCATCGGCGCCAACGGCGCAGGCAAAAGCACCACGCTCATGACCATCTGCGGTATCGTCCAGGCCACTCAGGGCGACGTGCTGTACCAGGGAGAATCCATCCGGCGCGTCAGCCCCGACCTGCTCCCCCCAAAGGGGCTGTGCCAGGTTCCGGAAGGACGACGCATCTTCCCCCGCCTCAGCGTGGCCGAGAATCTGGACCTGGGAGCCTTCTTCCGCAACGACAAGGAGGGCATAGAACGCGACCTGGAAACAGTGTACGATTACTTTCCCATTCTCAGGGAGCGTCGCCTGCAGGCCGGTGGAACCCTTTCCGGGGGAGAACAGCAAATGCTGGCCATCGGACGGGCGCTCATGGGCCGCCCAAAGGCCCTGCTTCTGGATGAACCCTCCCTTGGGCTGGCTCCGCTCATCGTCAAACAGATTTTTGAAATCGTCGCCAAGATCAACAGGGAAAACGGCACGACCATCCTACTGGTGGAGCAGAACGCCAACCTGGCGCTCCAGCTTGCAACCCGCGGCTATGTCATGGAAACGGGCAAGATCGTCATGCAGGACGAGGCCAAGGCCCTTCTGGACAACGAAGACATCCGCAAGGCCTATCTGGGCGAATAGGCTCGACCTGCTCCTGCCCTTTGCAGAAAACACATTTCCCGGCAGTGCGGACATGCTGCCGGGTTTTTTCACAAAAGATGTCCGCGCCACCATGAACGAAAAGCACCGGACCTTTACCGCACAAAGCGGCATGGAACATGAATTCACCTGCTACCGGCTCGGCGGTCCTTTCCCCCGTACCGGCGGCATCTGCATATATACCTACCGGCACCCCCGGGGCCATCTCTCAGGCTTCATGGTGCATGTCCTGGCAATCCATCCCGCCGAAAACCTGCACGATTGCATCGCGACCTATGACAAAACCTGCGTCATGCGCGAATGTTGCAACAGCGTGTACATCCTGAAATGCCGGAACGCCGAAGAGCGAAACGCCATCCACCGGGACCTGCGGTCTGCCTACCCCACGCCCTGCTGATTTTCTCCGCCTGCAGCACCAACCCGGAACCTGCCGTCGTCCTGTACTTCCGCTCGCAGGATCGCGGACATCCGTCCGATGCTCCAGGCGTTTCCGTCAGTCTTTTATCAGCCGTGCATTTTCCCCAACCCCCGACAGTTCCAAGCAATCAGACCAGATTCGGAAAGAAAGCTCCTCAACGGGCTTGACCACGCACGCAAATTAATGCATTTGCATTATACGGTTGCATTGCAAGGACATCGGCAAGAGGGTAGGTTCTCCCGGATACTCAGGAGATCCACCATGTCCCAGTCGAAAAAACAGACCACCAAGGAAAAAATCCTCATTGCCGCCATCCGCATCTTTGCCCGCGAAGGCTACAAGGGAACAACGGTCCGCGCCATCTGCAAGGAGGCAGGAACCGCCAACGCCACGGCGGTGAATTATTACTATGGAGGCAAGGCGAACCTTTACAAGGCCATTCTGGATCTGATCTTCGCTGAAAACACGCGGCGGAGAAAGGAACGCGAAGCGGCTTGGCAGGAAGAGGAACAAACCACGGAGAGCTCCCCGGAGGAACGCATGCGCCGCTATCTAGCCGTGATGCTCGACGTGGGATTTTCCGATGACCCGTTGCACAAGGACGTCATGGCCATTCTGCTGCGGGAAATGATGTCGCCTTCCCCGCACCTGGACGACCTTGTGGAAAAACACACCCGGCCGGACAACAGGGAGGCCACGGAAATAACACGGGCCCTGCTGGGACCGGACGCCCCAGATTACGTTGTGCGCGACTGTCTGACCAGCGTGGGCGGGCAGATCTTCTACTACATGGCCTTCTGGCCCATTTTCAGCCGCGTATATCCAGAGCATCCGGGCATGACGCAGTACAAGGAAACCCTGCTGGAACACATCATGCGTTTTTCCCTGGCAGGCCTGGAAACCACTCGCAAGGCCCTTGAAAACGGAGAAATCCCCCCGGAACAACCTAACTGACCGCATGGAGAAAAATATGCATCAGGAACAACGAATCTACGCCTTGGACAATATCCGTACGCTCATGGTTCTTTTCATCGTCCTGCTGCATGCCTGCTGCGCCTACGCCCCCAGCCTGTTCTGGTGGCATGCCCAGGACGGCAAGCACCTGGCGTTCGAGGTCACGCTGCTGGTTCTCGATTCATTTTGTCTCCCCGTTCTCTTTTTTATTGCCGGACTCTTTGCCAAGCCATCCTACGACCGCCACGGCCTTCCCGGCTTCATAAAGGGAAAGCTGCAACGCCTGGGCGGCCCGGTTCTTCTTCTTTCCGCATTCTACATGCCGGCAATGGTCTACCAGGGATACCTGCGCCGCTCGTTGGCGCCCGAATCCTTTTTCGCCTATTGGACTCACTGGATGTCCTTCCTCACGGACTGGAAATTCGTCGCCATAACCACCATGGCCCAGGTGGACCGCTACCAGGATTCCCTGTCGCCGCACCCGCTGTGGTTCATGTCCATGCTGCTCATCTTCTTTCTGCTCTACGCCCTTTTGCGATATGCCGCGGGAACCGCACGCCTGGAAAACGTCTCGCGTCCGGCATGGCCATTCATCTTGGCGGCCTGCGCGGGCATGACATTGGGTTTCGCCCTTATCAACACCCATGTCCAGGTCCAAACCTGGGCCAAAATCGGCCCGTTCATCCTTTTCCAGCCCACCCGCGTCCCCATCTACGCCCTGGCCTTTGCATTGGGCGTGTGGCTGCGCCCCGATTTCCTGTCCGGCCGGACGAACACGTCCCTGCCCGGACCGTTGTGGGCATGGCTGGCGATCTTTCTCGGCGCGCTCCTGACAATGCTTGCGACAGCATCATCCTTCATGCGCGTTCCCGGCCCGGCCCCCGTTTCCACGGGATTGGCGCACGGCCTGCTACGAAGCCTTATCGCGCTGTCTGCCACCGTCCTGTTCCTCCGCCTGGGGGGACGTTTCCTGGAAGGACCGTCCCGCTGGCGCGAATCTCTGGCAGCCGGTTCCTACGACATCTACATCCTGCACATGCCCCTGGTGGTTTTCGCGCAGGCAGCCCTGGTCGGCACGCCCCTGCCTCTCGCCCTCAAGATGCTTTTGTCCTTTTCGTTTCCCGTTGCACTTTGCTGGGCCTGGAGCCGGGCCACGGCACGCCGGCCCTTACGGATTTCCCTGGCCGGCCTGGGGGCATACTTCGGATTTTTCTGCCTGCTGTATTAAAAAGAAATCCGCCCGCCCAATAGGCACGGGACAAGGCCAAACACCCGTCCAAGACGCACACTTGACTTCCCGGACCCACATGCAGGGGTTGTTTTCAATTCCGCTTTCCATATATACTGGAACCTAATTTCAGGAGGCGACTATCCCCCCGGCATTGCCGCAGGGAAAAAAATGCAGGTGTGCCCCAGGCCGCCGGACGGAATGCCATCAGCAGGGAATGCTCATTCACGCTGAATCCCCGAACCACTTGTCGCCTTCTCGCGTTGGAACGGTCGCGGCACAACGCACAGGGAGGCCCCATGCTTTCTGCCAAAAACATCGTGGACCACATCATGGGACAGGCGGGCGTTGCGGTGAACGGCTCCCGCCCATGGGACATTCAAATCCGGGACGAGCGGCTCTACAACGAAATTCTCACCCGGAAAAATTTAGCCCTCGGCGAGGCCTACATGCAGGGATGGTGGGAATGCCCACGCGTGGACGAATTCATCGCCCGCCTGCTGCGCTCGGGAGCCGCCGGAAAGGTTCGCGGAGGCTGGAAACTGCTGTTCGGCATGCTGCCCGCCGTGATCTGCAACCTGCAAACAAAATCCCGGTCGCACATCGTGGCGGAGCGCCATTATGATCTGGGCAACGACCTGTTCACCGCCATGCTCGATCCGCACCTCCAGTACAGTTGCGCCTATTTCAAGGACGGCGACGAGCTGAACGCGGCCCAGAAACGCAAACTACGCCTCATCTGCGACAAACTGGCTCTCGGCCCCGGCATGCGGCTGCTGGACATAGGCTGCGGATGGGGCGGACTGGCTGCCTTCGCCGCCAAGGAATACGGCTGCTCCGTGGTGGGAGCGAACATATCCCGCGAACAGGTGGACTTTGCCCGCGAGTTCTGCGCCCCGCTGGATGTGGAAATCCGCTGCTGCGACTACCGCGACCTGGATGAAACCTTTGACCGCATCGTCTCCGTGGGAATGTTCGAACACGTGGGCAGCCGCAACTACCGTGAATTCATGCGGGTTGCGGCCCGTTGTCTGAAAGAGGACGGCATATTCCTGCTGCACACCATAGGTTCCAACTCCACCAGTCCCCATTGCGATCCCTGGATCACCCGCTACATATTCCCCAACGGCTGCCTGCCCAGCGTGGCCCACATCGGACGCGCGGCGGAAAACCTTTTCGTCATCGAGGACCTGCACAACTTCGGCCCCCACTACGACACGACACTTCTGGCTTGGCTGGAGAACTTCCGCAGGGCGTGGCCCCGGCTCAGGGACCGCTACGGTGAAACCTTCCGGCGAATGTGGGAGTATTATCTGCAAAGCTGCGCCGGAGCCTTCCGGGCCCGCGACATCCAGCTCTGGCAGGTGGTGCTGACGCCGGTGGGCAGACTCCAGCCCCAGTGCCGCCTGGGCTGACGAACGGCCCGGGGCAACCCAACAAATACGGACGATCAGGTGCGCAGGGCTTCGATGGGGTCCAGCTGAGCAGCCTTGCGCGCCGGACGCAGGCCAAAAACGATACCGATAGCCACGCTGGAGGCCAGGGCAATGAAAAAAATCTTCCAGGACAGCTCTATCTTCAGGATATCCAGCCGCTCCAGAAACTGGGCCATGCCCATGCCCAAAGCCAGGCCCACCAGGGCACCGACAACGGTCAGCAATACGGCTTCCCCAAGAAACTGCACCAGGATGGCCGAAGACCTCGCTCCAAAGGCACGGCGCAGACCTATTTCAGACCGCCGCTCGCTCACGCTCAGATAAAACAGGTTGGCCAGAACAAAGCCGCCCACCAGAATGGCTACCCCGGCTGTCACGCCCAGAAAGGCAACCAGCCCGCCTTTGAGCATGGACAGGAATTTAAGGATTTCGTCGGCGGTCATGATGGTGAAGTCGTCTTTCGCGTTGCCGCTCAAACCGTGCAGATGACGCAGGAACGACCGCAGATTCTCCGCCTTGCCCTTCATATTTTCCGCATCGTGATACTTCACGCGCACGGCCCGGAAATATTTGCGGTTCATGTTGAAGCGTTTGGTCAGCGTGGTGAGAGGAATAATGGCCCTGTCGTCCACGCTGTTGTGTCCGCCCCCGCTGGTCAGTCCCCGTTCGATGAGCTTGCCGATAACCACAAACGGCACCTTGCCGATGGTCACGCTCCGCCCCACGGGCGACTCGGTCCCGAACAGCCTCTTGGAAACCATATCGCCCAAAAGCACCACGCGGGCCGCCGTATCCACATCCTCCCGGCGTATGTCCCGTCCTTCTTCCAGGGGCCAGTTCCAGGAATCCGCATAATTTTCCGTTGCGCCGACAACCGTGCTTATTTCCGTGTTCTTACTGCCGGCTCTCGCGGTGATATCATTCCTGCCACGCATGGGAACCACAAGGTAGACACCGGGAAGGGAGCGACGCATTTGGCGGACATCGTCCCAGGTCAGGGTTTTGGTACGCATGCCCACGGACCGGTTGAACACATCACCGCCCAATACGAAAATCGCGTCCGGTCCGAAAAAATCGGTGATCTCACGGGCCTTTTTCTGTGCGCCGTCCACGGAGGCCACGATAATGGTCAGCGAGGCGATACCCAACGCCGTGGCGCTGATAACAAACACACTGCGCAATTTGAATGCCCAAAGCGAGCGCAGACTCATGCCCGCCACCCGGAAAAAGACCCGCAGGCCCTTAAGCATCGATGCGCCCATCGGTGATGTGTACCCGCCTGTGCGCCACGGCCGCCGTGTCCTCGTCGTGCGTGACGATGAGCACGGTCGTGCCTGACTCGTTGATTCCGTTGAGTATTTCAAGAATTTCACGACTGGTGTTGGCGTCCAGCTGGCCTGTCGGTTCGTCGGCCAGAACCATGGCCGGCTTGTTGATGAGCGCCCTGGCCAGGGCCACCCGCTGCTGCTGCCCACCGGAAAGCTGGCCGGGCTTGAAATCCAGCCGATCGCCCAGCCCCACCTGATCCAGAAGCTCCGCGGCCCGCGCCTTGAGTTCATGCTCGGGCGTGGCGCTGTACAAACCGGGCAGCAGCACGTTTTCCAGGGCCGAAGCATAGGGAACAAGGTAGAAACTTTGGAAAACAAACCCGGTGAACCGATTGCGCATGTCGCTCTGCTGATCATCGGTGAGGTGGGAAACATCCTCGCCCTGCAACAGATAACGCCCCTGCGTGGGCCGGTCCAGCAGCCCCAGGATGTGCAGCAGGGTCGATTTTCCAGATCCGCTGGTTCCCTGCAGGGCCACAAACTCCCCCTGCGCGATCTCCAGGTCTATGCCCTTGAGCACTTGGATGGTTTCATCCCCCTGGGCATAGTCGCGCCGGATGTCTTCCAACCGGATAAGCGGCAATGCCATAGCCTATTGCCCGTCCTTTTTATTCTGCCCGGAAGCGACCCCGGCATTGGGCAGAATGACCTTGGTGGCCACCGTGTCGCCTGCGGACAGCCCTGACAAGATCTCCGTGTACTCCACTCCTTCCAGCCCGAATTCAGGCTCGACTTCCGTAACGGAATCTTCCGCCCCCACCTTGAACACCACCTTGCGGTCGGCAACCCACTTGAGCGCGGCGTTGGGCATGGCCAGGACGTCCCTGAGTTCCTTGACCACGATACGACACTGGGTGGTCATTTCCGGGCGCAATTGCCGGGCCTGCTCCCGGTCCAGCTGGACAATGGTCTGGTAGTATACGATGTTGTCCCGGATTTCCGGCTCCGGGTAGATACGGTCCACGGTTCCGCGAAACGTCGTGTCGGCATATGCGTCCACTGTAAATTCCACAGGCATGCCCAGCCGGATCTGTCCCACATCGGTCTCGTCCACATATATCCACATTTCCAGCCGGAGCGGATCGAGAATGGTGATGAGATTGGACACCTGCAAGCCGGACACCAGGGTTTCCCCTTCCTGCGCCGTGACCTTGCTGACAATTCCGTCGATAGGCGACTCGATGCGTGTGTAGGAGTATTGAATCTTGGCCAGATCCAGGTTGGCCCTGGCTTCAATACGAGCCTTTTCCGCACGGACCAGCTCCTTTTTGAACTCTTCCTGCGTGCGCACCAGGGTGGCGTATTTGGAATCGACATCATGCCGGGCCACCATGGCGTCCTGATACGCCTGGTCCTGCTCGTTGAGCGCGGCCAGTTTGCTGTCCACAAGCTGCTTTTGCCGTTTCAGGGTCTTGTCCGCGTATTCCTGCTTGGCCTTGGCCTGATCCAGCAACGCTTTGGCCTCCTCGATGCGCAACGGATACACGACCCTGACCTTTTCCAGTTCGGATTCATCACTGCGCAGCCGGGCTTCGGCCTGAGCCACCTTGGCTTCGGCATCGCGCGAGTCGATAACGGCCACCAACTGCCCCTTGCGCACCTGGTCGCCGATCTTGACCAGCATCTGCTCAATCACGCCCGAGGCCCTCGCCCCGATCTTTACCTGTGCGCCGACCTGCGCCTTGATGATGCCCGTGGCTTCCAGCACCTTGCGCACCGGACGTTTTTCAATAACCGCCGTTTTCACGACCCGGGGCTTGCCGTCCTTTTTACTTCCACGCAGAAAATACCAGCCCCCCCCACCCAGCAGGGCAACCACCACCAGCAAAATGAGAACTTTTTTCATTAAAAATTACTCCGAGGCCCGCCGTCCTTGCCGGAACAACCGCCTCCCGTGCAGTACTCTGCATGTTCAGATGCAACATATCCTGAAATTATTTCAAAGAGTTTTTTATTGTATCCGAAGCCTTTCCACAAGCCGGGAACCTCTTCGGAATCAAAAGGCCGGGAGGCCGCACTTGCGGCGCCCCGGCCAGGGATGTGCCCCAATATTTTCAGACGGAGGCCTTGAACACCCCGGCAACGATCGCCTGCGCCTCTTCCTGGATACGAAGCAAATGATCCTCGCCCTTGAAACTCTCGGTATAGATCTTGTAAATATTCTCCGTGCCCGAAGGCCTCGCCGCGAACCAGCCGTTTTCCGTGGTCACCTTCAGACCTCCGATGGCCGCATCGTTTCCGGGCGCGCGGGTCAGCTTGGCCGTTATGGGTTCTCCGGCCAGGGTGGCGGCCTGCACCGCATCCGGCGACATCTGCTTGAGAATCGCCTTCTGCTCCAGGTTCGCCGGCGCTTCCAGCCGCTCGTACAGCGGATTGCCGTACTTCCGCGTCAGTTCCGCATACTTCTCGCCCGGATCACGGCCGGCCACGGCCATGATCTCGGCTGCCAGCAGGCACATGATGATGCCGTCCTTGTCCGTACTCCAGGGCTTGCCGTTCTTGCGCAAAAAGGATGCCCCGGCGCTCTCTTCGCAACCAAAACCGTATTCCCCGGTCAACAGTCCGTCCACAAACCATTTGAAACCCACCGGCACCTCGGCGATTCCGCGCCCCAGCCCGGCCGCCACACGATCCACCATGGAACTCGTGACCACGGTCTTGCCCACCTTGGCCCCCACCGGCCAATCCGGCCGGTTCCGGAACAGATACTCCACAGCCACGGACAAATAATGGTTCGGGTTCATCAACCCGCTGGAACGCGTCACTATCCCGTGCCGGTCCGTGTCCGGGTCGTTGCCGCAGGCGATGTCGAAACGGTCCTTGTGTTCGATGAGGCCGGCCATGGCGTACGGCGAGGAGCAGTCCATGCGGATCTTGCCGTCCTTGTCCACGCGCATGAACGAAAACGTGGGGTCCACGCGCCGGTTCACCAGCTCGATGTTCAGTCCGTACATCTCTCCGACGGCCTGCCAGTGCGCAATGGCCGAACCGCCCAGCGGGTCCACGCCGATATGCAGCCCGGCGGCGCGGATGGCGTCCATGTTCAGCACATTTTTCAGATCGGCCACATAGGGCCGCACAAAATCATATTCATGCACATTGTCCGCCGCCGCAGCCCTGGCCCACGGCAGGCGTTTGACGCCCTTCAGCCCGGTGCGGAGCAACTCGTTGGCACGGTTCTGGACCCACCTGGTTGTTTCCGCCGACGCCGGTCCGCCCTCGGGCGGATTGTACTTGAAGCCCCCGTCGCAGGGCGGATTGTGCGACGGTGTGATGACCACGCCGTCCGCCAAGCCTTTGTCGCGACCGGCATTGTACGTCAGGATGGCGTGCGAAATCACGGGCGTGGGCGTGTACCCGCCCTTTTCCTGATAAAAGACCTGCGCCCCGTTGGCCGCGAAGACCTCCACCGCCGTTATCTGCGCGGGTTCGGACAGGGCATGGCTGTCCATGCCGACGTAGAGCGGCCCGTCGATTCCCCTGGAGGCGCGGAACTCGTACACGGCCTGCGATATGGCCAGAATGTGATCTTCATTGAATGCCCCGTTCCTGGACGAACCGCGATGGCCGGAAGTGCCAAAGGAAACCTCCTGCCCCGGGGCGTCCGGGTCGGGATGATTCACGTAATATGCCGCCACCAGACGGGGGATGTTTTCCAGAATTTCTTCGGGAGCGGGCTTGCCCGCCAGGGGATGCAGTGCCATCTCGTAGCTCCGGTGATCTCGAGTTTATCGTACATTCAAAAAATGATGCGCTGTACACTTCCCTCCGTATACCTCATTTTTTGCGTCGAACAAACAGCAAAGACACGCCAGTGGCGGGAAGATCTATCCGGCGCGGAGAAGCTCCCGCAGTATCCCCAGGCCCTTTCGCAAATCATCATGGCTTCCCGGACCGCTGAGTGAAACACGCGCCATGGCCGGAACAGGAGAGTCTCCCACGGCGAACTTTTCCGCGCCGAAGACATTCACCCCGGCGGCGCGGGCGGCGGCTTCGAACGTGTTGCCACGCCATGGCGCAGGCAAGGCGAGCCAGATGAAGAATCCCGTGGGATGGCCGGAATAGTCCAGCCCCTGAAGCATTTCACGCGCGATGGCGGATCGTTTTCGCGCCTCCCGCCGTTTTCTTTCCAACGCCGCCGAGGCGGTGCCGTCGGTTATCCAAAGACAGGCCAGTTCCGCATTGAGGGAGGGAGTCATCCAGACCGTATTCAGCACCGCCTGCGCCAATGGGCGGCGCAAATTCTTCGGAGCCGCCAGAAAGGCCACCCGCAATCCGGCTGCCACGGCTTTGGACATCCCCGCGACATACACGCTTTGCTCAGGCACAAATGAAGCCACCGGGGGCGTGCTGTTCCGCACGGTCAGATCGTAGGCATCGTCCTCTATAAGGAGAAGGGAGTGTTTACGGACAAGCCCCGCCAGAGATTCCCGGCGTTCCATGGACATGGTGGCTGTCGTGGGATTGTGTACCCCCGGCATCAGATACAGCCCCTTGAGACCGTCCCTGCGGCAGGCGGTATCCACTCCCTCGGGCGTGGTTCCCCGACCGTCCATGGGCAACGGGACAAGACGGATGCCCAGCATGGCGGCAAGCGTCTTCAGCCCCGGATACGTCAGCGCGTCCACGCCTATGCGGTCCCCCGCGCTGAACAGCCCCGCCAGGCAGCAGGTCAGACCGTGTTGCGCGCCCGAACAGACAATCACTTCCCGCGGCGACACGTCGTACCCGTACATCCGTACCCAGTCCGCGCCCGCCGCCCTGTGTTCCGGCTGCCCCCGCGGGTCGGAATAGCGCATGAACGCATCCGGATTGCGGCGGCGCATCAGCCTGCGCATTCCCTGGTGAATGTCCGGGTCCAGATCGTAAAACGGTTCAATAAGCCCCAATTCGATCATGCCCGGCGTGCACGGCTCGAACGACACCATGAACGTCGTGGTCAGGGCGTCCGGGGCAATGAACGTCCCGCGCCCCACCGTCCCGGAAATCAATCCGCGCCGCTCGGCTTCGACATAGCCGCGGGTAATGGTGCTGACGTTTACGCCAATGGCGTCGGCCAGCTCCCGATGTGTGGGGAGTCGCTCACCGGGTTTGAGCCTTCCGGAAAAAACATCGCGTTGAATCGCGTCGGCCAGTGCCCGGTATTTTGGATAACGGCTCCCGTCATCCCTCTCAAGGGAGGGTATCCAGTTTGTCATGCATACAATATTCCCATTGACTACATACAATGTCAACCATAAGGGTACAATCAGAACTTTACCTGCACACAATTTGCTGCACACACAACAAGGAGAACACCCGTGTTGGAAAATTTCTGGCCGTTTCTGTTGTTCGTCATCGCCATGACCGGAACCCCCGGCGCAGGCAACCTGTCCATGCTCGCCCTGGGACAGACCATCGGCTACCGCAAGGCATTGCCCTTTCTTGCCGGAATGGTCTCCGGCGGCATGTGCATAGACCTGCTCGTTGCCTTCGGCCTGGGCGAGCTCTACATGGCTTCGCCCAAGGCCGCATTCGTCTTCAAAATCATCAGCACCGGGTACATACTCTATCTGGCCTGGAAAATTCTGCGCATGCATGTCAGGCCGCCGGACCAGGCGCGCCCCTTTTCCTTTGCGGAAGGACTCATCCTCCATCCCCTCAACCCCAAAACCTGGGCCATGGCTGTCTCGTCCTTCAGCCAGTTCGCCGACCCGCTTGCTGCGCAGGCACCCCAAATCGCGGTCTTCGTGCTCACATATATGGTTGGAATGGTCGTATTCCACAGTTTGTGGGGACTCATGGGAAATTCCCTGCTGCGGATGCTGCAATCGCGGCAGTCGCAGTTTGCAGTCAACGGGGCAATGGTGGCGTTGATGATCGGGGCCACCCTGTATGCGTTGTTTACGTAAAAAGGAAGGCTGAATACCCGGAATCCTGGGTGAACGCGTTGGTATGTTGTTTCAAAAAAATGCAGGATAATCTAGACAGCGTCGATGAATCCTGGTCTATTCTTTCTCAAATCGTCTCCCTTTTTAACTGACTTCCGAGTTGAAATCAGTTCGACTGTGCCGAATTGATTTATCAACAAAAACAAAAGGATACTTCAATATGGGCTAGGGTCTTGCCCGGAGTATCGCTCAGCCAGGGCAACCTGAAAGGAGAACGTTGATGAACGACGAGAAGAAAAAATTGACCAACAACGCTGGGGCCCCGGTATCCGAGAACCAAAACGTCATGACGGCTGGCCCCCGTGGCCCACAACTGCTTCAGGATGTGTGGTATCTGGAAAAAATGGCTCATTTCGATAGGGAGGTGATCCCTGAACGTCGGATGCACGCCAAAGGTTCCGGTGCCTATGGCACCTTCACCGTAACCCACGACATAACCAAGTACACACGGGCCAAAATATTTTCCGAAGTCGGCAAGAAGACAGAGCTGTTTGCACGTTTTTCTACCGTGGCAGGAGAACGCGGTGCTGCGGATGCCGAACGGGATATCCGTGGATTTGCGCTCAAATTCTACACTGAAGAAGGAAACTGGGACTTGGTGGGCAATAACACACCTGTTTTCTTTCTCCGTGATCCTCTCAAATTTCCCGACCTCAATCATGTTGTTCATCGAGATCCTCGTACCAACCTGCGTAGCGCTAAAAGCAACTGGGACTTCTGGACATTACTGCCTGAGGCTCTTCATCAAGTGACCATTACCATGAGTGATCGCGGTATTCCATTTTCCTTCCGCCACATGAATGGATATGGAAGCCATACCTATAGCTTCATTAACGCCGACAACGAGCGTTACTGGTGCAAATTTCACTTCAAGACGCAACAGGGCATCAAGTGCCTGACCGATGCTGAAGCCGAGGCGGTAATCGGCAAGTGCCGTGAGAGCAATCAGCGTGACCTTTACTACTCTATCGAAGATGGCGAATTCCCGCGCTGGACTCTGTCCGTTCAGATCATGACCGAGGAACAGGCTGCCAGTCATCCCTACAATCCTTTTGACCTGACTAAGGTCTGGTACAAAAAGGACTATCCCCTTATCGAAGTGGGGGTCCTGGAACTCAACAAGAACCCGGAGAACTATTTTGCCGAGGTGGAGCAGTCGGCATTTAACCCTGCCAATGTAGTGCCCGGCATCGGATTCTCCCCCGACAAAATGCTCCAGGGAAGGCTCTTCTCCTACGGCGACACCCAACGCTACCGGTTAGGGGTTAACCATCATCTCATCCCGGTGAATAAGGCGCGTTGCCCCTTCCACAGTTATCATCGTGATGGGCAGATGAGGGTTGATGGAAACTACGGTTCCACGCTTGGCTATGAGCCCAACAGTTACGGCGAATGGCAGGAGCAGCCCGATTACTCCGAACCCCCTTTGGAGCTGAGCGGGGCTGCGGCCCACTGGAACGCTCGGGAAGATGACAGCGATTACTATACCCAGCCGGGCAAGCTCTTCAATCTCATGAGCAAAGAACAACAAGCAGCACTGTTTGGAAACACTGCCCGGGCCATGGGCGATGCTCCGGAGATGATCAAAATTCGACACATCGCCAACTGCTTGAAAGCTGATCCGGCATACGGCGAAGGGGTGGCAAAAGCTCTGGATATTCCATTGAGCAAAGTCACGAAGTAGATCCTCATTGATCAACCCGTTTCAAATGGCCGGCGAATCGCACGGCATCAAGGAGGCAACTCGAGATGGCCGTACTTGTCGCTGCATTGTGACCAGTTGCAGACAGATTCCTCAACGTATCCAAGCTGCTGTGGGATATAAGAAGATTCGGTATCCCTTTAGTCAGCATTCAAGCACAGGCCAATGTATTTTGCCAGAAACAGTGGGGGAACCAGGTCAACGCGCCGGGTTCCCCCGGTTGTTTCCGGCACCTTCCCCTCCCCCTCCGGCACGAAGGGGCCGTAGGTATTTATCAAGAAGTCATGGCCGCCTCTTTGAGCCAAGGCAGGTGAAATAAGGTCATTGCGCCATAGGTTCATAGGCTGCATTTTTAAATTGTTGGCTGTAGCTACCGCCACGAAGCGTGGCGAATAATAGGATGGCGGCAAAGGAAAAAAAAATACACTCATCATTTTATTTGCTGAATCGTCAAAATAAGAATCCCCCCGGAAACATTGTTTCCGGGGGGATTCTTATCGAATATATATCGCAGGTCCAGGAGGCCGTTGCCTCCTGGCGGAGTCCAGAGGCAGAGCCTCTGGTGGGGGCAACGCCCCCACGTATCCCTTCCCAAATTATTTTGTCTTAATGCATCTGATCGCGGAACTCGTCTTTCATCAGCTGGTGCGCCAGGGGCAACGATTCGGGGTGATCGCAAAAGGGTGTGCGATCTCCTTCGCAGACGAGTGCTTCGCGCAGGACATCGTCGATGGTTTCGACCTGGATGATTTCGAGGTCGTTGAGAATGTCTTCGGGCACTTCCTTGAGGTCCTTGGCGTTGTCCTTGGGAATGAGCACGCGTTCGATGAGTCCGCGGTGGGCGGCCAGGAGTTTCTGGCGCAGTCCGCCGATGGGCAGGACGCGGCCTCGCAGGGTGATTTCACCCGTCATGGCCAGGTCGTTGCGCACGGGAACGTTGAGCAACGCGGACACGATGGCGGTGGTCAGGGTGACGCCCGCACTGGGGCCGTCCTTGGGAACCGCGCCTTCGGGAACGTGCACGTGGATGTCCACTTCCTTGTAGAATTCGGGCTTAAGGCCGAAACTGTCGGAACGGGAGCGCACATAAGAAAGCGCGGCCTGGGCGGATTCCTGCATGACGTCGCCGAGTTTGCCGGTAATCTGTATCTTGCCGGTGCCGGGCATGAGCACGACTTCCACGGTAAGGAGTTCGCCGCCGACCTCGGTAAAGGCAAGACCGTTGGTGATGCCGACGAGCGGGGTTTCCTCTTTCTCGCCGTAGCGGTGCTTGGCCACGCCGAGGAATTCTTCCAGGTTGTCGCGGTTGATCTCCACGCTAATGGTCTTGTCGTCCTGCTCCACGATTTTCATGGCCGACTTGCGGCACAGGGAGGCGATTTCGCGCTCCAGATTACGGACGCCCGATTCACGGGTATAGCGCCGGATGACTTCCAGAAGCACGTCGTCGGGCACGGCCATGTTGTCGGTCTTCAAGCCGTGCTGCTCAAGCTGCTTGGGCACCAGGAAGTCGCGTGCGATGCGGCTCTTTTCGCTTTCCAGATAACCGGGAATCTGAATAATCTCCATGCGGTCCTGAAGCGGCAACGGAATGGAGTGCAGGGTGTTGGCCGTGGTAATGAAAAACACCTTGGACAGATCGTAGTCCATGTCCAGGTAGTGGTCATTGAATGCGTAGTTCTGCTCGGGGTCAAGGACTTCGAGCAACGCGCTGGAGGGGTCGCCGCGAAAATCGGTGGACATCTTGTCCACCTCGTCGAGACAGAACACGGGATTGTTGTATTCGCTGCGCTTGAGCGACTGGATGATCTTGCCGGGAAGCGCGCCCACATAGGTACGGCGATGGCCCCGGATTTCAGCCTCATCGCGCACTCCCCCAAGGGACAGGCGTACAAAGGGCCGGTCCGTGGCTCTCGCAATGGACTTTGCCAGGGAGGTCTTGCCTACGCCGGGAGGACCGACAAAACAGAGGATGGGACCTTTCATGGTTTCCACAAGACTCTGCACGGCCAGGAATTCGAGGATGCGCTTCTTGGGCTTTTCCAGACCGTAATGGTCCTTGTCCAGAATGGCGGCGGCTTCGCCGACATTGAGCTTGAATTCCTTTGTCTTGTTCCAGGGAAGGTCGAGAATCCAGTCCACATAGTTGCGGACCACGGTGTACTCGGCCGAGCTGGGCGGAATCTGGCGGAGCTTCTTGACCTCGCGCAGGCCCTTTTTCCGGGCCTCCTCGGGCATGTCCTTTTCCTTCATCCGCTGTTCGATCTCGTCGGCTTCCACAACAGGGTCTTCTTCGCGCCCCATTTCCTTGTTGATGGCCTTGAGCTGTTCGTTGAGGTAGTAGTCCCGCTGGTTGAGTTCCATCTGGTTCTTGACGCGGGACTTGATCTTCTTTTCCAGCGAGGAAATTTCAATCTCGCCCTGCAACAGACTGTAGGTCTGCTCCAGCCGAAGGATGGGATGCAGGTTTTCCAGAACATCCTGCTTCTTGTCGTAGGGAACCTTGAGGTGCGGCATGATGGAGTCGGCCAGCCGTCCGGGATCGGACAGCGAGGTGACGGCCACCACGGTTTCCTGGGCCAGCTTCTTGTTGACCTTGGCGTAGTGTTCCACGGCCTCGTGCACCGTACGCACGAGGGCGCGGGCTTCCAGGGAGTCCACTTCGGTTTCGCTCAGCTGTTCGACCTCGGCCATGGGAAAATCATCCCAGGCCAACTCGGCTTCCGCAGCATCCCATCCGGCGCGGTAAAGTCCTTCGAACAGGACCTTTATGGTTCCGTCGGGCAGGCGAAGAAGTTGCAGAATCTTGCTGACCGTGCCGACTTCGTACAAATCCTTGCCTTCGGGCCGTTCTTTTTCCGGCGTACGCTGGGTAACGAGGAATATTTTCTTGTCGTACTGGGACAGGGCGTTCTCAATGGCCTTGATGGATGCATCCCGGCCCACGAACAGCGGCACAATGGATTTGGGAAACATGACCACTTCGCGCAGCGACATGATGGGCAAGCGTACCATTTCCGGCTTATCCGTTCCGTTTGCAAAGAAACTGGGCATTGTTTCTCCCGGTCGTCTTTTATTCGTCAGGTGGAATATCCTACCTGCTCAATATAAAGCTTAAGGTAAACACGGAGCGTGTCAACGCTCTGGCAACGAAAAATAATGCCGCGTCCTCAGAGCATATTTTACCTAACAAAAAACCGCGCAGGCAGTGTTCGAAGCAAGCCCGGAAAATATTTTCCCGGACCGGACAGCAGGGAACACGACCGCGCGGCTTTTCAGGCAACGTATCAGGCGCTCTTGGCTTCGCTGTGAAAAAACATGAGCGGCTCGGCTCCGCGTTCCACAACAGCCTTGTTGATGACGCACTCCTTGACATTGGACATGGAGGGCAGGTCGTACATGATTTCCAGCATGACGCTTTCCATAACATTTCGCAGACCGCGCGCGCCGGTTTTGCGCTCAATGGCTTTCTTGGCGATGCAGCGCAGGGCGTTTGTGGAGAAACGCAGACTGACCTTGTCCAGTTCAAAAAGCTTTTTATACTGTTTGACCAGGGCGTTCTTCGGCTCGGTAAGGATACGAACCAGGTCGTCTTCTTCAAGCTCCTCCAGAGAGGTGACCACGGGAACGCGGCCGATGAACTCGGGAATGAGACCGAACTTGATGAGGTCGTCGGGGTGTGTGTTGCGGTAGAGATCGGAAGCCTTGGCCTCGGATTTCTTTTCCACCTTGGCGCCGAAGCCCATGGCGGAGCCGGAGACCCGGTTCTCGATGATCTTGTCCAGCCCGATGAAGGCCCCCCCCATGATGAACAGGATGTTGCTCGTATCCAGACGGATGAATTCCTGCTGGGGATGCTTGCGCCCTCCCTTGGGCGGGATGTTGGCCTCGGTTCCCTCGATGATTTTGAGCAGGGCCTGCTGCACACCTTCTCCCGACACGTCGCGGGTGATGGAAGGCGAATCCGCCTTGCGTGCAACCTTGTCGATCTCGTCGATGTAGACGATGCCCTTGGACGCGGCTTCGATGTCGTAGTCCGCGTTCTGCAACAGCTGGACAAGGATGTTTTCCACGTCCTCGCCCACGTAGCCGGCCTCGGTGAGGGCGGTGGCGTCGGCAATGGCGAAAGGAACCTTGAGAATACGGGCAAGGGTCTGGGCGAGCAATGTCTTGCCGCAGCCCGTAGGGCCGAGCAGCAGGATATTGGACTTGTCCAGTTCCACTTCGTCGGACAGGCGGTCGGCGTAGAAGACTCGCTTGTAGTGGTTGTGCACCGCTACGGAAAGGATCTTCTTGGCGTAGTCCTGGCCGATGACGTACTCATCCAGAAGTTGTTTGATCTGGGCGGGAGGCAGAAGTTCGGCATCTCCCTTGACTTCGGTCATGCTCTCCTGGGCAATGATCTCATTGCACAAGGCGACGCACTCGTCGCAGATGTATACATCCGGCCCTGCAATCAGCCGCTGGACCTCGTCCTGCGACTTGTTGCAGAAAGTGCAGCGAAGCTCTGTCCGCGTGGTGTTTTTCGTGGCCATGGCGTTTCCTCGAATGGCTGTCGTGTGCCAGGCGCATGACGCGCCGTCACGTTAGGCCTGTGCGTCCTGTTTTGGAAAGTCACAAACCGCAGGCTTCTTTCTCAGGCTTATTCCAGACAATAGACCGGTCGCCCGGTTGCATCAATTATTTTTTATCTTCTTCGCCGTCTTCGGAACGCGACGTCATGATCTTGTCGATCAGACCGTAGGCCTTGGCTTCTTCCGCCGTCATGAAATTGTCACGTTCGGTGTCCACCTGAATTCGTTCGATATCCACCCCGGTATGGTCGGCCATGATCTTGTTGAGGGCCTGACGCTGGCGGTGGATTTCGCGGGCGTGCAGCTCTATATCCGAGGCCTGCCCCTGGAAACCTCCGGAAGGCTGGTGGATCATGATGCGCGAATGAGGCAATGCATAACGCATGCCTTTTGCACCGGCGCAAAGCAAAAGAGCCCCCATGCTGGCGGCCTGTCCCAGGCACAGGGTCGTCACGGGCGAAGAAATATACTGCATGGTATCATAGATGGCCAGGCCTGCGGTGACGACCCCGCCGGGAGAATTGATGTACATGTGGATTTCCTTTTCCGGGTTTTCGGACTCCAGAAAAAGAAGCTGGGCGCATATAAGGCTGGCCACATGGTCGTCAATGGCCGTTCCCAACAGGATAATCCGGTCTCTGAGCAGCCGGGAATATATATCGTATGCGCGTTCGGATTTACCCGTCGTTTCTATGACGATAGGGACCATCTGTGCATGAGACATCAGCTACGACTCCTTGGTGAGGCGATAATGGCGCTGGGATGGGCACCCCGGCGTTTTGGAAGAGTTCCCGCAAACATTCTTAGCATAGTTAATCATTCCCCTGGCAAGCTCAAGAGGAAATTTCAAGGAATATAAGCAAAAACCGGACCGCCGAAAAAATATCGGCTTTTGCCCGGTCGCCCTTCCTCCGCCCCGTGCGGCAGGGAAAAAAATGCCGCGTCCGACGCAAGGCCGGACGCGGCAAAGTTACCTACTTGCGTTCACCCTAAGCCTCTTCGGCCTCCGCGGCGTCGGCTTCGGGCTTTTTCTTGGCCGGGATCTCGGTGATTTCGGCATTGGCGTAAATGTATTCCATTGCCTGGTCGCACAGGATGCGGTCCTTGATCAGCAGGGACACGCCGGACTGGTCGTAGTACTGTTTGAGGGAGTTGAAATCCTGTCCGGTCTGCCCGGCCATCTTGCGGATCTCATCGTCCACCAGCTCGGGGGCGACACTCATGTCTTCCTTGGCTGCAACAGCCAGCAAAAACAATTGGCTGCGAGTGGCTCTTTCCGCGTCGTCGCGGGACTCCTCGCGGATATCATCCTCAGTCTTGCCAATGGCCTTGAAGCTTTTGCCCACCTGTTCCAGACGATGCTTCTTGTCGGCCACGATGTTATCCAGATTGCGCTCCAGCGCGGACGGAGGCATGGGAATCTCGATTTTTTCAATCAGGGAATCCAGCATGTTCTTCTGGGCATCGGCCTTGACCAGCTGACGACGGCTGACCAGATAGGATTCCTCCACGGCTTCGCGCATTTTTTCCACGCTTTCGAAACCGCCGGCCTTTTTGGCCAGTTCGTCGTTCAATTCGGGAAGCTTCTTTTCCTTGATGGAGTGCAGCACAACCCGGACTTCGACCGTCTTTCCCGCCAGATCCTCATTAAGAAAGTCTTCGGGGAAATTCAGATCGCCCTTGCCGGACTCGCCCGTTTCCAGAGTCTTGACGATTTCCTCGAAATCCGCCAGGGCCTGGCCGGTGCCGAGTTCCAGCTGAAAATTATTGGCGCGCAGCCCTTCAAAAACTTTGCCCTCACCCAAAGCGGCGAAGTCGACGACAACAATCTCGCCGTCCACGGGCTTACGCTTCTCTTCCACATCCACAAGCTCGGCCATGCGTTCGCGTACGCGGTCGATGACGGCCTGCACTTCCTTTTCGTCGGGCAGGACCTCTTCCTGCTCCACAGCCACGCCCTTGTACTCGGGCAGGTCCAATACAGGAGCGACTTCAAAGGAAAAACTGTAGGTGAAATCCTCATCCTTGACGATTTCCTCGGAATCGACCTGCAAGCCGGACATGGGAGTCAGCTTCATCTCACCCATGATCTGGTTGAGATGCAGGTTGATCAGGTCCTGGGTGGCCTCGCCGTAGATCTGCTTCCTGAAGCGGGACTCCACTACGCTTGCGGGGACCTTGCCCTTGCGGAAGCCCTTGATATCGGCGCTTCTGCGATACAGAGCGGTGGTGGCCAGGATGGCCGCGCCGGCCTCCTCGGCAGGCACGGTGACGGAAACTTTGCGCTCGACCGGCGACAGCTCTTCGACCTGATAATCCATTATATTACTCCTTAAAAATTCCCTGCGCGGGAGGATGTTCTGCGAAGCCTGCCTAGATACTTTGAGTAGGCCCGACTGTCAATGTCATGTTCCTTTTTTGTAACAACGCGCCAACACAAACGGCGGCGACCACGTTGTTGGCAGCCGTGGCCGGCAAGTCGCATAAAAATATGCGTTACATTTCAAAATGTTACAAAATGGCACATTCCCTGCTTTTCTTTTCCCGTCATGTTCCTCTTGGGGACGGGGGGACGGGTGGTCCGCTCCTTCTTCTCCATATGCACGCACTACGGACACCACCTGCGTGCAAAGGCTGCGGCAGGAAGGCCTGCCGCAGCCGAACAAAGCAGACACCCGCAACGTTTTCGGAATCCCCCGGCGTCCGGTCCGCAGACATCCGGATAATCCAGGTGCAATATCAAAAATTTGCGCGTTGCAGACCAATTTGACTCTTTACAACGGCGCTGGATTGCATTAATTATGGAGGCAATGTTGGAGGAGTTCTTCAGCAGAAGTGGATTGACCGCAACGGAGGGTGCTGCCCGTTAATGCGTACACCCATAAATGGCACAACCAAGGTGCCCCTGCGGATTCGCCCGTCCGCGCGTAGCTTCCATCAGGCGTTTACGAACACGGTGGAATTGCCGGCTGAACCGGCACAGAGCGCGGCCCCGGCGAATCCTTTTTTGTCTGCCCCACTCCACTTTTCTCTCTCCCACATCTCCCCATTTCCCGCACAAATTTTTCAGGTGTTTTTTTTCCCATGCGTTGACAAGACGTCGCATCTTCCTATTCTAACCAAATTGCGGGCCTTGTCCCCCAACCTGAAACAAAGTGAGTTCCCCCTATGCTTTTGGAAGGAAAAAAAGCGCTGGTTTTCGGCGTGGTCAATGACCGCAGCATCGCCTACGGCATCGCCGAGCAGCTCAAAAACCACGGCGCGCGTCTCGGCCTGAGCTACGCCGCCGACCCCATCAAAAAACGTATCGAACCTATTGCAAAACAACTCGACGCCGAATTCATAATGCCCTGCAACGTCTGCGAGGATGAGGAAATCAAAAGCAGCGCCCAATTTGTGAAAGACAAATGGGGCGATGTGGACATCATCATCCATTCCATTGCCTATGCCAACCGCGAAGACCTCAAAGGACGTTTCATAGATACCAGCCGCGACGGCTTCAAAGTCGCCCTGGATGTCTCCTCCTACTCCCTGGTCGCCATATCCCGCGCCTTCGAGCCTCTGCTCAACACAGGCGGGTCGGTCATAACCCTGAGCTACTACGGCTCCGGCAAAGTCGTGGCCAACTACAACGCCATGGGCGTGGCCAAGGCAGCCCTGGAAGCCTGCGTGCGCTACCTCGCCGTGGACCTGGGACAAAAAGGCGTACGAGTCAACGCCATCAGCGCCGGCCCTGTAAAAACCATGGCCGCCACCGCCATTTCCGGATTCAACACCATCCTTTCCAAAATCGAGGAAAAAGCCCCCATGCACCGCAACATCACCATCCACGATGTGGGCAAGGCCGCCCTGTTCCTCGCTTCCGACCTCGCCTCCGGCACAACCGGCGAAACCATGTTCGTGGACTCCGGTTACAATATCATGGGTGTGTAGTTGAAATAATAATAAAGCTGGCAAGGGGGAAACCTCTTTCAAAAGGATTTCCCCCTTCCAGAACATTGTCGATAGCAACAATATTGTTCACTCGACAGCCGGTGTCCCTCTCTTCCCTCTCACTTAATCCCCCCAGCCTGTTCCCTGAAAAAAAACAATACATTCCTTTCCGCGATATGTTACAATAAAATAATCGCAATGTGATCCGTTTCCGGAAACCATGGAATGCATCATGGATATCAATACATTCTCGGAACTTATGCACACAAATGAAGATTGGCTCATGGAGCGGGTCCTTCATTATGCAAAATTGCGCGGGTATGCGGCCTTTACATCTACCCTCACCGAGCCTTGGCGGATATCCGTAAGCGGTCTGTCCCTGGCCATGTGTCAGGCATATCTGAAATTCAACGGGCAACTGCCGGAATTCTCCCCCACGGACACTTATCTGGATGACCCATGTTCCGGTTTCGGCGTGACGGAAGCACGCCTGCACCGGGAACGCGGCATCAGCATCTCCATGTTCATGGGCCTTCTCAAGTATTACCGCCAGGCCTATTGCGACCTGGTGCGGGAGAAACTTGCTGATCCCCTGGAGGTACCTCGCGTAAACAGCTTCATCATACGATTTTATGATCGCCTCGAACTCGCCCTTTGCGCCGAATGGATAGGGTTGGGGCATGAAAAAACCGTGGTTGAGCTGCAGTCCAAGAACCGGGACATGACCAACGAGAAAAACAAGTACCTGACCTTGTTCGAAAGCCTTGCCATACCCGTCATCCTCATCGACGACCGCCTCCATCTGGACAACATGAACAGGGCGGCCTGCCGGATGCTGGGGCTTACAACGGAGAGAGGAGCGGCCTACTACAGCCGGGGTGAAAAAAGAACATTTACCTACGGTTGCCTGTCATGCGAGGTCCCGCTCGAATCCAGCCTGTACTGGATATGGGGCGATGTCCAACGATTCGCCGAATGCGGCGAGGATTCCCGCACCATAGAGCGCGCCCATCTGGGCGGAGCCAATGCAAGCCATTATGAAATAACCATGACGCGCATGCAGGATATTTCAGGCAAATATTCCGGCATCATCCTGGTTCTCAAGGATATCACGGACCGCAAACGCATGTATCTGAAGGTGAGCGAAACCTGTTGCACCCTGGAACAGCAGGTGGAGGAACAGGCCACGGAACTCATGCAGACGAGCGCGCATCTTGTGCAGGAAATGGCCGAACGCGAACAGGCGCAAAAAGCCCTCCATGAAACCCAACTGCGGTATAAAACCCTGGTGGACAATCTCCACGAAGGCATCTGGCTGATCGACCCGGAGGCCAGGGTATTGTTCGTCAATCCACGCATGGCCCAGATGCTCGACCACAAGGTGAACGACATGGTCGGCCATCCGATATTCGAATTCATCCACCCTGACGCCGTGGAGTTCGCCATGAAAGGCTTTGAACGCCGCAGGCAGGGAATACGGGAAAGACTGGAACTTACGCTTTTGCGCAAAGACGGAACACCCATGCCGGTTTTCCTGGCGGCCACCCCGATACTGGACGCCAAAGGACACTATACAGGCTCCCTGGCCGGCGTCATGGACATCACCGAACGCAAGGAAATGGAAGAGGCTTTGCGTGCGGCCATGCTGCGCTCCCAGGAAGCCAATCAGGCCAAAAGCGAATTCCTGGCAAACATGAGCCATGAAATACGAACGCCGCTCAACGGCGTTCTGGGAATGTTGCAGCTCCTGACCATGACCACCCTGGATCACGAGCAGAACGAATATGTGGATACCGCTCTTTCCTCGGGGCGCAACCTGTTGACCCTCATCAATGACATTCTGGATCTTTCGAGGGTGGAGTCCGGCCGCATGGAGATCCGTCGGGATGATTTCGACCTGGTGGAGGTAATGCAGAGCGTGGTCGCCACATTCAGGGACAGCGCAGCGGCCAAAGGAATACGTTTACACTGCAACGCCCAGGAACTGGGCATGGTTTGCAGCGACCCGCGCCGCCTGCGGCAGATTCTTTTCAATCTGATGGGCAATGCCGTAAAATTCACGGAAAAGGGAGAAGTCTCCCTGGAGGCCCATCCCGTCCGCCGCATGGGCAGGGAGCTTACGGTTCTGTTCATCATCCGGGATACCGGTATCGGAATCCAGGACGATCTCTTGCAGCACATTTTCGCCCCGTTCACCCAGGCGGACGGGTCCATGACGCGCAAGTACCAGGGAACCGGCCTGGGGTTGCACATCGTCAAACGGCTGGTCAATCTGATGGGAGGCACCCTTTCCGTGGACAGTGCTCTGGAACACGGAACCAGCATCTACTTCACCCTCAAAATGCACAGTGCCGCAGAAGCCTCTCCCCTTTCAACAGAAGCCGGCTGCACCATTCGAAAAGCCGAATCCCCCTGGCGCATTCTTGTGGTTGAGGACAACCCGGTGAACAGCACCACGGCAATCCGCATGTTGCAAACACTGGGCTTTGAAGCCGACGCAGTGGACGACGGAATACATGTGCTGGCCGCTTTGCAGGAAAACCGCTACGACTGCATTCTCATGGATGTGCAGATGCCCGTGATGAACGGATTCGACGCCACCAGGTCGGTACGCCTGGAATCCCCCAGGGACACGGCAGAAATCCCCATCATCGCCATGACCGCCCACGCCATGAAAGGGGACAGGGAAAAGTGCCTTTCCGCAGGGATGGATGATTATCTTTCCAAGCCGCTGGACATGAAGCTGCTTTCAGCCACTTTGCACACGGCCATAAACAGGACGCGCAAGAAGCAAATCCGAGATCGTTGAAAAAAAAGAGATGCCACCCGGTTGTCGGATCTTCAGCGACGGCCTCCAGAACGCACCCTTCCTTTGACTGAAGATATCCCGTCAGATGACGGAAAGAAAGTCCATACAGTCAATCCTTCCAATTCCACCATTTGAGCTTTTCGGTTTCCTGCTCTTCCAATGGTGTCTGCGCGTAGTACACCGCGCAACGAAACACATACAGTACACACCGATCCACATGGCAGCCTTCAATGTCCATGAGCCGTTCGTACATTTCCTGCGGGTCCTGGCCTTTCAGATCGGAGACAAGGCGATATCCCATACGTTGCAGGTCGTTTTCCATGCTCGGGCCGACACCGGGGATGACCCGCAACCCATTTTTTTTCTTTTCAATGCGGTCCATGGGCATATTTTTTTACGAAACACTGCAATAGTGCAGCAATTTCTGGTGCAGGGTTTTAAGATCAAAGGGTTTGATCAAATACCCCTGGACATTGAGACCCAGACAACTGTCGATCACCTCCCTGTCCTTGCTGACAGTGGCAACGACAATGGGGGTTGTGGTGTCGCCCATCTCATTGCGTATAGCCCGCAGAACCTGCAGTCCGTCCATTTCAGGCATTTTCAGGTCCAGCAGGATGAGATCCGGCTTCCACACCTTGTAGATTTCCAGGGCCTTTGTTCCGGTGTCCACAATGCGCTTGGTGAACACGTCGTCGCGGATGTATTTGTCGTACAATGCCACGACCGGCTGCATGTCTTCGGCGATAAGCAATTTAAGTTTCTGCTTTTTGAGAGCGGCCACGCCTATGGTTCCCAGCTTGCCTTGCAGCTTCTCGTCCACCAGTTTGAGAAAAAAACTTCGTATTTTCTCGGCTTTCAACGGCTTGGCCAGTGCTCCCTGGATGTCCAAATACTCCAGATCGTGCTTGAGCTCGGTTGTTTTTTCATCAAAGAAAACCACAATTTTCGTCGTGGAGTCGCGCTTCTTGTTGCGTACGGACTTGAGCAGCGTGTTGACGCTGAAAAACTGCAGTTCCTCACTGATGGCCATGATGTCCGGCTGCCAGGAGTTGTAGTAATCCAAGACCTGCATACCGTTGTCCACAAAGACGACATCGAAGATGTCCTGGGGGATTCCTTTTCGCAGCACATTTTTGGATGCCACATCGACTTCGCCGACGAGCAATTTCACTTTCTCAGACATGGACTCCCCCTCCGGCCTGACACACACGTTCAGCCCACCCCCCGAAGAGCCGTCAGTGCAGATATATATGGAAAAAAATTTCAGAGTCGTGCGACAACCTCTTAGTATCATGCCATAACCAAACTGAATGTCAATATGTCCATCGAACCGCAGCAGGTGGCTTTTTCCGAATACTTGGAATAAATACGAAGCCATGAAAGGCATCGTGGTTGGTGGAATAAAAAGCGGATGCGGAAAAACCTCCGTAAGTCTGGGGTTGATGGCCGCATTCCGGCGGAGGGGATTGCACGTGCGGCCATTCAAGTCCGGACCGGACTTCATTGATCCGGGACTGCACGAGCTGGCCAGCGACGTTCCCTCGCACAACCTGGACGGCTGGATGTGCAGCCGTACCCAGGTGGAGGATATTTTCCAACGTCATTGTGCAGGTGGCGATATCGCCGTCATTGAGGGCGTCATGGGGCTGTTCGACGGCTTTTCCGGCTCCCGCGACGACGGCAGCACGGCCCAGCTCGCAAAATGGCTCGACCTTCCCGTCCTCCTGGTGGCGGACGCCTCCAGCATGGCCCGATCCGCCGCGGCCCTGATCAAGGGATTTGCCGAATACGACCCGGACCTGCGTCTGGCCGCCGTGGCCCTGAACAATGTTTCCAGCCCGAGCCATGCCGATATTCTCCGGGAGGCCCTGACAACACTGCGCAATATTCAGTGTATCGGACTCCTGCCGCCTCGCGAAGACATCGGCATGCCGTCGCGCCACCTGGGGCTGGTGACTGCGGAAGACGCCGTGGCCCCCATGGAGCGCATCGCCTGCATGGCCGACTGGGTGGAGGAAAATCTGGACCTGGACAGCCTGCTGGCCAGCCTGCCCGAACTTCCCTTTGCCCGGACGAATCCGCTGGAATCCGCCGAACGCCGGAAGCTGCCAAATTCGGCTGTTCCAGAGAATAAGGAAAACATCGCCGTCCCGGTCCCCGTGACGAATCGCATCCGCATAGGACTCGCCCGCGACGCGGCCTTCTGTTTCTACTACAGGGAAAACCTGCGTCTGCTCGAACAGGCCGGGGCCGAGCTGGTCCCTTTTTCACCACTCCGGGACAAACAATTGCCAGAAGACTTGCACGGCCTGTACCTGGGGGGCGGCTATCCAGAAGTATATGCCCCATCCCTGTCCAACAACACGTCCCTGCGCAAGGAAATCCTCAGGTTCGCCCGATCCGGCCGCCCGGTCTACGCGGAATGCGGCGGATTCATGTTTCTCATGGACAAAATCCGGGCCATGCACGGTCAGACCTGCCAGATGACCGGTGTATTTCCCTTCAGGGCGGAAATGCGTGAGCGCTTCCGCGCCCTGGGATACCGGGAAGTCATAACCACGCGGGACAGCATACTCGGTCCGGCCGGAACCATTGCCCGCGGGCACGAATTCCATTATTCCCACATCCCGGACAAAGCCTACGAACAGGCCGGACTGTACACCGTATCCGGACGCAAGGGTCCCCTCCCACGGCCCGAAGGGTTTGCCCTCCACAATGTGGTGGCCTCGTACGTCCACCTGCATTTTGCCAGCAATCCGGCGATCTGCCGATCATTTGTCCAAGCCTGCGCAGCCATTGCATGAAAAAGAATCTACGGGAAGGTTTCACCACGGGTACGGCCGCCGCAGCCGGTGCCAAAGCCGCAGCAGCCCTGTTGCTGGGACTGCCTGTATCCAAGGTGCAGGCGGCAGGCGGAAGCGAAGAAGCGCGATACATCGACACGCCTCTGCCGTCCCAATCCGATGCTCCGAGAAAACGGCTGTCCGTTCCCCTGCACGATCTGTGCATGGAAAACGGCTCGGCCGTTGCTACCATCATCAAGGACGGCGGCGACGACCCCGACGCCACGCACAAGGCGGTCATCATGGTTCATGCAAAATATCTTTCCCCGCCCGAAGACGCCCCCGGCTCCATTGTCCTGCGCGGCGGTCCGGGCGTGGGACGCGTCACATTGCCAGGATTGCCCGTGCCGCCTGGAGAACCGGCCATCAACCCGTCCCCCCGCGAGCAGATATCCCTGGCCGTGCAGGAAGTCCTTGACCTGGCCGGATCGTCCGCTCCTCTGGAAATCACCATCGAAGTGCCGGACGGCGAACGCATCGCCCGCAAAACAATGAACCCCCGTCTGGGCATCGTGGGCGGAATTTCCATCCTGGGCACGAGGGGCACGGTCAAACCGTTCAGCCACGACGCCTGGCGCGCCACCATCCGCCAGGGCCTGTCCGTGGCCCGACAGGCAGGACTTACGGACATCGCCTTCACCACGGGCGGGCGCAGTGAACGTTTTTTCCGCGAATACACACCCGGCTGGCCCGGACTCGGTACCATCCAGGCTGCCGATTTTTTCCGATTCTCCATGGAAGAGGCCCCGGCCCACGGTTTCACCTCGGTACGTTGGAGTGTTTTTTTCGGCAAACTGGTCAAACACGCCTTGCGCTTCGACTACACCCACGCAGCGGATTCCCGCCTGGACTTCGCCGCACTGGCCCGGTGGTTTGCCGACTCAGGCATCCGGCCGGAAACCTGCGAACAGACAGCCCAGTCCGTCACCGCCATGGGCGCGCTGGAAATGATCCGTGACGATCCGGCCCGGAACGCCGCTCTGCGAGCCGTCATGCAGCGCGCGGTACAGGCCTCTTTCGACTTTGCCCTGGGCAGGGTTGATGTGGCATACACACTTTTTGACTTTGAAGGAAAACTTTTGGATACGTTGGAAATGAAAAGGAGCGATTCGTGATTGTTGATGTCATAGGCCTGGGCCTGAATCCCAGTCAGCTGTCCCAGTTGGTTCGCGAGCGCATTGAAAACGCCGACGTACTGGTGGGCGGCAAACGCCAACTGGAGTCGTTCCCGGACTTTGCTGGAGAACGTGTGCTTATTGTCTCGCCGCTGCAGTCCATTCTCAACATCATCCGCGAGCATTCTGCAGCCGGTCGCAAAGTCATGGTCATGGCCGATGGCGATCCCCTGTTCTACGGCATCGGCAAACGCATCGTCGAAGAACTGGGCCGGGAAAACGTGCGTATCATGCCCGGTGTGACCACACTGCAAACCGCGGCCGCACGCCTGGGCATCCCCTGGCACGACATCACCCTGGTTTCCCTGCATGGTCGCGGCGACTTCGCCCCCGTCTTCGCCGCCCTCACCCATACCGACATGGTCGCCGTGTTCACGGATGCGGACAACTCCCCGGCCGCCATTGCCAAGGCCATGCTGGAACGCGGTGCAGGCAACTTCGGCATGTGGGTCTTCGAGGACCTGGAAAGCGAACTGGAACGCGTGGGCAAGTACAACCTGGGCCACGCCGCCACGCAAAATTTTTCCCCGCTCAACTTCGTGGTCCTGGAACGTACATCCGTTCCCTCCGTGCCCCTGCGCCTGGGCATCCCGGACGATGATTTTCTGCGAGAACAAGGACTCATCACCAAAGGCCCTGTCCGGGCCGCCGGACTGGCAACCCTCTCCATCAAGACAGATGCTGTCGTATGGGATATCGGCGCAGGCTGCGGCGCGGTTTCCATCGAAGCCGCCGTGCTCGCCCGCAACGGCGCTGTCTACGCCATCGAACGCGAGCAGCGCCGCTACGACTTCATCAAGGAAAACATCCGGCGTACCGGTGCCTACCTGGTCCATCCCGTACTGGGTGAGGCTCCCGGATGCTTCGAGCAACTGCCCGACCCGGACCGCATCTTTATCGGCGGCGGCATTGCCGGACACAACGGCGTGCTGGAAACAGCCTGCAAACGCCTCAAATCAGGCGGCAGACTGACCACGCACTGCATCCTGCTGGATTCACTCAATGAGACAAAGCGGCATCTGACCGACATGGGATGGCCGGTTTCCATCACCCAGATTCAAGGCAGCCTCTCGCGCCCCCTGGCAGGCGACATGCAAATGAAAGGGCTGAACCCCGTGTTCATAGTTGCCACACGCAAACCAGATGCCCAGGAAAAATAGGAGGGGCCGCCATGGGGCACATTACCTGGTGCGACAACCTGATGACCGGCGTCAGTGAAATCGACGAACAGCATAAAAAGCTCACCACGATGATCAACGAGCTGTACTCCGCCCACATGAACGGCAAGGACAAGGACGTGCTGTCATCCATAATCACCGGCATCAGCGACTACACCAACTACCATTTCGCCACGGAAGAAAAGCTGATGCTGGAATACGACTTCCCGCACACAGCGGAACACAAGGAAAAACACCGCGAATTCACGGAGAGATCCATCGAATTCCTTATTGCCTACACAGAGGATAAAAAAGAGCTTACCCGCGAAGTCCTCGACTTCCTCACGGACTGGTGGACAAGCCACATCAAGGGCACGGACCGGGAACTCACAGATTTTTTGCTGGAGCGAGGGGTGTAAGTAAAAAAAAAGCCAACTTCCGGTGGTTCTTCCCGCGCTTAAAAATACCGGCCACTACGAAAACCACAGAACCCCGGTCATAGCCAACCGGGGTTCTTTTTATTGCTTTCATCCAACGAAAGGATGCACGCTGGCCTAAAAATAATACTTCACGCCCAGCCCAAATGTTCTGGGTTCGCCGTATCCGACTCTTGTCGCCATGGAACTGACTTTAATCGCATTGATGTATTCTTCATCAGCCAGATTTTTGGCAAAGGCATAGATATCCCAATCCGAAAAGCGGTATCCGACTTTCATATCCACCACCGTGTACGGATCGGCTTTGTCATAGTCCTGTACGTATTGGACACTCCCGATATGCCTGACATCCGCCCTGCCGTACAGCCCGGATGGATCAGTATACCCTACGCCAAAACGAAGACTGTACGACGGAGTCGATTCGATATCTTCGCCGGACCGGTTTTTGGTTCCCGTGTCGAATTCATCATACTTGGCTTCTATGACGCTCATGGCAGTGCTCAGTTCCAAAGAATCAATGGGGAAATATTTCACCTCAAGCTCAGCCCCGGTGGAGTGCGCCTTTTCTCCATTGGACGTCACGGCCATATCGTCCACGTTTTTGACAATATGGATATCATCAATATCCATATAAAACACGGCCAAGGCCATGCGAATTGTATTATAGCTGGCTTTAAGCCCCCATTCGTAGTTTGTGGAAAATTCCGGTTCAAAGGAGTTGTCGTCTTCATCCCCTGACCCGGCCCACGAATTGAACCCACCGGGCATATATCCCTTGGAGTAGGATACATAGGTGGTCCAATTGTCATCTATGATGTAGGTCAGGGCGGCTTTGGGCAAAAAGGCGTCCCAGGTTTTTTCGGCATCAAGGCTGTACATAGGTGCCCCTTGCGGCCCCCCGAAATTCATGTACGAGGAAAGATCAATATCCTTGCGCACACGTTGATAACGGCCCCCCAGGGTCAACTCGAAAACATCACTCCACAAGGGAATCGTGGTCTGTGCAAACGCGGCATACGTACTGGCATGTTGTGTGGATTCGCTATCACTTACGAAAGTCCCCACAAGCTGCCCCTGGCTGTAAAAAGGTCCTGCCACACCTGTGGGACCTTGTTTCCAGATGGAATAATCGTAATACAACCCGCCAGTCCAACGAAACCCCTTGCTGTTGTTGCTCGCCATCCGCAGTTCCTGCCCCCAGGTGTCGGTCGAAGTGTCCTCGAATCCTCTCGCCCCAAGATATTTCTCCGCATCACATTGATCCCTGTCGAATTGTGAGTTGTTTTGCAGATTGTTGTGCGTGGTCAGGGAGTGCAGCGTAAAAGCATCGAACTCGTAGGATGCGGCCAAACTCTGCCCATTGGTTTCAACCTGATACCAGGATGGCACCTCAAAACGAATATGCTCGGCATCATCACGGTCAAACTCGTCAAGATCAGTTCTCCCGGAGATTCCGTATTCATCCCGTGAATGGTATTTGTCGAAACTGTGAATCAGGGACAAACGTATGCGCAATCTTTCGGTTGGCGTATAAAACACCTGTCCGTTGAACCACATGTCACGTTCTCTGTCGGCATTCTCATTCATGCCGGGATAGTCGTTCTTGATCCAACCGTCGTTCTGGGTGTACTGCCCGGTAAATCCCACAAAAAGCTTGTCGTCAAGAATCGGCCCATTGATGGCGAACTGTCCCAGCACCTTATTCATATTGCCGTACTCGGCACCGACCTTCCCGGTCCATTCATTGGTCGGGTCTTTTGTGATGACGTTGATGACCGCACCGAGGGCGTCTCTACCGTAAAGCGCGGCTTGCGGTCCACGCAGCACTTCCACCCGCTGCACATTGACCAGGGCGAGATCAAAGCCCAGCTTCGTGCTGTATGGAATGCCGTCGATATAGATAACTACAGGGTTGTTGTCCGTAAGCAAGGATGGGTTGAGCCCACGGAAATTGATGTCCATCCCCATATTGGTGGAAATAAACATGCCGGGGATGGCTTCCACAACATCCTCGATATTCTGAATCCCCCGCTCCTCCAGTTCGGCCTCGTCAAAAACGGTAATACTCTGCGGCACGTCCTTGAGATCTTCCTCCATTTTGTTCGCGGTTACCTTTACGGTATCCAGACGCACTGTATCGGGTTCAACTTCTTCGTAGGCATCATCGGCAAAAACATCTCCCACGAGCACAAATACCAGAACAAACGCACAAAGTGCGGAGACAATTTTCTTTCCGAGTGGACAATTTTTTTTCTTTGAGACAAACAAAGGTAAGGGGGGAAGCATAATCAGTTCCTTGTTAATAAGTTAAACCAACTATGCGTTTATTTGGGATAAGTATATTAATGTCTCCCCGAATCGGGAACGTACTATGCCGACCAGGAATTATTCCCTTATCTCCAGAATTCGACGTTTGCTTCTTCCCTTGCCAGATGATCCTCTGCAAAGAGAACAAAACAAAATACGGCGTTAAAATAGATGCTAGGGCAAATGCCAGCTTGTGATTTTCTACCGAATTCCCTCATAGCATCACGCCTGATAATGGGAACTGAAGTAGTGCCCTTCAGTTTGGAGTCCGAAAAGCACAAACTTATAAGCTGCCTGTCATACACGCCTGCCTAACCTTATAAAAAATGGCCTCTCTTTTTTTGATCTCACCTCCGATGCATAAAACGACGGTAGCCGCCCATAGTACCGTTTAAATGCGTTGCTGAAATGGCTTGGATTGGAATAGCCAACAAAAAGAGAAACCTGCAAAATCGAATATATCCCCGACTCAATCAGCTTACGTGCTTTTTCCATACGAATTTTGCGCACATATTCCCCTATGGACAGGCCGATTTCATCCTTGAAGTCCTTTTTGAGATAGCATTCGTTCACCCCGACACGACGTGCCAATTCCCCAATGGTTGGGGGGACTTCCCATTCTTCGTCGAGAATATCCCGGGCGTCGCCCACCGCTTTTCTTCGAAGCGAAGAATCACCGCGTCTACAATGGTGACGCGACGTGTTTATATTCAAGAACTCGGCAAGAATGTCGATGGAAAGAGCTTCAAAGCGGAGTTGCTCATACATTGTATCGCGTCTGTAGGAATAAAGGCTGTTCACCATCTGCACGACGGGGTGGCTGTTGGCAATGGAGCGGGCAATACTTTTTACTTTTTTCGTGTCGCACTGCTTTGGGGTTTGCAACCCTTCCATCAATTTTTCCAAAAATTTTGTATCGCAGGCCGCACCTTCAAGCCAGGCTTCCACAACCGGCCGGGGCATTTCAATATACATCCCTTTGTATGTCACTCGCGCGGGTTGAATTGCAATCGCCCTTTCCTGTCCCTGAACAAGCCAGATATCCCCGGGGCTAATCGTTTCGGAAAACAATCCGTCCGGATGGTTCCGCTCAAACGTTCCCCTAAGAAGAAAGAAAAAGCGAAGAGAGTCGTTCACCCCACCACACATTTCCACACGCAATGCATCCTCAAAATAATAATCGCAAAAAGCGACGTTCAAACCGGAATGCAGTTTCAAAACTTCGGCAAAACCTTTTCCGTAATTTTGGGAGACCTCATTGCGGATGCGATATCCAGAATGCTCGGGGCATGGGGGGGGCCTCGTAAAAAGCTCCCCAGGATTTACCAAATAATTTTCCCGTTCCATAAACATGGACGGGTTCTCTCCCGACGTCGAAGGCCCCGATGTTGCCGATGCAGGAGATGCTGAGGATGCAGTGCTCACGCCTGAACTTTCTTCCTTGTACACCGTGTGCCCCACTCAAAGTGAAAATGCCGTTGTGCTGTGCTTAACTCACGAGTAAATACTAACAAATTCAACTTGATGATATGATTTTGATTATCCTTATCGATATATACAAACACAGTCAAACTATACCCGGGACGAGGCGGAACTCACCAGTGAGGTGCTCGATTATCTGACCTGTTTAATGGTACTCCACATCAAAGGGACGATCGGCGGCTGACGGTGCTGACAAGGAATTGTGGCTGAACATCGCGACTGGGTGTGACATCCACAAAAAAATCCCCGACGCTTGGAAAGCACCGGGGATTTTTTATTCGTTTTCGCAGCCTTAGCTAAGGCACGTCTATTCGTCGGGAAAGAGCTACCGCTGGTTCTGGCGACCGTTTTCGCGCTTGGGCAGAATCAGCACTCGCTTGAGCGGGCCGTCACCCTTGCTGCGGGTGGCGATCTGTTCGTCGTTCTGCAGAGCCAGGTGAACGACCCGGCGATGATAGGACGACAGCGGCTTGGTGCTTTGAGGACGGCCGTTGGCCTTGACTTTGTCGGCCAGAAAGAAGGCGAGCTGGCGCAGCTTGTCGTCCTGGCGCTCGCGATACTGTCCGGCGTCGATCTGCACCTTGAGAGGTTCTTCCCACTGTTTGGCCACGATACGGTTGACCAGATACTGCAGGGCGTTGAGGGTCTGCCCTTCACGTCCGATGAGCAGTCCGGCCTGATCGTCGTCCTCGATGAGCACCTTGATGCGGTCGGGAGTCTGGAATATCTGTATGGGAGGAACGTCCACAATCGGCTCGATCATCATGGTTACAGCCGTGTGGATAAGCTTGTGCAGAGCCGGATTCTCCAGAGGCTTTTCCTGGAGGGTGGTGGTCAATGTCGAAACGACATTCCCGCTGAACTCGCCTCCCATGGAAGGCACTTCGAAATCCTTGGCACGGGGGTCAACCAACGGCTGTCTGTCGGCAGGAGACTCTTCCTGTATCGCAAGCACGGACTCCGTTTTCACGGCAGGCGGCTGAACCTCTTTTCTCGGAGCAGGCGGGCTGTCCCTTCTGGGGGCAGGCCTGTTGTTCTTTTTGACGGCCGGCTTGCCGGTACGCTGATTGCCATTTTTTCGCGGAGCGGCCGCTTCGTTCTTCTGTCCGTTCCTGGCTCCACCATTGTCGGCGGAAGAAGCGGACGACACGTCGTTCTTCTGACCGTTCCTGCTGCCATTATCCCCGGAAGGAGCCGCAGCGGGTTTTGTTTCTTCCACCGAGGCCGCCGCACGCGGACGGGCTTTGACAATGGCCTTTTTCTTGCCGACCAATCCGAAGATGCCGGAAGAACCGCCGCTGACTATTTCAATCTCAAGTTTGTTACGATGCAAATCAAAATGGGCGCATGCCTGCTGGATGGCCTCGTCAAGATTTTTTCCAGTGAATTCCTTGTAGCCACTCATTAAACACTCCTTGCAGGGCCGCTGATCCTGAACATTAGGCTTTGCGGAGCATCAACCATTGCTGCCCGATGGAGAGAACGTTGTTAACCAGCCAGTAGACCACGAGTCCCGAGGGGAAGTTCAGGAACATGAATGTGAAGATCACCGGCATGAAGAGCATGATCTTCGCCTGTGTCGGGTCTCCCGGCGAGGGGGTCAGCTTTTGCTGAAGAAACATGGTTGCGCCCATGATCAGCGGAGTGATGTAAAACGGGTCTTTGGCGGAAAGGTCCGCCAGCCAGATATAATCTGTAAAGGGAAGGTATTTGATGAACACGGCATGGCGCAGCTCGATGGAACCGAGCAATGCCTGATACAGGCCGAAAAAGACCGGAATCTGAATCAGCATGGGAACGCAACCACCAGCAGGATTGACCTTGTACGTCTTGTACAGCTGCATCATTTCCTGGTTCATTTTCTGGCGGTCGTCTTTGTACTTTTCCCTCACCCTGGTCATCATGGGCTGAATTTTCTTCATCTTGTTCATGGACTTGTAGCTTTTGTGCGAAAGCGGCCAGAACAGAATCTTGATACATACGGTCAACAAAATGATGGCCACACCATAGTTGCCGACATAACTGTAAAACCAGTTCAACCCGATGAGCAAAGGTTTGGCGAGAAAATCGAAGAATCCGAAGTCAACGGCGCGGGAAATCTGGTTGGGCGCGCCTTGCAGGTATTCCTCCTCCTTTGGACCGATGTAGTAATCGTTGACCACCGTGGTCTCCATCCCTGGTTCGACAAGAAGGCCGCCCTTCTCAACGCCCAGACGGTACACGTCGTCAACGTACTTTGCCTTGAACACGGCGTCCGAGGTTTCGGGCGCCAGAGCCATGAGAAAATAGTTGCTTTGCAGCCCGCCCCACAACAGGCCGTTGTCGCCAAGAATGCCTTCTTTGGCATCGTCCACGTCTTTTTCTTCGGTCAGTCCGTCATTGTTCAGCCAGGCGACGCGGGTGTGGTTGTAACTGTCGTCTTTCGGAGCCAGCCCGGTGGAAGCCAGGGTGAAGGTCACGCGTGACTGGGCCTGGGCGCCCGAAAGATTCTGAAGCCGGAGGGTTTCCTCGATAAGGTAGGAATCCGCATGGAAGGTAAGCTCGCGCACAAGCTCCATCCCGCCGATGCGGCAGACGAAACGCAGAACGCTTGCGTCCGTACCGCTCAGGCTGGTCGAATCGGAACCGTCGAAGGACCATTGCCCCTTGTTCCATGTGGGCAGCCCGTTGTAGATGACCCCCAGTGGGGCAACGGACGCCGCCTGCTTGCTGACCAGATCAATATGCAACGAATCATTGGCGATGGTCTGCTTGTACTTTTGCAGCGTAAAGTGCTCAAGTACCCCCCCCTGAGTATTCAGCTGGGCCACATAAAGCGGAGTTTCCACGGTGATGGATTTGCCGTCCGTGGGAACAAAGGTGGCGGGAGAATTTTTTTCCGCAGCCGCTGCACCGGGAAAATCGGGGCTGACCTGGGCGGCCGGGGCCTGGGATACCTGCTGAGAGCCTGCCTGCTGGGGTGCGGGCCGGGGTTCGGGAGTAAAGAAATAACTCCAGGTGACTATAACGAGAAAAGACAAGGCCGTAGCCAGAAGAACACGTTTTGTATCCATGGTAGACGGATCGCTCTCTTTTGGGCGCGGCGGACGCATCGCCGGAGGCCATGCGAAGCCACGGGTTAAGGCACGGGGTCGTAACCGCCTCGGCAAAATGGATGGCAACGAACAAGACGCTTGAACGTAAGCCAGAGACCGCGGACGCACCCGTGCCGTGTGAGCGCCTCCACCGCGTATTCGGAGCAGGTTGGCCGGAACCTGCACGAAGGCGGGAACATGGGAGAGATGGCAAGCTGATAGAAGCGTACAAGACCGATAAAAAGGATACGCATGCGTTCTACCCTGCCTGAGGCCTCGACGTTGAGTTTGATTTGCCCCCGAAAGACGCCCCGGACGCGTTACAATACGCCCGGATACGCTGAAGAAGCGACAACAAATCGTCGGTCACAAGGGCCAGCCCGATGGGTTTTCCCTGCAAGGTCTTTTTGGGGACTATAACATAGTCGCAGGGAACATCGAGCACATCCTGATGCAGCCTGAAAAACTCCCGAACAACCCGCTTGATGCGGTTGCGACGGGGAGAACAGCCGTTCTTCTTGGAAACGGCAAATCCCAGCCGCCATGTCCCACCCTGCGTTTGCGGCAAGGCGAATACCACAAAATACTCGGAAAAATTTCTCCGGCCCGACGCAAAACAGGCTGCAAACTCCGATGAAGTTTTCAGCCTGTTGCTTGCGGAAAAAACTAGCCGGCCAGCCGTTTGCGGCCCTTGGCACGACGCCGATTGATGATTGCGCGACCGGTGCGGGTTTTCATACGGGCCCGAAATCCCAGGGTGCGGGCTCGACGGATTTTGCTCGGTTGATATGTGCGTTTCATGAATTATCTCCTGCTCATAAGTTGAACACGTCTTGTTATCCCGGATAAGTTCAATAGTCAAGTTTTCAAACCGTGTGGTTTTATCTCTTCTGCCATGAGCAGACAACGCTTGTAAAGCATCCGCCCCTGCGGTTATCCTGGCGCCACGTCGTCCGGAACAAAAAGCAGACCCTCCCTGCGGGGAAGGACAATACCCTGCTTCATGCCCGATGACCGCCCCCCTTGGAAAACCAGAACACGGAGAACCAGATGACCACGCCTGTTACGCAATACTGGTCCATACGCCTGCAGCAAACAGCAAAAGCTTTGGAAAAAAATCATTTCGCCGCCCATGTGGTGGAAACACCCGGGCAGGCCAAAGAGTTGGTGCTTGGCACCATCCTCCCGCTGCTCGCCCCGGAAACCATCGCCTTTGGCGGCTCCACGACAGTGGTGGACAGCGGTTTGTACGCCGCCCTCAGGGAACGCGGCGACTTGGCCGTTCTGGACACCTACGACACGACTCCTCCAGTGGAAGAGCGTCTCGAACGCCGTCGGCAGGCCCTGCTCGCCGATCTTTTCATCACAGGGACGAACGCCCTAACCGAATCCGGCCAACTGGTCAACCTCGACGGCACGGGAAATCGCGTGGCCGCCTTTGCATACGGACCGCGCCACTGCGTCATCCTCGTGGGCCGCAACAAAATCGTATCCAGTCTGGAAGAAGCCATGCACCGCGTAAAGGAATATGCCGCACCGGTCAACGCAATGCGCCTGAACCGCAAAACCCCCTGCAGCAAAACAGGCTACTGTATGGATTGCGACAGCCCCGACCGCATCTGCAATGTATGGGGAATAACGGAAAAATCCAACCCGAAACACAGAATTCATGTCATTCTCATCAATCAGGATATGGGATTCTAACCATGACTATTCCTTTTGCCACCCCTGCCTGGGACCTCGCCGCGCAAATATGGATCAACCAGGGAATACGCAACCCCCTGTTCGATTTTCTCATGCCCGTGGCATCAAACCCCTGGCTCCTCTGGGGGGCAGGCATCCTCGCCTTTGCCTGGCTCTTTCTCGAATTCGGCTGGAAAAAGGCCCTTACCGTCTTTATCGTCGTCGCCGCCGTGGGGCTGGCCGACCTGTCAACCGGCGTCCTAAAAAAACGCTTTGGCAGAGTCCGCCCCCTCAATGCCATTGCCGGAACGTATTTCCAGGACGAGGGCCAATGGCAACGTCGCCCTCAGGACTTCAAACAAACCGACAAGCGCGGCAACTCCTACGTGTCCGGCCATTCGGCCAACTCCATGGCCGCCGCGGTCATGTCCATGCTGCTCTGGCCGCGCCTGCGCCCCTGGCTGTTCCTGCTGCCGCTCGTTACCGGCTTCTCCCGCGTCTACCTGGGCAAGCACTACCCCACCGATGTCATGGGCGGCTGGCTCATAGGCTTTGCCGCCGCCGCAACCGTTGCTCTGGTCTGGACCTGCGTCCAGCGCAGATTCCAAAAATGCGAGGAGCGCACTCATGAATAAACGCCAGGCCGAACGCTATGGTGTGGACATCGGTACCTGCACCATGCACTGGCTCGACAATGAATATTATTGCTCTCTGGAAGACCTCAGCGACCTGGGCATGAAAATAGACATCCTCATGGGAGAGGAAAACGGACTGCCGCCTGTCGGCGCAACCGTCCAACTCTCCGAATTTTCCTTCAATATCGAGGAAATCATCTCCAGTGCCGCCGGAATAGTTGCCTGGAATCGCGATCTCAGCCTGGGTATTCAGTTCAAAATCCCGCTTACAGGCAGGGCGGAGGATGTGAGCAAAAAGGCCGAAGAATAATAAATTAAAAGAAATTGCGAGGGGGAACCCTCTTGAAAGAGGTTCTCCCCCTCGCGCTCCCCCTTCCAGAACTTTTTGAAATTTCACAAAAGCGAAAGACGCGCAACGTGGGCAAACATATGCGGATTAGGGTGCCTACGCTTTGGTACTATAAGGATGCCACTTTTCCCTTGTATCAAGCCGCCCCCTGCGTAATATTCAATCGTAAGTACCTGTGCAGAAAGTCCAAAAATCCAGCCCCGGCAACAACAAAGGACGCCCCACAAAGGACACCCCATGGACCTCGCCAATCCGCATCCCCTGTTCCCCACAGCCGAAGACGCCGGGCCGCAACTCCCCGAAGGCATCCGGCAACTGCTCGAAGAGCTGGCCAACCTCCCGGAACTCAAGGACCTGATCCGCCGGAAAGCCATTGCGGACGTTTTCGTGGAAGGGCTGAAGGATATCGGCGTTCCGGGCCTTGCCGCCAAGTTTGTCTACAGGGGCATCGTCATCCCGGTGGTGGAAAAAAGCTGCAACCTTGCCACGGCATGGGCCGAAACACGAATTAAGAACTGGGTCAAATCCGTCATCGTCCATATTTTCAGTTGCCAAACACTGCAAAAAAAAATCCCCGCCCTCTGCGAAAAACTGCGTGCCCTCGCCGCGTCGCCCTCCCCGAACGAACACGCGGCTGCCGACAGCATCGACCTTCTGGACAAGGACGACCTGGAAGAATTCCAGCAGTGGCTCCTGGGGCACATGGACGAGCTTCATGGGGAAACCCGAAAGGCCCTGGACGAGATCAGGGACCTCCTCGCCCTGGACGCGCAGCCCCGGCTTAGCACCATGCCCTGGCACGGTGCCCCGCCCACGGGCGATCAACTCCTGCTTGCAAAGTCGCGCGGCGTCCCCTTCCAGGGAAGAAGCCGCGAGCTGGAGCAGCTCCAGGCCTTTCTCGATACCGATGCCGATTTTTCCTGGTGGACCGTGAGCGCCCCCGGCGGCACAGGCAAAACCCGCCTCCTGCTCCACTTCCTGGACAACCATTGCGGCGGCTGGACCGCAGGCTTCCTTCCCGACGACGAATCATGGGAAGAGTGGAACACATGGCGCCCCACCGGCCAAACCCTTATCGTCATAGACTACGCCTTTGCCCGGCAGGATTTCATCAAACGCCTCCTGCCCTTCATCATAAACGCCTTGGCCCGCCCCAACGCCTTGTGCCGGGCCAAGGTCCGCGTCCTGGTGCTCGACCGCCACGTCCCGAACAAATCCCGAATAGCCTCTGCCCCGGCCTGGCAAAACGTTTTCGACTCGCCTTCCCGCACTTCCGATATGCTGGCCTTTTACTACCAGGACGATCCCCTGTCCCTTTCCCCGCCCACGGAATCCGACCTCCGCTCCATTGTCGAATTCGTCTCCGGCGGGCAGGGCCAGGGCGTCGAGGCCATGGTGCGGTGGCTCATGCAGGACGCCGCCTTGCGGCGCCCCCTTTTCGCCATCATGTGCGGCCTCTGCCTGCAAGAGGGCCAGAGCCTGCCGGCTCCAGGAACCGGCAGGCTCCACCTCATCGCCCACTATCTGGAAAGCAAAAACCGCCTCCCCTGGCAAGACACGCAACACCCCCACGCTGGCCGCGCGGCAGGCATCCTCATTGCCGCCGCCACAGCCTGCGACGGCATAGTTCCCGACACCTCCTGGCTCCCCCAAAACCTGCGTCCGGATTTCTCCCAAAGCCTCCCCCTGGCGGGAAACATCCTTGCCGCCCCTGCAAACCACGAACTCCCCAAGCTGGAACCGGACCTCCTGGGCGAAACATTCTTCCTCCTGTTCGCAAAAAAGGGAGATCGCGCCTGCAACAACCTCTTCCTGCACCCCGAAGAACGAGCATGGTTCGCCAAACGCCTTTGGGACCGGAGCCAGGATGAAGCCGAGCAGGACTACGCCCGCCGCATCATCCGCTGCGCCGACTTTTTCCAGCGCGTGTTCACGGGCTTTGCGGACGAATACAAAACCGGCCCGGCAGGCGCGGAAAAAGACACGCTCCAACAGTTCTGGGACGGCCTGGCCGACTTTCTCAGCGTCGAGCCAGAAACAGACCACGGGAAAAGCTTCCGCCAAACCCTCCTCCTCGAAGCAGGCGGAATACTCGTCAAGGCAGGCGAAGCAACCGCTGCATTCGGTGCGCAGATCCTCGACCAGGCGAACTTCGACCTTCTGAAAGATTGCCGCGCCCCGTTCCTTGCCCCCCGTATCTTCCAGGCAACGGCTGGCTTGGCCTCGGCCCTGGAAAACCCGACACTCCCGGAAGCTCTTCAGGCGTCTTTCCTGCACGAAAAATTCACCCGCTTCCTCACCCAACGGGTCGACATTGCCCTGCCCGCGCTTGTCCATGAAAATCTCCACCAGACCCTGGGGGAAATCATCACCCCGCAACTCCTGCAAACCTTTCCCGTCGAAGCATTAGGGGCCCTGTTGGGAGCCGCGTTTTTCGGGAACGCACCAGCGGCACGAATCCTGCTTGCCAACGGCGCGCAGCCGGACGGAAAGGACAAGAGCTTCGGCGCGACGCCACTCCATCTCGCGGCGATGAACGGGCACGCCGAAGTCGCCGAAGTCCTGCTCGCCAACGACGCGCAGCCGAACGCACAACACGAAAAAATTGGCTCAACGCCACTCCACATCGCGGCGCACGAAGGGCACGCCGACGTCGTCCACGTCCTGCTCGCCAAAGGCGCGCAGCCGAACGAAAAGGACAAGAAATTCGGCATGACCCCACTTCATTTCGCGGCGCACGAAGGGCACGCCGAAATCGTCCAAGCCCTGCTCGCCAAAGGCGCTCAGCCAAACGAAAAGAATGAAAAGGCCGCCACACCACTCCACGCCGCGGCACTGGGTGGGCACGCCAAAGTCTGCGAAGTCCTGCTCGCCCACGACGCTGATCCAAACGAAAAGAATATACAGGGCAGCACACCACTCCATACCGCGGCGCACGCAGGGCACGCCGCGGTCGCTGAAGTTCTGCTCGCCAACGGCGCTCAGCCGGACGAAAAAGACAATCGCGACCAGGCCGCACTCTTTGTCGCGGCGGGAAAAGGGCACACCGAAATCGTCCAAGCCCTGCTCAAATGCAAAGCTGAAATAGACGTAAAACACAAGAAATACGGCGCAACGCCACTCCACATCGCGGCGGCAAACGGGCACCCCGAGGTCGTCCAAGTCCTGCTCGCCAAAGGCGCGCAGCCGAACGGAAAGGACAAGAAATTCGGCGCGACGCCACTCCATTTCGCGGCGCAAAACGGGCACGCCGAAGTCGTCCACGTCCTGCTCGCCCACGGCGCGCAGCCAAACGAAAAAGACAATCACGGCGCGACGCCCCTCCATGTCGCGGCGCACGCAGGGCACGCCAAAGTCGTCGCACTCCTCCTGCAAAAGGGAGCGCAAAAAGACATGAAAGCTAGCAACGGCGAAACCCCCTTGGACATTGCCAAAGCCCAAGGCCACCGGAAAATCGTAAACCTGCTGCAAAAGTCTCCGAAAAAACCGTAGGCTTCTACCTGTTTTCGCCGAGAGTGGGGAACCCCTTCGCCAAGCGGGGCAGAAAATTGATGGCGATGTCGGCGGCGCGAAGCAAAGCTCCGCCGCCCGAAGTGAAAATCGCGCGACTTAATCCTACCGCCTGATTTTCTGGACACCTAGACCACACATGATCAGCCCCAACCCCGCAAAGGTCGAAGGCAGAATGGCCTCCCCCAGAAACAGGCTGATGAAAACCAGGGACAAAAACGGAGAAATGAAAATAAGGTTGCCGACCTTGGACGTATTTTCGCTGTTTTTGAGCGCCATCAGCCAGGTAACGAAGGTTATGCCCATTTCAAAGGTGCCCACGTAAACGGCACCCGCCAGCCCGCTCCAGGACGGAAGGGAAAACGAGGAAAAGAAAAACGTGCAGACGATAATCCAGGGCAGGCCGAACAAAAAATTCAGCAGCAGTCCGGCCACGGGGTCGCGGGTGTCCTTGGTGTTGAATATCCAGTACAGCGCCCAGATGACCGTGCTCGCCAAGGCCAGAAACACTCCGAAGGGATTGGCGAAATGCAATCCGGCCAGATCGCCGCGCGTGGAGATGACCACCACCCCGGCGTAGCAGATGGATGTGGCCGCAAAATCGGTAAAACGCATTTTCTGCCCCAACAGAGGAATGGACAGCAAGGCCAGGGCCACGGCCCAGGTATAGTTCAGCGGTTGCGCCTCCTGCGCGGGCAAAAGATCGTACGCCTTGAAAAGAATGAGATAATAAAGAAAGGGATTGAGAAAACCGAATCCGGCGGAAACAAGATACTGCCGGGGGGTGAAGGAAAAAAGCAGCCCCAGACGCCCCTGTGCTTTCAGCACCAGTGTCAGAACCAGTGTGGACGTGAGCATGGCATAAAGCAGCAGCTGGATATGGTCCAGATGCGCCAGCGTCAGCTTGAAGGCGGTTGCCACCGTGCTCCAAAGCAGGACCGTGACAAGGCCGTAGATATAGGCTTTTTTCTGGTTGGCCAAAATTTGAATATCCCTTGTCTTGAATATTTCAGAAGCTCTTGAGCCGCCTCACCCAGAGCCTTTTCCAACCGCTCCTCCCGCTGCCGGTTCAAAACCGTGCGAGAGCTGGACGCGAGAAAATTTCAAGCCCGCAACGCACTCCTCCCCATACATGCGGGCTTGAAACCTTACAAAGCAAACAGCTGTCGTGCCTTTTGCAACTGTCTGTTAAACCACAACATGCTTGCGTATGTAGGCTGCGGCTTCTTCGGGGTCGTCGCTGACATGCATCAACTCCAGATTGTCCGGATTTATGAAGCCGTCCTTGACAAGTTGCGTCTTGAACCAACCAAGAAGGCCGCCCCAGAATTCGCTGCCAAAAAGCACGATGGGAAAAGGCTTGATACGCCGGGTCTGTATCAGCACCAGGGCCTCGGAAAGCTCGTCCAGCGTACCGAAACCACCAGGCATGGCAACATAGGCCGTGGCATATTTGACGAACATGACCTTGCGGATGAAAAAGTACCTGAATTTGGCTTTGACATCCAAGTAGTCATTGGATTTCTGTTCGAAAGGCAGTTCGATATGCAGGCCGATGGAACGCCCTCCGGCCTCCTGTGCCCCCTTGTTGGCGGCCTCCATGAGTCCGGGGCCGCCACCTGTGATAATATCGAATCCGCTTCTGACCAGGTGCCCGGCCAACTCGCGTGTGATGTCGTAAATTTTCTCATCGGGAGTTGACCGGGCCGAACCGAAGATGGATACGGCCGGACCCACGTCGTTCATTTCCTCGAAACCGTCCACGATTTCGGCCATAATGCGAAAAAGCCGCCACGACTCCTGCATGGACAGTGAGTCGATCAAATACTGTCGTCCATTGGACATACGTTGCCTCTCCAAATCAAGGGGTTTACTCTCAAGGTCGTTGCTGCAAACTCCAAGGTTTACCCGCGCCTGCGCAGAGTGTAAATAGCATGAACTTTCATGTCGCGCCCCCTGTGCAACAAAATAACGCGACACCCTTGGCTGGGGAATCTGCCTCCATATAGTCTTGTCATAAGGAATGTGCATGAAGATCAAATTTCTTGGAGCCGCCCGCACCGTCACCGGTTCGTGCTACGTAGTGGAGACCGAACATTGCCGCTTTGCCGTGGATTGCGGCATGCACCAGGGCAACGCCGCCATTGAGGAACGCAACCGGGAACGCGCCCTGTACGATCCGGACAAACTGGATTTCGTGCTGGTCACGCACGCCCATATCGACCACTCCGGCCTGCTGCCGCTCATGGTCAAGGCCGGGTTCAAGGGCGACATCCACCTGACTCCACCCACCAAGGCCCTGCTGGAAATCATGCTGCTGGACAGCGCACATATCCAGGAACTGGAAACCGAATGGGAAAACAAAAAACGCCAACGTCATGGCAAGCCTCCCATCGAAGCCCTTTACGACCAGGTCGATGTGCAGGACACGCTGCCCCTTTTCAGAACCGTGGAATACAACAAGCCCTTTGAACCCGCCAAAGGCGTAACCGTCACCTACAAGGACGCCGGCCACATCCTGGGTTCGGCCTTCATAGTTCTTGAAATCCAGGAGGACGGAAAGCACTACAGACTTGTCTTTTCCGGGGACCTGGGCCGCCCGAACCAGCTGCTTGTCAACGATCCCGACATAGTGGAGAACGCCGACTACCTGTTTATGGAGTCCACCTACGGCGACCGCGACCACAAACACGAGGCCAGAAGCCGCGAAGAACTGGCCGAAGCCATCCAGTACAGCTACAGCCGCCACGAAAAGGTCATCATTCCCGCCTTTGCCGTGGAGCGCAGCCAGGAAATCATCTATTCCCTTTCCGAGCTGGCACGCGAAGGCAAACTGCCCAAGGACATGCCTGTCTACCTGGACAGCCCCCTGGCAATCCGGGCCACAAAAATATTCCTCCAGCACCCGGAATATCTGGACAAGGCCACGCAACAGGCCATCAAGGAAGGGCACAACCCGCTGGAACTGCCCAACCTCAAATACACCGAATCCGTCCTGGAATCGCAGAACATCAATGAAACGGGCGGCCCGGCCATCGTCATCTCCGCCAGCGGAATGTGCAATGCCGGGCGCATCAAGCACCACCTGCGCAACAACCTGTGGAAACACGGCGCAAGCGTGATATTTACCGGATTCCAGGCCATGGGTACGCCCGGCCGTAAAATCGTGGACGGAGCCAAAAGAATCCGCATCCTGGGCGAGGAAATCGTGGTCCAGGCCAAGATATTCACCATCGGAGGATTTTCCGCGCACGCAGGACAAAGCCAGATCCTCTCATGGCTCTCCCACTTCAAGAACCCGGACATGAAGGTTTTTCTCGTCCACGGGGAAACACGGGCGCAAAAAACCCTGGCCGAACTCATCAAGGAACGCTTCAAACTGTCCGTGCATATCCCAGACTACCTCGAGGAATGCATTCTGGAGCCTGGACAGGAACCGGAAGTCGCCGTGTTCCCGGAACAGGCCAGACCAAAAATCGACTGGGAATACCTCCTGGGTGATACGGAACGGCTCCTCGCCGACCTCAAGCAAAGAATGCCGCAACTGCAGCAACGCCCATGGGAAGACCAGGCCGACCTGCGCGAACGGCTCCTCGACGCCCACAAGACCATGCTCGAACTGGTCTCCGAGGCGTAGGGGAAGAATGGCAAAAGAAATGCGAAGGGGAAACCTCTTGAAAGAGGTTCTCCCCCTCGCGCTCCCCCTTCCAGAACTTTTTAACGGTTGGAACAGCCTTGTGTTCTGCCGCCTTTTTTCCGTTTTGGCGGATGGCCCTTGCAGGGCCATCCGCCAAAACGAGAAAAGGGGGTCCGGGGGATCGAAGATCCCCGGGCCGCCGGAGGCCTGAAAGGAGTTCGAGCTTTATGCGCATAACCGCTGGACATTTGAAGGGCCGGAAAATCTTGACCACCGAAGGCCCTGGGTATAGGCCAGCTACGGCCAAGGTACGCGAGGCGGTGTTCAGCATGCTGACGTCGCGGGAAGGCCTGTTTGCGGGCTGTCGCGTCCTGGATATTTTTGCCGGCAGCGGCAGTCTGGGCATTGAAGCCCTGTCCCGCGGCGCAGGCCATGCGGCCTTCATCGAAAAAAGCCGCAAGGCGGCCGGGCTTATCCGCAAAAACCTGCAAACGTTGAACGTCCCCAGGGCGGAGTGGCAGGTCTGGGCAGAGGATTGTAAAGACATCTTATCCAAGCCGTGCCGCATGGGGTACGATCTGATATTCATCGACCCCCCTTACGGACTGGACCTGCTGCGACCGATTCTGAAACTGGCAGTGCGCAACGGCTGGTTGGCGCAAGACGGACTCGTCTGTGCGGAAATGGAATCGGACGTATCTGCGCAATCGTGCGCCCAGGGGCTGGATTTAATGGAAAGTACTGACCGAATGTATGGTCAAACCAGGATAGTGATATGGCAGCACCAGAAGAATGCGTCGCAATCTACCCCGGAACCTTCGACCCCCTGACCAACGGCCATGCCAGCCTTGTGCGCCGGGGTGTGAAGGTCTTCAAGAAAGTCATCGTGGGCGTGGCCAACGACACGAGCAAAAAAACCCTGTTCAGCCTTGAAGAACGAGTGGCCATGGCCAACGAAGTCTTTGCTGACGACGACAACATCATCGCCGAGGGCTTTTCCGGCCTGCTGGTGGATTATGTGCAAAAACGAGGCGCCCATGTCATTCTGCGTGGTTTGCGTGCTGTCTCGGATTTCGAGTACGAATTCCAGATGGCTCTCATGAACCGAAAACTGGACAAGGACATTCAGACCGTGTTCCTGATGACGGATTTCAAGTGGATGTACCTGTCCTCGACAATCATCAAGGAAGTGGCCAAACACGGCGGCAACATCAAGGGGATGGTCCCGGAAGCGGTGGTGCCCAAATTGTACGCCCGGTTTGCCCAACTGCAAAAAGAGAACATCTAGATGACGCTTGAGGACGTGGTCTGCATTGTCGGCCCCACCGGGACGGGAAAAACCGCGGCAGCCCTTGGGCTGGCCGAAAGATTCGGCGGTGGGGTCATCAATTACGACTCGCGCCAGGTCTATCGGGGCGTGCCCCTGGTCACGGCCCAACCCACGTCCGAAGAGCAGACGCAATGCCCGCACTGGCTGTATGGCTTCATGGAGCCTGTCCAGGCTATCGACGCCGGCCTGTTTTCGCATCTGGCGGAATCCGCCATCGGCGAGGCCGTGCAACGGGGCCTGCTGCCACTGCTGGTAGGTGGAACCGGTCTTTACCTGGACGCCCTGCTTTACGGTCTGGCCGCAATCCCGGACGTTCCTTCTATGATCCGCCAGTCCATCCAGGCACGATACGACACCATGGGCGGCGAAGCCCTGCATGCCGAATTGCAGACCATAGACCCCCAGTACGCCGCCAAAATCCACCCCAACGACCGCCAACGCATAACACGCGCCCTGGAAGTTTTTGAAACCACGGGCCGGGTGCTCTCCTCGTGGCATGCGGAACAGAACCCGCAACCGCGCTTCAATCACCTGAAGATCGGCCTGCACATGGACCTGGACGAGCTGACGCCCCGCCTGGCTCTGCGCATCGACATGATGCTGAAGGGCGGAGCCGTGGCGGAAATGAAGGCCGCATACCAGAAAACGCCCATGCCCAATGCACCGGGCTGGACCGGCATCGGCTGCATGGAGCTGATAGAATACATTCGCGACCGCATGACCCTGGAGCAGGCCAAATCGCTTTGGCTCAGGCGCACGCGAGCCTATGCCAAGCGCCAGCTGACATGGTTCAAACGCGACCCGGAAATCCATTGGTTCGATCCTGCAGACGTCGCTGCCATGGGCGATCTGGTTGCGAAATATTTTAAACGCTGATTTCTTTGATGACATCGTGCAAAACGGCGTATGGATTGCCCATACGCCGTTTTTTTTGATGAAAAACCATGCCATCCCCTCACAAACCTGTTCCGGAAAACAGCACGACCCCGAGTCGAAAAAATGCGTCCAGTTCAAGCCTGCCCCGTAGGCCTGCCAGGTTTTCATTTTCAGCCCAGCTTCATCCCGGTGGAACCACCCGTATCTCGCGCCCAAAAGATAAACAGACTTAATCATTTTAGCTTTATATCTAGCAAATTGCGCCACAAAGAAACTTCATAGGTTAAGATGCTTTACTTTTTATTCAGAACCGGCCATCATTATTTCCTTGTCAATGTCAAAGGAACCTTCGCACCGCCAATCAAGGGAAACGTCGGCTCCTTGGTTTGGACAGATCGTCAACTGCCCGAGAAGACGGCTTTCTCTCCGAACTTCCCAGATAATTCTGGCTCGCTCTCCATAGCAGGAAAAAAATTATGAATATTCTCAACCTTTACGCATCGCTCAATGGAAACACACAAAAGGTAGCCCTTGAAATCGAGGCATCGGCAAAGGACAACGGACATGCCGTCACCACCGTCAACCTCAAAAAGCAAAACGAAGTCATGGACCTGTTGGACGCCGACCTTACATTCATCGGGTCCGGCGTATACACATGGCTCCCGGACAAATCCGTAATGAAATGGATCGACAAGCAGTTGGAGCACTGCCGCAACAATGCACTCATCGCTCCTGGCTCCCCTCGCATTCCTGGAAAATCCGCCTGCATTTATTGCACATATGCAGGCCCTCATACCGGCAAGGCGGAAGCAACGCCCGCCATCAAGTACATGGGCCAGCTTTTCGATCATCTGGGGATCACCATAGCTGATGAATGGAGCATTCCCGGTGCCTTTGTCCCGCAAAAGATGACCCATTTCAATACAAGCGGACGCCTCGGAAACATTGTGGGGAGACCCAATGCCGAAGATCTGAGACAAATCCGCGAAAAAACGAAAGGCCTGCTGGAAGCCCTGGCGCCATCCATCGGGGAGGGCCACTCGAAAGAATAATTCCCGGCATCTTCCCCACCAAAAAACGGCACATGGAATCTCCATGTGCCGTTTTTTCAGCCTGCACCTTGAATCAATCTGCAAAAAAACGTTGTTCAGCTAAGAAGCCGCATGACGTCAATACGGTATTCGCTGGGATCCAGGGCTTCGGTTATTTCTATCTTGTCGACCTTGGCCATGGAGAAATCGGACAGATCCAAAATTTCAGACTGGCATTGACGCAACTTGCGGTCGTAAACAACCTTGACCTGGGGACGTAGCGGCTGTGCAGTGTTGGAACCGCAGACAACGGCATAATTCCCGGTGTTGAGCCGCACAAAGCTTCCCGGAGGGTAGATGCCCATGGCCTTGATGAACCGCTCCACATACTGCGGCTCGAAACTTTTTCCCCGCACGGAATACATCACCCGGAATGCTTCGCTGGGAGTTTTTGCCTTGGCATACGGCTTGTCGCTGGTAAGCGCGTCATACACGTCAACAACGCTCAAAAGACGGGCAAAACGATTCATCCCCTGTCCCTGAATGGCCCGAGGATAACCGCTCCCGTCAAAACGCTCATGATGCTCGGCCACGGCGGAAAGCAGGTCGGGATGAATGTCCGGCTGATCGGCCATGATGCGGTAGCCTTCCAGGGCATGGGTCTGGGCGATGCGGTATTCTCCAGGCGTGAGCCTCCCCGGCTTGCTGATGATCTCTTTGGGCAGGCGCAGTTTGCCGACATCATGATAAAGGCCGGCCAGCCCCAGCCGGACGACTTCGGCATGCGTCAGCCCCAGGCTGATTCCGAAGACAACGGCCAGAAGCCCGACATTCACGGAGTGGGTATAGGAATATTCATCGCGTCCATTGAGCTGGCTCAGACAGATGGCAGCGGCATCATTACGATGCACGCTCTCAACCAATCCTTCCACCACATCCTCGCTGTCGTGGTGGTTGAAACGCCCCCCCTGGCTTATGCATTCAAAAACTTCGTGGACATGGTTCAGAGTCTGGCGGTACAGCTTGACAGCCACGGAAACCTCGTCTCCGAAAGCAACCTTGCGGGTATAGCTTCCAAGGCTTTCGTGAACATCAACCCCCTTGTCCGTATCAATATAAACCCAATCCAACCCGCTGCGGCGCAGCAACTTGACCTCGTTGTTGTCCCGAACCATACGTTGGTAAACGGACAGTGGATTATTGAACGAACCGCTTCCGTAACGTTCGACAAACATGCCGACACGCAAAGCATCAATGTGGATTTTTTTTATCATGGTCGGTACAGCAACGGGCCGGTTGGTGTTCCAGATGCCCATCTGTCTCCGCAGTATGTCCAACACATTTTTGAAATTAAAAAAATGCCATTACAACAGGACGTTGCACGCTATCCAATAAGGCTGACATGCGCAACCCCTTTTATGAGCCAAGTCTTATCCCTTCCGCAACATCAGAATATACCCATTTTCCCGGCGCAACCTTGCCTTGGAAAAAATCTTCGACCTGCTCCCTGCTGCTGATGCTGATTTTCAGATCCGAAAGCCCCATCTCCCTGCCGCGCGTGGAATACATGGAAAGTGCCCGGTCCACAAAGTCCGCCAGAACAAAAGCGCAACAAGTTTCCAGCCCCTGCTCCCGCCCCCGCCACGTAAGGTGCAACGTCATCTGGTACGCCCTGTCCTCATTCCGGGTGATCATGTTCCCCGTGCGAACAAGGGTATCCAGAACCACTTCGGGCACTACTCCTGTCCATCCTCCCACTGTGCGGGAAAACAACGGTTCAACCACGATATAGTAATTCTGGTCGATCTTGCAGGCGACGGAAACCCCGGGACGGTTGAGAATCTCGCAGTCCCGGTCATACTGCATGGCCAGAGACTTCTGGATTCTGTCCAGAACATCCACGTAATCAGTCAGAGGCATCACATTCCTCCTGTAAAAGAACAATGTCATGGGCAAACACCGGCACAGCAAGAATACGCCTTGCACAATATTGTGGCAAGTTGCAGGCAGACGAAGGACGAGGAAAAAGTCGGCGGAAAAATTAAAGTTTGCGAGGGGGAAACCTTTTGAAAGATAGTTTTTATCTCCCGCCTTCCCCCTCTTTCCCCTGCAGTCTTCCCTCCATCTATTGACAGGTGCATTCGCCGTTGTTACCCGCTTAGGACACCACAAAAAGGCCACAAGGTATGGACCTGACAGAACGCGAAGTGACCACTCTTTCCACCATCATCCGCCTGTACATCGAGCAGGGCGCTCCCGTGGGATCGCGCACGGTGTGCAAGGGATCTTCGTTGGGCTTGTCCGCCGCCACCATCCGCAACGTCATGGCCGATCTGACGGACAAGGGATATCTGGATCAGCCCCATACCTCGGCAGGCCGGGTTCCCACGCAAAAGGGGTTCCGTTTCTACCTGGACCGGGTTATCAGCCTCAGCCCGCTGCCTGCCACGGAAAAACAGGTCATGCAGGCCAGGATGGGCAACGCCGGGCTGGAAGTTACGGATCTGTTGCGCCATGCGGGCAAGACCCTTTCCAATCTGTCGCGGCAGGTAAGCATGGTGCTCAGCCCCATGCATGGGCAGATGCGCTGGCGGCAGGTGGAGTTCGCCCTTATCAAGCCGACGCTGGTCATGGTCGTGATCATTCTGCAGGGCGGCATCATCCAAAAAAAGCTGATAGAACTGGAGCGTCCTGTTTCCAGTGACGACCTGGTGCGATTTTCCAACTACCTGAACGAATCTTTCAAGGATATGACCATATCGCAGGTACGTCACCAGATCCTGCGGGAGCTGGGCAATGCGACGCGCCAGCTTTCCGACTGTCTGGGCACTGCCCTGCGCCTGGTCAAGGAAACCGTGGACGCGCAACGCGACCGGGAATTGTTTGTTGACGGCACGTTGCGGGTATTGCCTGGCATGGATGCGCCGGATGCGGCGGGTGAACTGATCTGCCTGCTGGAGGAGCGCCAGACCCTGCTGGACATGCTGGAAAAGATCATGGAGGCTTCGGACGGAGTGCTGGTGGCTCTCGGCAGCGAGGCCTCGCCCACGTTGACCGGAGTCAGCGTGATCGCCTCGCCCTACTCCTTCCGTGGCGAGGTCCTTGGCATGGTGGGAGTCATCGGTCCGTTGCGCATGGATTACGCGGCGGTGATGCCAAAGGTTGACTTTACCGCCCAGATACTTACTCAGGTTCTTCAAAAGAGATTCTGACGCCACATTCTTGCAGATAGCGAACACGCGAACCGTGGCGAATAAAAGGGGTACCAATGAACAACTCGGACAAAGAGAGCAAGGCCCGCAAAAAAGGGCTGGAGGCTTACGAGAACATGGCACGGGAAGAAATGGACACCGCACAGCGCGAAGAAACGCAGCCCGAGCCGGAAGCCGAGGAACAGACCTGGGAGGAAAGGGAAGCTTCCCTGCTGTTCGCTCTCAAGGACGCTGACAACGAACGCCTGCGCGCCCTGGCGGAAATGGAAAATGTGAAGAAGCGCCTGACCAAGGAAAAGGAGGACTTCTTCAAGTACGCCAAGGAAAGCGTGCTGTGCGACCTGCTGCCGGTGCTGGATAACCTGGATCTGGCGCTGGCCCATGATCCGGGCGATGCTTGCAAGAATTTCGTGCTGGGCGTGGACATGACCCGCAAGGTTTTTCTGGACACGCTGGCAGCGCACGACCTGACACCGGTGGGAACCGTGGGCGAACCGTTCGATCCCAGATTCGCCGAGGCCGTGGGCGTGGACGCAACCTCCGGCCTGCCGGACAACACCGTGGCCGCCGTGGTCCAGAAAGGCTACCAGCTCAGGGACAAGATCATCCGTCCGGCCAAGGTGCTGGTGGCCAAGTCCGAATAAAAAAGGCATTTGCCCCTTTACTTGGGAAAAACCGAACTTACATTGTTTTCCGTAACAAAATTTTGACAACAGTGAATGAGGAGGATTTCATATATGGGTAAGATCATCGGAATCGACTTGGGCACAACCAACTCCTGTGTTTACGTCATGGAGGGCAAGGACCCCAAGTGCGTATCCAACCCCGAAGGCGGCCGCACAACCCCGTCCATTGTCGCTTTCACGGACAAGGAACGGCTGGTGGGCGAAATCGCCAAGCGTCAGAGCGTGACCAACCCGGAAAAAACGGTTTTCGCAGTCAAACGCCTGATGGGCCGCAGGTTCGACGCCCCTGAAATTCAGAAGTGGCTCAAGCACTGCCCCTACAAGATCACCTCGGGCAACGGCGGAGACGCCGCCGTGGAGATCGACGGCAAAAAGTACAGCCCCCCCGAAGTTTCGGCCATGATCCTGCAGAAACTGAAAAAGGATGCGGAAACCTACCTGGGTGAACCCGTGACCGAAGCGGTCATCACCGTGCCCGCCTACTTCAACGACTCGCAGCGTCAGGCCACCAAGGACGCCGGGCGCATCGCCGGGTTGGAAGTCAAACGCATCATCAACGAACCCACCGCTGCCTCGCTGGCCTACGGTTTCGATAAAAAGTCCAACCAGAAAATCGCGGTTTTCGACCTGGGCGGCGGCACGTTCGACATTTCCATCCTGGAAGTGGGGGACAACGTGGTGGAAGTCCGTTCCACCAACGGCGACACCTTCCTGGGCGGCGAAGACTTCGACCACGCCATCATCGACTACATGGTGGGCGAGTTCAAGAAAGAGAACGGCATAGATCTTTCCCAGGACCGCATGGCCCTGCAACGCCTGAAAGAAGGCGCGGAAAAGGCCAAGAAGGAGCTTTCCACGGCACAGGAAACCGAAGTCAACCTGCCCTTCATCACGGCAGACCAGACCGGTCCCAAGCACATGCTCATCAAGATCAGCCGCGCCAAGCTGGAAGCCCTGGTGGGCGATCTGGTGCAGCGCACCATGGAGCCCTGTCGCAAGGCCCTGGCCGATGCAGGCCTGAGCGCCGGCGAAGTGGACGAAGTGGTGCTGGTCGGCGGCATGACCCGCATGCCCCTGGTCCAGAAAAAGGTCGAGGAATTCTTTGGCAAGGAAGCCAACCGCAGCGTGAACCCGGATGAAGTCGTCGCCATGGGCGCGGCCATTCAGGGCGGCATCCTGGCCGGCGACGTCAAGGACGTGCTGCTGCTGGACGTGACCCCTCTTTCCCTGGGCATCGAGACCATGGGCGGAGTGTCCACCAAGCTCATCGAGCGCAACACGACCATCCCCAGCAAAAAGAGCCAGGTGTTTACCACGGCTTCGGACAACCAGCCTTCCGTGTCCATCCACGTGCTCCAGGGCGAGCGCCCCATGGCCGCGGACAACAAGACCCTGGGCCGCTTCGAACTGGTAGGAATTCCCCCGGCCCCGCGCGGCGTGCCGCAGATCGAGGTCACCTTCGACATCGACGCCAACGGCATCGTCAATGTTTCCGCCAAGGACATGGGCACGGGCAAGGAACAGTCCATTCAGATCACCTCGTCCAGCGGATTGTCCGAAGACGAAATCCAGAATCTGATCAAGGACGCCGAGTCCCATGCCGAAGACGACAAGAAAAAGCAGGAACTCATCGAGGTGCGCAACCAGGCCGACAGCCTGATCTACACCAGCGAAAAATCCCTGCGCGACCTGGACGGCAAGGTTGATCCCGCTCTGAAGAGCGACATCGAATCCAAGATCGCGGACCTCAAGAAGGTGCTGGACAGCGACGACAAGGATGCCATCAAGACTGCCAGCGACGCTCTGGCCCAGGCATCGCACAAGCTGGCCGAGCAACTGTACGCCCAGAAGAATACGGCCGGACAAGCCGACGGACAAACCGGCGGACAGCCCGGAGCCGGTGCGCAGCACGCCTCGGGTTCGGCGGACGAAGACGTGGTGGACGCTGACTACACCGAGGTCAAGAACGACTAGTTCCTGCAAAATCAAGTCGGTAGCCCAATCTTGCATTGCGCGCCGAACATGCGTAGTTTTGGCCTGGCCCCATTACGGGGCCAGGCTTTTTTATACCACCGGCAGCACGAGCAAAACTATGCAATACACCTTTTCCTTCTTTTTCCGCAGCATCGCAGTGTGCCTCCTTGCGGTATCGGCCCTTACCCTGGCCGGATGCGGAAAAACAACAATAGGCCCCGGCCCGGCCCGGCCCGATGTCCGGGAAATGAGTACTCCGAGGCTGGCCGAAGAAGCAGACCGTGCCTGGAGGTCCAAAGACTGGGCCAAAAGCGAACTTTTCTACGAGCGTTTGCTGCAACGGTCCGACATGCCCGGCACAATGGAACCGCAGGCGCATGAGCGTTTCACCGTCAGCGCCCTGAACGCACACCATTTCCACCGGGCCATCCAGGGAACCGAGGCCTGGGCCAAGGTTGTCCCGGCAGTGCGGCTGGCCTGGTCGCCCTGGTACACCACCCGGCTGGCCGCCCACCATGCATTGAAGGATGTTTCCGGCGCACGCCTGTTCCTGGCGGAAACAATGGAAAACACCGCCCTGCCCCAGATGCTTCGTGAAATGGCCGTCGACGCGCTGTTCGCCAAGGAAAACCAGGACGAGGACAATGGATGGGAACTGGCCCGGTTTCTCGCCGTGCTGCACACAAAATTGCCAAACGCCTCCATCAAGGCACGCCTGGAAGCGGCAACAATGGACTGGATGGCATCCCTGCCAGACTCCGCCTTGCAGGAAATCGTCCAGGCGGGCGGCGCAGACAAGACGAACACTTTTCCCTATTCCCTGGGGCACTTCGAATCCGCATGGCGGACCGCGGACGACAACGCCGAAGCCTGGCCCGCAAGCTACCGCCAAATGCGTCAGGCCATTGTCCAGGGCGGGCTGTACCAGCCCGACCCTCTGACCAAGCGTCTGACACCCCTGGAAGAACGGTATGGACTTCCCAAAACCGGCATTGTCCTGGCCCTGCCCTTGTCCGGACGATTTTCCGCCATCGGCTGGAAAATCCTCAAAGGCGCGGGCATGGCCCAATGGCGGTTGCTGCAACAGGGACTGGAAATCGAAGTCAGAGCCCTGAACACCGACTCCCCGTACTGGACCCGGGAACTGGCCGCCCTGCCCACATCGTTCGGCGTGATAGGAGGACCGGTGCGCAAGGAAGCCTTTGAGGCCGCCGACAAGGCCGGTCTGGTAGCCACCCGTCCGTTCTTCACCTTCATGCCCTCGTTGAGCGGTAAAACCGAAGGCACCGATGCCTGGCGCTTTTTCGGCAGCCCGCAGGACCAGGTGCGCTCCCTGGTGCGCCTGGCCATGGAACGCCTTGGCATCAAGAATTTCGCCGTGCTCTATCCGCAGGAAACATTCGGCAACCGCATGTCGGAGATATTCTGGAAGGAAGCCGAAGCAATGGGCGGCCGCGTCACGGGAATAGCCAGCTATCCGCCCAAAGACCCCACCCAATGGGGGGCCAGCGTGGGCAAGCTGCTTCAGGTTCCGCCGAAATCAGCCACCAGGGAACCGTCCCTAGAAGCCCTGGCCGCCATGGACGAAACCATGGACTATTCGGGCCGCAAACGCCCGGATTTCCAGGCCGTGTTCCTGCCCGACGGATGGGCGCAAGCCAGCATCCTGGCACCGCAGTTCTTCTTCTTTGAAGAAGACCGTCTGCTGCTGCTCGGCCCGGAACTCTGGAGCCAGGCCCTGACGAACAAGGCCAATGACGGGCCGACCGACGTGGAAGACACCTACTTCCGGTTGGCGGCCTGTCCGGGAGCATGGTGGCCGCAAAGTCCGTCACCCGGTCTTGCCGCCCTGCGCACGAGCATGGACGAGGCCGGGCTGGGCGAGCCGGATTTCTGGATCGCCCTGGGGTTCGATTTTGTTCGTTTCGCCTCACGCATCGGGCGCATTTCCAAAAACAAGGATGCGGGCATCCTCAATGCCAAGCTGCCCGAAGCCAGCCGCCTGGAATGGAGTCTGGCTCCCATGACCTGGGACGACAACGGCCGGGCCAGCCAATGGTATTATCTGTTCCAGCCCCATTCCGACGGGCTGCGCGTGATAGACCCGGAACAGCTGCGCAACCGCATGGAACGCATGCGCCAATTGCACGAACAGCGCGAAAAAGTCCGCCGCCAGAATCGCATCGACGAATTGAAAGGGATAGGCAAAGGCGACAGGACGACTTCCGCCCTGGACCTTCAGAATATCAGCCAAATCGACAGGGATGCCCCCCTGCAGACCGGAGCCGTTCAATGACAATATCCCCTGAAGACGTGGCCAAGATCGCCCTTCTGGCCCGGCTGGAACTGGACGAGGAAACCTCGGCCCTGTACACGGGCCAGCTCGGTGACGTGCTGGACTACATGAACACCCTCAATGCCCTGGACACCCAGGGCGTCGCCCCGCTGTACAGTCCCGCGGAACAGACCACGGTACTGCGTGACGACGTGGTCCGCAAGAACTGCACCCGCGAAGACATCCTGGCCAATGCCCCGGAAAACGACGGCACTTTTTTCATCGTGCCAAAAATCGTATAGGCGATCCATGCACCAGATTACATCCAAGACACTCGTTCAGGTACGCGACCTTATGGCCGGCGGCGAACTTACGGCCCGGCAGGCCGTGGCCGCCTGCCTCGAGGCCATAGACGCCACGGAACCCAAGGTAAACGCCCTGCTGCACGTGGAACGCGAGCAGGCCCTACAAACCGCCAAGGCCATGGACGAAACCGGATATGACGCAACCAGGCCCTTATGGGGCGTTCCTGTCATCATCAAGGACGCCCTGACGACCAAGGACATGCCCACCACCTGCGGTTCCCGCATTCTGGAAAATTTCCGGCCGCCCTTTGACGCCACGGCCGTGGACAAACTGCGCCGGGCAGGAGCCATCGTCATCGCCAAGGCCAACATGGACGAATTCGCCATGGGGTCGTCCACGGAAAACTCGGCCTACAAGGCAACCTCAAATCCCTGGGACCTGAACCGGGTTCCGGGCGGATCCAGCGGAGGCTCGGCCGCCTGCGTTTCCGCAGGGCAATGCTTCGCCTCCCTGGGTACGGACACGGGCGGTTCCATCCGCCTGCCCGCTTCGTTCTGCGGCTGTGTGGGACTCAAACCCACCTACGGCCGGGTTTCCCGCTACGGACTCGTTGCCTACGGCTCGTCCCTGGACCAGATTGGCCCCCTGGCCCGCAGTGTGGAAGACGTGGCCCTGATGCTCCAGACGATTTCCGGCCACGACCCCAAGGACTCCACCAGCGCGGACATGGCTGTGCCCGACTTTCTCGCGGCTGTCGCCCAGGGAAGCCAAAACAGTGCCCTGAAAGGACTGCGCATAGGCCTGCCCGAGGAATACTGGGGCGGCGGAGACAACGAAAGCGGGATCGACCCGGAAGTCCGTGATGGCTGCCGTGCAGCCATCGACACGGCGGAAAGGCTCGGCGCGACCACCGTGCCCGTGTCCCTGCCGCACACGAAATATGCCATCGCAGCCTACTATATCATCGCCATGGCCGAAGCCAGTTCCAACCTTGCCCGGTTCGACGGCGTACGCTACGGCTACCGGGACAAAAACGCCGCCACTCTGCTGGAGATGTACCGCTCCTCCCGGACCAGGGGGTTCGGCGACGAGGTCAAGCGCCGCATCATCATCGGCACCTACGTGCTCTCCAGCGGCTATTACGACGCCTACTACCGCAAGGCCGCCCAGGTGCGCCGCCTCATCCGCGACGACTTCCACAAGGCGTTCGAGCAATGCGACGTGATCGCCGGTCCAAGCTGCCCGACCACGGCCTTCACCATGGGGCAGAAAACCGCCGACCCGTTGCAGATGTACCTCATGGACATCTTCACCATTTCCCTGAACCTGGCCGGACTGCCCGGCATGAGCCTGCCCGTGGGACTGGGCGCGGACTCGAAAATGCCCGTGGGACTGCAACTCTTCGGCCCGGCCTTTGGCGAAGAGCAACTGCTGCGCACGGCTGCGTCCCTGGAAAAAGAGATCGGCAAGCTGCCCAGCCCGGCTGGGTTGGAATAAAAGAAATAAAGGCTTGTGGGGGAAAAACCTTTTTGAAAAAAGGTTCTTTCCCCCACACCCCCTTTTCCAAAAACTTTTATTGGTTGGTGGGAAAGTCGCGTGATGTTGTCTCCAGCGGCGTTGCAGCGAACTTTCGCTTCGCCGTACGGTGCTGCGCACCGCCCAGCCATCCTGGCAGGCTCTTGAAAGAGGTTCTTCCGATGTTGAACAATACGGGCGAGTTATTGTCGAAAAGTTCTGGAAGGGGGAGCGCGAGGGGGAGAACCTCTTTCAAGAGGTTTCCCCCTCGCATCTTTCTTTCCCCAGCCCCGCATAGCCCATGACAAATGCCATTGCAGTGGCCGTCAGCGGCGGCCAGGACAGCCTGCTGGCCCTGTCCCTGATGCAGGAACAGGGATACGACGTGCACGCGCTGCACGCCTTTTTCCTGCCGCCTTCCGAGCGGTTGCGCCGGACCGCGGCCAAACTGGAAGACTCCTGCCGCGCCCTGTCCGTCCCTCTGCATGTAACGGATCTGAGTGAAGAATTCGAACGTCTGGTTGTTGCGCCCTTTGTGGACGACTATGCCAAGGGAGGCACGCCGAACCCCTGCGCCCTATGCAACCGCCAAATGAAATTCGGTCTGCTCCTGGACGCAGCGCGCAGGCACGGAGCGGAAAGGATCGCCACCGGACATTACGCCCGCATCTCGGAGCACCCGGAATTTGGAAAAACCCTGCTCTGCGGGGAGGACCGCTCCAAGGACCAGAGTTATTTTCTCGCGCTCGTACCCCGGAACGCATTGGCCCATGCAGTCTTTCCCCTGGCCCGATGGTGCAAGAAAGACGTCATGGCCGAATTGGCCGCACGCCGCCTGCCGCCCCCCCTGCCTTCGGAAAGCCAGGAGGTCTGCTTCATTCCGGACGACGACTACAAAACGTTTCTGGTCCGGCGCAACGTCCGGCTGGGCGGTCCCGGTCCGGTCATACTGCCGGACGGCACGCCGCTGGGCAATCACCAGGGGTTGTGGCGCTATACGCTGGGGCAACGCCGGGGACTGGGCATCGCCTGGAAATATCCGCTGTACGTCATCCGAAAGGATCTGAAAAACAACACCCTGATCGTGGGTACCGACCAGGAAATGCGCCGTTCCACCTGCCGGGTGGAAGAACTCAACATTCTGGTTCCGCCAGCTCATTGGCCGAAAAAAGTGCACGTCAAAACCCGCTACCGTCAGCACCCCAGCCCGGCAACGGTGGAACTTCGCGGAACCGCCCCCACGCAGGACATGAAAATTCGTTTTGAACACCCGGAATTCCCGCCTACACCGGGGCAGGTGGCCGCACTGTACACGGAAGACGGAATGGTTCTGGCCGGTGGAAGAATAGAGGAGTAAAAAAATATAGCGGACGAAAAAACGCTCCGGCCCATATTCACAAATGGGCGCCGATAGCCCCGGCGGCTTCAAGAACGATGGGGACGAGTTCCGCCTCCACTTTTTCCTCTGGCCAGTCCGCATACCGGGCCGAAATATAGACGGATGCCCTGGCAACGCCCTGCCTGTCGAACACGGGCGCGGAAACAGCGATTTCCCCGACCAACTGCTCCTGTACGGAGATACAATACCCCTTTTCCCGCACCCGGACCACTTCCCGAAGATTGTCCTCAATGTCCGTGATCGTGTACGGCGTGATCGCCGTTCTGTCCGACTGCTCCAAAATATCTCGGACCTGCATGTCGTCCAGACAGGAAAGAAACGCCCGGCCTCCGCAAAAGGCAGGGACCCTTCTGCCCGGAAGCGTCCCTTCCAGCAGGAGCACCCGTTGCGGAAAGCGGATCAGGTAGATGATCGAGGTTTCATACAGCGTCCCCAGGTACACGGAGTTTCCGCTCCGTTCCCGCGCATCCAGCAGAAAGGGAGTGGCCACTTCCACCAGCCGCTCCCCTTTCAGGAAATTGTACCCCAAACTCATGACCTTGGGCGTCAGCCGGAACTGTTTTGTCATGCTGTCCTTGGACAAATATCCCAAGGACTCCCAGGTATGCAGAAACCGTTGAACCGCGCTTTTGTTCAACCCGGTAATCTCCACAAGATCGCTCAGCCCCAGGCTTTTATGGCCGTGGTTGAACGCTTCAAGCAGCAGCATTCCCCGCTGCAGGGAGGCAACGAAAAGCGGATTGGTCTTTTTTCTTTTTGTATGGTTCTTCATACGGGGTATGGGATGTCTCCGGTATTGAGTTAACGGGGCAGATGAAATCCGGAATTTGATCTTCCGTGCCGCACTATCCATTCCGGCGTATCGAGGGCGACGCGCCCGGACGCGCAGCGCTGTCGGCAACATTCGACGTAGCATCTCAAACACACAAGGAATCTTGCCAATGCCTTTCGCCCAAACATCATACAAGACTTACAGCCAAAAAAAAAAATTTTAGCAAACCTTGCCAAAGGTATCGCACCTTCATGAAAATTTCACCTTTTTTTAATCAAAAAAAGTACGCTTGACTTGCTTTTGCAATAAACATAAATTGCTATTAAATACCTAGTATTGCCATACGATTTATTGCCAAAGGATGCACCAATGATCCCTTCCGAAGCCATTTGGGCGGAAATCAGTCTTCGTGCCATTCGACACAACTTCCGCCAAGCAGCAAAACTTGCCGGACCGCAGACCAGGATTCTGGCCGTGGTCAAGGCCGATGGGTACGGGCATGGCGCGGTAGAAGTCTCCCGGGCCGTCATCAAGGAAGGCGCAGGAGCGCTTGGCGTCGCCAGGATCAACGAGGCCGCCGTCCTTCGCAGGGCCGGCATAGACAGCCCCATCCTCATCTTCGGATATACTCCGCCGGAACAGGCTGCAATGCTGCACGAACTCGACCTGACGCAAACCGTCTTTTCCTGCGAATACGCCTCGCGCCTTGACCAGGCTGCGCAAAAAGCGGGCTGCACCATTGCGGTCCACCTCAAGGTGGACTCCGGCATGGGACGGATAGGCTTTCTTCCTCCGGAAAATCACGGTCCCAGCTCCATGGCCGATACGATGGAGAAGCTGGCCCGGCTGAACCAGCTCCGATTCGACGGCATATATACCCATTTCGCTTCCAGCGACCAGGAAGACCTCGGGAATGCACGCCGCCAGCTCGACGTTTTCAAATCAACCCTGCACGAACTCGACCATGCAGGGTTTTCTTTTTCCTGTGTCCACGCCTCCAACAGCGCGGCCATCATGAACCTGCCCGACGCCCGCTTCGACATGGTCCGCTTCGGCATCAGCCTGTACGGACTGTACCCTTCAAGTGAAGTGGACAGAAGCATCATGGACCTGCAACCGGCCATGAGCATCAAGGCGCAGCTAGCGCACATCAAGCAGGTTCCCGCCGGGTTCCAGGTAAGCTACGGCCATACCCACACCACGCAAAAGGAAACCGTCATCGGCACGGTTCCGGTGGGCTATGCCGACGGATACGACCGGCTTCTTTCGTCCCCAAACTCCATGGGGAGCCCCGGTGGAACCATGCTTATCCGGGGCAAACGGGTTCCCGTAGTGGGCCGGGTCTGCATGGACCAGACCATGATAGACCTTGATGGCGTTCCCGACGCCGCTCCCGGTGATGAAGTCGTGCTGCTCGGCCCTCAGGGAACCGAGGAAATTTCAGCCGACGAACTGGCCGCCAACCTGAAAACAATCAACTACGAGATCGTTTCAAGGATAATGCCCAGGGTAACACGCATATATATCGACTAACGGCATTCGCCCCCATTGATCGTGCCCGGCAATGCGAAGGCCCTGCAGCACCGTTGCATGTTTGAATACGGTTTACGCTCCACAATGCCTGTGAATTTGGAAACGGCCGGTCCGCAGACATACAGGATGTCCGCTCCGCCCCTTTCCGCACAACATACCCAAGAGGATCACCATGAAGCGTATCACACTGTTTTGTCTGATGCTGATGCTGGCAATCCCGGCCAGCGGACTGGCGGCAACCTCGATCAAAATGAGCTACAACGGCCCTCCCAGTGAAAGCGACAACGCTGTCCACTACTTCGCCCTCACCTTCAAGGATCTGGTCGAAAAAGCAACCGCCAAGCAGATCGAAATCAACCTCTTCCCCAACAGCCAGCTGGGCAACGAAGAACAGCGCATGGAACAGGTGATGAGCAGCCCCGTCATCAACGTCGCCTCCTACGGCGGGCTCCAGACCGTATTCCCGGAAATGTTCGCCACCAACATCCCCTTCCTGTTCGACAACTACAAGGCAGCGCACATTTTCTTTGACAGCAGCCCCTTCATGGACAAGGCCCGCGAAACCCTGCGCGCCCGCACCGGTATAGAGCTTATGGAAGTCGTCGAGGAAGGCGGATTCCTCGCCTTCACCTGCAACAAGCCCATCCATTCCCCCGCGGATTTCAAGGGCCTGAAATTCCGGGCCATGGATACCAGCCAGGTCGCCATGTACGAAGCCTTTGGCGCGTCCGGTACGCCCATCCCCTGGACCGAAGTCTATCTTGCCCTCAAGACCGGCGTTGCCGACGGACAGATGAATCCGCCCACCTACATCATCATGGGCAGCCTTTATGAAGTGCAGAAGCACCTCACCCTGGCCAACGTGCAGTACTCCGACCAGTTCCTGCTCATCAACGGCGAACTCCTGGATTCCATGGACGCAAAATTGCGCGACGCCCTGAAAAAAGCCGCGCACGATGCCAACGTCAAAACCCGCGAATTCGTCGAATCCCAGGTGGATGACCGCGTCAAGTTCCTCGAAAGCAAGGGAATGATCAGCTACACGCCCACAGCGGAAGAGTCCGGCCAGTTCAAGCAGCTCGGCAGCCCTTCCTACGTCACGTGGCTCAAGGCTCAGGTTGAACAGTCCTGGATAGATCTCGCCATTGACAATGCCAAGAAAGCCAATGCCGAGGGAGCCAAATAGGGATGCATTCTGTCACAAGCTTTTGCCAAAAAGCCTCTGACATCCTGGAGCGCCTCTGTCTTTTGGGAGCGGGGGCGCTCCTCGTAATAAACTTGCTGGATGTCATGCTCGGCGTGTTTGCCCGTTTCTACCGGCCTCCCATGTGGACGACCGATCTGGCCAGAATAACCCTGGTCTGGATGGTCATGCTGGCGGCTGCCCCGGCGATAAAACGCGGAGAGCACATGGCCATCCGCATTGTTGTGGACAGACTGCCCAAAACACAACGCCAGATCGTCACCGTGCTCCGGCGCCTGGTGTTCTGCGCCATTCTCGTGTTCATGGTGGTGTACGGATTCAACTACGCCTACAAACTGCGGCTTTTCACCATCATGACGCTCGGCATCAAGAAGAGCGTCCCCCTGATGTCCATTCCCGTTGGCATGGGACTCATGCTCATCCAGTACACGTTGCAGCAGTTCATTCCCATCCCCCGGGAGGAAACCCACACCATAACGCCCCCCCTGGACACGCTCGGCGGCAAGGAGGACATCACATGAGTTTCGTGCTTCTGGCCGTTTTCTTCGTCACCCTCATCAGCGGCCTGCCGCTCTTCGCGGCCATGCTTGCCACCGCCATCAGCGGATTTGTCTACATCGGAGATTTTTCGCAATTCCGCCTCATGATCCAACAGTTCTACGGGGGAATGGAACCCTTCTCCCTGCTGGCCATCCCCTACTTCATCCTGGTGGGCGAGCTCATGGGGTATGCAGGGCTGACCGCACGGCTGCTCAAATTCGCGGAAGCGCTCGTCGGCCACCTCAAGGGCGGGCTGGGATACGTCACCGTTGTGGCCAGCATCATATTCGCCGGAGTCAACGGCTCGGCCGCGGCCGATGCGTCCGCCGTGGGGTCCATCATGATCCCGGCCATGAAAAAGGGCGGCTATCCCGGCTCCTACGCCGCCGGTCTCACCGCCGGCAGTTCCCTCATCGGCCCCATCATCCCCCCCAGCATATTCATGATCCTTTTCGGCTCCATGACCAAGACCAATGTGGGCGCATTGTTCATGGCCGGAGTCCTGCCAGGTTTGCTGCTCGGCATCGCCTTCATGGGCATGCACAGAATCAGCGCGGCCCGGCTGAACCTGCCCATCGTTCATGAGAAGTTTTCCTTTGCCAAACTCGGCAGGGCGACCGGCGGGGCCATCACCGCCCTGGTCGCGCCGGGCATCATCATCGGAGGCATCCTCTTCGGCTTCATGACCCCTACGGAATCCGGCGCGGTGGCCTGCCTGTACGTGCTGCTGGTCGGCCTTATCTGGACCCGACAGCTCACCTTCAAAGCCATCGGTATGGCCCTGTCCAACACTGTCCGGCTCACCAGCGTCATCTTCGTGGTCATCGGCGCGGCAACCATCGTGGGCTGGATTCTCTCCTCCGAGCAGGTTCCACAGAAGCTCGCCCCCCTGGTGCTCGAATACGCCAAGACACCCACCATGGTCCTGCTGTTCATGAGCCTGATCATCTTCGTCATCGGCATGTTCATGGAGGAAATCGCCGCGCTCGTCCTGCTCACGCCCGTGTTTGCGCCCCTGGCCGCCGTGGCGGGGATCGACCCGCTCCACTTCGGCATCGTGATGACGCTCAACATCACCATCGCGCTGATCACACCGCCCATGGGAGCGTGCGTCTACATCGTCGCGTCCATAGGCTCCGTGTCCCTGGAAAAGATGTTCAGACACATCTGGCCCTTTGTACTCGTGGCCCTGTTCTGCCAGCTGATGCTGATATTCTTCCCGTCCATATCGCTCTGGCTGCCCAGAATACTGGGATACTGATCTATTGCGGAAACAGCCTGCCCCTTCCCTTGTGCCGGGGCAGGCTTGAATATACCCGAAGGCGGCAGGCAAACGCCTGCCCATGAATCGGAGGTAATTATGCCGAAACCAATGGATGCCCCACCAATTCCCGAGTCCGTGACCCCCTCGTGGGAAACCGTCTTCACCGTAGCTATCCGGGAAAATGGGCAAAGCCTCGTGCCCCTGTCGCTGGCGCAGAATCAGATACTGGTCCGGCCCGCCTATTTTTCCGCAGGATTCACTGCGGCCCTGCCCGAATGCTATGCCCGGGACGATGTCCGTAAAAAACTGCTCCAGGCCAACGCCCTTTTGCCCAAAGGAATGCGCCTCGTCATTCTGGACACGTGGCGCAGCAAGGAAACGCAGACAGCCCTGTTCGAGCAATGCGCCGCCGCACTCGCCAAAGCCCATCCGGACAGGGACGAACAGACCATCAATGAGATGACCAGCGAATTCGTGGCCCGGCCCAGCCTGGACAGCACGCGGCCCTCCCCCCACGTCACGGGCGGCGCAGTGGACCTGACCATCGCCACCACGGACGGAGTGCCGCTCTTCTTCGGCGCCCCCTTCGACTATCCTGGTCCCGTCTCCAATACGCGCTATTTCGAGGAACGCCTGGAACAAGGCGAAACACTCACCAGCTCGGAACAGGAAGCTCTTGAAAACCGCCGCCTGCTCTACGACGTCATGGTCCGCGCCGGATTCGTCAACTACCATGGCGAATGGTGGCACTTCGAATACGGCACCCAACGCTGGGCCTACGTGAAAAAAGAGCCGTATGCATTTTTCGGCCCCAAAATCATCACCCTCAACTCGTTCGCCGCGTTCGTGCCCTCGCCCGACTCGGAAATAATCACCCTGGTAAGCGCAGGGGGATAAGACGGGAAGGAAGAATGGAAAACCAGAGGCGCTGCCTCTGGACTCCACCAGGAGGCAACGGCCTCCTGGACCTGCGATTCGATCCTATGGGCCGATCCTTGAAAAAGGTTCCCATCAAAAAATTCTGGAAAGGGAAGCGAGGGAGGAGAACCTTTTTCAAGAGGTTCCCCCCTGCATCTCTTTTCTTACCTTACTTTTCTCTTTCCTGATAAAAACTCTTGTACAATCCCAGATACCGCTGTGCCATGGCCGTATCTGTATAATTTTTCAGGGTTTCACCGCCGCCCTGTACGAGCTGTTCGCACAGGTTCGGATCGCGCATAAGTTGCGCAAGGCGGTCGGCGAGTTGGGACGGATCGTATTTTCGGCAGGTCAGACCGTTGATTCCGGGCTGCACCAGTTCGAGGTTGGAGGGCAGGTCGGAGGCGACAACAGGCAGACGCACAACCCAGGCTTCCTTGATGACTCCGCTGGAGCCTTCGCCGTCCACGCTGGGCACGGCCAGGATGTCCATGTCCGGCAGCACGTCGCGGCTTTCCTTGTATCCCAGAAAGCGGCAACGGGAGAGGTTGAGGGTTCGTGCCTGCTGTTCGAGTTCCTTGCGCAGGGCGCCTTCACCAACAACCACGGCTTTCCATTCGGGAAGGTTGCCCATGTTTTGCAGCGTGTTCAGGGCGTCCAGAAAGACCGAGCAGCCCTTTTGCGGACTGAGCGCCCCGAGAAATCCAAGGACCAGGGGCCTGTGGCGTACAAGGCGTTCCCTGTACCGGGTCACGTCGATGCCGCTGTGCACCACGCGCACCTTGTCCGCGTCCAGGCCGCAATCCAACAGGACGTTGCGGATTTCCGCGCTGACCGCGACCACGGCATCGGCCTGCCGGTATTTTTCCACACCCCAGAAGCCTTTGATGGGATACGATACACGCCGGGAGTGGACCAGCCGGAAGCGCACTCCGCTGAAAATTTTGAGCAATGCGCCCAAGGCAGCGGACCGTGCATCGTGCGTGTTCAAAATGTTGATGTCTCCGGACTCGCGCAGCAGCCGATTCAAACGTCGAAACGAACCGGGGTGGACGGAACGTCGGCTGGGCAGAGGGCATACCTCGAGACCCTCTTCCCTGGCGCGTTCCAGCAACGGCGAACCTTCGGGGGCCGCCACCACAGGCGGAAACTGCCCGCTGCGGCGCAGATGGCGGGCCAGATACAGGACCTGACGCTGTCCGCCCCGAAACTCCCTGCCCAAATCAAGCTGAATGCAATGTATGACCGTGCTCCTTTACTCGGGCAAAAACAGGATCACTCCGTTTTTTGCTGTATTCCCTGACGGTCAAGTATCTGAATGCACCTGCCGCTGGACTGGATGATATTTTCCCGCTTGAAGCCCTGCAACACCCTGGAAAGGGTTTCAGGGGTGGTCCCCACTATTCTGGCCACATCCTTATGGGAAATGGTGAGCCTGAATCTTTCCCCTCCATCCGATCCGGGACTCATCTTTTCCGCATGAAGAAGAAAGCAAGCCACGCGTTTGGTGACGTCATGCAAGGACAGCGACTCCACCATATTCATGGCGTCCAGCAACCTGCCGGACAAAACCTGAAGCATTCCGAGAAGAAGCAACGGCTCCCTTCTGGCCATGTCTTCCATCTCCTTCGCCGGAATGCGGGCGATCAGACTTTGCTCCATGGTCTCCACATCGACAGGATACGGCTTGTCGGTAAATGCGGAACAAAAACAAAAAGGCTGGCCGCCATTGACGACGTACAAAATCTGTTCCTTTCCTTCCGAATTACTTCTGGAAATCTTTACTCTGCCAGACAGTACAATAAAAAATGCCTGCACTTTGTCCGCCTGGCTGACGATGCGTTGTCCGCCTCCGTAAGTGCAGACATGTGCACGGGCGGCAAGGGAGCGCACGACGTCCGAACTCAAATCATTAAACAAAGAAATCTTCCGCAGCTGCTCAAAGCTGTCCATATAGATTTTCCCTGAAAAAATTGACGTTCCTCAATGTTATTTTCCCCTAAAACAGGCAGAGAGTAAATACCGAGAAACAAAGTCTTCATCGTTTCTGAACCAGGAGGATGCCCATGGCAATTTCACGTCGGTTTTTCCTGGGAGCTTTGGGAGCGGCAGGGGCGGCAATCCCCCTTGAAACCGCTCAGGCATGGCAATCCAAAGCTCCGCCCGACCCGTACGGGTGTGTTGTGGATATCACCCGTTGCGTAGGTTGCCGCAAGTGCGAGCAGGCATGCAATGAAGTCAACGGACTGCCCGCTCCCGATGTCAAATTCAATGACCTCACGATCCTTGATGCCAAAAGACGGCCCGACGAAAAGACATACACGGTCGTCAACCGGTACTACACAGGACGCATTGACGAACGGGACCGTCTGGTTCCCACGTTTGTCAAAATCCAATGCATGCATTGCCAGGACCCGGCATGCGTGTCCGCATGCATTACGGGCGCGATGACGAAAAATGAAAACGGCGCTGTGCATTACGACGCCGACAAATGCATCGGCTGCCGGTATTGCATGGTGGCCTGCCCCTTTGAAATTCCGGCCTACGAATACCACGACCCCATCACCCCCAAGGTGCGCAAGTGTACGCTCTGTTTCGAAAGGATTTCAAAGGAGGGAGGCAAACCAGGGTGCGCGGCCATATGTCCTACGGAGGCCATCCTTTTCGGCAAACGCAAGGATATTGTCGCACACGCCAGGCAACGCATTCAAAGCGACCCAGGAAAATACGTGGACCATATCTATGGAGAAAAGGAAGTGGGCGGAACCAGCTGGATGTATCTTTCGTGCGTGGATTTCCAGAGGGTCGGATTCCAGAATCTTCCCGAACGCCCCATACCGCAAACCGCGGAAACCATCCAAAGTTCGCTTTTCAGCTACCTCTGGTCGCCCATCGCCCTGTTCGGCGTGCTCGGCATGGTCATGAAAGCCTCCGCTTCTTCCAATGCCAAGGAGGAAACCCATGACGCATAATCCGCGTTCCGTAGCCGTTCCGTTTTGGAGTCCCGGTACGCTGGTCATGCTCGCCTTCATGATCATGGGAGGCATTACCCTGGTCGCCCGGTACACATGGGGGCTGGGAGCCGTGACCAACCTGAGCAACAGCTATCCCTGGGGCATATGGATCGGCCTTGATGTCGCTTCGGGCGTGGCCCTGGCCGCGGGTGGTTTCACCACGGCCTTTCTGGCCCACATTCTGGGGAGGCACCATTACGAGGCGATCACCCGCCCAGCCCTGCTGACCGCCGCGCTGGGGTATACCTTTGTGGCCATTGCCGTGTTCCTGGACATTGGCCGGTCCTGGGCGATCTGGAAACCAATATTCTACCAGAACCACCATTCCGCGCTGTTCGAAGTGGCCATGTGCGTGATGACCTACGTCACCGTGTTGTGGATCGAGTTCATTCCCGTCGCTGCGGAAAAGCTCGGCGCCAGGATTCCCGCGCTGGCCTTTCTGAACCGCATCCTGGACAAGACCATGTGGATATTCATCATCCTCGGAGTGGTGCTGTCCTGCATGCACCAATCCAGCCTGGGAACCCTGCTCGTCCTCGCCCCCACCAAGATGTCGCCGCTCTGGTACACCCCGCTGCTGCCGCTGCTGTTTCTCACCTCGGCCTTTGCAGTGGGATATCCCATGGTCATCGTGGAAACCACCATTGCCACGACGTCCCTGCATCTTGAGTCGGAAATGGAAATACTCACACCCCTGTCCCGCATCACCATTCTTCTTTTGGGAATATACATGGCCATAAAAACGGGCGATCTCGTTTCCCGCGGAGCCTACACGACATTGATGGACGGCTCGGCGCAGAGCAACGCCTTTCTCATAGAAACGGGGATCGGAGTGGTCGTGCCGTGGGTCATGCTGCTTTTCCCCGCGGTTCGCAGATCACGCCGGCTGCTGTTCACGGCATCGCTGATGATCGTTGCCGGGGTGCTGCTGAACAGGTTCAACGTGTTTGTCGTGTCGTTCAAGGCTCCGTTCGCCGCCACGCCGTACTATCCGGCCATCGGGGAAATTCTCGTCACTCTCGGAGCCGTGGCGACCATCTTTTTCCTGTACCGTACGTTTGTGACGTTCTTTCCGGTGCTGGCAGCCAAGAAAATGGAGGCTTGAAATGTTCCGACAACTTCTGCGTAAACTGGCGGTTGGATCACTGCTGACACTGTGCCTGGCCTCTCCCTCCTGGGGCAGTGCGTCTCCGCAAAACAACGGGGAGCCGGTTGAAAAATCGCGCAAGGACCGCAATCCCATGCCCGCGGGATGGGCGGCCGAAGATCAGGACAAGGCCGTGGCGCTCGCCCACAAAAAATATCCCTATGTCGCCGACGTGCTCATGGAGGACCTGGTTCTCCGGCAGCAACGCCTCCGCTCCCTGAATCTCGGAGCCAAGGACATCAAGTACAGCTACATCCTGCTCGACAGTCCCTACGTCAATACTTACGAAGACAAATACAGGCCCGTGCGGTTCATGCATTCCAAACACGCCGCCTCTCTGAACGGCGACTGCGCCGCCTGCCACCATCTCCGGCCCAGGGATGCTGCAGCCGGAGAAACCGTGGCCTGCCGGGCCTGCCATCAGGACGATTCCGCACAAAAGGATGACGCCCGCGTGGGACTGAAGGCCGCCTATCATCTGCAATGCATGGGCTGTCACAAGAAAATGGAAAAGGGGCCGATCAGTTGCGAGGGCTGCCATGCGAAAAATCCCGTGGACCACAAGGAACTGGTCAAACTCCCGGACAATCCGACGCCGTTCCAGGTGACGGCCGAATGTCTGCGCTGCCACCAGGAAGCCGGATCGGACATGATTCAGACCGCGCACTGGATGTGGCGGGGACCATCGCCCTACACGGTGGAGCACCAGAAAAACGTCTTGTCGGGCAAGGGGACGACAACCGTCAACAACTTCTGAATTTCCCCCATCAGCAACGAGGCTCGTTGCACATCATGCCATGTGGGATACGGATGGAAGGACGACTCCTTCGACTTCACCAACCAAAAAAACATCGACTGCCTGATCTGTCACGACGCGACCGGAAGCTACATGAAGGATCCCCCCAAGGCCGGGATGCCCGCCCCCAAGGTTGACCTGGCCTATGTCGCCCAGAACGTGGGGCCAACAAGCCGGAAGACCTGCGGGGAATGCCATTTCAGCGGAGGCGGGGGCGACGCGGTCAAACACGCGGACATGAGCGCGGAACTGTTCTGGCCCAGCCGCAATTGCGACATCCACATGGGCGGCTACAATTTCACCTGTGTGGAATGCCACAAGACCAGAAACCACAAAATAGCGGGACGCAGCACGTCCGCTCCGGTGGCCGAAGGTTCGCGCGCCTGCGAGGACTGCCATACAAGCACCCCCCATTACGGCGACACGCTGCTTGACCGTCATCTGGACAAGCATTGCGCCACAATCGCCTGCAACACCTGCCACTCTCCCATCTATTCCAAGTGCGCGGCCACCAAGACATGGTGGGACTGGTCAACGGCCGGAGACAAGCAGCGCAAGCCTCAGAAGGACAAATACGGCAAGCCGGACTACAATTGGCAGAAGGGAACCTTCCGTTGGAAGGAATCCGGCAAGCCGGAGTACGCCTGGAGCAACGGGTTCACCAGGCGCCTTTTGAGCGGCGACGTGATCGATCCGGGCTTCAAGGGATTCCGCGACGGCGAACATCTGACCTATGAACAAAAACGGAACCTGAAGCCCGTCAACATCACGGAACCCATCGGAGCCATTGACGATCCAAACTCCAAGATCACTCCGTTCAAGGTCATGTCCGCCATTCAGCCGGTGGATGCCAAGTACCGGTACATGCTGATTCCGCACCTTTTCCCGTACGACAAGGACGACATGACCGCGTATTGGAAGGGGGCGGACTGGCAGGCCGCGTTCACGGAAGGCATGAAAAAGGCAAAACTGCCTTACAGCGGCGAATACATGTGGCTTCCCACAAACATGTACTGGCGCATCGAACACGAGGTCATGCCCAAGGAGCACGCCCTGTCCTGCGTGCACTGTCATGAAAGCCTCAAGGGAGAACATACCTGCGACCGGTGCCATCAGGACGACCGAAGCGTGGACTACAAAAAGCTGGTCCGAACGGGAGCCGATTTCCGCCTCCTGCAATCCAGAGGAAGGGATGTCGGCGGCCTGATTGATGCGACCGACTATATCGACTTCAAAAAGCTGGGATACAAAGGCGATCCCATCATCCACGGCGGACGTTTCAAAAAACTCCCCCTGGGATATGGCGACGCTGCAAACAAGCCCCGGACTCCGTAAAAAAACGCCATGAAAAATCCCTCATCGGGTGTTGTCCTGCAACACCCGATGAGGGACAAACATTCCACACGACACCCCCGCAGCCGATTCCAAAAGGAATCCCCCCTTTGCTTCCGGCAGGGACAGCCTGCCACGGGAGAAAACCGACCCTACAACCTAAAACGCCGTCCCGTTCTCCTGCAAGTCTTTGATCAGCAGGGCCCGCAGACGTTTGGAAACAGGACCTGGGCGCACATCATGCACGGGCCGATCCTTGAATTTCACAATGCTCAGCGCGTCCATGCTGGTTCCCATAATAATGATTTCCCGCGCGTCAAAGAGTTCGTCCTCCTTGATCTTGCGGTAATGCACGCGCAATTCCGGGCTGATGAGTTCAATGCCCCGGCGCATGGTGGTTCCGGCCAGGCAGTTGGTGAATTCCGGGACCACCAGCTCGCCGTCGGGGTTGACCATGCAGATGTTTTCCGTAGCGCCTTCGGCCAGAAATCCCATGTCGTCGAAACAAATGGGAAAGTCGTACCCCTTGCTCATGGCTTCACGCTTCATGAGCACGTTGGGCAGGTAGTCGATGGACTTGATGGTCGCCAGATAGCTCTGTTTGGCCGGGATAGTGGTGCGGAACGCGCTTACTCCCTTTTCCCAGAATTCTTCGGCCCGCTCTTTGAACTGGTAGGCCGCCACATAGAAACTGGGGACAGGACACTCCATGGGGTCGATGCCGAAACCTCCCGGACCGCGTCCCAGAAGCAGCCGCAACATACCTCGCGGACTTTCCGAAGCCCTGGCCACGTCCATCACGACCCGGCGCATGGCGTCCCAATCCAAGGGCAGACTCAGATAGATGGAGTCCGCGGAAATCTTCATGCGCCGAAGATGTGCGTCCAGCTGGTAGAGCTTGCCGTCCACGTACTTGATGGACTCGAAAACGCCGTCGCCCCGGTGCACCAGATGATCGTCCCACGGCATGAGCATGGCACGGTAGTCACGGCAGATGGCCCCCACCCGGTGGTCGTAAAACGCCAGCACTTTCTCGCCGCCGGGACGAAACGCACCCACCAGGCGTTGCAGATAGTCATCCGTGCTCAAAATATCGGTCATAGGAACTCCTTGGAGAAAAATGAAAAAAGAATGAATGCGGGGAAAAAAATTTCAACTCCATGCCGGAGGCATGGCCGTCCATTTGCTTTTTCCAAAGCGCCCCTCCCCCAAATGCAAATATCCGAGGAAAGGGGGAGAGAAGAGAAAATCCCCTTCCCCCACGGCACTCGCCCCATGCTTTCCTATGGAACCCGCACCAGATCGCGGCGGATAAGCTCCTCGGCAATCTGCACCGTATTCAGGGCCGCGCCCTTGCGAATATTATCCGACACGACCCAAAGGTTCAGTCCGTTGGCGATGGTTTCGTCTTCGCGGATACGGCCCACGAAAGTATCGTCCTCGCCTGCGGCCTCAATGGCCATGGGATAGATTTTCTCCGACGGATTATCCAGCACGGTCACGCCAGGCGCCTGGGACAGGATCACTCGGGCGTCCTTGGCCGTGATCTTTTTCACGGTCTCGATATTGACGGACTCGCTGTGGCCGTAAAACACAGGCACGCGCACGGCCGTTGCCGTGACCTTTATGGACTTGTCGCCCATGATCTTGACGGTCTCGTGCACCATTTTCATTTCTTCGCGCGTGTAGTCGTTTTCCAGAAACACGTCGATGTGCGGCAGACAGTTGAACGCGATCTGATGCGGGTACACTTCCGCATTGGCCTCCATTCCGCTCATCAGACGGCGGGTCTGGTTTTCCAGTTCCTCGATGGCCTTCTGCCCGGTACCGGACACTGCCTGGTAGGTGGAAACCACCACGCGTTTGATCGTGCCTGCGTCGTGCAGAGGTTTGAGAGCCACCACCATCTGGATAGTCGAGCAGTTGGGGTTGGCGATGATGCCCTTGTGCCAGTCAAGATCGTGCGGGTTCACTTCCGGCACGACCAACGGGCAGTTTTCATCCATGCGCCAGGCGCTGGAGTTGTCCACCACCACGCATCCAGCTTTGGCTGCCAGGGGAGCGAATTTTTCGGAGGTTGATCCGCCTGCGGAAAACAGGGCCAGATCAAAGCCCTCAAAGGAATCCTCCTTGAGTTCGCGCACGGTCAGTTCGCCGTCCTTGAACGGCACGGTGGTTCCGGCGGAACGGGAAGAGGCAAAAGGAACGACTTCGGAAGCCGGAAAATCGCGCATTTCCAAAGTTTTGAGCATTTCACGGCCAACAGCACCGGTTGCGCCGCACACAGCCACCTTAAAAAGCCTTGCAGACATGATGAAACAACCTCCCGATTATGTACTGAAACAAATTTTCATAATGCGAGCCTGGAAGCGATGTCCAGGCAGGCTGCGGCCTTGTTCAGGGTGTACAGATGCACGCCGGGTGCGCCGCCATCCAGAAGCTTTTGCGACTGGCTCACGGCAAAGTCAATGCCTATGGCCCGGACCGCCTTGGAACCGCCGTCCTTGTCCGCCTTTTCCAGGTCCAGGTAAAACGCGCCCGGAATACTGGCATTGCACAACGACAGGATAAAACGCACCGAGGCGAGACTCATGATCGGCAGCACGCCCGGAATAACCGGCACGTTCACGCCCATGGCGTCCAGCCGCTCCACGAAATCGAAATAGATGCGCGTGTCGAAAAACAGTTGCGTTACAATAAAATCCGCCCCGGCCTCGACCTTGTGTTTCATCCAACGCAGGTCCTCGGCCACCGAGGGCGACTCGGGATGCGGCTCGGGATACCCGGCCACGCCCACGCAGAATTGCGGATGATTCTTACGGATGTACTCCACCAGGTCCGAAGCGTGGCGGAATTCCTCGCTGTCCGGCACAAATCCCGCCGTGCCCTTGGGAGGATCGCCCCGCAAGGCCAGGATGTTCTCAATACCCGCTTCGCTCAATCCGTCCAAAAAACCGTCTATACGCTCGCGCGTCGCGCCCACGCAGGTCAGGTGCACCAATGGCTCGAATCCGATGTCCTTTTTCAGCCGCGTGGCAATCTCCAGGGTATTGTCCTGAGTGCCGCCGCCCGCGCCGTACGTCACGGACACAAACAACGGATTCGCTCCCCGGAGCTTGTCTGCAACATCGAAAAACTCAGGCCAGGCCTCGCGCTCTCTGGGAGGAAAAAACTCCAACGATACAAATTTGTTTCGGCCGACGGCCTCTTGAATCTTCACTGGCAATCCCGCTGTTCAGTTTCCAACAGATGCACGATCTCCAGGTCGGCAGGCAGAAAAGGAATACCCCCGTGCCCACCCGGCACGACCCAGGCCATGCGTTGGCCTTCCAAAGGCCGAATATCCCCTTCAAAACCACGAATGTGAAAGAAAAACAAGCGCACAGTGATGTGCTCGTACGCATGCACCTTCTCGCGCCAGAACTCGAACACCGTGGGACGGATGCCAAGTTCCTCCTCAAACTCCCGCACCAGGGCGGTTTCCAACGATTCCCCGGTCTCCACCTTGCCGCCGGGAAACTCCCAGAAACCCGCCTGCCGCGTGCCCGCAGGACGCTCTACAGCCAGATATTCGGCACCACGCCAGACAATCCCGGCGACTACGTCGATCATGCGGACTCCATGAGGGAGAAAAGCGGGGCGAGGGGAAACCTTTTTGCAAAAAGGTTCTCCCCTCGCGCTCCCCTTCCAAAAAATATTGTTTATAGGCCCGTTGGGAGTTGAAATAGCCTTTTTGATCTGCCTCTGCCAAGCGGCGCATTCACGATGGCTGGCTTCACTTTGGCCGTTCTCCCTTCTCAAATACCTGCCGAAACCTGGCGGCTGAGGGATTTTCGTCCGTGACAAGGCGAAAGCGGCTGTTTGCGAGCACGGCCAGGAGTTTTATTCTCCATCCCGTGGGCAGACACCGCTTGCAACGAAGTCACGGGCAAAAGAACCGGCCGCCCCCCTACATGCCTTCAAGCACATTATTCAGTGGCAAACACTTAGTGTCAAACCCGTTGGGCTTGATGGTGAACCGTGTCAGCTCCCATTCCTGGTTGTCAATCAGATCGATGCCGCCGCGCGCTTCGGGGCCGAAGACATGGCAGATGGTTTCAAGGAGGTCCCCGACATCCAGCCAGGAGCTTTCATGTTCCAGGTCGAGCACGCCGTCGGTGTAATTCACGGTGTCAAAGGGCAGGTCGCGTTCAATGGCCGCGAAGTCTTCCGGGCTGAGTCCCCGGATGGTTCCGTAGATGCGAAAATCCGGTTTCACGGGAGTTCTCCTTGGCCGTCAGAGCCAGTGCAGGTGGAATTTTCCAAAGCCTGGGCGTCGCACTCGTGGTCGTCGAAGATACAGACCACGTAGGCCTGCCCGTCCGGCCGGAAACGGATGACCGATCCGGCGTCGTGCTCCCGGCAGATTGCGCGGGACGGGCCGAACTCCCGGACGGGAAGGTATTTCGCTCCCATGGCGACATGGCCCGCACACCCGGCGCACAGAAAAAAGCCCCACGCGAAACAAGAAAAGAAAAAGCACGGAAGTCCGCGGTTCATACCAACAGGGCCTCGCGTTCCGCTTCCAGCCCGGCAAGTTCCGCTTCAAGGATGGAGAGCCGGTCAAAGAGTTCTTCTTCGCGCTCCTTGGCCTTTTTATATTCGCTGGTCATGCGCATGAGTTTTTCCTGATCAGCGCAGGCGGCGGGATCGGCCATGGCTTCTTCAAGCCGGGATTGCGTTTCAGCCACTTCCTCAAGCTCGGTTTCCAGACGCTGATATTCGTCCTTCTTGGGCTTAAGACGGCGGCCGAGTTCGTTGCGCAGGTCGGCGCGACGGCGCTTTTCCTCTTTGTCCAGCTTGCGCCGGACTTTACCTGCGATTCCGCTGCCCTGGGCCTTCTCCTCTTTTTCCTGGCGCGCCAGACGCTCGTACTCGGCAAAGCCTTCCAGATGCACGCTTATGCCTTCGGGGCTGAGCGCCCATATCTCTTCCGCCACTTCATTGAGCAGGTAGCGATCGTGAGCGACCATGAAGATGGTGCCTTCATAGGCCTTGAGCGCGGTGACCAGGGCTTCGCGGCTTTCCAGGTCCAGATGGTTGGTGGGTTCGTCCAGCAACAGGAAGTTGGTCCGGGCCATGAACAGCGAAGCCATGACCAGACGGCTTTTTTCGCCGCCGGAAAGGGATTCGACCTTGCGCTCGAAATATCCCTCGCCCAACAGAAACAGGCCGAGGATGCTCTTGAGTTCCTCGTCGGCAGCGCGCGGGTCGCACAGGCGCCGCATCTCGCCGATGACGGTATTCGTTGTGTTGAGGATTTCCGTCTGGTGCTGGCAAAAGTAGCCGAGCGTTGTTTTCGATCCCAGATGCACGATGCCGCTGTTGGGCTTGATTTCCCCGGAAAGCAGCTTGATGAGCGTGGTCTTGCCCGTGCCGTTGGGTGCGACCAGGGCGATCTTCTGCCCCCGGAATATCTGGAAATCCATGGTGGGCCAAAGGGGATCATGGCCGGGAAAGGCGAACTGCATGTCCGCCACCGAGGCCACCACTTTTTCCGCGCGTTCGGGCTGGGGCAGACGGAAGGAAAGGCTCCTGACACGTTTTTCCGCGGACAGGTCCTCCAAGTCGCGCTGCATCTTTTCCACGGCCTTGAGCTTGCTCTGGGCCTGGGCCGCCTTGCGGGCCTTGACCCGGAAACGGCTGATGTACACCATCTGGTGGTCTATCTTGGCGGAAATCCTGGCGGCCTGGCGTTCGCGGGACAGTTCGTTCTCCTCGCGCCAGATCAGGAAATCGGAAAAGTTGCCGGCCCGGACCACGGGCCGGCCCATGCTCATGAACAGGGTGTGGGTGGCCAGATTGTCCAGAAAGACCCGGTCATGGGCCACAAAGACGAGTACGCCGGAAAATGTCAGCAGGTATTGCTCCAGCCATTGGACCGCTTCAAGGTCCAGGTGGTTGGTGGGTTCGTCCAGAAAAAGCACGTCCGTACCCTGCACGATGATGCGGGCCAGCTTGGCGCGTTCGCGCCAGCCGCCGGAAAACATGCCCAACGGCTTGTGCAGCTCGTCCTTGGCAAAACCAAGACCGAACAGAACGCTTTCGGCCTTGTGCTCCAGATTGTAGCCGAACTGCTGCTCCAACCGGACCTGCTCGGACCCGAGTTTCTGCATCGCAGCCTCGTCCCCTGCGGCCACGGCCCTTTCCCAGCGGATCCAAAAATCGCTCCAGGACGGAAACACGGAAAGAATCCAGGGCAAAAGCTCCTGGCTCAGGTCCATGTCGGCAAGTTCCTGGGCCGAATATCCCACGTTGCCGCCGCCCTTGATGGAGACCGTGCCGGAATCCGGCGGACTTTTGTGCGCCAGGATGCGCATGAGCGTGGACTTGCCGCAACCGTTGGGACCGACAATGGCCAAACGGGAACCGCCATGCACGTCAAAGGAAAGAGCCGTGAACAGATCACGGCCCCCAAAGGATTTGCCAATATTTTGAACGGAAAGAACCGGCATGATGTGCTCTGTATGACCTGTTATGAAGTTTGCTTCTCCGTCGCCAACTCCCGAAAGATACCTGTCCACCATCCCGGCGGACGGGAACCGACCCGTGCGGGTCCGAAAAAGCCGTCGTCCTTTGTGCGGCTGGAACGCTTCCCGACATTGCTGCCGGACGTTTGCCCCGGAGTTCAAAACGCAATACCGCACGCGTCACACCGAAAGGAGGTTTCCCGTCCTTTCGATGCAGCGCTATGCTTTTTGGCATACCCATGCGGTTCACGCAAGAGGTGCCTTGTCTCCTCGGTCTACAGATTTTCCAGCACCAGCCGCCCCATTTCCCTGCAGCCGACCATGGTGCATCCCGGCGACATGATGTCTCCGGTGCGGTAGCCTTGGGAAAGCACCTTGCGCACGGCCGCGTCGATGCGGTCCGCCGAAGAGGACAGGTCCAGGCTGTGGCGGAACAGCATGGCCACGGACAGGATCATGGCCAAGGGATTGGCCTTGTCCTGGCCTGCGATATCCGGGGCCGAACCATGGATAGGCTCGAACAGTCCGGCTCCCTCCGCCCCCAGCGAGGCCGAAGGCAGCATGCCGATGGAACCGGTAAGGGCGGCGGCTTCATCGGACAGGATGTCGCCGAACAGATTGGAGGTGACGATGACGTCGAACTGGGACGGATCGCGGACGAGCTGCATGGCGGCGTTGTCCACGTACATGTGCTCCAGGGTCACGTCCGGGTACTCCTTGGCCACGTCGATGACCACCTCGCGCCACAGGCGGGAGACGTCCAACACGTTGGCCTTGTCCACGGAGCAGAGCCGCTTGCCGCGCTTCTGCGCGGCCTTAAATGCCACATGGGCCACACGGCGCACTTCGCTTTCCTTGTAGACCATGGTGTTGTAGGCGGCGGGTTCGCCGTCAATGGTCTTGTCTCCACGCGGTTCGCCGAAGTATATGCCCCCGGTCAGTTCGCGCACCACCAGCAGGTCGATGCCTCCGGCCACGATGTCCGTACGCAGGCAGCTTGCCGCGGCCAGTTCGGGAAAAAGCACGGCGGGACGCAGGTTGGAGAACAACCCCAAAGCCTTGCGAATGCCCAGCAGTCCGGTTTCCGGACGGATGGAGCGTTCCACGCTGTCCCATTTGGGACCGCCCACCGCGCCAAGCAGAACACCGTCTGCAGCCTTGCATGCGGCAACGGTCTCTTCGGGCAGGGGCTTCCCTGTGGCGTCGATGGCCGCCCCTCCGAGCAGCGCGGTGGTGAATTCCAATTCGGCTTCGGATTTGGCCGCTTCCACAGCGACTTTACAGGCCTGGTCCATTATCTCCGGGCCGATGCCGTCGCCGGGCAGCAGGCAGATGGTATGTTTTTTCACGTGAATTATCCTCGTTCCTGAAGACGTTTGCGTACATATGGGACCAGACCGCCGGTTTCCAGCAGTTCACGCATGGAACCGGGAACAGGCTGGCAGACGATGGTTTCCCCGGTGCTCAGGTTTTTGATGATCCCGCCGGCCGCGTCAATGTCCAGCTCGTCGCCGTCGCTGATTTTTTTGACGCCATCGCCCACTTCCAGCAGCGTCAGCCCCATGTTGAAGCCGTTGCGATAGAAGATGCGGGCAAAACTGTGGGCAACCACGACCTTGATTCCGGCTCCCAGAATGCTGATGGGCGCGTGCTCGCGCGAGGAGCCGCAGCCGAAGTTCTCTTCGGCCACCATGACATCTCCGGGGCCGACCCGCTTTATCCAGCCGGGTTCCAGCCCTTCCATGCAGTTGGCTCCAAGCTCGGCCGCATCGGTAGTGACCAGGAAACGGGCCGGAATGATGGCGTCTGTATCGATATGCGCTCCGACTTTGTGGGCGCGTCCTTTGTATTGCATGTTACAGTCCCCTTACAGGTCTTCCGGATGGATGATTTCGCCTGCCACCGCGCTGGCCGCGGCAACCGCAGGGTTGGACAGGTACACTTCCGACTCCAGGCTGCCCATGCGGCCCCGGAAGTTGCGGTTGGTGGTGGCAATGGCCTTTTCCCCTCCGGCCAGGATGCCCATATGGCCGCCCAGGCAGGGACCGCAGGTGGGCGGACCGACCACTGCCCCGGCGTCGGTGAAGATTTCAAACAACCCTTCGTCCATGGCCTGCCTCCATATTTTGGGCGTGGCAGGAAGAATGATAAGCCGCACGTTTTTGTCCGCCTTGCGGCCCTTGAGGATATCGGCCGCGACACGCAGGTCCTCGATACGGCCATTGGTGCAGGAACCGATGATGGCCTGGTCCACACGCACCCCCCTGACCTGACGCACGGGCTTCACGTTGTCGGGCAGATGCGGACAGGCCACGGCAGGCTCGAAACCGGCCACGTCGAAACGAACGGTACGCTCGTACTGAGCGCCCGCGTCCGGGGCCAGAAGTTCGTCCCCCTGACGTCCATGGGCCTGGGCGTATTCCAGGGTCTTGGCGTCCACCGGGAACAGGCCGACCTTTCCGCCCGCCTCGATGGCCATGTTGGCTATTGTCATGCGGCCTTCCACGGACAGGGCGTCCACAGTGGAACCGCCGAATTCCAGAGCCTTGTACAACGCACCGGCCACGCCGATCTCCCCGATGAGATACAAAATGAGGTCCTTGCCGCCGACGTACGCGGGCAGCACACCGTCGAACTCCACCCGGATGGTGGGCGGAACCTTGAACCAGGTTTCCCCCAGGGCCATGGCCCCGGCGATGTCCGTGGACCCCATGCCCGTGGCGAACGCGCCCAACCCGCCGTAGGTGCAGGTATGGCTGTCCGCGCCGATGACGATATCCGCAGGCCCGACAAGCCCCAGCTCGGGCAGAAGCGCGTGCTCCACGCCCACGTTGCCACCCTCGTAGTAGTGCGTGATGTCCATCTGCCGGGCGAACTCGCGGGTTCCCTTGACCTGCTCGGCAGAATCGATGTCCTTGTTGGGCGTGAAGTGGTCCATGACCAGGGCCACCTTGTCCTTGTCGAACACGGCTTCGGCTCCCATGGCCCGAAACGACTTGATGGCCAGGGGCGCCGTGATGTCGTTCGCCAGCACCAGGCTGACCCTGGTACGGGCGATGCTCCCTGCACAGACAGCGTCATCGGAGTGTTTCTGAATGATTTTTTCAGCCAGCGTATGTGCCATTCTTCTTTTCCCCTTCCTTGATGATGAGCCGGTTGACGGCGTTGATGTAGGCCTTTGCGCTGGCCACGATGATATCCTCGTCCGAAGCGCGCCCGACCGAGGTCATGGAGTTCTCCTCCAGACGCACGGTCACTTCGCCCTGGGCGTCGGCTCCGCCGGTGATGGCATTGACCTTGTATTCCATGAGGCTGGGCGAATGCCCCACAATGCTGTTCACGGTCTGAAACACCGCGTCGATGGGACCGCTGCCGAATCCCGACAGACGCCTTTCCACTGGTTCGTCGTTCCCGGCTCCCGCTTCCGCATCGCCCAGAATGACCATGGCAGTGGGTGGCATGTCAATATTTCCCGACAACACACTGAGTTTTTTCAGTGTGTAGCGTCCATGCCTGCGAAAGACCTCTTCCAGGACAAGGGCTTCCACATCCTCGTCCAAAATGGTTGTTTTGCGGTCGGCCAGATGCTTGAGCGCCGTGAACACCACGCCGGTTTCCTCCGGGCTGAGGTGGCGGAACCCCAGTTCCTTGAGCTTGGATTCCAGTGCGTTGCGGCCCGAATGCTTGCCCATGACGATTTCCGTTCCGGCCCGGCCCACGCTTTCCGGGGTCATTATCTCGTAGGTCTGGCGATGCTTGAGCATGCCGTCCTGATGGATGCCGGATTCGTGGGCAAAGGCGTTGCGCCCCACAATGGCCTTGTACGGATCGATGGGCTGGCCGATGATGCGCGAGAGCAGGCGGCAGGCCGGAAAAAGCTGGGTGGTGTCCACCCCGCACTCCAGTTTGTACAGGTCCTTGCGTGTATGCAGGGCCATGACAACCTGCTCAAGGGCGGCGTTGCCGGCGCGCTCGCCAATGCCGTTCAGGGTCACTTCGGCCTGACGCGCCCCGGCCCGAAGTGCGGCCAGGGTGTTGGCCACGCCCAACCCCAGGTCGTTGTGGCAATGCACGCTGAACACGGCCTTGTGCGCATTGGGTACATGTTCCAACAGATAGGTGATCAGCCCGGCAAACTCTTCCGGCAGGGCATAGCCCACGGTGTCGGGAATGTTGATGGTGGTCGCGCCGCAGGCAATGGCTCTTTCCACCACGCGGGCCAGGAATTCCGGTTCGGAACGGGAAGCGTCCTCGGCGGAGAATTCCACGTCCGACGTGAAGGATGCGGCCAGCTTGACCGCGGCCTCGGTCATTTCCAGGACCTGATCCGGGCTTTTCTGGAGCTTGAACTCCATGTGCAGCGGACTGGTGGCGATGAACGTATGGATACGCGGATTTCTTGCCCCGCGCACCGCATCCCAGGCGCGCTCGATGTCGCTTTTGAGACTGCGGCACAAGCCGGCCACACGGATGTCGCGTACCGAGGCGGCAATTTCCTGCACCGACTCGAAGTCCCCCTGACTGGCGGCCGGAAAACCGGCCTCGATAACATCCACGCCCAGGTCTTCAAGCTGCCGGGCGAGGCGTACCTTTTCCCTTGTGTTCATGGTGGCGCCGGGGGATTGCTCTCCGTCGCGCAGGGTGGTGTCGAATATAATGATGCGGTCGCTCATGATGTACCTCTTTTTTCTGTGAACCGGTGGAACGGAAGATATTTTTCCGGTTCGTGGGCGTCACGCCCGTTGTTTACCCGAATTCGCCTGACAAGACCAAGCCAATGCCGAAGATTGGCCTCGAATAGTCGGACAGGCCGGCCCTTGCAGAGGTGGGGAGTGATGATGCACCAGACCATGTGTTTTTCCTTTTGTGGAATCTACATGCCGGAACGGGCCGCAGGGTTCCGCCCCGGCCCGATAAATGTATGTGAATCTTAGTGGGATTGCACGGGCGCACGCATGCGCCGATGAAACCAGGCCTACGAGGAGATCTCTTTAGTGGTCTCGCGTAGTAGGCTGGGATGCTTGCGGGGCATGATCAGAAAGGTGTAGATCAAGCCCGACACAAGATAGATGAAAAACAGGGGAAACCCCAACAGCTTTGGCTGGGAGGCGATGAGCACAAAAAGCAGGATGGCCGTGACCATGGATCCGAAGGGATGGGCCTTGAACCAGCCGTATTCCTTGAAGGAAAAATAGCGGACCTTGCTGACCATGAGGAAGGACAGCACATAGGCCAGCACCAGGCAGAAGGTGGGCAGCACGTTTGCGTGCATGCCTTCGGGAAGATACCGCTGAAAGAGCACCAGGGCGGCCATGGTGCAGCCGGCCGCAGGAATGGGCAGGCCTGTGAACAGCAACTTTCCGGAAGACTTGGTCTGAACGTTGAACCGGGCCAGACGCAACGCGCCGCAGGCGATGAACAGGAAAGCCGCCATCAGGCCGAGCCTTCCAAGGTCCTGCAAATGCCAAAGATAGAGCATGATGGCCGGAGTCACGCCGAAGGCGACCAGATCGGCCAGGGAGTCGAGCTGCACGCCGAACTCGCTGCTGGTTCCGGTCAACCGGGCAACCTTGCCGTCCAATCCGTCGAAAACGCACGACACCATAATGGCCACTGCGCAGGCTTCGAAATTGCCCTTCATGGCCATGGTCATGCCCCAGAATCCCGCGAACAGACTTGCCGTGGTCAGCAGGTTGGGCAGGATGTAAACCCCTTTGTGGCGGGGTCCGCGATTGGTGTCTTTCAGGTTTGTCATTTTTTTCCCAGCAGCGGGCTACGCTTCGGTTCCGACCTTTCGGGCCACCGGAGTCTCTCCGGCATGGACCATGTCACCCTCTGCTACAGCCGGAACATAGCCATCCGGCATGTACAGGTCAACCCTTGATCCGAACTTGATAAGGCCAAAACGCTGTCCTCGCGACAAAAAATCACCAGGTTCGGCCCAACAGACAATGCGCCGGGCCAGAAGTCCGGCAATCTGAACCACGGTCCATTCGCCGCCCCCGGCATCTTCCGCATGGACAAGACAACGCTCGTTGTCCTGGCTGGCCTTGTCCAGAGAGGCGTTGAAAAATTTGCCAGGGATGTATTCGATGCGCCGGACCGTGCCCGCCACGGGCAGACGGTTCACATGCACGTTGAAAACATTCATGAAAATGCAGACAACGCCGCGCTCGGCCCCGGTGATGGGATCAATCGCCCGCCCCACCTTGACCACCTTGCCGTCGGCCGGGGCCACGGCAAGGGATTCGTCGGACGGGGCAACCCGCTCGGGGTCGCGGAAGAAATTGAAAACAAAGGCCGTGAACACCAGCAGGACCAGGGCCGCCCCTTCCCAGCCGTTCAGGGCAAAGGTGAACGTGGCGATTATGCTCAGGCAGATGAACGGCACTCCTTCGAGTGACAGCCCCACGGAAGGCTTTTTCATGTGCAGTTCCTCGCAAGTTTGCAGTGTTGGCGCCGCCGGCGGGCAACAAAATTTCGCGACGGCAAGAAGAAAGGCTATGCCATGGCCTCGTGGAACGCAAGCACAACCTCGACAGAACATTCCGGAAAGCGGAAAAGACTGCGGACCGAGGAGCCTGAGTTACAGCGGGCAGACCATCTCCAGCCATTGCGCACCGCCATGGGTGCAGGCGGAAACGCCCCTGGAAAAAAAACCGAAGCGTTCGTAAAATCCCACCAGATTCCGCTTGCACAACAGGAGCACCGCCTCTCGTTCCTGCGACCTGGCAAGCTCCAGAAAGCCGAGCAGCAACTGTGCGGCAACTCCACGTCTCTGATAGGCGGGCAGCACGGACAAACTGAAGATGACCATGTTTCGGCCTCCTGCCTCGTGGCCGACAAGCTGCTTGAAGGCCTCGTCCGTGATATCGTCCTTGTTGGTAGCTCCGCTGTTGATCTGTCCGATGATCAGGACGGGATGCTCCGAGCCTTTCCCCGGCAGTTCGGCCACGAGAAAGCCTTGGGGAAAAGTCGCTATACGCGTCTGGATGCTGTGCAGCGACGCGGCCTCCTGCTTCGGAAAACAGGCCTGTTCCACCCGGAAACAGGCCTGCGCGTCAGTGATGTCCGGCTGACGAAACGTGATGCTGTGAATCATGTCTGGGGCAATGTCTCCCGTACGTTTTTGGGCAGTATGGACAAAAAGTTGTCCCGCGCGACCTTCCGCGCCGTGTCCGCCGGCAAGGCACGGAACAACGTGTAGTACTTGCGGATGTTCATGGCATACGTGCCCATATGGCCGATGCTGTCCGAGCCGACCATGAAGCGGTCGGGGAAATCCTTGACCAGTTGCAACCAGCAGGGGCGGACCACAAGCTGCGGCGTACCGCCGGTCATGTACTCCTCGTACACGATCCAGGAAAGGTCCAGCCACAGGTTGGGATATTTTTCCAGCATCTTGCGCAGCATGGCCGTGTACGCACGCTGGTCGATATCTTCCATAAGACGGCTCAGTCCGGCATGCGCCCAGACGATACGGGTTTTGGGGTGGTTCTTCAACGCCCCCTCCACTTCGTACACATAACGCCATTCCTTGGTCTGACTGCGCGAGGTGCAGTTGTTGTGCAGGTTCACGGGCATGTCGTTGCGTCCGGCCAGATCATAGACCGGGTCCAGGGCGGCGTGGTTGGCACGCGCGTTCTCTCCGTAGGTCATGTTTGTCAGGTCGTCGCGGTGGCCGAAAATTTCGCCCACCCCCTGCCACAGTCCGGGAAATTCATCAAGCATGCGCTGCACGTGCTCCACCGCGTACTTGTCCGTGCCGTTGAAACCGCAGATGTACGGATGAAAACGAAACCGCAGATCATCGGGCAGACGCTGCACGGCATGCGCCACGCGATAGTCCGTGGCCGAGTACCAATAGGCCCGCGAGGTGTTGTCCAGGTAATACTTGGGCGCAACCGGATCGTCCTTGTCCCATTTTTTGACCAGGGGCATGCCGGAAATCATGATGTGCTGCACCCCGTTGGCGTTCATGGCCTGGACCAGGGCGTCCATGCCGTCGGTGTGCTGCAGAAAATCCACGAAATGAAAATGGGCGTCGGAAATCGTATATTGCGGCGCCCCCTGCATGAACCACAGTGGATCCTCGGCTTGCGCCGCCAAGGCGCCCAAGGAAAAAATACCCTGGGTCGCGCCCACGGCAGCCCCGGCCAGAGCCAGTTTCATAAAGGTTCTGCGATCCATCATTCCCCCCTTGGTTGTCGGATCCCTTTCAATCCCTGCTCGGTACTCCCCGGCTGCGGTTTCCGGACAGAAAACCTCTGTCATCCACCTCCCCCGGCATAAGCCCGATAACATATTCCAAGCCGAAACGCATCACAAAGCACCCCTGTTGCCTCCCTTCATCCGGACAGCTCAAGCCCCCCCCAAATGTTGCACAACACGACCGGCAGCCTGTGCATTTCAGACTGGCGAGCCGAACAGTTCCAGAGTATAAGCCGCCTATGAATCGCTTCTTCCGCATGGATTTGCATCCACCCCATGGGCACCTGGTTTCACGCTTGATCCTGTCCTTCCTGCTGCTCGGCATGGCTTGGCGTGGTCTGACCATGCGGGTTGCCCAACCCACGTTTTTTGAAACCAAAATCGACCTTGCGGCCCTGGTTCTGGTTCCGGTGGTCCTGACGCTTCTCCCATGGGCCGTGCTGTACCTGCGCCGCCTGCTCATCAGCACCCCGTCCATATCCGCCGACCGGATAGGCCTGTATTTCGACTGCACCTTCCTGGGCCGGACCTTCATTCCCTGGATATTCGTGGACAAGGTGGAAGCGAGAAAAAGCATATTCTCCCGGTATCTTGTGGTGAGGATCAACGACAAGGGCATGGACCGGCTGGGATTCTGGCGTCGATTTCTTCTGATCATGGGCATCGGCGGGGCAGGGTATGAAATCCGCCTGCCCGAATCCATGTACCCGGGCACCGCTCAGGAGCTTTGCGAGACCCTGCGCTCCTTCAACGGCAGCCCGTATTTCTGCTGAATTGCCCCTTCCGGCCGGGGCTTTGCTTCTCCCCTCTTCCTTCCGACATGAAAGCCGAGTATATACAAATCATGGAAACAGCCTTCCTTCTTCCGAACGCATCCTCCTGCGTGGTCAAACTGGCTCTTGATTTCGGGTTCAAAGGCTGGGCCGTGGGCACGGGCTTTCTTCTGGCCGGCGTCAACGGCCCCTGCGTCGCCACCGCCTTTCACAATTGCAGCGGAGGCATATCCCCCATGGCCCGGTTCAAGGGGGAGGCCCGCCCCAACCCGCTGCACATCGAGATGTTTTTCGAGGGACAACGCGTGGCCCGTTTCGCTCCCTACGGAAAGGGCTGCAGCCTGTTCCGCGTCCACCCGGACATGGAGCGGGCCGGATGGTGCGACGTGGCCGTTCTCGACCTGGACAGCCTGCGGCATGTGCAGGATGAAAACGGCGCAAGCAGTCCTTTCTGGACCAATCCCGGCATTTACACGACTTTTGCCAAATGCGGTGGAGGAGACTACGCTCTGGTCACGGACATGTTCCTGGCCGCCGGACACGATGCGCTCGTCTTCGGCTATCCCGGAGGACGGGATTTCCATGAATCGCCCATCGGCGTGAGCTGCAAAATCGCGGCCTTGACTGAAATAAAGGAGCCGCGACTGCTTCTTTCCGGGCATACTTCGGCGGGGTGTTCGGGAGCACCGGTTGTAGCAAGGGAGTTCGGAGGCTATTTTTCCATCGGGTCCAGCGGCCTTGTGCGCCGTTGTCCAGACGTTCCCCTGGTGGATCAATGGCTGGGGCTGTACAGCGGACGGCTGGAAAATATCGGAGCAGGCCCGAGCGCGCGCAATACCCAGATAGGCGTGGTCTGGTCCGCCCGCATTGTCCGCGAGGTGGCGGACATGGGAGTACACGACCCCCTATAGCGCCCGGCGAAACCGCCCGGGACACAACACCGGACGAAAAAAACTTCCCATCCAACGCCGTCAGCGGGGCCACGTGACAGGTTGAACGGATGCTCCCGGGACGCTGCCGCCCCCCCCTTCCATACAGTTGGGGTCCAGATTGTACTTGGTCATCTTCTTGTACAACAAAGGCCTGGAAATGCCGAGAAGCCGGGCCGCCTTGGACCGGTTCCCCTCGGATGCGGCCAGGGCGTAATGCAAGGCCCGCTTCTCGGTCTGCGCGACCAGATCGTTGAGGCTGAAATTCCCCTCGGTTATTGATTTTTCAGCCAGATCCTCACGGGCGTTATTCTGGAGAAGAATCTTCTGAATGTCCGCATCGTCGATGAGATCCTGCCGGACCATGACCATGGTCCGCTCCAACACGTTCTGCAATTCCCGAATGTTCCCCTTCCAGACATGGTTCTGAAGCGCGAGGAAAGCACGATTGGACAGTCGCTTGTGAAAAATACCGTGTTTTTTCGAAAGCTTGCGCCAGATATTTTTGGCAAGGCGGGGAAGTTCTTCCGGAACATCCCGCAACGGCACCACATAGATGGGAATAACATTCAGCCGATAAAACAAGTCTTCCCGAAATTCCCCTTTGCCCACCATTTTCTCCAGTTCCCGGTTGGTGGCGGCGATTACGCGCACATCCACCTTGAGCTGAACCTCGCTGCCCAACCGGTCCACCTCTTTCTCCTGCAACACCCGGAGCAGCTTGGCCTGCGCGGTCAGGGGCATGTCCCCGATTTCATCGAGAAATATGGTTCCCCCATGGGCAAGCTCGAACTTGCCCTTGCGCCCGCCCTTGCGCGCGCCCGTGAACGCGCCTTCTTCATAACCGAAAAGTTCGGATTCCAGGAGGGATTCCTGAATGGCTGAACAGTTCAGACGGATGAACGGCCCTCCCCTGCGCTGGCTGTGGGCGTGTATGCTCTGGGCGAAAAATTCCTTGCCCACCCCGGACTCCCCGCGCAACAGCACGGTGGCATCCGTGAGCGCGGCCCGCATGGCCGCTTCCTTTGCGTCCCGCACGGCCGGAGCCACCCCGATGATATCGTCGAACGTGTACTCGGTATTCGAGCTGGCCAACTGGACGGCCCTCATCTGTGAGAGCTTGTCCTGGAGCGTCTTGACCTTGTCGGTCAGGGCCTGGACTTCCTCCACGTACCGGAAACGGATCATGCCCACCACGCCTACGCACTCCCCGTCCTCCATGATGGGAACACGCGACACCACACAGGGCTTGCCGGAAATATTCTGAAAATGATCGTGCTCGGCAATGCCTGTCTGAGCCACGATATGCATGCGGGTGTTGTCGATGATATCGGTGACGTGCCGGTTCAGAACATCCCCCTCCTCGACGCTGTGTGCTTCCTTGAAACTGTCATTGATGTAGACGATGCGGCCTTGCTTATCCACGACCATGAGGGCGTCGGCGGAATAATCGATAATCTTCCGCTGGAACTCGATGAGATGCTTGATATCCGTAAACATATCGAGATGGTCGAGCATGGCCTACCTCCGGTAGAGATATTTCTGAATGGTGGATGCCCCGATCATGCTTGCTCTCTTGCGCAACGAAGGTCAATGGCTCCCAAGGTCCCGCTTTTCCCGGCAATCGACTGCGCATCGAACAACCCGCTGGCTAGGCCTGCCTTTTTCCGTGGGTTTTTGTCAACGTGTCCCGTTTGCATACAAGGTGTCACGATTGGTTACACATGTTTCTTCCCGTTGTTTTCCGCTGGGGAACGCGCAGAGCTTACATTTTTCCCACATCAAGAAGCATACCAGGAAAGATTCCTGTCGGGGGTGTTACCCTGAGTAACACTCAGTTTTCTATTCCTATTTCGTCATATCTCCTAGAAAAAATATAACCGCCTGATATATAATGTTTTTAGTCTAAAAACATTATAAAAAATACTTTGGCATGATCCGTGTAAATGCAAAATACATACGGCTACTCATAGCCTGTGGTTCTTTCATTAACACTTATGGAGGCTGTTATGGCTAAGACCTTCAAGGAAGTCATGGCGGATGCTGGCATCTCCATGGATTTCCAGGCGTGTGGCACTGCCCCTGCCGAAATCGTGGACCGCGAGATTCGAATCGAACCTCACGACCGGGTTAAGAAGCTCAAAGACATCTTCATGCAGACGCTTTCCAGTGCGAACAACGAGTTCCCCTACTGGTACACACGCGAATACATGAAATTGGACAACGAAATTCCCGTTGTCCGCCGCGCCAAGGCCCTTAAGCGTGCGTTCTCCAACACAACCCCCGTCATCTTCCCCGGCGAAAAACTCGTCATGCACAAAGCCCCATACTTTCGCGGTTCCTTCCCCATGCCGTGGTTGTCCGAAGGCTTTTACGTGGCCAAGGAAGACGAACTCTACCAGGAAGCCATGAAGCGCGGCTCCGCCTCCGTGGACGAACACTCCAAGTTCGGCCAGGGCGGCGGCAACGTGGTCAAGAGCTTCGGCAAAGTCGTGTCCATCGCCGGCAAGTTCGGCATGCGGCAGGAAGAAGTTCCCGCGCTCATCAGACTCGCCAAGATGTGGGTCGGCAAATCGGTCGACGACCTGGGCAGCAAGTACGAACAGATGGTTCCCAACTACGAGACCAAAGAGGCGATCATGCGCTCCATCGTGTGCATGTTCGACTCCGGCTTCACACTCCCGCAGGGACGTGAAGTCATCAATTACTACTATCCTTTGGAGTATGGTTTCGACGGCATCATCAAGATTGCCAGGGAAATGAAGGATAAGGTCGCCGGTCGCGCCGACGGCGACGGTATGGTGGGCATGAACCGTCTGTACAACTACGAAGCGGTCATCAACGTGGTTGAAGGCATCCAAAACTGGGTCCTCAACTATGCCAAGGAAGCCCGTCGTCTTGAATCCATTGAAAAAAACGCCACACAGCGCGCGGAGTACGGTGAGATCGCCGATTGCCTCGAGTGGATTGCCCACCATCCCCCGCGCACTTTCCGTGAAGCCTTCCAGATGATTGAAACCGTGCATCTGGCCGTCCTCAACGAAGATGCGATTTCCGGCATGTCTCCAGGCCGCATCGGCCAGATCCTGTACCCCTATTTTGAACAGGATATGGAAGCGGGCCGCACCACCGAGGACGAAGTCCTCGAGCTGCTGGAGCTGGACCGGTTGTACAAGACATCCATCGACTGCTTCGCCTCCATGGGCGTCGTCGGCGGCGTCCTGTCCGGCAATACCTTCAACACTGTCTCTGTAGGCGGTCTTGACAAAGATGGCAAGTCTGCTGCCAACCGCCTGGAATACCTGATCCTCAAGGCTGCCGCTGCCAATGCGATGCCGCAGTCCACCATCGCCCTCCTCTACGATGAAAAGCTGCCCGAGGACTTCCTCCTTCTGGCCGCCGAAGTCATCAAGACCGGCGCCGGCTACCCTGCATTCATGAACAACCCGGTGGCCCAGGAATTCCTTCTGAAACAGTACGGTCCCGAAGGTATGAACTCCGAAGAAGCCCGCGCCTGGGCCATCGGCGGCTGTCTGGAAACTTCGGCCTGCTGCTGGAAGCCTCTGCATCTCAACGGCAAGGAATACTTCATTCCCGGCGGTTGCGGACAGCCCACATCGGTCGGCGTGCACTTCGTGTCCATGCCCAAGGTTCTGGAGCTGGTCCTCACCAACGGCGTGGATACCCGCACCGGTGAACGTGTGTACAAGGCGCATGACCGCAAAATCGACTCGTACGAAACCCTCTGGGACCAGTTCAAACTGTACTGGCAGGAAGCCTGCGACGTGCTGGCCCTGACCAACAACGTGCAGCATGACGTCTGGCGCAAGAACAACATGGGCGTATTCCAGTCCATGCTCAAACCCGACTGCCTGGATACCGGCCATCTGATCAACGAACTGGGATACCGCTACAACGCCACCTTCAACGTGGAATCCACCGGCACGGTCACCTGCGTGAACTCGCTGGCAGCCATCAGGAAGCTGGTGTTCGACGAGAAAAAAGTCAGCCTGGAAGAGCTTGTCGAAGCCATGCACGACAACTTCGGCTTCAAGACGGCCCACGAAATCAACTCCTTCTCCATTGCCGACCAGCAGAAGAAGGACGACGACACCGGCAAGTGGGACAAGTTGCACTTCATGTGCCTGCAGGCTCCCAAATACGGCAACGACGACGCCTATGCCGATTCGATACTGTTGGACTGGGAAACCTTCTTCTGCCCGGATTGCGCCAACTACGAATCCCTGTACGGACACCCCATGTACCCCTGCCAGATCTCCGTATCCACGCACGGTGCTATGGGCTCCGCCACCCTGGCTTCGGCCGACGGCCGCCTGTACGGCACAACCTTTGCCGATGCGTCCATGTCCGCCTACCCGGGCACAGACCGCAATGGCCCCTTTGCACTGATGAGCTCCGCCACCTGCTGGGATCACTCGCAGTCGCAGAACTCGCAGCTCAATATCAAGATCCACCCCAGCGCCATCAAGGGGCCCGAAGGTTCCCGCAAGCTGGTGGACCTGACCCGCGCCTACATGCGCAAGGGCGGCTTCCACGTCCAGTACAACGTGGTCGACTCCAAAATGCTGCGCGACGCACAGGACAATCCCGACAACTACCGAGATCTCATGGTCCGCGTGGCCGGGTTCACACAGTACTGGGTTGAAATCGGCAAGGCTGTTCAGGACGAACTCATCGCAAGAACCGAATACGAAGGAATCTAACCATGAAACTGGAATACCGCGATACCCGTGAATTCGTGCCCGTGGACGCAGACAAGGGACTCGACCGCCTGACCGGAAAGATGGTTCAGGCCGACGCAGTGGCCCCCGAAGGCTACACCCGTCTGCCCAAGTGCAAATTCTGCCAGAACTACTCGGAATCCGAGGCCAACATGGGCATCTGCCAAGGCAGCATGCAGGAAGGCAAGTTCATGGCCTACGGCGATATGACCGCAGTGACCTGCGGCATGTTTAAAAACGCCTAGCCAACTCGTTACCGGCCGGGGAGCAACCTCTCCGGCCGGTCTTTGGCAGGCCTGGCGCCCGCCAGAGACCACCGCGGCCCGCTCGCCGCAGCTAAACACAAGGTGGGTACAATGAGCGACAAAAGAAAATACTATGGCTGGTCGGTAATTGCCGCTTCCTGGCTGGCCCTGTTCTGTCTGTTCGGTTACCGCGCTACCTTCTCCATCCTCAAGGTTCCCATGAGTGCCGACATGGGATGGTCCCAGGCCGAAGTCACACTTGGCTATTCCTTCATGATGATGTTCTACGCCCTGGCCGCCTTCGGCTGCGGCATGATTCTGGACAAATGGGGCACGAAGCCCGTCTACTTTCTGGGGGCCATTCTCGGCGCAGCCGGGTTCTATGTAACCAGCCTAGTGCACAGCCTGTATGCCTATTATGCGGCGTATGGCATCCTGGCAGGTATGGCCACCGGCATGTTGTGGGTGTCTTCCACCATTTCCGTACGCAAATGGTTTGTAGGAAAAAGTTACGCCAAGATGTTCGGCATCGCCTTTGCCGGAGCGCCCATGTCCCAGGTGGTCATGAGCCTGTTCGTGAAGCAGTCCCTGGCCGGAGCGGAGGGCGACGCCTGGCGCGGAGCCATGCAGCTTCTGGGCGTACTGACTCTGATCTGCCTCGTCGTGGCCGCACTTCTGGCCAAGAAAAGTCCCGAAGACTACGGCATGGAGCCTTTTGGCGAACTTCCCGGTGCCGCGAATGCTCCCAAGGCATATGTCTGGGGCATCAAGGAAGCCTTTTCAACCTATCCCATCTGGGGTGTCATTCTCACCTTTCTGACCAGTATGCTTGCCGAATTCCTAGTCTGGACCCAGGTGGTCAGCTACTGGAGTTCCGATCTCGGCATGAGCCTGTCCAAGGCCACCAATTTGTACGTCACCATCGGCGTGGTGGGCATATTCTCCATGCCTCTCATGGGCATTGTGGCGGACAAGGTCGTGCAGGCCTCCAGATGTGAATCCCAAGGGCGCAAACGCATGCTCATCTTCGGCCCCCTCACCGGCGTTGTCGCCTGCGCCCTGCTGCTGATGCAGACTTCGACCAGCACCGCGCTCGGTCTCATAGCCTGCTTCATCTTCGCCGTGTACTGGGCCATCGTACCGGGCGGCGTGGTCGGATACACCGGTGCCGTCTACGGGCGGGCAACCCTGGGCAGAATTTGGGGGCTGGCCACACTCATCGTCATGGGCGTCGGCCCCTTCCTCGGTCCGCTCATCGGTGGATATCTGAAGGACGTCTCCGGCAGCTACACATACTCCATTATTTTCGCCATGGGTGCATTCCTGGTCTCCGGAATGATCGCTTCCAGCCTCCCCCTGTCCACAGAAGCAAGGGCCCCCATAGAGGCCAAAGTGTCTGCAGGCTGAACACGTAACGCATGGTCGAATTGGTTCCCGGCGCCGCCCTCGTAGCCAGGGCGGCGCCCCCAATAATGGAAATGACGCAAGCACTCGTCAAAGAAAGGGACAAGGCGCAAAAAAATGTACAAAACAATCGACGAAATCTCCGTAGGGAGCACGTCCGGTACGCTGACAGGCACTATTTTCGACGTGCAGGGACACTCCGTCCATGACGGGCCGGGAACCAGAACCACGGTATTTCTCAACGGCTGCCCGCTGAGCTGCGTCTGGTGCAGCAACCCTGAAGGCCTGCACAAGAAACCCGTCATGATGTATCGGGAAAGCCGCTGCCAATGCTGCGGCCACTGTCTGGAAACATGTCCGGAGCATGCTCCTTCCATCTGCGACGGAAAATTGCAGTTCAATCGTGACTTGTGCGATTTCTGCACCGGAATCGACTGTGTAAGCACCTGCTATCATGAAGCCCTGGTCACCAGCGGCCGCCATTACACGGTCGACGAACTTGTCAAAATTTTTCAGCGCGACCGCCAGTTCTGGGGATCACGCGGAGGGGTCACGTTCAGCGGCGGCGAACCCCTGCTGCAAAAGAAATTCATTCTTTCCCTGCTCAAGGAATGCAAGGAAAGATTCATCCACACCTGCATCGAAACCACATCCTGCATATCCACGGATTTTTACATGGAAGCGACCAAATACGTGGACTGGATCTTCACGGACATCAAGCACATGGACTCCGAAACCCACCGAAAGCTGACCGGCGTGGGCAATGAATTGATCCTGAGCAACATCGAACAGCTTGTCCGCTCCAAATGGAACGGGGTGATCATCCCGCGTGTTCCCGTCATTCCGGGAATGAACGATTCATCCCTGAACATCGCAGCAACGGCCGCTTTCATCCGCGACATCGGCCTGGATGTGGTGAACCTGCTGCCGTTCCACAGATTGGGCGAATCCAAGTACCGCCAGTTGGGACGCACTTACTGTCTGGCCGAGCAGACCTCGCCTCCGGACGAGCAGATGCAGCAGCTCAAGAAAATTGTCGAAGATATTGGAATATATTGTTTTGTAGGCTGGGACACACCGTTTTAAGGGCAAAGTGAAAAATTCACCGGGTGTCTGTTGATCAAGGCAATCAGGCTGAAATCCTTTCACGGAGGAAGCAGGCATGAGCATCCCCGAAGCCAACGCGGAATTGATAGAACGAATCGTCGACATCGAACAGGAAATGTTTCGGACCGTGAACTCTTCGGTCCACTCCCCCTGTCAGGAGAATCTCAAGACCTTCCGGGTGATGCGCAGAATGCATCACTCGGTGCTGCCGGCCCAGGTGCTGCATTCGTACTTCGACGATCTGCACAGGGCGCAGCAGGCAGGCCGCAATTTCATGACGGAAAAATACGCACGAATGGAAAACAGGATTCCTCCGCTCAAGCAGTCCCGTTTCATCGACGACATCGTGAACATGGAAATGAACTGGATGCTCGAAGTGGCGGAAAAATATCCCGGCACTTTTTCCGGTAGCGGTGAAATGTTCAGAGTGTACATTTCCTGTGAGCTGGAAACACTGTCCGAAAGGACCCTGCAACTGCTGCACAATGCCGTACGCAAAGCCTCCCTGGAAAAAAGAAACATGGTGGAGGAACGCTACAACAACCTGTTCCGGGGATTCGGTTACAAGTCCCTGGCAGACCGGGAACACAAAAAAGCGGCCTCGGCCTGACAAACAAACGGAATAATTCAGCCCCCATGGGGAACCGTGCAGAAACCATACGATACAAAACAAAGAGACGGACATCCTTCCGGCTCCCCCCATCCGTACGAACCCAATTGTCCGTTTCAGCAAAAAAATCTGCATTACCTCACTCGCCCTCCGGAACCGCCCGCCGGGAAGCTCTGCACAGCTCCCGGCGGGTCATGCCGTGGTGGTGGAAAAGAAGACTCCATACCGAAGGGCCTTGAGACGTCGCAACAGGCCACCTCGTAGGAACAGAAAGGCGGACGAAAGCCCTTGTTCAGCTCTCTTCACAAAGGTCAATCCAGGCTCCGTTGGTCAGCATTTCCAAATCAGTGGGAGCAAGTTGAAACACGGCGTGTGGCGTCCCCGCGGCAGCCCAGACGGTTTCATACGTTTTCAGCCCTTCATCCAAAAAAGTCGTCAATGGCTCCTTATGCCCCACCGGAGGAACGCCTCCAATGGCGAAGCCGACCCTGTCCTTTACGAATTTTCCGTCTGCTTTTTCCAATTCAAGCCCGATCGACTCACGCACTTTCCGCAGATCTACCCGATGTGTTCCCGAGGCGATAATCAACACCGGGCTATCGTTTATTTTATCTCTGAAAACAAGGGACTTGGCGATCTGCCCCACCACACAGCCGACACTATCGGCCGCATCTTGCGCGGTTCGCGTCGAACCGGGAAGTTCCATCACCGTGTACGAGCCCCCCTTTTCCTTGAGAAAGTCCTGGACCCGCTGTGCGCTGTTCCTCAATTCGGGTTTCATACGTCATCCTTTGCGTGGAGATTCTGTATTCCAAAGCATGTCACCATCTGCTCCCTGCCCATGCCGTACAGCACCACTTACAAGGCCAGGTGCAAAATTTCCACGAGTTCGTCCATGGTCAGCTCCACCGGGTTCCCCTTCATGCTGCTCGCTTTGGCCGCCTTGACCGCCACTCCGTTGAAATCATTTTCCGTGACACCCGTTTCCGCCAGGCCGTGTATATGCAGGTCTGCGCAAAGTTTTCGCACCCACACAATGCCGTCTGCAGCCATGGCATGGTCGTCACCGATCAGGATGCGGGCGACCTCAGTATAAGCGGCCAAGGCAGAGTCGTTCGCCTGTCTTTTCTGCAAGGCGCGGAGATTCACTTCCATCACATGGGGCAGAAGGGCTGCGCAGACGGCGCCGTGAGGCGCATGGAATTCTCCCCCCAGAGGCGCGGCAAAGCCATGGACGGCCCCTAGCTTGGCATTCGCCAGGGACATGCCTGAGAAAAGAGAAGCCAGAGACATGTCCTCCCGTGCCTCCATGTCGGTTCCGTCCGCAAAGGCGCGGCGCAAGGATCGGGCCGCACGCCGCATGCCCTCGCGACACAGGGCGTCGGTCATGGGGTTGGACGCGCTGGAGACAAAGGCTTCCATAAGCTGGGTCAGGGCGTCCATTCCAGTGGAAGCGGTCACGGCAGGCGGCATGGAGGCGGCAAGCCGGGGATCGACAATGGCCACATCCGGGATCATGTCCATGGAACGCATGCTGACTTTCACCCCGTGTTCGCGGGAAAGCAGCACCGCATTGGCGGTAACCTCGGCCCCGGTTCCCGAGGTGGTGGGAACGGCGATCAGCGGGGCGGGTTTATGGTCAAGGGGCAGGCCTGTGCCCACCACTTCCAGATAGTCGTAAATATCCCTCGTGTTGGTAAGAAGTGCGGCCAGAGCCTTGCCCGCATCCAGCACGCTGCCTCCCCCAACGGCCACAACAAGGTCGCAGCCGTGTCCCCGCACATGGTGCGCCTCCGCCTGGATGAAGACGGTGTCGGGCTCCCCGGATACGGCCACCACATGCGGCGCAAGCTTTGCCAGGCTCAAATCCCTTACGAGTCCTTCGATCCGCTCCGGATTGCTCCCGCAGACCACGCAGGCCCGAGACCCCCTGCTTTTTGCCTCTGCAGCTATTTGTTCGGCAGCACCCATTCCGAAAATGATCCGTGATGAGGTGGAAAATGTGAAATTCATGAAAGGGAAATAGCATTGCAGGAACAAGGGTTCAACCAGGAACGCAGAACAGGCTCCCGGCAATCGGACAGCGCAGCAACGTCAAGCCGCCCGCAGGAGCGCAGCCAAAGTGTATTCGAGGCCGCGCATAAAAAAAAGAGCCAATCCAATTGGATTGACTCTTGATTCGTCACTATGGCGGAGCGGACGGGACTCGAACCCGCGGCCTCCGGCGTGACAGGCCGGCGTTATAACCGACTTAACTACCGCTCCGCATTTTTCCCTTGGGTGTTTCCAAATAGAGACATCCAATGGAGGGGTAGTCCTAGCAGGACAGTCCTTGCCCGTCAACATGTTTCACGAGGATTGCGCAGAATTCGTCATCCTTTATCTGGAGGGAAAATCGCCCCAAAAAGCAACTCAGTCGGGACTGTTTTTTCCATCAGAAGAAACTTACCCCGCATCCTTCAGCCTCATATGAAGCAAGGGAAATGGTTTGCCCATTCCATCCACGGGAGAGCGACCAACAACCTCGAACCCCATATGTTCATAAAACCCAACAGCACCTGGGTTCTGTTCATTGACGTCCACACGTTTGGCCTGCAATTCGGTGACGGCGTATGTTAAAAATAATTTCCCCAGCCCTTGTCCCCGGCTTTTCGGCTTCAGAAAAAGCATCTCAACCATCTGGCCCGCCACTCCAAGAAACCCCAGAATAATGCCTGACGAATCCTTCACACAAAACAGAGAAACTGTGGGCAAATACACATTGAGAATCAACGGCTTGAAAAATCGGATATCCTCCTCCGTCAGAAAGGTGTGTGTCGCCCGTACAGACGCTTCCCAAACCTCTACAAGTTCCGGGTATTCGTCTGGAGAAACAGGAGCAACATGCATGGTAGCCTTCCTTTTCGGAGCGAAACTTATGCCGTCATTTTAAATAAGAATTTCTCATTTTGCGTGACGGTTTACAAGAGAAGCAGTGGGAAAAAAGAACACGCTCTCCATGTTTTTGCATCTGGCACAAAAAAAGAGCCAACCCGAAAGGATTGACTCTTGATTCGTCACTGTGGCGGAGCGGACGGGACTCGAACCCGCGGCCTCCGGCGTGACAGGCCGGCGTTATAACCGACTTAACTACCGCTCCGCTGTGTGGTAGGCGAAACAGGGCTCGAACCTGTGACCCTCGGCTTGTAAGGCCGATGCTCTCCCAGCTGAGCTATTCGCCCACACAAGGGACAAGCTAACTATCCAGATACGGGAACCTTGTCAACAGTTATCTGCTGCCATCCTCAAATCCGAAATATCCCATGAGGGGCTTACGGAAACCAAGCCTCTCATGCTGTCTTGCCGCCAGATTCCGCGCAACAGTCCGGCTTCGCTTTCTTAGGACATGGAAGCGGGGCTACAGATTCTTCCAGATCTTGATGCGATGCTTGGGACTCCAGATGCCGAAATCATCGTATTCAACGTCCGGATATTTTCCCATCAGGGTGTCGTGATCTTCGCCGCAACACGGAATGACCACCCAATGGCGCTGACGGGCCTTCACAGTTTGGGCAATGACTTCCGGCTCCACATGGGCGTGCACGCAGACCACCACGACAATGTCGCCTTCAATGGAAACATCTTCAATACGCGCCTTGTGCACCACCAGCCGGTCGATGGCGTAATCCCGCATATCCATGACCGGATCAACGGAGTGGCACAGCCATTTGGAACGGAACGCGAACGTGGCCGCAGTGCGCGGGGTGAATCCGTCCCCCACCGAAACCATGGTGATGGTCGGGTCGTGCAAGGAATCGGGCAGCACGTACTGCTGGACGGCATTGAACGCGGCAAAGGATTCCGTAACTTCCTTGGCCTTGGGGTATATTTTCTTCTTCACCAGATCCTGCGAACAATCCAGACGAAGAAAATCGTCAAAATATGTCGTGGCGCGGCGACGCACCTGTATATTCAGAAAATGTTCGTTAACGGCTTTCACTTCATACATGCATTCAGCTCCGGGGATCGAAAGATTGGCCTGTCTCGGCTTGAAATCAAAGAATAGCCTGTAAAATATTCTGCTCCCCGGAAGCGAAAAAAACAACCGGAAATGAGGAAAACGCATAAGAAGAAAAAAAACTGATATGCCAGGGTGTTATCATCCAACTCGCCAGCACGGGAAACGTCCTCCCCCGGAAGAAGTCCATCTCCCCCCAGTGCGGCATTGTTCGGGCTGTCAGCCTCCGGTACGTCCTATGATGGTCCGGCTCACGTCGAGCACGTTCGCCTCCCGACTCAGCACGCCCATCACTTCCATCAGATGCGGCAGATCCCGCACCATGACCGTGAAGTCATACGTTGTCGAACCATCCTCCTGGGATTTGAATGAGCCGGCATCGATGTTCACCCCGTGTTCCGCAATAAGCGTTCCCAGCCGCCCCAGAACTCCGGGAACGTCCTTGGCCTTTATGGTTATTTTGCCGGGATAGGTGTGGTCGCTCTTGACCTTCCAGGAAATATTTATCAGTCGATCCTGGTCGTAGTTCCTTACGTTCACACAGTCCGCAGTGTGCACACGCACGCCCTTTGTCGGGCTGATATGCCCCACAATGGGTTCGCCGGGCAGTGGATTGCAGCACTGGGCATAGCTCACCAACACGTTGTCCACGCCGTCGATGACGACCTCGTCCGTGGAGGTGCGAACCAACTCTTCACGAACCGGTTCGGTTTCGCTTTCGGGTTGCGGTTCCTCCTCCGGCTTGGGCAACAGTTTGTTCAGCACCTTGCGCGGCGTGAAGTGCGTGTAACCAACCGCGGAAAGCAATTCATCCACAGAGGAAAAAGAAAGCTCCTCGGCAATAGGCTCCAGCAGGCCGTCGTTCAGGGCACGAACAAAATTCACGCCCATTTTGCGGCCTTCCTTTTCCAGCATTTCCTTGGCCAGGGCAATGCTCCGCTCCCGCTCCTCGGTACGGATGAAATGCTTGACGCGCGAGATGGCCTTGCCTGTCTTGACGAACTTGAGCCAATCCCGACTGGGATAGCGTGAGGGCGAGGTGATGATCTCCACCCGGTCGCCGTTTTTCAGTTTGGTGTCCAGCTGGGCCAGCTTTCCGTTGACCTTGGCCCCCTTGCAATGATCGCCCACCTGGGTGTGGATCAGATAGGCGAAGTCCACCGGAGTCGCGTCCTTGGGCAGTTCCTTGACATCGCCGTCCGGTGTGAACACGTACACTTCGTCGCTGAAAAGGTCGTAACGCAGGCTGGACAAAAATTCCTGCGAGTCCGTGGTTTCCTTTTGCCAGTCCACGATCTCGCGCAGCCAGGTGAACTTGGCGGCGTCCTTGGCCTTCATGCCAGCCTGGCCTTCCTTGTACAGCCAGTGCGCTGCCACCCCGAACTCGGCCAGTCGGTGCATTTCCTCGGTGCGGATCTGCACCTCTATGCGCTCGCCTCCCGGCCCCACGACCGTGGTATGCAGACTGGCGTACATGTTTTCCTTGGGCGTGGAGATATAGTCCTTGATCCGTCCCGGAACGGGGTGCCACTTGGCATGGACGAAACCGAACACCGCGTAGCAGTCCCGCACGTTCTTGAGGATGATGCGGAAGGCGATGAGGTCGTAGATTTCGTCAAAGGTCAACCGCTGTTCGCGCATCTTGTTGTAGATGCTCATATAATGCTTGGTCCGGCCGCTGATCCGGCCTTCCACCCCATTCTCCTTGAGCATCTCCTCCAGCATGCCCACAACCAGGGCCACGTATTCCTGGCTTGCGGTCTGGTGCTTGCGCACGCCTTCTTCAAGCTGCTCGTAGACCTCAGGGTGCAGGTACTTGAGACACAGATCCTCCAGCTCCACCTTGATTCGGTACAGCCCCAGCCGGTTGGCCAGGGGAGCGTAGATATCCAGGGTTTCGCGGGCGATGGCCAGCCTCCGGTGGGGCTTCATGAACTCCAGGGTGCGCATGTTGTGCAGCCTGTCCGCCAGCTTGAGGGAAAGCACCCGGATGTCCTTGGACATGGCCACGATCATCTTGCGGATGCTTTCGGCCTGGGCGTCTTCGCGGGTCTCGAAGTCCATCTTGCTGATCTTGGTCACGCCGTCCACGATGTGGGCCACGCCCTCGCCGAAAGACTCGCGGATTTCCGCGATGGTGGCGCTGGTGTCTTCCACGGTGTCGTGCAGAAGCCCGGCGGCAATGGTCTCCACATCCCAGCGCATGTCCGCCAGAATCATGGCCACAGACAACGGATGCGACAGGTACGGTTCCCCGGACAGGCGGACCTGCCCGGCATGGGCCGTGGCCGCAAATACATGGGCCTGCTGCAACAGGGAAATGTCTGCGTCGGGCAGGTATTCCGAGACCTTGTCGAGTATTTCTGTAATGCGGATCATAGTTTCCGGGCGCCTATCCTGTACTGGTTCTCAGGCTGCCGAACCGACAGCCTGCTCATTGTCGTCCATGTCCCGCCCGCGGCTACTGTGCAAGGCTGAACCGCTGCAAAGGCTTGGGAATCCACCAGCGGTCCTGGTTGTAGTCTATGCCTGCCGGGGCCTCCTGTATATTCTTCACCCGCGCCTGAACAATGGGCAGGGCGTAGGGAACGTACAGAAACGTGTACGGCTGTTCGTCGTGCAGTATTTCCTGAATTCGGTCATAAATCTTCTTCCGTTTTGCCTGTCCCAATGTCTGCCGCCCTTGCACCAGGAGTTCGTCCAGCTCGGCATTGGCATACGAGATAAAATTCAAACCTTTCGGGGACGTCATGGTCGAATGCCAGACCACGTAATTATCCGGGTCCTGGGTAACGTTCCATCCCAGAAGCACGGCATCAAACCGCCCCGGAGTCACAAATTCCTGAATGAACGCGGCCCACTCCACCGTGCGAACCTCAACTTTGATGCCCACATCCTTAAGACGATGCTGGATAATGGTCGCACTCTTGATGCGCTGCTCGTTCCCCTGGTTGGTCAGGATGGTGAAGGCGAAGGATTTGCCGTCCTTGTCCAGCAGTCCGTCGCCATCGGTATCGGCCCAGCCCGCCTCGCGCAGCAGACGCCGGGCACGCTCCGGGTCATAGCCGTAGGGAGTAAGCTTGTCATTATAAACCCACGTTTCCGGGTTGTACGTCCCGATGGCGGGCATGCCCAATCCGAACAACACGCCCCTGACGATCTCCTCCTTATTGATGGACAGGGTCAGTGCCTGTCGCACCCGCTTGTCCTGGAACAGGGGGTGCCTGAGATTGTACCCGAGAAACGTGTAACTGAAGGACAAAAATTTAAACTTGTTGAAATTCTTTTTCCACTCCGGTCCATTGGTCTGAAAAAGGCACTGCTTGGGCGTCAGGGCCATGGTGTCCACATTGCCCGCCTTGAGCTCCAGAAACTGCGTTCCCAGGTCCGGCACCACGGTGTACACAAGCTGGTCGATATACGGCCTGCCTTCAAAATAATCCTCATTGGCCGTAAGTACCAGCTTGCGCCCGGACTCCCAGGTTGCAAGTTTGTACGGTCCCGCGCCCACAGGCTCACGACTGAACCCGGTATTGGTGAGATCCTCGCCCTTGAGCAGGTGTTCCGGGTATATTTCCAAAGCCCAGGTGACAAGGGCGCGGGCATAGACTTTGTCATAGATGACATCAAAACTATATTCGCCCGTACGTCTAAATTCCTTGACTGCAAGATAGTCATCGCTGTATGCGGTGGGCGTTTTGGGGTCTATCATCATCCTATAGGTAAATTCCACATCCCTGGCCGTGAACGGTTTGCCGTCGGTCCAGCGGATATCCTTGCGCAATCTGAAGCGCAACAGCTTACCGTCTTCCAGCACCTCAAAAGATTCCGCAGCCCATGGCACCAGCTCGATATTTCTGTTATACCTGAGCGGTGCCACGTATATTTTCTTGGCAATGGCATGCGACCCCGAATCCGAGGTGAGCATGGAAATCATGTTGGATGCGTCGCCCAACATGGGTTCCACAAAACGTCCGCCATACTCCGGCGGACCGGAAGCCGGGGGCTCACCGGCCACGAAATCCTGACACGCCGTCGCGTTCCGGGCTGCCGCGCCCACTCGTATCGTGTCCTTCTGCGTGGTGTTTCCTCCGTCACAGGCGGTCGCAACCAGAAGCAGAAAAAGTGAAATGGCTGAAATGACGTGTCGCATCAAAGATTCGCGCCTTTTGTTTTTGAAAAAAAAAGACAGGCAGCATTTCCCGTTGCCCAGCCGGCAGGGAACAGGCTGCGCGGGGCCGGACGGCGTTGTCCCAATGTCCGGCCAGGACAAAAAGTATGAGACAGAGTGTGCAAAAAGCCAAGTCATACTTGATTCAATGTTTACTTTTCATTAAACAATGAAGATCATTGCTTATTGGGGTCTTTTGCCCAAATACACTTTAGGGGCGATACACACTTGATTCAAGATCCCGATTTTCCAGGAGAGCTACATGTCCGATGAATCACGGATTGCCGAAATACTGTCCGGCTTTCTCAACGATTCCATTCCGGATTATATATTGGAAGGGTCCAGATCCATTCTCGAGAATGGCGGAGTCAGCAAAATAAGCCTGAACCGCCGCGAGAATTTTTGGGATATAGACGCCCAAATCCACGGAGAGGACTTCCAAAAATACACTTCGGAACTGAGCGTCAACCTGACCGACGGCACCGTCAACTGCTACTGCAACTGTTCCGACTCCTTTTCCGGCACCTGCCGGCACATCGGAGCGGCCGGGCTCAAACTGCTGGCCTCGCTCAAGAACGAGGACAGTGCGGAGCCGCCCCAGCCTCGGGGGGAATGGAGGCAGTCGTTCCGCTCCTTCTTCTCTTCCGAGCAGGAACCGGAATCGGGTCGGCATTATGTCGTCTACCGTTTCTACCCCGAACCGGGACGCCTGCAGGTGGCCTTTTTCCGGGCCCGGCAGAACAAATCGGGCCTGTCCCAGGTGCAAAACGAAATAACCCTGCAACAGATCGTGGACAACCCCGAGTGGAGCGAAGGCTGCCACGCCCTGCCGGAAATAGCCGAGCAGCTCGGGCAGTATCAGGACTACATGGGGCACAGGGTCGAGCTGCCCGCAGGGCTGCTCACATGGTTCCTGTGGACCATTCAGCACGAGTACTACCTCTTTTTCGAGGATTCGGAACAGCCGGTGCGTATAGAACGCAAAACCATGCGTCTGCAACTCACCCCCACCTTGTCCGAAGACGGGCTTTCGTTCGATCTTATGCTCGGCGCGGAAGGCAAACCGCCCTTCTCCATTCTGGGACAGGAAGTTTTTTTCTACGGCCAGATGCCTTTGTGGGTGTTTTGGAAAGGCACGTTCTATCCGGTACAGACAGGGCTGGACGCCTCCCTCATCATGGAACTGGTGGAAAAGCATCCGCTGGTCCCGCACGACGACATTTCCGAATTCCTGGACCGCGTCTGGACACGCCTGCCCGCCAGCGACCTGTACGGGCAGGAGGAATTTCTGGCGCGCATGGCCCCCATATTCGCCCCTGCAAAGTACAGCCCCAAACTGTTCCTGGACGAAGAAGGCAGCCTGCTGACCCTGCAGATCCAGAACGTCTACGAAACAGAGCATATGGAAGTCACGCTTACCGGCCCCAACCCGGACTTCCAGACGGGCAGCTATCAGTACGAAGGAAAGTCTTTCCTGATCCGGCGCGACCAGCAGGCCGAATCCGAGCTGATGGGCAAACTCCAGGATATGAATTTCCAGCCGCGCAACAATGCCAACTGGTTCCTGGAGCCTGAAGAGGCCATCACCTTCCTGCTCGATTTCTACCCGGAGCTGGTCAAGACCTACCGGGTCTACGGCGAAAAGAACCTGACCCGCTACAAGGTGCGCCTGTCCCAACCCGTGGTCACGGCCGAGATCGAGTCAAAGGAAGACGAACAGTGGTTCAACTTCGAACTCTCCGTGGATTACGAGGGACAAAAGGTTCCCATCGAAAAGATCTGGAAGGCCTGGACCCAGGGCAAGCGCTATGTCCAGCTCAAGGACGGCTCCTACACCAGCCTGCCTGAATCATGGCTGGAAAAGCTGGCGAACAAACTCCGCGCTCTGGGTTACGACCCGGAAAAGCCCCCGCAGAAAACCTTCAAGCAATTTGAAGTGCCTGTCCTGGACAAGCTGGTGGAAGACATCGACGAGCTGCATACGGACTCGTTCTGGAACTCATTGCGCGACAAGATCCACAGTTTCCGCGAGATCGAACCCATCCATCCGCTGGAACAGCTTCAGGCCACGTTGCGCCCCTACCAGCAGCAGGGCATGAGCTTCATGAACTTCCTGCGCCAGTACGGGTTCGGCGGCATCCTGGCGGACGAAATGGGTTTGGGGAAAACCGTCCAGACCCTCTCCTTTCTGCAATACCTCAAGTACAAAACAACGGGGGGACCCTGCCTGATCGTGGTCCCCACCTCGGTGCTGCCCAACTGGGAGCGCGAAGCTCAGAAATTCGTGCCCGACATGAGCCAGCTCGTCATCTACGGAACGAAACGCGACGGCATGTTCAAAAAGATTCAGGACTCCGACCTTGTCCTGACCACCTATGCCCTGCTGCGCCGCGACCTGGACGAACTGCTCAAGTATGAATTCAGCGCGGTCATCCTGGACGAAGCCCAAAATATCAAAAACCCCAACACCATCACCGCGCGCTCCGTGCGCAAGCTCAACTCCAAGCTGCGCATCTGCCTCTCGGGTACGCCCATAGAAAACAATCTCTTCGAGCTCTGGAGCCTGTTCGAGTTCCTCATGCCCGGATTCCTCGGCTCCCAACACGCCTTCCAGCGCGGCATCATCAAACCCATCAAGGACGGCGACGAGGAAACCCTCAACTACCTGCGTAACCGGGTCAAACCCTTCATCCTGCGCCGTACCAAGTCCGAAGTGGCCAAGGACCTGCCGCCCAAGGTGGAAACCACCCACTACTGCGACCTGGCCGAAGAGCAGATGGAGCTCTACGCTGCCATAGCCAAGAAATTGCGCGACCAGGTTCTGGCCAACGTGGACCAGAAAGGTCTGGCAAAATCCCAGATGTCCATCCTGGACGCTCTGCTCAAGCTGCGTCAGATATGCTGCCACCCGCGCCTGCTCAAGCTGGACATGCCCGGCGTGACCACGAATCTGCCTTCGGGCAAATTCGATGCATTCAAGGACCTCGTCACCGAAGTCATTGCCGAAGGACACAAGGTCCTGGTCTTCTCGCAATTCGTGCAGATGCTGCATATCATACGCAGCTGGCTGCAAATCGAGAAAATCCCGTTCTGCTACCTGGACGGAACCAGCAAGGACCGCTTCGAACAGGTGGAGCAGTTCAACGCCAACCCGGACATCCCCATCTTCCTCATCTCGCTCAAGGCGGGGGGCACCGGCCTGAACCTGACGAGTGCGGACTACGTCATCCACTACGACCCGTGGTGGAACCCGGCGGTGGAAAACCAGGCCACCGACCGCACACACCGCATCGGACAAACCCGGCAGGTGTTTTCCTACAAGATGATTTGCCAGAACACCGTGGAAGAGAAAATACTTAAGCTCCAGGACATGAAACGCGGCATTGCCGACGCCATCATCCCCGGACAGGACTCGTGGAAGTCCCTGACCCGCGAAGACCTGGAAATGCTGTTCGAGATCTAGCGGTGGGGGGCGGCGCCCCCTGCCCGCCGGGGCCACTGCCCCGGACTCCGCATAATGGCCCGGACGAACGAACTGCTTTCGTTTGCCTGGGCCATTTTCGCCGCGAGGATATCGTTTTAAGTAGGAATATCAGATTTTTCCGGCACTTCGCAGACTCCCCAGCAAACACTTCCCAAGACATGCCACGGTTTTATCTTCAACAAAGGGCTTGACCATTTAGTTAAGAGAATTTACCATTAGCAGGTATCCATTTCCCTGGACCATAGCTTTCAGCATACGTTTTCCAAATACGCTCGCAACAGAGAGGCCTCTTCAAAAGCATTTTCTTGCCGTTATTTGCACGGAACAAAGTCATGCGACACCATGGCGATGAATTTTTGTCCCAATAAGGTTAACTAACTTAACTATATAAATGGAGAACCGAACCATGTTGAAAAGGCATCTCGTCAAATTCGGAGCAGCCATCCTCCTGATTGCCGGCGTGGGCATAGGCGGAGCCGCAGTCTTTGCTCAAAAAACCCCCAATGCCTCACCACTGGTGGAAAAGCCCGTCATGCGACCAATCCCTACGGCTGTAGCGCAGCCTGTAGCCGATGCCCGCACCCACTTGTTTCCTGGTGAGGTACGTGCAAACCGACGGGTCGAACTCGCGTTTTCCGTAGCCGGTCTGCTCAATAAACTGAGCGCACAAGAAGGCCGCACCATAAAAAAGGGACAGGTAATCGCCACCCTGGACCAACGCGACTTCCAGTTTGCATATGACGCTGCAAAAGCAAAATGCAGCCTTGCCAAACACGACCTGGACAGGTTCAGCAGCCTGTGGAAACAAAATGTCGTGAGCATGGCCGATTATGAAAACGCGAAGACCAAATACGACGTGGCCCAGGCGGAAATGCTCGTCAAGAAAAAGGCTTTGGCCGATACGGTTCTGTACGCTCCCTTCAACGGTGTGGTCGTCAGCCGTCACGTGGAGGATCACGAACATATCCTGGCCAAACAATCCATTCTGTCGTTTCAGGACATTTCCACCATTGATGTGCTCATCCAGGTTCCAGAATGCATGATCGCCCAAGGGGGTGTGGAAGGATTCGATCATCTTCTGGTTCACTTGACGCCGACACGGAAACCGGGCGGTGGCTCAAGGCGAAAGTGCGCGAGCACAGTGCGAAATCCGATCCCGCCACCAGGACATACGAGGTGGCTGTCGCCCTCTCCCCCCCGCCGGATCTGAAGCTGTACCCCGGCATGACGGCAGCCGTGAAGGTACAGATCCAGGAAGGGCCGCAGGCGTCGGAAAAGGAACGGGCCACGCGAATTCCAGTGGAAGCCCTCTGCTGCGGAAGCGACGGCGCCCCGTATGTATGGGTCATTCCGTCCACCGGTGGAAATCCTCGCAAGCAGAACGTGGAAACCGCCGCGCTCACCGGTGACAGCGCGGTGATCCGGAGCGGATTGAAGCCGGGGTCCCATGTCGCGGTTGCAGGCCTGCATTTTCTGGGGGAAGAGCTCCTGGTCCGCCCTGTGGTAACGGGAGAGGAGGGGCTTGACGGATGAATATCGCCGGATACGCAACTCGCAACAAAGCGACAATGAAAATAATTATCCTTCTCATTATCTTGGGAGGGATATTCGCATACGGCAAACTCGGCCGGCTGGAAGATCCTGAATTCACCATCAAGGAGGCGGTGATCTCCACGCAGTATCCTGGCGCCACTGCCGAGCAGGTCGAACTGGAAGTGACTGAACCTTTGGAAACCGCGGCTCAACAGTTGAAGCAGCTGAAGGAAGTGCGCTCCATCTCGCGCCCCGGCCTCTCCATTATTTTTGTCGAGATCAAGGAAACCTATGACAAGGAAACCCTTCCCCAGGTCTGGGACGAACTCCGCCGCAAGGTGAAGGCCGCCGCATCAGGCCTGCCGGCAGGATGCGGCGCCCCTCAGGTCAACGACGATTTCGGGGACGTGTATGGTGTGTTTTTCGCCTTGTCCGGAGACGGATATTCACGGCATCAGCTGAAAAAAATCGCTGAGGATTTACGCCGGGAACTCCTGCTGTGCAAGGATGTCGGACGTATCGAATTCTGGGGACTGCCCAGGGAGGTGCTGTATGTGGAAATAGACCGCACCAGGCTCGTTCAACTCGGCATTTCCCCGACGGAAATATTCGATGCCATCAAACAGCAGAACGCCATTACCGAATCCGGCAAGGTCGAAGTCGGCACCGAAGACGTCCGCCTGCGTGTGACAGGCGATTACACGGATGTGCAGGAGTTGGAGGACCAACTCATCCATGGGGAGACGAAAGGCCCCATGATCCGGCTCAGAGATATTGCCAGAGTCGAAAAAGGCTACCTTGATCCGCCTGAGGAAACCATGCTCTGGAATAGAAAACCCGCCGTGGGGATCGGAATATCGACCGTATCCGGCGGCGACGTCATTGCCATGGGGGATTCCATCGACAAAAAGCTGGAAGACCTGAAACGCCGCATCCCTCTGGGCATTGAAATCCATGCCGTCACGCATCAGTCGGAAACCGTGAAAGAGGCAGTCCAGGGCTTCGAGTTCAATCTCGTTTCCGCGGTCGTCATCGTCATCCTCCTCCTCGTGGTCTTCATGGGACTGCGCGAGGGGTTCATCATCGGCTTCGTGCTTCTGGTGACCATTCTGGCGACCTTTATCTGCATGTACGCCCAAGGCATCACCCCTGCAACGCATCTCTTTGGGAGCACTCATAATCGCCTTGGGAATGCTTGTGGACAACGCCATTGTGGTCGCTGAAGGCATCGGCAGTAAAATCAGGCTGGGAATGAATCCCCACCTGGCCGCCGAAGAAACTGTCCGGGAAACCCAATGGCCGCTTCTTGGGGCCACATGCATCGCCATCCTGGCTTTTGCAGCCATAACCTTGTCCAAGGACATGACGGGCGAATGGCTGAAAAGCCTGTTCCAGGTGATTTGCCTGTCGCTCGGCCTGAGCTGGGTTTTCGCCATTACCGTAACACCGTACCTTTGCGTTTCCTTCACTCCTTCCTCGCCCAAATCCGCAGGCGACAGGCCAACCGGAAGGTTTCTCTCGCTCTACGGCAGGTTCATCGGCGTCTGCATCGACTTCCGCTGGGTGACCATGCTGTTGGTGGTGGCCATGTTGGGCATCGCCATGTGGGGATTCGGCTTTGTGAAACAGGACTTCATGCCCGACATGAACCGGCCGCAAATCACAATAGACATTTGGATGCCGGAAGGCACGCACATCGAACGCACGGCCGCCGAAGTGGCCGAGATGGAAACCCCATGTCCGATCATGCAAAGGAGTGACCGATGTCGCGACATTCATCGGCCGCGGCCCTTTGCGTTTTCTGCTGACCTTCTCGCCGGAAATGCCGAGCAGCGCCTATGGTCAGCTGCTGGTAAGCCTGGACGATTTCAGGAAGATTCCGGCATTAAAGGCCGAACTCAACAGCTATCTGGAAAAACATCATCCCAGAGCCATCACCAGTGTGGACGCCTTCAAGCTGGGGCCGGGCGGTGGTTCCGTGGTCGCCAGACTGAGCGGTCCCGATGCCGGGGTTCTTCGCGAGCTGGGCAACAAGGTCAAGGCGGTGATGGCCCTGAACCACAACGCCCGCGGCATTCGGACGGACTGGGGGGAACCGGTAAAAGTCCAGTCCGTCCAACTGGCAAAAACACGTTCGCGCGAAATCGGCGTCACCAGGCCGGAACTCTCGCAATCCCTGGCAATGAACTACTCCGGCGCGGTGGTAGGAACCTTCCGTCACAAGGACGATCAGATTCCCATCATGCTCCGCCCTCCCAGGGAACAACGGCTTGGAATCGAAAACATCAGCAACTTCCATGCGTGGAGCCACTCGCAAGGCCATTGGATTCCGGTTGACCAGGTCACCGACGGACAAAGCCTCGACTGGGAGTTGCCGGTGGTCCATCGACTCAACCGTCTGCGTGTCCTGCGCGTGTCGTGCAAACAGATCGAAGGGACAACCGACGGACTTTTCCGACAGTTGAAAACTCCGCTAGAAAATCTCGCACTGCCGGAAGGCTACACCCTGGAATGGGGAGGAGAACACGAGGAGCAGGTCGAGGCAAACACAAAACTCATGTCCAATGTTCCCATCGCATTCACCCTTATGTTTCTCATCTCGGTCATGCTCTTCAACACCCTGCGCCACCCGCTGATCATCTTTCTGGGCCTGCCGCTGGCGATCATCGGCGTGGCGGGCGGCCTGCTGTTTGCGGACAAGCCCTTCGGGTTCATGGCAATGCTGGGTTTTCTGAGTCTGTCGGGGATGCTCATCAAGAATGAAATCGTCCTGCTCTCCCAAATCAACATCGAATTGGGCGAGGGCAAGGAGCCGTTCCAGGCGGTCATCGACGCAGCGGCCAGTCGCGTCCGGCCCGTGAGCATGGCCGCCGTGACCACGGTTCTGGGGATGACCCCGCTTATCTGGGATGCGTTTTTCGCGCCCATGGCGGTTACCATCATGGGCGGGCTGACCTTTGCGACCGTGCTGACGCTGGTGGTCGCGCCTGTGCTGTACTGCGCGTTCTTTCGGGTGCACAGGCATCCCCGAAAAAAAGCGGACAGCGCTGCCGGAAACGACGCCACGCCGCACACGGCAATGGCGGATACCGTCTGCACCGCGGCCCGCGAATAGGAAGTGCATGCAAAAACGGCAAAGGCCTCTGGAACCAATGTTTCAGGGGCCTTTGTTTTTCCATGCCGACCGGCATTTTGTATATTGAAACGCCGTCCGCACCTCATCCTCCCTTCAACCGCCAAAAACTATAGTTTACGCAGCCAAGCCACCAGGGCGAGCAAGGGGATCAGGCCATACAAAGGCCAATACACCCCTTTCCAGACAGCAACGACGGTCGCCCCACAAAGCAGCAGAATATAAATCCAGGCTTCGATGAATTTACGCAGAAACGCAGGGGATATTTTGGATTCCAGGCGCAGGTCGGGAACAGGCCCGAGGGAAGAGCCTGAATCAGTGGACGCATCGCGTCTCCCCGACTGGAGCTTGTGCCCGCAATGTCCGCAGAAACGTTCTGCATCGGGATTTTCATTACCGCATTTATTGCAGATCATGGTTGTGGGGATACATGGCTTGGCATGGCGGGACAAGGGAAAGAAACAACCGCCCCCCCCTTCAAACGTCGGTTCCGGCATCGTCAGCCTGCGCAACAACGGTTCCGGCCCTCGGCTCAACCTTGATCACGGCCAGGGTCACATCGTCCTCAAAGGAGTCGGACTGGGAGAATTCCCGCACGGCAGAAAAAACCTTCTGAACGATGTCGGCAGCGGGTTCATTGCGGTGTCGGCGTATGATATCCATGAAGCGGAGCTTGCCGAACATCTCATCCCGTTTGTTGCGCGCCTCCCATATGCCGTCCGTTCCAATGGCGACAATCTCTCCTTCCGCCAGCACGGTCTCCTGTTGCTCATATGCAAAGTCCTCGATCACTCCCAGAGGGAGCCCCGGCCCTCCCAGTTCCCGAAAGGAATCCGTCCGGGGATTATAGACCGCGACAGGATCGTGTCCGGCGCGAACCCAACGGGCGGTTCTGTCAAAGGCGTCTATATCCAGGTAAAACAAAGTCATGAATCGGCCCGTCTTGTATACGTCCTTGGTCAGTTCGCGGTTCACGTCCGTGACAATGGCGTCCACTTCGCCGGGCAGGGCGGCACGCTGTCTGAGAAGGGCTCGGGCAGTGGTCATGAGCAGAGCCGCAGGTACACCATGGCCGGACACATCGCCGACCAGAATGCTGATCCGCTGCCCACAGTGGTCATGGAAGCACAGATAGTCGATGTAATCCCCGCCTGTCGCATCGGAATACAGGCTGGAAGCCGCCACGTCCAACCCCGAAATGTCCGGCGCCTTTGACGGAAGCAGGTTCTGTTGTACTTCGCGAGCCAATTCCATGGTCTGCCGGACGCGCACATTTTCTTCCAGTTGGGGAACGATCATATTGAACATGCGCCCCATGCCTCCGAATTCATCCCTGGATTTGATGTCCACGCGCACGGAAAAATCCCCCCTGGCAAGCCGGTGCGCCGCTTTTGTAAGCTTTTCCAAAGGCCTGGTGACACTTCTGGAAAAAATCAGCGCTGCACTTACCACGGCAAAAAAAAACAACGACAAAAAGCCCTTGCATGACGTGGTACTGCTTGACCACAGTCTGCAGAACCCACTCTTCCCCGGCCTTGGCAGGGCCGAGAATTCGCTCAAATGGAACAATGCCGATAAGCGCGACGTCGGTATCTTTCTTATCCAACTGTCCCACCACCCAAAGGCTGTCCTTCCCCTTGTACGGAATGCGGAACGTCCCCTGTTGGTGGCTGATAATGGTGTTGATAAGAGCCTGCTGATACTCGGATTCCGCGGTGTCCAGCCATTCCGGGGCCAATGACGTACGCCAGTTTTTGGCTCGGATTTCGCTGAACTCACGTCCGGCAAGAATACGCAAGGCCCATTGTCCGGTCGTACGAAAGCGCTCCTTGTCCGGATGGACAAGAAAAAAATCAGCCTCCGGCATCCACTCGGACCGTAGCGAATTCCGATCGAGCATGCTTTCTATGGAAAGTATGAAGGTGGCCATCCCAAGAAATCGTCCCCTACTGGAAAGAATGCGGTTGGAAAACGCCATCACCGGACGCCTCGTCGCGGGATCGAAAAAAGGCTGGGACCAGTTGTTTTCATTCTTGAACGCCCGCTCATACCAGGCGGTTTGGCGGGGATCGTAATCGTCCGGGAAGCCACCTGTCCCAGGGTATGTAAGCAGGGTTCCGTCGGGCAGGGTGATGAGGGTCCACATCACCCATTCAGTGGCAACATCGTCCAGCTGATGAAATAATGGCCACAATTTCGCAGCCTCGGAATCGAGCTGCTTCTTTCGCGCCGCAGATACGTTTGCCGGAAATCGAATGGATGGCACGTCAAAAGAAACTTCCAGATTCACACGTTTTCCACTGGGACGGATACGATAGTAGTTTTCATGTGTTCCCAACGACACAGGCAATTCATCTTCACGAAAATCAGAAATCGAAGGAGGTGGTTTCAATCCGCTCCTGTTCTCAAAATGTTCGAGTCTTCCCGCCGCAGCATGGGTGAAGTAATACATCGCCACTTCCAAAACATTCCCCTTGCTGCCCAGCATGAACGCAGTATCCGTAACAAAAAGCCGGAGCTGCGCCTCGGCGTTGCGGGTAAGCGTCGCCCTGGTTTCCGCAACAAGCTTCGCGGTCAGCTCCTTAAAGGATTCAGACCCGCTGCCTTTGAGGAAGAGCATAGGGATCAATGAGATGGACAAAAGAAGAACAAGAAGTTTCCAGCGAAATTTCATTCATTATCCCCGTTACTCGGAAAAAACCGAACAGACTCTGGCTAGTCCGACTCCGCGGCTTCCAGTTCCTTCATGCTCATGTCCCAATAGGGAACGCCCGAACGTGTTCCCCGCAATTTGACCTCGAACATTTCGCGCAGCCGGACCTTGGATGCCACAAACCATCGCCGACCGTCTATTTCCGTCCAGGCTCCCTTGATTTTCGCCAGTTCTCCGGGATGGAAAACCCGCGACAAAAAATCCACATACGCAACCGGAGCAAGAATGATATCCACCAAACTGCCGTCACGCAATTTTACGCGCATCCCCAACCCCTCCACCATGCCCGGCAAAGGCGTTACTTTGAAAAACCTTTCCACCTCGCCTTTCAGCATGGTGTACCCGTCGGGCTGGTACAACGCATTGAACCTGCCGGACCGCTCCCATCCATTGTAGTTCGCGGTTTCTTCCGCCGAAGCCAATCCTGCACAAAAAAACATGACCAGCACGGCCAGGCCCGTCACCACTGCTCGCATATTCCCTCCCCGGCGTTGGTGTTGTTTCGTCTTTTACATGGTATACCTTGTGAACATTTCTGCCAACAGGCTATCTGATGTCTGTACGCAACAACAGCCCAGTATATTCCATCGGTCCCAAAGTCCCGCCTCACAAAAAATGCATCCCCCCCACACATTCCGGCCCGGATTACCGCACCTTCAGCATGAATTTCTTCCGACAAAGGACCACCGCCGCCAGAACGCAAAGCAAAAGCGGCATGCCGTCCGAACCATTCCCGGCCACACACCCCCCCCCGGAAGAATCATCAGATGGACCAGCACCGACAACGACCCCCAACACCTGCGGATCATCAATCAGCCCCGCGGCAGGCTCGACATCATATTGCCCATTGTCCATAACATGAAAATGCAGCCCGTATGTCACATTCTGGTCCAGAACCGCCGAAGGGTACAGATACGAACCATCCGGACCGGAAAGCCACCACTGCCCGTCCGAGGCGGAAACGGAAGGCGAATACCCGAAATACAGATACCCGCCGTCCTTGAGTTTGAACAACCGAAGATTCTCCACCCGTTGCGCGGTCAGCCCGGTTACGGCATATGAAAACCCGCAAATGCCGCTGCCGGAGACATCATCCAACTGCGCCCGGAAGGACCGGGTCTTGAGCACCTGCCGCACTGTGGAGGGAAGCCCGTTGCTTTGACGCAACGAGTCCACACTCAGCTGTCTGGCGCTCTGCCAGTCGATTGCCGCGGAACGGTCAGCAGTACCGATAGTGCCGTTTTCACCGTCCGGTTTGGACAGGTATTCTTCATATTGGGCCGTGGGAACCCAGCCGCTCACCACTATGGTGCTGCTGCCGCACAGGACGAATTCGTCCAGCCCCACATGGTTGTGATTGTACGCATCATTGGCCCAGTCATAGGTATACCCGAGCCTTGTCCATGGATAGCGCGTCTCCCAGGTCGCGTCGGCGTCCTGGGTGTAGATTGTGGCAGTGCGGTTGCCAAACCATGCTTCGTACGTCATGGCAGGTTGCCCGTATTCCCGAACCTGCGCGGTGCTCGCGGCCATAAAACGGCTCGTTTTCCAGGGGAAATCCAATTCGGCCTCATGGTCCGTGACTTCAGGGTCGGCCGAAGGACGAAAAAGATCCACCGGCCGGACCCACATTTCCACAAATCCCTTTTTCCCGCTGTTCCGGGGCAAACCGTACAACTGTTCCAAACGCAGAATCATGGCTTCCTGCGACTGCGGATAAAACCCGCTGTCTTTAAAAAAATTCCTGATCTGCAATGCCGGAGCCACCCAGAGATTTGTGGTCTCCTCCAATGTCTGGGTGCTGTTGACCGGCCAATTCTTTTGGAACAGATAATTCCCTGCCCATGTCGTCACCAGAACATGCCATTGCCCGTCAATAATTTTCCACTGCGTGGTCACAGGGGAAAACACATCCGTTGCTTCAGGACTTGCAAACGCGGTCAGCCTGCGGACGATCTCGCCGGGCCTGACATCTTTCGCATCGGCAATTGCCGCGTCATAGTCCTGAGCCAGCCCGGCCCAAGCCGTACCGACCGCCATGAACGCACCACACGAGACGACGCACCACAAAAAAACAAACCCCGTTCGCATAAACCGTCGCATGCCCTCTCCCCCTTTTTTTCTTTCCAAAACACACCACGATACAATCAGGAAAAAACATGAAAAAACAAACAAATAAAGCATTGCAAAAAGCAGCCTCCGACACATGGAACCGTCATGGTTGGACAATAAATCCCCCCAGGAATCATTGATTTCCCAATTGCACCATTGACTCATCCATGGCTTTCCGTTCTATAATAAGAACGTTCTCAAAGGGCACAGCCCTTCACGGAAAACAATGTTCTGCGAACATCCCGAAGTCATACGACAATTTTACGGAACTTCGGATTATTCAACCTTTTTCGATCAGGAGGCGGGACGAATGCTACACAAGGTCAAGAAACACGACGAACTTTCCGAACATGAAAAGACCATCGACCCCACTTACGGCTCTCGCGAGATGGACTCCCCGGTTCCCCGTTACAAAATGCCGCTGAAAGAAATAAGCCCGCGCCAAGCCTACAACATCGTGCACGACGAAGTCATGCTGGACGGCAACTCGCGCCTGAATCTGGCCACTTTCGTGACCACCTGGATGGAGCCTGAAGCCCGCCAGCTCATGACCGAGACCTTTGACAAGAACATGATCGACAAGGACGAGTATCCGCAGACCGCGGAAATAGAAATGCGCTGCGTGAACATGCTGGCCGATCTTTTCCATTCCCCGCAGACAGGCGAAGCCTGCGGCTGCTCCACCACCGGATCCAGCGAAGCCTGCATGCTGGGCGGCATGGCCCTCAAGTGGAAATGGCGCGAACGCATGCAGGCCAAAGGAAAATCCACAGCCAGGCCCAACATGGTCATGGGCATCAATGTGCAGGTCTGCTGGGAAAAATTCTGCCGCTACTGGGATGTGGAACCCCGCCTCGTTCCCATGAAACCTGGAAAATGGTTCCTGGAAGCCGATGAGGCCATTGCCCAATGCGATGAAAACACCATAGGCATCGTAGGCATCATGGGTACGACCTTCACCGGCCAGTACGAACCCATCAAGGAAATGAACGATGCCCTGGAAGCCTACAACGCCCGCACCGGACACGACGTGCCCCTGCACGTGGATGCGGCCAGCGGCGGATTCATCGCCCCGTTCCTGCAGCCCGAACTGGAGTGGGACTTCCGGCTGAAATGGGTCAAATCCATCAACGTGTCCGGGCACAAGTACGGCCTGGTCTACCCCGGCGTGGGCTGGATAATCTGGCGCGACTGGGAAGAGCTTCCCGAAGACCTCATCTTCAAGGTCAACTACCTGGGCGGGGACATGCCCACCTTCGCCATCAACTTCTCCCGCCCCGGCAACCAGATTCTGGCCCAATACTACAACTTCCTGCGTCTGGGCCGCGAAGGTTTCTACAAAATCCAGAAAAACAGCCAGGATGTCGCTCTGTACCTGTCCGCCCAGCTCGAAGCCACCGGAAAATTTGAATGCCTCTCCCGCGGCCAGGACATCCCGGTTCTGGCCTTCCGCGTCAAACCCGGCCTGAATACCAACTTCTCGGTCTTTGACGTCTCGGAAATGCTGCGCCACCGCGGCTGGCTCGTTCCCGCCTACACCTTCCCAGAGGACTGCGAAGACGTGGCCGTGCTGCGCATCGTGGTCAAGGAGGGCTTCTCACGCGACATGGCCGATCTGCTCATGACGGACGTCCATCGCGCGCTGGACCATTTCAACAGCCAACCCGGACACAAAGCCACACAACCCGAAAAAAAAGGGAAAAAGCACAAGGCTTGTTAAATAAAGAGAGGAAAAAAAAATGCGAGGGGAAACCTCTTTCAAGAGGTTTCCCCTCGCGCTCCCCCCTTCCAGAACTTTTTAACTATTGATTGGGGCTGATATTCAACAGCCAGAGACAGGCCCCCCCTCTGGACTTCTCCTACTCCCACACTCCGGCCACATCCGCACCGCAGGCGGCACACGCGCCGTGCTGCAGCGTGTTGTGCTGTACGCAAAATCCGCTGCGTTCGATGCACAGCCTGTTGCACCGGGGGCAGAACGTGGAATTGGACGCATGGCCGTGCACATTGCCCACGTAGATATGGTGCAGTCCGGCATCCCGCCCGATGCGCTCGGCTTTTTCCAAAGTCTGCACGGGCGTGGGCGGACGGTCCAGAAGTTTGTACGTGGGATGAAACCGCGAGACATGCCAGGGTGTATCCGAAGAAAGTTCGCCGGCGATGAAAGAGGCGAGTTCCGCCAGCTCGTGGTCTGAATCGTTAAGTCCGGGGATGACCAAGGTGGTGACTTCGAGCCACCAGCCCAGGGATCTGATGTGTTTGAGGTTGCGCAGCACCGGATCGAGCCGGGCGGTACACTGTGTTTTGTAGAACTCGTCCCGGAAGGCCTTGAGGTCGATGTTGGCGGCATGGATAAAGGGGGCGAGTTCATCAAGACATTCCGTGCTCATGAAGCCGTTGGAAACGAGCACATTTTTAAGGTTGTTTTGCACGGCCAACCGCGCGGTGTCATAAACGAGTTCGAAAAAGACGGTAGGCTCGGAATACGTGTAGGAAATGCTGTCGGCTCCCGAATCCAGTGCGGTACCCACGATCTGCTCCGGCGTGACGTCCTGCCCGGTGATGGCCTGCCCTTGCCGCGGAGGCTGAGACATGGTGTGGTTCTGACAGAACGAGCAGGCCATGTTGCACCCCATGGTGCCGATGGAAAAGGAAGTGCTTCCCGGCAGAAAATGATACAATGGTTTTTTTTCTATGGGATCGAGATTGGCTGCGGCCAGTTTACCGTAAACCAGGCTGACGAGTTCACCGCCCTGATTCTGCCGAACCCCGCACAGACCGACCCGTCCGGGCTGGATGATACAGCCGTGGGCACAAAGGCGGCATTGTATCTTGCCATTCTCCAGTTTGTTCCATACAAGCGCCTGACGCATAGATGACTCCAGGTCATTTTTTTTCCGGCCAGAGGATGATCGGCTTGACTTCGATAGTACCATTGAAGGGTGGTTGGGTGCAATTTTCTTGACTCGGCCGCACTCTTATTTGATTATCGCTTCTCCGAGGCTTTCCACTGGCCGATTCGTTGTTTATGCTGACCCTGCCCTTGCCCACGGTGATCTTTTGGTCCTGCCGGTCTGTTGCGGTATCCTTGTTCTGACGATAAGCCAGAGCTGGCTGTACGGCAAGGAGCCAGAAAAAAACAAACGCCCCCACAAAAAACGCAGCCCATACGGAACGCATTTGACGGGGCTTCCGGCAGTAATTCCTGGAATTTTGGAGCTGTTCCATGAGAATTCTCCTTGAGTTCGGGAAGAGGACCAAATATATACTTGTACTTGTTGGACACAACGTTTTTACGGGAGAGAGGGGTAATGTCCGATCGCGCATCGGCCTACAAGAATGCTGGTGTAGATATTGAAGCTGGCAACACGTTTGTCAAGAACATCCGTGACATTGTCAAATCCACCTACACCAAGGGTGTCGTAACCGATATCGGCGGTTTTGGCGGTCTCTTTAAACTGGACCTGCAAGGCATGCAGGACCCTGTACTTGTGGCTGGCGCCGACGGCGTGGGCACCAAACTGAAACTCGCCTTTGCCTTTGACCGCCACGACACCGTGGGCATCGACCTGGTGGCCATGAGCGTCAACGATGTCCTGGTCCAGGGCGCGAAGCCATTGTTCTTTCTGGATTATTTCGCATCGGGAAAACTGGACGGCGAGGTAGCCAAGACCGTTGTTTCCGGTGTCGCCGAAGGCTGCCGACAGTCGCACTGCGCACTGCTGGGCGGGGAAACCGCGGAGATGCCGGGCTTTTATTCGGACGGAGAATACGACCTGTCGGGTTTCTGCGTGGGCATTGTGGACAACACGGCCATTGTGGACGGATCGAGCACGGCCGTGGGCGACAAGATCATCGGCATTGCCTCCAGCGGACCGCATTCCAACGGATATTCGCTCATCCGCAAACTTCTGGACGAATCCAAGCTGCAACCTGACGACATCTTCCCCGGATCGGACAAGACCGTGGCCGACACCTTGCTTGCCCCCACCGTCATCTACGCCCAGGCCGTGACCAACCTGCTCCGGGATTTCGAAATCAAGGGCATGGTCCACATCACGGGCGGCGGATTCTACGACAACATCCCGCGCATTCTGCCCAAGAACGTGGCCGCGCATATCAATTTCCACACTTGGCCCAAGCCTCCCGTGTTCGACTGGCTCAAAAAACAGGGCAAGCTCGGTTGGCCTGAAATGTTGCAGATATTCAACTGTGGCATCGGGTATGCGCTGATTGTCTCCGACGCCATCGCCCAGGATGTTCTCCAGCGGATCAAGGCCATGCAGCACGACGCCTGGATAATCGGTGACATTCAGAAATTGCTGAAGGATGAGGAACAGGTCGTGGTGAATTTCGCCGAATCCTGCTGATTTCCGCAAGACAGCTCAGGCAATGAAAAGACGCGCTCCGCATTGGAGCGCGTCTTTTCATTTTCCGGTAAAAAAGGATCACGGACGGATTATTTTTCCAGCCATGGATTGAAATACCCGAATTTGATCCAGGGCGCACGACGTTTAAGCCGTTTCTTGAAGTTGGTCAGCCCCATGACCGGCCCTGTTTCCACCCCATCCATAAGTTCCAGGTAGAGTTCCGGATCCAGGTTCAGGTTGCGCAGTTGGATGAAGTCCACCTTGCGGCTCTCCACCAGATCGCACAAGGCTTCCGTTTCGGCCTCGGTGTCCGTGAAGCCGGGAAAGAAGAGCAGGTTCAGGGAAACAAAGATATTGTGTTCCTTGGCTTGTTCGATGGTCTGGACGACATCGGCGAATCCGTAGCTCCGTGGCCGGTAGTAACGGGTGTAGCTTTCCTCCCGGGCCGAATTGAGGCTGCACCGGATGGAGTCCAAACCGGCCGCGGCCAAGGGTTCCATGGTCCGGGGCAGGCTGGCATTGGTATTGATGTTGACCGTGCCCGGCCCGCCCTGCGCCCGGAACGCGGCAATGGATTCGGCGATGACTTCGGCTTCGGTCAGGGGTTCGCCTTCGCATCCCTGCCCAAAGGAATAGATGGGATTCTTGGCCTTTTTCCCATGCGCCAACATGATTTCTGAAATTTCCGACGCCTTGGGCGCAAAGGCGATGCGCTCCTGGGTGGAGGGAAAAGGCGAATCCTCGGGTTGCAGGGAGATGCACCCCACACAGGCGGCGTTGCAGGCCCTGGCCGTGGGCAGGGGGCATTCGAACCGCCCCAGGGCCATGTTCTTGGCAGCCGGACAGCCGTAAGTCAGGGCACATCCGGCCAGATGCCGCACCAGACGGTTGTCCGGAAAACGCTTCATCCATTGCGTCGCGCCCTGGCGGATACGCTTGGGGTCGATATTGCTGAATATCTGCCTGCGGTCCTGATCCACTTTCTGGGCACAGACCCAGAAGGTGTCGTCGGCATAGCCCACGGCAGCATAGGCAAACAAAGGCAGAACTTCGGCATCCTCGCCGGTCTGGTAGGCGCTGGTTCCGCACACCGTATGTCCTGGCGAAACAAACGCGGCCACGGCGGCATCCTCAAGAATCTCCAGTTCGCCTGTTTCCGGGTTCAGTCCCAAGGCGTTGCGCCCCTCCAAAAGAAAGAGTTCACTTTCCTGGGGCAGTGGAATCAACTCATCAGGCCGGGGCAAGGCCAATTCAGTGCCCTTGCGGCAGACCATGAGCAATTCCGGGTGATCGTAAAGTTGTCCGTCCTCACCAGCCATAAGCAGGCGCGGTTGCGGCTTGGCGTTTTTTTTTGCGGCCATGTGGAGCCTCCTTTGCAGCTGGCACGTTGGAGCACAAAGCAAAGGCTTTGGCAACCGCAATTCGGCAATTAATCCCCACACACGACTTCGACTCCCCCACTTCTTCCCCTGGAAAACATCTGTGCATATGGTCCCGGCAATTTATAATATACACACGAAGCGGTATGCCGATATATTTTGTTGAAATTCTATGCCCGACTCTTCTGCTCGGGAACAGCTACGGTACGGAAGTCATGAAAAAAATTCTCGGCGTTTTTCGCAGCACAAAAACAGAGCGCATCGGCGCGGGGACAACAGCCAAGGAAACCACCCGGCATATCCTGTGGTTCGCCCTTGAGGACAGCAGCGGCCAATACCTGGTCCAACCTCTCATGGAGAACAATCTTCCGTCCGGCATCAACCAGTCCGTTTCCCGCGAAAAATTCCACACCAGCTACAGTGTGGACGCCCTGTGCTACCGGAAACACATCTACCCGGTTCTGCAGTCGTTGCGCCGCAAGGTCGGCCTGGCTGGAGGATTCATCAGCACGGACGCCTTGGGGGAGACGGAAAAGGCCGTGTTCAAGGCCCTGGTTGCCGCAGGCGGCAACGGAGAAGGAAACGACACTCCGGCTGCCAAATACAAGGTGGTGAAGCACCTGCTGACCAATCTGGAGGATGCGGGAGAGGCCCTGGAAAACTACCGCCACGAAATCGTCCCGAGACTCCATCACAATGCGCAAGGCAGGCAAGCTGGACCTGGCCCTGGAAGTATACAAACGCGCCCTGGAGCTGGATCCCACCGACGACCACCTTCTCTTCAACATGGCCCGCGTCTTCCAGGCCAAGGGCGACGACGGCAAGGCCGTACGCTGCCTGACCCGCGCCCTGCAACTGAACCCGGAGCTCCTGCCCGCCCGCAGGCTCTATCATTACATCACCAATGAAGAATACGGCTTGCGCGAGCCGCAAGCTCCCAAAACAGCAAAAATGCCTGCCCCTCCGGCCCAGGTCATTCAGAACCGTGACGACGACCGGCGCAGGGAAAAGCGGTTGCCCATTTCCGGCATATCCGTGGCCGCCCGGTTTGGCGGCTTCATGGTTTCCATGCTGCTTCAAAATGTCAGTTGCAACGGCCTGCTCCTGGAAATAAGCTCCCAGACTGCAAAGCCCATAGACGCCGGAACCCTCTTTACCCTGGAAGGGATTCCCGGAAAATACGCCAAAGTCTTCAGCGCCCGCGAGGCCGAAGTCGTCTGGCTGGCCAACGGACGCATCGGCGGACGCTTCACGGAACCTGTCTGCGACAACACCCGCATTCTGGCGCAGAGCCTGTCCCTGGTCTGATAAGCATATCCGCCTCCCGTCCTTCCTTCACGCTCATCGCGCCCTGCATTCAACAGTCCTCCGGAAGATTCACAATCCTCCGAAAAGACCTCATCCGGCTTGCCAAGAACGGCCACGCCCCGTATTCTGTTATGGATGTAGCATTCTTTTGCAAAAGGAAAGGCCATGAAACGTATTTTCATCTTGTGCGGCGTTCTTGCGCTGATGCTTCTCGCGGGGTGTTCGGTCAAAAAAAACGGCCACTGGGAATGGGGCATCCGTTCGGACAACGCCGCGACCCAGGCCGGGCATTTCGCCCTGTCCGTCCAGCCCTACGACTTCGACGCCGAAGCCGACGGCTATCGGTCATTGCTGCTCATGATCACCAACACTTCGGACAACGCCTTCGTGATAGACCGTTCACAGTGCTTCTTCACTCAGGAAGGCCGTCTGTACGGCCTTCTCCTGTTTGAAGACGAATCCCCCCTGGGTACCTTTGACGAGTTGCCTCCCGTCACGCTCTACCCCGGCGAAACCCTGGCAAAAGCGGTGCACCCGGAGAAATTCATCGTGGACGGCCGGCCCGGCCTGCTCCCGCTGGGAACGATCGGAGCGTTTGTCACCGTGCGGCGGGGCGTACATTCCGAAACCGCGGAAGCCTCGCTCACCTTTGAAAAATACTGGGTTGAAGACTAACCGGCTCTCCGGGCAGACCCGTCAAAAAAACCGGCACACATCATGATCCATCGCAATCTTTCCCAATGCCTGGCCGACCTTGAGGCCACCGGACAACTCGTCCGCATCGACGCCCCCATCGACGCACGCCTGGAAGCCGGCATCATCCAACGCCGAGTCTCCCGTTGCGGCGGGCCGGCACTGCTCTTCACCAACATCAGGGGCTGCTCCTTTCCCATGGCCGCCAACCTGTTCGGAACCATGCAGCGTGCCCGCTACATTTTCCGGTCCACCCTGCGGGCGGTGGAAAAGATCATGGCCCTCAAGGCCGACCCCATGCGCATCCTCAAAGCGCCCTGGAAATACGCCGCCACTCCCCTCGCCTTGCTGCATGCCCTGCCGCGCAAAGTCCAATCCGGACCTGTCCTGGCCAACCGGACCACGCTTTCCGACCTGCCCCAGCTGGTAAGCTGGCCCATGGATGGAGGAGCCTACGTCACCCTGCCCCAGGTCTATACCGAAAGCCCGGCAAAACCCGGCTTTGCCGCTTCCAATCTGGGCATGTACCGGGTGCAGATTTCCGGCAACCGGTATGCCAAGGACAAGGAAGCGGGCCTGCACTACCAGATCCACCGCGGCATAGGGGCGCATCACGCCCAGGCCCTGGCCCGCAAGGAGCCGCTCAAAGTCAATGTCTTCGTCGGCGGCCCTCCCGCCATGACCCTGGCCGCGGTCATGCCCCTGCCCGAAGGCGTGCCCGAACTCTATTTCGCAGGTGTTCTGGGCGGCCACCGCATGGACATGATCACCCACCCCGGCCAGTTGCCCATACTGGCACAAGCGGATTTCTGCATCAGCGGCCATGTCCTGTCCGGGCACGAACTGCCCGAAGGTCCCTTTGGCGACCACCTGGGATACTACAGCCTGGAACACGATTTCCCCGTGCTGCACGTCGACGCGGTACACCACCGCGACGGCGCTGTCTGGCCCTTCACCACCGTGGGCCGCCCGCCCCAGGAAGACACCGTCTTCGGCGAGTTCATCCACGAACTGACCACCGAGCTCATTCCCACGGTCTTTGCCGGAGTGCACGAAGTCCACGCCATAGACGCCGCCGGGGTCCATCCCCTGCTTCTGGCCGTGGGCAGCGAACGTTACGTGCCCTTTGCCCCGGACCGCCAGCCCCAGGAGCTGCTCACCAATGCCATGGCCCTGCTGGGCAACACCCAGACCTCGCTTTCCAAATACGTGCTCATCGGCGCACGCGAAGACTCCGCCAGCCTGTCCGCCCACGACGTACCCGGTTTCTTCCGGCACATCCTTGAGCGCTTCGATCCCATGCGCGACCTGCATTTCATCACCCGCACCACCATGGACACCTTGGACTATTCCGGCATCAGCCTGAACCAGGGATCCAAGCTCGTCTGGGCCGCGGCAGGGGAAAAAAAACGCAACCTGGACACCACCCGGCCGGCCGGCCTGTCGCTGCCCACAGGCTTTTCCGATCCCTACCTGTTCGCACCCGGTATCCTCGTAGTCCAGGGCCCCCGGCACACCTCGGGCCGAGACCGCCACGACCGTCGTTTGCAGACCCTTGCCAAACAACTCGGGGAATCCCCCAACCTGGGCGGATTCCCGCTCGTCGTCGTGGCCGACGACAGCCGCTTCACCGCTTCCAGCTGGGACAATTTCCTGTGGGCCACCTTCACCCGCTCCGACCCGGCCACGGACATATACGGTGGCAACGCCTCAACCCACTGCAAGCATTGGGGATGCCAGGGACCGTTGGTCATTGACGCTCGCCTCAAGTCCTACCACGCTCCCGCGCTGGAGTCCGATCCCGACGCCGAAGCACGGGTGGACCAGATGGCGGCCAGGGGCGGTCCGCTGCACGGAATTATCTAGCCCCGCAGAGTCCGAAGAATCCATGATGGCCCCGGCCCTCCGACGGTCCATGAAAAATCCCCTTGAACAAAGGCAGTCTGGGGGATTTTTCATGGATAAAAGGCGGGTTGAAGCCGGAATGCGGCCGACTGCAAATCTCATTTTAAAATGCTCCTGTAAGCCAAGAACGTGAATAACACCAAGATGGACCCCATGCGGTCAAATTCATCTTCTGTTTCAAAAGGATACTGCAGCTCCTCTGTAACCGTCCGCCAACAGAGCCAACAGGCCGCCCCCGAACAGGTATTTCACGCAAACGCTGTTTTTTACGCCTTCCTACAAAGAAGTATGGACTTTTTCTATGGAACCGCCGTAATATGAACGGACACAAACAAAAGAATGGAGACGACATTGTCAATCGTACTCGTAGCCGAAGACGAGCGGATCAATCAGATGGCTGTCCGACAGTTTCTCGAAAAAATCGGACATACCGTGATTTGCGCCTCCAACGGTGAAGAAGTGCTTGAATTGCTTGCCGACAACGCTGTGGACATCATCCTGATGGATGTGCAGATGCCGCGTATGGACGGCGTTCAGGCGGCCCAGGCCATACGGGCAGGCCAAGTAAAGGGAACGGATGCGGCGATTCCCATCATAGCCCTTACAGCCTATGCCATGCACGGAGACAGGGAACGCTTTCTGGAAGCAGGTATGAACGATTATCTTTCCAAACCGTATGAAATGGAGCATTTGGCGGAAAAAATCCGCCAGATTCTCGAATTCTGAAGCAAACCGATTTTTCGGCCCTGCCCCCCGCCAGCCCCGTTCCCTTTCTTCCGCAAAGGCTCCCCTTGGTTTTGCGCTTTTTCATCCGGTGCTTTCCCTGTCTTCCGCAACGTCTGCCACCAGCGCCGTAAAGTATTCACATCGACAGACTGATCGTCTACAATGCATCCATAAATGTTTGTTCACTTGACAACCTAAAAAAATCAGTTTTTCAGCAGAAGCCCCATGACACCCGATAAACCGCATGATCAGATGACGCGTGAGGAGCTGTTGGGAGAGATTGCATCCCTTCGGCAGCGCGTGGCCGGTCTGGAGACCTTCCGCACCGGGTTGGGCAGGGCACGGACATTCATTCGGGAAAGCGACTTCCGGTACCGTTCCCTGTTTGAGAACTCCCCCATTTCCCTGTGGGAGGAAGACCTTTCCGGGGTCTCCCTTTTTTTGGAAGACCTTCGCAGCAAAGGGGTGCAGGACGTATCTGAATATCTCAAAACCAACCATCCCGCTTCCACACTGCACTGTCTCGGGCTGATCAAGGTCATCGACGTCAACGGCGCAACATTGCGGCTGCTGGAAGCCGACAGCAAGGACAGCCTGCTGCAAAAACTGGACGGCGTCCTGGCCGAAAGTTCCCTGGACGCCATGGGCAACGCCCTTGAGTCCTTGGCTCTGGGGGCCACAGAGTTCACCGGAGAGATCGACCAGATAACCCTCAAGGGCAATGTCAAACGGGTCATCGTCCACCTGTGCCTGGCTCCGGGTTTCGAGCGCTCCATGGAACGCGTCATTGTATCGCTGATCGACATCTCGGCACACAAAGACCTGGAGGACAAACTGCGGCAGGCCACGCAGGATGCGCAAAAGGCAAATGAAATAAAGGGGCGCATTCTGGCGAACATGAGCCACGAGATACGAACCCCCATGAACGCCATCCTCGGCATGGCCGACCTGCTCTGGGAAACCAGCCTGAGTCCCGCACAGCAGACCTATGTCAAGATATTCCGCCAAGCCGGAGAAAATCTGCTGGGCATCATCAACGACGTTCTGGACCTTTCCAAAATAGAAGCGGGAAAACTGACTCCCGAATCCATCCCGTTCGACCCCGTCGCCCTGGCCGAGGAAACCCGCATGATCCTGCACGCCAAAGCGCAGGCCAAGAACCTTTGTCTGCAATGCATGGCCGCCCCTGAAACTCCGCGTCGCGTACTGGGCGACCCGGCCAGGGTGCAGCAGATTCTCATAAATTTCGTGGACAATGCCCTCAAATTCACCCACCACGGCGGCGTTACCCTGGAAGTCCTGCCGGCCCCGCCGGAACAGCGCCTTTCCCCGCAACTCGTTTTCCGCGTGACAGACACGGGCATCGGCATTGCCGAGGACAAGCAGGAAAGAATCTTCCAGTGTTTTTACCAGGCCGACATCTCCTCCACCAGGCAATACGGGGGAACCGGCCTGGGGCTGACCATCTGCCGCCAACTGGCCGAACTCATAGGGGGACGGGTCGGCGTCGCCAGCACGCCCGGGCAGGGCAGCACCTTCACTCTGCACATTTCCCTTGTTCCCGTGGCGGACGACGCCGCGTCCCCCCATCCGCCGCAACAGCCGGAAAGGGAAACACTTCCCAAAGCCGCCGGAGAGGGCCGCCGCATCCTTCTGGCCGACGACTCCCAAAACAATCTCATGCTCATGGAATTCTACCTCAAACGTTCGCCCCACACCCTTCACATCGTCCATAACGGACTTGAAGCGGTAGATGCATTTAAAAAGCAGCCTTTCGACATCGTGCTCATGGATATCCAGATGCCCGTCATGGACGGTCACGCCGCCACGAAAACAATCCGGGCCTGGGAATCGGAAAACAAGAGTCCTCCGGTGCCCATCCTGGCCCTGACCGCCTACGCCTTTGACGAGGACAGGCGGCACAGTCTGGCCGCAGGCTGCAACGGGCACCTGACGAAACCGGTCAAAAAACGCGCTTTGCTGGAAGCCATAGAGCAATATTGCCAATAGTCCCATCCTGTTTCCCTATCCCTTCTTGCCACGACAAAAGAGAGTGGGTATTCTCGGCCGATTGAAACGCCGGTCCTTGTTCGTCGCAGGTCCAGGCCCCACGTTTCCTCCACCCCGACCCCGATTTCCGTATGGACACAATCCGCCTTCTCCTGCTCCACCCGGACGCCTCCGTGCGCCAGAATCTGCGCGAGTCCCTGGCCGACGCGCCCGGAGTTCGCGTGCTGGGAGAGGCCGTGTCCGCCTACGAGGCCATGGAACTTCTGGATCATATTCCGTACGGCGCAATATTTCTGGGCAGCGAGCTGGACGGCGGAGTCAGCGGATTCGAACTGGCCCAGATGCTGGAAGGCCGCAAAAACAAACCCGGCCTTGTCTTCATCGCCAAGGAAGAAGGGCTGGCCTACAAGGCTTTTGAACTCGACGCCGTGGATTTCATCCTCTGGCCCGCGTCCAGGGAGCGCGTCCAGCGTTGCCTGGAGCGTATCCGGCAGTTCAAGCCCGCCTTTCAACAGGCCGGACCTGTTTCCTCCACCTCCGATGACGCCATGGACGCCGAACGACTGGTCAAAATTCCCATGGGGGAAGACGAGGAAGACCGTTTTCTGGCCGCTCTGCGTCAGGCCTGGGATTTTTCCCGGCGCAGCAACCCCATGGAAATAGAAAAGCTGCCCATCACCCTGGACGGACGGCTCATCCTGGTCCCCTATGACCAGATAATATTTGTGGAGGCCTACGAGGACTATACCTACGTCCACACGGCCAGCAGCAAGTACCTGACCTCGCACCGGCTCAAGACCCTGGAGGACAGGCTCAAGCTGTACCGGTTCTTCCGGGTTCACCGGAAGTATCTGGTCAACCTGGACATGGTCACTGAAATCGCGTCCCTGCCCGGCTCCAACTTCATGTTGCGCACGGCCGGGCGGACGCGGGTGGAGTTGCCGGTCAGCCGCAGGCGCATTGCCGAGCTGAAACAGATTCTCGGGCTCTGACGGCTCGACAGGAAAAAGCACACGGGTCGGCGGCGTCCCCTGCCGCACAGACCGCTTGCCGGAACAATCCTCCCTTTGACCGAAAAGAAGGAGCGATTTTTTCCCGGCGGATGGTACAGCCTGCTTGTCAGGCTGCACCCGGAAATGGCCGGTCCACCGGCCAACCAACGGAGAACCAGATATGCGAAACACGGGCGAATTGGAGACCTTGTTCGACACAGACAAGGACGGAAAGATCGAAAGGGTCTTCCGGCCACTGCCCCGGATGGTCGTCGAGGCCAATATCAATCCCCAGGATCTGGCCGCTGCCCGCAAGCTGGCCGAGGAGGATTTCCGCTCCTATTGGGAACAGTCCGCCCTGGACCTGGAATGGTTCGAAAAATGGGAGCAAGTGCTCGACGAGAGTCAGGCTCCCCGTTACCGCTGGTTCGCCGGGGGCAAGTGCAATATCGTGCACAACGCCCTGGACCGCCATATCCGCACGGTCAATCGCAATAAGCTGGCCCTGGTCTGGGAAGGCGAGCCCGGGGATTCGCGCAAATTCACCTATTTCGAGCTGTACCGGGCCGTGAACCGCCTGGCCAACGCCCTGCGCAACCTGGGCATCCGCAAGGGCGAGCGCATCGTCCTGTACATGCCGCCCCTGCCCGAAACCGTCATCGCCATGCTGGCAGCGGCCAAAATCGGGGCCGTGCACGTGGTGGTCTTTGCCGGATTTTCCGGCAAGGCCCTGCGTGAGCGTATCCAGGCAACCCGCGCCCGTTGCGTCATCACGGCCGACGGTTTTTACCGCAACGGCAAGTTCACCGGCCTCAAGCCCCTGGTGGACGCGGCCCTGGCAGCGGACGAGGCCGACAACGTGGATGTTTGCGTGGTGGTACGACGGGCGGGAATAGACGTGAAAATGTCCCCTACCCGGGACATGTGGTATGACGATCTGGTTCGCCGCGAGGCCAATGAGGCGGAAACCGAGATAATGGATTCCGCAGACCCGCTCTTCATCCTGCACACCTCGGGAACGTCTGGAAAACCGCGCGGCATTGTCCATTCCCACGGCGGGTACATGACCGGGGTCGGCGACACGCTCAAGTCGGTCTTCGACATCAAGCCCACGGACATTTTCTGGTGCACCGCCGACGCGGGCTGGATCACCGGCCACAGCGCAGTGGTCTACGGTCCGCTCATAGCCGGAACCACCACCCTGATGTACGAGGGGCACCCGCTCTACCCTCAGGCCGACCGCATGTGGAACATCGTGGACAAGTTCGGGGTCTCCATCCTGTACACCACGCCCACCACCATCCGCATGCTCATGCGCTACGGCAACCGCTTTCCGGCACAGCACGACCTCTCCTCCCTGCGCCTTCTGGGAACCGTGGGCGAGGCCATCAGCCCGGACACCTGGATGTGGTTCCACAAGACCATCGGCCGCAACGAATGCCAATTGCTGGATACCTGGTGGCAGACCGAAACAGGGCAGTTCATGATCGCCCCCCTGCCTGTCTCGCCGCTCAAGCCGGGCAGCGTGAACAAACCCCTGCCCGGCGTGTTCGCCGACGTGCTGGACCGCAAGGGCAACCCCGTGCCGTCCGGCAAGGGCGGGTTTCTGGCAATCACCAAGCCCTGGCCCGCCATGTTCACCGGAGTGCACGGCGACGACGACGCGTACGACACCTATTTCAACACCATTCCCGGGGTCTACTTTGCAGGAGACGTGGCCCGCAAGGACGAGGACGGCCATTTCTGGATTTTGGGCCGGGCCGACGAGGTGCTCAACATCGGCGGGCACCGCCTGGGCGCGGTGGAACTGGAAAACGCCCTGTGCAGCCACAAGGCCGTGGCCGAGGCCGCCGTTATCGGCGTGCCCGACAAGATCAAGGGCGAAATCGCCAAGGCCTTCGTGGTGCTGAACCGGCCCGAACAGCCTTCGGACGAATGCGCTTCTGGCGCACTTTCTTCTGGCGCACTTTCCCCCGAAGCCCAAGCCGATGCCCTTGCCGAGGAACTGCGCCTGCTGCTTCGCCAGGAACTGGGACCTGTGGCCGAACTGCGCACCGTGGTCTTCTGCGACAGCCTGCCCAAGACCCGCTCGGGCAAAATCCTGCGCCGGGTGCTCAAGGCGCAGGAACTGGGGCAGGATATCGAGGATATTACGGTTATGGATGAGGAGTAGACAAAACAACCGGGGCGGCCTTCTTTGAAGGATATACGCCCCGGACTCCATTCAGCTGCCCACCGGACCCAAACACTCTCCCTCGAAATCCCTCACCAGACGTCTTCGCGACCATCTCCGATGGTCCTTTTCGTCTTCCTCCTGCGTTTTGGCCGTAACTTTGCAACCCGGCTTCAATGAATTCGTCACACGCGAAAAGATATAATAGACAACATAAGAAAAATTCCTAAATGTGCTCTGCGCATGTAAACAAGGGCGACAAACTCCGCTCAATACGAAATTGTCCCTGGGAGGGGAATATGAAAAATTTGTCCATAGGAATCAAACTCGCGATCGGATTCGGCGCAACGCTCTTGCTGTTGATGCTGTCCGGAAGCGTATCCTACTACTATATCTCACAAAATCTCACGTCATTCGTGGACTACCGGGGGCTGGCCCGCCAGACCGATCTCATGGGAAGAGTACAGGCCAACCTTTTGATGGCCCGGCTCAATGTCAAAGATTTCGTCGTCACCCATAGCCCGGAAAAAAAGAACCAGTTCGACGACTACATAAAAACAACAACCGGCCTGCTCGACGAAGCGCTCGAAATAGTCGAGGACCCCGAACGCACGCAAATGCTGCAGGAGGCTCACGACCTGCTGACGCAGTATCAGGGGCACTTCTCCGAAGTGGTGACTCTTCTTGATGCCCAGCAGACGCAGACCGCCAACCTCGAGACCACCGGTCCGCAAATCGAAAAGCTGCTGACCGGCGTCATGACCGAGGCAAACGGCGACGGCAACCTCTCCGCCGCCTATTATACCGGCCGCGCCACGCGCAGCCTGCTGCTGGCCCGGCTTTACGTATCAAAATTTCTGAGCTCCCACGCCCAGGTGGACCTGAACCGGGCACATGCGGAATTTGACGCGTTCAGGGACGAATACGACAGGCTGACGCAGGAAATACAGCGCCCCTCACGTCTTGAAGAACTGAAAAAGGCCGAGCAGCTCAGGGAAGAGTATGCCGCAACGCTACGAAAGACTGCCGAACTCATCAGGCGCGGCGACGCAATCATCCACGAAAGACTGGATCAATTGGGGCCGGTCATTGCGCAGGATATAGACAACGCCAAGCTGTCCGTGAAAGCGGAACAGGACAAACTAGGGCCTCTGGTGCAATCCCAAAGCGAAAAAGCGAAAGCTCTTGTCGGCCTGCTCTCCGCCCTGGCCGTGCTCATCGGGCTTGTTGCCGGATTCTTCATCACCCGCGCCATTTCCAGACCGCTGGCTGCGGCGACCGACTTTGCCCATGCCGTGGCCCTGGGCGATTTCACCCAAACCATTTCCGTGAACCAACGCGACGAGGTCGGCAAAATATGCACCGCGTTGCGCTCGATCAAGGACGCGGTGTCCAGCGCCACGGACGAGGTGGAAGGCATTGTCGCGAAGGTGGAACGCGGCGCACTTCAGGCCAAGGGCGATATCCAGAAATACAGGGGAGGCTTCGCCAACCTGGTGGGCGGGGTCAACACCCTGGTAGGAACCTTCAGCCGGTTCATCGACCAGATGCCCTGCGGCGTCATGACCTTGTCGTCGGACCACAAGGTCAAGTATCTCAACAAAATGGCCATGAAAATCGCGGGCGTCGCATCCTACGACGGAGCGGCCTGCGCGGATCTTTTCAGGACCGGCGACTGCAACAGCAGCGCATGCGCCTCGTCCCTGTGCATGAAGAACAACAAGCAGACGGAATCAGACACGACAGCCCGTACGGCCACAGGCGAATACGACATCCACTACAGCGCGGCCCCGCTGCACACCCGCTCCGGTAAACTCGTGGGCGCCATGGAACTGATAATCGACCAGACGGAGATCAAAACCGCGCAACGCATCATGGTGGACGTGGCGAATCAAGCCAACGACATCGCCGACAGGGTGGCCTCTGCCTCCGAGGAATTGTCCGCGCAGGTGGAACAGGTCAGCCGTGGCTCGGAAACACAGCAGCAGCGCGTGGGAGAAACCGTCACCGCCATGGAGGAAATGAACGCCACGGTGCTTGAAGTGGCGCGCAACGCGTCCAGAGCCGCCGAACAATCGGGGAACGCCAAGGAAAAGGCAGACGAGGGGGCCGAGCTGGTCAGCAACGTGGTACAGGCCATCAACCAGATGAATGCCGTGGCCCACGACCTGCAACAAAACATGCAGACTCTGGGACAGCAGGCCGAAGCCATCGGCGGGGTCATGACCGTGATCTCCGACATCGCGGACCAAACCAACCTGCTGGCGCTCAATGCGGCCATCGAAGCGGCCCGCGCAGGCGAAGCCGGTCGCGGATTCGCGGTCGTGGCCGACGAAGTGCGCAAGCTGGCGGAAAAGACCATGTCCGCCACGAGCGAAGTGGGTCAAAACATCAAGGCCATTCAGTCCGCCGCGGAAACGAACATGAAAAGCGTGGACAGCGCGGTGGAAAGCGTGACCCGAGCCACCAGCCTGGCCGACCTCTCCGGACAAGCCCTGGGGGCCATCGTCTCCTTGTCCACGGACAGTTCGGAGCTCATATCCAGCATCGCGACGGCAGCGGAACAGCAGTCCGCGACCTCGGAGGAAATCAACCGGGCGATTGAAGACGTCAATCGTATCGTCATCGAAACCACCGACGGCATGCTCCAGTCCTCCGCAGCGGTTCAGGAGCTGGCAAAAATGTCTCTGGACCTGAAAAATCTCCTCGACAAGCTGAGTAGGTCCCAGAACACCGTGTAAACGAAACCTCCCCCGAAAACAGCCCCCGGAGCCGCATGCATACTCCGGGGATCTGTTTTCGGGCCTTTTTCAGCCAGCAGTCGGACAAGAAAAGCTACCCGACCTTTCCCAACAGCCCTTCAGCCATCACTCCCCGGCCATCGCGCCCAGCCTGGTAACCGCCCGCTCCACTTCAGCGCTCCACGGCTTGCCGCAACTCAGACGAATAAAATTGTCGAACCGGTCGCGGGTGGAAAAGATGGACCCCGGGCAGATGCCGATGCCTTCGGCCTTGGCCCTGGTGAACAGCTTGACCGTATCCACGCCCCGGGGCAGTTCCAGCCAGAGTTCCGTGCCTCCCTTGGGATCAGTCACCCGCGTGCCTTCGGGAAACGTCCGGGCGATGCAGGCCTGCATGGTCCGCATCTGCCGCTCCACATCGCAGCGCAGACGGCGCAACTGCCGGTCGTAGGCCGCGTTTTCCAGATAATGGGCCAGGGCGAGCTGGGTGGGCGTGACACAGCAGACATTGGTGGTGGCCTTGATGTCCATGGCGTGTTCCAGAAAAAGGCCCGGCACCATCCAGCCCACGCGCCAGCCCGGAGCGAGCGTCTTGGAAAAGGACGAGCAGTAGACCACAAGCCCTTTGTGATCGTGCCGCTTGCACACTCCGGGGCGCTTGTCCGAAAAGTGAATGTCCCCGAACACATCGTCTTCCACCAGGGGAATGCGGCGTCCTGCCAGAAAATCCACAATCTCTTCCTTGGCCTGCTCGGGCATGAGGCTGCCGTCGGGATTGTTGAAATTCGGCGTGAAAATACAGGCCCGGATGCCGTAATGGTCGGCACAGCGCCGGACCTCTGCCGGGTCCACGCCATAAGCGGGGTGCGACGGCAGTTCCACGGCCCGCAACCCCAATGTTTCCAGAAGCTGAAGAAAACAATAGTAGGTGGGCGAAGCAATGAGTACGTTGTCGCCCGGCTTGGTCAGCACCCGCAGGCTGATGTACAGGGCTTCCATACAGCCGGAAGTGATGAGAATTTCCGAAGGCGCGATGTCCACACCCAGCCCGGCCATACGCCGCGCAATCTGACGCCGCAGGGCTATGTTGCCCTGCACGCTGTCGTATTCCAGCCCCTGTTCGCCGCTCCCGCGCATGGTCGCATTGAGCAGGCGGGACAGGGCCTTGACCGGCATCAGCTCCGGCCCCACATGGGCCAGCCCCAACTGGAGGATATCCGGATTGCCCATACTCATGAGCACGTTGCGGATGAGCGCGGTACGGTTGACAAAGACCGGCTGGGCAGGCGGCCCGGTCTCGGCCTGGGGTTCCGGAAGCTTGGCCCGCACACTCCGCACGTAATAGCCGGAACGTGGCCGGGCCTCCACAAGCCCCTTGCGCTCCAGCTCCAGATAGGCCTGACTGGCCGTGGACAGGCTGACCTGCGCACTGCGGCAGAAACTGCGCAACGACGGCAGCTTGTCGCCGGGAACCAGCGTCCCTGACTCAATCATGGACAGAATACGCCGCTCCGCTTCAACATACCGGAAAGAACTTTTTTCCATGAGGGACTCCACCAAACTGTTATGACAGTTTTTTTCTAAACTGTATCTGTACCCTTAACAGTTCTTCACTATACTGAAAAGCAGGATGACAGTCGTCCATTCCCCCAGGCGCCACGAACCGCAAAAGATTGCTGTCATCCAAAGAACAAGGGGCACCATATGCAACCGGAGCACATCGTGAAACAAGCCGTACCATCCGCCGCAATCCATCCCGTTTCCTTTCGGGACGGCTACTGGCGAGGAGCCCGTGCCATCCTGCCCATCATGCCTGGAATCATAGCCTTTGCCATCGCCTTTGGCGTTATCGGCATTCAAAAAGGCCTGAGCATTACGGAATGCGTCCTTCTTTCCAGCGTGGTATTTGCGGGTGCCTCGCAATTCGTGGCCCTGGACCTATGGGGGCCGGACCTGCCCGTGGTCGCCCTGGTCCTGACGACATTTATCGTGAACATGCGCCATATCCTCATGGGAGCCACCATCGCCCCGGTTTTCAGGGAGGCGTCGAGCAGGCTCAAATACTTCAGCGCCTTTTTCATGGTGGATGAAGCCTGGGCCATAACCTTGAACGACTACACCCGCGGAGGCCGTGATACGACCTTTTTGCTTGGCGCGGGAACGACGCTGTATTTGTTCTGGAATGCATTCACTCTGTTTGGAGCCGGACTTGGCAAAGGCGTGGCCGACCCTGCCGCCTGGGGGCTGGACTTCGCCTTTTGCGCCATATTCCTGGCAATTCTCACGGACATGTACAAAGGCCGCTCCGACCTTCTGCCCTGGGGCGTGGCCGCTGTAACCGCAGTGCTGGGCGAAGCGTACCTGCCCGGAAAATGGTACATCATCATGGGCGGCATGGCCGCAGGAATCACCGAGGTGGTGCGTCATGGAAATAAATAGCACCACGATACTGACCATCGTGCTCATGGCCTGCGCCACCTATCTGACCCGAAGTTCCGGATTGTTTCTGGCCTCCCGCCTGCACCTCGGCCCACGCGGCGAAGCCTTCATGAAAGCCGTACCCGGCGGGATCCTGGTGGCTCTTGTGGCCCCCACGGCTCTGGCCTCGTCGTGGGGGGAATCCACAGCCGCACTGGTCACGGTGGGCGTAGCAGCGCTGACACGCAACCTGATAGTTTCCATGGCGGCAGGTGTCGGCACGGTCTGCCTGGTGCGCCATCTGTTGTAGCATACTGCAACCGCTGGAATCCTTTTCCGAAGGAACGGGAAATTTCAGCCTTCGGATGCGGCCATTTTTCTTGTCGTCAGCCATAAAAAATGGCTACAAAGGGGAAGCATCTCCAAAGCAATACCGGAGATGTCCCAATAAAAATCGTATTTTTCTGTCCCAAAAGGAGCGTATCATGAAACGACTTGTCGCCGCCCTGGCCCTGACCTTCCTGCTGCTGACCGCAGTCGCCTGCGGAAGTTCCCGCTCGTACACCGTACAGCGAAACAACGGACCGGCCATTATCTCTGTCCAGGAACCGAGCTTCGACAAAAAATCCGACACCTACAAGCTGGTGGACATGGATGGAAACGATGTGATCATCAAACGGGAAAATGTGGTCTCCATCCAGGAACACAAGCGCTAAACTCTTCGCCCTGGGGGGGCTTCCGCCTCCCCGAAAATCAACCCACTGTTTTTACTCGTTTTCTTTTATCTTTCCCCGCAATCGAGTCTCGGGTATGCAGGGACCTTGCATGTCGATTTGTACGACCAACCAATTTCCCGCCTGAACATACCAGGAGAATCCATATGATTCCTTTCATCGACCTGAATTCCCAATTCAAACGCATTGAAGACCAAGTCATCGAACGTGCCGTTGCCGTTCTGCGCTCCGGCCGTTACATCAACGGGCCTGAAGTTTCCGAGCTGGAGGGCCGGCTGGCCCGATACACCGGGGCGAAACACTGCGTATGCTGCTCTTCGGGCACGGACGCCCTGCTCATGGTCCTCATGGCCTGGGGCATCGGTCCCGGCGATGCGGTCTTCACAACGCCCTTCACCTTTTTCGCCACGGGCGAGGCCGTCGCCCTGCTGGGAGCCACGCCCATCTTCGTGGACATCGATCCGGTGACCTTCAATATCGACCCGGCCCAGCTCGAATCCGCAATCCGGGCCGTCAAGGCCAATGACGCCAGCCTGTACCCCCTGCCGCCCAATATCGATGTTTCCGCATTGCAGGCCAAAGCTGTCATTCCCGTGGATCTCTTCGGCATTCCGGCGGAATACGACGCCATCAACGTCCTGGCGGCGCAACACGGGCTTTTGGTCCTGGAAGACGGGGCCCAGAGTTTCGGCGGCCAGTACAAGGGAAAAATGTCCTGCGCCCTGGCGCACGCCGCAACAACCAGCTTTTACCCTGCCAAGCCTCTGGGCTGCTACGGCGACGGCGGCGCGGTCTTCACCGATGACGACGACCTCAAGGAATTGTTGTTGTCCATCCGCGTGCATGGACAGGGCGGCGTGGACAAGTACGACAACGCCCGCATGGGACTGAACGCCCGCATGGATACCCTCCAGGCGGCCATGATGCTGCCCAAGATGGACATCCTGCCCGACGAACTTGTGGCGCGACGGAGCATGGCGGAAATATACACGAATCTGCTTACCCCCATTCACGGAATCACCGCGCCCACTGTCCCGGCCCATTGTCAGAGCGCCTGGGCGCAATATTCCGTGCTCTCGGACCGCAAGGACGAATTGCAGGCCGCATTGGGAGAGGCCCAAATACCTACAGCCGCGTTTTATCCCAAACCGTTGCACATGCAGACCGCGTTCGCCTACCTGGGCTACACCGCCCAGGACATGCCCGTGTCGTTCGACTGCTCCAAGCGCATTTTCAGCCTGCCCATGCACCCCTATATGGAGCCGGGAACACATGAACGCATCTGCGAAGTGATTGCCGCAACACTGGCGAAGTAGTTCATTTTCCCGGCAGCGTCTTCCGACGTGTCCGCTGCCGGGAGTCCCCCTGTTGCCGCGAACCTGCAACACATGTTCTCTATGATGCAGGCGACACTCCGGTGTCGCCTGCAGGCTGCGGATTTCTTGCCTTCCGCAGGTCAAAAGGCTATGTTCCTCGATCCGTTGGCAGACGAGATCTGCCGACGTTATGGCCCGCCTCAAAACAACTACCTGGGATATTATAGTTTTTTGAGGCAAATTCACGAGACTGGCCGGATGCTTTCTGCGTTCCGGCAGACCAAAGGAACCTTACTACCATGATGAAACCGGACTTTGAAAAGTGCGGAGGACTGGTTCCGACTATCGCTCAAGATATCGAAACCGGCGAAGTCCTCATGCTGGCGTACATGAATGAAGAAGCATGGCTCAAGACCCTGGAAACCGGCGAAGCCCATTACTACAGCCGCAGCCGACATTGCCTCTGGCATAAGGGCGGCACTTCCGGTCATGTCCAGAAGGTCGAGCATGTGCGTCTCGACTGCGACAGCGATACAGTCCTGCTCATCGTGGAGCAGGTGGGCGGTGCCGCCTGCCATGAAGGCTACAAGTCCTGTTTCTACCGTGAATTCATGCACGGCGGAGAGCCGGAAATCGTCTCCCCGCTGGTTTTCGATCCCAAGGAGGTCTACAAATAATGTCCGGCAACAATATTCTCAAACTCGGTATCCCAAAAGGCTCCTTGCAGGATGCGACCATAAAACTTTTTGCCAACGCGGGCTGGAAGATCAATCCGCGCCATCGCAATTACTTTCCGGAAATCAACGATCCGGCCATATCCTGCTCCATGTGCCGTGCCCAGGAAATGTCCCGCTATGTCGAGGACGGAACCCTGGACTGCGGTCTGACCGGCAAGGACTGGATCATGGAAAACGAGTCCGACATCCATATGGTGGCCGACCTGGTATACTCCAAGGTCTCCAACCGCCAGGCGCGCTGGGTGCTGGCCGTGGCAGGGGACTCTCCGTACAAGCGCCCCGAGGACCTGGCCGGAAAGAAGATCGCCACCGAGCTGTGCGGATTCACCCGTCGATACTTCAAGGATGCGGGCATTCCCGTGGAAGTTGAATTTTCCTGGGCGCGACCGAAGCCAAAGTCGTCGAGGGACTGGCCGACGCCATCGTGGAAGTCACCGAGACAGGAACCACCATCCAGGCGCATGGTCTGCGCATCATCTGCGACCTGATGCACACCAACACCCAGCTTATCTGTAATAAGAAATCTTGGGAAAACCCGGTCAAACGGGCCAAGATCGAACAAATCAACACCCTGCTGCAAGGGGCGCTGGTGGCCGAACGCCTGGTGGCGCTGAAGATGAATGCCCCGGAATGGAAGGTGGAGGAAATCTCCAAGCTTCTGCCCTCCCTGAATGCCCCCACCGTATCGCACCTGCACAATTCCGCCTGGAAATCTGTCGAGGTGGTGGTGGACAAGGCAGAAGTCCGCGACCTGATTCCCCGGCTCATTGCCGCGGGAGCCGAAGGCATCATAGAATATGCCCTGAACAAGGTCATCTAGCAGGTTGATGAACCACAGCCTGTACGGACCGGGACGGGCTTTTTCATCCGTCGGTTAAAAGGTTGCCGCAAGACTGGCATGCAGGCAACCCGGCTCGGGGAATCCCCGGGAAAATGCTTATCTGTGCGGCTCTGCCTGCTTTCCAGGCGGAGCCGCTCAATCGGGTCCGGGGCTTTCCCATGTGCAGCAGAATGAGGTTCACAGTGTCGTCCGAAACATACAGCAACCAAGTGGTCGCGACACGATGATAAAACTCCTGCTGTTCGGCCTGTTCGTCTATTTCTTCTTTTTCTTCGGCAAACGTTATCGTCGCAGAAAAGCGGGAAACACACCGACAATATTATTAATGGGGGTCATCATAGTGTTGCTTGTTATTTCCATCCTGACTAATTTGGCAAAAAATTAACACCCTCCCTGCATCATAATGTCGGGAGTAAAATAACCCTCCCGCGCCTCTGCCTTCTCCAACGACAGAAGAAACAGACCGTTCGGGAAAAGAGAACCTCTATGGAACGCTGGACCCAAAAAAACGGATATCGTGACGTCCTGACCATCAGCCTGCCGTTGATAGCCAGCATGGGCGCCACCACCCTCATGCATTTCACCGACCGCATTTTCCTGGGCCACTACTCCCTGGAAGCCATTGCCGCGGTCCTTCCCGCGAGCATCACGGTATTTTTGTTCATAAGCTTTTTCATGGGCGTGGGCACATACATCAATGTCTTTGTCGCCCAATACACCGGCGCCAACCAGCCCAGACAAGTTGGCGCCGCACTCTGGCAGGGCATCTACTTCAGCCTGCTGTCCGCCGTGCTTCTTGCCCTTCTCTATTTCGCCGCGGATTTCATCTTCGGCCTGGCCGGTCACCCGGACGATATCCGAAAGCTGGAGATCGATTTCTTCCGCATCTCCTGCCTGGGAGCAGGTCTTGCCGTCCTGGAAGCGTCCCTCTCCGGCTTCTTTGCCGGACGAGGCCTGACGCGCGTGGTCATGATCGCCAACTGTCTGGGCGCGGCCATCAACATCCCCCTGGACTACCTGCTCATCAACGGGCTGTGGATATTCCCGGAAATGGGCATCCGGGGGGCCGCCGTGGCCACGGTCATAGGCTGGGGCGTTATTGCCGCAGTGTACATACTGCTCATCTTCACGCCGGAAAACAACGAGCGGTTCGGAATATTCACGGCCAGGGCCTTTGATCTGGAAAAATTCCGTCGCCTGCTGCACTACGGGCTGCCCAACGGGGTGCAGTTCTTTCTGGACATCTTCGCCATAAACTTCTTCGTCTTCATGGTGGGACGGGTGGGACCGCTGGAACTGGCGGCAACGAACATCGTCTTCAGCCTGGACGTGCTGGCCTTTCTGCCCATGGTCGGGCTGTCCATCGGCGTCAGCACCCTGGTGGGGCAATCCATCGGCGCAAAAACCCCGGAAGACGGAGCATATGCCACAATCAGCGCCCTGCATCTCTCCCTGGTGTACATGGGACTGCTGGCCCTGGCCTTTCTGGCCGTGCCGGAATTCCTCATGCGCCTGTTCAGCACGGACGAATTGATGCCGGGAGGAAGCTTCACCGAAATCATCCGCATCGGAACAATCCTGCTGCGTTTCGTGGCGCTCTACACCTTATTGGACGCAGCCTGCCTGGTCTTCATGGGAACACTCAAGGGTGCGGGCGATGTGGTCTACGTCATGCGCACTCTGGGCCTGTGCTCGCTGCTGGTCATGGTGCTGCCCCTGTACGTGGGCATGGTCGTCTTCCATATGGGCCTGTACTATGCATGGTGCTGCCTGACCATATACATCATGGTCATGCTGGGCATCATGATCCGCAGATACCGCTCCGGCGCTTGGGCCGGCATGAGCGTGATCGAGGACGAGTGTCGTGTTCAATAAGTAACGTCGTATTCGCGACAACCGGCGCTGCCGCGCCAAAAAACCACGAAAACACGCGGCGACTATCCTTTCGGATGGCCGCCGCTTTTTCGTGTAAAAAAATGGTTCCTCCCAACTTGTCTTTGGAACCAATATTGCATAGCCTAACCGCCTGAATATATAATATCTCTAGCATGCGCAAATAGTTACAGTCCTCAAAAGACGAGGTTTGGGTACAAATATTCAGTTAACTTTTTAAAACAAATCCGATGTTGTTGTTGCCAGAACGCACGAAGAAAGAGAGGCATGCCATGCTGCGCAGATTTTCAATCCAGGTCCGGGTACTTTTCATTTTAGGGTCGATGGCCCTTTTCATTGCAGGCATTGTCTACGCCTTGGTGCAAAATGCCGCCACCATCAGCCACCTGAGCCTGGAGGAAATCCAGGACAGAATGCTGGATGGACAAAAGGAAAAGCTCAAGGTGGCGGTAAACACCCTGGCCCTGGCAGCTGGCGTGGCCATCAAGGATGTCCCGGACGAAAAGGACAGGACCCAGCTTCTCCGGGACATGATCCAGAATATCCGTTTCGAGGAAGATTCTTCAGGTTACTACTTCATATACAAGGGAACAGTGTCCGTGGCCCATCCCGCCAACCCCAATTCGGTGGGACAGGACAAGAAGGACCAGGCCGATCCCAACGGGGTCCGTCCCGTATACGAGCTGTACAAAAAATCCCGTGAAGGCGGAGGATTCGTTCGTTACGTCTGGCCCAAGCCCAACATGGGCGTCCAGCCCAAACTCTCGTATGCGGAAGCCATCCCCGGCACGGATTTCTGGATCGGCAGCGGCGTATACATCGACAATATCGAGGCCGCCCAAAAAGAAGTCGGAACCAAAATCAGCACCTTGGTTTCCGGCGAAGTCCGCAATCTGATCGTTGGAGTGCTCGTGGTATTCCTCCTGCTGCTGGCCGTTTCCATAGCCATTGTGCGCAGTATTGTCCGGCCCATCGGCGAGGCAACCGATGCGGCCCGCAAGATAGCAGCCGGAGACCTGAACGTAAGTCTTGACGAACAGGGCCGCGATGAAGCCGCCCGACTTCAGGCCGCGCTCAACGCCATGGTGTCCACCTTGCGCAACAACATCAAAGAAATCACGGCCAAAACCCGGGAAGCCGAGGACAAGGCCGAAGCCGCAGCCAAGGCCACGGAGGTGGCGGAAGCCGCCACAAAGCAGGCCGAACGCGCCAAGGCTGAAGGCATGGCCCAGGCGGCGCGCCAACTGGAAAAAATCGTCTCCCGCATTGCCGATGCGTCCAATGAAATTTCCAGCCAGTCCGAAGAAATCAGGCAGGGCACGGAAATCCAACGCGACCGTGTTCAGGAAACAGCCACCGCCATGGAGGAAATGAACGCCACGGTTCTGGAAGTCGCCCGCAACGCAAGCAGTGCCGCGGAAAAGGGACAGCAGTCGCGGGACAAGGCCCGCGAAGGACAGGAAGTGGTGCAGGGATCTGTACAGGCTGTCGTCAAGACGCAAAAGCAGACCATGGAACTCAAAGACAACATGCACCAGTTGGTGACGCAGGCGCAGGCCATCGGCAACATCATGAACGTGATTACCGACATTGCCGACCAGACCAACCTGCTGGCACTCAACGCAGCCATTGAAGCGGCCCGTGCAGGCGATGCCGGACGCGGCTTTGCCGTGGTTGCCGACGAAGTGCGCAAGCTGGCGGAAAAGACCATGGGCGCGACCAAGGAGGTCGGGGATGCGATCAACGCCATCCAGGCCGTTTCCCAGGGCAATATGGCCGGAGTGGAAAAGACCGTCGCCGATCTGGAGGGGGTTTCCGGGCTGTCCGCGCAATCCGGAGAACTCCTCCAGCAGATCGTTCTGGATGCGGAACTGTCCGCGGAACAGATTCGTGGAATTGCCACTGCCGCGGAACAACAATCCGCAACCAGCGAGGAAATCAACCGTTCCGTTGATGAAATCAACCGCATCACCATGGAAACGGCCCGCGGCATCAGCGAATCGGCCGAGGCATTGCGCACACTGGCGGAGCAGGTCGGCCAGCTTGAGGGATTGATCGCCGAACTCAAGCGAGCCTGATCCCCCGCCCCTGCGTACCTTTCGTACGACCTCTCAGGGGCAGGCACGGGCAAAGGACCAGACATAAAAAACGCCCTTCCGAAATTTTTTGCAACTTCGGAAGGGCGTCTGCGTATTCATTGTCCAGCGCACACTTCGCACATCATTCAACGCCGAAAACATATAAAAAATGACGGCCCATAAACCATGTTGCCGGGGGACAAACCCACGCAGGAAGGACGTTTCCGACACGTTGCTAAGGCGTGATGAAATCAGCCGCGCCCGTACCCCCTCCGCGCAGGGCCAATTCAACCCGCAAATCCGCATTCTCACGCAATAGGTGCCTGTTCTCCCGGCTCAGACTCCGGCTCTCCGCCCGTTCTTCCCGCAAATCCCGACGCAACTGGTCCAAATCCTGCTGCAACCGAACACAATGAGGACACCCCCTGTCCTCCCCTCCGTCCGCCAGACGGATATCCGCCTGCACACGCATACAGCCTTCACCGAAAAGAAGCCAATTAGGGTCAATCCGGGCACTTTTGCACATTCTGGCAATGGCGTCCGCCCCAGGAACTCGTTCATCCCGCTCATACCCCCCAATAGTATTTTTGGGGATACCAATGAGATCAGCAAACATGGCCTGGGAAAGTTGGCCTCTAGCCATGCGGATACGTTGTCCGAAAGTTGTTTGCATCATTTTCTGCATAACCAAGTGTCGGAGTGAAATGAAAACATTTGCAGCGAATACAGCACTGCAACACAAGATCCGTGCCCCATATAGTGGAATCAGAATGCTGCTAACTCGGAAAAACAAAACTGTTCTCAATCGAGGTTGACACAAACCCCTATTGAGGTTCATACGAAAATTTAAAATGATCCCACCGCATATGATGACTACAGCAACAAAGGTCACTGGTCAATGCGCGTGCAAAGAAATCCGCCTGACACGGAAGGCATATTTTCAAAAACAAAACAAAAAATCTCGATATGTTAAGAAAACAAGACAGTTCAGAAAATCATGACCTACATGCAGATTTTCCAGAAAAAAACATTCGAGGCAAAACTGCCGGTAAGCAGAACAAAATATGGTCAGTGAAATTTGCCAGCCCGAGGTGCACTACCCGGCTTCAATAGGGGTTTTCCATCCGACATCATTCAAGGCCGTTGGATGTTTCGCATTGCGGGCGCACTTTCAATCGCCCGTGAAAACATTTCAAAAATACTGAAGACTTACAAAAAACCCACAATACAAAAACAAACCCTTCTTCCCCAAAACAAGCGCAAAACGGAAAAAACAACTTCCTATTCACGACACCACCGGAGGAAAACCATGCTTCGAAAATTTTCAATCCAAATGCGAGTGCTCTTCATCCTGGGAACCATGGGGCTGTTCATTGCGGCTATCGTCTATGCAATGATCCGAAACGCCGACAGCATCAGCCACCTGAGCATGATGGAAGTACAGGGACGCATGTTGGACGGACAAAAAGAAAAACTCAGAACTGCCACCCACGCCTTGGCAATCGCCCTCGGGGAAGCAGTGGACTCCACGCCGGATGAAACGGAAAAAATCAACCTCCTGAAAAAACTCACCAACGAAGTGCGCTTTGAAAGCGACAACTCCGGCTATTTCTTTGTAAACAAGGGAACCGTCACCCTTTCCAACCCGGTCCGTCCCTCCATCAATGGCAAGGACTCAGCCGAATCAAAGGACAAGAACGGCGTGTATTTTGTAAAGGAGATGGACAAACAGGCCCATAGTGGAGGCGGTTTTGTCCAGTACATATGGACAAAGCCGAAAAAAGGCGACCAGCCAAAGTTGAGTTACGCTGAAATGATCCCGGGAACGAATTTCTGGATCGGAACCGGCGTGTATATCGACAACATCGATGCGGCCAAGGCCGAAGTGGCTTCCAAGATAGACAATATAGTCAGCGTGGAAGTCCGCAACCTGGTCGTCGGTGTCCTGGTCGTTTTCATATTGCTGCTCGGTATTTCCATAGCCATTGTCCGCAGCATTGTCCGCCCCATTGGCGAAGCCACCAACGCGGCCCGAAAAATCGCTGACGGCGACCTGGACGTGAACCTGGAAGAACAGGGACGGGACGAAGCCGCCCGTCTGCAAGCCGCGCTCAACGCCATGGTTGCCACGCTGAAAAGAAACATCGAAGAAATCACGGCCAAGACCCGGGAAGCCGAAGACAAAGCTGAGGCCGCTGCCAAAGCCACGGAAAAAGCCGAAGCCGCCACAAAGCAGGCAGAGCGTGCAAAAGCCGAAGGCATGGCACAGGCCGCGCGTCAATTGGAGGAGATAGTCTCCCGTATTGCCGATGCGTCCAACGAGATTTCCAGCCAGTCCGATGAAATCCGGCAGGGCACGAAAATCCAGCGGGATCGCGTACAGGAAACCGCCACTGCCATGGAGGAAATGAACGCCACGGTTCTGGAGGTCGCCCGCAACGCAGGCAGCGCAGCGGAAAAAGGACAGCAGTCACGCGACAAGGCCCGCGAAGGCCAGAGTGTGGTCCAAAATTCCGTACAGGCTGTAAACCAGACCCAGAATAGGGCCATGGAACTCAAGACCAACATGAACCAGCTTGTGGAACAGGCCCAGGCAATCGGCACCATCATGAACGTGATTACCGACATTGCCGACCAGACCAACCTGCTGGCACTCAATGCCGCCATTGAAGCGGCCCGTGCAGGTGATGCCGGACGCGGCTTTGCCGTGGTTGCCGACGAAGTGCGCAAGCTGGCGGAAAAAACCATGGGTGCCACCAAGGAGGTCGGCGACGCCATCAGCGCCATTCAGAATGTTTCCCAGAGCAATATGACCGCAGTGGAGCAGGCGGTTACGGATCTTGCCAATGTGTCAGGCCTGTCCAGCCAGTCCGGCGAGGTGCTTGCGCGCATCGTCACGGACGCCGAGGATTCCGCCGCGCAGATACAGGGAATTGCCACTGCCGCAGAACAGCAGTCCGCCACAAGTGAACAAATCAACCGCTCCGTGGAAGAGATCAACCGTATCACCATGGAAACGGCCCAGGGTATTGCCGAATCAACCAATGCGCTGCACATGCTTTCAGAGCAGGTCGGCGAGTTGGAAGGTCTGATCGGCGAGCTGAAAAGCGAGGGCGGAAGAATATGAAAAAATCAATGAAATGAACTGAACTGGTAAAAGCTCCCCCCCTTCCCATCGCACAGGCCCTTTCCGCACGCTTTTGGATTTTTCCAGAAGCGTGCGGAAAAGCAAAGACACTTCCGCTGTGGATTTTCCAGGGCCTTTGTTCTGTTGTGAAAGGTCAGGAGACAACGCCCCTGAGGAACTCGCGCCCCTTGTCCGTAATGCGCATACCGTTCAACCGGGTGCTGAACCATCCCCAGTCGTTGTGTTCCCCTTGCCCGTGCTCGACGTATCCGCCCTCGATCAGACTGTCCACATCACATTCCACGCAGCAGCAGGTAAGCCAATCGGGCATGACCCCCTTATACCGCCTGACCTTGCTGAATTCCCGCAAAGAACTAAGAAAAGAGAGTTCGCGTTCTCCGAGGTTCATGACTGTCCTCCTCCGGTTGTGACGCCCAAAGACAGACGCGTTCCCTTCTACCTAGTTCTGCATCATGGCATTTCTGTTACGCAGCCCAGGACAACCTGACGCCTCCGTGGGCCTGGGGGAATGAACTTCTGTAATGCAGGGTTCCGTTCCCTTTCCCAAAAGCATGTCAGACTGTAGAAAATCAGCGCATAAAAAAACGGCTGCCGTGCCGAAGCAAAGCAGCCATTCAGACATTTTTCAAATAATCACTTCAATATCTTGAAAAACAAGAAGGACAGCATTCCTTGAAGACATCCAGTTCGATCCGTCAGTCGAAGGCTGCGGGGCGCCCCTGGTCCGCCAGATGTGCGGCTATTTCCTCCAGATGACGGGGGGCCGTCCTGTTGAGCGAAAGTTCCGGAAGGTTGTCAAAGGGGAAAAAACCGCACTCCGAGGTTTCATCACTGGCCGCAGCCGCACCGCCGAGAAAACGACACAAGAAAATAATCTTGTACGCGTGGAAAAATTCAAGCGGCCGTCCTGCACGGTTGGCATCGAAAACCCCCACCACCTTGACGGGAACGGCGGAAAATCCGCTCTCCTCGAAAATTTCCCTAACGATCATTTCACCGGGAGCCTCCCCCACATCCGCCCAGCCGCCAGGAAGCGACCATTTGCCGTCCGCTCTTTCACGCACCAGAAGCACCTTGTTCTCGCGGACAACCGCTCCCCGTACATCCACCTTGACCGTGGCATAACCGGGCTGCTCCAAAAAAATCCTGTCCCAGGACCTCCTGCCGGGACCGGCATGGGCCTCGGTTATCTGCGCGGCAATGCGCATCAGCCGAGTATAATTGAAGGTATCGTGATGATTGGTGCTGTAGGTCAGACCGGTTTGACAGATCGCCTGAATTTCGCGAGCCCACTCAAGCCAGGCCGGAACATTCTCATCGGACATGAAGACTCCCTCGGCAAACATGCGCCCCTGCTGCAATTCCCAACAGGCAGCTTCCCCCACCCCCCCAGGCGTCCCATAGCAAAAAAAAGCCGGGAGGGGGCAAGGAAAAATTCCCCCTGCGCTCACTGATATCACCAGGATAGCACAGTCTAGCCCAAAGATGCCCCTTTGTCATGCATGAGTCCGCGTTGCCATCATGGGCTTTCATCTTCGGGAATCCGGAAGCCCGAGCATGTCCTCCAGGCGCTGCAGACTGTTCTCCGCCTCTTCCAGCAAGCAATGCAAAGCCCCCTCGTCCCAATCCGGCCGGGAGGCTTCCCGGCCACCATATCCCTGTCCGTTCGCAACCTCGGCCTGCTCACTCCTCTCGGCGGGGAGAAACGTCCTGGACGTATTGTCTGTTGCTGTACACATAACGCCTCCTTGCCCGTCATTGCGAAAAGAATCCCCCATATGAAATGTTACGGCAATTATTTTCACCCCGCGCATAACCGGACATGCTCCCCCGGTTCGTCAGAAACCCAAAAACCGGCCTCAAGCATGGCATGGGCCGGTTTTCAAACCGATTACAAAACGACCGTTGCGCTAGCGGCATCAGGCATTCTTTTCACGAGGAAAACCGAACACTATGGCGGCGGCTGCGGCAATGGCCAACAGGTAGCAGTAATAGACGTTACCGGCCACGGCCAGGGGAGAAATTCCCGCAATGGATCCGGCCAGAAGAATCTGCGCCCCGTAGGGGATGATTCCCTGCACCACGCAGGAAAAAATATCCAAAAGACTGGCACTCCGCTTGGGAGAAACTCCACCGTGCCTTGCGATATCCTTGGCCATCTTGCCCGTAAGGACAATGGCCACGGTATTGTTGGCCGTACACACGTCGGCCACGGCCGCCAGCAGTCCGATGCTTACCTGGGAGGCCCGGCTGTCGGATTTTCCTCGATCCCCACCCCTTTCCGTAAGGCTGCGGATACGGTTGATAAGCCATTCCAGGCCGCCGTGGTATCGCAGAAGTTCGGCCAGCCCTCCGACCATGAGGGAAAGCACGAGAATCTCATGCATCCCAACAAATCCGTTATAGATATCCTGAGCATACACCAGAGGGTTGTATCCTTCCACCGTGGACATGCCGACAATGCCGGCCAACGCGATGCCGGCGGCAAGAACGGCGAACACATTCACCCCGCTGACCGCCATGACCAGAATGGCGGCGTAGGGCAGCACCTTGAGCAGACTGTAGTCCCCCGGTTCGCTGACCGCGCCGCTTGTTCCGAAAAGGAACAGCAATATGACGGCCCCGAGAGCCGCAGGCATGGCAATGAGCAGGTTCATGCGAAATTTGTCGTTCATTTTGCACCCCTGGCTCTGGGTGGCGGCAATGGTGGTATCGGAGATCATGGACAGGTTGTCTCCGAACATTGCCCCGCCCACCACGGTTCCCACGAGAAGCGCGGGAGAAATCCCGGTTTTGGCGGCCACACCGACAGCAATGGGGGTCATGGCGGCGATGGTTCCCATGGAGGTGCCCATGGCAGTGGAGATAAATCCGGCAATGACGAACAGACCGGGCAAGACAAAATCCGCGGGAATAACGGACAGCCCCAAGTTGACTGTGGAATCCACCCCGCCGATGGCCTTGGCCACACTGGCGAACCCGCCGGCCAGGAGGTAGATCATGCACATGGTGATGATGCCTGGATCACCCGCACCGGACAGCATGATCCCGAGTTTTTCCGCAATGGTGCCACGCCCCATCCACACGGCCCAGGCCAATGAGGGCAAAATGGCGACAGTGGCCGAAAGCTGGTAGAACGCCATTTTCGTTCCCGAGGCGGTCAGAAAAAACCCTGTGCCGATAAACAACCCCAAAAAAAGAACCAGCGGCAGAAGAGCCCAGGCATTTTCCCGTGAGGCGGAAGCATCCACCAGGCCGATGGTGTGTTTTTTTTGCATGTGAACATCCAGTGCATTGTAAGTAAGGCCGGACTCATCCATGGCCCGGCCGTAAAACAGCCCGCCACCGGACCGAGAATATCCGGTCCGGATCGACGAAAGCCTGGACCGGTCGCGCTCAGGGGACCGGCCCGGAAATATTTGCGGGATTATTCTTCCGAGAGAAGAGCCATGGCCTCAACGTCAGTGAATTCGAATTTGAGCGGAGTCACGGTGATGTAGCCGCAGGAAACAAGATAGCGGTCCGAGTCCTGGCTCAACTTTTCCGGAGGAATCACGCCGTCCAGCCAATAATACTCGTTACCGCGCGGGTCAACACGCTTGTCGTACCAGTCGTCGTAAGCGGCGCGGGTCAGGCGGCAGATCTTAAGCCCCTTGGTCTGCTCCACCGGCATGTCGGGGAAATTGAGGTTGAGCACACAGCGAGGCGGCAGTTCGGCCCAAGGCTGGCGTTCAATGAAGCCGATCAGATACCGGGCCGGACCATCCAGACTTTCGGGACGAAAATTGTCGTAGGAGACTGCCAGGGAGGGCAAACCCATCAGGGCCCCTTCCGTGGCCGCGGATACCGTTCCCGAATACAGAATGTCCACGCCGCAGTTGGCTCCGGCATTGATGCCCGAAATCACCAGCTGGGGCGGGTCGTTGCGCATGATGGCCCCAAGGGCCAGCTTGACACAGTCGGCCGGCGTTCCCGTGACCCCGATTCCCCGAAAACCGTTTTCCCGAAAGGGCTTGGTCTTGAGCGGTTGCGACATGGTCACCGCATGCCCCACCGCACTCATCTCGGAGATGGGAGCCACGCAGGTCACGTCATGACCGGCATCGACAAGAACCCGGAACAGGGCGCGCAGCCCCACGGCCTGTATACCGTCGTCATTGGTCAGCAATATTTTCATGAAGCGGTCTCCCGGCCTGATAGGCCTGTACATGGTACGCTGCCGGTGCAAGAGAGGGCGGATGAGGCCGTGTGCAACGAATATGCAGCATCCGACAAAACGCCTCCGGCGTTCATCAGGCGAATTTCTCCTGCGCTCAGATATACGACATCCGCGAAACGCTGTCATCCGCTAGCTGGCAACCAGCCGGAGCCCGGAGGCACTTTCCGCAAAAAGGTCTGATTTTGTTTGATACCCGTGATGAAAAGTCAAGGACGGACTTTCTCAACCGTCAATAGAGCGTATTGGAAAAAAGGATGCAGCAATGCGGCCGCGGGGTCTTTGCCGACTACCGAATCCTCATTTTCCAGGCTCTATGAAAGAGGTGCGCAATGCGCAGGAAACCAGCTCGGCCACGGAATGCAGCCCCAGTTTCTTCATCAGGTTGGCTCTGTGCTTTTCCACGGTTTTGATGGAAATGCACAGATCTTCGGAAACTTCGCGGTTCTTCATGCCCCGCGCCACCAGAGTGAATATTTCCCGTTCCCGCCGAGTGAGCTGCTGGATATCTTCCTGGCTGGGGCCGACAGTGACATCGTTGTCCTGAAGCATTTCCGGGGCCATATAGACCCCTTCGCGCATGACTGCGTGGATGGCTTCGGTCAGGCGGTTCTTGTCCGAATTCTTGAGCAGATACCCATCCGCCCCTGCCTTCAGGGCCAAATCGACAAAATGCCTGTCCTCATGCGCCGTGAGAACAAGAATCTTGATTTGGGGAGCCGCCTGCTTGATTCGCCTGGTCGCCTCGATGCCGTTGATTCCGGGCATGCCGATGTCCATGAGCACGATGTCGGGACGAAGGTCCAAAGCTTTGGTCACTGCTTCCCGACCGTCCCCCGCTTCGGCGCTGATCATCAGCCCATCCTGCGAAGAAAGCAGCCTGACAATGCCTTCACGGAGGAGTGCGTGGTCGTCGGCTATGATAAGAGTGATGAGTGTGTCCATATACCTTCAATAAACCGTTGAATTCAAACTGAACAACAATATAAGAAGGTATCAACACACAATATCCCGGTAAACAATTATTTTTTTAAATCCCCCCCGCAAGGCACTGTTTTCCCTAAAGAAGAATCCCTCAAGATATGTTCAACTCCGCCATCTCGGAGCCGATTTGAACATTTCGTGCGGCTTCCGCCTTGGGGTCGCGTCTCCAACTGATTTCAAAGGATATTTTTTCCTTGTCCTTTTTCTGGGACAGGCTCATTTCAAATGATACAATACTTTCAGGAACCAGGGTGATACTCTCCCCGCTTTTTTCCACATTGATGGAGCCTTCCTTGATGGAATTGAGAACGCGTTCAAGATACTGAACAGCCTGGGTCAACTCCATAACGCTTTCAATCTGTATTTTATTCTTGCTCATGAACAACTCCGCTGCTGCCCGCAACAGGCAGGTTGATTTTCACTTCCGTGGTCTTGTCGCGACGGATGAACAATATGGACCCGTTCTCCCGAACAATACGCTGGGCAATACGTTGCAGCGGCCCCATCTTCTTGTCGTGGAGCTTGAGTTTTTTGGAAAAGAACGTCTCGTCGCCAACAAGGCTCAGCCCCAGCTCACCGCCATTGCTTTCCACTCGAACCCGGAGCGTACAGGCTTTGAGCCTGTCTCCTTTTTTCAGTGGAGAAAGCAGCAGCACGTACAGTACATAGGAAAGCAGCAGCACGTCCTTGCGTCGCACTTCGCCCACCCGGGCCTGACAGGAAAATTCAAGCACGCCCCTGTCGACATTCCATTCAAGGCACGCTCCCTGGACCACCAGTTCGAAACACCGGACAATGTGCGCCCCGTCCCCGCGTTCCCGCGAAAACACGTCCTGATTCTGCCCGGCTATGGACAAAAAAATCCGGCGCGTGGCCTTGTCCCGCTTGTCAGCCTCCTTTTCACCCGGATGCCCGCACAGGCAGATGGCGGCATCGAGGGCAGCCTGGAGTCTGGAATCGACAATCGGCTCCGCCTCCTGCCCCGTACCGTCCTCGCTCAGGGGAACGGCCTGGACTGCCTCCCCGTCGCACGCTTCGTTCAGAAAAACGTAAAAATATTCGTCGCGCCCCTTTGTTCCGCCAAGATGAAATTCCGCATCAACCAAAACCAAGCTGTCATCCCTACGCCGAAGTTCGATAAGACACCGCTGCGGACGCCCTGTGGAAAGCAGTTGGGCCTTCACATCCCGGGAACAGGTCTGGCTCTGGGCGTAGAACAGGGAGCCGTCGTCCAGTGCAAGCCCTTCAAGTTGCCGCACCTCGCGCCCCGACAACCTGCCGAAGGCGGGATTGGCGTAAATCAGTTCACCTTCTCCATTGCATACGCACAACGCCTCGGACAGATGTTCCAGAATTTCGAACGGATTCCACAGGTCGGCAGTCTCCGGCCGACCTGTGTCGGCAAGCATCCTGTCCACGGTCCGGTTTGGGGCGGCTCCCGGACTGCCCACACGACCCGCAATCCCCGCCGAATCGGAAAAAGAGTTCCCCTCCAACGGCTCCGGGCGCTCTTTGAGCCAGCGCAGAGGATCGCTTCCCAGCCTGCTGTCTTGGGACATGGTCAACCTCGCTTGAGTATTTCCTTGCACAATTGGTGGTAATCCTGCGCGCCACTGCTCCCCGGACGATAGGAAAAAATATCCTTTCCGAAACCCGGGGCCTCGGCCAAGGCCACATTTTCCCGGATGGGCGTTTCAAAAACCTTGTCCCCGAAATACTCGTTAATTTTTTTCACGACTTCACGGTTGAGCTTCTTCTGCCGGGAGAACCTGGTGACCACAATACCGGTCACGTCCAGATCCCTGTTCAGGCGCCGCCGTACAAGGTCCACGGTTTCGTAAAGCTTGCCCATGCTCTGCAGCGCCAGGAATTCGCTTTGCAGAGGCACGAAAATCTCGTTGCCTGCCGCCATGGCGTTGATGGTCAGAATGCCCAGGTTCGGAGGGCAGTCGATAAGAATGAAGTCGTATTCCGGCAGCCCTTCCAGGGCTTGGCGCAACAGGTACTCGCAGCCGGGAAATCCGGAAAATTCAATATCCGCCCCGGAGAGGTCGAGCGAGGAAGGAATAATATCCATGCCCCCCCTGCGCTGGAGGCAGTCCCCGGCTTTCAATTCGCCCTTGAAAACCTCGTACAGCGTCCTGTCCTGCTCGTGGGCGGAGATGCCCAGGGAATAGGTCAGATGAGCCTGTGGATCGAGATCCACCAGCAACACCTTCCGGGACAGCAGGGAAAGGCCTGCACCGATGTTTATGGTGCAGGTGGTTTTGCCGACTCCGCCCTTCTGGTTCATTACCGCAATGATTCGCATGATACAGTCCGAAGGAATAAGATGTTGAAAAAGCCCGTCCCGGACTTTTTCACGAAACCCAAGCGGACCCGCCGCTGACCCGAAAATGGCTCCGCAGACACGAATGCGGTCCATGCTACAATCAGATGAATGTCGAATACAAGCCAAAACAGATCGGAACCATCATCCGACGACAAATCGTAACAGGACCGACACGCACACCGAGAGTACGGCCTGCACTGCACTGCTTGTGTACCGGTCGCAGGACCCGCCTCCGAACCACAAACAAATAAGAGCGGACCGCAACGGTCCGCTCTTATTGATTAAAAATACGGTCAGACAGGCTTTTGGAAAAGGCGCCCGGAGCCCGCCGCCGCTTATCTCTTCACCTGGATCAATGTCGTCAGCATGGCATCCGTGGTTGTGATGACCTTGGAGTTGGCCTGAAATCCCCGCTGTCCCAGGATCATATTGGTGAATTCCACGCTCATGTCCACATTGGAGGTTTCCAGGGTGTCCTGATACAGCCGCCCGTAATTTGCGGAATCCGGCTTGCCCGTATATACGGAGCCGGTTTCCTTGCCCGCGCTGTAGAGGTTGCCCCCCTCGTGACGCAATCCGTATTCGTTGGTGAAATTGTACAGGTTTATCTGGTACAACCCCTCGGTCTTGCCGTTGGAGAACTTGCCGGAAAGAACACCGTCCTGGTCTACGGTCACGTTTTGCAGATACCCCGTGCCATACCCGTCCTGCGTCTGCGACAAGGTCACGGAACTGCTGTTGTAGCTGGTCATTGCCAGGGCCGACGGAGTTGTTCCCAACTGCTTGGGGAGAGCATCGGCATTGGAGCCGATCTGCCCGGCGTTGCCTTCCGCCACGCTCCACGAGGCATTTTCCCCTGTCAGCCCGAAGTTGATGCCCACGGTCTGGGTGGGCAAGGTTCCGTTGGAGGCGGCAAAAGTCACATCCATTTGCAGGCTGCCATCCGTTCCGAGCGTTGCCAGGCTCCAATTGCTCAGGTTGCCTGCATCCAATGACGGGTCCTTCAGGGTGTACCCGGTCTGGTCGATGAGATTGCCCGCCGGGTTGAAGGTCAACGTACCGGCCATGTACACGCCCTTTGCCCCGGAAGTGGCAAGAGGACGGCCATCGGCCCCGGTGGGATCCACCGTGACCAGATACTCCCACTGCCGGTTCGACGATGTGGAAGAGGAATCCGTGACAGGATCGAAATAATAAATCAGCTGCTGTCGGTTTCCCTCGGCATCATAGACCGTCATGCCCGTGGTGTAGGAATAATCTTCCTTGCTCAAAGGTTCCGTGGCACTGCCGTCCCACTTCTGCAGCATGGAAAAAAACGGATTATCCGGGGTGGAACTTTTGTCCGTCGCCGAGGAATCCAGGTTGGCGATCATGCTGCTGGCCGTGGTGGCCCGGGGGTCGGAACGGATAACGTCAACCAACTTGCCGTTGACCATCTCCTTCTGCATGGGCAGGGCCACGTCGCTTTCCGTCTGCGAAACCACGTTGGTTTCCCTGTCTATGGAAAACCCCTGCAGGGCGTATCCATGGGAATCGCGCAAAATCCCGGTCTTGTCGAAACGAAAATTCCCCGCACGGGAATAATAGTCCTCTGTTCCCTCGGTACCCTCGGCCCGGAGCTTGAAATATCCCTTTCCGCCGATGGCAAGGTCAGTTGCCGCCGTGCCTTCTTCAAACCCGCCCTGACGCGGATCAGTGACTATATCGGCCACGGCCACGCCCTTGCCTATCTGTCCGGCGATGGCGGCGGTTCCGTCGCTGTTGCCGTACCCGCCGGTCAGGCTCTGGCTCATCAGATTTTCAAAATGTGTGCGCCCGCTTTTGAATCCCACGGTATTGACATTGGCAAGGTTGTTGCCGATGGACTGCATCCAGGTACTGTGGGCCTTCATGCCGGTAGCGCCGACATACATGGCGTTGAAACCCATGACATAGACTCCTGCTGCTATTATGTTCCACAGCCCACGGCCATGCGGCCGCATCGCTGCGGAAGGATCGCGACGCCGGAAAACACTCTTTCCGATTCGCGTTCGCCGTTTGCTGCGGCGTCCCGCCTCCTGCGGGATGGATGCCGCGCCTGCTACGAAATTTTCCGTAACGCGGTATCCCTACTTTCCGGTGACCAACCGGACCGGCATTGAACCGGGCAACTAATTCTCTCCGCTGCGTATATCGCAAGACATGTGCCAACCTGCAAAATTATTTTTTCAGTCCTGATTACAGTTGGTTAAGAAAAGCAGGCCATATTTCACTCGGGTATTGCAGCAAATATTTCCCACCACTCCGGCTTACCACCTGACGAGCAGAAAAAAAGACTGTACAAGAAAGACTGAACACAAGGAGAATCCACATGACTGCCAAAATAACCCAACGGACTCTTCCAGCCGAACAATGGAAGGAAAACACCCTGCTTTTTTTTCGCTTTTGAGGATGAACCGCCCCTGTCCGGCCTGAAAAAATGGGCCGCCCAGCAAGGCATCCATCTCCCGGGATGGTTCGACGCCGTGCCCAGGCAGGCAGGCGAGGTGCATGTCTGCCGGACCTGCGCCGGAATAATGGAAACAACCCTGATCCTGGCCGGACTGGGAAAACGCGAAAATTTCCGATGCGACACCTTGCGCATGGCTGCCGCCTCCGCGAGCCGTCAGGCCCGCAAATGGAAACTGCCTGTTCTGAGCATACCGTATCTGGCACTTGAAGGGCTTGCGCAGGCCTGCCCCGTCCCTGCGCAAGGCGCCGGGGCAGGCGATACCACACCCCACCTGCTCCAGGAAACACTGGCTTCGGCCGGACTGGGCCTGTACCGCTACACCCGCCACCAGCAGCCGGACGACATCCAGCCGGACCCGGAACTGGAGGTCCTGTTCGAAACCGAACCGAGCGCCGCCCAAAACGAAGCCGTCGCCACTGCCCGGGCAGGCATCCAGGGAAGCTGGCTGGCCCGCGACCTGGCCAACACTCCGGCCAACCTGGCCACACCCACGGACCTGGAACAGAGCGCCCGCCACCTCTGTCAGCGCTACGGATTTTCCTTCCAGTCTTTCGGACCGGAGGAAATCCGCGCCATGGGCATGGGGGCGTTCATGTCCGTGGCCCAGGGCAGCCGGAACGAGCCGCGCTTTCTCGTCCTGCGGGCGGGTGACGGGACAAAGCCCTCGGTTTTCGTGGGCAAGGGCGTGACCTTTGATTCGGGCGGCATCTCCCTGAAACCCTCTGCCAACATGGACGCCATGAAGACCGACATGGCCGGAGCCGCCGCCGTGCTCGGATTTTTCGAGGCATACGGCATGCTGGGACTGGAAACGCCCGTGGTGGGCCTTCTGCCCTGCGCCGAAAACATGCCGGACGGCGGGGCCTCCCGCCCCAGCGACGTGGTCCGGACCAGGTCCGGCAAAAGCGTGGAGATCGTCAACACCGATGCCGAAGGCCGCATGCTCCTGTGCGACGCCCTGGCCTATGCCGAAGAGATGGACCCCGGGATGGTGGTGGACATCGCCACCCTGACGGGAGCCTGTGTTGTCGCACTGGGACCGTCGATCGCCGGGGTGTTCGGAACAGACGACAAACTTACCCGCAAAATCCGCAGCTATGGCGAGGATGTGGGCGAAGATTTCTGGCCCCTGCCCCTGCCGGAAAAATACCGGGAAGAACTGAAAAGCGATGTGGCCGATCTGAAACATGTGGGACGGCGTGAAGGCGGAGCCATCAACGCCGCTCTGTTCCTCAAGGAATTCGTTCCCGAGGACGTGCCGTGGGCGCATCTGGACATTGCCGGGCCGGGCCGCGTGGAAAAGGAAAACGGCCCGTTGACCAAGGGAGGCAGCGGATTCGGCGTACGCACCCTGTTGGAACTGGTGCGTCGGGGGTAGGCGTCCCCCGGATCCGTCCACGAAACGAAAAAACAAACGACAGTCCCTCGTGTCGGGGCTGCCGCAAAATAGAAATCAACAACGCACTCCGGCGGACAATGCTACCTGTCGGAGTGCGTTTCCTTTTTCATGAGCCTGACTATCTGGGTGGTGAACCGATTCTCGCCGGGCGTGCAATGAGGGCAACCTTCGGAAAGAATCATGCACGAGGCGTCGAATTCGCCCTGTGTCAGCCCCGAGCGGCAAAGCACCCTGGTTGAAGTTCCCGGAGCCCACAGTACCGGCTCCCCGCATTCACCGCATTCCACGTAGACAAGCTCCGGATCAAACTGGGCGGATATTGCCATACTTCTCCTTTGGTTTCCCTTCAGGATAATCCGCTTTCAAGGGACGTCAATGCCCACCATGTACGCGACACATTCCCGCCAACTATAAACCCGGCCTATCTGCCACGCGGCAGCACCAGACTCTGCCCCGGCCCGAAACACCGCTTGCGCACCAGCAGCACCGCCGCCAACGTTCCCAAGGCTGTGGACGCGGTCAGCATCAGCATGACCACGATCTGATAACGGATGGAGGTCATCGGGTCTGCCCCGGCCAGAATCTGGCCGGTCATCATGCCGGGAATGAACACCAGCCCCACGCCCATCATGGAGTTGATGGACGGGATCATGCCCGCCCGGAGCGCGTCGCGCATGATGTCCGCACTGGCTTCGCGGTAGTCCGCGCCCAGGCACAACCGCATTTCCACTTCGTCGCGGCGTGTGCGGAAGTCGGAAAAAAGACGTTCCAGGGAAATGGCCAGGGCGTTCATGGAATTGCCCACCACCATGCCTGACAGAGGGATGAAATATTGCGGCAACCACCACGGTTTGGCCTGCACCACAACCCCGGTCACCAGATAGGCGACCAGCGAATAACTGACAAACATGGATATGAACAGCGGCATGCCGAAGGAAACGCTGCGCTCCCTGACACGTCCCCGGATGATGTGCGCAGCCGAGCCGATCATGACCAGAAAGACGAGGATGACGGGCCAGAAGGATTCCATTTTGAAGACCAATGTCAGTACATAGCCCATGATGAACAACTGCCCGAAAGTCCGGACACTGCCCACGGCCAGATCGCGCACCAGCCCAAGGCGGCAGGCCAGGGAAATGCCGGCGGTGACGAACACAAGGCAGAAAGCCAGAAGCAGTTGCAGCGGGCCGATATCAAGAACCTGCATGTTCATTGCCGCACCGCCTTGCCGTCGGCCACGCGCACGACGGAATGCGCCATCTGGGGCATCTGGCCGGAATGGGTTATCATGAGCACACTCACGCCCTGCTCGCTGCAACGGCGTTCTGCTTCCTGCAGCACAAGAGAGGCGCTTTCCGGGTCCAATGCGCTGGTGGGTTCGTCCATGAGCAGCACCTTGGGGTCCACCAGCAAGGTCCTGAGCAAGGCCAGCCGTTGACGTTGCCCGACGGACAGTCCCAGGGCGTCCTCATCCAGGGCCACATCCAGGTTCAATCCCGCCAGGAGCCATTGCAGACGTGCATCGTCAGGCCGCAGCAGGGCCGCGTTTTCTCTGAACGCGAAGGGCAGCAGGAGATTTTCCCGCACGCTGCCCGGCACCACCACCGGGGTCTGCTGCAAATATCCCATCTGACGGCGCAGACTGGGCGCATCCATGGCAGCCACATCCTGCCCGTTGAAAAGGACCGTGCCGCTGTCCGGCTCCTGCAGGCGGCACAACAACCGCAGCAAGGTGGATTTGCCCGCACCCGAAGGCCCGTTGACAACCACGAATTCCCCGGAGGCGACGTTCAGATCAAGGCCGTCGAGTACGCGCTTGCCCCCGAACGACACTCCCAGGCCGGTACATCGAAGTATTTCGTTCATGAAGAATTCCTACCGCCGCAAAGTTACGATCCGATGATTTCACCACCTGCGCCACATCAGGATTTACCGGCTTGCCAGGCCGGAGGCAACAGGCTAGCTAATGCCCATGCTGCTGTATGTCCATATCCCATTTTGCCGTGCCAAATGCGCCTATTGCGCGTTTTACTCCATGCCACTGGATATGGAGCTTCTGGAGCGCTATACAGATTCCGTTGTACGCGAGGCCAGGCTTTGGGGAAAGCGTCTCAACCGTCCGAAAATACAGACCGTCTATCTGGGCGGCGGAACGCCCAGCACTATCCCCCCCTGGGCCATGGACCGCATAATCCGCGGGCTGCGGGAACATTTCCAAATGGACAAAACCGCGGAATTTTCCATGGAGGCCAACCCGGAATCCGTGGACAGTTCCGCCCTGGGCCAGTTGCGGGATATGGGCGTGAACCGCCTCTCCCTGGGCGTGCAGAGCCTGGACGACGCGCAACTGAAAATGCTGGGCAGACCGCACACGGCGTCCCAGGCCGTGGCTGCGTTCCGGGCGGCCCGTTATGCGGGGTTCCGCAACATCAACCTGGACTTCATCTGGGGCATTCCCGGCATGCGGCTGGGCAGCTGGCGCAAACAGATGCTGGCCGTCGCCAAGGAACTCAAGCCGGAGCACCTGTCCTGCTACAACCTGACCCTGGAACCGGGAACCCCTCTGGAACAGCGCGTCAGCGACGGCAGATTGAAAATGCCCGAAGACAATGAACAAGCCCGCATCTTCATCCATGGGGCGAATCTGCTGGAAGACAACGGCTACCTGCACTACGAGATTTCCAACTTCGCCCGCATGGGATTTTTCTGCCGCCACAACCTGGGCTACTGGGACGGACAGGAATACGTGGGGCTTGGCCCTTCGGCAGTCTCCACGGTGCAGGACGTGCGCTACGAAAACCCCAAGGATCTCGAGGCCTGGGAAGAACAGGTCCGCCGCAACGCCACCGCCCGAGGAGAGGAACTCGCCCTTGCCACCAGGGTCAATGAAATGGTCATGCTTTCCCTGCGTACCAGCCGGGGGCTGGACCTCAAACGATACAAGGCCACGACCGGCAACAGCTTCATACAGGTGCACGGGCAGATACTGACCGCCCTGCGCCAGCACGATCTCATCCGCATGACCAGGGATTACGTCCGCCTGACCAAGAACGGCATGCTCGTTTCCAATGCCATATTGGAACGACTGCTTACGGGGTGATGCCCCCCTCTCATGTTAAGAGGAATGCAGCCGGCTGCGAAAACAGCCCGGATGACTTTCGTCCTTCATGGTTTCTGTGGTATATTCCAAAACAGAATGAGGAGCCAACCCGCGGAACACGATTCCTGCCCGGAACGCACCCCCGCGCCGAACCGCCAGGAGAGCCCATGGCCTTCACCCTGCCCGAATACGAACCGCCCGATTTCTCGACCCCTGTCCTGCGCGATGCGCCGTCCGCCACCCTGGTTCCCGCGCCGCGCAACGGAGTGGCTCCCGAGGATTTCCACGCCACCACAATATACCCGGAATATTTTCACCACGGCAGGGGCAAGTGGAGCCTGCTCCAATGTCCGCGCATGGACTGCGTAGCCGTGCGCCGCAAGGACGGCTCCTTTGAAGCCGTGGAGTTCCGCAATCTGAGGAAAAACGATCTGGTCGCCGTGGGACGGGACGAATCCGGGGCGCACGGCATACTGGTTCACACCCAGGGGTTCCGCCTGTTCGCCCCCGACCCGGAAAAATTCGCCTTCCGCACCGGGCTGACCCGCGAGACCTCCTTTTCCATCGATTACGACTTTCTCTACGAGCTGCTGCGCTTCGAGCGGGACAACGGTTTCATCCTCTGGGTGCTCGGTCCGGCCGTGGTCTTCGATTCCGACGCCCGCACAGCATTTTCCCGCATCATCTCCAACGGGTTTGTACACGGTCTTCTGGCGGGCAACGCCCTGGCCACGCACGACCTGGAAGGCGCCCTCATGGGCACGGCCCTCGGCCTGGAAATCTACACCAAACGACCGGCCCGGCTGGGACACTACAACCATCTGGAAACCCTCAACCGCGTCCGGGCCGCAGGCTCCATCCGCGATGCCGTAAACTCCGGCATGGTCCGCGACGGCATCATGCGCGCGTTGATAAAGGCCGACATCCCCTTTGTGCTGGCCGGGTCCATACGCGACGACGGCCCCATGCCCGAAGTCGAGGGCAACGCCTACAAGGCCCAGGATGCCATGCGCCTGCTGGCCCGAAAGGCCACCACGGTCATCACCATGGCCACCCAGCTGCACACCATCGCCACGGGCAACATGACCCCGAGCTATCACGCCATGGACAACGGCCAACTCCGCCCCGTCTACTTCTTCAGCGTGGACATGTCCGAATTCGCCGTGGGCAAACTGGCCGACCGGGGGTCCCTTACGGCCAAGGCCATACTCACCAATGTGCAGGACTTTGCCGTGACCCTGGACCGGGCCTTGGACAAACCTCCCTGCACGGAATGAGATGAACCATGGCGCCCCGGCTCTGGACGAATCCCGCCGGGCCGTGTAGATAATAAGCAACGCAAGCACCTTCACCCATGAGGATACCCAATATGCGAAAGCTTTCCATTCCGGCCGTACTGGCCCTGCTGTTTCTGGTTTCAGCCCCGGTTCAGTCGGTGCAGGCAGAGCAATTCTGCTCCGATTACGGCGTGTCCTGCTACAAACAGGTGGAAAAAAGCAAGGACAGTTGCCCGTTCCTGGATTTCGGCACTCCCGACGGAATGTACATCGGCAGCGTCAACCTGGAAAATGGCATGTGCTGGGATGTTCCCTTTTCCTGCATTCCCTGCGAAAATCCCGTAGACAAGGCGGAACTCTCCAAGCTGTGCAACCTGGAATTCGTGGAATGCGACGGGAAATGCGTCGCCGAATAACACCTGACCTTTGTGCGGACAGCTGCCGCCTTGCAGGAGCCTGAACCATGGCTTCGAGTCTGGGAAACATCCGCCGCAGAACCCTGCTCCTCGGCGCCAGTATTCTGGGAACCATGGCCATCCTGCCCCGATGGGCAATGGCCATGGCCGCGCCGCTTTTCCCCACGCGCACCGTGGAACTGGACGAGTTCCGTTTCGACCCGGCAGCCGGAAATTTCCGCATGCCCGACGGCACAACCGTTCCCTATGCCTTTGCCATCGACGGGCTGACCGACACGCCCGGCAAACTCAGCTACGCCGAGCTTGCCGCGCTGCCTCAGGTAAAACAGGTTTCGGATTTCCATTGCGTGGAAGGCTGGTCCGTAAACGACGCGCCCTGGGGCGGTTTTCGCTTTGCCGAGCTGATCCGCCTTGTCCCGCCCCTGCCCGAAGCGACATGGGCAGTGTTCCACTCCCACGGTACCACGCGCAGCCATCCAGGCGGACTGGACCACTACGTGGAATCCTTCCCCATAGCCGATCTGCTGGACCCCGGGCTGAACTACCTGATGGCCCTCCAATTGGACGGACATCCCCTGCCCCATGACCGGGGAGCGCCCTTGCGCGTGGTCTGCCCATTCGACCTGGCCTACAAGAGCATCAAATTCGTCACCGGAATGACCTACTCCCATAGTCCGCAGGACGGATGGTGGACCGAAGCCAACCCCATCTACCCCCTGTACGCGCCGGTTTCCCAAAAACGGTTGCGCCACGCCTCGCCCAAACGACGCCCCTATTAGGTAAAGCCAGCCAATGCCCAAAATAATGTCCGCATCGCTCGTTCCGCTCTCGGCCCAGGACCTCATCCTTCACGAACACGAACTGCAAACCGCCCTGTCTGAATTCGTCTCTTTCAAATCGTCCAGCCTGTACTTTCCAAAGGATGCGGGAGTTCCGAAAAAAGCCGGGGAACGCGCCCTGTCCGGTGATGAGCAATTCGACCCGGCTTCGGGCAAGGCCGCCTACCTGAAGGACGAGCACCGCCTGCTCCTGCCCCTGGCGCACAAAGGCAGAACCCTCGGCGTCTTTCTGGCCCGCGATGTCCGGCTGGCCGCACCCGCAGCCATGACGGGCCTGCTGCCCAAAGTGGCCACGCTTTTCCTGGAAAATCTGGCGCTTGCCAAAACCGCCCGATGCGATCCGCTCACCGGCCTGCTGAACAAGCACTCCTTCATGGACATCCTGCGCCGCACCATCGAGCAGGCTCAGAATTGCGTCCTGCCCGCCGCCGACGCCTGCATGGATCCACTTCTGGGCACATCGGGCCGCCTGTCCCTGCTGGTCTGCAATCTGGACCACTTCAAGGCCGTGGCCCAGGTGCACGGCTTCCGGGCCGGGGACAGCGTTTTCAGCGAGCTCGCCCGGCGTCTGCGCAAGGCCTGCCCCAAAACCGCCAGCCTGTGCCGTCTGGACAAGGACGAATTCGCCGTGCTCGTGCCAGACGCCATGCCGGCCAAATGCCTCAAACTGGCCGACAAGATCCGGTGCGCCGTGGCCGCCGAGACATTCACCCTGACCAACGGGGAACACGTCAAGCTCACGGCCAGCCTGGGTTGCGCCTCCTATCCCAACGACCTGCGCGGCGCACAGATAGCCAGCCATCCCGACGAGATGGCCAACATCCTGCTTTTCAAGGCGCTCAAGGCCATGTCCGTGGCCAAGGAGCATGGACGCGACCGGGCCTTCGCCTTTGGCCGCATCCTGGAACAGGGCGGCGCCATCCTGGAAATGCTTCCCATGAACCGCCTTTCCATGAATCTGGGACGCGATGTGGACGCGGCCGAAGGCCTGCGTTTCCTGGTCTGGTCCCCCAAATTTCTGGACGAGGCCGAAGCCAAGAGCGGTGACGGCCAACGCCTGCTGGGCCGCTACCCGGCCATGTACAAAGGGGAGATCGTCATCACCGAAGCCCAGGAAGACATGGCCTTTGCAGAAATCCTGGATGTCAGCGACCCGGCCTGGCCCCTGGAACCGGGCGACCGTCTTTCCCTGCTCGAAGAGCCTGGAAAACGGAACGGAAATCCCAGTCCGGCACAGCCGCCGCAAAAGGACCTGCTGACCGGGCTGTACAGCTACACCGGATTTCTCTCCTGTCTGGCCCGGGAACAGGCGGGGCACGATAATTTCGCCCTGGCCCTGATACGGCTTGAGGGAACGGGCGGCGCACCCGCCACGGGCAGCCGGAAGGAAATCGAAACCCTTGTCAAGGACACCGCCTCCCTGGCCCGTGAAATCCTGGGCAAGGATATCACAGCCGGACGGTACGGTCTCGGCTCCCTGGCCTGCCTCCTTCCCGGCTCGACCCGGGAAGACGCCGCCCGAAAGGCCTGCGACTTCTGCGCCCAGGCCGCGGAACGACTGGACGTCCATCCGGCCATCGGCGTGGGCTGCTTTCCCTGCCTGGACTACGCCAAGTCCGACATCCTGGAAAACAGCCGCAAGGCCCTTGACCATGCCCTGCTTCTGGACAATCCCAAGGCCGCCGTCTTTGACAGCGTATCCCTGAACATCAGCGCGGACCGCCTCTTTTCCCACGGCGACGTCTATGCCGCCATCGAGGAATACAAGCGTTCCCTCCTCCTGGACGAAGACAACACGCTTTCGCGCAATTCCCTGGCCGTGTGCTATGCCCGCCTTTCCAAACTCGACCAGGCCGCGGCCAACTTCCGCCAGGTCATGGAACGCGAGCCGAGCAACCTCATGGCCGTGTACAACTTCGGATATTCCTGCCTGCGCCTGGACGACCACGCCGAAGCCGCAAAAGCCTTCCGCCGCTGCCTCAAGATCGACCCCGGCCATCTTTTCAGCCTCATCCGACTGAGTCAGATCCAGGAAGCGAAAAAACAGTACAAGCAAGCCGCCGCCACCCTGCGCAAGGCCGCCAAACTTCCAGGCGGCGAAGCCGCCACCTCCCGCCATCTGGCCCGTCTGGCCCTCGTGACCGGCCAGCCCGACAAGGCCCGCGACATGCTGCACAAGGCCGTGACCCACAATCCCGGCGACGCCCAGTCCATCTACCTGTTGGCCAAGCTCTACCTGGACTCGGGCGAGGACCCGGAAATCGCCGTGGCCCTCAGCCGCAAATGCGTGGAGATCAAACCCGCCAGCGCCACCTACTGGAACTTCCTGGCCGACGCCTTGGCCGCCGTGGGCGACAAAGACGAAGCTTCCAGGGCCAGGACCCGCGCCGCAAACTTGACTTGACCGCACAGCCGGGTACAACCAGCCAAATTCCAGAACAAAGGATAGAGACATGAAAGACGATAAAGGGCTGTTCTACTACCCTTTCCCGGAAAACAAAAAAGTCCGCATGTACGTCAAGGAAGACGAAACAGACGTCTGGTTCCGGCTCTGGAACCAGGACGATGACGAACTCTGGGAAAAACACGGTTGGGTTCCCTACGGCGCCATCAAGAAAGCAAGCGCCGTGTACGAAAACAAAAAAACATTCGACCCTGGAAAAGCCTACGACATCGACGTCGCGAAGATGATCCTCAAGGAAGGGCGGAAGTAGACGGGGTGGAAATGGGGATATAAGAGCGTGGCAGGATGCCGCGTCGGTGCGCAGCACCGCAAGGCGAAGCAGAACGACGTTTCTGCGGAACCACAAGATCAAAGGTCAGAAAGTCCTTTGCGTATCCTGACATGAAGTAGTTTCGATTTGATCTGACAGTTCCTCTTGAAAAACGAGAGGTTCTTCCCCTCGCGATCCCTTTTCTGAGCCTTTCATCCGGTTTATTTTGTCGTTCACTTCTCCACCCGAGGAACCTACAAAAAAACGGGGGACCGCCTTTCGGCGATCCCCCATAGAGTAGGGTGCTTTCAACACACCGCGTTTGCCTTCGCTGCCTGTTGAAAGCTGGGAGTTTTTTATTTGAAGGCCATGGTTGCTTTAACTGCTTTCTGCCAACCGGCATACAGCTTGTCGGATTCTTCTTTTTCCATCTTGGGGCTGAAATCACGATCAACGCCGAAGTTCTTGACGATGTCGTTCTTGTCTTCCCAGAATCCCACAGCAAGCCCTGCCAGATATGCAGCGCCCAAGGCAGTGGTTTCAATGCACAGCGGACGCTCTACGGGCACGCCCAGAACGTCGGATTGAATCTGAAGCATCAGGTCGTTGGCTACGGCTCCACCGTCCACGCGCAGCTTTTCCAGCTTGATTCCGGAGTCGGCTTCCATGGCGGAAAGAACGTCCTTGGTCTGGTAGCAAAGGGACTCCAGGGTTGCCCGGACAAAATGTTCCTTGGTCGTGCCACGGGTCAGACCGAAAACCGCTCCGCGAACTTCGGAGTCCCAGTATGGAGCGCCCAGTCCGACAAACGCAGGAACCATGTATACGCCATCGCTGCTCTGTACGCGGGTTGCATACAATTCGCTGTCCCTGGCCTCCCGGAACATGCGCAAGCCGTCGCGCAACCATTGCACTGCGGAACCGGCCACAAAGATGGAGCCTTCCAAGGCATATTCGACCTTACCGTCAACGCCCCAGGCAATGGTCGTCAGCAAACCGTTCTTGGAGGGAACAGCCTTTTCGCCGGTATTCATCAGCATGAAGCAGCCGGTGCCGTACGTATTTTTAGCCATGCCCTCGCTGAAGCAGGCCTGTCCGAAAAGAGCTGCCTGCTGATCGCCCGCCATACCGGAAATGGTAATTTCCATTCCCTGGAATGCAGTTTTGTCGGTCGTACCGTAAACTTCCGAAGACGGTTTGACTTCCGGCAGCATGGAGGCAGGAACGGTAAGATGCTTGAGAAGCTCCTCGTCCCACTTGAGTTCATGGATATTGTACATCAGCGTCCGGGACGCATTGGTGTAGTCTGTCACATGGACCTTGCCGCCGGTGAGCTTCCAGACGAGCCAGGTGTCGATGGTGCCGAAAAGCAGATCGCCCTTTTCCGCCTTTTCACGTGCGCCCTCGACATTGTCGAGTATCCATTTGACCTTTGTTCCGGAGAAGTAGGCGTCGATGAGCAGCCCGGTTTTTTCCCGGAACATGGGATCGAGGCCCTTGCCTTTGAGTTCGTTGCAGATGTCCATGGTCTGGCGGGACTGCCAAACAATGGCGTTGTACACGGGCTTTCCGGTATTTTTATCCCACACGACAGCGGTTTCGCGCTGGTTGGTTATGCCGATGGTTGCAATGTCGGCACCGGAGATGTCGGGATGGGAAAGAATTTCGGCCACCACGGACTGGACAGAAGACCAGATTTCCATGGCGTCATGTTCCACCCAGCCGGAATGGGGGAAGATCTGGGTGAACTCTTTCTGGGTGACGGCAACGATGTCACCCTTTTTGTTGAATACGATTGCCCGTGAGCTTGTGGTTCCTTGGTCAATGGAAAGTACATACTTCGCGCTCATTGAAATTTCCCCTTTTACAAGGTGAAGTGTGCTTCACCCTGCCTTTTGTATCGAGTTTTGTTTGATACAAGCCTGAGCTTAGCCAATAAGCATCTTGTACAGCATGGCGCCGGTAACCCCGCCGCAGATGGGGGCGACAACGGGTACCCAGGAGTATTTCCAATCGCTTCCGCCCTTTCCGGGAATGGGCAGAATTGCGTGGGCGATGCGGGGACCGAGATCTCGGGCCGGGTTGATGGCGTATCCCGTGGGACCGCCCAACGAAAGACCGATGGCCATGATGAAGAAGCCCACGACAAGAGGATTGAGTCCCTGGCTGAATTCATTGGCGCCGATGCCCAGAAGGATGAACAGCAGGCAGGCCGTGCCGATGAATTCGCACAAGAAGTTTTGCAGGGTGCAGGGAATGGCGGGACCGGTGGCAAAGACGGCCAGCTTGAGTCCGGCATCCTTTGTGGGTTCCCAATGGCATTGGTACACCAGATAGCACAGTACCGCGCCGAGGAAGGCGCCTGTCATCTGTCCGGCAATGTACACGGGCACGTTTGCCCAAGGAAAGGCTCCGATGGAGGCCAGGCCGATGGTGACCGCCGGATTGATGTGCGCCCCGGAGTGTTTTCCGGCCACATACACGGCAAAGGCTACGGCAAATCCCCACCCCATGGTGATGACGATCCAGCCGCCGTTCTGTCCTTTGGATTTTTCCAGAAGAACGTTGGCAACCACACCACATCCGAACAACGTCAGAATCAAGGTCCCGACCATCTCGCTTAAAAAGAAATTCATGGTTCTCTCCCATCGCTAATGCAGGTAGTGTTCAGTTCAGAAACAAACATCCCATTGCGCAAGTTGTGGTTTATTGAACCCGCCGGCCATCCCAGGGCCGGTTGCCGTATCCAAAAGAGATCAAGAAAACAGTCAATCCGCCAGGTAATTTTTGGAGAGCGAGACGAATTGCTCCACCTGTTCCTTGATCCATTGTTCGTCCTTGCCAAGTTCCCGGGCCATGATTTCAGCAGCTTTGGGAGCGACTTCAACAGCGGCTCGAGCGTCCAGAATCAGCGCCCTGGTTCTGCGAGAGAGAACATCCGCGAGGCTCTGCGCCCATTCGTGCCGTACCGCCCAAACGACTTCCAGCCAGGAATAGGGAAGCTTTTGGTGCATGCGGCCATCAAGATCGGGAAGTTCGGAAGCAAGGGCCTTGATTTCCCCGGCTTCGCTTCCGTACACATGCATGTGATCGTTGAAGTCGAAATCCTCGGTATACCCATGCAGCTTCATATGTTTGGTGGGGGAGGGACGGAAAACATGCCCACCCATCTTGATGGCATGGTCGATGCAGTCTTCTGCCATATGCCTGTAGGTGGTCCATTTGCCACCGGCTATGGTCAGCAACTTGTTGGGAGAAACCGTCAGAAAATGGTCTCTGGACAGTGCCGAGGTCTTCACCCCGCTGCCTCCGGATGCGACCAGAGGCCGGATTCCGGTAAAAACGCTGCGAACATCCGAACGTTTGGGAGGTCTGGAAAGATAGCGTGCGGAGTGTTCCACAAGAAAGTCTATTTCCTCTTCCAGGGGTTTCGGCTCCATACAGACCGAGGAAAGAGGGGTATCGGTTGTTCCCACAACGACCTTTCCGTGCCAGGGAACGAAGAAGATAACGCGTCCGTCATCGGTTTTCGGGATCATGATGCCGGTATCGCCACCAAGAAAATCCCGATCAATGACTATGTGTATGCCCTGGCTGGGAGCGATGAGTTTCTTGTGGTCCTCGTTGTCCATGCTCATGACATCGTCGGTGAAAATGCCGGTGGCGTTTATGACCGCCTTGGCCTTTACTTCATATGACTTGCCGCTGATTCTGTCCTCAGCCTGGACCCCGCACACATAGCCGGACGCGTTTTTGAGCAACCCGGAGACCCGGAAATGGTTCAAGGGACAGCCGCCCATATCCGCCATGGTTCTGGCAAGGGTGACGGCCAGGCGGGCATCGTCGAACTGTCCGTCGTGGTAGGTCACGCCGCCCTTGAGCTTATGCGTGAGGACTCCGGGAATTTCTTTCAATACGCTGCTTCGGGAAAGGATCTGGGAGGAGCCGAAACTGTACTTTCTGGCAAGAAGATCGTAGGTTTTCAGGCCTATTCCATAATAGGGGAGGCCCCACCACTTGTAATCCGGCACAACGAACTTCTGGTTGGAGCACATGTGCGGAGCGTTCTGCTTTAATATCCCCCGCTCGTACAATGCGCCCATGACCAGGGAAATATTGCCCTGCGCAAGATATCTTACGCCGCCGTGCACCATTTTTGTGCTGCGGCTGGAAGTGGCTTCGGCAAAATCGCCCTGCTCCAACAGAAGCACGGAGTACCCTCTGGCCGCGGCATCCAACCCAGACCCCAGCCCGGTGGCGCCACCGCCGATGATGATGAAATCCCATGCCTCCGAGTTGTCTTCCAGCCTGTGGACAAATTCTGAACGTTTCATATGGCACCCTTCTTCCCTATCCTGCACGACATGCGGCGGATAAATTTATGGAAGTTCGCATTTGAACCTGAAATAAAGAACGCACCTGGGAAAACAATTCGGCATCTGAAATATGGAACGCCATCCTGCCTTCTTGTTTCACATGTGAACCTAGATGTAACAAAACGAAAACTTTTTGACAAGGATTTGTTTTATTTTTGTAAAAAAAACAAAAATAAAACAACCCGAGTCCATTTTCGAACACCCACGTTTTCAACCCAACAGACTGAAAACAAAGCATAAAACGAAGAAAAGCCGCACAGCAAAAAAAAATTCCTCCCACTGGACAACCTTGGGAAGTTGGATATACTTGTGTAAAAATTCAACAAGACTGGTTGGCTGACGCGAACGTAGGCCTGCATTTCGGAATCTTTTTCCGGATGAACCAAGCGGGATAGGATCTTTATAATTTCAGAGGAGTGCTCCTTGTCCTGGGGGACAGGGACTGTGACACCTGCCGCTTCCCCGGCGTGTTGTGGAATCTGCTGTCCAACATTGCAACACAAAAACATGTTCGTTTTTGAAAAGGAGACAGGCGCTTTGACTGACAAACCTCAAAATTCCAAAAGTAGAAAATCAAAATTGAGCCTGCACTCATTATCCAAACGACAACGGGAAATATACGATACAGTCACTGAAAAAGGATTCGCCTCCATCGAATCGCTGGCTCAGCAGTTCGACGTCACGCCGCAGACCATTCGGCGCGACATAGGCAAGCTCTGCAGAAACAAGCTCCTGCAACGCTTTCACGGCGGAGCCGGAAGAGCTTCCAGCGTGGAGAACGTGGACTACAACGACAGGCAGCACATCCTGTCCCAGGAAAAGCAGCTTATCGGACAGATGGTCGCCAAACACATTCCTGACCACGCTTCGTTGTTCATAAACATCGGGACCACGACGGAAGAAGTGGCCAAGGCCCTTTCCGGACACAAGGCCCTCCGGATCATCACCAACAACCTCAACGTCGCCATGCTGATGAGCAACTACGACAACGAGGTGATCGTCGCGGGCGGAATCGTCCGGCGACGTGACAGGGGGATCACCGGCGAGGCCACCGTGGAGTTCATCAAGCAGTTCAAGGTAGACTACGGGATCATCGGGGTTTCCGGCATTGACGAGGACGGCACGCTGCTGGACTACGATTACCACGAAGTCCGCGTCGCGCGTGAAATCATCAACAACTCCCGAAATGTCTTTCTGGTCACCGACCATACCAAATTCAACCGCAACGCCATGGTTCGCATTGCCGACCTGGAAGAGATAGACTCTGTTTTTACCGACAAAAAGCCTCCCCTTGCCTTTCGGGAACTGATGAAAAACAAGGAAGTGGAACTGCACGTGGTAGATCCAGAAAAAAAGGAAGAATGAACCGCGGGCGCAATGGCCAGCCGGCTGCACATTGCTCCCGCAAAAAGCAATGGGAGGCACTGCCTGCGGAAACCGCTGCCTGACGGTTTCCAAAATTCAAGGTTGCCACTCTTACCAGCCTCGGTTATTTTCCTCCATCGACATGTGCTTCAGCCATGTTCAACCCGGTGCGAATCCGGGGCGGTTCTGCCGCTGTGACCCGTGCGGCCCGCGAAAGCGACGCAACCCGGGAAGCCAGCACCACATTCTGAGGCCACTTCTGATTCCCGGCAACAGCCGGAGCACAATCTCTCATTCCATAGGCGCCGCGGCGGGACGCACATAAGCTGTTTTGCAGCTTTGTTAAGTGCTTTCCCGCATTGTTTGGCGCCCTGAGGCATTCATGCCACCAAAACACATTCTCAAACGCGACGGCAGGTTGGAAACGTGGTCCGTGGACCGCATTTCCCAGGCAATTTTCAAGGCGCTCAAGGCCAGCGGAATCAAAGACCCGCTGCTGGCCAAGCGTCTTGGGAAAAAAGTTGAACAGAAACTCGCGGACATCGACATCCCGGAGCAGGAACAAGTCCAGGACATGGTCCAGCTGGTGCTCATGGAATCGCGCCTCTACAGCGTGGCCGAGCGCTATATCATCTACCGGGAAAAACGACGCGAACTGCGCGGACAGCACGACAACTACCTGGACATCTCGGCGGTCATCGACAACTACCTGGATCGCTCGGACTGGCGGGTCAAGGAAAACTCCAACATGTGCCACTCCTTCCAAGGGTTGATGCTGCACATGTCCGGTTCCATCCAGGCCCGCTACTGCCTGGAAAAATACCCTGAAGAAATCCGTCTGGCTCACGAGCACGGCTATTTCCACATCCACGACCTGTCATTCGGGCTGGCCGGATATTGCGCGGGATGGAGCATGCGCGACCTGCTGCTGGAAGGCTTCAACCTGGATGACCGCTGCTGCGCCGGTCCGGCCCGTCATTTCGATGCCGTGGTCGGCCAGATGGTCAACTTCCTGGGCACGTTGCAGAACGAATGGGCCGGGGCCCAGGCATTCAACAACGTGGATACCTACCTCGCCCCGTTCGTGCGTTACGACAACATGGACTACCCCCAGATAAAACAGTCCATGCAGAAGATGCTCTTCTACTTGAACACAACATCCCGCTGGGGCGGCCAAAGTCCGTTCACCAATTTCACCTTCGACGTGGTCCCGCCCAAGCACATGGCCAACGAGGCGGTAATCATCGGCGGCAAGCTCCAGGACTCCACCTTCGGCGACTATGCCGACGAGATGATGCTCATCAACAAGGCATTCCTGGAAGTCATGCTCGAAGGCGACATGAACGGTCGCATCTTCTCCTTCCCCATCCCGACCTACAACGTCACGTCCGACTTCCCCTGGGAAAGCGAAGCCGGGCAACTGCTTTTGGAAATGACCGCCAAATACGGGGCGCCCTATTTCCAGAACTTCATCAATTCGGACGTCAGCCCGGAAGACGTGCGCTCCATGTGCTGCCGTCTGCGCATGGACCTGCGCGAACTGCGCAAGAAAACCGGCGGACTGTTCGGCGCGGGCGACCTGACCGGCTCCATCGGCGTGGTTACGCTCAATCTGCCCAAACTGGCCTATCTGGCGCACGGGGAAAGCGACTTCATGGAGCTGCTCACCGAATACGCCACCCTGGCCAAGGACTCGCTGGAATTCAAACGCAAGTTCGTCCAGACCAATCTGGACAACAACATGTTCCCCTATTCCAAGCGTTACCTGAAGAATGGGCTGAACGGACACTTCGCCACCATCGGGCTGATTGGCGGCCACGAAGCCTGCATGAACCTTCTGGGCAAAGGCATCGAGACCAAGGCCGGAACACGCCTCATGCAGCAGGTGCTGGAACACCTGCGCGACCTGGCCCAGGAATTCCAGGAGGAAACAGGAAACCTGTACAACCTGGAAGCCACCCCCGGCGAGGGCACCTGCTACCGGCTGGCGAAAATCGACAAGGCCCTGTACGCGGACATCCACACCGCAGGCGAAAAAGACCCCTACTACACCAACTCCACGTTGCTGCCCGTAGGCGCCACCAACGACATCTTCGAGGCTTTGGAGCACCAGAGCCAGTTGCAGCCGCTGTATACAGGAGGCACGGTCTTCCACTCCTTCCTGGGGGAAGCCGTCACCGACTGCACGGCCCTGAAGAACTTCCTGCTCAAGGCCATGGAAAAGACCAAGCTGCCCTACATCTCCATCACGCCGACGTTTTCGGTGTGCAAGGAACACGGCTACATCAGCGGCGAACACTTCGAGTGCCCCACCTGCGGCCAGGACGCCGAAGTCTACACCCGCGTGGTCGGCTACTACCGCCCGGTGAGCCGCTGGAACAAGGGCAAGCAGGAAGAATACAAGGAACGCATGGAATACGACAACAACGGAGTATGCCAGGCCAACGTGTAACTTACATTCCAATATACCAGATAACCGGAGAAGGGCTTTTGCCCTTCTCCGGTTTTTCATTGCAAAACCCGCCCTGCTGTTTCCAAAATACCCCAGCTACCGGGTCCAGACGATTCACATCGCTTTACAGGCAATATCCAAATCCATCTCTCCTTGCGGCAGGCTGATAGTTCTCGACCGGACCGAGTTGAACCCGCAACGAAGCATGGCTTGGGCAATCTCACCTTGTTCAAAGGAGAAATTCCTATCCGCACGCATGGATTCCCCCATGTGCCCCAACCAGATGTCAGGCTGCGTTCCCTCGTTGGTCAGCCCATCGTGCAGGCTGACACAAACCCCACCTGGATTCAAGGCGTCCAGTATCTTGGATACAATGACATCCAGCTCGTCCCGGACAAAATTCAATGCCGCGCAAACCCAGATGAAATCATATCCAGTGCCGATATCATCACACATGTAGTCACCGCCCGTCGTGGAAACCCTGTCCTGCATGCCGTATTTACGAATAAACTCCTCAGCAACAGAGACCACCTTGGGACGGTCAAAAACCACTGCGGTCATACCGGGATGTGCATGCACAAAGTACAGGGCGAACATTCCGTGTCCGCCGCCCAGATCAAGCATTTTGGAAAAACCCGAAAACTCGGGAAGTTCGCTCATCCTGGCCGCCATCTGAAGACCAACGCCCCCGGCGACCCATCCGGCATTTATCCGGGCAAAATCGGCCCATAAGTCTTCGGACTCGAATTCCCTGTCCGTCAGGCACGGCCCATTTTTAATCCACTCTCCAATTCCAGCAAACGACTTGGTACGTACCTCGTGGACCATCCGAAGATAGTCCCCAAGATAGGTGGGCGCGTCGTGCACCAAAAAAGCAGCCGCTTCAAGGCGGTTGCAGTAGAGGCCGTCCCTTTTGTCCAAAAGACCAAGGGCAACCAGCGCATTAAGCAACCGGGTTGTATTGCCCTGGTGCGCTCCAAGGGCTTCGGCAATGTCGTAAGACGACCTGAACACCGTGGTCTGGTCAAAGATGCCAAGGTCGATCCCGGCAAGCAGGATATGTGAACGAACAGGCGCATTCACCATGGAGTAGAGGGACTGGTAGTCAACATCTGGGGTTGATAGTCGCTGCATGACATACACCTTATACTTAAAAACGTGTGCTCAACATCAGGCCGATGTTCAACGGTTCTCCAGCTCTTCCAAACCATTTGCCACTCATCTTGTAAGCACGGGTCGCGTATTCCTCATCAAAGAGATTGCGGCCAAAAAGATAGACATCAAAGTGGTCGGTCTCATATCCGATTTTGGCGTTGACCAAACCGTACTCGCTCTGGGACGTGGTATTGGCCGAATCAAAATAAACTTCACCAAAGTGGTTGTAGCTGGCATTAATAAAAAATCCATTTCCAAACCGATACGTTGCTCCCAAATTGAGCGTGTAATCCGGCGAGTTGATTACCCTGTTGCCGTCAAAAACCTTGGTTCCCTGCGTGTAATCATCATACACCGCATGGGTATGGGCAGCACCGGCGACCAACTCCAATCCGGCTACGGGGCGTGCGATAAGTTCCAGCTCGGCCCCTTTGCTCGACGCCTTGCCTGCATTTTCAATGGACACGGACGAACCACCGGGAACAGGAACTTCAACCTGCATGTCGGTCCAGTCGATGTAAAAAAGTGCCGCGTTTACCTGAAGCCTGTTATCAAACCAGGAGGTCTTGGCACCAAGTTCGTAGTTCCAGGTAAATTCTGGTTTATAGGCCGTCCCCATCTGTTGCTTCGAGTTGAATCCCCCGCTTCTGAATCCACGAGCCACGCTGGCATAGGGCATAATCTGTTCCGTGACTTTGTAGCTCAGAGACGCCTTGGGCAACCATGCATCAAATACATCATCCTCCGAGCCGTCTTCCGCTCCGTATCCCATCATGGACAAAACTCGGCCGCCGGGTTCCTGCGAGTAGTCGAACTTCTTGTTTTCCCAATCGTAACGAAGCCCCAGCGTCAGGTCGAAATCCTTGACAAAGGCATAGCTTGCCTCACCAAATGCAGCCAACCCGATTGTCTCTGTGGTGCTTTTCTGGGAAAGCCATTCTCCTGGCATGGGCATGCCCATATTTCTGAAATTCATCCAGGTATCGTATTGACGCTCATCCTTTTCAGACAAAAAGAACAACCCGCCAAGCCACCTGAAATCCGAATCCTTGCTGTCGGACGCCAGCCGCAATTCCTGGGAAAACGACATGACATCCTTTTCCAAAGTCATGGTCATCAAATCCAGCGGCGTGGTGTCCAAATCATTGCTCGAATCAAAACTTTCCTTGCGCAAGGCACTTATGGACACAAGCTGCATGGCGTCCATGGCGTATTCAGCGCGAAGCGACACCCCGTCCGCGTGCTTCTTGGAATCGCCGTCATAGTCAACATCGACATTCTTTCGCAGGTCATCCTGGTCCATACGGGCGAACTGGGCATTCTTGGGGCTGTAATACCGCTCCATATCATATGTCAGGAGCATATCCAGGTCTTCAGTAGGCGTATATTCCATGGAAAACCGGGCATCCGTCTTTTCCATGCGCCCACCATCCTTGGAATCGTCAAAACGATTTTCAAAATACCCGTCGGTTTCAAAATACCGCACAGCGGCCTTGAACTTCAAAAGGTCCTCAACAAGAGGACCGCTCACCGAACCTGTCCCTCCGTAACTGGCAAAGCTGCCACCGATCAGATCCAGCTCCGCTTCCCAGATATCCGAAGGCCTGCGTGTGACCACATTGATAACACCCGCTTCGTTGTTGCGTCCGTAAAGCGTTCCCTGCGGACCGCGGAGAACTTCGATGCGCTCGACATCCAACAAACTGATATCAAGCCCGGTATAGTAAACGTCGTCCACATACAGCCCAACTGCCGGAGTCTGCGTCATTGCCCCGACAATCCCCCTCATGGCGGCAAACGAGGTCATCATGAAATTTCCGGTTTGCGTCACGTATAAATTGGGCGCGAGTGCGGCAATATCCATGGAGTTCTGCACACCGTAATCTCTCAATTGGGTGGTGTTGATGACAGAAATACTGGCGGGAATATCCTGCACGTCATCCTCACGCTTTCCAGCCGTGACAATGACGGCATCCAGCTTGACAACATCGTGCGCAGATGAATTTCCAGATTTTGCGGCTTCCTTTCGTTGGGTCGAATTCGTGGTGCTTTCAGGCATGGAAACATCATCTGCCATGGCCGTGGCTGCAAGCAGCAAAAAACATATGGCGAAACAAACGCCTATTCGGTGCATGAGCATGAACCTCCGGGTTCTAATTCAGATTGAACGGCTTTAACCCCAAAACAGAAGGAGTTCAGGATTTACAACACGGAGGAAAAACGAGGATAGAACGAAAGGTTGTAAGAATGGAATACAAGGAAAAACAAAAGACCGTCAGTTGGTTTCTCTGGCAAACCTTCCCGGCGTAACTCCGTAGTGCTTGGAAAATTCACGAATAAAGTGTGAGGCGTCGCTAAAGCCAAGGTCCTGGCTGATTTCCGTAATATTGAGCCGCCCCTCCAGAAGCAACCGTCTGGATCGAACCAGCCGCTCGTTGCGCAGCATACCGAAAACCGTTGTTCCAAACACCTGCTTGAACCCGGTCTTAAGCTTGGCGGTATTCATTCCCACCTGTCGGGACAATTCGGTAAGGGACGGAGGATCCGCAATGTCGTCAACCATGATTCGTCTGGCTTCATGCAGACGCTCAACATCTCCGGGCCGAAGCTGCGGCTCCCTAGCCATACAAACGTCACGGCGTTCATACAGCTGCCGAAAAACAAGCTCCATGGTCTTGTGCTCAAGGTAGAGCTTTTTCATACCCCCCTCATAAGGGCAGGCATGAATCTGGTCTAATATGAGCCGGGTTTCCGGGGTCAAGCGGGAAGTTACGCTGTAGGGAACGCTGTTTTTTTCATTCAAGACCTTGCGAAGGCCGTTCGGCACCTGATCCACTATCTCCACCAGCTTTTCGAGCAGGCATTGCGGATGTGCATAGATATTGAACACGCGATAATGCTGCTTTGCCGTCAATTCGGTCCGGCAGTCGGAATCCGGGCTGAACGTGACAACAACCTCGTTGGGGCGTCCATGGATGATTTGTTTTGAAACAGCGGAATGGGCTACGTGGGCACAGCCACACCCCGACAAATGAAATGAAAAGACCAACGGTGCCCGATCAATGGAAAAACAGCGTGATACCGGAGCCTGGAGCTTGAAATCCATAAAGAGCAACTCCAGCGAAGACGGCAAAACCCCATGCCGGGCCCCGGTATGGGGCGTTCCACCCAGCCCGCTAATGTGGCCCCACTGGCTCTGCATAGCCCCCTGACGGGCTGAAGGCAGATGTTGTTCCAACAGCCGTCCGCTCCTGAATATGTATGCGTGCGAATTCAGCCCCAATGAAAATCCAGCATGCATAACCAGTTACGCACGCTGGAAATTGAAAATGACATTCTTTATCATCAAATGTCAAGTCACACGCCGTCAGAACGCCAATGTCCTTTACCGGGGCATTGGCACACTGACAACATAGCGAGACATACCGACCAATTGTCTGTGCACCACGTAAACCACACAACTTCGTGGTCGGCTACTACCGCCCGGTGAGCCGCTGGAACAAGGGCAAGCAGGAAGAATACAAGGAACGCATGGAATACGACAACAACGGAGTATGCCAGGCAAACGTCTGAAAATGAAATGACCCGGCAGGCGGACCGCATCCAGTACGCAATGCGGTCCGCTTCGTCCCGACGAACACGTATTGAACGGGCACCACACCAGAAAGGGAAGGATCGTGTCCTTCCCAGGCTGCTGACAAAGGCACGATAGCGTCGTTGCCGCAGAAATCTCAAATCCTCGCGTATCAGTAAATACGCGTCGGCCTTGAGATTTCCTTGCGCCTTGCTCTCGCCCCTTTTTGAGCAGCCTGGCAGATTGGACTTTGTAATCACTCTGGGAAGGATCGTGTCCTTCCCTTTCTTTTGCGCCTTCCTATCCATCCGTCACGAAGACGGCAACCGAAACGCCTAATTCAAGTCGCGCTGCACGTAGTCTGTGAAATCACTTGCGCGCTTTTCGTACTCGCCCTCGAAAAACGGCGAGGATATCAGGAACTCCGCCGAGGAGCGGTTGCTGGCCGTCGGGATGTTGTACAACACCGCCAGACGAAGCAACGCCTTCACGTCCACGTCATGCGGCTGGGGCTGCATGGGATCCCAGAAAAAAATGAGCACATCGACCTTGCCTTCGGCAATCATGGCCCCCAATTGCTGGTCTCCACCCAGCGGACCGGATTTGAGCTTGTTCACCGCCTTGGCGTCATCTCCTCCGACCATCCGGGACATTCTTTCCTTGAGCAGCTTTTCGACCAACCCGCCGGTCGTACCGGTGGCGATAAGATTGTGATGGGAAAGGGCCTCGAAGTTTGTCTCCACAAACTCCAGTAAATCATGCTTGCAGTTATCGTGGGCGACTACTGCTATATTCTTGATGGACTTCATACTGGCGGCGTCCTCCTGCGCTTCAAGGTGTGGCCGCCTACATTATAGATTTGTCAAGCGGACGCAACTCTTCCCCGATCCGTTCTCCTGCCAGGTTCTAGGCTTTGCCCTGGTTGGCCACGGCCTGCTGCGCCTTGGCAACCGCTTCGGGATCTCCCAGGTACTCGCTCTTCAGGGCGTTGAGATCCTTGTCCAGTGTGTACACAAGAGGTACGCCCGTGGGGATGTTCAGTTTGAGGATGTCTTTGTCGCTGATGCGGCTGAGATGTTTGACCAGCCCGCGCAGACTGTTTCCGTGCGCGCAGATGAGTACCCGCTGTCCCGCGGCGATGCGGGGCTTGATGACTTCGTGCCAGTAGGGAAGCGTACGCTCGATGGTCATCTTCAGACTTTCGTGCAAGGGCAGTTCGTCCGGGGCAAGCCCGGCGTAGCGGCGGTCATGTCCGGGATAACGCTCGTCCGACATTTCCAAAGCGGGCGGCGGCGTATCAAAACTTCTGCGCCAGATAAGAACCTGCTCGTCGCCGTATTTCTGGGCGGTTTCAGCCTTGTTCAACCCCTGCAACGCGCCGTAATGGCGTTCGTTCAAACGCCAGGTCCGGTGCACCGGAAGCCACATGCGGTCCATCACGTCCAGCCCTTCCCAAAGGGTACGAATAGCCCGCTTAAGCACCGAGGTATGGCATTCGTCGAAATCATACCCACTGTCCCTCAACAGCTTTCCGGCCTGCCGGGCTTCCGCCACTCCCTGCTCCGTGAGGTCCACATCTGTCCAGCCCGTGAACCGGTTTTCAAGATTCCAGACACTCTGCCCATGACGCAGCAAGACAAGAGTATGCATAACCCCTCCGTTGCAGGGATATATAGAACCAGCAACTGCCAATATTGGCAAAAACAAACAAAACCGAAGTGTTGCCCCGCATTTCACGACAAATTCTGGGGAAGATGAAAAATGCAATTTTTCGCCCGTTCTTCGGAAAGACAATCGGTATTTCTCTTTTCAACCCATCCGCCGCAAGGTCTTTTCTACGAACATACGAAATTGTTTTGTGAAATTTTAATCATGAGTTTACCACGGGCTGAAATTTATGCAATAGTCCTTTCCAAATGGGAAAGATTCCCCTTATTACTTTTTTTGTCAAACGATGGAACCACACCATGAAAAAACGTTCCGTGCCTGTCGTCGCAATCGCCGCCATTCTTTTAGTGGTGGCCCTGGCAGGCTATCTGACGCCCCCCGCGCAGTCGGAAATACCCTATAAGATATTGTTCCAGAACCAGGGCGGCGATGTGGTCTTCGACCACAGGGCGCACGAACTGTTCAAGGTGAAATGTGTACAATGCCATCACGCCAGCAAGGTTTCCACCACCGAAGTGCCCTGCGGACGCTGCCATCCCGGAAAATTCGACCAGGAATTCGTGCGTCAGCACATCCATTGGTTCGAGGGCAAGGCGGCCTGTGCCACCTGCCACCATCTGGAGTGGGGCAAACCGCTGTTCGACCATCCCCTGCACGAGGAAGTGACGGGCAGTTGTCAGGACTGTCATCACGGCGAGGATATCGAACCCGCCCCCACCCGCTGCCGCAAGTGCCATGAAATGACACCCCAGGGCGCCATGCCCAACCTGCGCGACGCCGTACACACCCGCTGCCGCAGCTGCCATGATGATTTGTTCGAGGAAGAGCTTTCCGGATGCTCAAACTGCCACTCCCGCAAAAACATGCACGACGTGGACATGGAAAACCCCGTTAAATGCCGGGAATGTCACGACAAGCCCCATGCGGAGCTGATACCGCCGCGCAAAAAGGCTTTTCACGACCAGTGCATGGGCTGCCACCAAAAAGTCGGCAAGGGACCTTTCCGCGATACGGAAGACGTGAAGGACTGCGGCCAATGCCATCTTCCCAGATAGCGGGCTGCCGGATAAATCCCGCAAAAACACGTTGCTTCCCGAAGTTCGCAACGAACTTTTCAATACACGGTTCAGGAAGCGTATGAACAAATTCAATCTCCGCCACGAGCTGCACGGCGCTGTCAAAGAAATGCCATTGCCCCGGCAGGTGGTCCTTTCCCTTTGCGGACAGGGACTTTTTGCGGCACTCGGGGAAAAAGTCCTGGCCGGGCAGAAAATCGCACGGAACGACACGCCCGGCCGCGGAGACCTGCACTCCCCCGTATGCGGCACGATACATGCCATCGGGGCGGACAGCGTGACCATCACCACGGCACCGGAACAGCAATGGGCCGCCCCCTTCACCCCGGACGAAAGCACAGCCGAAGCCCTGTCCGCCGACCTCAACGCCATGGGCATAGACACCTTTGACCTGCACCCGGCACACACCCTGATCATCAACGGGCTGAACCCCGAACCGGGCGTCACCTCGTTCCAGCGAATCCTGGCCGAACACCGCCAGCCGCTTCTGGAGGGACTGGCCTACGCCACCCAGCTTGTCCGGCCGTCCCGGCTTGTCCTGGCCCTGCCCAGAGGCAGCCAACGCACTCTCGGGCCATGCCAGCTCCACCATGTACGCCCGCTCTACCCGCATGGCATGGACCCGCTGGTGGCCCGATCCGTAACCGGGGAGGAATCCCTGCGCGACGTGGTCGTACTGGGCGTGGACCGCCTGCTGGACATGGGCCGGGTCCGCGAACGCGGCCTGCCCGCCACCGTGCGGCTGATCTCGGTACAGGGCACGGACTACCGGGTCCGTATCGGAACCGCTGTGGCGGACATTCTGACCAATGCGGGCATCAGTCCGCTGCCCGGGGACAAGATCGTGTTCGGCGGCCCCATGCGCGGCCGAGCCCAGATGTCCATGGACGCGCCCGTGGACCGCGAGGCCTACGCCATCTCGGTCTTTGCCCAAAGGGAATTTCTTTCCTTTGAAGACACCCCATGCTGCAACTGCGGCGAGTGCGACCGCATCTGTCCGGCACGCATCCCCGTGGGCCTGATGACACGCTCCTGCGAGTTCGGCAAGTATTCCATGGCCCTGCAATACGACATCGACGCCTGCCTGGAATGCGGCATGTGCGCCTATGTCTGCCCCATGCACAGACCGCTCGTGCAGTACATCCGGCTCGGCAAGTCCGAACTGTCCCAAAACGCCGCCAGACAGGGCCAGCCTCAGGAGAATTAGGTACATAGTATGAAAAAAACGTTGTACACAGTTTCCAGCCCGCCCGCCTGGCACAACGGCCGGACCTTCCACGGGCTGATGTGGGAAACCCTGCTGGCGCTCACACCCGCTGCGGTCATGGCCGTCTTCTACTACGGCCTGGACGCGGCCAGGGTGATCGGCCTGGCCGGCTCGACCGCCGTTGCCGTGGAGTACCTGGGCCAGCGCCTCGGCGGACAGCGCGTCACCCTCCACGACGCCAGCGCCCTCGTCACCGGCCTCATCTTCGCCTTTCTGCTGCCGGCCACCGCACCGTGGTGGCTGGTGCTCATCGGCGCGAGCCTGTGCATTGTCATGGGAAAACTCATTTTCGGAGGCGTGGGCGGCAATCCGCTGCACCCCGCCCTGGTGGGATGGGCGGCCTGTATGATCTCCTGGCCTTCCCGCATGAACCCGGATCTGTCCGTGCTTCACACACCCCTGGCCTCGCCCCTGTTCGAGTTGAAATACTATGGAACCGCCTCCATTGCAGAATTCACGTCCCAGGCACTCTGCCTGGACGGACAGCTTGGCGGCATAGGAGCCGCCCAGCCCCTGGCCCTGGCCATGGGAGGGCTGTACCTGATCCTGCGCGGACGGCTGCGGCCATGCATCCCGATGGGCGTTCTGGCAGGGGTCATCCTCATCTCCGGGCTGATGCACGCCGCCGCGCCGCAAGACTTCGCCCCCCCCCTGTTCCAACTGCTCGCGGGTTCCACGGTCTTCGCCATCTTCTTTCTGGCCCCGGAACACGCCTCCAGCCCTTCCAGCCGCTGGGCCATGCCGCTCTGGGGCCTGTTCGCCGGCGCGCTCATCGTCATCATCCGCACCTACGGCATCTACACGGACGGCGTTCCCTTCGCCATCCTGCTGGCCGAGCTGGCCACCCCGCTCTTCGACCGCATCCGGCCCAAGGCGTTCGGCAAAAAATCCTCCAGGAAAAAATCAGGGGAGGCCGCCCATGCGTGAAATGGCGAAAATGGTCCTGGTGCTTTCCATCATCTGCGCCGGTTCGGGATGGATGCTCTCCAGCGTGCGCAAGGCCACGCTTCCATTCATCGAAGTGCAGGTCCTGACCTACGTGCAGGGTCCGGCCCTGGCCTCCATCTTTCCCGGCGTCGGCGACGATGCCATCAAGCGGCGCAAAATGTTCAAAACACCGGACGGACAGGAACTCACAATCTTTCCCATCAGCAAGAACGGCAAACTCGCGTCCGTGGCCTTTGAAACCTTCGGAAAGGGCTATGGCGGTCCCGTGGGCGTCATGGTCGGTTTCGACATGGACAAGGACGACCTGGCAGGCATCGGCCTGACCACGCACAAGGAAACCCCCGGTCTGGGAGCGCGCGCCGCGGAGCCGGAATTCACAGGGCAGTTCACGGCCCATCCTTTTTTCGGCCTGTCCCTCAAAAACAAGGGCGGCGACATCGACGCCGTGTCCGGAGCCACCATCACCTCCACGGGCGTGACCGGGGCCGTGGCGAATGCGGTCAAAACCTTTGAAGCGATCAAACCCCAACTTCTGGCCGATTTCACGGGACACCCCGCAACGATCGCACGGCCTGCGCAAGGAGACGCACAATGAGCCGCTTCGTAAAGGAATTCACCAAGGGACTCTGGCAGGACCTGCCCCCGTTCCGCCTCGTGCTCGGCCTGTGCCCCACCCTGGCCGTGACCAAGACCGCGGAAAACGGACTGGGCATGGGACTGGCCGTCATCTTCGTGCTGACGCTCTCCAATGTCTTCATCTCCGCGCTGCGCAAACTCATTCCTGCCAAGGTGCGCATCGCCTGCTTCATCGTCATTGCGGCAACCCTGGTGGTGACCGTGGAGCAGCTCATGCAGGCCTTTGCCTACCCCCTGTACCAGAAGCTCGGCATCTTCGTGCCGCTCATCGTGGTCAACTGCATCATCCTGGGCCGGGCCGAAGCCTTTGCCTCCAAAAACACCGTCCTTCTCTCCCTGGCCGACGGCGCGGGCATAGGCCTTGGCTTCTGCCTGTCCCTGACATTTCTCGGCTCACTGCGCGAAGTACTGGGCTACGGCTCGATTTTCGGACACGACCTGTTCGGCTCCGCGTTCGAGCCCTTCGCCTTCATGGTCGAAGCACCCGGCGCCTTCGTCTGCCTGGGGCTGGTGCTGGGACTCATGAACGTCATCAGCGCCATGAAGGGTATCCGCTCCGGCAAGGACTCCGCCCCTGCGGAGTGCCGCCATTGCGGGGCCTGCTATCGGATGTTCGGGAGCTAAGCCATGCACGACTACTTTCTCATGATCATCGCGGCCATCTTCGTAAACAACATCGTCCTGGCCCAATACCTCGGCAACTGCCCCTTCCTGGGCTGCTCCAAGGACCTCGGCGTGTCCATGGGCATGGGCATGGCCGTCATCTTCGTCACGGTCATGGCCACCGCCTTCACCTGGCTCATCCAGGCCTTTTTTCTCGTCCCCATGGGGCTGGAGTACCTCCAGACCATAACCTTCATCCTGGTCATCGCCTCCCTGGTGCAGTTCGTGGAAATGTTCCTCAAAAAGGCCATCCCGCCGCTGTACCAGTCGCTGGGCATTTTTCTACCGCTCATCACCACCAACTGCGCCGTGCTCGGCATCGCCATCATGGTGCAGCGCAAGGAATACACGTTCATGGAATCCGTGATCTTTGCCACCGCCTCGGGCGTGGGCTTCCTGCTCGCCCTGATGCTCATGGCCGGAATCCGGGAACGCTTCGAAATAACACGCATCCCGCACAAAATGCAGGGAACCGCCATCGGACTGGTCATGGCGGGTCTGATGTCCCTGGCGTTCTTCGCCTTCAAGGGCATGATTTCGTAGCTGGGGCGGAGTTCCCCCTCCGCACCCCGCCGGGCGACCGGAAAAAGAATCGGGAAGCCTGAAAAAATACCAGGTTGTTTTTTATTCTCCAGGCTGCTCAGAAAGGTACGAGAGCAAGGCGCACGAAAAAATCAATCCGGAAGTGTATTCTTCTCCATGCGAGGGAATTGTTTTTTTGAAGCAACGCCGCTGTGGGTCCTTTATCAGCAGCCTGCCCATCGGAGGCAAATATATTATGGACGTATCGGTACTCTTTCTTCTGAGCCTGGGCCTGATTGCCGCAGTGATTCTGGCTGTGGCCTCGCGGCTGTTGTACGTCAAGGAGGACCCGCGCATCGAGCTGGTGGAGTCATCCCTGGCCGGAGCAAACTGCGGCGGGTGCGGCTATCCCGGCTGTGCCGGGGCAGCCCGAGCCGTGGTGGCAGGCAAGGCGGGCGTGGACGTCTGCGTGATCGGCGGCAACGAGGTCATGGAACGGGTGGCCAAGGTGATGGGCATGGCCGTGGTGGAAAAGGAGCCGGAGATAGCCTTCCACGACTGCATGGGCGGCAAGCGCGCGGCTGAAAAGTACTTGTACGAGGGCGTACCGGACTGCCGCGCCCAGGCATTGCTTTTCGGCGGCAGCAAAATTTGCGGCTATGGCTGCCTGGGGCTGGGAACCTGCGTGTCGGCCTGCCCGTTCGACGCGCTGCACATGGGGCCTGGCGGCACGCCGGTGATCGACGAAATCAAATGCCGGGCCTGCGGCAAATGCGCGGAGGTGTGTCCACGCGGGGTTATTACGATAGTCTCGCCGTCCGCAAGAATCCTGCACATGAACACCAGCAACGAATGTTTGGCCCCGTGCCGCCAGATCTGTCCGGCGGAAATAAACATTCCGCAGTACATCGAGCAGGTGAAACGGGGCGAATACCGCGAGGCTGTCATGACGCTCAAGGAACGCAACCCGCTTATCCTGTCCATTGGCCGGGTCTGTCCGGCTCCCTGTGAAAACTACTGTCGCCGGGGACTGGTGGATGATCCGGTGGGCATCAACTACATCAAGCGATTTGCCGCGGACTGGGAAATGGAGTCCGGCACACGGGTGGAAATTCCCATTGCCCCGGAAACAGGAAAAAAAGTGGCAGTCATCGGGGGAGGCCCCGCCGGGATGTCCTGCGCGTTCTTCTTGCGACGCCTGGGCCACAGCCCCACGATTTTCGAAAGCCAGCCCCAACTGGGCGGCCAGTTGCGCTACGGCATACCGGAATACCGACTGCCCAAACATATCCTGGATTGGGAAATCGAAGGAATTCTGGGACTAGGCATCGAAACCCGGACCAACATGGAATTCGGTCGGGATTACGACCTCGAAAGCCTAAAAAAAGAAGGATTCAAGGCGTTTTTCCTGAGCATGGGCGCATGGCTCAACTACACTCTGCGCATCAAGGGAGAGGACAGCCACAACGTGTGGGGAGGGACGGAATACCTTACGGAAATCGCTCTGGGGAGGCAGGTGGAGGTCGGCACGGACGTGGTGGTCGTGGGCGGCGGGAACACCGCCATTGACGCGGCCCGCACAGCCAAACGCATGGGGGCCAACGTGACCATAATGTATCGGCGCACCGAAGCGGAAATGCCTGCCAACAAGCTGGAAATCCATGCGGCCAAGGAAGAGGGCGTGAACCTTCTGTTCCTGGCCGGTCCCACGCAAGTGATCCAGGATGAAAACAACCGGGTGGCGGAAGTGGAATACATCACCATGGAGCTGGGCGAACCCGACGCCAGCGGACGCCGAAGCCCCGTCCCCAAGGAAGGCTCGGAAGCAAGGATCAAGGCCACCACGCTGATCGCGGCTATCGGGCAATATCCCAACCCCTGCTATGTGGAACACGGCGGCGCGACCTGCGAAATGACGCGGCGCAAAACATTGAGCGTCAACCCCATCACCATGCAGACCACCGTGCCCGACGTCTTTGCCGCGGGTGACGGCGTGACCGGTCCGTCCCTGGTGGTCACGGCCATTGGCGGCGGCAGGCGCGCGGCACGCGGCATCCATTATTACCTGATGCAGGGGGAAATCCCCGTGCCGCAGGACATTTTGCGCGCCCCCATGCCGGAATCGCTGTTCACCGAACTGCCTGGCGTGGGGCAGATTCCCCGTGCCCGCCAGCCGGAAATCTGTGTGGACGAACGCGCCTGCAATTTCAAGGAAGTGGAGCAGACCATCAGCGAAGAGGACGTGAAACACGAGGCCGGACGCTGCCTGCGTTGCGGCTCCACCTGCTACAACTTCGACGCGGCCGCGGACGCCGTTGCAGGCGTGGAAACGCCAGATGGAAAACATCCGACAACGGAATCGGTTCCGCCGGAAAAAACCGCAACGACAGGACAGGAGAAAACCGCATGAACCGGCGTAAATTTCTGCAATTGTGCGGTGCGCTCACTCTGGCCGGAACAAGCGGAAGCCTGGTCTGCGCCGTGGACGGAATGGCCTCGTCCCTGAACGGATCGCCCCTGTATTCGACCACCCGGCTGGCCATGGGCACGTTCGTATCCATCACCATTGCCGACGCACCACAGAGTCTGGCCGAAGAAGCCGCAGGCCGGGCCTTTGAGAAAATCGCACGGCTGAGCAACGTATTCAACGAATTCGACGCGACCACTCCTCTGGCCGTGCTCAACGACCAGGGAAGACTTTCCCACGCGCCGGGGGAGCTTGCAGCCTGCCTGCGCCACTGCGCCGCCTGCAACCAGCTTACGGACGGAGCGTTCGACCCCACCATCAAACCGGTGCTGGACGCCTTCCGAAAGCAGGGGGAACAGGTGGACATGTCCCACCTGCCCACGGATTTGATCGGCTTTGGGCTGGTACGGATGGACGGCACGAACGTGACCCTGTCACGCGACGGCATGGGGCTGACCCTGAACGGAGCGGCCAAGGGATTCATAGCGGACCGGGCCGGCGAGGTCATGGAACGGTGCGGCGTGACCAACTATCTTCTGGACGCGGGCGGCGACATCCGCGCGCGAGGCAGCAAGTCCGGAAGATCGTCTGCCGATCCCGGCACTCCCTGGCGCGTGGCCATCACCGACCCGCGCCACAAGGGAAAGCGTCTGACCGTACTGCCCCTGAGCAACCAATGTCTGGCCACATCGGGCGGGTACGAGGTCTATTTCAATACGGAAAAAACCCACCATCACATCATCGATCCGCGCACAGGCGATTCGCCGCAACATACATTGGGAGCCAGCGTACAGGCGGCCGACCTGACCCAGGCCGATGCCCTGGCGACCGCCGCAATGGTCATGGCACCGCGCCAATCGGCACGGTGCTTGCGCGAGGCCGGGGCAAAGGCATGGCTGGTGGGAAGAAACGGGATGGTGCGGGTGTAGTAAAAGCAGAAAATCCAGAGACAAAAAAAGTTCGCTGCTTCGCTGAAGGATATCCAGCAATCGCTCTTCACGACCCTTTGTTGAAAAAAATCAGGCCGGACAACATAGGTGTTGTCCGGCCTGATTTTTTTCAACAAACCGAAAGGGTTCAGGAAAAATAATCCTCCCCACTCCCGTCCTACTCCAATCTTTGCAAATCCTCGAACGCGGTCATGGCGGCCGTGGCCCCTGCGCTGGTCGCGGTGACGATCTGGCGCAATCCGCCGGTGATATCGCCCGCGGCATAGATGCGCGGAACAGAGGTACGCATGTCCTTGTCCACGCTGATGTTGTTGTACTTGTCCAGGGCCACGCCTGCTTCGCGGGCAATTTCCGAGTTGGGTATCAGGCCGATGGCCACGAACACGCCCTTGGTTTCAATGTCGCCGGTTTCGCCGGTACGCACGTTTTTCACACGCACGCCGGTGACTTTTTCCTCGCCCAGGACTTCCGTGACCACGCTGTCCCACAAAACGGGTATTTCCAGTTTTTCCAGAGATTTTTGCAGATGCTCTTCACCGCGAAAAGCATCGCGGCGGTGAATAACCGTTACTTCGGCTCCCAGGCTGTTCAGGTGCAGGGCTTCGGTAAGCGCGGTGTTGCCGCCGCCCACAACCACGACCCTGGAGTTCTTGTAGAAATAACCGTCGCAGGAAGCGCAATGGCTGACACCGTGGCCGTAGAACTTGTCCTCGCCGGGTACGTCCATCTTGCGCCATTTCGCGCCTGTGGCGATAATGAGCGACTTGGTCGTGTACACACCCTTTGGCGTGATGACCTCGATAAGTTCACCCACCTTGATCTCCTCGGCAGGCTCGAATTCCCGGATGGTGGTATACTCTCGGGCATGCTGCATGAGCACTTCCACAAGTTTGGCACCGGGGATGGACAAAAAGCCGGGGTAGTTTTCCACCACCGGGGTCACGGCGACCTGACCGCCCACGTTGCCGCTGTCCAGGACAAGACATTCCAATCCGCTGCGCTGCCCGTAGATGGCGGCGGTAAGTCCGGCAGGACCAGCACCCAGGATGAGAACATCGAGGACTCCGACCTCCTCGGAACCGGCCGCTGGTGCGGCCTTGCCATTTTTCTGCTCTTTGCGTCGCATTTCCTCGACGATTTCATCGGCACTTCGAAGCATAAGCAGCTGAACAGCAAACCTCTCTTCCGATTCCAGCCCCAGGGATTCCATGTCCTCGCCGTACACCGTATGGGGCACGCTGCCCACATTGTATTCGTCGGCCAGATCCTGGTTTTCCGAGATTTCGATGATCTGCGCGGAAACCAGGTCGGGCCGCTCGATGGCGCATTTGACCGCGAACATGGCCTGGCCCGGACAATACGGACAGGTGGGGCTGACAAAGACCTTGATGTCCCGCTCCCGGTCAAGTTCGGCCAGCATGTTCCTGGCGGTCTCGCCCAGATTGGAGTTGTTCATGCCCACCAACAGCAGGGTCTCTATGAAGAACCGGCTCTCCTCGCCCACCGGCGCCCCCAGCAGCCGGATGGAATAAAAGTCCGGCTGGATGACGATGGTAGGCGAAGCCTCTATCTTGCGCCGCTTGCCCTTGTCGCTTCCGGCCTCGAATTCCTTGAACACGACCTTGTCGGTGATGCGGGACAGGTCGTGCAGGAAACGCCGGGCAAATTCCGTGAATTCGTCATTGACGCCGGGCGTCACGAAGAGTTCGATCTGCACCGGAACGGCCAGATTGGAAAACACGTCGGACAGATGGGTGTGGCTGTTTTTGGGGATGAGCCAGTCCTCGGAAGTGGCCTGGGATTTTTTATCTTTCCCGAAAAATGGGGTCATGGAGGTGCTCCGGAAGGTAGAGTTTCAAACATTCATCATGAATATATCAGACATGCGGTGCCTGGTTCAAGCGCTTCGCAAAAATTCGATACTTCATTTGCATTATCATGCCGAACAAAATACAGGCATCTCTTGACGGATGGCAAGGAAAGACTAATCTTTCCTATTTTAGAACAATCAAGAAAGCACTCCGCTTTCACGTCATCCGAAGAAATAAAGGAGTCGTGCCGTGCATAGACGTCTACAAGGACTTTTCTGGACCATTGCTGTCCTGCTCATCTTCCCCCTGATTTCCCAAGCCACCCCCCTGCCCCATTGGCCGCAGGACGCAGCCGACATCCCAGCCGATCCGTCCGTGACCTTCGGCGTGCTGGAAAACGGCGTACGCTATGCTATCATGCCCAACGGCCAGCCTGCAAAACGGGTGGACATGCACCTGGTGGTCCAGTCCGGTTCGCTCCAGGAACGCGAGGACCAGCGTGGTCTGGCCCACTTCATGGAGCACATCGCGTTCTGCGGTTCCACCCACTTCAAACCCGGCGAGCTGATCCACCATTTCCAGCGGCTGGGCATGAGCTTCGGAGCCGACGCCAACGCCCACACCGGCTTTGACGAAACCGTGTACGACGTGCACCTGCCCGACGGACAGGAACAGAACCTGCGCGACGGGCTGCGTATCCTGCGTGATTTCGCGGGCGAGGCGCTCATTCTGCAATCCGAAGTGGACCGGGAACGCGGCGTCATCCTTGCGGAAAAAACCGCACGCGACTCCCAAAGCTATCGCAACCTGGACGCGGAATTGAATTTTTATTTCCCTGGTTCGCTCATCCCCCTACGCCTGCCCATTGGTACGGAACGTGTCATCAAGGACGCCGATGCCAAACTTCTGCGCGATTACTACGACACATGGTACCGGCCGGAACGCATGGCCGTGATCGTGGTGGGCGACGTACAGCCCGCACTGGCGGCCCGGCTCGTCACGGACTATTTCGGCAACCTCAGGGCGCGGCAGCCCGCCCGTCTTGAACCCGTACTGCCTTCCGCAACGGAATTCGGCCATGACGGAGTGCAGACGTTTTACGTCGTCAACCCGGAAAGCCCCACTGCCAGCGTGTCCATCACCACGATAGCGGACGCGGCGGATCTGCCCGACGGTAGCGCCGTCCGCAGGCAGGACGTACTGCATCGGCTCGCCATGCTCATGTTCAACGACCGGCTCGACACCCTGGCCGAACACGAAGGCGGAAAACTTCTGCGCGGCTGGGCAATGCGCTACGATTTTCTGTCGCGCTACACCACGGCCGGGATAAACGGAACCTGCGAACCCGCAGAATGGAAAGCCTGCCTGAAGATTCTGGAACAGCAGCTACGCTCCTCGCTGACATGGGGATTCCAGCCCGCGGAATTGGAACGCGCCCAAAAGCGCTACCTCGCCTCCCTGGATGCGGACGCGCGCACGGCCAGCGGACGCAACAGCCGCGAGCTTGCCAATGAATTGATGGATTCGCTGAGCCGGGACGAGGTTTTTCTCTCCCCGCAACAGGAGCTGAGCCTGCTGAAGCCCATGATAGAACAGGCCGACATGCAGGACGTGCTCAAAAGCTGGAAAGCCACCTGGAACACGGGCCATTGGCTGCTCGGGCTGGAAAGCCCAAAGCCGTTGCAGGACAAGTACAACCCCCAGTTCGCCCTGGCCATGGCCTGGGCTGAAAGCACGGCCGTTCCACTGCCCGAACCCGCTAAAAAGAAAGCCGTTGTCCTGAATCTGCCCCTGCCCGAAGAGGCCGGAGCCATAGTCGAACGCAGGGAGATCGCCGGGACCGCCCTGCAAGGACCCGCCCTGACCACGGTCGAATTCGCCAACGGCGTCCGGCTGCACGTCATGCGCACCGACTTTGAAAAAGGAACCACCCGGGTCAACATTGTTCTCGGCAACGGACTTCTGGGCCAGGCAGATGCCATGCCGGGGCTGGGCGCACTGGCGGAGGATACCGTCAATGAATCCGGCATCGCCGGGCTGAGCCAGCAGGAAGTGTCCGAAGCACTGGCCGGTCGGACTGTCACCTTCCACTTCGGTCTTTCCAGCAACCAGTTCACCATGTCGGGCACAGGCCTCACCGGAGAGGAAGAATACCTGCTGCGTCTGCTGCGCGCCGGACTGTACGACGTCACCTGGTCGGAAAACGCCTTTGCCCGGGCAAAGACCGAACGCATGAAACAGGCAGCGGTTCTGGACAAGACCGTGAACGGAGTTTTCCATGCCCAGGCCTTCCGATTCTATACCGGCGGCAATACACGCATGGGGCATCCCGGTCCCGCGGCGTACGCCCCGTACACCCTGAAGACGGTCCGCAGCTGGCTGGAGCCATATATGAAGGAAGCCCCGCTGGAAATAAACGTGGTCGGCGACGTGGACGTGGAAAACATTGTACAATCCGTGGCGCGGGTGTTCGGCAGCCTGCCCCGGCGAACGTTCAAAGCACAGAATCTCGGGCAGGCCGTCTTTCCCACGGGAAAAAACAACACCGCGCAAGCCGACAGCACCATTGAACAGGCCGTGGTGTCCGTTGGTTTTCCTTCCTGCGCCTATGCCGACCAACGAGAACGGCTGGGCATGCAGCTTGTGGCCGACATATTCGGCGAGCGTCTGCGCAAACGGGTGCGGGAAAAACTGGGGCTGACCTATTCCCCCTGGATCGCGTCCATGCCGTCGCGCACCTATCCCGGCTTCGGGCTGTTCATCACCCACATCAGCGCCACGCCCCAAACCACGGAAACAATTGCCCGCGAAGTGCGGAGTCAGGCGGCTGAATTGATTGAGGAGGGGATCAATACGGACGAACTGGAACGCGCACGCAAGCCCGCCATCAACGAACTGAAGGAACAGCGTCAGTCCAATCGATACTGGCTTGGAACTGTCATGAGCGGACTGTCCCGTTATCCGGAACAGGTGCAGTGGAGCCGCGACGCACAAGGCATTCTGGAGTCACTGACCGCTCAGGAGCTGGGCAATCTGACGAAAAAATACCTGCAACCCGGCCTTTCGGCCTCGTTCATCGTAACGTCGGGCGAGTAACGCAATCTCCGCGACACCGGCAAGGTCCGACCGGACCTTGCCGGTGTCGCCCACCCAAAAAACTTCCGGCCGACGCACTAACTCTTTTTTCCCATCCCGTACTTGTCCATACGCGCCAAAAGCGTGGGCCGCGAGATGCCGAGCAACCGCGCCGCCTGGCTGCGATTGTTGCCAGTGATGTCCAGGGCTTCCTCAACAAGTACGGCTCCAAGCTGGTCGCGCAGGTCCTCGAAGAGATTTTCCCGGGGCGCGGCGGTCAGTTCGCTGCGCACCCACTGGCGCAAAGGTTCCAGGTCCGAAGAGGGCTGCAAGGAGGCAGGCGGCCCTTCATGCAGGGCCGAGGAGACTTCCCCGGTATTGATGGGATATCCCCGGCTGAAAATAAGGGCCTTGTGGATGACGTTGGCCAGTTCACGCACGTTGCCTGGCCAGGAATGGGCCATCAGGGCGCGCTTTGCTCCCTCGCTGATGCCGGGGTTGACCACGCCCAGCTCCCGGGAGAACCGGGCCAGAAAATGGTCGGTCAGATAGTCCACGTCTTCCTGGCGTTCGTTCAGGGGCGGCAGATTCAGGGAAACAACGTTCAGCCGGTAGTACAAATCCTCGCGGAATCGACCTTCCTGGATGGCCTCCTCCAGATTGCGGTTTGTGGCCGCGATGATGCGCACGTCCACTTCCACGGGATCGCGCCCACCCAGCCGCTCAATGGTCTTCTCCTGGAGAAGGCGCAGAATTTTGGCCTGGATGGTCAAGGGCATGTCGCCGATTTCATCCAGAAAAAGCGTGCCCCCGTTGGCCTGCTCCACCTTGCCCACGCGCCGGGCAGTGGCTCCGGTGAAGGCGCCGCGCTCGTATCCGAAAAGTTCGCTTTCCAGCAGGGTGTCGGGAATGGCCACGCAGTTGATGACCAGAAACGGTTTTTCCGCTCGCTGGCTGTACTGGTACACGGCCCGTGCCACCAATTCCTTGCCCGTACCGGACTCGCCGCGCACCAGCACTGTGGCCTCGGTGGGCGCGGCCCGGCCGATGGCCTTGAAGACATCCTGCATGGCCTGGCTGCGGCCCAGCAGGGCGTCTTCCTTGCCCAGAACGGGATCGGCATCCATGGCCACGGTGGAGCGCATGACCCTGCCGGCTGCAAGGGCCTGCCGGATGAGGTCCAGCACATGGGGAATGTCGAACGGCTTGAGCACGAAATCGAACGCGCCGCACCGAGCCGCTTCAATGGCGGTTTCCGTGGCCGCATAAGCGGTCATGATGACGACGGGAAGCTTGGGATCGAGGTCGTGGATGATCTTGAAGGCGCTCAACCCGTCCATGCCTGGCATGCGCACATCCATGACCGCCAGATCGAACGGTCTGGCCCGCACCGCTTCTATGCCCTTCTCCCCGGAGGCGGCCGTGACCACTTCGTAACCTTCGGATTGCAGCAGCTTGGCGAAGCTCCTGCGCAGTTGGGCATCGTCGTCCACCACCAGGATCACGGCCACGGGCACGACTCCTTGCAGGGCACGGCCAGGGAAAACACCGCTCCGTAGCCTTCCTTGGACTTGAGGCTGAGCCAGCCTCCGTGATCCTCCAGAATACGCCGGGATATGGCCAGCCCAAGCCCGGACCCTTCCTCCTTGGTACTGAAAAACGGGGAAAAGATATCGTCACTGATGGATTTGGGCACTCCAGGACCGTTGTCGGCCACGCGGATGACCATCATCCGCCCCACCTGATCCATCACGCCAAGCTCCTCGCTGATGGTGATGGTTCCGCCATCCACCATGGCTTCACAGGAGTTGAGGATGATGTTGACCAGGGCCTCCTTGAGCTGTTCCGGGTCAATGGCGGTCTGCGGAAGCGGTTCTGCGCGGCGCAGCTCGATGTCCACATTGCCGGATTGCAGCCTGTGCCGCAAAAGTTGCAGGGTGTTGTCCACCACGTCCGAGGGGCTGACCAACTGAAAACGCATCTTGGGCGGCCGGGAAAACTCCAGAAAATTATTCAGTATGGTATCGATATGTTTGATTTCCTCGGCTATGACCTCGAAATCCTCGCGCTGCAGGGGATCGAGCGAAAGACTGCGCTCCAGGGAAAAAAGCCGCATCTTCAATGAGGTCAGCGGGTTGCGCACGCTGTGGGCCACACCGGCGGCCATTTTGCCCACCAATACCAGTTTTTCCGCCTGCAGCAGGCTTTCCCGGCTTTTTTCCAACTTCACCTGGGCATTGTCCCTGTCCTCCATGAGGTTGTGGAGCGACCGGGACAGGGCTTTGACCTCGTCCGCCGGCACGGCGTCCCGTTCAACCAGTCCGCTGCCCACCACCAGGCGGCGCAGGGGGATGAGCACCTGCTTCATCAGGATGTAGACGAGCACCAGCCCGAGGCCGAACACGCCGGGAATAGTGCCCAAAGTGACCAGGGAGATGAGCCTCGCCTCGTGGTTGTAGTGGGTGCGGGCCTTGAGTACGCGCTCCTGGTAGGTGTTTTTGAACTCCTCGCACAGGGTGAAGGTGCGTGAAAACCTGTCGCGCACGGACCAGTGCAACCTGGCCCCTGCTTCACGCTGGCCGGCCTTGTACAGGGCGATGACATGGTCGCGGGCATGGGTGAAGTGCAGATATTCGGACTCGATCTGATTGAGCATTTTGAGTGAGCCGGGGGCCCTGGTCGATGCCCTGGCCTGATCCATGAATTGGGAAAAATCCTGCTCGTAGCTGATCAACTGTTCCAGCCAGGCCGGATCGCTGTTCAAAAAGAAATAGGTGGTCAGCCCCTTTTGCATCAACAGGGCGGTTTCCAGCCCCTGCGCGGCCATGAGCGCCTGAAAATCGTGTTCAATGGTGGATTCGTAGATTCCCCTGGCCCTATCCGTGTACCAGATGGACAACCCGGCTCCGATAAGATTGGCCGCAATAAGGGCCACAAGCAACAGCAGGATACGGCTGCGCAGGCTGATGACACTGCCGGAGCCTGCGTTCGTGCCCTGCCCGTCGGGAATTTTTCCTCCGGCATGGCCGGAAGGCGCGCCGGAAACAGGTGGAATTTGAGAAACAGCCATAGTCCGTATGTGTTTGGGTATTTGTTCTGCCTTCTGTGTAGAGTATGCGCACAAGAATTGACAATGGTTTTATTCGTCCCGGCCCATGGGCGCGGCCCATACTGCAGACGTATCCCCGCAGGAACAATGTCCCGGAAAAAAGACGCCGCCCCTTTCCATGAAAGGGGTATCTGCTGCAGAAATATAGGGATTCCAAAAATCTATGGATATTTTTATCAAAGCACCGTAGGCTCCAAGATAAGAATGTGGCAATCATCATCCGCACCGGATTCACCCGCTTCACTCTTTCAAGGTGACGCCCTGTGAAACGTTATTCCATAAAGTTCATCCTCCTTGGAATACTTGTCCTGCTGCAATGTCTGGCCGTGGGATTCATCCAGATCTCTTCGTACGTCACAAGCGAAAAGGCATTGATGGGCAATGCGAAATCGCTCATGGAAAACATCTCCACTTTCATTGTCAATGAATCGCAAAACTATCTTTCGCCTGCAAGAGACGCATCCCGCCTGACGCAACGTCTGGCGGCCAGCCATATAGTCACCAGCCGCAACAGCCGCGCCATGGAACGCTATTTCCTGGAGCAACTTGCACTGCATCCAGAGTTCGCCGGATTGTACTATGGAAGCAAGGAGGGTGAATTCCTGTATGTGATGCGCAACGAGGAAAAGATAAAAGGCGGCTTCCGCACCAAAATCATCACCATGGACAACGGGACCCGACAAACGAAACTCATATGGCGGGACGCATGGCGCAGTGAACTCATCCGCACCGAAGACCCGTCCGACACCTACGATCCCAGAGTCCGGCCCTGGTTTTTGCGCGCCGGTGAAAAAGGCAACACCATCTGGACCGATCCCTACATCTTCTTTACCTCGCGCAAACCCGGCCTGACCACGGCCAGTCCCGTAATCGGCCAGGGAGGGGAACTTCTGGGCGTGGTCGGCGTGGATATTGAAATCGCCGCCATCTCTGATTTTCTGGAAGATCTTCACATAGGCCAGCATGGCCGGGCTTTCATTCTCAGTCTCAAGGGCGATGTCATCGCCTTCCCCAATCTTGCCGCCATTACGCCGCGCCGGGATCCGTCCGACGATTTCAAACTGGTGAACATTGCCGAACTGGACGATGCTGCGGCCCGCCACGCCTACCAGGCCGCGTTTGAAAAAAGAAAGATGGCCGACCTTGGAGGCCCGGAGTTCACCAGTTTCACCCTGGACGGAAGGGACTATTATGCCATGTTCACCCGCTTCAAGAGTCCGCAATGGCCATGGATAATCGGCATGTACGTCCCGGAAAACGATGTGCTCGGCCCCATCAAGAGCAACCGCAACTTTAATCTGGTTCTGGCCGCTTTCAGCCTGTTGTGTACCGCCGGCATCGGCATCGCCATCGCCAACAGGATAGCCAGGGCCATGGTGGCCTTGCGCAACGAGGCCAAGGCAGTGGAAGCCTTCGACCTGGAAACCGAATTCGATACCGCCTGTCCGGTGCGTGAAATCCAGGAAACCGCGGATTCCTTCCGCACCATGAAAAAAGGACTGGCCCAGTACCGCGACAGCAATCTGCAACTCACCGAAGGCCTTACGCGGCAGACCGAAGAGCTTCTGGAAAAGGAAACCCGCCTGCTCGACACCCTGACCAGCCTGGCAAACCATTCCGACGCCATCGTGGTGCTGGACCCGGGACTCCGCATCCGCTTCCTGAACCCGGCGGCAGAAAGACTCCTGGAAATGGGGGCGGAACGGGCCGACGGCAGGGAATTTCCCCATGCCGTGCGCAAGGGCAAGGTGACGGAACTGGAACTACCCGGCGACGACGGAACGCTTCTGGTGGAAATGCATGTGACCGATACGACCTGGGACGGACATGCCGCCCTGCTCGTATTCCTGCGCGACGTCACCGAACAGCGCAAAGCCGAGCGCCAGCTCAAAAAGGGCAACGAGGCCCTGGCAGCCATGGTCGAACGGCTCAATGTCCGCGAGGAACAGCTCAAAAGCGTGGGCCGGGAAGCAGACGCCGCATGTCAGGCGGCCCAGGCTGCCAACCGTTCCAAAAGCGACTTCCTGGCCCGCATGAGCCATGAAATACGTACACCGGTGAACACCATATTGGGCATGGCCGAAATGCTCGGCGATGAAAAAATCCCAAAACGCGCTCACGATTACCTTGTGGCCATGCGCTCGTCCTGTGACCTGCTCATGGGCATTGTCAACGACATCCTGGACTTCACCCGCATCGAGGCAGGGCAGATCACCCTGGAGTCCATCTGTTACACCCTGTCACAGGAACTGGCCGCCACCCAGCGTCTGTTCGCCCACTCGGCAAAACTCAAGGGAATCGACCTGCACTGTGAAATCGCACCCGACGTGCCCGGCCAGGTCGTGGGCGACCCTGTCCGCTTTCGGCAGATCATGGCCAACCTTGTGGGCAACGCGGTCAAATTCACGGAAAGGGGCGGGGTTCTCGTCAGCGTGGAGCGCATGGGGCAGGAACAATCCGCCGTGGTTCTGGCCTTCTCCGTTACCGACACCGGCTCCGGCGTGCCCGCGGAAAAACTGGCAACCATATTCGACGCCTTCAGCCAAGCCGACCCTTCCATGGTCCGCAAGCACGGAGGCTCCGGTCTCGGGCTGTCCATAGTGAAAAGCCTGACCAACCTCATGCACGGCGAAGTCCGAGCGGAAAGCGATCCCGGCTCGGGGCTCCACCTTCACCCTGACCATCCCCTTTGAAACCCCGGTCATGGACCTGCCCAACAAAATATGGACCTCGGCCACCGAAAACATCGCAGGCAAACTGCCGCCCGCTCTCGTCCTCTTTGCCGAGGACATGGCCGCCAACCGCAATCTCATAGAGCTGTACCTCAAGGATACGCCGGTCAGCCCCGTATTCGCGGGAAAACGGGCGCGACGCCCTGGAACTGTTTGCCAAGCTGGATGTGGACATGGTTTTCATGGACATCCAGATGCCGCAAATGGACGGCTTCGAGGCCACCCGCCGCATGCGCCGCATCGAACGCAAACGAGGACGGTCGGCAGTACCCATCATCGCCCTGACCGCCCATGTCTTCAAGGAGCACCGCAACGAAGCCATGGAAGCCGGATGCACCGGGTTCCTGGGCAAACCGGTCCGCCGCCAGACACTCTTCGAGACCATTCTCGAATACTGCCGCGTCGAGGAACCGGAAAATCCCGAACTTCCTTCGCACATGCGAACGCCCAAAAGCACGGAGCTGACCGACGACCTGCTGGAGGAAGAACTGCTGGAACTGATGCCCTCGTTCTTCAAATCCGCGGACAAGGAAATGGAAAACGCCCGGCTGGCCCTGTCCACCGGCCAGAAGGACGAAGCCGAGCGCATTCTGCACGGCCTCAAGGGAGCCGCCCTGAGCTACGGATTCCGAAAACTTTCCAGGCTCTTTGAAATGGCCCGTGCCCGCTGCCGCGCCGGAGGAACACCCGATGCTTCGTTCCGGGAAATCCAGACCCGCCTGGAGGAATTGAAGGAGAGATATCTGTAGGCCCGCCCCCACCGCGCAGCGTTTCTACCGCGCCGATTCCCACGCCTTGCCAAGTTCCGCATGGTGCCTTACATGGTTTTCTTTTTCCCGTACGATGCCACACAAATGCATTGCTGTTTCTACAGGCCATTCAGGAATAATCGCCCTGCGGAAAACTGCGTTTCCCGCCCGCTCATGCCGCCAGCGCCATGCCGAAGGCGAACTGTCGCGCCAGAAGGACGCAAACACAACGCTTTCAGTTTGAATGTGCCACGCTGAATCAAGGCAGACTACCCGTTATGCACAGGAGCTTGCACATGGAATACAGCCTTAAAAGGGAATCCACCTCCTCGGGAATCGGTTTTTTCGGCTGCTCCCCGGCCATCCCCCTGACACCGCCCCAGGCCCTGGCCCATATCAAAACCTACCCCAATGACGAATTCATGCGCCGCTTCATTCTGCGCATGTTGGAATCCATGGAGTTGCAGGACTTCGCAGGGTTGGTGGAGCAAGCCGTGAATGACGGACCGGACGCCTTCCGCGCTCTGATCTGCGAGGCCTGCCTGTCCCATGCCGGATTCAATGGATTCGCATCCCGGTTCGAAAAATTCGGGATGCGAAACCTGGCCCGTCTCACTCCCCTGACCATGCTGCAAGCCGAGGCCGACACCGACCGCCAGGTGCAACGCCAATGGGCCGTCCTGCTGGAAGACAGCCTGTTGCGCCACGAACCGTTTGCCGCAACCATAGCCTCTGGACTGGCCGCACCATGCGAGGCCCCGGAATCCATGGCGAAGGCTGGCAATGTTTCGCTGGACCGGATTGAGGCTTCCGGAACTTCGGCCGTACATGCCGCCCTCCCGCCCCTGCCCAACGCTGCCGAAACCGCGGCCACCGCCCGGGAACGGCTGGACGAACTCGACGTGTTCCACGATGCCGAACACCGCCATGAGGCATCTCTCAGCCCCGTGGCCCTGCTTCGTGAATGGGAACTGGACCTGGACGTGAAAAACGGCACTCTGAACTACAGTCTGAGCGGCATCCAGACCAGTTACGGCAAGGGGTTGCAGCTCGATACGGCCCGCGCATCCCTGTACATGGAGATTGTCGAAAGGGTCAGCTCCTTTGCCTCGGTCGCCGACCTGAACATCATGGACCGCCAGACGCCCATGCCCCTGCTGCGGGGCAGTCGCACCGATCTGGAAGAACAGGGACGCATGACGCTGAACCTGGACAACCTTGGGCTGGACACCCCCTACAATGGACAGAAGGTGCATTGGCTCGCCGGAAAAAACCCCGATGGCAAAACCGTCTGGGTTCCCGCCCAGCTCGTCTTCCTGTTCTGCAACCTGGACGAACCGTCCCTGGGTGGAAGTCCGGACTCCACGGGACTGGCGTCCGGCAACATCATGGAGCAGGCCAGGCTGTCCGGGCTGTACGAGGTGCTGGAACGCGATGCCGAGGCAGTGGGCCTGTTCGACGCCTCCCGCTGCTTCCGGCTGAAATCATCCGATCCGGCCATCGGACCGCTTCTGGCCGACTACAGGGACAAGGGCATCGACGTGGTTGTCCATGATCTGACCACGGACCTGGGAGTTCCCAGCTACAAAGTCTTTGTGCGCACGGAATCTGGCGAACTCTGCAAGGGAACGGGAACGTCGCTCAGCAGCCGGTCGGCTCTGCTCTCCGCGCTTCTGGAAACAATGTACCCCTACCCCAACGGCCAGCCTTCAAAAAAAGGCCCGGACAATCTTCCGATGCGCACCCTTGAAGATCTGCCGGAATACGGTACGGGCCATCCCGCAGGCGACCTGCGGCTACTGGAAATCCTCCTGACCGCCTCTGGTCTTGCCCCCGTCTATGTGGACCTGACCCGCAGAGACCTGCAGCTTCCCGTTTGCCGGGCGTTCGTGCCGGGCCTGTCCCAGGCGGCGGATTTCAGCGCCTACACCCGTATCCATCCCCGGCAATTCCAGGCCGTACAGCGGATGATGAACAGAAAGAAATAATACAAAAAGGATGGGGGCCTGACAGGAAAAACCCTCCAAACTCCAGGCTGCTGGAAAATACCGGCCGGATTGCACTTTGCGATCAATCCGAAACCTCCGGGGCCGATGATATTTTTCCCTTTCGATTGTGCGTTACTTGCCAAATACGGCTCTGCCGCATAATATAATACCTCATACGCAGTATGCCGTTCGAAAGAACCCGCGTTCGCTCCAAAAAAACGAACCGAAAGGGAGGCAGTATGGCCGCTGACAGAAATATGAGCGTTCTGGTTGTGGACGACTTCACGACCATGCGCCGAATCATCAAAAATATTCTCAAACAGCTGGGCTTCACCAACGTGAGCGAAGCCGACGACGGAACAACAGCCTGGGACGCCATCAACAGAGGCAACATCGACTTCGTCATTTCCGACTGGAACATGCCTCAGATGACGGGCATAGAACTGCTGCGCAAGGTCCGCAGCAGTGAGGAATTCGCCAACCTGCCGTTTCTCATGGTCACGGCGGAAGCCCAGCAGGAAAACATTATCGAGGCGGTGCAGGCCAAGGTGTCCAACTATATAGTGAAACCGTTCACCCCGGAAACCCTGGGGCAGAAAATCGACAAGATCTTTCCGTAAACAGCTGACTCCCGGCTGAGACAGACAGCAGCCCGCTCAGGGATTATATATGGACGTGGCCCCCGCGCCCGGAACGTTTCCCTTGAGCCGCTCCAATTCCTTTTTGGTGCGTGAAAGCTCCTCGCCCGTTTCCCGCAGCCGGACGGCCAGAATCTCAGAAAACAAACGGTACAGGACGGAATAGAACGCGTTCTGGTCTTCCGGAGTCATGCGGTCCAGAAATGACGCATCCATAGCCAGGCAGGTCACGGGACGAACCGCAAAAATCGAGGCGGAACGGGCCTCACCGTCGATGATTCCCATTTCGCCGAAGATATCTCCCGTGCCGCCCAGACGGGAGATGACCTCCCCCCCCTTGACGACCTTCACCTCGCCGCTGATAAGAACATACATCCAGCTGTCGTACTGTCCCTCCTGAATGATGACCTCGCCGGGATCGTACTTGCGGATTTTGCTCAGAGCCAGGATCTCCTTTATATAGGAATCGTTGAACGACCTGAGCGACGGCAGCTTCTTCAGCTTGCCGACCAACTCCTCCCGCCCTTGAAGATACGAGGTTTCCTTCATCCTGCCTCCATGATTCCCGATCTTTGTGTGTCAACATACACCACCAATCGGCAGGTTGCAACGAAGCCCCGATTTAAGGTAGATTGGAAATGGGCAGGAATGTCGAGCGAATGGAATGCCGACAAAAGGACAATCTTTTTTCTGGGCAGAGTATCCGGATGAAGGATATGGTTGTGTTCACGGTTCGGCGGTCTTTTCCCGGTCCGGCTGGTTCTCTTGCAGCAGGCAGGCAAACGGCAGCCTGTTCGTAACGTGCGACGTGTATTTCTTTCCCGAGGAACTGCAATTATCCGGGACAACGGCAATATTCTTTGTCTGTTTCTGCCCCAGAAAGCAGCGGTTCCTCCCCAAATGCGGAGTTCCGCCCATTCCGGGCGGCGGAACCATATATTGCGGAGTCTTCATGAGCATGCCCTCCCACGAGTCGGACCAACCTGCCGAAACCAACGGGTCTGGATCATTGCATGAAAAAATGTCCAGGCTTGTCAGGCGTGTGCATGAAAAAATCGACGACTACGACCGATACCAATTTTCCAAACTGCAAAGCCGCAGCCTGAACATTTTTTTCGATCTGGCACAGGAATTCGGAGGCGCGGACGATTTATGGGCACTGTCCGTTGTCGTTCCCAAGGTTTTTTTCGAAAAAGACGTGACCCTGTATATGCTGAACCGTGACAACCGGCTCGAATTCAAATGCACCACGGATCTTCCCCAGGAAAACAGACCACATATAGAACTGGATGAACTCAACGATCTGACCCGCCCCCTGCGCCGAAACGGACGTCTGTTCATCCCCATCAAGGGCAACAAGGAATTCTTGGAACACCTGCCTTTCACCCCGCGCGGTGACATCATCGGCCTGCTCATTTTTTCCCCGGCCGAAAGCATCTCCGCCAAGGACGAACTCTTCTTCGAAAAATACGCCAACCGCATCGGATACAGGCTGCATGCCCGCATAATCAGCCAGAAAAACCGCGAACATCTGCAATTCATCCGCACGCTGGTGGAAGACATCGGCCACAATGTCATCGTACCCAACATGTATTTCAAACTCTACTACCGTCGGCTGGAAAGCAAAATCCAGGTTTTGCGCGAAATAGGCGACCAGTTTTCCAGTTTCACCAAGGGCTGCACCCAGGCTGAAAACAGCAACGCCCACCAGTGCCGCCTGCTCAAACGCGAAATGGACTATGCCTTTAACGCGCTCATAGACCAATACAGCGAAATCTACCGCCACTACGAACAGACAAGCCTGTTCCTGGAAACCCTGCTGCGCCGCAGCCATTTCGAGGAAGGACGGTACGTCCTGGACATGCACCCGGTAGCTGTTTTCAGCCGGATCATCGCACCCCAGCTGGAACGCTACCGCCATCGTTTCGAGGATCGCGGCGTGAGCATATCCCCCCGGCCCGAACAAGACGGCCAGGACGTGCACATAATGGCCGACTTCGGCCTGATCAGCCAGGTTTTCGCCAACCTCGTATCCAATGCGGCCAAATATGCCCAGGACGCGGTGGACGAAGACGGCGTGAAACACAAATTCGTCACCTACGGATGGGAATTGGTTCCCTCCCCCTTTGCCCAGGGAAAACAGGCGGTCAAAATCTACGTGTTCTCCTCAGGGCCGAACATTCCCGGCGGGGAAAACAACCGCCTCTTCGAGGAAGGCTTCCGGGGCAGCAACGCCGGGGGCGAATACGGCACGGGGCACGGCCTGTCCTTTGTGCGCGAAGTCGTGGCCCTGCACGGCGGCACGGTCAACTACGAACCCCGCAATCTGGGCAATGTGTTCTCCTTTACGCTGCCGATAGCGGAAAACGCTCCCCCACCCACGGCATGACCTGCCAGGAATACGACTAAAAAACATCAGGCAGGCTGTGCCCCCCGGACGGCAAGGATTTTTCTCAAGTGCGCCCTTTTGCGAACCCCCTTCTTTTTCACACAATTCGTCTATTTTTCATCTGCTCCTTGACACTGTGAGGACCATGAGGATAATGCAAAACAGTCTTGGATGCCCAAGAAAACAAGCATTCTGGAAACCGCCCCGTAGCGGCAAAAACCGGGGCATAACATCGGATTCAAATGGCGGTTCATCCGCAAAAATTCCTGTACGGAGGAAAACATGGGTTACAGAGTAGTAGTAGATGCGGACAAGTGTGTGGGCGACGGCGAATGTGTAGATGTTTGCCCTGTTGAAGTGTACGAAATGCAGGACGGCAAAGCTGTTCCCGTAAACGAAGAAGAATGTCTGGGCTGTGAGTCCTGCATCGAAGTTTGCGAACAGGACGCCATTACGGTTGAAGAAGAATAGCCGTCGCTATTCGGAAGAACTCCTAAAGGGAGCGGTTTGCCATAACCGCTCCCTTTTTTGTACAGGGCGGTGTTGACGAGAGGGATTTTCGGCATTAAACGTCCAAAACCTAATCGTTTGCCAACTGTAGAAAACACGCTTCCGCTGGTTTCGGACCGGTTAACGGCCGTCTTGCGGCTTTGTAGCGTATTCCGTCCTCAATCTGACGGGTTGCCGCGTCAACCCGCACAGTCTGTTCACACAGGCTGGCACATACGCCGGTGCGGTCCAGACAGCGCAACGCGCTCTGCCGGAAACCGGTCCGGGAGGTCCGCATGGATTTGGACATGTCTGATCTGTTCAGACAATATGAAGAACTGGTCGCCGGGGTGGACAAGGTTTTTGAAAACGTCCGTTCCCAGTTTTCCGCCGAAGTCGCCTGCAAGGTGGGATGCAGCAGTTGCTGCCACGCGCTTTTCGACCTGAGCCTCATCGAGGCCATGTATCTCAACCAGCGTTTCAATGAAAGATTCTCAGGTCTGGAAAGGGAGGCCGTCCTGCAACGAGCGGATGAAGCCGAACGCATCCAGGCAAAAATAGTTCGCCAGGCCTGGAAGGACAAACAGAAAGGCCGCGACGACGACGAAGTGCTCGCCGCCTTGGGGAAAGAGCGTGTCCGCTGCCCTCTGCTGAACACGAAAGACTGTTGCGAACTGTACGACCACAGGCCCATCACCTGCCGTTTGTACGGCATTCCCACGGCCTTTGACGGAACCTCCCACACCTGCGGACTCTCCGGCTTTCAGAAGGGCAAGGCCTACCCGTCCGTGCAGATGGAAAAAATACAGGACAGGCTGGTGGCCATGAGCGCGGAAATGGTCCAGCGCTGCAACTCCACTTTCGGCGGTCTGCACATAGTGCATGTGCCGGTGGCCACCGCCCTGAAAAACACCTACGACAAGGAATACCTCGGAGCACGCGAACCCGGCGAGGACTCCGCAAAGGCAACGCCCGGCGGGGGAGGGAACGAAAGATGAGCAGCATTTCCCTGGAACAGGAAGCCGAACTGAAACGGCAAATGTACGAAAAACTTTCGCCCCGTCGGCGCAAGTTCATCGATAAGATAGGATACGAACAGTGGGACCCTTTTCAGAAGCCCCTGGACCCCATCGACCTGCGGCAGGACAACAACCAGATGACCACCCAGGAGCTGATCCGGGGGTTCCTGCAACAGGTTCCGGAAGAACGCTACAACGACACCTATGCCAAAGGCGCTTTTGAAATGGCCCTGGGCGTCATCAATGAAAATGAACGCATCTTGGGCATGTTCGATTTCGCCTGCTGGTACATGCGCATGCTCCAGGACAAGGCCAAACTGGAAAGAGGCGAATCAGTTTTTTAGCCCGCCGACAAACCACCAGAGGAAAACATCATGAGCATCACCCAGGCCAAAAACGTTGAAGAATATATTGAGGAACAAAAAAGCAGGCTGGCCAAGCACCCCACCTGTGCCAACACCCGCTACAACCTGGGCATGGCCTACCTGTCCAAACGCATGTTCACGGAAGCGGAAAAGGAATTTCTGGCCGCAGTGGAAGAATCTCCCAAGATGGCCGAAGCCTACGTGCAGCTGGGCGGCATCTGCCTGTACCGCGAAGACATGGAAGGCTGCCTGCGCTACAACCTGGAAGCCGCCAAGGCACAACCATTTTTCGCCGTGCCTTTCGCCAACATCGGTTTTGTGTACATGCAGCGCGGCGAAGCCGACAAGGCCGTCAAGGCGTTTAAAAAAGCCCTGACCTGCGACCCCAAATTCGTACAGGCCCATGCCAATCTCGGCGGGCTGCACTTCATGGAAGGCGACTTCGAGTCCGCCATCAAGCACAGCACCAAAGCCATCGAGCTGGAACCCAACTTCGGCCCGGCCTATCACAATCTGGCCATGACCTACATAGAAATGGAAGAGTTCGACAAGGCCATCGAAGCCATCGACAAGGCCAAGGAAACCCATTACGAGGTTCCGCAGGAAATTCTCGACGAGCTGGAACCGCACCGCAAGTAGCGTTTCCGCATATGCCAGAGGCTCTGCCTCTGGACTCCGCCGGGGCCATGATGGCCCCGGACCCCGCAATTAATCCACGAGAAATCCCCTTGAGCGTTGACGCTCAAGGGGATTTCTCGTGGATTAAAGGCCAATGAAAAAAACTACATTGCCTGCCCTACTCTTGAAAAAAAAATCCAGAAAGAAAAAACGAGAGGTTCTCCCGCCGATGAATATTTTGACGGAATGACATGGCAAAAAGTTCGGGAAGGGAAAGCGCGAGGGGGAGAACCTCTTGATTGCCAGGATACGCAAAGAACATGTTGTCCTTTGCGTGGAGCGCCTCTGCGAAAACGTGGTTTTGCAGAGGCTCACAGTGCTTCGCACCGCCCAGCCATCCTGGCTGGCTCTTGAAAGAGGTTCTCCCGCCGATGAATATTTTGACGGAATGACATGGCAAAAAGTTCGGGAAGGGAAAGCGCGAGGGGGAGAACCTCTTGATTGCCAGGATACGCAAAGAACATGTTGTCCTTTGCGTGGAGCGCCTCTGCGAAAACGTGGTTTTGCAGAGGCTCACAGTGCTTCGCACCGCCCAGCCATCCTGGCTGGCTCTTGAAAGAGGTTCTCCCGCCGATGAATATTTTGACGGAATGACATGGCAAAAAGTTCGGGAAGGGGGAGCGCGAGGGGGAGAACCTCTTTCAAGAGGTTTCCCCCTCGCACATTCTCTGTTTCTTCAGGCCTTCCCCGCCACTCTTCCTTACTCCGAACAACCCCTTATCCATATCAGGGACGCCTGCCGACCTGTGGTACGGGATCTGCGGTAGGAAAAGAACATGTCCGCCAAAGCCTTGGTGCACAGGTCCAGGCCAAAAACATGTGCGGGCCGGATACCGGCCTCCTGCAACTGGTCGCGGGTGAGGCGCCACAGGTCCACGGTCTTTCGGGCCTCGTCGTAGTAAGGTTCGAATCGGTCGCCAAATTCAAGCTTGAAATTTTCGAACTCGCTCGATGCCGGGCCAAGGCTGGGACCGCGCACGGCGTACACGTCCGCCGGATCCAGGCTGTAGTGATCGCAAAAGGCACGAACTCCCTGCCCCGGAAAATCCAGCACATTGCCCCGCCAGCCTGCATGCAGCGCGGCGATATGGTTGCCGTCCTTGTGCGCCAGCATGATGGGCTGGCAGTCCGCGGTCTTGATGACCAGGGCGACTTCGGGACGGGACGTGGCCAGTCCGTCGGCCCTGCCAACAGGCTGGTCCGGGTCCTGCGGGGGCTCGGGATCGAAAACCATGTCAGCACCGTGCACCTGGGTCAATTCGAACCAATAGTGGATGCCGATGCTGCGCAGGACGGACTTGCGGTTGGAGCGGACATTGGCAGGTTCGTCGCCCACCTCGAAGGACATGTTGGCCTTTTGAAACTGTCCATAGCTCACCCCGCCCACGCGGGTTCCGAACAGGCAGCCGATGCATGGCAAACCGGGAAAGGTGAAGGGAATCGTCAACGGCGTGGGAATATTCAACAACATGGGCGCACCTCTATTATTCGTTGGTCAGTAACTATGGCATGCATGGAAATATCCCATGGCTCGCCGGGAAGATCCTCGACAATCTGAAAATCGTAGGCCAGGGCCACATAGCGGCTCTGGGAAAACGGACTGCCGGCCAAAAGCCGGTCATAGTATCCGCCGCCGAACCCCAGCCTGTGCCCCTGCGGATCAAACCCCACTCCCGGAACAAGGACGACATCGGGAGCCAGGGAATCGAACGGCAGGCAGGCTTCCGCCCGGGGTTCCGGAATGCCGTAGCTGCCGGGCTGTAAATCCTCGTAACAGGCGCACCCGGCCAGATCCATTTTGCCCGGCTCGTCCGGCCGGCACCGGGGAAGAAGAACCTGTACGCCACGCTGCCAGAGCGCTTCGATGACGGGCCGGGGGTCCACCTCGCCCCGCACCGGCATATACGCCACCACCTGCCGTGCGCTGCGCAGGCAGTCCAGGGAAAGAAGACGCGCTACTATACGGGCGTTGCGTTCCTCCGCCTCGTATACCGGCTGCCCCCGGCGCAAGGCCACAAGCCACGATCTGATTGAGTTTTTGTCTTTCTTCATCAAGAAAACAGTCTACTCCATATTGCGGATAAATACCATCCTCATGGAACAAGGACACATGCGACGCGGCAAATACGGTTGATACGTCCCCGCTCCCTTTGCTATTGTCCGCCAAAAGGAAGGAAATCATGAAGGCGACATATATCGGCATCGGGGACATTCACGAAAACACGCGCAATCTGGGCTCCATCCCCGGAGTACGGGAGGCGGACGGCATCCTCATCAGCGGCGACATGACCAACTGCGGCAATCCGTCCACCGTGGGGAAAATCATCGACACCGTGCGCGGATTCAATCCCAACGTCCTTGCCCAGATAGGCAACATGGACCGTGAGAACTGCACGGACTGGCTGGAGGAAGCGGGTATCAACCTGCACCGCAGCGTACATGAGCTGACCCCGGAAGTGGCGGTCATGGGCGTGGGCTACTCCACCCCCACCCCGTTCAGCACGCCCAGCGAGGCGCCGGAGGAGACCCTCGTCGCATGGCTGGAAGAAACCTATCGACGTGTCAGGGACTACCCCGCCTTTGTGCTGGTGGTCCATACCCCGCCTGCCGACTCGGCCCTGGACCGCATCCGCGAAGGCGTGCATGTGGGCAGTCCGGGCGTACGCGCCTTCATAGAATCTCGCCATCCCGCCGCCTGCCTGACCGGACACATCCACGAGGCACGAGCCTTTGAGATGATAGGCACGACTCCCACGGTCAATCCGGGCATGTTGTCATCGGGCGGCTACGCCCTGTTGGAGATAGACGGAACGGATGTGCGTATCGGGCTGAAAAACATATGAAAAAACGGGAGCAGATGCCCCCGCTTCAAAAAAACACACCGTACAAACAGGCTGCCCAGAATGATTTGGAAACAAGGCGCGTAAAAAATTCAAGGACAACGCATAGCTCTCGATACGCGAGGGTTTGAATCCTTTGCAGCCATCAAACCTCCATCAGCAGCCCGGATTTATTGTTTCAGCCGCTGGATATTGGCTCCGGCTCCGTTGAGCTTCTGCTCGATATTTTCATAGCCCCGGTCCAGGTGGTAGATACGACGCACCTCGGTGCTGCCCTTGGCAGCCAGTCCGGCCAGAACCAGGGACGCGCTGGCCCGCAGGTCAGAAGCCATGACCGGCGCTCCCTTGAGCCGGTCCACTCCGCGAATCATGGCCGTGCGGCCCTTGATGCGGATGTCCGCGCCCATGCGCACCATTTCCATTACATGCATGAAGCGGTTCTCGAAAATATTTTCCTCCACAGTGCTGGCCCCCTTGGCCAGACACATCAGGGCTGTAATCTGGGCCTGCATGTCCGTGGGGTAGCCCGGATGGGGCCGGGTGTTCACGTCCACCCCCACCAGCTCGGTGCCGCGCCGCACCAGTACGCCCGTGGGCTTTTCATGAATCCACACGCCCATCTCCCGCAGCTTGTAGGCCACACCGTCCATCTCGTGAAACGGGCAGTCCTCCAGAAACAATTCGCCATCCGTGATGGCCGCGGCCACCATGTAGGTCCCGGCCTCGATGCGGTCGGCCATGACCCGGTACTGGCAGCCCCGGAGTTCGGGAACCCCCTGAATTTTCAGAATACTGGTTCCCATGCCCGTGATCTTCGCGCCGCAGGCATTGAGAAAATTGGCCAGGTCCGTGACTTCCGGTTCCCGCGCGCAATTTTCCAGGATGGTTTCGCCCTCGGCAAGGCTGGCAGCCATGAGAATATGTTCTGTCGCTCCCACGGACGGGAAGTCAAAAGTGATGTGCGCCCCTCTGAGTCCGTCGCAACGGCCTTCGATATAACCTTCGGTCAGCTCGAAGGTCGCGCCCAGGGCTTCCAGTCCCTTGAGGTGCAGGTCCACGGGTCGTGCGCCGATGGCGCAGCCGCCGGGCAGGGCGACCTTGGCCTCGCCCAGGGTGGCCAGAAGCGGCCCCAGGCAAAGCACGGAGGCACGCATGGTACGCACCAGATCGTAGGGCGCCTCGTGATTGCGTTTGCCGCATTCGATGCGCACCGTCCCGTTGTCGAACACGGTCTCGCAGCCCAGGATGTTGAGCAGTTTGCACGAGGTGCCGATGTCGGCCAGTTTGGGAACGTTGGTCAGTTCAATGGGACCGTTGGGCATGATGCAGGCCATAAGGATGGGCAGGGCCGCGTTTTTGGCGCCGCTGATGCTGATTTTTCCATGCAGCGGACCGTTGCCCTTGATGACGAGTTTGTCCATGTGGTTATATTCTCCGGCAGGACCGCGCCCTGCGATGTTTTCCCCTCCTGCCCAGGATGTTCGCCAGGGACAGGCAAAATGTTTTCGGGAACATACCCTGCTACGCCGCGCTTTTCACCCCTTTTTTCGGGCACCCGGCAGCCAGCATGCAGCCTGAACAGAGCGGCTTTCGGGCCATGCATACGGTCCGGCCGTGCATGATGAGCAGGTGGTTCATATCTCCCCAGGTGCTCTTGTCAAAGGCCTGGCACAAATCCTTTTCAATACGCTCGGGCTTGTCGGATTCCGTCAGTCCGAGGCGCATGGCCAGACGCCGGACATGCGTGTCCACGGCGATCCCGTCCACGACCCCGTACGCCTGGGTAAGCACTATGTTGGCGGTCTTGCGGGCCACGCCGGGCAGTCGCAGCAGTTCGTCCATGGTCTGCGGAACCTCTCCCCCGTATTCTTCCACCACCATGCGCGCGGCAAGGCGCAGATTCCTGGCCTTGTTGCGGAAAAACCCCGTGGAACGGATGACCCGCTCCAACTCCTCCTGCGAGGCATGCATCAATTCTTCCGGGCCGGGCCATTTGGCGAAAACAGCGGGTGTGACCATGTTCACCCGTTCGTCCGTGCATTGGGCCGAAAGCACGGTGGCCAGAAGCAGTTCCCATGGAGTGCGGAAATTCAAAAATGCCGGGCCAATGGTGTAGGCGGCGTACAGGGCCTTCTGGATGGAGCGGGCGTAGTCCTTGATGTTCATCGCAATAGTCCTTGAAAATGCTGAGGGTGCAGTGGAGAACACATCGGGTTGGTCCGTATTTGTTCCTCAAGTCGGGCTGTGCAGTCAACCGGAACAAAAAACACGGCCCCGCCTTATGCCCCTGCGCCCTTGTGTCGAACGCATCCATGCGCTACAACCCATGCTTTCGACAGCTGCGTCACGTACCCACACCCGCTCGGAGGTATACCATGTCCCTGGCATCCATTTACATTCCCGCCCCGTCCCTGGAAGAGGGCAAGCGCATCGCCCGCATCCTTCTGGAAAAACGCTATGTCGCCTGCGTCAACATCGTGGAAAACGCCACCTCCATGTACCTTTGGGAAGGTGAAATGAAGGAAGAGGCCGAAGTCCTGCTCATCTGCAAGACACTCATGCGCACGGTCCGCCACATCATCAAGGATATCAAAGAAATGCACCCATACGACCTGCCCGCCGTGACAGCAGAACCCATCCTCAAGGTCAATGCGGAATACGCCAGGTGGGTGGAGGAAGTGATCGACGGAGGCAATTTCTAGATGGCGATCTTTCTCACCGGCTCCCTCTGCTACGACCGCATCATGCCGTTTCCCGGCAAGTTCCAGGAACACATCCTGCCGGACAAGATCCACACCCTGAACGTTTCCTTCATGGTCAACGGCCTTCAGGAAATGCGGGGCGGAACCGCCGGCAACATCGCCTACAGCCTGGCCCTGCTGGGCGAGCATCCCACCGTGGTGGCAACCGCCGGAGGCAAGGACTTTGATCCGTACGCCGAAGCCATGGACTCCCTCGGCCTGCCTCTGGACGGCATCCGCCGCGTCGAGGACGAATTCACGGGCGGCTGCTACATTTTCACGGACATGACCAACAACCAGATCACGGGATTCAACCCCGGAGCGCTCAAGTACGCCACGTCCTACGACTTTGGCGGTGTGGACGCGGCGCAAAGCTTTGCCTGCGTTTCCCCCGGCAATGTGGACGACATGACCGAATATCCCGAACGCTACAAAAAAATGGGAATTTCCTATTTCTTCGATCCGGGCCAGCAGATCCCCGTACTTTCCGGCAAGCAGATGCTTGCCGCCATCGACGGAGCCTATGCCCTGGTTTCCAACGACTACGAACTGGAAATGGTCATGAAGGCAACGGGCAAGACTGTAGCCGAGCTGCTGCAGTTGACGGACCGCATCATCGTGACCCTGGGTGAACACGGCTCGCGGATCATCACCAAAGACGGCCAGACCGACATTCCCGCGGTCAAGGCGCAGGTCATCAAAGACCCTACCGGAGCCGGCGACGCGTTCCGGGCCGGTGTCATCAAGGGGCTTGTCTCGGGAAAATCCCTTGAGGAATCCTGCCGGATCGGAGCCGTGGCCGCGGTCTACTGCGTGGAGCAGAGCCAGCCGCAGGGCCACAGCTTCACCCAGGACGAATTCTGGAAGCGTTACGCCGCCAATTTCGGCTAGCCGGACGCACAAGACAAAAGTAAGAATCCCCGCAGGAGGCAGACTCCTGCGGGGATTCTTACTTTTGAAAGATCGTCTCCCGTCGGCATCAGCCTCTTTCGCCCAGGCAGATCCCCTCGTGCATGATCTGTCCGGTCAGGGTGGTCTCGTAACCGCCCTGGGCCTCGATCTTGCCGCGGATGTCCACGGATTGAAGCAGATCCAGCAGGGCCTTGATCTTGGGGTCGTCCATATACTGCCAAGGGATGAGAATGTCATAGCGCTCCCGCGCAAGGGGCACGAAATCCAGGTCCAGGGCCTTGGCCGCGGCATAGATGCCCAGGCCGCAGTCAGCGGCTCCTGTCAGGACGTTCACGGCCACGGCCATGTGGGTGAACTCCTCCTTGGTGTATCCTGCCACCCGGTCCGTGGAAATGCCCGCCTTTTCCAGGTGGTAGTCGCACAGGATGCGCGTTCCCGCGCCCCGCTGCCGATTGATGAAACGCACATCGTCCCGGGCCAGATCGTTTACATCCACGATATCCCTGGGATTGCCCTTGGCCACGATAAGCCCCTGATGGCGTATGGCCAGATTGACGACCACCATACGAATTTCAGGGACATATTTCCTGAGAAAGGGAAAGTTGAAATCCCCGCTTTCCGGGTCGAACAAATGCGCCCCCGCGCACATGGCCGAGGCGTTCTTGAGCGCCATGATGCCGCCCATGGACCCCACATGGGTGGATGCCAGCCGGATGGCCGTGTCCTTGCTTCCGCTGCCCACCCGGCCCATGAGTTCGTCGGCCAGCAGGTCCAGGGTGTTGTCGTGGCTGCCCACGCAGATGAGGGTCTGTTCCAGGGTACGCCGCGGAACGAACAGTTCGGCATTCACGGTCTTGCCCGCTTCCACCCCCCTCGCTGTTGGCCGGAATGCAGCTCATGCCCTGCGCCTTGGTCAGGGTGGAGATCATGCCCGCCCCACGGCCCAGCGGTGTGGCCACCCAGGCCTTGCCCGCCCGGCCGATGGCCAGCCGGATGAACTCCTCCCGCCCCAACTTGGAAGGCACACTGCGCGTAAGCACCACGGGCAGGGTTTCGCGCTGAAAATCCGTGCGCCGCACCAGCCAGTCGCACAGCGGCAGCACCAGTTTTTCAAAGCAGATCATGGACGACACCGGATACCCCGGAGCTCCCACCAAAAGCGCGCCGTTTTCAGCGACGCCGAGCAGACTGGGCTTGCCGGGCATGGCGGCCACGCCGTGCACAATGACCTGCCCCACACGTTCCATGACGGCACGGGTGAAATCCTTGCTGCCCGCGGATGATCCCGCGCCGATGACAACCACGTGCATGCCCTCGTCCAGGGCCTTTCTGACGGCGGCCTCGATGGCTTCCATGGAGTCCGCAACCGGCGGAACGCGCTCGGCTGCAATTCCGCGCTGGATCGCCATGGAGGAAAGCATGACCGAATTGCTTTCAATGACTTCGCCCGGTCTTGGCTTGGGCCTGCGGGTAAAGTCCAGCACTTCGTCGCCCGTGGGAATGATCCGCATGCGGATGGTTTCGTATACATCCACGTCGAAAATGCCGCCGGTGAGCAGGGCGGCCAGATCAAAGCCCGACAGCACATGGTTGCGCGGCATGACGAGTTCCGTGGCCACAATGTCCTCGCCGATGCGCCGCACGTTCTGCCAGGGAAAGGCCGGAGCCTCTATGAGCAGGTCGTCGCCAGACTCGATCACGTTTTCCACCATGATGACCGCGTCCATCCCCTCGGGAAGGGGATTGCCGGTATTGACCCAGACAAAATCCCTGTCCTTGACCAGATGCAGGGGTTCGTCCTCGCGCGCGCCGAAAGTTTCCCGGGAACGCACGGCAATGCCGTCCATGGCCGCGGCGTGAAACGTGGGAGAGGACGACTGGCGAACACCGCACAGGCGGTCACCCGGTCCAGGGCATTATGCACGGCCAGGGTTTCCACCCCGACCAGGGCATCGCGGTCCAGGGTCGATTTCAGCTGTTTCAGCGCACCTGCCAGGGGAATGGTCTTAAGATATACATTGCGTTCCATTTGAACTCCTTGCATTCTTCGTATGAACAAAGAAAAGTCTTCTCAGACAGGATTATTTTTTTACCATTGATTTACCGGATTGAACATCCCTGCCATGCATCCGGGGCCGAATTATGGTAAAAAGCGCGTGACGCGGAACATAACCCGCACCGTCCCACAACACTATCCGATCGGAGATAATATATGAGCACGATCCTCGCGGCCGATATCGGAGGAACCAACAGCCGCTTCGCCGCCTTCAAGGCCGATGAGCAAGGCAACCTGACGCTTCTGGAACAGACATGGCTCAAAACCCATCAGGCGGAAACATTCCAGGGCATTCTGGCCGACCTCCGGGCAGAAAAATTCCCCCACCCCCGGAAAAATGCGACGCCATGGTTCTGGCGGTTCCCGGCCCGGTGGAAGACGACCTGCGGGTGGATATGGCCAATGTGCAGTGGGACATAGACCTGGAACGCGACCACCAGGCCGTGGGTAATTCCCATGTGCACCTGATCAACGACTTCGAAGCCCAGGCGTATGCCTGCCGCACCGATGCCGTCCGAGACGCCATGCTCATCAAACCGGGCGAAGCGGATCACAACGGAACCATCGGCGTCATCGGCGCAGGCACGGGACTGGGCCACTGCGCCCTGGTCCCGGACAGGCGCAACGGCTACGTGGCCGTGCCTGCCGAGGCCGGGCACGTCATGTTTCCGTTCATGGACGGAGAGGAAATCGAATACATGCGGTTCGCCTGCAGCGCATTCAACCAGCCCTACCTGACGGGCGACGACATCATCACCGGACGCGGCCTGAGCATGCTGGTGCGCTATTTCGAAGGCAAGGACCTGCCGCCCGAGGAGGCGGCCCTCCACATCACCCCGGACACCGGGGCCTTTCGCATGTATGCCCGGTTCTACGCCAGGGCCTGCCGACATTACGTGTTCAACGTGCTGGCCACGGGCGGACTGTTCATCGCCGGGGGCGTGGCCGCGAAAAACCCAGGATTCGTGGACAACGAACATTTTCGC
>CAXXPO010000024.1:0-129109 GCA_963665185.2 Desulfovibrionaceae bacterium | reverse complement strand
TCTCATGACTTGACGGCACATCCATTGTCCCAGCCTTACCTCGGACAGATTTCCCCGGAAGCATCCTTTTGTCCTGACACCCCCCAGACCACCCTGTCCAACCCCGCCAGATCTCTGAGCACCCCGAGACTCTCCCAGACGGCGTTCCGTTGGATTTCGCGCAGAGCATCCTCCCCCTGCCCGCAACCGATCTCCATGAAAAACCATCCTCCCGGCAACAACGCCTGCCAAGCTTGTGCTGCAAGCAGGGCAAACTGTTCCAGTCCAGTGTCTCCAGGCCGTCAACGCACTCCGTGGTTCAAAGAGCGACACCTCGGAACTGAGTCCAAGATACTCTTCCCGGCTTGATGTAGGGCGGATTGGCCACAACCACATGAAACGCCCCGGACCGAACCACAGGCCGGCAAAAGTCGGCCTGCACCACCAGCAGTTTTCCACCCACCTGATTCCGTATCGCATTCTTCATTATATATGGAAGCGCTTCCCGGCTCAGCTCCACCGCCACAACCTGTGACCTGGAATATACCTTTGCCATGGCCACGGCCAAGGCTCCGCTGCCCGCCCCGAAATCCGCCAGCCACAGTTCCTCATCCTCTCCATGCAATTCGCGCACCCGGTCCACGATAAGCTCGGTTTCCGGTCTGGGAACAAGCACTCCGGGCCCCACGGCAAAAGGCAGCCCGTAAAATTCCTTCTCTCCCAAAATGTAGGCCACCGGCTCCCCTGTCCGCCGCCGTTTCACCAGCCGTTCGATCTCCGCCTCCTCCCCCCCCCCCAACTCCTTCCCCGCATCAAGCAGCATGTCCACCCTGTCCAGCCCCAGCACATGCGCTGCAAGAAGCTGTACGGAAAGACGAGGCGAATCCACTCCCTCCGCTTCCAGCTCACTTTCCCATTTTCTCAGCAACTCTTTTAACAACATCCCCATTCCTTCTTCTTTACCCTGCTTTCCATCTATGGCAAACGCCCCGCCGGAGATGACCGGCGGGGCGTTTGCCATAGATGGAAAGCAGGGTGAGCGAGGGAGATCACTTCCCCCCGAACACCGGAGGCACTTTCTCTATCTACGCATCGTCGGCCTGGGCCTTGAGCGCCTCGGCCTGATAGTGGGCGGCAAGGGCATCGACCATTTCCTTGAGGTCGCCTTCCATGAAGGTGTCCAGCTTGTACAAAGTCAGGTTGATACGGTGGTCGGAAACACGCCCCTGGGGAAAATTATAGGTACGGATGCGTCCCGAGCGGTCGCCGGTTCCCACCTGGGAGCGCCGCGCCTCGTCTTCCTTTTCCTTCTGCTCGTCCTGCTTGAGCTGCAAGAGGCGGGAACGCAGTACCTTGAGGGCTTTGGCCTTGTTCTTGTGCTGGGACTTTTCGTCCTGACAGATAACCACCAGCCCGGTGGGAATGTGGGTGACGCGTATGGCCGAGTCCGTGGTGTTGACACTCTGCCCGCCCGGCCCGGAAGAACGGAACACGTCCACGCGCAGTTCATTGGGGGCGATATCGACATCCACCTCCTCGGCTTCCGGCATGATGGCCACGGTCACGGCGGAGGTATGGATGCGTCCCTGGGATTCTGTGGCGGGAACACGCTGCACCCGGTGCGTGCCGGACTCGAACTTGAGCCAGGAGTACACGCGGTTGCCGGAAATGTTGGCGATGATTTCCTTGAATCCGCCGGTTCCCGGTGTCGTGAGCGCTCATTATCTCGATCTTCCAGCGCATGACTTCGGCAAAACGGCTGTACATGCGGAACAGTTCGGCAGCGAACAGAGCGGCTTCTTCCCCCCCCGTTCCTGCCCGGATTTCCAGGATGATGTTCTTCTCGTCAAGGGGGTTCGCAGGCAGGAGCAGAACCTGCATCTCCTCCTCGATTTTGGGAAGTTCAGCCCGGATGGACTTGATTTCGGCTTCCGCCATCTGCCTGATTTCAGGATCGCTGTCCGAGAGCATTTCCTTGTTTTCTTCAAGTTCCTCTTTGAGACTGCGGTATTTGCGGAACAGAACGACCACATCGGCCAGGTCGGCATGACTCTTGGTCAGTTTTTTATAGCGATCCTGGTCATCGAACACATCCGGAGAACTGAGTTCTTTTTCCAGTTCCTCGTACTTGCGTTCCAGGGATTCGAGCTTGGCGAACATTGATCACAACTCTTGGTTAAAAACGTGAATGGCGAAGAAGAAAAAAACCGGCGGCCACGGACTAGCGGCAAGCGCATGAGCCCGATGCCGAACCGGAGGAAGCGACGGTTGCCGCCTGTGCCTGTCCGGCCCTTTCTCCGACCGCTCCCTTGAGCGCGGCAATGGCCACCTCAAGCTGCTTCTCGTCGGGTTCGTGCGTGGTCAAAAGCTGCATGAACATTCCAGGCCAGCTCAACACACGAAAGACAAGCTTGTCCTGATGCTTTCCTGCGGCCTTGATCATTTCATAGGCAATGCAGCTGACCGGAATCATGAAAAACAATTTGAGCACCAGGGCGTACAGCTGACGCCAGATGGTTCCCTCGGGTGCCCAGATGTACAGCAAGGCCGGAACCAGCACCGCGTACAGCAGAATGCTGATGGCCAGGACGAACAGAAGAAACGTGGTTCCGCAACGAGGATGCAGGCGACTGAATTTGCCCGCTTCGCTGGGGACGAGTTTCCCGCCGGACTCGAAGGCCCAGATGGTCTTGTGCTCCGCCCCATGGTACTGAAACACGCGACGGATGTCCGGAATCATGGAAATGGCCAGAATGTACCCCACGAAAACGACGAATTTGAACAGTCCGTCCCAGGCGTGAAAGCTCAGGCTTTTGACCCCGCCCGCCCATCCCAGGGCGTTGAACCCCATGGAAACCAGATGGGGCAGGACAACGAACAGCCCCAGCGCCATGACCACGGCGAAGGACACCGTGCCCGCGAGGGCCCAAGTGCCGATTTCCTCTTCTTCTTCGTCCAGGGCCTCCTGGGCGGAAAAATTGAGCGCCTTGATGCCGTTGACCATGGTTTCCACAAGGACGGGAAAACCCCGCAGGTACGGTTTTTTCAGCCAGTCGTAGCGCATCATGGAGAACCAGGGACGGACCTCTACCTTGATGTCTCCGCTCTGCTTGCGCACGGCAATGGCCAGATTGTCGCCATCGCGCATCATCACGCCTTCCATCACGGCCTGTCCGCCCACGCTGGAAGCAAGTGCCGTACAAATGGGTTTGAGCATGGTGGTTCCCCTCTGGAGTAAAAGGATCAAATCGTTCGCCGGGCAGACCGGATACAGCCCATAAGCAAAGACACGACAAAAGACTGCAAAACATCATGTCCCTTTGGTATGCTGCCGCATCCACAGGGACATGATATTTTTGCAGCCTTGTCGCCAGCGGACGGCACCACCAAGTGGCAGAACCGCAAGCTACTTCTGGAACTGAGCGTACTTTTTCTTGAAACGGTCAATGCGTCCGGCGGTGTCCACAAAACGCTGCTTGCCAGTGTAAAACGGATGACACTGAGAGCAGATTTCAACGGTCACGGTTTCGCCCTTGGTGGACACGATTTCGGCCTCGTGGCCGCAGTTGCAACGGAAGGTGGCTTTGTACACCTTCGGATGAATATCTTTTTTCATCGGGGTTACCTCCAAAAGGATCAGGAAAAGAAGAGAGTACTAACGATTGTTCGGGCGTTTGGCAACCCCATAAAACGGGTTCTTTTGCCAAACGCCCGAAAAAAGCTACATCTCGTTGGGAAGTTTCTTGAGCTGGGCCGCGGTGTAGACGGGTCCGTCCACACACACGTACTGCGGGCCGATGTTGCAGCGGCCGCACAGACCCACGCCGCATTTCATGCGGCGCTCAAGGGTGGTGATGATCTGGTCGTCGCCGAACTTGAGTTTCTCCAGAGCCTGAAGCGTGAACTTGATCATGATGGGCGGGCCGCAGGTCACGGCCACTGCGTTTTCAGGGCTGGGGTTCTGCTCCAGAAGTACGTTGGGCACCAGGCCCACGCAGCCGTTCCACAAAGTGCATACGTTGTCCACGGTCTGGATCAGGTCGATGTCGTCGCGCTCGTTCCACTCGGCCATATCTTCCTTGTAGCAGAAGTCGTCGGGAGTGCGCGCGCCGTAGAGCACGGTGATCTTTCCGTAGTCCTCGCGGTTGTCCAGCATAAATTGGATGAGTGTACGCAGCGGAGCAACGCCGATGCCGCCGCCGATGAAGTAGGCGTCCTTCCCCTTCATGTCGTTGTAGGGGAACCAGTTGCCCAGCGGAGCTCGCACGCCGATCTGGTCGCCCGCCTTGAGCTGGTGCAGGCGGGTGGTCACCTCGCCGGTGCGCATGACGCTGAACTGAAGATAGTCCATGCGCGTGGGCGAGGAGTTGATGACGAACGTGGACTCGCCCACCCCGAACAGGGAGAGCTGTGCCACCTGACCAGGCTCGAACGTGAACTCCTCCATGCGCTGCTCGTTGTTCAGGCGCACACGGAAGGTCTTGATGGCCGGGTTTTCCTCGATGACCTCGAGAATGGTGGCCATATCCGGCAGATAGGGATTATTTTTCACCTTCGGCCTCCGAAGCAAGTTTCATGGCGTTTTGCACGATGCGGCGGATGTCCACGCCGGAGGGACACTGACGAATGCAGCGACCGCATCCGGTGCAGGCAAACCGCCCGCCGTGAATGCCGGGATAGTAGGCGAACTTGTGCTGCACGCGGTTGCGCAGCCGATGCCCCTTGGTGGGACGCGGGTTGTGCCCGCTGGCCTCGCGCGTGAAGAGCGGGAACATGCAGCTGTCCCAGGTGCGGATGCGTTCGCCGGCCAACCCGCTGGCTTCGTCCGTAATGTTGAAACAATAGCAGGTGGGACAGAAAAAGGTGCATGCGCCGCAGCTGATGCAGCGGGCCGCTTCCTTTTCCCAGAACGCCAGCTCCTCGAAGACCGAGAGCACCTTTTCCGGTGCGCCTTCCAGGCTTTCCGGCTCGCCCAGGGCCTTCACGGTCGCGGCCTTGACCTCTTCGGCCTCGGCCACGCGTCCACCCGCATCCTCGACCTGCGCGCTTTCCAGCAGCGCCCTGCCCTTGTCCGTCACGGCCTCGGCCACGTAGCCCCCCTCCACCGGAGTGAGCAGCACGTCGGAACCGTCCGGATCGGCCGGGCCGGAGCCCACCCAATGGCAGAAGCAGGTAGTGGTCGGCCTGGTGCAGGTCACGGCGACGAACACGGCCTGTTCACGACGACGGAGGAAGTAGGGGTCGTCCACTGTTTTGCCCTTGTAGACCGGATCGAAGGCCTGGAACCCGCGCGAGCCGCAGGGGCTTGTGCCGAAAACCAGGCAGGCCTCGTCGGGCAGCACTTCCTCCACCTCGACGTTGCGCTTTTCCTCGTCGCTGCGGCGGTCGTACCTGTAGCGCAGCAGCACCTCGGTCTGGGGGAAGACGGCTTCCTTGGGCGGCATGTTGGCGGGTCTGTCCAGAGCGGGCTGGGTTTCGCCGTCGAACACGCGGTAGACAATGGCACCGTTCTCTTCAGAGGGAACCAGGACCTTGAACTTGGCACGCAACTCGTTCAGCCAGGGAACGATGCGGTCTTTTGCTATGAATTTGGGGGCCATTAGAGATCGCCCTCCTCGATTTTATCCTCCTCCACCTTAAAGGTATACAGGGGCGGCGTGGCGGTTTCGTCCACTCCGGCCTCGTAATCAAACAGGTCGAGGATCTCCTTGTTCAGTTTGGACTTGAACAGGAGGATGGGAATGTCCATGGGGCAGGCGCGTTCACACTCTCCACACTCGGTGCAGCGTCCGGCCAGGTGCATGGCGTGGATCATCTGGAACATAAGCTTTTCCTGCACCGTGGTTTCCGCGGACTGCCAATGGGGGTCGCGGCTCTCGGCTATGCAATGCTCCCGGCACACGCACATGGGACAGGCGTTGCGGCAGGCATAGCAGCGAATGCAGCGGCTCATTTCGCGTTTCCAAAACTCAAAACGCTTTTCCAGAGGCAGCGATTCGAACTCTTCAAGCCTGGCGAACTGATCCTTGGCAGGCTTTTCCCGGTCAACGGTCTCGCCGACGATCTGGTCGAAAACCAGCGGGTTGGGATACTTGCAGGAAAGACACTTATCCGCCGCAGCCTCGTCGCGCAACAGGCAGACTTCGCCGTCCTTGACCTGAAGACACAGATCGCCCTTTCCGAAGTCGGTTCCCGACACGGTGGATACATCCACGTGGCGTCGGACCTTGGAATGGCTGATCACGCCCTGGCAAGGCAAGCCAAAGATGGTCAGGTTCTCGCGCTTGACGAGCTTTTCCTGGAGCAGTTCCACGATGGACCGGCTGTCGCACCCCTTAACCAGCACACCTACCTTTTTCTCGCCCTGCATGAGCTGGGGCAGGAACGAGGCCAAGTTGTGCACGCAGGAGGCGTCCCATATGAGACGGTCCACGTCCGCATCCTCATACATGTACAGCGGCGTGGCGTGCAGGGCATCGAACCCGCGCTCCCAGCCCACGACCACGTCGAGGTCGGGCAGGGCCTTTCTCACTGCCGCTTTGATATCGTCTAACTGGGCCATATATCCATCCCTTCTGCGAAACGGCTGGAGATTTCTTCATCGGAAAGCAGCCTGGGCGCAGGCCCGACCTCATGAATCCGGGCCGTGAACTTGGTCACGACCTCCTTCCAACGCAGGCCTTCCGAAGCCGACACCCAGGTGTACTCGAAACGCCTGGGGTCGATGCCCAGCACGGGCAGAAAACGCTTGAGCACTTCCAGCCGACGGCGGGCATAGAAGTTGCCTTCGTTGTAGTGACAATCGTTGGGGTGGCAGCCGGAAACGATGACTCCGTCGGCTCCGCCCAGAAGGGCCTTGAGCACGAACAGGGGATCTACCCGGCCGGTGCAGGGCATGCGCACGATGCGCAGGTCCGTGGGCTGGGTGAAACGCCCAACGCCCGCAGTGTCCGCGCCGCCGTACGAACACCAGTTGCACAGGAACCCGACTATCTTGAGCTCTCTTCCTTCCATGTCCGACATAAGGAATTCACCTCGGCTAATATCTGATCGTCAGTAAAGTTCTGCAACTGGCATGCCCCGACAGGACAGGTCACAGTGCAGATGCCGCAGCCCTGACACACGGTTTCCAGCACCTCGGCCTTCATGCCGAAGCGCGTTTCCTTCAGGCGCAGGGCCTGATACGGACAGGTATCCACGCACTTGCCGCAGCCCACGCAGCGGGCCTCGTTGACCTGGCAGATGGCCGGATCGGACTCCAGGGTCTCGCGCGAGAACAGGGAAAGCACCTTGGCCGCGGCCGCGCTCCCCTGCCCCACGGAAGTGGGAATGTCCTTGAGCCCCTGGCATGCGCCGGCAAGATAGACGCCTGCCGTGTTCGTCTCCACGGGACGCAGCTTGACGTGCCCCTCCATGAAAAAGCCGTACTGGTCGTAGGAGATGCGCAGCTTTTCGGCCAGAGCCGGCGCGCCCGCGGAGGGCTGGCCGCCCACGGCCAAAACAACCAGGTCGGCATGGACCTCGACCTGCTTGCCCATCAGGGTGTCGGCACCGCGCACGATCAGTTTTCCGCTGTCCGGAGCGATCTTGGAGACACGGCCTCGCACATAGTTCACGCCGTACTCCTCGCGGGCCCGGTCGATGAACTCCTCGTAGTTCTTCTGGAAGGCCCGGATGTCGATATAAAAGACATAGGCCTGGGAATCGGGAATGTGGTCCCGGGTCTGGATGGCCTGTTTGGCCGTGTACATGCAGCAGAATCCAGAGCAGTACGGACGGCCCACGGACTTGTCGCGGGAACCCACGCACTGGATGAAGACCACGGTCTTGGGCTCCTGGCCGTCCGAGGGGCGCTTGATATGCCCGCCGGTAGGTCCGGAGGCCGAAAGCATGCGTTCGTACTGCAGGGAGGTGATGACGTCGGGATATCGGCCGCCGCCGTACTCGCCGTAGACCGAAGGATCGAAAACGTCGAACCCGGTGGCCGCGATGATGGCACCCACGTTTTCCGTGACCAGTTCGTCCTTCATTTCAAAGTCGATGGCTTCGGAGGGGCAGACCTTGGCGCAGTTGCCGCACTTTCCCTTGGTCAGTCGGATGCAGTAGTCGGCATTGATGACCGCGCGCTTGGGAATGGCCTGGGGAAAGGCGATTTTGATGGCCCGGGCGGGGGCCACGTTGGCGTTGTACTCGTCCGGAGCCTTGCGGCTGGGGCATTTTTCCTCGCACAAACCGCACCCGGTACATTTATCCCAGTCCACGAAGGTGGACTTCTTGCGCACCGTGACCTCGAAGTTGCCCACGTAGCCGGAGATGGAGTCCACCTCGGAATAGGCCATGAGCTTGATCTTCGGGTGCTGGGCGATGTCCACCATCTTGGGACCGAGGATGCAGGTGGAGCAGTCGATGGTCGGAAAAGTCTTGTCCAGCTGGGACATCTTGCCGCCGATGGAGGCGCGCTTTTCCACCAGGACCACTTCCAGTCCGCCGTCGGCCAGATCCAGGGCGGCCTGGATGCCGGCAACACCGCCGCCAATGACCATGACACGCTTGTTGATCTCGAACTGCTTGGGCGTGAGGGGCTTGGCCAGGCGGAGCTTTTCAACCGCAGCGCGCACCAGGTCGGCGGCTTTGCGGCTGTTTGCGCCCATGTCCTTGCCGATCCAGGAGACATGCTCGCGGATGTTGGCCATTTCGAACATGTAGCGGTTCAGACCGCCGCGTTCCACGGCCCGGCGGAAGGTGTTCTCGTGCATCCGGGGGGAGCAGGAAGCCACGACCACGCCGTCGAGATTGTGCTCTTTGATGGCCTGGACCACCGCATCCTGTCCCGGCTCGGAACAGGCGTACATGAGGTCCTGGGCCATTACCACGTCGGGGAAGTCCTTGGCGATGTCCGCGACCTTGGGACAGTCCACGGTTCCCGCGATATTGCTGCCGCAGTGGCAGACAAAGACACCTATTCTCATGATTTATCCCCCTCGGTGCCGAGTTTGGAGAGCAGGCCGGAAGGCGAAACCACGAGTTTGCCAAGTCCCAGTTCCTCGGGGGAAAGCCCGAGAGCCAAGCCTATGACCTGGGTGATGTAGAGCACCGGAATATTATAGTTCGCGTTGTTGGCCGAATTGATCTGGGACTGGCGCAGATCAAGGTTCTGCTGGCAGAGCGGACAGGCCACCACGATGGCGTTGCAGCCGAGACGCGAGGCCACGCCGAGAATGCGGTTGGACAGGTTCATGACGATGTCCTTGCGCGGTACGCTGAAACTTGCGCCGCAACACTCCAGCTTGACCGGAAAGTCGGGCACCTCGGCGCCCAGGGCCTTGAGAATGTTGTCCATGGCCACGGGATTTTCCGGATCGTCGAACCGCATCAGATCGGGCGGTCGGTTCATGAGGCAGCCGTAGTAGGGAGCAGCGACCATCCCCTTCATGGACTTGACGGCCTTGGCCGCGATTTCCTCGGGGCGGATCTCCTCGAAAAGCACCTGCAGAATGGACAGGGCATGCACGCCGCCTTCAAAGGGCACGTCCAGCAGCTCGTTGACTTCCTTACGAAACTCCTCGTCCTGAATGCGCACTTCGGCGTTGCGCAGGGCCGACAGACAGCTCGGGCAGGGAGTGGCAACACGGGAATAGTTCATGTCCTTGGCGATCCGCAGGTTGCGGGCGGCCAAGGCCGCAGCCAGGCTATGGTCCACGGTGTGGGCCGGAGTAGAGCCGCAGCAACTCCAGTCCTTCAGCTCGACAAGATCCACACCCAGGGCCTTCATGCAGGCCCGGACCGACATTTCATATTCCTTGGCCGTGCCGTGCTGGGAACAGCCCGGGTAATAGGCAAGGGATATCATGTGGTTTTCCTCGCTTTGAACTTACGAATGATGTCGCCTACCGCTTGTTTGCCCTCGATACTGTGTGGCTTGATATCGAGTTTGCGCTTGAGCAGCATGGTCGGGGCCAAGTCCACATCAGTGAACACGCGCCCGGTTTTGGCCACGTATTCAACCACCAGGCCGAGCTCGTATACCCTGCCGTAGCGTTCAACGGTATTCAGGAAGGTATCCCAGAAGGTCTTGACAGCCTTTTCGGAAACATAGCCTTCCCGCCGGGCCATATGGCGCAAAGCCTCCATGACCCCGGCAACATCGATGTTGCATGGACAGCGGGTGGTGCACGCCTGGCAGGAACCACACAACCAAATCGCCTTGGAAGCAAGCACGGCCTCTTTCTGTCCGGCCTGTACCATGCGCATGACTTGGCTCACGGTGTAGTCGTAGACAAATGAAAAGGGACAGCCCGCCGTACACTTGCCGCACTGATAGCAACGGCGCACGTCCTGCCCTGATTCCCTGGTGACGCTGTCAAGAAACTCCTGTCCCTTGGCTGCATCAAGTCTGACGTTATTCATTGGGTCTGGCCTTGTATGCGTTGTAAGGAAGGGCACGAAGCCCTGGCTTCTACCAGATCAACTTTTTTATGAACAAATTTTTCCAACGAAATGCCTGCCCTCCTGGACGTATCAGTTCTGACCCCATCCAATTGGCCGATGTTTATGTATGGTGGAGGCCACGAGTTCCCCGGCCGCTCTGGCCACCCCCTCATTTTCTTCTCAAAAAAAATATTTTGTCAGAGTACTTTATAGACACATTTTTTTTAAAGGTAAAGAGAGCACATTTTTTTTGCCGCGTCCTGGAACATGCCGCGAGGTGGCTTTTTCTTTCGGTTCCGCTTGCAACTTTGCCGAAAATGTATAATTAACAAGATGGGAACAAATCACCTTTCATAGGGAGACAACTTAAAATCATCCGATCCGTACACGACTTTTTCACCTTTAAACAAGGCCATTGCCGCATGGGGATATGCGGTTCGCCATCCCGAACGGACGGCTTATAAACCAATGGCATCGGTTCCCGGAATACACGTTGAACGAGGAGGTTTTCCATGTCCATCTACTCAGTGCCCGACCTGCCGCGCGACATTATCCACGGAGAAATGGTCGTTCTTGGAAGCTCTGTTCAAATCCGCTTTGAAAGCAACGGTGAAGCAAAGGATGTTTTTCTTGATGACGGGTTCGCTCCCAATGTACAACTTTTTCCAACCCAGGAACACATTTTTGAAGTCGACGGCGCAACCTACCGCTTGACCGCAAAATTTGAAGACGCCCTGACCGTGGAAAAAATCTGACAATCCCGGTTCACGCGCAACATCCGGCCAATTCTTGCTGGCTGCCGGGGGAAATCCTGGCGGCCAGCCGTCATCATGGTTCCGGGCCGCCCGCCCCATTTCCAGGGCTGTCCATATTCCGAAACCACAGTCATCACACGCCCCGAATGCCCGCATTTCAGGCAAATACCCTGCGGGCCTTTTCCCGGGCAACAGTTGTTTCCGGTCCATGGCCCGGATGAATCTCCGTATCATCGGGCAAAATAAAAATCCGCCTGCGGATGGAGTCGAACAGCGTGGGACCGTCCCCGTACGGATGGTCGGTGCGTCCGATCCCCCGATGAAAAATCAGATCGCCAGTGAAAACCACGTCCGCCTCGGGAAAGAAAAAACTCAAGGACCCGGGCGTATGCCCCGGTGTTTCCAGAACCATGCACGGCAGTCCTATAATACGAAGCATCCCCGCTGCAACCGGAGTGAACGCGAAGCCGGTCTGCCCCGCCCGCACATTGGCTTCCAACAGAAAGGAGTCCGCGGCTCCGGCCAGCACAGGAGCATCCGTCGCCTCCACCACCGGGGCAACGCCCCCCATGTGGTCATGGTGCAGATGGGTCAGAAGAATGTGTTCCACTCGGAATCCGAACTTCCGGATGTAGGCCAAAGGCAATGCCGGATCGTCGCCCGGATCCACCACGGCAGCGCGCCCCCGGGACGAAATGACATAGCAGTTGGTTTGCAGCGGCCCCAACACGAACGAATGGATGAACATATTCTCTCCTGAGCCATGAACGTCTTTTCCCGGTACAGACCGTACAACGAAACAAACGTAACGTACAAAAAACGCAATAAAAACCCCGCCACCCCTCATGCATGCTGCGCATGAATTTTCAGTATCGATATTGTTTGGCCCCGTCCTTGCAGATACCTTGGGCAGCAATGACGATCGGATGCTCTCCTGGCTCGCCCCGGTCGGCCTTTTTCAATGCAACCACAACCCAAGGACGGGAACATGCTGCATTTCTTCGGCAACTGTCAAACCGCATTTCTGTGCGACGCAATGGCCCGCCGCGGCCATAACGTGCAGATGAACACCCTGGCCACGCCCATCACCGCCCCAAAGGCCGACGGACGTATCCCGGAAGAACTTGCCGACCGCATCATGGAATCCCGGGTCGAAAATTTTCTTCTGGACCGTTCCCTGGCCTGCCAATTCCAAATTCTTGACGATACGGAGGCAGACCCGGAAGTGGCCGTGTTCAACCTGTTCCACGAAGCCACTCCCCTTTTCGGCCACAAAAAGGACGACTACATTTTTTTCATCGACCCGGAGGCCATGGAACACTCCGAGCAGTTCGGCCGTTGGGTACGAGAGAATTGCAGTCTTATCAAGGTCAACCCGGAAACCTACCTGGCCCGTTTCGCCAACATGGTGGAATGGTTTCGAAAACGTCGCCCCGGCACACCCATTGTCATTCTCACGCGTCTGTCCCACTTTCCCATGTTCGGGCCTCATCCCCATTCCTATCTCGAATGCTGGGAAACAGCGTGGCGACAGGCTGCTCCGCTCATTGAACAGTGGGCCGCCGGACTGCCGGACTGCCACGTCATCAACCTGGACCGGGTATTCGGCGGAATCTGGGAGGTCGAAGGCCAGTCCATCGAAACGCATTGCCCCTTTCTCCGCATCCGGCTGCCCGAGGAACAGGAAAACGGGCGTCTCTCCATCCGACGCGACCTGGAACACATCGGTCCCATGTGGGAGGCTCTCGCCAGGACCATGGAAAGCTTTCTGGAGACAGGACAAGTCCGCTACGCCCCGGAAGAACGCCCGAAACTGGAATGGCTGCAACAGGAATTTCGCCCGGAAATCCTGGATCGCGACGGGTTGGCCGCCTTGCTCCAGTCGGGTGGAAACTATCAGGCGGCGCGGGCCGTGGGGTCATTTTTCTGGCGGCCAAACGAAGACTTCAGCAAGTTTCTGGCTACACGCGGCCAGGAGATGCCCATCTGCCACAATACCCTGCACATGGTCCGAAAATACGCCGGAATCAAAAAAAATCCCGCGCTCCTTCCATGGATCGACAGCCAGCAGGAACGCCTCCAGCAATTCTCCGACCAAGGCCCCGCGTTTCGCCAGCGCTATGCCGATGCGCTGGAAGACATGCGGGAAGAATTGAAAAAAAGCCGAAAAATACGCAATTTCCCTACTTGCGCTTGCTCCCCACGGTGATATTCAGGTAACATACAGGTAGTGCCCTGTCGCAGCGTGCGGGATGCCGACACGAAGAGCCGCACAACACGATGAAAGCATTTATAAATCAACATCATCAAACTCTACGGCATCAAAAAACTGGCGAGCAGCCGGGCTGCACTTCCCAGAGATTCCTGGAAAACATTCGGGTTGATTGCAAAGCCGCCCTGTCGCCTGCAGAAAAGGCTCGGAAAAACCAAGAACTGCCAACGAGTCTTTTTTTTAAACTGCGAGGCTGTCGGACATTTGGCAGACAGCCAGAATTGTTTTCATTCAGGAGGAGGCCATGGAAAAGCACGACCGGGAACTTCGTCAACACGAAAGGTTTCGCCTGAAGCCGAACTTCGGATTCCTGTGCAGCGAAGCCGGGGAGGAGTACATCTGCATGCTCCGAGACATCAGTTGTGGCGGGGTTTCAGCCGAGATCCTCCGCATGGGGGCAGGAAATCCCTTGCCCCGTGGAGCAAAGATACATTTTGATGATTTTCCGGAGTCGCTTAATGCCGTAGTGTCAGATCGAAACGGAACCGTGGTATGGAATGCGGAAAATCGAATGGGTGTACGATTCCATACGCCCATCATCCTTGAGTAGTGTGGCACCCGCCCAGATCGTGGATGAAATTGCCCGGTAAAACGGCCCGAGGCGTCCGCAAACGCACTGCCGCCCTGTCCCGACTCCACGGAAAACCCGCTCAACGGCTACTGGCACAGTCCTGTAAGGGGAACGCGAACGGAAAAACAGGTACCCGCCTTCTTGGTCGTGGTGAAATCCACCTTGCCGCCCATGTAGCGCTCGGTCAGTATTTTCATGGAATAGGTTCCCAATCCCCGCCCTGTTCCCTTGGTGGAAAAGAAACGCTTGAACACATGACAGCTGACAGCCGGAATCATGTAGCTCGGATTATGCACGGAAAAGACAGCGTCCTGGCCTTCCCGCCGGGTCTGTACGCTTATCGCCCCTCCCTTGGATGTCGCCTCCAAGGCATTCTTGACCATATTTCCCAGGACTCGCTTGAAAAGCACCGGGTCCGCCTCGAACGTGAACGGCCCGTCCGCATGATCCACCTTGATCGCCTTGTCCGCGGCAAGTATATGGTTGCGATACACGGCAAGCACATCCTCCACCATCTGCCCGGCATTGAGCAGCAGGGGGTTGGCCGTGAGTTCGTCGCTCTCCATGGCCACGAAACTGCGATAATCCATGATTTCGCCCATGAGCTGGCAACTTGAGGAACGCAGCATGTGCACGCATTGCCTCGAATCTTCAGGAATTTTCTGACGATCCAGAAGCTGGATCAACGAATGCACGCCCGAGGCCGTGTTCATGAGGTCATGAAAAAAAATCCGCTCCATGGTCTTGAGCCGTTTGTCCGCACTCACATCAATGAGCATGAACTGAATGAACTCTTCGTCCATAAGGGGCAACGGGGCACAAAACGTCAGTACGTCCATGGAGTCTTCGCGGTCGCCCTCCTTGTACTGGATATGGCACTCCTGCACACCGGGCCGTCCCCGCAGGCTATCCAGAATGGCCCGAACAGCTCCGCAGAACCCGCAAAATTCCGAGGTTCCGCAGCCACCGGGACCAATTCCGCTGTTCACGCACCCCAACACCTCGCCCGGCCTGCGGCCCAAAATATTTTCCGCTGAAATACGCCGCACCAGATGGCTGAACCCGGTATTGGAATAAACCACCTGACGACACTCGTTAAGGACAACCACAGGCAAGGGAAGCAACTCCAACGAGTTGCTGAGCGGGGTTCCCACAAACATCCTGCTTTGCCTGTCGACCTCCCCCTGCGAAAGCCGTTTGCACCCCGCCGGTCCGCTACTTTCCTCACCCAAATGCACTGTTTGAAGATTCACACATGGCTCCTTGCCGGGTGTCCTCCTTCCCGACATGACACATAGGCGTCGAGACTCAAAACAATCGCGGCGCGTAACCGATACGCGACGGCACAACTGTCTGCCGGCACATTTTGTTCACGGATACACCCAAACCGTTTTCCCGGCCCGGATGCATCATGTCCCCTCATGAACAGGGCTTCACGCTTGCCACAATCAACTCCAAGCAATACTGCAATCAAAATGTTTTATCCAGTCTTTGATTTTTCGCCCGCAGATCGATAAGCGCCTCCCGTCGCAAGACTTCGGATGCAAACGGGACCAAAATACTATATCCTTTTCATCGTAACACGTTCTGAAAAAAATCGAATCTTCTTTTCGCACAAAATTCGGGGAGGCATGAAAAAACTCCCCCTCCTTTTCACCGCCCCGTCCGGGCCGAAAGGATCTTCATGGTTGTCGAAAAATATCTCGAACTGCTCCGGCAGTACTGGCATCTGGTGCTCTCCCTGCACATGGAAACGCTTATCGCCCTGGCATTCCTGGCCGCCCTGCTCGTTTTCTTCAGGATAGTGCTCACGCTGTTCGCCCGCCGCCTGAATGTGCCCGACGGGGTTGTCCGATCCATCAAATGGGCCTTTCTGCTCTGCCTGATCTATGCGGTGGACCGCCTCATCGTGGTCAAGGTGGACAGCCCCCCTGCTGGACACGCCGCTCATTCTTGGAAAAACCCTGCTCTGGTGGCTTTTCATACGCAACATGCTGGACGGCGTATACGCCGACTTGTATATCCGGCGCGTCAAGAAAAAAGCCGTGAACCACTACTTCATCGACCTGTGCAAATTCCTCGTGGTCATCGTGCTGGCCATCAGCGCCATCAAATCGGCCTTCAACATCGACCCGGCCAGCATACTGACCTCCAGCGCCATCCTTACCGCCATCATCGGCCTGTCCATGCAGGACACCATAGGCAGTTTCATTTCCGGCCTTCTCATCCAGTTTGAAAAACCCTTTTCCCTGGGGGATTGGATCCAGGTGGGACCGCTTACAGGAAAAGTCGTCACCATAAGCTGGCGCTACACCAAAATCCAGACCATTGACCGGGACTACATTCTCATCCCCAACAATTCCATTTCCAAGGACAGCCTGACCAATTACAGTCAGCCGATTTCCCGCGTACGCCGTGAAATATCCGTCCCCGTCCCCCTGGACGTCCCTCCGGTCAAGGTCAAGGCCGCCCTGGAGGAAGTCCTCAAAAACTCGCACTATGTGGCCCGCCGCCCCAAAGCGCGCGTCCGGGCCGACGAGTACCGCGACGACCGCGTCATCTACGCCATCGTCTTCTACGCCAACCGGTACGAGGAGCTCAGGGCAGCGCGCGACGAGCTGGTATCCTCCGTCTGGTATCATTTCCGCAAACACGGCATCGACCTGCCCTATCCGGTCCGCGAGATCCGCCGTCCCCGCCGCGAAGCGGCAGGCAGCGACGCCAACGTGATAGAACGGCTGAAAAACATTCCCCTCTTCGCCGGACTGAGCGAGGAAACCCTGGGCAAACTCATTCAAAGCAGCGCCACCCTGCGCTACGACGAATCCGACACCATTGTCGCCACCGGAGACCTGGGAACCACATTGTACGTCATCCTGGAAGGCAACGTGGCGGTGCGCCGCGAAAACGAAGTTGTCGCCAATCTCGGTCCCGGCGACTTTTTCGGAGAAATGGCCCTGCTCACGGGCGAAGCCCGGCAAGCCGACGTGCAGGCCATGGAACCCACCCGCTGCCTGGAAGTGGACCGCGAAGCCTTCCGCCTGGTGCTGCAAAAGGAGAAGGGCGTGCTCGACAACATCAAAGCCATCTTCGACCAACGCAGCACCCGTGATAAGGGTCGCATGATGCAATCCGCACACCCCAATGCCGGAAGCCTGTTCAACAGGTTCAGAAAAATATTCTTGTAAAGCCGAACATGGAACCGGATTGCATTTGCCTCGAGCGCCTCGCCCTTCCCACGGCTGCATTCTTCACCGCAGGAATATGAAAGGGATGTTTCGGGACGCGGAGAGGAATTACCCTCCAACACGCCACAAAACATCCCCCTCAACGTCGCCAGGAGCGGAAAGAACGATAAGCCTACTTCAGCCACTCGTTGAGGGTCGCCAACTGCGCCCGCACCGATTCCGGCCCGGTGGAACCCGGAGTCTGCCTGCGTTGCACCGCGGCATCGTAATCCAAAACAGCGTAGACATCCTGGTCGATGCGATCGGAAAATTGCTGCAGCTCCTCAAGACCGAGGCCTTCCAGCCCCAACCCCGCGGCTTCGGCGTGAGCCACGGCAGCCCCGGTGATGTGATGCGCCTCGCGGAAGGGGATGCCCTTGCCCACCAGATAATCGGCCAGCTCCGTGGCATTGAGAAACCCCTTTTCCACGGCAGCACGCATGGCCTGGGTATTGAAACCCAATTCAGCCACCATCCCGGCCATCAGTTCCAGAGACATGGACACGGTGCGGTCGGTGTCGAAAAAAGGTTCCTTGTCTTCCTGCAAATCTCTGTTGTAAGTCAGCGGAAGCCCCTTGAGCGTGGTCAGCATGGCCAGCAGCGAGCCATAGGCCCTGCCCGTCTTACCGCGCATGATCTCGGCCACGTCCGGGTTCTTCTTCTGGGGCATGATGCTCGATCCCGTGGCGTAGGCGTCAGGCAGGCGCACAAAACCAAAGCCCGGGTTGGACCACATGATGATCTCCTCGCACATGCGGCTCAGATGCGCCATGATCAGCGACGCCGCGAACAGCGGCTCCAGCACGAAGTCGCGATCCGCCACCGCATCCATGCTGTTGCGGAAGACCTTGGGAAATCCGATCTCCTCGGCCACACTCGCCGGGTCCAAGGGATACGTCGTCCCGGCCAGGGCAGCCGCGCCCAGCGGAGAAATGCGAACCCGCTCCAACGCGCTTTCCAGCCGCTCGTCGTCGCGGGTGAACATCCAGCCGTAGGCCAGCAGGTGATGGGCCAGACTCACGGGCTGGGCAGGCTGCAAGTGCGTATACCCTGGCAGGATCACATCCCGGCTCTCTTCCGCGCGCCGCACCAGCACCCCGACAAGTTTCCGAATGCTGCCCCGCCAGGCCTGCACCCGCTCGGCAATGAACAGCCGGAAAGCCAGCCCCACCTGGTCGTTGCGCGAACGGCCGGTGTGCAGCTTCTTGCCGGTGTCGCCGATCAACTCGGTCAGCCGGGACTCGATGTTCATATGCACATCCTCAAGCCCCTGCGACCAGGAAAATTCGCCCGATTCAATTTCCGCCTGCACACGGTCCAGTCCGTCCGCAATGGACTCGGCCTCTTGCGCCGTCAGAACACCCTGACGCGCCAGCATGCGTGCGTGCGCCTTGCTCCCGGCAATGTCCGCCGCGTACAGGACCCGGTCAAAGGAAACCGACTCCGTGTACTCCTCAACCAAAGCGTCCGTGCCTGCGGCAAACCTGCCGCCCCACATTTTATCCTTGGGCATGCTGGCTCCTTTTTATTTTTGAGGGAAAAAAAGACATGCGGGGGAAAAACCTTTTTGAAAAAAGGTTCTTTCCCCCGCACCCCCTTTTCCAAAAACTTTTACCCGTATTCCACGCACAGACCATGCGTACACTCAACAGCACCTTTTTTCAAAAAACATGCAGGATGCATGTACGGTGCGCAGCACCGGAAGGCGAAGCAGAATCGCGTTTCCGCGGAGCCGACACAAGCAAAGGGCATGGATGCCCGTTGCCTGCCGTTGAAAAGTTCTGGAAGGGGGAGCGCGAGGGGGAGAACCTCTTTCAAGAGGTTTCCCCCTCGCATTCCAAATCCCTGCCTACTTCTTGTATCCCATAATGCGCAATCCCTGCAGGCGGATGAAGCCTGCGGCGTCGCGCTGGTCATAGACGTGGTCTTCTTCGAAAGTGGCCAGATCTTCGCGGTACAGGGAATAAGGGGACTTACGTCCCAGGGGATAGACATTGCCCTTGTAGAGCTTCAGGCGGACGGTCCCCGTGATTTTCTCCTGCGTCTTGTCGATCATGGCCTGCATGGCTTCGCGTTCGGGCGAGAACCAAAACCCGTTGTAGACGAGTTCGGCATACCTGGGAATAAGGCCGTCGCGCATGTGCATGACGTCGCGGTCCATGCACAGGCCTTCCAGATCGCGGTGGGCGATGTGGATGACGGTTCCGCCGGGTGTTTCGTACACGCCTCGGGACTTCATGCCCACGAAACGGTTCTCGACCATATCCACGCGGCCGATGCCGTGCCGGCCGGCGATTTCATTGAGCCTGGCAATGAGCATGGCGGGCGAAAACTTGACTCCGTTGATGGCGACAGGATCTCCGGCTTCGAAATCCAGGGTCAGGATTTCCGCTTCGTCTGGGGCCTGTTCGGGCGGCACGGTCATCTTGTAGGTAAAGGGACCGCCTTCGGTCCATGGGTCTTCCAGTTCGCCCCCCTCAAAGCTGAGGTGGAGCATGTTGCCGTCGCAGCTATGGGGCTTGGCACGGGAAACCGGAACGGGAATACCGTGTTCCTGGGCAAAATTGATGAGGTCGGTACGGGATTTGAAATCCCAGTCCCGCCAGGGAGCGATGCACTTGAGCTTGGGGTCCAGCGCCATGGCGGCCAGTTCGAAACGGACCTGGTCGTTGCCTTTGCCTGTGGCTCCGTGGGAAATGGCATCCGCACCTTCTTCGTGTGCGATCTCCACAAGACGTTTGCTGATCAGCGGACGGGCAATGGATGTGCCCAGCAGATAGCGTCCTTCGTAAATGGCTCCGGCCCGCATCATGGGGAAGACGTAGTCACGGGCGAACTCTTCACGCAGGTCTTCCACATAGGCTTTGGAAGCCCCGGTGCGCAGAGCATTGCCTTCCACTCCGCCGAGATCCTCGCCCTGACCGAGATCGGCGGTGAAGGTAACGGCTTCGCACTTATAGGTTATCATCAGCCACTTGAGAATGGCCGACGTATCGAGTCCCCCCGAATAGGCCAGAACAACCTTCTTGATTCCACTCATTCTTACAACCTCCGAAACCCGGCGCGCCACAAGGCTTGCCGGGGTGTAGTCGTTTATTCAGCCGGGCGATCTATGCTTTTGAGTACACCCACTCGAGAATGGCCATTTGCATATGCAATCGGTTCTCAGCCTGGTCGAACACTATGGATGCGGGACTTTCAAAAATATACTCGGTAACTTCTTCGCCCCGGTGCGCAGGCAGGCAATGCATGAACTTGCAGCTCGGGTGGGCCAAGGACATGAGTTCCGCATTGACCTGAAACGCTGCAAAAATCTTCTCGCGTTTGGCCTGTTCGCTCTCCTGCCCCATGGACGCCCAGACATCGGTATTGATGTAGTGCGCGCCCGCCACGGCCTCCCTGGGGTCCCGGGTCAGGCTGACATCAGCACCCAGCTCTTTGGCCCGGGCAAGGATGGCCGGGTCGGGGTCGAAACCTTCCGGGCAGGCCAGAACCAGCTTGAACGGAAACTGAACCGCCGCATTGATGAACGAATGGGCCATGTTGTTTCCGTCACCGACCCAGGCCACTTTAAGGCCATCGAATTCGGGCGTGCGTTCGTACATGGTGAGCATGTCGCTCATGACCTGGCACGGATGAAAGGAATCTGACAGCGCATTGACTACGGGAACGTCCGCGTATTTGGACAACTCGTCGAGCTTTTCCTGTCCGAAGGTCCGCACGATGATGCCTTCGCCATAGCGGGCGATAACACGCGCCGTATCCTTGAGGGGTTCGCTTCGGCCCAGCTGGGACTCACGATTGGTCATGAAGATTGTCGAACCTCCCAGACGACGTACCGCCACCTCGAATGACAGCCGGGTTCGTGTGGAAGCCTTTTCGAAAATCATCATCAGGACCTTGTCGGACAACAAGTCCGACACATATCTCTGGCTTTTCATGGCCGCGGCCCGCTGCACGAGAGCGTAGGCTTCGTCACGGGTCAGATCCAAAATCGTCAAAAAGTCCTTTTTCATGAGTACGCCCCCCAACCTTTTTTACCAAATGGCGAAAACGAAAAGATGCAGGTAAACGCATAAAAGCACGTTTGTAAAGGGGCAGGCCGGGATTTCAAAAAAAAAGGGGGCATCCGCAACCGATGAGGGAGCTGTACGCTTGCAGAAAAAACGCATGGCAACCAACAGGAAAAAGGAGCAGGAAGAAGCTCGGGACATTTCCTTTTTCATATTTTCGAGCAGTACGTCATGGCTGGCAGCAAACCCCAAAAAGCAATGTGCTCATGCCGTTCAGCAAGAATGCGGAAAAATGGTTGTTGCCGATGCTTGGCAAGATGCCAGTTCGCCAGATTACGGCATCACGCTTGGAATACAAAACAAAATCAGGAGCGCAGGACGTTCTCGAGAAACAGCTGCTCATGCCATATACATTTTTCCGTCAACCTGAAAATGGGGATACAAACGGGACCTGATCAAGGGTCGGCCCCCAGTGTTACAAGATGGAGCGTATTCGCCCGGACGGCGCATACGAACGTTTCCTTACTCTGAAAGAACTTCAGGAACTTCTCAAGCGACTCAAAGAGGATATCAACACCTGTCACCTCACCCTCTGCGCTGCGCACACCGATGCGCGACTTGGAGAAGTCACGCGGTTGACGAGGGATTAAGTCAACCTGACATAATGGTTCTGTGCAAACAATCTACGTGGCCCCACACTGGAATGTTGCTTACAGATGACAACTCTTGAATGCGTCTGTGTACACGACGCTGTCAGGCAAGATCATGCGCTCCATGATGGGGAAAAGTGTCGTACACATGGTATCAAAGATAGCAGTTGGGAAAAAATCGTGGTATCATGAGCCACGTCAAAATTCTTCTCTGTCATGTGTTGGCTAGGTACCAATTTCATAGCATTTTTGGGGAGTTTTAGACGTATTTATTTTAGCCCGACCGGGCAGCATTGGAATCATAGAAAAAACCGTGTTGCAGAGTGGAACATTTTATCGACCCGCTTGCCTTAGCCCTGGTCGCCAGGGCCGAAGTCACAATTACATTCATCCATCCCGCTGGATGCAACAACTACGGTCCCAAACAAACCTCCCCCATCATACTTGCCCCAAAGGTCAAAATCCCATGACTTCATCATTCAACCGTCGCAATTTTCTCAAAGCCGCCGCAATTGCCGGAGGCGCAACCCTGCAAACAACCGTCGTACCGCCGATCGCATGGGCAGATACGCATCTGACAGCCGAACAAACCGCTTCTTCCCCAAAAAACGGCAAAACCGGCAGCGTGTTCGACCAGGCGGAGAAACAGACGCTGCAATATCTTGCGCAAATAGAAAAGAACCTACGACGTCAACTGGAAAAGGAAGACAGGTCTTTATCCGAAGAAATGCGCATGTGGTGTATCCGGATCTCGATGCTGCCGGGATTCTCGAACCTGGCCGGCGATACTCTGGAGTATTTGGGAGACAGCCAAAGCGCTCACGAAAGACTGTCCTTTCTCATGCCACTCGTACGCTGGATGAGTGAACCGTTTTTGTTCCCCGTGGAAACACAAGGCTCTCCACAGAAGCAAAAAAAGGAAATAGACAAAATATTCAGACTGATGGCCGAAATGGAAAGCCAGGGCTTCACAACCACGCTGGACAACGTGGGAGACGCCTCGCTGTCGCCCAAGGACGCCGAAGCCTACCGGGAATACTACGCGACAATTATCCAGGCATTTATGAAATCCCAAACCGCCAGTGAACTCTTTATGTCACTCAAATTGTCCGCTCTGGTTCATAATCTGGATGCAGCTCTGGGTGAAGGGGAAAAGGCCGAAGCCAAACGCCGTGAGGTTGTCGATTCACTTTCCAAACTGTTGGAAACAGCGTCCCAGGCTCCCAAAAAAAAAATTTTTCTGCGTATCGACATGGAGGAATACGCTTACAAGGACCTCACCCTGCAGCTTTTCCGCGAAACCGTGGAAAAAAACCCCTCCACAGTGTATGATGCCACGGGCGCTCTTCGTTTGGGCGTGGTAATCCAGGCCTATCTCCGGGACTCCGCCGATGACATACAAAAATTGACTGATTGGGCCAGAGTTCGTGGGGTTCGCGTTCCTATCCGGCTGGTCAAAGGAGCCTATCTCGACTTCGAACGAAACGTGGCTGCCGAAATGGGATACCCCAGCCCGGTTTGGGACAACAAGCCCTCCACTGACGCCAATTACGAGGCCGTAAGCGCCTGCATGCTGCTCAACCTGGACGCAGTCAATCCGGCTTTCGCCACACACAACATCCGCACCCAGGCTCATGCAATGGCCCTGGCCGAAGCGTACGCACTCCCTCCAGAAGTTGCGCCCCTTCAGATGCTCTACGGCATGGGAAACCCCATCAAGCGCGTTATCGCGTCCATGGGCCGCCCGCTCAGGGAATATATCCCCGCGGGTTCATTGGCCCGCGGTTTGAAATACGCGGGACGCCGTTTCGAGGAACTCTCCAACAGCGACAACGCCCTGGCAAAAACCATGCGCGGCGACTTCAGCGACCTGAGCACCGCAGCTCCTGTTTTTACAGGCAAGCAGGACAAAAAGGATTCGGAAAGGGTCAAGGCTATTCTGGAGCAAGCCTTGAAGCATCAACCGGTTCCCTCCTGAGCAGTTCGTCAATGTGGCTGGGCATGTGATGCCGATTCACCGTCTGCTTTTTGAACGTTTACCGTAAACTATGTTTTCTTTTATTGGCCTATTGTCTCTAAAAAACTTTAAACTGTTATTGTAAACGACATATCGCGTGCCCGCGCGCACTCACCAAGGCATGGACAAACTCTAGCAACATAGAATAATAACAGTCTCGCATCAGATAAAATACTCCCCGAGATATAAAGGAATAAAAATGCAACCAACTGGGAACTTTTTTAAAATTATTGCGATATGTTTCGTCGTACTGCTCTCCGGGTGCGGCAGTTCTTCCGATTCCAGCAACAATAACGATCAAGCGGTAAACAGTGAGGCTGGTTACTACGACATACCTTCTATTAATTATAATTTCAGGATTTCAAACGGCACGACTCTCAACCAGAAGTCATCCGAAGCCCGCATCTTTTATTCATATATTCCAGGGGATGAAATAAAGTCCAAAGGAAAAACCACACAGCCTTTGTTTGTATTCCTGAACGGCGGTCCGGGCTGCGCCACAACCTTGAATTTGTTCTCCATGAACACCGCGCCTTACACACTGGACCAGGAGCGGACAAACGGAAAGATGTTTGCCCCAAATCCTTACACCTGGAGCACAATGGGCAACCTGCTGTACATAGACGCTCCAAATACCGGTTTTTCCTACAACATGATCGAGGCCCCGGAAAATTCGATTTCCAGGTTGGTTGAATTCATGCCGGCAAACTACAATCCGTTGCTGGATGCCGCCCAAGTGGTCAGAGTGATATTGAAATTTTTGGACGGTCACAGCGGCATAGCCGCCAATGACATCGTCATCGTTGGGGAAAGTTACGGAGGCACAAGAGTCTCCGCCATGCTCAACATGCTTCTCTTTTACGATAAATACTCATCATCAGGAACGGGAATATACGAAGACAACGAACTGATTCAGGCGATCAAAGATCATTTTAAGAAATACTTTCCCGGCAGGACCATGGGCTCCAAACTCGTCGCTTCACAATTCGAGCGTCAGATTCTTATTCAGCCCCAGCTTACCGGTCCCTACCAGGACGAGATTACGGTACAGGAATTTTTTAAAGAAAATTCCATCATTGACAAACTCGCGGCAGAAGAAGGCAAGGTTTGGGACCATCAGTGCAATGCATATGAATTTTTCCCAAAAAATTTCTGCCTGACCATGAACTACATACCCAAAGAGCTGAACCGGGACCCTTACCTCTATACAAAGAACGCTACCTGGACAAACGACATGGAGGCGTTCTCGACCCAAAGCCTTTTGGATGTTGACGTGCTCAGCACGGTTATCGGACAGGATGTACGCAAAATTTCAAAGATATTGCCGGCAAGCAGAGCGCATGCCTGCAGATATTCTCCTCTTTTTCCCAAAGAAAGCGGAGCTGACGGTTATTTGGTACTCAATCAGGAATCCGCAACAATTCTGGGCCTGTCGGAAGAAGCCGTCCAAGCATTCAATACCATGCTTGACCGCGGAAACTATATCGCCTCGAAAGTCGATTGGGATAAGGCTAACAGCCTTGAAAATGTTCTGGGCAGGCTCGCCCAGTGGGATGATTATCTCATGGGAACCAATATGGCTGTGTATGTCGCCTATTTCCTGACTTCACAGATGGATGATCTCAGGATCATAAATGCCGACTTTTCCCCCATATATGGAGAGATGTTCCTGAACAACCTGAGTCTGATTAAAACATTCCTCACCGACTCGGAGCTCGACCTGATCATCTACTCGCCAGCCCTGCCAGCGTCCCTGAAGAAATACACCGGGATTGTCGATTCCATTGATGTCGTTCAAGGTAAAGATTATGAAACCGAGCGTTCACCCGGCTCTGTAACCATCTACTACAAACCCGGCTCCTTGAAAGACCCGGAAAGCACTCCGGTTTCCACAACCATATATTACCCGTATTACGCAAAATCGGGCCACTCCGTATCCTCAGCCCAGCCCGGAGAATTTCGCCAGGATGTCATCAACTGGCTGAAGGAGAACTGATAAGGTCACACGAAACCGGGGCTGCTCCCCAAGCCGCCGGCCAGGCAATACTCAGCTCGCCTCAAACAGAGCATCACCCATCGTCACTCCACGTCATCAAAAAAGTGGGGACAGAATGGGGACTGGCTAGGATTTCAACAAAAGAAAAAGTGGGGATAAAAAGACTAAATCAGACTGCAAGTGATTGATTTTATTGGCGGAGAGGGAGGGATTCGAATGGCAATATTAACTTACTGTTTTTATAGTATAAAAAAGATAGTCCGAGCGTGGTTACTCAGCGGATTACTCAGCGTGACAAATTTTTTAATAATTAAATTCCCTCATTTTGACCAAGCATTTTGGACGGTTTAAAGGATTCTCGGAGGTCAGTGTGCCTGTATGATCAAATACCTGTACACACAATGCCAAGACGCACAAAGGACCCCGAACTAATTTTGCATCTTTGCCGGAACACCAGCCTTACGCAACACGTCAGCAACGTGACTTGACATACCTACGTGCCCTACTATGGAAATCCCATAGTTTCCTTTGGAAGCTTGATCCACAATTGCACGTAACGCTTCAAGCCCTTTTTCTACCTCAAATTCAATCCACCTGCCTGCTTCACCCGGAACAATAGTACGCCCTGAACTGACGGAACGACCAACATGAAGCTGAAGAATCCACACCTGCCTTCCATCATAAGCCCACTCAAATCGAACATCTCCGAAAATATTGTATGCATTTTCGTACACCTTACGTAAGGCGATTTGAAGTTCTTCTGGCAAGGCCTCTGCCTTTGCTTTGCCTTGCATGAATTGGTCACCAAAACCCTTCACGCCTTCTAAAATCAAATTGCCAGTAAAATCTGTAAGTGCAGCTCCTGAATATATAGATTCGACCCCCTCTTGTACTATACACGAGGCCAAAAAATGACTTTCAGGATCATCCTTATCCATTAGCGCAAAAGGATCTTCCCATTTATGTACCGTGGTAAAACGTCCTGGCTCTTGAACCTTAGGGCATGTCCTCGTCCAAATCTCCCCAGATCCTGTCGGTTCGCCAAATGTAAACAGCCCTAAACGAGAATTACGAGAGAAAAATGTGGTTCGCGGAACCGAAAGCCCCTTCAGGCTGGCCAAAAGAAGCCCGTAGGCTTTGTCCCCCAAAAAGCAGCTGAACAAATTAGGCCATGCATAATAGGGGGGAATAGGGACTTCTTCCAGCTCTTCGACTTCCCAGATAATAGTATGCAGATGACGCCACCCCCGAGCTTTGGGGTGTGTGCTAAATTCAACGCGAAAGCCTTCTGGATAGTCTAGGCTGGGCCTAAAACCATAAACCGCTTCCAACATTGCAAGCCCTATATCCTTGGGCAAAGAAGAAATAGGGTACGGACTGTCTTTCTCAACAAACCTGGGAATCACGCCCGGTGCAAATTCTAGACATCCACCTTGCAATACGCCAGAAACCCCACCGTCATCCACGTCAACTGTTTCGTTGATTATCACGTAAAAGCCGATACTGGTAAGGCGTAGGACATGGTGTGATATTTCACCGGGATTCTTTAGCCCATAATGAAATTCATTACCTTGAAGCTGGTCGGGACGAAAGCTACGTATATTTACGGATGTCTCAGGAGAAGAGGCAAGCAAGGCAGAGACGGCTTGTTCCACTGAGCCAAAGTCGTGATTGGCAGAAAACCCAAAAACGCGCGCAAATCGCTGCATACCATTCGGACCAAAGCTTACAAATTGTGCAACGTTGGCATTATCCGCAAGTGAATTTAGTGTTTCGTCTTTAAGCATGTAACCTGCTCATAGTAGTTGAGACAAATCCTTTACCGTTGTCTCAAGAGAATTTGTTGAAATCGCAACTTCTTGCAACTCAGGAATTGCTGCTGAGATAGCATGAATTGCATCGACAAGGCGAATAGCTGTCCCTGCAAGATCAATGGTAGGAATTCCAGATTGCTGGGCGACTAAAAACTCCTGTGTGCAGCCATTGCTATAGAACCAACCTTCGTTAAACCAAACCTCCTTGGCAAACCGCCTAATCGTTCTACACCAAAGGAGCAAGTAGTCTTCCTGTGACCATCCTGAGATGTCAAAACACGCAGGGTTTATTACAATTTGGCCTGTTTTTTTACGGAGTCTATCGGCAACGCTTTTTGAATCCAAACAGTTCGGGCCGAATACATGCTCCTGAAACAACTCATTGTAATCATTGGGATCTGTAGTTAAATTCTTGCTCTTATGCAAAGCAATTAAACGTGGGCCATTGGTCATAGGGGTACTAAGATATAAACATTTCCGCCCCTCTAGTATGCACTCGAGTATATCCAGGGTGACTCGCCGAGGTGTTTTTCTATTTTTTAACACTGATCACCTTCTCCTCTGTAACGAACTTGTCGAATTCAGCACCTAAGACTTCGTGCAACTGATTGGCTTTCTCTTCTGTATTGCTGGCGTCACCGCTTGGTTTTATTAATTTTTTTATGAATTTAGAAAAGTTTTCGGCAATCTTGAAGCCTTCTTCGTCGCTGCTCTGCTGATTATATATCATATACAATAAGAAAAATTCCTTACGCAATCCTTCAATATTCTTAATATTTCTTATGCGTTCGGAATATTGAACAAGTGTGATAGATGCCTTTTCTGCTCCAGTCTTTATGTCGCCAAAAGTGAATCCAGCCATTTTTTGTATTTTTTCAGCAAACTCTTCCGCTCCTTCATATTCACTGCCGTTACCTAGTTTGTTACATATACTTTTTCGTTGTTTATAAGCTGGGGGCATCAAGGGAGCTATGTAATCTATTCGGCCTAGCCTTTTTATTGCCGGATCAATACGATCTTCATAGTTTGTTGCGATGATAAATATGCTTCTTTTTTTCTTTCTGAGATCATTTATCTTGGGAAGCATGCCTGGAGTCATGAATTGAAATATGCCTGTTTGCTTTTTGTATTCATCAGACTCTCGGTCTAAGAGAAAGTGATCAATTTCGTCAAAAAGAATGACAGATTCCTTTTGCTCCTCCAGGCAATTAAAAATAAATTTGGCTCGGGCTTCGACTTCTGCTGAGCCCCCAGCTAGAAAGTCGCTAGGAGTAACCGTGATGTATTTCCACCCCAAAGCCTTAGCGATGTTCTCGCCTACTGTGCTTTTGCCTGTTCCGGGAGGACCATAAAGCAGAATTGAAAATTTCTTGTCATTCTCTGAAACATTGCTATTTGCCGCTTTGCCTCCTTCTGCATCCTTTGTTTGAGATGCCGCAGGGGCACCCACCAAAACTGAGTCCCATGGTTTAATAAAGTCCGTGCCGATTTTGTTGTAAATTTTGAAGGCACTATCGTCTGGCAGTTCCAGTAATGGCTCAAAATCTGGTTCAACTATTTCTTGCCAATATTTATAACGGCTTTTTTTATTCTGCTTCGGTTCTCGTTTGGGGTAGTCAACCTTCAGCCCGGACGCACTCAAACTTCTGCGCGCAATTCGGTTTTGGAGCATGTGACGGTAATTAATTAAAAAGCACAAAATTTCACTTGTCTGAAACAAATGAATTTCATCATCTCCGCCAACATGTTCAGACGTCCACCCCCAACACGGCTCTTTCTCAAAACCAATTTTCTTGACTTGTGCCTTGAGCCATCGGAAATACCTTCTGAACATTCCGGAATGTGTTGAAAAGGGGCATTCTCTGGACTGTTCTTCACTGTCTAAAAGCGCACATATTCTCAGCATTGAGTTTGCAACTTCGACACTTAGAGGTAGTAATATTTGTCCTTGGGGAGTTGCGTAAATGGGATTGACAGGTCGAAAGTAAGGGGTCAAATTTTGTGATTTTTCAATCACCTGAAACACCCTTTCGATTGTTTCTGAACTTACACCGGCATTTCCTTTTGCAAGAAGTGCTCCTTCAAGACTGAAGATCAGCTCTGCTGGATCAAAACGACTATCCGGGATTTCGCTGTATGAAAGGTGGAGATGCAGTCTGTGTTCAAAAAAATTAAAAGTGTGTTTCTTTACTTTTGACTTAGAATCTTCACTCCCGAAGTATATTTTATCTCTATCTATAGAATTATCGACTTTATCTAGAGGCTTATCTGGTTTATCTATAGTCTTATCTGGTTTATCTAGATATTTATCAACCTTACCTATAAATTGTAAGAGCTTTAGCGAGATGAAAGAATGTTTATTTAACTCGTTTATGTTACCACTCCGGCCTTCTTCTGAACCAAAGTCTAAAATATCATTTCTATGTAGCTTTTCTGATTTTTCTTTGACTATTTCAACTAGTTTTTCTCTAGTTTTATCACATGAATCTTCAGGCGTTTCTTGCTCCTTGTGGGTTGATTTATCTTCTTCCAATATAGCCCAGCACCACAACAGAGAAAGCGGATCATTTTTTCCGTAAGTTTTAGATTCTAGATTAAATTTTTTACCATTGCAGACTTTTAAAATATATTTTCCTTTAGCCTCATTGATTATCTCTTCCCATTTACTCTGTTGTCGATTGTCATCATCACGCTGGGGGAAAAAGTCCACCTCTTTATATCCCAAGGCATTAAATATGGATTCAGATGGGATTTTGGGGAAAATGTACTCGCGATCAATCTGATCTTTAGCAAGCTTCATCATGGTAAGAATCATGGAGTTCGTGCTTGTCGAGTACGGAATATCTTTAGAATTATTATTCTCCTTACTTTCTCCCGCAGACTTTCCATCTTTTATTTTATATGGCCAAGACTTTTCTTTATCATTAAAAGCGTGCACGAATGTCGGCAGAGTATTCTGGATAACCTCGTCAATTTCACTCAGTTCGACGGCGTCTTGTTTATACTCACCTTGGAAGTAGGCTTCGAGATTGTTCATTTCCCCCTCACTTTGCTGCTGATTTTGGTAGGTACGTTTATTAACCGAAGGCCCCATGCATCATCAAGTAATCATTACCCCTAGGTTGATGGGAAAGCTCGCCCTAAAAAAGGGCCGCCCCGCCAAAATGCCCATAAGCTCTACACGGTTCAGCAAATATTTCCATCATGGCTTGTTGGCTTCCAGATACCCCCAATATTTGTCCCTTAATCCTTTCCGCTTTGGGCCAGAAGATTGAGGATAAGCCGGATCACCGTATCTTTTTCTTTTGGATCGGACTCAGCCACCAGGAGGGTCAACGCGGCAAGTCCGGCCTCGTTAATGATCGGGGTGTCCTGGTCGTCGAAGAGCCGCTTATTCTCGTTCAGAAAATTAATCAGCAGAAAGGCCGCGCTGCGCTTGTTGCCATCTGCAAAGGGATGGTTCTTGACCACAAAATACAATAAATGGGCCGCTTTGCTCTCCAGCGAAGGGTATACGTCCTCACCAAACGCGCTCTGCTTCAGTGCGCCCCATATGGCGGCAAGTCCGTCGCCTCTGTCCTTGGCGAACAGGTCCGAAGCTTCGCCTCGCGTCATAAGCTGCTTTTTGAGTGTACCCAGGGCTTTTCGGGCATCTTCCAAAGTCATGAGCCTGCCGCTGCGCTGCCCTGGAGGTTCGGCAAGCCGCCCTTCGTCGTACTGCTGAAGCCAGAGGAATGTCCTGGTATACCGGCTGATGACATCCACTAAACCCCGCCCCTCGTCGATGTAGCGGATGCTCCCGGCACTGCGGCGGACAAGTTCCAGTGCCTTGGCCAACTCGGCCGAATTTTCGGCCAACCGTTTGCGATCCACGGTATAGCCCGTAACCAGATGTTCCCGAAGAATAGACGTGGCCCACTGGCGAAAATGGGTGGCAACGCGACTTTTTACGCGGTAGCCGACAGATATGATTGCATCCAGGTTGAAGTGCTCCACCTGATAGGTTTTGCCATCAACGGCAGTTGTTGCAAATTTTGCAACAACTGAATCTCGAACCAACTCCTCGGACTCAAATATGTTTTTCAGATGTCGGCTGATGCCGGACTTATCCACCTGAAACAACTCGGCCAACTGGTTGAGGGAAAGCCAGACGGTTTCCCCCTCCAGTCGGGCATCAATGCAGAGAGTCCCGTCTTCTGCCTGATAAACCGCCAGCTGCGTTTGCTGCGTGCTGTCCTTTCCGTTTGGGGAAGTAGCAGATAACGTCATTGAATCACCTTGTGTTACATTTCACTGCCATCCACTGGCTTGGCTTCCATAAAAGGCCAAGGCTTGCAGGAATATCTACCGTTCAATTCATATTCCTTCAACCCGTCATGACCACGACCTACCTTATTCAACCCCGCTCGCATCCCCGCCCAAAACCACGAACGCGCTCTAGGCGCCGCGCCATCCGCTTTGCTATTTCCGCCATTGCCCTGATAACTCCGCCAGTTGCTTTAAGACTTGCTCCAATTCGTTCTGCAAGTCTTGGCAGCCGTTCACCTGGCGTTCCAGGGCGGTCAAGCGCATGTCCTGCTTGTCCAGCCGTCGGGCCTGTTCCTGTTCCATCCGGGCCAGGGTTTGGGATACCTGGTGCAAAAGTTCGCTCATGGTTCATCTCTCCAGTTTTATGGCTGCCTGTCCCTGCATTTCCCAGCCGACTTTGGCTCTCACGCCCTTGGGCAGGATAATAAAGGCTCCCTGCTTGTTGCTCACCAGTTGCAAGCCCCATGTCTGGATTTTGCTCTTTTCGCTTTGCAGCCGGGTTATCTCGGAGGTGAGCTGGGGAATGTCCTGGCTGAGGGATCTCACGTGCCAGGTCGTGAAGCCTGTTATGGCCGCTGCCATTGCGGCCAGGAGCAAGGCCGAGAGCAGGTTCGCCAACAAATTTTGCTTCCAATGATATCTGAACGTCGCGGATTGCCTTTGCCTGAGCTGCTGAATCTGCTTGTCCATATCGTTTCTGATGGTAGTCAGCTCTTTCTCGGCAGATCTGCGCAAGTTCGCGCTCAAGTCGTTCAATACGGTCTGAACGGTCTGTTCCACCTGCAAAGCCTGGGATGTGGTGCGTTCTTTCAGCTTTTCCGTCAGGTCGCTCATATGACCAGGACTGTGCATAAATTCCTCCTTTCATCCGGACGCGTTGCCCGTTCTGCGGCAATTCCAACGTGATGTATTCTTTTCCCTGTCTGGGAACGGCAAAGCCTAAATCCTGAAGGGCCTTGATCAAGTCGGCCCGGTCCGTGTGCAGACCGTCCGTAATCCCTTGGACAAGAAAGTCGGTGACACTCTTTCGGAAGTCGGCCAACTCCATGCCACTGGAAAACTGGATGGCATTGCCCGGTTGTATGATTCTGGATCGGTTCGGGTCATCGGGCCGCGCCCAGGACATGCGGTCGTTCCAAAGGTCACGCCACACGTCGTACTGCTTTTGCCAGCCAGGTGGACAGGGGTTGAAGGCCTTGTCCTGTCGTAGCTCGGTGCGCGGTATGATGAAATGCAACTCATGATGCCCGGCATGGCTGTGGCGAACCCACAAAATGGCGAACTGGTCCGGCTCCATCCCCGCAAAGGCTGTCCGCTCAAAGTCATCCATGAGCTTGGTCTCGGTTTGCTCCGACACCTTGTCTTCCGGCGCCCACGACAGCACGCCGGATGTGTATTTCCATTTCCTGTCCGTGGAACCAATGACTTTTTGGATAAACTGCGGATCTCCGCGCAGTACCTGAGGTGGCGAATGCTCTCTGCCCTTCCGACCGGGATCAATCACGTAGTTCACGGCCTTGGCTCCGCTGCCTTTGCCATGCGGGAAGACCTTCATATACATTTCAGTTCCTTCTCAATCTCCGCCAGTTGCGCAAGAATCAAAAGGGAATCTGCACTGCGCTTGTAGGTATTGGCCCAGCGGGCAAGCTGATTAAGGTTATTCCCGATGCGGGCCAGTTGCAGAAGCTTTTCCCGCTCCCGTCTGGTTTTGCGGACCCGCTGCATCTGAAGCATCTTGCGCAAATAATCGCCCGTGCTCATCCCTTGATGCTTGGCCTGGGTTGCGATGCGTTCTTTTTCCTCCGGAGTGAGCCGCAGACTGATCCAGACATTTCTGCCGGCGTTCATACTGCCTCCTTTTCCCTGGCGTTGAACGAGGGATCGAAGGGAGGCTTGCCTCCCTCGCCAGCCCCGACAGGGACACAGGTTGCGAAGCAAGATGTGTCACGTTGGGTAGGCTGGCTGGAAAACTCCCATGAATTATGAATATTGGAATATCTGTCCCGGAATACCTCTCCATGATAAATATGGAGGATCAACTCCATAGAAAAAAATGACATAAGCAGTCTCCACCTTATAATAACTGTCACAACCGTCACATCTGTCACTCAGCCATGCAATATCCTGAAATGTAATGGCTTTTGAGGAGTGACACTTGGTGACGGTTCCAAATCAAGTGTCACTGGAAGTGTCACCCCCTTATCTATTTGATATTGCTGAATGTTTTCTGCTTTGGTGACGGTTGTGACGGATTTTTCCAGAGAAAAGACCTGAGACAGGGACACAATATTTTCAGAAGTCAGTTTCACTCCGCGTTCCTTGTTCGAGCGTCCGGTTTCAAGCCCAAGCTTTCGATAGGTTTTGCCGACAGACTCAGCCGTGACATGATACGGTTGATCAAGGTGCTGGTTCAGAGAGGCAACGATGTCTGATGTTGGAAGAAAAGGCTTTGCCCCTTCGCTGACAAGTTTTAGAATGGTCCGGGCCACTCGACGCCCCAGGGAAGATGCCTCCTGATATGTGGTCCCGGTGGCTATCAAGGTCCAAACCTGTCTTTGCTGTTCCTGAATCCATTCCATGAGGATGGAAGTCTGCTCAACGCTCTTCACCTGAACCGGAATGAGTTCTGTGGTTTCTTCACTCCAGCAGTTCAGGATGTGCATGGTGAGGCACAGCTTGAAAAACGCTCCGCGTAGTTTCGGGGCCAGGGCTTCAAATTGTTCCAGGTGGGGCTGATACCAGTGGGTAAGCACCTGCCGGTCGTGCCAGGATATGGCTTGCTGCATGGCTTCATGGGAAAAAGGAATAATGTGTGGGGAGTCCTTGTGACGGAAAGTAAGTTGAAGAGCCTTTTTTATAAAACCATGAAGGTATTCTTCCGGCTCACCACAAAAGCTTTCGGGGGTCCAAAGGGGCGGTGCTTCCTGCTCACATCGGATGAACAGAAAACGGGGCAGAAAGCCTGAAATGGCATCCCTTTGTTTAAAGAGGGAGGGCAACAGGCCAGGTTGGACCGTCCCAAAGATGGAAACACAGGCATGCGGGATATGAAGGCCGTCCTTGGTGCTGCGCGATACCTTCCACGGACCGCAGTCGTAGGCGGAGAGCAGCCTTGCCTTGTCTCCGGCTTCACCGCCTTTGCTATCGTAGCGTCCCAGATCTGCAAGGAGGCCTGAAAGCTCATCTCTATACCAGAAGACGCCGCGTGGGTTATCCGCCAGGATCGCGCCAACAGCCTGGGTGGTACTGTCTTCAATATATACCTGCTCCCAGTGGGGCGGATCTGGTTTTTCTGGAAGCGTTTGCTTACGCCGTTGCGCCTGGACAAATGCTGACTGCCATTCCCGCATGGCAATGTCGTATTCTCCCAGGGCGCGTTGATGTTCCTGAAAGGCTTTATGCTCTCTTTCATGAACGGGTTTGAGTATCGCGCTGGAGCACGGACTCTTCCCCATGCCGGAACGCGCCACCAATGCCCAATACAGATTAGGGTGGGCCACCCAGCCGGGCTTTACTTCCAACCCTCGTGTTCTGCCGATTGTCGCGCCAAGAACGGCAAGGAAGGTCACGGCAGGCACGGCAAAAGGCACTGTGAATGCGGATGCCGCCACAGAAAGTGCCTCTTCAATTCGTTTTGGAAGGACTCCAGAAGGGAATGGAGCTGGCGAGGGAAGCAGCAAGCTCCCCTCACTGGCCGTGTGTGCGGATGAAGGCACTACGCCGCACCCTGCTGGATTTCATCAATGAGCTTGAGGATGTCTGCCACACGCCACGCGGTGGTGCGCTCAGTCAGTTTGACGGGCTTGGGGAAACGGCCATCCTGAATGCCTTTCCACCATGTGGATTTGGAAACAGGAATGACCTTGAGGACATCGTTCAGACGAACAAAGCCGGTGTTGGGAAGTTGGTAACAGGTGTGATCCGATTCGGTCTGCATAGGGTTGCCTCCGTGTACTGATGTTTCGGAGAATCCTACGGGACCGGATGGGATTTACCAGACGCCTATAACGCCTCAAACGGGAGAAATTTTAAAGTTTTTTGCAACTAGCTGAAATAAGAGCATAAAATTATGTTTATTTTATCAGTTTGTTCCAGGTCTCATGCTTTTTTATCCGTTGCCCGAGTGCCGTCGATGAACTTGAAATCGTCGGAAACAGACTTCCAGGCATAGGTGATTGCGGTTTGGAACGGCTTTACATTTTCAGCCGCGCAGTACGTTATGACCATGGTGGAGAACTGGGATCTTGAAATCCGAAAATCACCCTCGGTATATCGTTGCTTCAGGGCAATGTCATTCAGTGCCTTACATATCGGCCCCGCGTTCGTTTTCCAGCCATCATTGTTCTTGTTTGTATTGTTGCCATGGCTCCTGGGAGTACGGAGCGCGGTGGGATCTTCGTCATCCTCCGGGCTTCTCATGGGGGTGCGCTCTATTTCCGAAAATCTGCCTTCAGCTATTGCTGTTCCCAAGCCTGTACGAAGGATTTTTCGAAACAACCTTCCAGAGAAATAGGTGAACACCAGCATGATGCTCATGATAAACAAACCAAGATAAATGGATTCCAATACACTCGAGGAATATCCTTCCCGGCAGAAAGTAAAGACCATAGCCCCTATAAGAGTCGCCAAAAGGAACCATAACAAGCTGAAAAAATTGATGGTATCTTTAAAAAGTTGGTGAAGTCTTTTTTCCAAAGCGGAGGATGACCGGAAGGGCGTATTTTGAGGAGCTGTGTCCATACTCACCTCGGATGTTGAGTTGCTACAATTCTATCTCCTGCATCTTCAGTTCCGGCAGGGGACCAATTTCATCAAGACCTTGCATGTTGCGCTCGGCTTCCCACAGGTCACATTTTCTCTGGAGGTTCAACCAAAGATCGGGACTCGTGTTGAAGCTTCTGGCAAGGCGAAGTGCCATGGCCGGTGTAACGCTGGATTTCTCATGAATAACCTGGGACAGATGCTTGCGGCTGACTCCAAGGTGTTGCGCCAATCCGCTTACAGTGAGTTTCAACGGCTCCATGTAATCGTGAAGGATAATGTTTCCTGGATGTGTTGGCTTGCGTGTCGTGTATCCCATTGCAAAGTCCCCCTAATGATAGTCCTGATAATTCACCACGTAGGCATGTTCCCCCTCGAAACGAAAGGTCAGCCTCCAATTTCCCGAAACCTTCACGGACCAATGCCCGGCCAGGTTCCCTTTCAAAGAGTGCAAATCGTATCCAGGCGCATTCATATCCTGGGCATCAACTGCTGCGTCCAACCGGTCAAGCATTCGGGCCAGCTTATTGCTATGTTTGGCCTGGATGCCTCTGGTACTGCCTGTAAGAAAAAAAGCCTCAAGTCCTTTGTGGGAAAAACTCTTTATCACAATGTAACCTCTAGGGTAACACTCGTCAATGGGAAGCCGTAATAATTCGGCTGAGTAACTTGCAACTCCTGCTGTGAATCCCCATAATTAGCCGCTCATGACTTTTGGCAAAGGAATTCCCCTGCCCCTAGCTCTCAATGAATCAAGATAGTCAGCCCACCATTGCATCATGACTTTCCGTTCCGGCAGGTAGTCCGCGTGATTATAAGCCGCCCGGACTTTATCCTTGGGATTATGAGCAAGTTGCTTCTCAATGAGATCAGCCTTCCATCCCAACTCATTCAACCGTGTACTGGCTGTTCCTCTAAAACCATGGCAGGTCATTTGTTCCTTGGTAAAACCAAGACGGCGCAAGGCGACATTAAAGGTATTTTCACTCAGAGGGCGGGTGCGCCCGCTGGGACTTGTAAATACATATCGCCCGTCCCCTGTCAGTTCGCGTACTTCATAGAGGATATCAATTGACTGACGAGACAAGGGGACTATATGGGGCTTCTTTTCCTTCATTTTGGCAAAAGGAATACGCCACTCTGCCACATCAAGATTAAAATCTTTCCACTCGGCAAAACGCAATTCGTTCGGACGCACAAAGACATATGGAGCAAGTCTCAACGCACAAGAAACCGTAAATGCTCCGCTGTATTCATCAATGGCTCGAAGAAGTTCGCCAATGCCCTTTTCATCCACGATGCAAGCATGGTGGGACTTCCTTGGAGCAGGGGCAAGAGCTCCCCGTATAGCGTCGGCCGGGTCGTAATTTATATATCCGAGAATTATAGCGTAGCGAAACACCTGGGAGCAGATACCCCGAACACGCCGGGCGACCTCGTAGGCACGCCTTTTTTCAATATTCTGGACTATCGAAAGAATATCCTGCGGCGTAATTTCATGTATTTGAACTGCCCCAATGAATGGAAACACGTTCGACTCCAGCCGATCAATAACCGTCTTAGCATGACCAGCGGTACGAACAGCGGCCATTTTCCCATACCATTCCCGGGCTATGGTTTCGAAACTGTATTTGCCGTTCGCAACTGCTCTCCTTTCTTGGCGGACCTTTGATGGGTCAATGCCGTTGGCAACCTGCTGGCGCATAGCATCACGCTTCAGACGCGCATCTTTCAGGGATATTTCCGGGAAGGTGCCAATGGAAATCATCTTGGCCTTTCCACCATGGCTATATCGAAACCGCCACCTCTTATTTCCTCTTGGAGGAATTTCCAGGCAAAGTCCGGCGGAGTCGGCGATACGGTACAGCTTTTCTCTGGGCTTTGCAGAAATGATCTGTATTTGCGTGAGAGCCATAGCCAGGACCTCCCATTGACTTCATTCAATCGAGTAACAATCACCTCAGAAAAGAACTACTCGAATTGTTACTCAGAATAATACTCGGATGTCAACACATGCCAATAGACATAACCAAACACAAAAAAAGAAGAAAGCCCCTGATATTTCAGGGGCTTTTGTATTATATCGAACGGTATCGAATGTAATCAGTGGCGGAGAGGGAGGGATTCGAACCCCCGGATGGTTTCCCATCAACGGTTTTCAAGACCGCCGCATTAAACCGGACTCTGCCACCTCTCCACGTGGTGGGATGATTTCTGTAGTCTAAAGCGGAATGTAATTCAAGTGTCGCACGTGCTCGTTCTCTCGAAAAAAGAGGAATGCCCGGTATTCAAGGCAAAATTATCAGCACGGTAGATTGGATGGTGACGGTCGACACAAGAAATTCTCCAGGTATAATGTCCGTCTATACGGTTTTTTCCACGCTCGTTCCCTGATTCTTCAGAATTTCCAACTCCTCGTTGCTGTAATGGCGTCCCTCGAGGTACATGACCGTGACCTTTGCAAGCGTACGGCCGTCAAGCTCCTTCAACAGTTCGTCCATGAACATATCTTCCAATCCCTGGAACAAGGCATCGGTGCTTCCCACACCGCTTTCCGCCGCATCGGTGAACAGGCGGCTGAATTCCGGGATGTCTTCCGTCAGCTCACTGTACTTGGCATCAAATATATTTTGCTGCTCTGCGCTGGAAGCGCCGATTCCACGCTGCTGCATCTCCTTATACGCCTCGCCCTCTGCGCCGGAGATACGGTCCGAAATGTGGTTCAGCCCCATCTGGCCGAACAGGGCGCCCGCAAACATTTCTGCACCTTTCTGGAGAATGCCCTCGGCATCTTCGGAATAGTTGTTCTGGTAGGCATTGCGGAACAGGGAATCCATCTTGTCGAGCACCGCGTCTATGGCCTGTTGCATTCCGGGGGCACCGGAATCTTTGCCATACATGGCTTCCAGGCGATCATCATACGCCTGCCGGGCCTTGTCGATAACGCCGCCGATCAATTCATCGGCAAAATCCGGGGTTTCATTGTCCGCAAGTCTGTCCGGACTCCGTGCAGCCATGACCGTCATGCCCTCGTCGGATTTATACCCGCTGATGGCCCGCGTTCCATCGTTGGTAATGATCGAGGTATATTCACCCGGAGGGTCTTGGCCGGCTCCGCTTGCTCCGGCGCCGGACGTGGTGGCGACGGTGTTCTCCGCACCTCCCCCTCCACTGCCGGAACTGGAACCTTCCGAAAACGCAAGCTGACCGAAAGCCTCGGTTAACTGTTTGCTCAGCGTCCCACCCGCTCGGCGTCCTATGGTCAGTATTTTTTTGCTGGCCATGCCGGACAGTTCCGTAAGAAAATCCTTCATTTCCTCACGTGCACCCTTGAAATCCTGAACCCTGAGCCTGTCTTCCAACTTTGAGGCAAAATCATTGAGCCTATCGCTGGAAATACTCTGCTCAAGCCACGCCCCTTCAGGGTCAAACGCCTTGACGAACCGATCCATGAAATCCGTCTGGGTTGCCGTAAGGGCCTCATCAGCTTTGTCTTTCAAATATTTGGTGTTTACGTCCCTTACAAGGATGTCCTTGAAAGACACGGGAGTTCCCAGCACCTTGCCGTTCTGCCCCGCCAAACCCGCTTTTTCCGCAAGTGTGGCATTCTGATTCTTTCCAGCCGTACTGCGAACCTTCTGCCCGAATGTCATGTTTGCAGACACCGTCGAGGACTGCACGTAGCCTATGGACATGGGGGTTCCTCCAATCATTGAAATGCAACACATGCTGACCACTTCTTCTTATCGGCATACTTATCAACATTGTTTACAACAATACGAATTGAAATCAAATTTCACGAATTCTGTTCAAGAAAATCAGAAAAAAAACGCCCCCTGCTCTGAGGAGGCGCTTGAATTGACTGTAAAGCCGGTCTGCCAGGCTGTTCAAAAACGATTTCAACAAACTTTCACCAGCAACCTGCACAGCGGCATTGCGCTCTACATTTCCAGATTGACCCGCTCCGGCGTCAGTTTCCGTTCCAGCCGGTTGGCCAACATGCTCATGAAGTAACAGCAGACAAAATACAGAAACGCCACCGAAGTATAGACCTCGAAGGGATAGACCATGAGCCGGTTATTCAGCCCCTGGGCCACGAAGGTCAACTCCAGAACGCCGATGACATAGGCCAGGGACGTATCCTTGAAGATGGCGATGAACTGTCCGACAATGGCCGGAATCATCTGCTTGAGCGCCTGAGGCAGGATGACCCGCCGCATGGTCTGAAAATAGGAAAGCCCGGTGGAATAGGCGGCCTCGAACTGTCCTGGAGGAATATTCTCGATGCCCGAACGCACGATTTCCGCCAGATACGCGCCTGTGAACACGGTCAGGGCGATGGTGGCGCTCCAGAACACATCGAAGAACGTGTTGAACAGCACGGGGATGAAAAAATAAATCCAGAAAATGACCATGATCAGCGGCACGCCGCGGATACACTCGATATAGATGGTTGCGGGAACGCGGAAAAAGAGATTCTTCGAGGTCCGACCCAGACCGGCGAGCAGGCCGATGAAAAAACTTACGGAAATGGCGATGATGGACATGAGAATGGAGTAGGACAGCCCGCCAAGTCCCCAGAACAACTCATTGGGACCGCCATTGGGAAAACGCCAGATGAGCAGCAGCCTGAAGTTGTCGGCAACAACCTTCCAGTTGAAATTGTACAATCCCAGCGCCGTCTTGGCCAAAAGTCCCGCCAGGATCAACAGAAAAGCAATCTTCCCTCCCCAGGAAAGCCCCCACCATATTCTTCTGAAAAAAGCCAGCCAGGCCGCCCGGGTTTGGGAGTAGCTCAGGGAGGCGGCTCTCTGCGTGCGTTGGCGGTGCAGTCGAAAAAGCGTCAGGCGCGAGAGCAGGTTGGTCAGGGGGCCGCCCTCGACGCGCCTCGCCGCCCGTTTGGCCATGGAGTCCACCTTCATGCGGGCATTGACCTTGTTCATGAAGGCTGAAATGGACAAGGACAGGGACAGGTAAAGCAGGGTGGCCGCAGTGGTCGCCTCGAACCCCTTGAAGGTGAGCGATTCCATCTGTTGCGCCTGCCAGCAGAGTTCGGCAACACCCACCACCATGGCCAGCGACGAGTTCTTCATGTTGTTCAGGAACTCGCTGCCCAGAGGAGGAATGATGTTGCGGAACGCGATGGGCAGAATGACGCGCCTGAGAACCTGCACGTAGTTCAGCCCCGAAGAATAGGCGGCTTCGAGCAGCCCCTTGCCGATGGACTGCAATCCGGCCCGGATGACCTCGGCCATGAACGCGCCGGTGTACATGGCCAGACCTATGGTGGCGCTCCAGAATTCAAACCCGAAGGTCACGCCGAAGAAATCGAATCCCAGGCCGAAGACCCAGTCCCTGGCAGTTTCCGGCAACGCCATGGGAAAAGCGAAATACCAGAAGAAAAGCTGCACCAGCAGCGGCGTGTTGCGGAAAAATTCGACATACGAGGTGGAGAGCCAGCTCAAAGGACGAAACTTGGACAGCCTGCCCAGGCCGAAAAATATCCCCAAGCCCAGCGCCAGGATCGAGCTGACCACGGAGATGAAGACCGTGATCCTCACCCCCTTGAGCAATTCCAGTCCGAACGTGTGCCCGTAGGTGGGGTTTACGGTGTACAAGACGCTCCAGTCGAACGTGTACCCGAAGTTAAAGACCCATCCCCAATAATAGACCATGCCCACCAAAAAAATCAGTAGGCTGACAATCTGCACCCATTTTTTTTCAAACCAGAAACGTATCATGTAATGACTTTAAAAAGCACGGGCCCGGCATGCCGAACCCGTGCAAATAAGTTGCGGTTATCCGGTCGGGCTAGGGCCACATTTCGATCTGTTCGGTCATGGGGAACTCGTAGGGGGTTCCGGGACCATACCATTTGTTGTAGATCTGCATGTAGGTTCCGTCCTTCCACATGTCCTGCAACGCAAAGTTGATGGCGTCGCGCAGCTTGGAATCATCTTCGGGAAGTCCGATGCCGTAAGGTTCGTCGCTGATGAACTCGCCCACCAGTTCGTACTTTCCGGGCTCCTTGGCGGCGTAGCCGAGCAGGATGGTGGAGTCGGTGGACCATCCGGCGACGCGGCCCATCTGCAAGGCCTGGAAGCATTCGGATTCCTTCTGGAAGGAGATCACGTTCTTGTCGGCATTGGGATCGCCGATGGACTTCAGCTTGTTGCGCAGGTTGATTTCGGAAGTCGTACCCTGCATGGTGGCGATTTTTTTACCCTTCAGGTCGTTCCAATCCTTGATCTGGCCTTTCTTGGTCAGGACCTTCTGGCCGTCAAAAAAATACGTGATGGTGAAATCAATGGATTTGTCGCGCTCGCGCTTGTGGGTCATGTTGGCGATGGACATGTCGATGCGGCCCTGCTGCACAAAGGCGACGCGGGTCTTGTTGTTGACGGGAACGCGCTCGAGCTTGCATCCCAGGCGATGGGCGATTTCCTCGGCCACGTCCACGTCGAATCCGACCCACTGGTTCTGGTCGTTGTAGAAGGCTCCGGGAATGGAGTCCGTCATAATGCCCGCGCGCAGAACCTTGTTCTTCATGACATTGTCATACGCAGGACCGGCCAGAGCCGTGGAAACAGCCGCCAGCACGAGCAACGCGGCCAGAATGGAACATTTGACCATTCTCATGAATACACCCCTTTGGTTGGTTGTTGTGAACCAAGCTGTCATCCTTGCCGGAAAAGGGATTCCGCCTTCCCAAAACGGGGGCGGGGGCCATATCCCCAGGTCCGGTATTTCCATAATCCAGTCCGGTCTTTGCAGCCAGGACTCCCCTTTCTCCTGCGCACGGGCACAGATGTGCGCGGGTATTCCCCAATCCCCGACATCCCTTCGTGACGTCCGCAATGGTCCGCACGTCCCCCCAAGGCTTTTTCAGAACAGCCATATATAGGCAATCCCTGCTAGTGACTCAGAATTTTGCTGAGAAACTCCTTGGAACGGTCGGATTTAGGATTGGTGAAAAATTCTTCGGGCGTGTTTTCCTCCACCAGCAGCCCCTCGTCCATAAACACGACGCGGTCCGCCACCTCACGGGCAAAGCCCATTTCGTGGGTCACGCATGCCATGGTCATGCCGTCGCGAGCCAGGGCCTTCATGACATCCAGGACCTCGTTGATCATTTCGGGGTCCAGGGCGGAGGTGGGTTCGTCGAACAGCATGATCTTGGGCCGCATGGCCAGGCCGCGGGCGATGGCGACACGTTGCTGTTGTCCGCCGGAAAGCTGGGAGGGATAGGCATGGGCCTTGTCCGGTATATTGACTTTTTCCAACAGTTCCATGCCCAGGGCATTGGCGCTGCTGCGCGACATCTTGCGTACAAGGACGGGTGCCATGGTCACGTTTTCCAGGACGGTCATGTGCGGATAAAGATTGAATTGCTGAAAGACAAATCCGACTTCCGCACGAAGCATGGTCAGGTTCAGGGTCATGTCCCCCAGGTTCATCCCGTCCACGAAAATGGTTCCTTTCTGTATCGGCTCCAGGCGGTTGATGCAACGGATGAGGGTGCTTTTCCCGGACCCGCTGGGGCCGCAGATAACCACGACCTCGCCTTTGGCTATATGCAGGTCGATGTCCTGCAATACGTGGTGCTCGCCATACCACTTATTCACTTTCTCGAATCGGATCACTCGTTTCTCCCAAAAACACGATTACTCGAATTCGCCTTGTTAACAAAAACAGGCACGTCCAACAAGAAGAGAGAGGATTACCCTTGGTATTTTATCAAAATAAGCAAAAGATTTGGTATTTTTTTACTAATATCGCTACATAAATCCATATGGTTGGCGATGCATGGATTCTTGACTTTCTCAATAAATCAGACGAGCATTTAACGGGTCTCAAAGGGCATCTTCCCTTGTCTGCAAATCTCTGCAATATACAGATTCAGCGTAGCGAAAATTCACGGGTTCAAAGGAATTCACTTATTATGGAAGCTTTTGTCTTCATGTTCGTCATCATAGCTGTCGTTCTGGAACTGCTTTTTTTCCTTTCCCACTATGACAAACATCGCAGCAGGCTTGCCAAGCGCAAGTATGAGTTTCAATTCCTGGAAGCAAAAATATCGGCCAAGGTGCGAGCCTTGGAAGCCGAAGTCGAACTTATTGAAAGCAAAGTAGAGGCAGCCCGCAACAAGCTCACAGGCGCTGAACACAACTTCGGGGTATAATCCATATCATGCTCATTGCCGTCGCCCTTCTCTTTCTTGTCGTCTGCTCCCTGGGGTTCCTGTTCTTCAGCAAACAAATCGTGATCTGGTACAACAGGTCCGTCGCGGATATCGCCACGCAGGAGGAAGCCCTCGCCACCGAATACAAAGAGCTGAAAAAACGCAAGGCCGCCCTGAATTCCGAGTTGATGGGCATTGAACAAAAGATCTTCCTGCTGGAAAACGAATTGGCCGAACCAGACGAAACAGCCGTTGTTGCTCCCCGCAGCAGAAAATCCCCGGCAAAGGCGGCCGCACAATGGCTGCTTTCTTCGGGAAAGATCACCATGGAGCAATACCAGAAAGCCACAAAGCTTACCGGCCGGGTCGCCCAGGATTTTGTGGAAACATGTATCGTCCTGGATTTTCTGGATGAGGAAACCATTGCCATGGCGCGGCGAATCATGCGGACAGGCGAGGTTCCTAAACTACAGAGCAAAGGCGCAAATTAAAAGCCCAGACAAGAGGGACTTCGCGTACTTTTTCCCTCCAAGACCCTCAAAAGCGGCAGCCGGGTATCCCCGCACTGCCGCTTTTTTTCCCGTAAAATCCGACTGTTCCGCTATTTCGCCTTTCTGTACCCGTGGGCAAAGCCTGCATCGTACAGTTTGGAGAGCCTTTCCCCGGCATTCTGCCCCGGCAGAACCAAAAAGACTGCCTGCCGGGTAATGCCCATGTCCTGCGCGATCCGGGCGATATCGCCCAGCCGGGTGCAGCGGGTTTCGCCACCTGGCCAGCCCACCTTGTGGCCGATGACCACGGCCGTATCCGGGGAAAGGCCGCCCTTCAGCAATGCGTCGCGCACCTTGCCCGCGTCGTGCGCGGAAAGATACACGGCCATGGCGCTGCCGTGTTCGGCCATACGGGCCACTTCCTGGGGTGGTGGAACAGGCGTGCGCCCTCCGGCCCGGCAGATGACCAGGCTCTGCACAACCCCGGGCACGGTAAATGAAACCTTGGCCTGGGCCGCTGCGGCAAAGGCCGCGGTCACGCCGGGAACGACTTCATACTCCACACCGTCCCGGTCCAGCAGAAGCATCTGTTCGCGGATGGCCCCGAAAAGCGACGGATCGCCCGTATGCACACGCACGGCCAGCCCTCCGGCGTTCACTGTCTGCATGAGAAGATCGTGTGTCTCCTCCAGATTGAGAGAGGCGGAATCCTCCACCCTGGCGTCCCCGCGCGCGCAGGCGACGAGTTCCGGGGGAACCAGCGATCCGGCATACAGCACCAGGTCGGCCCGTTCGATAAGCCGACGCCCCTTTACAGTTATCAGGTCCGGGTCGCCGGGACCGGCACCGATGAAATACACTCTGGTCATGTCCAATCTCCCAGGATGGCTTCTTCGGATGCGCCGTCAAGCAGGGCCTGGGCCAGGGCGTTGACCACACAGGCCGCCAGCGGCGAGCCGCCCTTGCGTCCCTGGACGGCAATGTACGGGGCCGGGGATTTTTCCATGAACATGGCTTTGGATTCCGCCGCATTGACGAAGCCCACGGGCATGGCGACCACCAGAGCCGGCTGCACGTCCCCCGCCTCTATACGCTCGATGAGGCGCAGCAGTGCCGTGGGCGCATTGCCGATGACGAAAATCCGCACGGACGGATCAGCCACTGCCTTGTCCACGGCCACCACGGCGCGGGTGGTCTCGCGCTCGCGGGCCAGAACGGCCACGTCCGGGTCGGACATGAAGCTGACCACCTTGCAGCCGAGCGGATCCATCCGGCGCTGCGGAATGCCCATGCAGGCCATGCGCGTATCCGTGAAGATGGTGCAGCCGCCTGCCAGAGCGGCCATGCCCTGAATGACGGCGTCGGGATGAAAGCGGACCAGATCTAGCATTTCAAAGTCCGCCGAAGTGTGGATCATGCGCCGCACAACCTGCCAGGCAATGCCTGAGTAGGCCCTGGGCGGCGGGGCTTCGGCCTCGATGATGGCCATGGACCTGCGTTCTATTTCCTGAGGATCTGTCAGATAATTCATGCCGTCTTCATAGGCCGGATGGCCGCATTTGAAAAGCGGGACCGGCCCCACGCCAAGGCCGGAGATCTGTCCGGCACGATCTTCTTTGCCATTTTCCGTCGAATCGCTATGATTCCCTCCTCGTTGCGCGATTTTCCAAACATGGGATGAACAAGCATTCCCCCGACAATCTCAACGCATCCCGGAGCCATTGCATGACGGAACTTATCCTCGCAGTCAGCCTCGCGGTCTTTGTGAGTTTCTTCTGCTCCATTGCCGAGGCCGTGCTCTACTCGTTTTCCTGGAGCAAGATCGAAGGATTGCGCCGGAGTGGACGCAAGGCGGGCGACCTTCTCTTTGCCCTGCGCAGGGACGTGGACAAACCGCTCACCGCCATCCTGACCCTGAACACCGTGGCCCACACGGTGGGCGCGTCCCTGGCCGGAGCGGCCTGGGCAAAGGTCTTTGGCGAGAACACCCTGGGCTGGTTCGCCCTGGCCTTCACGCTGGTCGTCCTGGTTTTTTCAGAAATCCTGCCCAAGACCCTGGGCGTGGTGAACAACGTCGTTCTGGCCCCCCTCATGGCCCGCCCCCTGGTTTGGCTCATCTGGCTGCTGCGTCCCATAATCTGGACATGCGGTTTCATCGCTCGTTTCGCGGGCGGCGGCAAAAGCGAGCCGGACGCCACGGAGCACGACATCGCCTCCCTGGCGTCCCTGGTGTCCAAGTCGGGCGTGATCAGCCAGCAGGAGGAAAAAACCATCCAGAACATCCTGTCCCTGGACACCAAGCAGGTACACGACATCATGACGCCGCGCACCGTGGTCTTTTCCCTGCCCATGGGACTGCGCGTGAACGAGGCCCTGCGCGACACTCCCCATTGGCCCCACAGCCGCTTTCCGGTTTACGCCGCGGACAGCGAGGATGTGGTGGGCGTGGCCACCCGGCAGGACGTGTTCCGGGCCCAGACCGAAGGCCGCGGCGAACAGCCGCTCTCGACCCTGATGCGCCCGGTACGCTTCGTGCTGGAGACCACCTCCCTGGATGTGGTTCTGCGCCAGCTTCTCGAAAGCCGTTTGCATCTGTTCGTGGTGCTGGACGAATACGGAGGACTGGCCGGGGTGGTCACCCTGGAAGACGTGCTGGAGGAAATACTCGGGCACGAAATCGTGGACGAGACCGATCAGGCAACGGACATGCAGGCGCTGGCCATGAAACGGAGAGAGGAGCTGCTGGGCGGAAAGGCGTCCTCCTCCGCCAACCCCACTTCCGGGGCAAGGGGATGACGGCGCGGCAATGGCGGGTACGCGCAACAGCAAAAGGTCCCGTCTGCTGCCGCAGACCGGGACCCTTAGGTAAGTCCGGCGACTTCAATGGCTGTCGATCTCCGGCCCTTTGCGCGCGTTCGGAACCTCGAAAACCAGGGTCGCGGTTCGTTTCTCCTGCAGATACTCGCTGCGGTCGGCCTCGGGCGCGGGTGTCTTGGTATAGAAGCGTACGAACCAGCGCCCGGTCTGGTCCACGGGCAGGCTGATCCTGCCGCCGGAAATCTCCGAGCGGGGAACGTACATATCCTCGGCCTGGGTGGAAAATCCGTTGTAGGTCGCGTCCCAAAAGCCGGGACCGGTGTAGGGCTTCCCATCCATGTAGACCTGCATTTCAAGGGTGTCTCCCTTCTTCACCAGGGAAACATCCTGTCCGGGCACCAGCTCCAGCGGCATGCCCACAAAGGCCGGAAAAATCTCAGAAGGGGCTTCGCACGCCACGTACGTTTTGGTCCACTGGCTGCTCCGCAGGCTGGACATGATTTCCGACGCCTGGTCCGCAATCCTGCTCATGGGACCTATGGTGTGCCGCTTGCGGCCTTTCTTGTCTTGCCACATGGTGAAATATCCCGGCGTGGTTTCGGCGGTCAGCACATAGGTTCCGGGCGCATCATAAGTGATCACATACGAGTGCAGGGATTTTTCATCACGAAGCGCCACATCGCCGACCGTTCCATTGGGGGCGAACACTTGCACGGAATGCAGTTTTTCCCGGCGTATGGCGTCGTCCACCGGAATGTGGTGCCCGTAACAAAAGAACAGCGGGGACCCCTTGCCCTTGCTCACATGGTACCGTGCAGCCTGGATATACAGGGAATGAGCCGAGGCGAATGCCGGAACGCACAGCGCCACGGCCAGAAAAAATGCGATTGCGGATCGTTTCACGAGGTAAGTCTCCTTGGAGGCGGTTAAAAAAACCACAGTAATGATAGTGGATTTCATTTGCAATACCTCCCTTCGTCACAAACAATATGCAAAAAGTATCAAAAGTAATAAAAAAAGATATTAGACATATTAAAATCCCCCCCCCTATTTTGCATGTACCGGCTGCACCGGACAAAATCCGCAAAGCAGACAGAACGTACTTGCACAATTCAGATCCAGGCAAACAGGTTCTTTTCACATCCCTGCAACGCCTTCTGACTTGGGCAGAACATGTCAAATACAAAGGAGTTTTCCATGAATACCACGACCCTCGGCAAAACAGACATGGTCATCTCACGTATGGGGATGGGCTGCATGGGCATGTCCGAATTCTATGGTCCCGCGGATGACGAAGCCTCGCGCCGCGTCCTGGACAGGGCATTTGAACTTGGCATTACTTTTTTCGACACCGCGGACATGTACGGCCACGGCCACAACGAACAGCTGATTGCGCCATTCCTTGCGGACAAACGGGACAAGGTGGTCATCGCCACAAAATTCGGCATAAAGCGCGAAAAGCCCGGAGAATACGCCCGGAACATAGACAACTCCACAGAGTACATGCGCGCCTGCTGCCAATCATCGCTGAAACGGCTGGGCGTGGACGTCATAGACCTCTATTACGTGCACCGCCTGGCCGCGGACCGCCCAATCGAGGATGTAACAGCCGACCTGGCACAACTTGTGGCTGAAGGAAAAATCCGGCACATCGGATTCAGTGAAATCACTGCCGACCAATTGCGCCGGGCTGCGGCCGTTCATCCGGTTGCGGCAGTGCAAAGCGAATATTCCCTGGTAACCCGCGATCCCGAACAAAATGGAATTCTGGACGCCTGCAACGCAACAGGGGCCGCTTTCGTGGCCTACAGCCCATTGGGACGGGGCCTGCTGAGCGGTACGCAGAAAAGCCCGGAAGATTTCGATCAAAAGGATTTCCGCCGCCTGGCTCCCCGTTTTCAGGGCGAGGCCATGACCCACAACCTTCGCCTGGTCGACGTGGTCACCGCCCTGGCCGGGGAAAAAAATGTTGCGCCCGCGTCCATCACCCTGGCCTGGATGCTGCACCGGAACGACAATGTCGTTCCCATTCCCGGCACACGCCACATCAAGTATCTGGAACAAAATACGGCCGCCCTGGACGTGCAGCTTTCCGAAGCCGAGCTGGCAACGCTGGAAAACACCTTCCATTATAACGCGGTGCAAGGACAACGATACCCCGAAGAGGGCTTGAAAGGCATCTCCAGGGAATAACGCCCCCAAAAAACGGAAACAATCGCTCCACAGATATTCCACCAGCCCCTGCCCGCAGCACTTTGCGGACAGGGGCTTCAATCCTTCTGCATATCCTTCCGCCCAGTGCGGATACGTGCGTGTTCTCCGTACCGCTCGGCGAGATTGCTTGTACAATTTTCCCCAATTTCAAAAGTGGCGTTCCGAGGCCCCCGGAAAGGCGGAGGGATTCAACTGGAAACAACGGTATGGTTTTGTGGGGTTTTCTGTTCTGGGATCATCTGTTTCCACTGACGGCATGAACGAAAAAGGCCTTTCAGCCAAGGTTCTCTGGCTCCCTTCCGTGGGGTACCAGTCCGTTCCCAAGGGCAAACAGAAAAACGCCTTGGACGTAGCACTTGTCCCGGACTGGATTCTCGGCAGTTTCAGCACCGTGGCCGAGGTAAAGAAAAATCTTCCCACCGTGTTTGTCTGGGGCAACACCCTTGCCGGTCTCGGCAGTATTCCCGTGCTGCATCTGGCCGTGCACGATGCCCAGGGCAATAATATGGTTGCGGAATGGATCGACGGCAAGCTGCACGTCTACGACAACCCGCTGGGCGTCATGACCAACGAACCGCCTCTGCCCATGCAGTGGGCCAACCTGCGAAACTATGTGAACCTTTCCCCATGGATACAAAAAACGCTCCAACTGGATGGCGCATCTGTTTCCGGTACGGGGAACGGGTCCGGGTTGCTCGGGCTGCCCGGCGACTGCACTCCCCCGTCCCGCTTTGTGCGCGTTGCCGTATTGAAAAAATTCGCCTACCAGCCTGAAAAGGCGGAAGACGCCGTGACGTTCGCCCGCCATTTGCTGGATCAGGTGTACGTCATGAAAGGAATAAGCCGTGAAAAGACGGCAGATGGCGAAATGGCCGACTACACGCAGTGGGTCGCCATCGAGGATTTGACAAACCGCGTACTGTACTTTGCCGATTACAACGACCAGACATTGCGGACCATTGACCTCAAGAAACTGGATTTTACCCGTTCCGACTACACTCCCATTCCTGTATCAAAAGCCACAGGCAATGCCATTCTGGACGTACCCCCCCGCTAGGCAGAGACTGACTCCTTTCATTTCCATGACAGCAAAGGCCACATCCGTGCAGGGTGTGGCCTTTGCCTATGCCAAAACTCTCCACTAGGCAGGGCCCGTACGCAAAAAAAGGGGGCACGAACTCCTTCGCAACCCCTTGATTTCTTTTCTGGCGCGCCAGGAAGGATTCGCCCCCCCCGGCCGACGGCTTAGGGCTGGATTAAAAACGAATAATACCAATATGTTGAGTTCATATACCAAATAAAATGAGCATCTTGTTAAATATCTAATAATCGTGTTTCATCACGTGATAGCAGGGTGAGTGGAGCAAATTTGGAGCGATGTCGTTCGAATCAGCAGATGCGCGGCAGTTGTTCGCCCTCCAGCATGTTTAACATGCAGCGGCCGCCGAACGGAGTGACCGGGATGACCTTGCCCGGGTTCGCCTCGGTTGCAGTACCCACCCGCACCGCACCTGCGGCCTTGGGGTCGCTTTTGAACACCTCGAGCACGGCCTCGACCTTGGCCTGGGGCAGGATGCAGCTCAGCTTGCCCTCGTTAGCCAGGTACAAGGGGGCCAGCCCCAGGAACGAGCAGCCCGAACGCACGCCCTCGGTCACGGGCACGGCGTTCTCCTCAACATCGATGCCCACGCCCTACTGTTCCGCAATCTCGTTCAAGTTCGTGGCGAGACCGCCCCGGGTGGACGCGCGCAGCACGTGGCCGAAGGTGACCAGGATCACGCCCTCGCACCCGGCGAGATCGATGAACGCGTCGACCTCGGATTCGTGGGTCACGCAGGCCGGACAGCCGGGCCCGGAGATATGGACCACTTTGCCGGCAAAAGGGAGCGTAGACCGCTACGAAAGAGGCTGACGGCGTGCGTGCCGCAGACCCCCATGCCACGCAACGGCCGGTCCAGTTCCTCCGTGAGCCGGTTCAACAGCCATCAGCACAGTTCCGGGGCGAGGAAATCTTCCAGAATGAGGCCTTCCATGGGCTATTCCGCCAACGGCAGGCCGTCGGCGGCCTGTTGCAGTTGGCGCAGGCTTTCGCGGGCCTGCTCCCGGTCCAGTACGCCGATGGCGAACCCGGCGTGGACGATCAGGAATTCTCCCAGGACCGGAAGATTGGACAGGAGCATGGTCGAAGCCTGGATAGTGATCGAGCCGGGGAGAATCCGGCAGGTGGCAATGTTGTCACGGATACCGACGACTTCAACGGGAACGGCTAGACACATGGCGATCTTCCTTCTCTGCCCCGGCATGCGCCGGAGGTTGTGCGGTGTTGGCCCGGGGGGTCAGGAGTCTGCGAAGAGTTTGGCCTCAAGATAGTCCTGCCCCGCCTCCACGGCGTAATCATAGGGCAGGTCCCAATGGATGCGGGCGCTCATGGCCGTGTGCGGCAGGTCGATGAACCGCGCCCTGGTCTGCAGGAGGGGGCGGTAGCAGGGGTCCGCCAGCACGCAGTCCACGCCGGAAGCGTTCATCAGGGCGGCGATGTCCTGTTCGGAGTCCGTGTCCACGTCGTGGGGGCCGGGTTCGATCAGGGAGCCTGCGCGACCCTGCGAAGGGGCCGTCAATCCTCCGCTGGGCACCACCGAGACGATATCTGTCCGGGGAATACCGAAGTCGTTCCGCAGGCAGCGGCGCAGGCCGTGGGCCATGACCGGCTCGCCGATGACCAGGACGTGGCGGTGCGGGGCGGTCCGCGCGGGTGTCTGCGGAGCGGGGAGCCGTTCCCCGTGCAGCATGGCCAGAAAGTCCGCGCGCCCGGAGCGGCCCACGGGCATGCCCAGGACATAGGGGACGCCGTAGTCGGCGTACATGCGTTCGGCCAGTGACAGGCCGCTCGCCGAGACCACGGCGTTGACTCGGGCTCCGGGCGCGGCGCGCACGCCCGCCAGGGGATCGCCGTTTTCGGGCGGTTCGGAGAGCACGCCCAGCAGTTCGAAGCCGTCGTCTTCCAGGGCCTCAAGCAGTGGGCCCAGACGGGACGGCTTGCCCGTGGCCAGGTGGATGGCCCCCAGGACGTTGATCCCGTGCGGGCGCTTGGGGGCCTGGGGGTCCATGAAGGTTTCGGCAAGGGCCAACAGGGCCTTGGACGCGCCCTCTGGATAGGGCTCGGAACCGGCCGTGGGAACCATGAACACGGGCATGGAGGTGCGCCGTTCCAGGGTTCGGACGAAGCCCTTAAGATCCGCCCCGATGATTTCGGAGATGGGCGTGCCCGCCAGGACCACGAAGCGGCGCTTCAGATCCGTGGCCACGCGGGCGATGTTGTCCAGAAACTTGTTCTCGTTGCCCAGGATGACGTCCATTTCAAGGAGCCCCGCGCCCACCACCGTGGCCGGACCGCGGTACCAGCGGGGTTCGTCCTCGATGTTGATGTGCCAGGCTCCGCCTGCGGGCCCGTAGATGACGACGAGCCCTCCGAAGGGGTACAGGGCCGAACTGAGTCCGAAATAGCCCGTGGCCAGGGGGAGCGTATGATGAAATTCTTGCATGTCGTACCTCAGATCAGGAAGTTGTGGCCGTAGATCCAGTCGCGGTTGTCCACCGGATTTGCCAGAGCCTCGCGGGTCTGTCCCAGCATCCAGAGGGTGTTTTCGTATCCGAAGAACTGCTCCTGGTAGCGGGACAGGGGTACGTTGGCCGCGTTGGTGCAGAAGAGCCCCGCGTCCACTCCATAGGCGACCTCCACATCGTCGAAGGGGTCGGTGCGCCCGCAGAGGACCGGATGGGAAGCGTTGTAGACCGGAAGCTCCGGAACGAGTTCGCGCAGGGCGGTGATGTGTTCCCATTCGAAGGGCTTGATGGTCCCCCTGGCGAACACGGCCCGCAGGTCCACGCCGGATTCGGCCAGGAAACGGGCCAGTTCGAAGGGGCTGCCGTTGATGGAGCAGCCCACGGCGACGGTCTTGTTCCGCAGGATCTCCAGCATGGGGGCCGCCTGGGCCCGGGCCTTGCGCTCCGCCTCCGTCGTGTCGAGATCCGTGCCCAGGGCCTCTGCGATTCGTCCGTAGTGCCCGGCGATGGTGGAGAAGCCGTAGGCCGTGGGAGTGGACACGGCCTCCAACCCCATGCTGTCGGCCATTTTCCCCGCCAGTCCGCTGGCCAGCGGGTGCAGAACCAGCGAGGCCCGGGCGTGGGCCATGCGCGAGAATTCCTCCAGGGTCGGGCACAGGGGAATCTGGAGGATCGACGTGAAGCCCGCTGAGCGCAGGACCGCGTACAATTCGCCGGTCTCGGCCAGGGGGATGAACGTGCCCAGGATGTTCACGGCCTTGTCGTCGGGCTCGCGGGGCACGGCCTTTAGGAAGTCGAAGAACGAGGTGTAGGCCGAGGTGAAGGGGGATTCCTTCAGCCCGATGGTGATGGGGGCCATGGCCCCCAGGATGACGTGCTTGCCCGTGGCTTGCTCCAGGCGGCGGATGACCCCGCCGAAGTCCGTGCCCAGGATGTAGTCCGGACAGCCGACAATGAGGAAGATCACACGCTCAGGCCTTTTGCCCGCGATGTCCAGGAGTCCCTGTTCCACCTTGTGCAGGTGGTTGCCCAGGCTCATGTCCAGTTCCGACGTGCACAGCATGTAAAAACGGTCCGTGAAGCCCCGGGCGTGAGCCATGAAGGCCGAGTGGCGCAGGCAGGCCGAGGGACCGACCATCACGGCCACGGATTCGGGCAGCAGCAGGCAGGTCTCGATGACACCCCAGCCCGCCAGGTTCGGCCCCACGCCCTCCAGGGGGGCGAAGGGAAAGTCCGCCTTGGATTGCAGATTCTTGATGGGAATGCGTGTCTGGCTCAGGGGCATGTCGGAACCCCCTGCGCGGCAAAACGGGCCCGGGTCGCGTGCTGCGGCCGGGGTCGTGGCGTGAAGCCCATGATGGTCTTGGCCAGTTCGAAGAAACGGACCGAGGTGGGGTGCTCCGGGGCGCCTTCGACGATGGTCCTGCCGAGTTCCTCGTGCACGTGGATGGCGGGGTCACGCGGGATGACGCCGATGATCCCGGTCTTCATCTCTTCGGCGAAGCGCCGCACCCGTTCTTCCTCGTCGGCCATGTCCCGGCAGTTGAGGATCAGACCGCCAAGTTCGGCGTAGTTCCGGTCCGCGAAGTTGCGCAGGGCCAGGATGATGTTCCTTGCCGCCAACAGGGCCATCTTCTCGCCCGAGGTGACAATGAGCACCTTGTCTGCCAGGCCTTCGCGCATGGGCACGGCGATGCCCCCGCAGACGACGTCGGCCATGATGTCGTAGAGCACCACGTCGGGCCGGTGCTCGACGTAGGCGTCCATGTCCTCCAGCAGTTCGAAGGCCGTGAGCATGCCCCGGCCGAAGCAGCCCACGCCGGGCGTGGGACCGCCCACCTCCATGCAGACCGCTCCGCCGAATCCCTGCCGGGCGATGTCGTCCAGGCGTTCGGGGCGGCCGTGCTCCTGCATGTACTGCAGGATGGGCGGGGGCGGCGTGCCTCCCAGCAGGTTGATGGTGGAATCGGTCTTGGGGTCGCAGCCGATCTGTACGACCTTGCGCCCCTGGAGGCCGAGCGCGGCGGTGATGCTCGAACTGACCGTTGACTTGCCGATGCCGCCTTTTCCGTAGATGGCAACCTTGATCAAGATGTTCCTCCTTGCATTTTCAGCGAGTCCCCTTTGCTCCGCCCTTCGGTCCGGCCCGCACGCGCGAGCAGTGCGCGGGCTTCGTCGACGGACACGTAACGCTTGCGGGTGGTGATCTGGAATTCGTATTCCACCTTGTCGGTCTTGCTTTTGGTAAAGGGATTGCAATTGGGCATGATGACGTTGGCCCCTCCCTGAACAAGGGCGCGGTACTGCCCCTGTTCGGGGTCCAGGGTGGCCACGGTGTTGGCCGCCGCCATGTGCGTGTTGCCCGTGACGATGCGCGTCAAGGCGAAGACCCTGAGCATGAGTTCCATGTCCGCCGTGCCGTCCCCGGCGAGCGGGGTCTGGGCGTGGGGGATGAAGGGGCCGATGTTGACCATGTCGGGCTGGAAGTCCTGGAAGAAGAGGATGTCCTCGCAGAGGTCCTCCAGGTTCTGCCCCGGCAGGCCCACGATGTCGCCCACGCCGGTCTGGTAGCCCATTTCGCGCAGGGCGCGGATGGTCTTCAGGCGGGCGTCCAGGGTCAGGTCCGGCCGCATCCGGGCGTAGAGCTCCGGGTTCATGGTCTCGTGCTTCATGAGATAGCGGGTGGCTCCGGCGCTCCTGAAGTCCCGCAGTTCGTCCAGGGGGCGTTCCCCCAGGCTCAGGGTCACGGCCACGTCGGTCTGTTCGGCGATGCGTTCGATGATCGAGCAGAGCATGGCCCGTGTGTAATGGTAGTCCTCGCCGGATTGCAGGACCACGGTGTGCAGCCCGACCTCGGCCACGGCCATGGCCGTGGCCACGATGGTCTCTTCGGACATGCGGAAGCGCTTGGTCTGCGCGTTGCTTTTGCGCAGACCGCAATAAAGGTCGTCGCGGCAGCAGTGGTTGGAAAAGTGAACCACTCCGCGCAGCTGGGCCGTGTCGCCACAGTGCTCCCTGCGCACCTGGTCGGCGCGATCGAACAACTCCTCCTGGCCTTGGGCGTCGCGCAGGGCATCCATGATTTCCGGACGTGTCAGGGTCGTCGAGCTCATTGCGTGGTCACCGTGTGGGTTGTGCCCGTGTCGTGGTCGCGGACCAGGACGACACAGGCGTTGCAGGGGGCAAAGGCATGGATTGTCCGCAGGATTTCCACGGGCCGGGCGGGAACGGAAACGGCCAGCCCCTCCAGGGCCTTTTCCAGGGGGCCGGGCACGCCGTGTCCGTCGCGCGGGGAAAAGTTCCACAGGGAGGGCACCAGGCAGGCGTGTTCGTTGATGCGTCCGCTCTCTACGCGGATGGTGTGGATCAACCCGCCCCTGCCGACCTCCACCAGCCCCCTGCCGCACCCCGAAGCGGGAGGGGACCAGGGGGTGTCCGCAACCGTGCGACCGTTGTTCGGGCAGGAGGCCAGAGCGTCGATCCAGGCCGGGAGGCAGCGAGACAGCACGGCGGATTCCAGGCCCCGGGCCAGATAGCGTCCCAGGGTGGAGTCCAGGGCATGCAGGGGCAGGTTCGTGGCGTCCATGAATTCACGCAGCACGCCGCAGACCGTCTCGTCGCCCCCGGCGTGAGCCGCAAGCAGCCTGGCCGAAGGGCCCATCTCCCAGGCCCGACCGTCCAGACGGGGAGCGGGCAGGGGCCTGTAGCCCCTGCCCGGCCATTGGAGGTGCGGCAGGTCGGTTTCGTCGTATCCGAGCCCGGCGCACTCCCGGACGTCTGCAGGGTTCGCGGCGCGGGACGAGAATTCCTCGTCCCGCCCGAACAGGCAGGCGGCCGCCGGGAACAATTGCCCCTCCCCCGTGGGGTGGAGCAAATCGCCCCAGCAAAGGTGGGCGCCGCCGCGGCCTTGTGCGGTCCAATCCCCATAGGCACCGGCCAACCGCGCCAGGTCCGGAAGCAGGATTCTGCGGGTGAAGTCCTCGCTGCGGTGCGCTGTCTCGGAGGCGGCCCGGATCGTCTCCGGGGGAAACTCCAATCCGTGGGAGCCGCCGCCCACGCTTAGGAACGGACAGCCGGTTTCACCGCCTTCAAGCTGGGTCAGGGTCGCGCCCAATTCGGCCATGAGCGTCAGGGCCTGCATGGCATGGGCCTTGACCAGGAGGTGGACCTCCGGGGTGCCTCGGCGGGCGGGATGGTCCTGAGGCACGCCTTCGGCAGGGGCGGCGGCGCGCAGGGCCTCCTGGGCCCGGCTGAAGAATGCGGCGTCCTCGCCGGGGGCGTTCGCCAGCCGAGCCGTGCGCACAGGGTCGGCGTGCGCGGCAAGGCCCGGGACGATCCAGTCGGACAGGTAGAATTGATAAACGTGGACCAGGCTGTCGCGCATGCAGCGCAGGGCCAGGGTCAGGCTCCTGGCCAGCTGCACGGGCGGTGGCGGTTCCGTCCCCGCGAGATCTTCGAGGGCCCGCACCGCCGCCAGGGCGTGGGCGCTGCCGCAGAGACAGTGGGCCCGTTCCATGAACTCCGGCAGGCCGCGGGAGGTCGAGCCCGTGCGCAGCAGCACGCCCGGGTCGCGCAGCATCCTGCCGCCGCTTGCGGCCAGGCGTATCCGGCCGTCCGCGACGTCCGCGCGCAGGGCGAAGGTGTTCCCCGTACAGTGCAGGACGGACGCCGCATCAACGGACATGAGCCGCCTCCATGCGCTGGCGCCCCGGAACCTTGTCCGCCAGGCCGAACGGGCGGAGGACGCGGGACAGCACGCCCTGGACCTTGGAGATGGCCACGCCGTAATTGGTCACGGGCACCCCGCGCCTGCGGCACTCCTTCATTCGGCGCAGCATTTCCGCCCTGTTGAGCATGCAGGCCCCGCAATGCACGGCAAGACTGTAGCCCTCCAAGTCCTCGGGAAAATCGTGGCCGGAGTAGAGGTCGAAGCGCAGATCCCGGCCCGTGTACTGGCAGAGCCAGCGGGGAATCTTGACGCGCCCGATGTCGTCGGCCACGGGGTGGTGGGAACAGGCTTCGGCGATGAGCACCCGGTCCCCGTCCTTGAGGGTGTCGATGGCCGCGGCCCCGGCGGCCAGTTCCGGCAGGTCGCCCTTGTAGCGGGCGAAAAGGGTCGAGAAGGTGGTCAGGGGAATCTCGTCGGGCACGTCGCCCGCCACCTTGAGCACGACCTGGGAATCCGTGACGACCAGGGCAGGACGGCGCGACAGCCCGACCAGGGCCTCCTCGAGTTCCCGTTCCTTGACCAGCAGCCCCAGGGCGTCCGCATCGAGGATGTCGCGCAGCACCTGGACCTGGGGCAGGATCAGCCGCCCCTTGGGCGCGGCTAGGTCGATGGGGGCCACGCAGACCACCCAGTCGCCCTCGCCCACCAGGTCGCCCACCAGGGGCATCTCCCGCTTGTATTCGGGGGGGGCCAGTCTGATGATGGCGTCCTTGAGCGCGTTCACCCCGTTGCCCGTCCTGGAGGACAGGGACAGGTAGGGGACGCCGTATAGGCCGCAGTGGGCTTCGTCTTCGGCCCGGGGAGGCCGGAGGTCGCTCTTGTTGGCCGCCACCAGGGTGGGCAGGCCCATGCCGCGCATCTCCTCCAGAATATCGCGTTCCAGGGCCCCCAGGCCGTTCTCACCGCAGACCAGGACGCAGATGTCCGCCCGCAGGAGGATCTTCCTGGCGGCCTTGACTCGCAGGTCCCCGAGCTCCCCTTCGTCGTCCAGTCCGGCCGTATCGAAGAACGTCACGGGCCCCAGGGGCAGCAGTTCGTAAGGTTTGGCCACTGGATCGGTGGTCGTCCCCGGGGTGTCGGAGACGATGGCGATATCCTGGCCGGTGACGGCGTTGATGAGCGAGGATTTACCCGCGTTTCTGGCGCCGACGATGGCGATGACCAAGCGCACCCCGCGCGGGGCGTTCGATGCGCCGTCCTGTTTGGCAACGGTCATGAGTTCTCCTTCCTGGTCCGGCCCGCGAAGGCCAGTCCGTCGTATTCCCCCGGGGTGAAGCCGAGTTTGCGCATGCGCCGGGGGCTGAGCAGTTCCGAGATCGTCCGGGCGTCCGCCAGCCCCATCTCCATGACCACCTGATCCACGCCCACGTTCCTGGCGCGGGCCTGGCTGACGATGTCCTCGACCGCCTCGTAGCCCAGGGCCGGAACGAGCACCGTCGCCAGGACCTTGCTGCGGCCCACGAGTTCCCGGCAACGTTCGGGCCGGGCCGAGATGCCGCGAACGCAGCGTTTTTCGAAGATCCGCACCGCGTTTCCCAACAGGACGAGGGCGTCCAGGAATTCATGGGCGAGCAGAGGCAGCAGGTGATTCAACTCGAGTTGTCCCAGGCCCGCGCACAGGGTCACGCAGTGCCCGCAGGCCATGGTCTTGAGGGCCGCCTGGGCCACGGCTTCGGGGATGACGGGGTTGATCTTTCCGGCCATGACGCTGGATCCGGCCTGCAGTGGGGGCAGTTCGATCTCGCTCAGGCCGCAGTCTGGTCCGCTGGAAAGCAGGCGCAGATCGTTGGCCATCTTGAGAAGATTGGTGGCCAGGGCCGTGAGCATGCCCATAACCTCCACGAAACAGTCCAGGTTCTGGGTGGCGTCCACCAGGTTCTCCGCCCGGGACACGGGCAGACCGGTGACGGCCTTGAGGTTGTCCACCACGCGCAGGATATAGTCCCTGGGGGCGCCCAGCCCGGTGCCCACGGCGGTGCCGCCCAGGTTGACCTGCTTGATGCGCTCGCGGCTCTTGAAGATTCTCCAGCGGTCCCTGGCCAGGGCGTCGGACCAGGCGCCGAATTCCATGCCCAGGGTCATGGGCACGGCGTCGCGCAGTTGGGTGCGGGCCACCTTCAGCACATCGGCGAATTCTTGTTCCTTGGCCTGCATGCGCTCCTGCAGCCGGGCCACGTTGGCTTCGAGCCCCTTAAGCAGGGTCAGTCCGGCCACCTTCAGCGCCGTGGGGAAGATGTCGTTGGTGGATTGATGCAGGTTGACGTGGTCCACGGGATGCACGGCGCCGTGGTCGCCCCGTTTCGCGCCCAACAGCTCGCAGGCCCGGTTGGCCAGCACCTCGTTGATATTCATGTTCGTGGAGGTTCCGGCCCCGCCCTGCATGGGGTCGACCAGCACATGGTCGTGCAGCTGGCCCGCCTCCATCTCCAGGCAGGCGGAGCGAATGGCTCCGGCCCGGTCGCGGTCCAGGAAGCCCAGTTGTTCGTTGGTGACGGCGCAGGCGTGTTTGCATTGGGCCAGGGCGACGATGAACGGCCCATGCCAACGCAGGCCGGACAGGGGGAAATTTTCCATGGCCCGCAGGGTGTGGATGCCGTGGTAGGCTTCTGCCGGCAGGGCGCGTTCGCCCAGGGCGTCTATCTCGATTCGTTGGTGCATGTCCTTCTCGCGGTGGCGGGAAGGAAAGGAGGGACGAGGTGAGGTTCGACAGCGGGAAAAGGCAAGCTCCGAAGACCTCACCCTTGTGGTCAGGATCTCCCCCTTCCCGCAGGTTACAACTCTCGTGTGCAAGGGAAGATAGGCAACATCGTGTTACTTGTCAATGATTCGTAACAATTTTAGATAACTAATTAAAAAATCATATACATAATGGAGCGCCGCCAATGGCCAGCAAGGAGAAGCTGGAAAGGCGCCAAAGCCTGAAATTGAATGTGCATCTATGATGAGGGACGTTTGATTGGGGCGAATTTACGGTGGAAGGTCCACGGGTGTCAGGCCTTGATCCGTGGTGCGGACTGCATCATCGACAGGTAAGCGACGCGCACCAGCTACGCAAGAAACGTATCCATCACTTATCCGCAAACGAGAAACGGCTTACGAGACGAGTCTCGTAAGCCGTTGATCTCTCGCGCCCAAGCCTCCGCATCGAGCTTGGTCTTGAACGACCTTGACCAGGTCGGATATCCTTGCGCCGAATGCTCGCTTCCCAGCGTCCTTGGCCTCGTTGTCGGTAGGTCGCCATATCTGCTTTCCTCCTATTCGCAGTGGAGCAGAATTGGAGAAAACGAGCACATCGGGAAACTGAAAGAAAAAAATGGTCCCGATAACTTATCGGAACCATTAGGTTTTCATGGCGCGCCAGGGAGGATTCGAACCCCCGGCCGACGGCTTAGAAGGCCGTTGCTCTATCCAACTGAGCTACTGGCGCGCTGAATCAGCACAATACATCAGAGTGTCTGGTATGTGCACTCTCTTTTTGCGGACGCGACACTAAACAAGCCGAAACGATTGGTCAAGAAAAACGACGGTATCCGGCAAGCCTCCGGATCCTCTTGCCGAACGGCTTCGCCTCGGATACTCCCATTGCATCATGACGCACTTTCAATCCTTTGCCCAATTTCAGTCCTGGCTGGACCAACGGGGCCTGTTCCACATGGAACTCGGCCTGGAACGCACGGACGCGGCCCTGGACCTGCTGCGCCTGCGCGACCCGAAGTTTGTCGTGGCCCACGTTGTGGGAACCAACGGCAAAGGCTCCACCACCACTTTTCTTTCCTCGCTCTGCGCCGGGCACGGCGTGCGGACGGGCGTATACACCTCGCCCCATTTCCTCACCATGCGCGAACGCATACGCATCGGCCGATGCATGCTGCCGGAAAGTTTCTGGGTGGAACAGGCCAATGCGGTCATGGAGCGCACCGCACATCTCGGGCTGACCTATTTTGAATTCCTCACCGTGCTGGCCGTGCAGATGTTCGCCGCCGCCGGGACCGACGCGGCCATCATGGAAGCCGGACTGGGCGGCACGTACGACGCAGTCTGCTCCCTGCGCCGCGACCTGCTCTGCCTGACCCCCATAGGCCTGGACCATCAGGCCATCCTGGGTGATACCCTCACGCAAATCGCCACGGACAAGGCCGGGGCCATGCGCGAGGGTATGCCCGTGTTCTGCGCCCCGCAAGTGGACGAGGCCTGTCGCGTCATCCGCAATCGGGCAGCGGAATGCGACGCCCGGCTGCACACCGACCTGCCCGACTTGCCTGACTGTGCCCCTCTGGGCCTGGACGGACCGCACCAGCGCGGAAATGCCCGCCTCGCCCTGGCCGCCTGGACCGAACTTTCACGTCGGCTGGGGGTTCACGCCGATGCTGCCGCCCAAGCCCGCGCCCTGCGCACTGCCTTCATTCCCGGCAGGCTGCAGCGCGTGGGAAAGGTACGGACTGCCACGGGCGAAATCGATCTTGTCGTGGACGGCGCGCACAATCCGCATGCCTTCACCGCCCTGCCCGACGCATTGCAGGCAATGGATTTCCGCCCCGACGCGGTCGTCTTCGCCTGCCTCAAGGACAAGGACATCCGCACCATGGGACCGCTGGTACGTTGCCTGACCCACGGCCCGGTCATCATACCGCACATGGACGCGCACGAGCGCACTGCCGACCCGCAACAGACCGCCCGCCACATAGGAGGAAAGACCGCAACCGCCTTTGGCCTGCCCCAGGCCCTGGAAATGGCGGCCTCTCTTCCCGGCTCGCAAAACCATGCCGCACCCCGCGTTCTGCTGTGCGGTTCCTTGTATTTGCTGGCCGAGTTTTATACACTCCGCCCCGAACATCTCGGCTTTTGCGAATCCACTCAGAATTCCGGCCCCACGTCCGCGTAAGGAGTCCTCCCGGTGTCACAGCTTTTTCGCCATCTGCCTTCCACCGACCGCCTGCTGTCCGTGCTGGAAAACGACCCGCAGGCCCTTGCCGTGCCCAGGCCGTTGCGCAAGGACCTCATCAACGAATTTCTGGACGTGTTGCGCCGGGACATCCGCAACAACGACCTGACCAGCCCCGACGACCTGGACATGGACAAGCTCATGCCCCGGCTGCACGAACTGCTGCGCCGTAAAGGCGGCCCGCGCTTCACCCGCGTGCTCAACGCCACGGGCGTGGTGGTGCATACCAACCTGGGACGTTCCCTGCTGGCCCGCGAAGCCGTGCAGGCCGTGGAAAACGCCTGCCTGCACTACTCCAATCTGGAATTCGACCTGTCCACGGGCAAACGGGGCAGCCGCTACAGCCACGTGGAGGACATCCTCTGCCGCATCACCGGAGCCGAAGCCGCGCTGGTGGTCAACAACAACGCCGCCGCCGTTCTCATCGTGCTGGACACCCTGGCCGCCGGACGAGAAGCCGTTGTATCACGCGGGGAACTCATCGAAATCGGAGGCTCGTTCCGCATCCCCGACGTCATGGCCCGAAGCGGGGCAAAACTGGTCGAGGTGGGAACCACCAACCGCACCCACCTGCGCGACTACGAGCAGGCCATCACCGACCAGACCGGTGTGCTCATGAAGGTCCACACCTCGAATTTCCGGATCATCGGCTTTACCAAGGAAGCCCCCCTGGCCGAACTGGTTCCCCTGGGCCGTGCGCGCAACATTCCGGTCATTGAAGACCTCGGCAGCGGAAACTTCTTTGATTTCGTCCCCTTGGGAATGGGCGAGGAAACAACCGTGCAGCAGTCGGTTGCCAGCGGAGCGGACGTGGTTACCTTCTCCGGGGACAAGGTGCTGGGAGGACCTCAGGCGGGCATCATCGTGGGACGTCGCGAGATCGTCGAGAAGATCAAGCGCAATCCCCTCAACCGCGCCCTGCGCATCGACAAGATGACCCTGGCCGCGCTGGAAGCCACCATGCGGCTGTACCTGGACATCGACCAGGCCCGGCAGCGTATCCCTTCCCTGGCCATGATCACGGCCCGACCGATTGAGCTGGAAGCCAAGGCCATTCAACTTGCCGAAATAATTAAAGAGCGGCTGGACAACGCGGCCGATGTGGACGTCCGGCCCGGCGCATCCCGCGTGGGCGGCGGAGCCTTCCCGGAACGCGACCTGCCCACCACCCTGGTCTGCCTGGCTCCGTCCCGGCGCAGCGTGGACGCGCTCAAGGACGCCCTTCTGGCCACCACCCCGCCGCTGGTCGGCCGCATCGAGGACGACTGTTTCGCCCTGGACCCGCGCACCCTGGACCATGACGAATTCGGTCTGGTCGCCGACGCCCTGGCCCAGGCACTGTCCTGAACTGCGGACATCCCCCGACAAGACAGCGGGGCCGGCCCGCAAGAAATTTCATCATTGAGCATCACACAAGGAGACTGCCTCATGTCCGAAACCAAACCGAATCTTGAATCCCAGCCCAAAAACTGCTGGGACGTATACGCCGACACCGAGCACCGGAGCGCCATGGACGAGCTGGCCAAAGGCTATGTGGAGTTCCTGTCCGCCTGCAAGACCGAGCGTGAAACCATCAGCAACGTGGTTTCACGCATCGAGGCCGCAGGCTTCAAGCCCGATTTCCAGGCCGACGCCTGCTACCGCGTCATGCGCAACAAGACCATTTTCATGGCCCGCAAGGGCAAGCGTCCGCTTTCCGAAGGATTTCGCCTGGCCGGAGCGCACGCGGACACGCCGCGCCTGGACCTCAAGCAACATCCGCTGTACGAGGACGTCAGCCTGGGCCTTGCCAAGACCCACTACTACGGCGGCATCCGCAAATACCAATGGCTGGGCCGTCCCCTGGCACTGCACGGCCTTATCGCGCTCAAGGACGGCACCTCCGTCACGGTCTGCATCGGCGAGGACCCGTCCGATCCGGTCTTCACCATTGCCGACCTGCTGCCCCATCTGGCCCGCAAACAGAACGAGGTCAAACTGGCCGACGCCTTTGAAGGCGAAAAGCTGAACGTCATCCTGGGCCACTCGCCTGAAAAGACAGACAAAGAGAAAGAGGAAAACGACAAGGACAACAAGGCCGACACCGGGAAAAAGCTGGTCAAGCAGCGGGTTCTCAATCTGCTCAACCAGCGTTACAAGATCACCGAGGACGACCTGTACAGCGCCGAGCTGCAAATAGTGCCCGCCGGACCGGCCCGTTTCGTGGGGCTGGACAGCGCGCTCATCGGCGGCTACGGCCAGGACGACCGTTCCTGCGTGTTCACCGCGCTGGAAGCCATGCTTTCGGCCACAAATCCGGAACACGCCCAGATCGTGATTTTCTGGGACAAGGAGGAAATCGGCTCGGACGGTTCCACCGGAGCCAAGTCGCGCTTTCTGGAATACTGCCTGGAGGACCTCATCGACGCATGGGAGCCGGGCGTTCGGCCCTCCAAGGTCTTCATGGCCTCCAAGGCCCTGTCTGCCGACGTGCACGCGGCCATCGACCCCGACTTCCAGGACCTGCACGAGAAGATGAACGCCTCCCTGCTGGGGCACGGCCCGGTCTTCTGCAAGTTCACCGGCCACGGCGGAAAATACATGGCCAACGACGCCCACGCGGAATACGTGGGCTGGCTTCGCAACCTGTTCGATGCCGCGGAAATCCCCTGGCAGATGGCCGAACTGGGCAAGGTCGATTCCGGCGGCGGCGGGACAGTGGCAAAGGAACTGGCCATCTACGGCATGGACATCATCGACTTCGGCCCCGGCGTATTGGGAATGCACAGCCCATTTGAGCTGTCCAGCAAGGCCGACATCTACGCCACCAAACTGGCGTTCGAGGCGTTTTTGAAAAGCTAGAACATGAGCGGCCTCCGCTCTTCCCGCCCATACCCAAAAGACCCGGCAGCGCAATACGCTCTGCCGGGTCTTTTGATCTCAAAAAAAAATGGACTACTGCGTGGTCTTGGGACCGGGCGCGGAAATGGTCAGCTTGGCAATGTACTGCTTGACCTCTTCGGTCTCCTTCCACTGATCGAACATTTCACGCCAAGCGGAAAAGAACAGATATTCCTCGTCCAGCCTGGCTTCGTGCGTCCGGCTCCAAAGATTGAACAGATACATTTCCAGTTTGAACTTCTTGCCGTCGAAGACACGGGTAACGGTCCCTTCGGGGTATTTCTCCCCGTCCAGACGGGCGGCAATGAAGCTGCACACGGTTTCCGTGCATATCTGCTGGGTGATTTCACGGTTGTTGAGCAGCTCAACCAACCCGTGCATCATGGGCAACTCCTTCCGGATGCGTTCCATCTCGACGTCCGGGACCCGAAGTTCCAATGCCTCGTCAATCTCTTCCACAAAATAAAACCGCAGCCAATGCTCGAACTGAACAATATCCAGCACTTCATCCGGCGCGTTTCGAATATCTTTCATGGGTCGCTCCTTGGCGGCACACGTGCCTATGCTTTGGGAAGCGTGACTATGGCTGCCAACTTCCGTGGAGTCAAGACCCGCTTGTATTTTTTGTTTAGTGGCTATACAAATTAAGTATGGCAAAAATGCAACGCTTTCAGCTCCTCAGCGAATGTTTCCTGCGCATTGTCAACAAATTCAATGAACTCGGGCGCAGGCCCACGGCCTACGACGGACACACGCCGCTCACTGCCAGGGAAATCCATCTGGTGGAACTCATCGGCAAATATCCGGGCAGCAACGTGACCAAGCTGGCGGAACGGCAGGGAGTGACCAAGGGCGCCGTTTCCCAGACCCTTTCCCGGCTGGCAGGCAAAAACGTGGTCCGCAAAGAGCACTCCCCCGGCAATACCCGCGACGTGGTTCCCACGCTCACACCGTGCGGCGAACAGGTCTTCCAGGCGCATGAGGACTTCCACCGGGACGCGGACGGATGGGTGTGGCGGGAGTTCGAATCCATGACCGACAAGGAATTCGCCCTTGTGGAACGGGTCTTCCGGATGCTTGAAAAATCCATGGACCGTTACGGGGAACACCTCGACAAACCGAACGCAGGCTGGACAGGACGCTCATCCCCCATCAATAAAGAACATTGCTGATGTGCTTACAGCACACGGCGAAGCAAAAGCAGCACTCCCGCTCACCCCGGTAAGAAGGAGAACACCACCATGCATTTCGAACTGAAGGAACCAGCTGTCCGCGCCCTGCTGGAAAATGTCGATTACAAGGAAATAAAATACGTCCAGGGCGCGTGCACATTGCGGGAATTCATGGCGGGAACGTTCTCGTACACACCGGGCTGGTTGCGTGGGCTGTTCGCCATACGCGGCGTCGTGGCCCGCATATTCGGCCTGGAACACGAGAGGTTCGACGACACGCGCATGGCGGCGCAGGACGTTCCCTTCACTCCGGGGGACAAGGCACCTATATTCGAGGTGGTTTCGGCAGAAGAAGACCGGTATTGGATCGGAGACGTTGCCGACAGGCACCTCGCAGCCCAATTTGCCGTGGAGATCAACCAGGGGGCGGACGGCATGAACACCTTCGCCTGCGTCACCACGGTCACGTACCGCAACTGGAAGGGGCCGTTGTATTTCAAACTCATCCTTCCTTTCCACCATCTTGTGGTGAATGCCAGCCTTCGCTACGCGGCAAACGGCGGAGGAAAAAACTGACGCGGCCGAAACCGGCCATGCACGGATATCAACTGTGCAGATGGCAGGTCACGACATGGTCCGGACCGGTCCGGCACTGCGGCGGGTCTTGCCTGGCGCAAATCTCCATTGCCTGTGGACAGCGCGGATGGAAATGACACCCTGCGGGGGGATGCATGGGGCTGGGCAGATCGCCCCTGAGCGGCACATGCTCACGGCGAGTGGAAGGATCGGGCACGGGCACGCTCTGCAACAGGGCCCTGGTGTAAGGATGCGCGGGACGGGAAAATATCTCATCCCGCGGCCCGGTTTCAACGATGCGGCCCAGATACATCACGGCCACGCGGGTGCTCACGCTGGCCACCACGGACAGGTCGTGGGAAATGAACAGATAGGACAGGTTCATGCGGTTGCGCAGGTCGGCCAGCAGGTTGAGGACTTGCGCCTGCACGGAAACGTCCAGGGCCGAGACAGGCTCGTCGCAGACAATGTAGTCCGGCTCCAGGGCCAGGGAGCGGGCAATGGCGATACGCTGCCGCTGCCCTCCGGAAAATTCGTGCGGATACCGCGCAGCGTGTTCGGGACGCAGGCCGACCAACCCCAGCAGCTCGGCCACCCGCTCCCGCCGCGTGCCGCGATTGCCGATGCCATGGATGACAAGCGGCTCGCCGATGATGAATCCCACGGACTTGCGGGGATTGAGCGAGGAAAACGGGTCCTGGAAAATCATCTGGACCCTGCGACGGAACGCCCCGGGATTGCCCGTAAAAATGGACTCGCCGTCCAGAAGCGCATCGCCCGACGTGGGCCGTTCCAACCCCAGCACCAACCGGCCCAGCGTGGACTTGCCGCACCCGGATTCCCCCACCAGCCCCAGAGTCTCGCCCGGACCGATATGCAGGTTCACTCCATCCACGGCATGCACAACCGTTCTGGAGTCGCCCAGATACCCGCCGCCGGCTGAATAATACTTTCGGATGTCGCGTACTTCCAGGCGGTTCATGGTTCAGTCCTTGTGCAGCCAGCAGGACACCCGCCTGCCCGGCGCAATTTCAAATTCCGGAGGAGTCTGGCTGCGGCAGATGTCCATGGCCTCGGCACAGCGAGGATGGAAACGGCAGCCATGGGGAAGATGAAGCAGGTTGGGAACGGTTCCCGGAATGGAGGCCAATCGCCGGTCGGGCGCGTCCAGACGCGGGATGGAGTCCAACAGGCCTCGGGTGTAGGGATGCAGGGGGGCGCGAAACAGCCCGGCCACGTCCGAACGTTCCACAATGGCTCCGGCATACATGATGGCGGCCTTGTCGCAGGTCCCGGCCACCACGCCGAGATCATGGGTGATGAGCAGCACGGACAGGCCGCGCCTGCGTCGCAGATTGTCCAGAAGTCCCATTATCTGGGCCTGGATGGTCACGTCCAGAGCGGTTGTCGGCTCGTCGGCCAACAGCAGTTCCGGGCCGCAGGCCAGGGCCATGGCGATCATGACCCGCTGCCGCATGCCTCCGGAAAGCTCGTGCGGGTAGCTCTGCAACCGCTCGGCAGGGTTGGGAATGCCCACTTCGTCCATATGCACGGCAGCCGCTTCCAGGGCCTGCTTGCGGTTCATGCCCTTGTGCAGCCGCAAGGCTTCGGCAATCTGCTCCCCGATGCGGAAAACAGGGTTGAGCGAGGTCATGGGCTCCTGAAAAACCATGCCGATATGATTGCCTCGCACCCGGCGCAGTCCCGCGTCGTCCATGCCCACCAGATCTTCGCCCTTGAACAGGATTTCGCCGGAGGCGATCCGGCCCGGCGGGGACGGCACAAGCCCCATTACGGACAGGGCGACCATGGTCTTGCCGCAACCCGATTCGCCCACCAGGGCGACCATCTCCCCGGAGCCGATGTCCAGGCTGACGCCGTCCACGGCAGGGGCAATACCGTGCGCGGTATGGAACTGGGTATGCAAATCACGGATGGAGAGGACAGATTGCGTCATGATGGAAAGACTACGCGGTTTTTACGGACCGGGCAAGAATCAGCCATGGCCTCATCGCCTGTGCAGGGCCGCAACCCGAAGGCCCAGAAGTATTCTACCAGATTCCGGGCCACGCCCCTTTGCCGACTCCGGCAGATGCACTGCCCGCACCCGCCCGGCCTGACGTCCGAGCCGCTCCAGCAGCGCGTCCTCGTCGCACCCGGCGCACACGCTCACGGCCCGCGCCAGGGCCGGAGACAACCCCAGCCTGTCCATATGCAGCAGCATGTCCACCCGTTCGGCCGATGAAAGCGCTTCAGGCGTCGCCGCCTCGGCATTCACGGTCCGCTCCAGCCAACGGGAGGCAAAGACCGCCTCGCGGATGTGCTCCAGTGAAAGCTTGAGCCGCCGGGCCAGAGGTTCGGCCTCTTCGGGAGCCAACACCGCGCAGGCTATGAGCCAGACCGCCCTTTTGCCTACGCCGTCGGGTGCGGTACGGACCGCCTTGTCCATATATCCGGTGCGCTGGTCCAGATCCCCCCGGGAAAACGGGACAAACCAGGGGGTCAGGCCGTCCGTATCGCGCAGCAGCCGAAAAAAACGTCCTGGCGACTGGCAGGCACAGGCCTTGACCAGTTCCTGTCCCACCCGTTCGGCGGCAATGCCGTCCAGCAACCCCAGTCCGGCGATCTCCCGCATGCACTCTTTCAGCTCGTCAGCCACCCGCCAGTCGGGAAACCCGGCCGCGAAACGGGCCGCGCGGAACACACGGTGCGGGTCGGTATGAAAATTAGCGCAGGCCACGGGCCGCAGAATCCTGGCCCGCAAATCGTCCAGCGCGCCGGGAGGCCCGATGACCGTGCCGTCCCCGGCTTCGGCCAGGGCGTTCATGGTCAGGTCGCGGGTCAGCAGATCGTCCTGCATGGTGGCTGCGCGGGACAGGGTGTATTCCTCACCCTTGTAAATATAGGTCAGCCCCAGCCTGCCCACGGGCTTGGCCGAGGGAAACCGCCGCAGAAAATCCTGCCCCGTGGCGCCCACCACTCCGAAATCCCGGTCCTTGACCGGACGGCCCAAAAGCTTGTCGCGCACTGCGCCGCCCACCAGATAGATATGCACTAGCGGCCCTCGAAACGGTGGCCGATGTAGGTCAGGGCCTTTTCAATGGAAAGCTGCACGCTCTTGGGTCCGATGCGGATGTAGAATTCCTCGGGCTTGCCTGCGGGCCGAAGAAACACGGGACGCGGGCTTTTGGAGCATTTGACGCGGAACACGGTACGCCTGTCCAGCACCTCGAAACTCGTTTTCAAATAAGGGGAGAGGTCCAGCCCGAGCAGCGGTTCCACCACGGACCAGAAATGCAGGGAAAAACGGTCCTCGTTTTCAAAGCCGTCCGATTCGATTCCCTCGATGCTGCCGTCGTCGCGCACTCCCACCAAAAGCGACCCGCCCCCGGAGTTGAGAAACGCGGCAATGCTCTTGCAACTGGCATGATTGATGCGCGGGTCGGGCTTGCCCGTATGCAGGTTGATACGGAAGGTGGACTTGAATTCCAGATTGTAGCTCTCGCCCAGGTCGATCAGGTCGCGCATGGAGGCCAGCCGCTTGTCCGAAGACTCGAAACAGGCCAGATACTCCTGCACCCCGGCGGCCTGGCGCCGCAGGGTTTCGAAACTCTCTTCCGGGTGCTGCCAGTCGGGCAGGCTCTCGTGGATGCAGGCATCCTTGCCCGTGGGCCACATGGCCGGGCATTCGTCCGGCTCCACGCCGGGCAGATGCAGGCTGAAAAGCGTGTTGGCATACTCGGACGGGGTAATGCGGCCGTAGACAAGCAGCAACGGCAAAAGCAGTCCGGAACGATGCACAAGCCGCAGAAGGTTGACCCCGGCCTGCTCCTCTTCGGACAGACCGTCGTACAGTTCGCGGCAAAAAGATACGCTCCCCTCGATGCTGCGCAGATTGCGGCCGCCGCCTTCGGTGCGCTCCTGGAAAAAACGGTTCATGCTTTTCATGATGGCCGCCACGCCGCCCATCATGAACATCATGGCTCCTGAACGCTGTTCAAGGACATCCATGATGGCGTCCATGTTCTCCAGGCTGGCATCCACCGTGCAGCACATCCTGCGGCGCAGAATGGGATCGGCCCGCACCGCCTCTTCAAACCTCTCTATGAGCTTGTCTCCCGAAGGCCTGAAGCAGTCGCGGGCAAAGGCGTATTGCGTATAGGCATTGAGTTTGTCGTAAACAACAGCCCCGCCCAGGGCTATCTCCCGCAGCATGTGTTCCATAAGCCGCTGGCTGGGGTCGGCCACGTCATGGCCCGCGGGCGTGCTCATGGGGTTGCCGTTGAAGGCCAGAACATAGCGGTCGTCGTCCTTGATGACATCAAGCTGGTTCGGATCAATAATTTGCGCGCCGTGCATTCTGTGATTCTCTCCAGGTCGTTTGGATGTGTGAACGTCAATCGACCTTAGTCTGCCAGGGCGTCCACGTCCAGAGGTTGCCCCTTGGAAGGGTCCGGAACCAGGGACAACGCCCCGGTAGGGCAGGCGTGCAGGCATACGCCGCATCCCATGCAGTTATCCCCGACACGGGCGGTCTCCTTGGGGACGGCGTTCAGGGCATCGAACGGGCAGATCTTCGCGCACTTTCCGCATCCCACGCAGACGGCCCCGTCCACCACGGCCACATACCCCGAGGGGGCCAACATGGGCAGGCCGTTGCGCGTGGCCTTCATGGCTCCGCAGCAGCAGGAGCAGCAGTTGCAGATGGCGTAGAACCGCCCCAGCATGGCGTCCTTGAAAAAGGCGTGGGCCACATGGCCGCGTTTGTTTTCCTGCTCCAGAATATCCATGGCCTCGGCGGCCGTGATGCGGCGGGACTTGGCGGGGTGATGTTCCAGAACAAAACCGACAAAAGGCTGGCCTACGATCAGGCAGACGTCCACGGGCGTGCAGTGCTCCTCCCTGGACAGACGGCAGGGACAGTCAAGCACGGCAAGGTGCTCTGCATTTTGCAGCACCAGGGTCCGGGCCGATGCGTAGGGGATGACCTGCTCAAGGTCGTTCACGTGAATGTCCCGGTTCACGGCGATGAGTTTTCGGGCCTTGTCCAAAGGCACCACTTTGCCGTGGTAGCCGTCGGCAAAGGTGGGCAGGTCGGAGGGATGCTTGCCGCGCAGACACGCTCCCAGGCGTCGCAGACCATGCCACCCCAGGTAGAACGGCACCACCAGCAGGGCCAGCGGATGCCTTCCCATTGCCGTGCGAATATAAAGATACGGCCAGCGGGTGTACACATAGCCGTGCATGAACTCCCAAAGGCCTGCGTTCGGGGCCTGCCGCGCCTCCCGCGCCCAGGCCCTGGTGGACTGGCCGGCAAAACGCTCGATCACATCCCAGACGTTCATGAACGTGTTCCCGGCAAGGATTGTGAAGCATCAACCGCCTTGAGCCAGCCGTTGCCGAAAACATAGCGCACCGCTCCGGGCAGAACATCGGCAAGATGCTCCTGCAAAAACCTGCGGTTCCGTTCCGCCGGTCCTGAATCGTCGGCATAATGTTCGTTCATGGCCAAGCCGTGCAGCGGAATCCCGGTGGTCCGCAGGTAGTGGACGTTCAACAAAGCGTCGTTGATGCAGCCCAGCCGGTTGGGAACCACCAGCAGCACTTCCAGACCGCACTTGCGGGCGATGTCGTGGTTCATCCAACGGCGACTCAGAGGAACCAGCAGCCCTCCCGCGCTTTCCACCAGAAGAACGTCCGTATCCCGCACCGCGTTGATTTTCTCAACCAGCCCGTAAAACGGAAACTGCTCGAAAACAAACAACGGGGCAGCGGGTTCCTCCCCGGTCAGCAGGCAATAGGCGCGGTCCTGCCCCAATCCGCTCTGTTCGCGCACGGAAGCGGCGTCGTCATCCGGCGGGCTGCCCGTCTGCACGGGCTTTATATAGGTGACGCGCTTGCCCTGCCCCAGAAAATGAGCGGCCAGCAACCCGCTGAACGCGGTCTTGCCGATTTCGGTATTCGTCCCGGAAACAAACAGCCGGATCATGACAGCCTCTCCTTTTGCAGAACCTCGTCAACGCCTGCCAGGGCAATGTCCGCAACAAGCTCGATTTCCTGCGGCGTGATCACATACGGAGGAATGAAATACACAACGTCCTTCATGTTGCGCAAGAGCGCCCCGCGTCCGAGGGCGGCCCGGTAGACCTGAAATCCGATGCGCCTATCCGGAGCGAAGGATGTCCCCGCGTCCGGGTCGGCAACCAGTTCCACCGCGGTGATGAACCCCGTGGAACGAACCTCGCCCACATTCGGATGCTCCGCAAAGCGTTCCCGCACACACTGCGCCAGATACGCGGCCTTGGGCCGGTTCGTTTCCAGCACATGGTCGTCGCGGAAAATCTTCAGGGTTTCCACGGCCGCGGCGCAGGCCAGGGCATTGCCGCCAAAACTGTGGCTGTGCATGAAGGCGTTGGGCCATTCGCCCAGAAAGGACTCGTAAATGGCGTCCGTGGCCAGACACAGGCTCATGGGCAGGGTTCCGCCGGTAAGCCCCTTGCCCACGGTCATCAGATCCGGGGCGATACCGGCCTGCTCGCAGGCGAACATGGTTCCGGTACGGCCGAAGCCCACGGCGATTTCGTCGCAGATGAGGTGCATTCCCGCCTGCCGGGTGGCCTCGCGCAGACGGGTCAAATAACGGGCCGGATACATGCGCATACCGCACGCGCCCTGTACCAGAGGTTCCACAATGGCGGCGCAGGCTTCGTGCCGATGGCCTTCGATGGCCCGCTCCATGTGTTCAAAGCATTCCACATCGCAGGAGGCGCGCTCCCTGCCGTAGGGACAACGGAAACAGTCCGGGGCCTGAACCATCACGTTGTGCGGCGGCAGACCGGTTTCCTCTGTAAAGGCTCCGTCCCCGCACACGGACAGGGCACCCATGGTATCGCCGTGGTAGCCGTCGGAAAGAAAGAGGAATTTATTCCTGGCAGGCTGCCCCCTGCGCCGGAAATACCCTACGCTGAGCTTCATGGCAGCTTCCACGGAACTTGCCCCGTCGCTGGCGAAAAACATATGCCTGCAACCGGCAGGCAGCAGAGGCAGGAGAAGCTCGGCCAGTTCCTCGGCCTTCTCGTGCGTGGCCCCGGCCATGATGACCTGTTCCAGAACACCCGCCTGTTCACGTATGGCGCGGGCAATACGCGGATTTCCGTGGCCGAACAGGTTGACCCACCACGAGGAAATCGCGTCGATGTAACGCTTGCCCGCAACGTCATAGAGATATATGCCTTGACCTTTGGCAATGCGCAGCAGCGGATGTTTGTCCACTTCGCCCATTTGCGTACAAGGATGCCAGATGGATCCGTGCATCGAAAAACTCCTGTTTAAATACCCAAGCGACTCGTCATGCAACGCATTCACGCCGCTCTTCAAACTCTCAAAAAAGATCATCAGTTCCGGACCATCCCGAACGTGGATCATGGCGCGGACAAGCATGTCCTGCTCAACGGGCGGCGCGTGCTCAATCTGGCCTCGAACAACTATCTGGGGCTGTCCGAACGGCCCGAACTGCGCCAGGCTGCCATGGACGCCGTGGCTGCCTACGGCACCACTGCGGGCGCCTCGCGCCTGGTGAGCGGAACCTACGGGCCATACGATGCCCTGGAAGACGAGCTGGCCCGGTTCAAGGGCACGGAAGCCGCCCTGGTCTTCAACTCGGGATATGCCGCCAATCTGGCCATCTGTTCCAGTCTGGCCGACCGCAACAGCGTGGTCTTTTCCGACCGTCTCAACCATGCCAGCATTGTGGACGGCATAATCCTTTCCCGCGCCACCCATGTGCGCTACCGCCACAACGACATGCAGCATCTGGAAAAATGTCTGGAAAAACATGCGGATGCGCAACGGAAAATCGTGATCACGGACAGCGTGTTCAGCATGGACGGCGACATGGCCCATGTATCCCAGGCCGTCCGGCTTTGCAAATCGCACAGCGCCCTGCTGGTGCTGGACGAGGCTCATGCTGCGGGAGTTCATGGGCAGGGGCGCGGACTGGCCGCTGAACTGGGATTGACCGACAAGGTGGACCTGCACATGGGAACCTTCAGCAAGGCCATGGGATCGTTCGGCGGCTACGCGGCCGCCAGCCGGGAAATGATCGACTGGCTGGTGAACACGGCCCGTTCCTTTATTTTTTCCACGGCCCTGCCGCCCGCTGTCATCGGGGCCAACCGCGCCGCCCTGCGCATCCTGGAGCAGGAACCGGACGCAGGCCCGCGCCTGCTGGCCATGGCCCGCGACCTGCGCTGCGCTTTGCGCGACCTGCATTTTGACACGGCGGATTCCGGAACCCAGATAATCCCGGTGCTTCTGGGAGACAACGCCACAACTTTGGCGGCACGGGATTTTCTTTTGCAGCGCGGCCTGCTGGTGGGAGCCATCCGTCCGCCGACCGTGCCCAAGGGAACCTCGCGCCTGCGCCTGAGCCTGCGGGCCGACCTCACGGAGCAGGACGTGGAAGCCATTGCCGCTGCCTTTACGGCGTTGCGGCGTGACTTTCCCGCTTCCCGGAAGGACAGAACCTGATGCTCCGGCCCGTGTTTCTCTCCGGCTGGGCCGGATTCGCCACACTCTACCCCCGCCTGGCCAGGGCCTGCGAATTTCTGGTTCCCTTTTCCGACGATCCGGGCGGAGACGAGAACGCCGTCTTCACCCGACTGGACCAAGGAGGGGATACGCTTCTGGCCTGGTCCACAGGCGGACACATGGCCCTCAAACACGGGCGCTGCCTGGGAAATTTTTCCCGCGTCATCCTGGTGGCTCCCTTCCTGCACTTTACCGATTCGCTGCCCGAGCGTATCGTACGTTCCATGATTTCGGAGCTGGACCGCAATCCTGTCGGACTCCTGCGTGCTTTCTATGCGAATTGCGGATGGGGTGGACCGGGTGGACCGGACAGCCAGAAAACGCCATCCCTGCCCCGGCATATCGACACTGAAAAGCTGGCCGCCGGATTGGAATATCTTTTGACATCCGTGGCGGCCCCCGACCTGCCCGTCATCCAGGCGAGCCTTACACTCGTTCTGCCGCAAGACGACCGGGTCATACGACCGAAAGCGGCCCGCAAAGTTGCCCAGCTACTTGACGGAGCCGTTGTAAAGCAGATACCCGGCGGACACTGCCTATCCGAGGAGATTCTACATGCCTTCCTGCATGAAGCAACAGGTGCGCCGCTATTTTGACGCCGCCGCACCCGAATATGAAAACGCCGCATTGGTCCAGCAACAGATCGCCCGTGATCTCACCTGCGAACTGGCTTCCGTTTGGAGCAAGGCCGGAGGCGGTTTTCGAGCCATGGCCTGCCATACGGCTCTGGAAATCGGCGCGGGCGTGGGAACATTGGCCCGCGAAATGCTGCCGCGCCTGCAATGCCGCTTCTACCTGGCCGTGGACGTTGCGCGCGCCATGCTGCTGCGCCAGCGTGCCAACTGCATAGACCAGGCCCTTGTGCCCGTTGTGGCGGACGGCGAGGCAATCCCCTTTCCTCCGCAAAGCGTGGACCTGCTTCTAAGCAGTTCGACCATGCAATGGTACCAGAACCCGGAACGCTCCATCCCTGCCAACCTGGACCTCCTCAAGCCCGGCGGACGTTTCGCCTTGTCCCTGTTCGTGGACGGAACCCTGTCCGAACTGGCCAAAACCAGCCAAAAAACCGGATTCGGCTCGGTCTACCCCCTGGCCAGCACGGAACAAATTCTGAATATCGTGAACGCCTACCCCGGCATAACCTTTTCCGCATCCCAGCGCGTGGACCGGCTGGTTCAGGCCAACGCGCTTTCCCTGCTTCATTCCCTGCGCCGCACCGGAGCTCGATACAGCGCCAACAAACGCGCAGCGGCTCCCCGACGACTGGCCGCCTTCTGCCAGGAATACGACCAGCAGTACACCTGTTACGGCGGGGTCTACGCCTCGTACAAATCCCTGTGCATCCTGGGACGGAAAACCCCCAGAATGGAACAAACAGGCACACTCCCCAACGGACAGCAAAGAGAATTGTCATGACCGCCCCCAGCCTGCACGCCCTGGCGGACAAAGCCAGGGAGAACACCCCTCTCCGCGACGGGGAAATCGCCTATCTTCTGGAGGCTGCGCAAACCCGCCCCGCCGAGCTGCTTCCCCATGCCAGGGCCATCCGGCTCCACCATCTGGGCAATGCAGTCGGTTTTTGCTCCATCATCAACGCCAAAAGCGGACATTGCGGCGAGGACTGCGCCTTCTGCCGCCAGTCCGCCCATTACGGAACGCAAAGCCCGGAATACCCGCTGCTGGCCCAGGACATCGTCATCAAGGCCGCCCGCACCATGCAGCGCGCCGGAGCAAACCGCTTTGCCGTGGTCACCAGCGGCAAGACCCCGAACAGCACGGAACTCGAACGCATCGCCGCCATGCTCACGGCCATCAAGGCCATTGGGTTGCTGGCCGACGCCTCGCTCGGAGTGCTGCCGGACGAGGCCATCGCCCTGCTGCGACGGGCAGGACTGGACGCCTACCACCACAACCTGGAAACCTCGCGCTCGTTTTTTCCTTCCATCTGTACCACGCACGCCTACGACGAAGACACGGATTGCGTGCGACGGGCAGTCAAGGCGGGCCTGTACGTCTGTTCGGGCGGTATTTTCGGGCTTGGCGAAAGATGGGAAGACCGCGTGGAAATGGCCCTTGAACTCAAAGCCCTGGGCGTGCAGTCCATTCCCGTGAATTTTCTCATGCCCTTCGAGGGCACTCCGCTTGCAAACCAGCCCCGGCTCCACCCGGAAGAGGCACTTGCCATCATCGCACTGTACCGCTTCCTGCTGCCGGACAAGCACATCCGCATCTGCGGCGGCCGTGAATCCACCCTGGGCAAGGTACGCAAAAAGGAGGTCCACCTGGCCGGAGCCTGCGGCGTCATGATCGGGGACTACCTGACAAGCAGGGGATCGGATATTGAAGACGACCTGCGCGAGGCCGAAGAGCTGGGGTTGATTCCGGAAAAAAACTAGCTCCCGGACGGTTCCGGGAAAAACAGGATACAAAAAAGCCCTCGGTTTTCTTCCATACGCGAGGGTTTCTTTTTTTGCGGCAACGAAGCCATCCGGCCTTACCAGAAAAAACAGTCTGGCTCGAAAGGTCGGAGAACGAGGCGTAAAAAAAAGGAAGACCCGACGCGTATTCTTCCATACGCGAGGGGTTTCATTTTTTGCGGCAACGAAGTCATCCGGCCTTTCCAGTCAGACTGAAAAACCCGGAGCGCCGTCGACTGGTGGTCTGAGAACCCTTTGTAAAATGGGCCAGGGGCCCTAACGATTCTCTTTATGTTGATTCTCCCGCCGAACCAACCGTCCTGCGCTCCAGGTGTACTTTTACAATAGACATGCAGGGAAGGAAGTCAAGATTCCGCAGCCCGCTTTTCGGTTGCCTCTTCGTCACACAACTTGCGAAATACAACGCCACGAGGTATCTACCCGGCCATGGCAGATCTCAATTTCAGCGACAAACAGAAAAAGGCCCTGGCTATCCTGCAACGCAACCTGCCGGATTCGGCCACTCCATTTGCCGACATCGCCGCCCTGGTGGGGTTGGAAGAGGACGAGGTTCTCGAGCTGGTGCGGCAGCTCAAGGACAACGGAGTCATACGCCGTTTCGGGGCCACCCTGCGCCACCAGAAGGCAGGCTACGGCCACAACGCCATGGTTGCATGGTATGCCGAAGACGATGTGGACCTGGACGAGGCCGGACGCATATTTTCCGCCCGCCCGGAAATTTCCCATTGCTATGTCCGCCGCAACTGCATGGACTGGCCGTACAACTTCTACACCATGATCCATGGCGAAGACCCGGGCGATTGCCTGCGCGTGGCCGAAGAGCTTGTCGGCCAGACGGGAATCCGGCAATACGACATCCTGGAAAGCATGCGCGAACTGAAAAAAACCTCCATGATATACTTTTGCGAGGACGAGGAAGGATATAATGAGCCAGTCTAAAAAACTTTTCGCCGAAGCCGTCAAATACATCCCGGGCGGGGTCAACTCGCCGGTCCGGGCCTGCAAATCCGTAGGCGTCGACCCCCTGTTCATCGACAGCGCGGACAAAGGGCACATCGAAACCGTGGACGGCCAGGATCTGGTGGACATGGTCCTGTCCTGGGGGCCCATGCTCCTGGGACACAACAATCCCTACGTCACGGAGTCCATCCACGCCGCCGTGGACTTCGGCTGCAGCTTCGGCGCACCCTGTCGCGACGAGGTGGACCTGGCCAAGATCATCGTGGATTCCATGCCCGGCGTGGAGATGGTGCGCATGGTCAATTCCGGAACAGAAGCCACCATGAGCGCCCTGCGCCTGGCGCGCGGCGTGACCGGACGGGCCAAGGTGGTCAAATTCATCGGCGGCTACCACGGCCACAGCGACACCTTTCTGGCCAGCGCGGGGTCGGGCCTTGCCACCCTGAGCATCCCCGGCACGCCTGGCGTTCCCGCGGAAACCGTGGCCCACACCCTGCTGGCCCCCTACAACGACGTCGAGGCCGTGGCCGACCTGTTCGAGGAGCACGGAGACGACATCGCCGCAGTCATTGTGGAGCCCATGGCCGGCAACATGGGTTGCGTCCCGGCCCGGAAAGGCTTTCTGGAAGGGCTGCGCGACCTGACCCTCAAATACGAATCCCTGCTCATTTTCGACGAGGTCATCACCGGCTTCCGTCTGGGACTCGGCGGCGCACAGGATCGTTTCAACATCGCCCCGGACCTGACCTGCCTGGGCAAGATCATCGGCGGCGGCATGCCTGTGGGCGCCTACGGAGGCCGCGCCGACCTGATGCGGAACATCGCCCCGTGCGGCGGCGTGTACCAGGCCGGAACCCTGGCCGGAAACCCGGTTGCCATGGCCGCGGGACTAGCCACCATCCGCCTGCTCACCAAACAGGATTACGACGGTCTGGAAAAACGCACGGAAAAACTGGCCCGCGAACTGGTTTCCATCCTGCGCGACAAGGGTCTGCCCGTAACCTGCAACCAGATCGCCTCGGTCTTCACCCTGTTCTTCACCGAGGGGCCGGTTACCGACTTTGCCTCGGCATCCAAGGGCGACTGCGACATGTACGCCAAATACTTCCGCCATATGCGCGAACATGGCGTGTTCCTCGCGCCCAGCGCGTTCGAGTGCACATTCACCTCGTTCGCCCATACCGACGAGGATTTCGCCCGAGTTCTGGAAGCTGCCCGCTCGTTCAATCCGTAAACCAATTCCGGCCCGGAAGTTGCGCACAATGCCTTCGTCCGGGCCGTCTTCAATCGTCAGGGACCATATGCCCACTGCACCATCTCCCGCCATTTACGCCTTCACCCGGCAAGGGGCCGCCCTGGCCCGCCGCCTGGGCCTTCTGACCAAAGGACATGTCCATCTGCATACCCGGTGCGCCCGCCCCGGCGAAAGCAGCTTCGAGTCCATCCACGAACTGATGGCCGCAACCTTTTCCAGCCACCCGGCACATATCTTTGTAGGCGCGGCCGGCATTGCCGTCCGCGCCATTGCCCCCCACCTCAAAAGCAAGACGGACGATCCGTGCGTGCTGGTGGTGGACCAGGACGGCGCCTTCTGCGTCAGCCTGGTCGGCGGCCATCTGGGAGGCGGCAACGCCCTGGCCCGCGACATCGCGGACATCACCGGCGGACAGGCCGTCATCACCACGGGCACTGACAGGCAGGCCGTTCCGTCCATCGACCTGTTGGCCCAGGAAACCGGGCTGGTCATCGGCAATCCGGAAGCCATAAAGCATGTCAGCGGCTTTCTGCTGGACGGAGGCCAAGCCGCCCTGTACGACCCGGACAACCGGCTGAACCTCTCCACCCAGCCGGAAAACGCACATTTTTTCCAGCCTGCGGACAAAAAAGAGGCAGCCGAGGCTGCCTGCGCAGTCTGGGTGGATTATCGCGTCCAACCCGCCGCGCCCTGCCATCTCCGGCTGCATCCCCCGGTTTTGTCCGTCGGCGTAGGCTGCCGCAAGGACGTTCCTGCAAAAGAAATATTAGACCACCTGAGTACGGTTTTTGCATCAAATGAATTGTACACGGAAAGCATAGCAGGGTTGGCATCCATAAATGCCAAGAGCGACGAGCCGGGACTCCTGGAAGCGGCCGGGCAGCTCGGCGTGCCCATCACCTTTTACAGCCCCGAAGAGCTGGAGCATGTGGCCGTGCCCACCCCCTCCAGCCGCGTCAAACATCACGTGGGAGTTGAAAGCGTATGCGAAGCCGCTGCCATGACACTGGCCCGGACCAACCGTCTGATTGTATCCAAAAGCAAAAGCGAACGGGTGACCCTGGCTGTGGCTCTGTAACCGTCGTCGGCCTGGGGCCGGGAGGACCGGCCCTTTGCGCACCCGAGGCCGCCCAGGCCATTGCCGACGCCGACGCAGTGGTCGGCTACACGACGTATCTGGAACTTGTGCCTCCCGAACTGCTGCAGGGCAAGGACGTGCACTCCACCGGCATGATGAAGGAAGTGGACCGCTGCAACGCGGCCATTGATCTGGCGGTGCAGGGCAAAAACGCCGTGGTGGTATCCAGCGGCGATGCGGGCGTGTACGGCATGTCCGGCCTTGTTCTGGAACTGGTCGGGGCCAGGGGGCTGAATACCCGCCTGGACGTGCGCATCGTTCCGGGCATTCCCGCCCTGGCCGCAGCGGCAGCTCTGCTGGGGGCGCCGCTCATGCACGATTTTGCGGTCGTCAGCCTGAGCGACCTGCTCACTCCATGGGAAAAAATAGCCCTGCGCCTGGAAATGGCGGCCAGGGGGGATTTCGTCATTGTATTGTACAATCCCCGCTCCCAACGCCGCGACTGGCAGCTGGACAAGGCTCTGGAAATCATCTCCGTCCACAGAAGCGGAGAAACACCTGTAGGGCTGGTGCGCAATGCAAACCGCACCGGGGAAACCGTCAGCGTACATTCCCTGAAGAATTTCGATACTTCCCTTGTTGATATGCTGAGTATTCTCGTGATAGGGAACAGCACCACGCGCACAATCAAGACAACACAAGGGTTGCGCATGCTTACCCCCAGAGGCTATGATAAAAAATACAGCCTCGACAACTCGTAAGAGACGGGCAGGCATGTCGTGTCCGGGTCATGTGCCTTGACACAGGACATCGCCTTCTCTTAATTGGTGGTGATTGCATTGTGTTCTAAATTTTTATTGTGAGGTAAGGAGGTATAGACAGGATGAGGAAATCTTTGATCGTGAGCCTGGTCAGCGCCGCGCTTGTATGCCTGATGGCCATTCCGGCCGCATTTGCCGTGGACGCTCCCGCCGACATGGTCATGAAGGCCCCTGGCGGAGCCACTATGACCAAAGCTCCCGTAGCATTCTCGCACAAGGGCCACGCCACTGTTGAATGTAAGGACTGCCATCACAAGTGGGACGGTGCCGGTGCCATCCAGCCCTGCTCCGCCTCCGGCTGCCACACCGACATGGCCTCCAAGAAGGGCGACGCCTCCTTCTATGCCGCCTTCCACAGCAAGGACGACAAAAGCTGTGTGGGCTGCCACAAGAAGGACAAGAAGGGTCCCACCAAATGTACCGAGTGCCACCCCAAGCAGTAGCAGCCTGAAGGCTTTCATAAGGGGCCGCCTCGCGGCCCCTTTTTTTCCCATACAACGTCCACGGCGAGGTAGCCCATGTGTCCCACCCCTCCCGACAGCAATGCATTCGATGACGACATCATTGAACTGACCGACATCATCGAGGAAGGCAATACATCCGGCGGAAGCTTCGCAGACGCCGGGGATGACCTCGACGCCCTGCTGGGCGGCGATGCGGGCGACGTGTCCGCCGGGGACGAAGACATTTCCTTTGACGATCTGCTGGACGAAGCCGAGGCTGGCGCCCCTGATCCCACCGATCTGGCCGACGAAGGACTGGACGACCTCCTGGACAGCCTTGAAAAGGAAAACCCGCAGGACGTTGGTGACGATTCCGACGATCTGGACGACCTCCTGGGAGAACTGGGAGGCAGCAGCGCCAAGTCTCCGGGGCAGGACGACATCGAAGCCATGCTCGGCGAGAAGACCGACGCTTCGGCCGCCGATCAGGGAGCCAACGACGAACTCGACGACCTGCTGGGCGATCTGGACTCTCCGCACGCGGATGCCGACCTGTCCTCTGGTGGGGATGAGTTCGGCGATCTGGACGACCTCCTGGGCGACGACGCAGAGCCGCATGAGCCAGACTCGCCCTCCGGCATGGGCGACCTGGACGATCTGGACGACATGACCGATCTGGAGAGTTCCGAAAACACATCCATGCCCGAAGGCCCGGACGAATCCGCTGATCTCGATGGACTGGACGATCTGGACGACCTTTTGGGGGACATGGAGCCAGCTCCCGCAAAAAATATTTCCGCCGCACCGGAAAAACCCCGGAAAACAGACAATCTGGATGATCTGGACGCCCTGCTGGGAGAAACAGAATCCGTCCCCGATGTTACGGAACTCCCTGAAAAACCGGACGCGGCTCCGGACGACCTGGATGATCTGGACGACCTCCTGGGCGAGCTTGACAGCGAATCCGCACAAGCCGATGCCCCCGATGCAATGAACGATCTGGACGACCTGAACGACCTGGACGACCTGAACGATATCCTGGACGATGCCGTCATGGACGCTCCCCAAACTCCCGACGCCGACGCCCTGGACGACCTGTCGGCCGAAGATACCGCGCCGGAAAGTGCCGAAGGCAGCCCCCTTTCCGACGAGGATCAGTTCGACGCCTTTCTGGCTGGAAAAGCAGAGTTGGAACCGGGCGATCCTCTGGCCGACGATGACGACCTGGCGGCCATTCTCGGAGAATTGGAGGACAGCGACAGCGGCCCTGCCGGGCAGGACGCTGCCGACGCAATGTTCGACACTCCGGAATCCGGGCAGCCCGAAGAGTCTGGAGAGGAGGCTGTCCAAACCGGGCCGGAATCCGCCCCCTTCCAGGACGCTTCCGAAATGGACGCCATGGCCGGCCTGGAGCCGACACCGGAAGCCATCCCGGACACGGACGTGGACGCCATGCTCGAAGACATGGAGGAATCCACGGCCACGCCTCAACCTCTGGACGACGACATCCAGAGCATGCTCGACGAAATGGAAGACGACCAGACCGTCCTCCCCCAGGACGGGGTCGACGACACAGCCAACGATATCGACGATTTTCTCCAGGACATCGAAGGCCTGGACGAACAGGACGACGACAAGGTCAGCCTGGACGAATCCGCCTTTACCGAAGAAACGCTCGTCGCCGGTGCTGTTGCCGGCGCGGCCGCATTGGCTGCCGACGGTCTTTCCGGCACGGCGGACTCCGGCGACATGGACAGTCTGGCCGATCGCATCGCCCGTCTGGAACAGGGAATCGCCCAGTTCGAGGCCCTGGAAGACCGTTTTTCCGCACTGCTCGACAACGTGGAATCCAGGCTGGATTCCCTCCGCGAACACGGTGCAGCCACTGCCGACGTCCCGGACAGCGCACTGGATGAAAACGCCCTGGCCGAACGCATTGCGAGCAGCCTGGAAGAATCCCTGGGCCAACGTCTGGAGGCACTGCTCACAGACAAGGTGGAGAGCGCTGTCTCCGAACGCATTGATGCTGCCTCCGCCCTGCTCAGATCCTCGCTGATGGAGGAAATCCGCAGCGAAATCGAACGGGCCGTACCTGAAGCCGCGGCCCGTATCATTCGCGAGGAAATCGAAGCTTTGGAAGAAGACTTCGAAGACTAGAAAAACAACGACGTCCTCAGATTGATTGCAAAGCACAATTTGACAGGCTGTTGAGAACGGTTTGAGAGCAGGGTGCGAGAAAAATTCAAGGGCGGCGCGTAACTCCTGGTACGCAAGAGTTTGATTTTTTTCAAAGCAACGCAGCTATCGGGCCTTTGTCAGCAGCCTGGGCCTTGTTCATTCCCGCACACAAAGTGCAGATTCCCGCCAAAAGAACCGCATGGAATCCGCACTTTTTTTATGCCCTGTCCCCAAGACCTTTCCGGGCGTACCGCCTGGTTGATTTTCTCACGACAAACAAAAGCCGACCGTTGCTTGCGGCCTGCCTGCCGGGCCTCTCTCGACTTTGCGGCAGGTGCATGCTACATGGCCGAAAAAGGAAGGTGCTGCCAAGGTTTCTTTCTTTTTCCCGCCCCGCGTTTCCCTACATGTGCAGGTCGACGCCATTTCCCCCACTGGGCGGGTTTTTTGCATCCTCCAGCCGGAAACCAGGCTGCTTATTCATATACCGGAGGCGTCATGGACAAGACCCGATCAATGGCCGTTCAGGTCACCAAGGAAATCATCGTCAAATTCATCGAGTTGGGCCGTATTTCGCCCACCAATTTCTCCGACTACTTCGCCCCCATCTACCAGGAAGTCCTGCACACCATCGAGGCGGGGGAAAAACGCTCCCCAGGCCGTGGCGCCAGAATCTTCCATCTCCGACACCGACGGCGAGGACAGCTAGACCGTGTCCTGTCCACACGAACCTGCAGTCGGGGAACACGGTGAAAAAGTCGCCAGCATGTTTGGCCGCATTGCCGGCTGGTACGACTTTCTCAACCACAGTCTGAGTTTCGGCCAGGACATCTACTGGCGCTACCGCCTCGTACGTCACGTCCGGGCGGAACCGGACGGCATGGTGCTCGACCTGGCGGCGGGAACCATGGACGTAAGCCTGGAGCTGGCCCGTCAACTTCCCGGCACGCGCATCCTGGCCATGGACTTTTCCATGCCCATGTTGCGCAAGGGAGCCGGAAAGATATCATGCACGCTGGCCCCGCGCATGGCCGCAGCCCTTGCCGACGGTCGGCACATCCCCCTGCCCGACGCCTGCGCGGACGCCGTGACCATCGCCTTCGGCATCCGCAACATCATCCCCCGTGCCCAGGCGTTCGGGGAAATCCTGCGTGTGCTCAAGCCCGGCGGCCGTTTGTGCGTTCTGGAATTCGGGTCGGGACAGACGAGAATATGGAGAGGCATGTACAATTTCTATCTGGACAAGCTTCTGCCCATGGCAGGGAAACTTATTTCCGGCGACAGCCATGCCTATCGCTACCTTGCGGAAACCATAAAAAACTTCCCCCCCGAGCGGGATCTGGCCCGGGAAATGACTGCCGCGGGCTTTGCAAAGGTATTCTGGCAGCCGCTTCTTTCAGGCATTGTGTATATCCATGTTGCGCAGAAAGATTCCGGGAAGCCGGATCTGCACGCTGAGCAGACACGGCTGAAAACAACCTGCACGGTCCGGACGGACGTATCTTGACGTGATCTCAGGAAAGCAGGAACGGTCCGGAAATCAGGAACGGCTGATGAAAATAAGCAGCAGCCCGCCCAGCATGGCGGCCAATCCCAACATGCGCAGAACATGCGGAGGCCGGGAGGCCAGGTGAAGAAGCACGCGGGGCATCTTCTCTGTCCAGACAAAGTAGGGAAGCCCCTCGAAGACAAGCGCAAGGCCGAGTGCAGCCAGGACAATGGACCAATCGATATGCATGAGCGCACCTTACCCTGCCCTCGCCGCCCTGTCCACCGGGAGACTGTTCCGACTTCGCCACAACGTTCCGCCTCCTGCAACGAGACTCCTGCCCCGGCCAATGGGAACCGCCCTGGAAAAGACACGCATCGTATCGGTTGACTCTCGCGGGTTCGGGTTGATGGCCGTGCGCTTCTCACGTATGTGAAAGCCAGCCGTGAAAAACACCGGCCCCGAAGACACGTGCCGGAAAACACGACGCAAATGCACGTGATTGCAAAGGAAACACGCATGATAACATTCGAACATCTGAAAAACGGCCAGTCCTCCATCGCCGTTGTCGGCCTGGGCTACGTGGGCCTGCCCCTGGCGGTCGCCCTGTCGCGTCATTTCAATGTGGTCGGCTTCGACATTTCCCAGCGCCGCATCGCCGAACTGAAAAAAGGGGAGGACCACACACGGGAAGTAACCTCCCACGTCCTTAAACAAGCCGATATAAAGTATACTTCCGTCCCCGAAAAACTGAGCGATTGCGGCCTGGTCATCGTGGCCGTCCCCACGCCCATCGACCAGCACCGCAGACCCAATCTCAATCCGGTCATCTCCGCCTCCACCACGGTGGGCAAAAACCTGGCTTCGGGAGCTGTCGTGGTCTACGAGTCCACTGTCTATCCCGGATTGACGGAGGACGTCTGCATTCCGCTGCTGGAAGCCCATTCGGGCATGCGCAACGGCACGGACTTCTTCGTGGGGTATTCTCCGGAACGCATCAACCCCGGAGACAAGGAACACACCCTGGAAACCATCGTCAAGGTGGTCTCCGGGCAGACGCCGGAAACCCTGGACCTGCTGGACAAAGTGTACTCCACCGTGGTCAGCGCGGGCGTCCACCGGGCATCCTGCATTGCCGTGGCCGAAGCGGCCAAGGTCATTGAAAACACCCAGCGCGACCTGAACATCGCCCTGATGAACGAACTTTCCATGATCTTCGACCGGCTGGGCATCGATACCCTGGAAGTCCTGGAGGCGGCCGGCACCAAATGGAATTTCCTGAACTTCCGCCCCGGACTCGTGGGTGGACACTGCATAGGCGTGGACCCCTACTACCTGACCTACAAGGCCGAGGAAACGGGCCACCACCCCCAGGTCATTCTGGCTGGCAGGCGCATCAACGACTACGTGGGCAAATATGTGGCCGAAACCTGCATCAAAATGCTGGCCAAACAGGACTGCATGATCCGCTCCGCGCGCATCGGCGTTCTCGGTCTGACCTTCAAGGAAAATGTCCCGGACCTGCGCAACACGCGGGTCATCGACATTATCCGGGAGCTTAACGAATACTGCTCCGAAGTGCTGGTGCACGACCCCATGGCCCTGCCCGACGAGGCGGAAGCCGAACTGGGACTGCCTCTTTCGGACCTGGACGAAATGAACAACCTGGATGCCCTCATCCTGGCCGTGCCGCACAGGCAGTTCAAGGAACTTTATCCCAAGCGCATCGCGGCCATGTTCAAAAAAGGTGTCACCCCCATGCTTCTGGACATCAAGGGAATCTACGATCCCAAAGAAATGCGGGACCAGGGCTACACCTACTGGCGTCTGTAGCCGCAACCTGGAGAGTATCCCCTCATGCTTGTACTGGCCTGCGCCACGCCCATGGAACTGCGTCCCGCCCTGGGACGGCCCCTGCCTGCGCAGGCCGGTCACGACATGGGGGGAGAGCCGTTTGCCGCACGGCTGGGAAAACATGCGATTCTGGCCCTGATCACCGGTGTGGGACCGATCAATGCGGCTGTGGCCGCAGGTCGGGTACTGGCGGGGCACGAAATTTCCGGAATAATCAACCTCGGCGTGGCCGGAACATACGATGAAAAAGCCCTGCCCCTGCTGGAAACAGCCGCGGCCACGGCGGAGTGCTGGCCGGAGTACGGGCTGGCCACGGAACGCGGCGTCGACCCCGAAGGCATCGGGCTGCCGCTGGGACGGATAAACCGCGCCCCGGTTTTCGATCGTCTGGAACTGGACCCGGAACAGGCAGCCCAAAGCATGGGGCTGACCCTGTCGGAGACCTGGCAACGCACGGATTCCGTCACGGTTGGCGCGGCCAGCGGTACGCCGGAGCATGCCCGGATTCTGCACGGCCGCTACCGGGCGTTGACGGAAAACATGGAAGGTTTCGCCCTGGCCTGGGCCTGTGCCCTGGCGGACGTTCCCTTTCTGGAGATACGAACGGTTTCCAACATCGCAGGATCGAGGCAACCTTCCCATTGGCGGCTCAAGGAAGCCGTGGCCGGACTGGGCCGTGTGGCCCGCTGTCTGTTTGCGGCTTCATGACCATGAGATATCTGCGAAACGGCATTTCTCAACTTTTTCTTGCTCCCGGGGCAAGCGAAGAAGGATAGCAACATGACCGACATGGCACAGTACCTGGAGCAGGAACTTCCCAAGATCAACGCCTACATAGACGGCCAGGTCGCCCAGCTCGCCCCTCTGGTGCGTCCTGTGGCCGCTCATGTGATGGCAGCGGGAGGCAAGCGATTCCGTCCCATGCTGACCATTCTCACGGCCAGGGCATTGGGGTACGACCGGGACGACATCTATCCCCTGGCCTGCTCCCTGGAATTCCTGCACTCCGCCACCCTGCTGCACGACGACATCCTGGACAGTGCGGAACTGCGCCGGGGAAAAACCGCAGCCCATATCGTCTATTCCAAGGCCCAGACCATCCTGGCTGGCGATGTGCTCCTGGCCCTGGCCAACATTCTGGTCGCCAGGTACAATATTCCCTCCCTTATCAGCACCCTGTCCGACGCGGTCATGCGCACCTGCGCCGGGGAGATCCAGGAAATCGCCGGAACGCGCCAGCCCGCACTGGGCCTGGACGAATACATGGAGATCATCACCGGGAAAACCGCCTACCTGATCCAGGCGGCCAGCCATTGCGGAGCCATCCTCTCCGGGACGGACGAAGAGCTGGTGCAGGCTGCGGCGGCCTTCGGACTGAACCAGGGAATAGCCTTCCAGCTGGTGGACGACGCCATAGATTACGAATCATCGGAAGACACGGCAGGAAAACCCGTGGGCAAGGATCTGCGAGAGGGCAAGATAACCCTGCCCCTGCTGCTTTACCTGGAGGGCCTCCCGGAAGACGAACGCAAGGACTTTGGCGAGAAATTTTCAGCAGACACGCTGACTCAAGGCCGGATTGATGCTACCATTGCCTCCATTCAGGAACGCGATCTGGCAGGCGAGACCAGGAACAGGGCGGCCCGGTATGTCGAGAAGGCCCGGCAGGCCTTGAACAAATTCCCTGCCAGCATGGAAAAGGACATCCTGGAACTCTCCCTGCCCTACGTCCTGGCGCGGAAAAAGTAACCAGGCCGCCTGCTCCGCTTTGTTCAGGCAGCCAAGACCCATTGGGCCGCAGCATACATGAATACCACGCTCACCAGACTCAAGGTCAACCTGCACAACACCTTTCCTCCGGTGATGCATCGCCTGCTCAACGAAGCGGTCAAGGAGGTGCCCGACTTCTCCGCCATCGCGGAGACCATCGGCATGGACCCGGCCCTGGCAGTCTCCGTGCTCAATCTGGTGAATTCCTCCTTTTACGGCTTGAGCCAAAAAGTGGTCGACCTGCAACGGGCCGCCGTTGTTTTGGGCGTTCAGGAACTTCTCAAGCTGGCCCTCAGCGTCTCCTTTCACCAGAACATGGTCCAGAACGGCCAGAAAAACGAACGCGCCTATGCAAATTGGAGAATGCTCGTCTGGTCCGCCGTGGCCTGCGAACTTATCGCCGCCATCCACAGCAAGGACAATGTCTCCCGCCTGTACCTGTGCGCCCTGCTCAAGGACCTTTCCCTCGTTGTCCTGGAGCGGACCGACCCCCACCAATTCCAATCCTGGGGCACCACTCCTTTGCTCTGCCCTTTTCCCGGCCAGCAGAAGTCCGAAAAAAAACTTTTTGGCGTGGACCATGCGCAACTCACTCTGAACCTGCTCAACGAACTCGACCTGTCCGGCATTGGCTGCGATTGCGTGGCCCATCATCACGACATGGAGGGGATCACCCGTCACGACGCGCCGACCCAATGTCTGATTCTGGCCACCCGATGGAGCGAGGTGGAACTGGGATGCTCGCGCGATCCCCAACAACTCCTGTATTTCGAGGCCATCTGCCGCCGCATCCTGAACCTGGACCAGGATTCCATGGACGCCCTGCGCACCAGCATCGTCATGCGCTTCTCCAGCATGCTGTCCACGCTGGGCATTGCCGAAGCCCCTCCCGAATCGCAATTCTACCGCCACTCCCTGTTCGAAATCCAGCGGGCCAACTTTCTGGCGTCTGGAATTTCCAACCCGGCCGGAGGCCTTTCCAGCATCGCAGGCATCCTGCACCGCATCCTCACGCTGACCTTCGACCTTACGGATTGGGAACTGGCCTTGCTGGGTCCGGATAAACACTATTGGAATATTTTTTCCTGCACCAACGGGGAGCTGTCCGGTCCGCAGGCAAAATGCCCGGCCGACCTGCCCGTTCCATGGACTCGGGAGGGAAAGTCCATCCCCCTGCAGGTGGCCGAGACCTCCTACGGAGCGTTGCACCTCTCCGCCACGCCCAAGAACCATTCTGCCAATTCCCTGCGCCTACAGCTCAAGTTCGCGGCCCATGCCTACGAAAACTACCTTCTGCGCCAGGCCCATCTGGAAACCAAGGCGTCCATTCTGGACCAACTGCCCATTGGCGTGGCCCGCATGGATCCGCGGGGAACCATTCTCAACGCCAACGAACAGTTCATCAAGTATTTCAAATTACCTGCGGACTTCCGCGGAACATCCGCGAAAGAAATCGCGGCGACCGTGTTGGGCGGGGAAGCTGAAGAAAAACTGAAAGCCTTCCTGAAAAATGATGAACAGCACCTCAGCAAGCTGTTCTACATCCACAGCGAGCAATGCGACGAACATGTCCTGTATGCCTCGCTGCACAAGGGAGGCGCTCTCGGCGAACACATCCTGGCGCTGGTCGAGGACATCAGCGACGTATCCTCCCTGGAAGTCCAGTCCATCAAACAACTCGGATTCCTGAACGCCCTGGTTGAATCCATGCGGGACATCGTCCTGACCGTGGACGAGGCGGGCAACATCACGTATGCATCGCCCAACGCGCCCAGCTCCCTGACCGGGCAGAATCTTTTTTCCACGGCGGTACCGGCCTCGAAATCCATCCCCCTGCCAAATGCGGACCGGCTGGATGAAATGACCGGACCGTACGAAGTGCTGTTGGAAACCGAAGGGAAATATATCCCTCTGGAGCTGATTTTTTCCCCCCTGCGGGAAACCCGCGGAAACAAGCAATACCTGGTGGTCGGACGAGACCTGACCACGATCCGCCGTCTGGAGGAGGAATTGCGTCGCAAGGCGGTCTACGACGGCCTCACCGGACTGCTCAACCATTCGCAGTTCCAAACGGTTCTGGAGCGGGAACTCAAGCGGACGGCCCGCAGCGGGAAATCCCTGGGGCTTCTTTTCATGGACCTTGACGGATTCAAGAACATCAACGACACCAAAGGCCATCTGGCCGGTGACGCCGTGCTGCGAAAGGTGGGACGGATTCTGCTCAGCGCCTGCCGCAAGGACAGCATGGACTATCCCTGCCGCTACGGCGGAGATGAGTTCGCCATCATATACACGGAAGTGGACCACGCCTTTCTGGAGTCGGCCTTCAGCCGGCTTCAAAAAGGCTTTCAACAGATGTTTGAAAACGGACTCGGATTCAGTGCCGGTCTGGCCATAGCCGGCCCGGAAGAAAAAAGCGCGGAACTTCTTCGCAGAACGGACAAGGCGACGTACCGCGCCAAAAGCATGGGCGGAATGCGATTCGCCTGGGCGGAAGCCCCTCCCACCAAGGTTTGAGCCGGCGCCCATGTTCACGTTCACAATACGCACCATGTACACGATACAGCCAACACCATGAGGAGACATTCATCATGCTGCGCCGCATACACGTAGGCCTCAGGCCCCAAGTTGCAGACACTCAGGGCAACAATGCCGCCCGCCAGATACATGAAGCCCTGGGCATCGACCTGCAAGGGGTGTCCCTGGTCAAGGTCTACACCATTTCCGGCCTGGAACCGTCCGAACTGGAAACCGTGCTGAACGCCGGCGCGCTCCACGATCCGGTTCTGCACACCGCATCCTTCGACCCGCTGGCCCTGGATTTCGACTGGCTGGTGGAAGTAGGTTTCCGCCCCGGCGTAACGGACAACGAGGGCCGCACGGCACGCGGAGCACTCCGCTCCCTGCTGCCGGCAAAATCCGCTGCCAACGGCTCCCTGGCCGTGTACACCTCCACCCAGTATCTGCTGCGCGGCACTCTGACGCGCGAGACAGTGGAGCATATCGCCCGCGACCTGCTGGCCAACGAACTCATCCAGCGCTTTGAAATCCGCAGCCGGGCCGAAGGAGCGGAATTTCCGGCAGTCGCGGCCCAAGTGACGGGCGAGGCGGTCACCGAAGTGGCCCGCATCGACCTGCAGGCCATGTCCGACAAGGAACTCATGGACTTCAGCCGGGCCAACACCCTGGCCCTTTCCCTGGAAGAGATGCACGCCATCCGCGCCTACTACGCCGATCCCAAGGTGCGGGCAGCGCGCGAAGCAAACGGCATCGGCATCCTGCCCACGGACGCGGAAGTCGAAGCCCTGGCCCAGACATGGTCCGAGCACTGCAAACACAAGATTTTTTCTGCCCGCATCGACTATACCAACAAGGAAACCGGACAGCGCCGCACCATCGACAGCCTGTTCAAGACCTTTATTGCCGGGTCCACCAAAAGCATCCGCGCGGCCAAGGGCGATAAGGACCTGTGCCTGTCCGTTTTCGTGGACAACGCCGGGGTCTTCCGCTTCACCGACGAGGTGGCCGCCTGCGTCAAGATGGAAACGCACAACAGCCCCTCGGCCCTGGACCCCTACGGCGGGGCGTTGACCGGCATCGTGGGCGTGAACCGCGACCCCATGGGCACGGGCATGGGGTCCAACCTGGTCTGCAACACCAATGTGTTCTGCTTTGCCTCGCCCTTTCACGAAGGCGAACTGCCGCCCCGCCTGCTGCACCCCCGCCGCGTGCTGGAAGGCGTGCGCGAAGGCGTGGAGCACGGCGGCAACAAATCGGGCATTCCCACGGTCAACGGCTCCCTGGTCTTCGATGAACGCTACCTGGGCAAACCCCTGGTCTACTGCGGAACCATCGGGACCATGCCCATCACCCTGCATGGCCGCCCCAACTACGAAAAATACACCCGGCCCGGGGACGCCATCGTCATGACCGGTGGACGCATCGGCAAGGACGGCATACATGGAGCGACCTTCTCCTCGGAAGAGCTGCATGAAGGCTCGCCCGCCACGGCCGTGCAGATCGGCGACCCGATCACCCAGCGCAAGATGTACGATTTTCTCATGCGCGCCAGAAACGCGGGGCTGTACAGTGCCATCACCGACAACGGCGCGGGCGGCCTGTCCTCGTCCATAGGTGAGATGGCCGAAGCCACGGGCGGTTGCACCATCGACCTTTCCAAGGCCCCCCTCAAATACGACGGCCTGCGCCCCTGGGAAATCCTGCTTTCCGAAGCCCAGGAACGCATGAGCCTGGCCGTTCCCAAGGAAAAACTGGACGAATTCCTGGCTCTGGGCAGGGAAATGGACGTGGAAGTCTCGGTGCTGGGCGAATTCACCGACTCGGGCCTGTTCCACGTGCACTACGACGGCCAGCCCGTGGCCTGCCTGGACATGGAATTCCTGCACGAGGGAGTGCCCCAGATGCAATTGGAGGCAGTCTGGGAACGACCCGAGAACGAAACAAGCCAACCGGCAGCCGACATTTCCACCCCGGACGCACAGGGCAACCTGCTCAAGGCCATGCTTGGCCGTCTGAACATTTGCAGCAAGGAGTACATCGTCCGGCAGTACGACCATGAAGTGCAGGGCGGCAGCGTCATAAAGCCCATGGTCGGCGTACGCCGCGACGGGCCTTCCAACGGCGGCGTCATCCGCCCCGTCCTGGACAGCGAACGGGGCCTGGCCGTGACCCACGGAATCTGTCCCAAGTTCAGCGATTTCGACACCTACTGGATGATGGCCAATGCCATTGACGAGGCCGTGCGCAACGCCGTGTCCGTGGGCGCCGACCCGGAACGCATGGTGGGCGTGGACAACTTCTGCTGGTGCGACCCGGTACAGAGTGAAAAAACCCCGGACGGCAAGTACAAGCTGGCCCAACTTGTCCGCGCAAACCAGGCCCTGGCCCATTTCTGCTCGGCCTACGGGGTGCCCTGCATTTCGGGAAAAGACTCCATGAAAAACGACTACACCGGCGGCGGCCAGAAGATATCCATTCCCCCCACCGTGCTCTTTTCCGTGGCGGCCATCGTGCCCGACATCAATGCCTGCGCCACCTCGGACTTCAAAAATCCGGACGACCTGATCTACCTTCTGGGGCTGACCCACGACGAGACCGGCGGATCGGAAATAGCATCCCATCTCGGAGTATCCGGTGGGCGCGTTCCCCAGGTGGACGCCCAGGCCAACATGAAGCGCTACAAGACCGTGCACCGGGCCATGCGCGAAGGGCTGATATCGGCCTGTCACGACCTGTCCGACGGAGGACTTGCCGTGGCCGTGGCGGAAATGGCCCTTGGCGGGCGCACCGGGTTGGAGCTGGACCTGTCCGCCGTTCCCGTCCTGGACAAGGACATCCCCCTGCTCTCCCTGCTTTACGGGGAATCCGCGGGGCGTCTGCTGATATCCGTTCCGGCGGCCAAACGCGACGCCTTCGAGCGCATCATGGCAGGGCAGCAATTCGGCCTCATCGGCCGGGTCCAGGCCCATGGAAAAGTACGCATGGCCCACAGAGGCAAGCCCGTTCTGAGCGAAAACGTGGAAGATCTGGCCCGAGCTTTCAAGGCCACGCTGAACTTCTGAAACGATGCTCCGGAAGGCTCCAGAGCTGTCGGACATTTTATCGAACACGAAACCGGCATCCGTGTCCTGAACGCGAACATGCCGGACGAATACGGTAGTTTTTACTGACGAACCATCCAAAGAGACGGCATCATCCGATAGGAATACGGGACCATAATACAAGTTCCAGACATTGCGCAAAGCAGGGTCTGGAACTTTTTGATATCCCACGGATAGTTATGAGAAATTCTTTGCATTTATCAAAATCAGCGGCAATAAAATTGCGAATCAAAGTGGATAATTTCACAAGGCACTTTGACCTTTCCCCAAAACAGTAGTAGTATTTTTATGGGGATAAAATCCAAGAACCAAACATAACGATGTCCATTCTTAACTTTCTAACATTAGAAAGGAGAAATCGCATGGCCGTACTCCGGGTGTGGGGGATGGTTGTGGGCTTGAGTCTGTTCCTGCTGCTCTTCTGCAGTAAAACCAGCAGCTCACGTTCGGACCAATACGTTGGATCAAGGGCGTGCTCCGAGTGCCATGAAGCCGAGTACGCCAATTATTCGCAATTCTCCAAAAAAGCCTCCTCTTCCAAAAGCGTTCAGGCCATGGCCTCCGATCTTACCCTGGATGAGCTGACCACCTGCTACTCCTGCCATGTGACAGGGCACGGCCACCCCGGCGGATTCGTCAGTTTCGAGGAAACACCGGAAATGGGCAATGCCGGATGCGAAGTCTGCCACGGGCCGGGATTCGATCATGTGGAATCCGGCGGCGATCCCGAGCTCATCAAGGGCAAGCTGACCATGCAGGATTGTGAAACCTGCCATAACGAATCCAGAGTAGCTTCCTTCAACTTCAAGCCATTGCTTTATGGCGGGGCGCATTAGGAGCCGTTGATGAACTTCATTCGCCGATCCCTTGGAGCCAAAGTTCTTGTCCTGACCTCCCTGCTGACCATCCTCGCCTTTACCGGTCTGTTCCTGGCCAATTCCTACTGGCAACGGGATGCCATGCTCCATGAAGTCAAGGTTTCCGCCGAAAGAACGGTAGAACTCCTCCAGATGGCCATCGAGGAACCCATGAGCGTGGGCAACAATGAAGCCACCATTGCCCAGTTCAAAAAACTCGCCGCGCAATTCACCGGCTTCCAGGTCTACCTGACCAACTGGAGCGGAAACATCACCTACGCCACCAGAGAAAAAGCCCTGCGCGAGGATATGAAAAATGTCATAAACGGACGGGTGGGCGGCCTCCTGGACAAAAGCCTGGGCGAACTGGTGGAGGAAGGCGACATCATGGATGTGCTGGGCAAACCCTACTATGTCCAGGTCAAATCCATCCCCAATGCCCCCAACTGTCATCATTGCCATGGCTCCAGCAAGCCCATTCTCGGCTCCATGGTCGTACTCAGCGATGTTTCCCCGGAAATGACCACCCTGCGCAATTCCCAGATCAAAAGCGCGGTCATATCCTTCTCCAGTCTGCTCATCCTGCTGATCGGCCTGCTGCTCTTCATGCGCAAGGCCGTGGTCAACCGCATCCGCACCATTGCCAACCGCACCGAGGAAGTCAGCAAGGGCGACCTGGACACCGACTTCAACGTGGGCGGAGAGGATGAAATGGCCGACCTGAGCCGTTACCTCACCGACATGGTCCACCAGATTAAAAACCAGCTCGAATACAACCGCGGCGTTCTGAGCGGCATCATCATCCCCATGTTCGTCACCGACCAGAAAGGCAGGCTCGATTTCGTCAACAGACCTCTCATGGACATTCTGGGCCGCAACGAGGCCGAATGTATCGGCCAACCGGCACGGGACGTTTTTTACGGCAACGGAGGTTCCAAAACCACCGAAGCCGCCGCCGACATCGTGCTCCGGACCGGGGAGAGCAAAAGCGGGACCATGCGCTATACACGTTCGGACGGAATCTCCTTCCCCCTGCACTATGAAATATCCCCGTTGCGTGATACCAAGAACACCGTGGTAGGCGCCATTGCGGTCATGATCGACCTGACCCAGGAAGAAAAGGACAGGCAGCGCATCGAAGACAACCGGGCCAGCCTGCTGGAAGTCGCCAACGAAGTCACGGACGTGGCGCACAAGCTCTCCGACGCGGCCGACGCCCTTGGCGGTCGGATGCACGAACTCACACTTGCCGTGGACTCCACGGCCGACCGCACGGGACAGGTGGCCACGGCCATGGAAGAAATGAACGCCACTGTCCTGGAAGTCGCCCGCAATGCGAGCCAGACCGCGGAACATTCGGACCAGGCAAGCGCAGTGGCCCGCGACGGAGGGGACGAGGTTCAGACCACGGTAAACACCACCCGCGAGGTAGTGGACACCACGAATTCCCTGGCCGAAACGCTGAACAGCCTGTCCGACAAGGCCGAGGACATCGGCCGGGTCTTGAGCGTCATCAACGACATAGCCGACCAGACCAACCTGCTTGCGCTGAATGCGGCCATAGAAGCCGCCCGTGCGGGCGACGCCGGGCGCGGCTTTGCCGTGGTGGCCGACGAAGTTCGCAAGCTGGCGGAAAAAACCATGACCGCAACCAAGGAAGTGCATGTCGTCATCGCGGAAATCCAGAACGGAACCAAAGACGCGGTAACGGAAATGGACAAGACCAGGGAACGGGTCAACAACGCCACAGGAAGCGTGGAAAAGGCCGGAGACATGCTGCATCAGATCGTGTCCCAGTCCGACACCATTGCCGACATGGTGCGCAACATCGCCACGGCAGCCGAACAGCAGTCGTCCACCAGCGAGGAAATCAACGACAACGTCAGCCAGATCAATTCGCTGTCCCAGGAAGTTTCCAGCCAGATCCAGCAGGCCAATCAGGCCATCCAGGATGTGGCTTCCATGGCCCAGAACCTGAGCCGCCTGGTGGAACGCTTCAAAAACGAATAGCGAACGGGCAGCAGAAATTCAGGCCCTGCCCTTCGGTGGGGGCCGGTAAGATCGACATTGCAATCAAGCTGAATCCCCCGCACAATACGGGGGATTCTTTTTTCCTGGCAGAGGAAAAAAACGTGACTTCACCACTGCGGTCTGTAACAGAGCGATGATAAATAACAAACACCGGCTGCTCCCCATGGAGACAACAACACGCATGAAGAGTTCAAACTTCTCGAGTCCCCCCCGGTACACAGAAGCTTGAATTTATCTCGCCCAAGCTGTCAGCCCTTTGCAGCAGCCAGATAAGGAACAAGGACATCCTCAATGGAATTCGCCTTTCTCGGAGACATGGCCATTCTGCTGGCTCTGGCCGTTGCCGTCACCAGCCTGTTCCACGTGCTGCGTCTGCCGGTCATCGTGGGCTACCTGCTTACGGGAGTCCTGGCCGGACCGCATGGCCTGCACCTCATCGGCATGGTGCACCAGGTCGAGTTCATGGCCGAAGTGGGCGTGGTTCTGCTCATGTTCACCATTGGAGCGGACCTCTCGTTCGGCGAACTGATGCGTCTGAAAAAACCTGTATTCGTCGGCGGCGCGTTGCAGGTAACGCTGTGCATTCTTGCCTTCGGCCTGATGGCCTCCGGCGTCGTGCCCACACCCAGCCAGTCTTTGTTCATCGGCTGTCTCATCGCCCTTTCGTCCACAGCCATCGTGCTCAAACTCCTCCAGCAACGGGCCGAGCTGGAAAGCCCGCACGGCCGCATGACCCTGTCTTTCCTTATTTTTCAGGATCTTGCCATCGTTCCCATGGTGCTCATCACCCCGTTTCTTGCCGGAACACAGGCGGCTTCCGGAACGGCTTTGCTTATTCCCATGCTCAAGGCGGCCGGATTGGTCGGGGCTCTTTTTCTTCTCTCCCGCCGCGTCATTCCGTCCGCACTGGGCTTCGTGGTCCGCACCCGCAGCCGCGAAATGCTGCTCCTGACCACCCTCGGCCTGTGCCTGAGCATCGCCTACTGCAGTTGGCTGCTCGGACTGTCCCTGTCTCTCGGGGCGTTCATGGCCGGGCTGATCATGTCCGAATCCAAGTACAGCCTCAGCGCCCTGGAAGGCATTCTGCCCCTGCGCGATGTTTTCACCAGCCTTTTTTTCATCTCCATGGGCATGTTGCTGGACATCGGTTTCCTGTTCACCCATCTGCCCGCCGCCCTGCTGGCCTTTGGCGCGGTCCTGCTGCTCAAACCCGTGCTCTCTGCGCTGCCCGCACTGCTGCTGGGCTATCCGGCCCGGACCGCCATCATGACCGGTCTTGCCCTGGCCCAGATAGGAGAATTTTCTTTTGTTCTGGCCAAGGTGGGACTGGAGCAAAACCTGCTGCAGCAGTCGGGATACCAGCTTTTCCTTGCCGCCAGCATTCTGACCATGTGCGTCACGCCCGTCATGGTCCGCATGGCCCCGGCCATTGCCGATACCGTAACGGGCTGGCCGTTCATGGCCCGGTTCAACCGCCTGCCCAACGGAACGCCGGAGCAGTTCACCACCGCACCGGATGCCATGGGACAGGACACGCTTTGCGCCCCAATGCACGACCAAAAGGGCCACCATCTGATCATCGTGGGCTTTGGCGTGGGAGGCCGCCATCTGGCCCGTACGGCCCGACAGGCTGGTATCCGCTACCTCATTCTTGAAACCAACCCGGACACGGTGCGCGAAGCCTCGGCCGCCGGAGAACCAATCCAGTACGGCGATGCCGGATACGAGGACGTGCTGCGGCATGTGGGCGCGGACAAGGCCCGGGTGCTGGTCATCGTCATTTCCGATCCGGCTGCGGTACGGCGTATCACGGACACGGCCCGAGCCATAAACCCCTGCCTGCACATTGTGGCCCGCACCCGTTTTGTCAGCGAAATCGGAGCGCTCAAACAGTTGGGAGCCGACGACGTCATTCCCGAGGAACTGGAAACATCGGTGGAAATATTCGCTCGCGTTCTGAACAGGTATCTGGTCCCGCGCCAGGAAATAGAACGCATGGTCGCGGAAGTCCGGGCCAGCGAATACTCCCTGCTTGTGGACGAAAAGACGGTTCTCGAACCGCTGCAGACCCTGCAGGGCCTGGACGTTCAGGCAAATGTGGCGGCCGTGCGGGTGGAAGACGGCGCGCCTTTGGATGGCCGGACCCTGGGGGAATCGGATCTGCGCAACCTTCACGGTCTGAGCGTGGTGGCTGTGAACCGACAGGGCGACATGGTCATAAGCCCCGGCGCCGATACCCGGCTCCAGGCGGGGGATGTGGCCTATGTGTTCGGCAAGGTGCCCAGTGTAACGGAAAAAGCCTGGCTGTTCCGCAGACAGGAAAAGGACGAGGGGAATAAATCTTTCTCTTGACTAACAAAGAACTATTCCTAATACTTCAATTTCGACATTTATTTTCGAAGCGCATTGAAGATTCGTTGGTAACTATGTATAAGGTAGAGCAAGTTTTCCTTTACAATCCAAACTGCAACCATGCGCACAGCGCCCCGTCCGAATGCACGGCGGGAATTATGGGAGGTTGTTATGGCTCAACGGTATGAAGTTTACAAATGCGAAGCATGCGGCAATATCGTGGAAGTTCTTCATGGCGGCGCAGGCGAACTTGTCTGTTGCGGAGAACCCATGAAGCTGATGCAGGAAGGGACCACGGACGCTGCCAAGGAAAAGCATGTCCCGGTCATCGAAAAAACCGCCAACGGCTTCAAGGTCGCTGTGGGCAGCGTAGCCCACCCCATGGAGGAAAAGCACTACATAGAATGGATCGAACTCATTGCCGACGGCGTCTCCTACAAGAAATTCCTCAAGCCCGGAGAAAAGCCCGAGGCCGAGTTCTGTATCCAGGCCTCCAAGGTGACGGCCCGCGAATACTGCAATCTCCACGGACATTGGAAGGCCGAAGCCTAGCGGGAACCCCCGCGCCGGGCAGCATTTTCAAACCGAATAATCTCAGGAGCGAAGCATGAAATACGTATGTGACGTGTGTGGCTATGTGTACGACCCCGCCGTGGGCGACCCGGACAGCGACATCCCTGCGGGCACGCAGTTCAAGGACCTGCCCGAAGACTGGGTATGTCCCGTGTGCGGAGCGGATAAAAGCGAATTTACAGCAGAGGACTGATCCCCGGACAAATCCCTACGCCGGCGAGAGCCAAGCCCTCTCCGGCGTAGGGATTGCCCCAGCTCTTTTTCCGAAAAAATCCGACATCGGTTTCTCGAAAAATCGTTATTGTCCTTTTACGGAAGACCTTTTCAACGGAAATATTACATTCGGAAAGCCTGGGGGGGCAGAAGAATGCTGCCAGGGCCTGTCATGCAGAGTTCCGCCTGCATTGTTTATCAGGTGGGCGGCGTGAAAGCGGCACCGATGCGGTTTGCTCAAAAAAAACCGGCTGCATTTGTCGAACACGGTTTTTTTTGACCAGCCTGCACCCTTCCCCATGCGGCTAAATTTTATTACGGAAAGATAACTCCGACACAACAAACCAACGAGGTACACCATGCAACCCGTCGAATTGAAAAAAGGTGTTCACTGGGTGGGCGCCATCGACTGGAACGGCAAGGATTTCCACGGATATTCCCTGGCCCGCTCCGGAACCACATATAATGCGTTTCTGATCCAGGATGAAAAAACCACCTTGATCGACACGGTCAAGGAAGACCACAAGGGCGAGTTTTTCTGCAATCTCTCCCAGGTGGTGGGAGATCTGCAGAACATCGACTACATTGTGGCCAACCATCTGGAACCGGACCATGCCGGGTGCCTGGTTGAAGCCGTTGAACGCATCAAGCCGGAAAAGATATTCGTCTCCCCCATGGGCCAGCGCTCCCTGGAGACCATCTATCACGCCAAGGACTGGCCCTTGGAAATCTGCAAGTCCGGGACATCGGCCTCCATCGGCTCGCGCAGCCTGCAATTCGTGGAAACCCGCATGCTGCACTGGCCCGACAACATGGTCACCTACATTCCAGAAGAAAAAATGCTGATCTGCTCGGACGCATTCGGACAGAACTGGGCCACCAGCCAGCGCTTTGCCGACGAAGTGGACAGCAGCCAGCTGGAGAAGCTGCTCAAGGAATACTTTGCCAACATTGTCCAGCCTTACTCCCCGGTGGTTCTCAAGACCTTGGACGCCCTGGAAAAGCTCGGGCTGGACATTGACATGCTCGTGCCCGACCACGGGTTGATCTGGCGCGGAAAAGGCGTCAAATTCGCACTGGACAAATACCGCGAGTACTCCATCGGCGCCCCCAAGCCCAAGGCCCTGATCTTTTACGATACCATGTGGCACTCCACGGAGACCATGGCTTCGGCCATTGCCACAGGCCTCAAGGCCGAAGGCATCGAATCGCGCATCATGCACGTGAAGGCCTACCACCACTCCGAAATCATGACCGAGCTGATGGACTGCGGCGCGGTGGTGGCGGGTTCGCCCACCCACAACAACGGCATCATGCCTTACATGGGGTCCACCCTGACCTACATGAAGGGCCTGCGTCCGCTGAACAAAATCGGCGCGGCCTTCGGCTCTTTCGGCTGGTCCGGGGAATGCGTGAACATTCTGTCCGACTGGCTGGGCCTGTTCTGCGACGAGGTCATGGAAAACCCGATCAAGGTCAAGAACCGTCCCACCCATGAGAACTTCGAAGAGTGCCATGCCTATGGCCAGGCCATTGCAAAGGCGCTCAAGGTAAAAATCGCCGCATTCGAATAAACCGGTTTCCGATACAAAACATAAGGGCCGTCCCTTGAGGTTTTCTCAAGGGCACGGCCTTTTTTGTCACCCTGCACTCCCTTCTCCCTTCCAAATACTCCTTGCTTTTTCAGCTGATTCGGATATTAATACTTAATCTTAGACAGGAAAGCATCTTATGTTTTTCAAGGAGTATTCTGAACAAAGGAAAATTAGGTAGCCATTTTTATCAGGCTCCTGTACATATCGTAGGTAAACCCTTGCACTTTTGGAGGTTCGCATGGATGCACTGCTGCTTTCCAGGCTCCAATTCGCCGCGGCCACGTTCTTTCACTTTCTTTTCGTGCCGCTGACATTGGGCCTGTCGCTCCTGGTGGCCATTATGGAAACCAAGTACGTGAAAACAGGCGACGAAATGTACCTCAGAATGACAAAATTCTGGGGCAAACTTTTTCTACTCAACTTTGCGGTGGGCGTCGTCACGGGCATCACCCTGGAATTCCAGTTCGGGACCAACTGGTCCAAGTATTCCACCTACGTGGGCGATATCTTCGGTTCGCTGCTGGCCATTGAAGCCACAGCGGCCTTTTTTCTCGAGTCCACATTCGTCGCGGTCTGGGTCTTCGGCTGGAAAAAACTGTCCAAGACGGCCCACATGGTGGTCATGTGGCTGGTCTTCTTCGGCTCCAACCTCTCCGCCATCTGGATTCTCCTGGCCAACGGCTGGATGCAGAATCCCGTAGGATACGTGTTGCGAAACGGCCGCGCCGAGCTTGACGATTTTCTGGCCGTCGTGACCAATCCCTTCGGCTGGCAGCAATTTCTGCATACAGTGTCCGGCGCGTTCGTGCTGAGCGCTTTTTTCGTCATGGGCGTGTCCGCCTATCACCTGCTCAGAAAGCAGAATGTGGAGTTCTTCACCCGCTCCTTCCGCATCGCCTTGTGGGTCGGCATTGCCAGTTCGTTGTTCGTGGTCATGCAGGGACACTTTCACGGCAACGAAGTCGCCCAGATGCAACCCGCCAAGCTGGCGGCCATGGAATCGCACTGGGAAACCCAAAAGAACGCCCCCATGTACCTGCTGCAGATCCCGGACGAAAAAAATGAAGGGAACCTGGTGGAAGCGCTGCCCGTTCCCAGCCTGCTGTCCATTCTGGCCTTTAACGACCCCGGCGCCACGGTCAAAGGACTCAAGGATTTCCCCAAGGAAGACCGGCCTCCCGTGGCTCTCACCTTCTATTCCTTCCGCATCATGGTGGGATTGGGAACGCTGTTCATCGGCCTGATGGTTCTGGGCTGGATGTTCCGCGACAAACTCACGGAAAAGCCCTGGTATCTTCGGATGATGCTGTTCTCCATTCCGCTGCCCTATATTGCCATTCTGGCGGGCTGGATAGTAGCCGAGGTCGGCCGCCAACCATGGATCGTATACGGTTTGATGCGCACGTCAGATGCTGTATCGCCTGTGGACGCTTCCCAGGTGGCCTTTTCCATGGTGCTCATGTGTGTTCTGTACACCCTGCTCGGGGTGGCCGGATTCACACTGATTGCCCGTTACGCGGCCAAAGGCCCTGAAACCCACAGCGCATAAGGAGGACGTGATATGCTCGAATCCATCTGGTTCTTCCTCTGGGGCCTGCTCTGGGCCATGTACTTCATGCTCGACGGTTTTGACCTGGGCGCGGGAGCCCTGCTTCCCTTCCTGGCGAAAAACGAAATGGACAAACGCTATATCCTCAATGCCAGCGGACCGTTTTGGGACGGCAACGAGGTCTGGCTTATCACGGCCGGCGGCGTCACCTTCGCCGCCTTTCCCCCGGTGTACGCCTCCATGTTCAGCGGCCTGTACACAGCCTTGATGCTGTTGCTCTTCGCGCTTATCATCCGCGGCGTATCCTTTGAGTTCCGTAGCAAGATCGACGGCCCGAGCTGGCGCAGAATATGGGATTGCTGCCATTTTGTCGGCAGCGCTGTTCCCCCCGTCCTGCTGGGAGTGGCCTTTGCCAACTTCTTCCAGGGCGTTCCCCTGGACCAGGACGGCGTGATCCACGGCGGCATCCTGCACCTGCTCAACCCCTACGGACTGGCAGGCGGCGTGCTCTTCCTGCTGCTGTTCCTCGTGCACGGCGCCCTGTGGCTGGCCATCCGCACCCCCGGAGAACTGAGCCAACGCGCAGGCAACACGGCCATCAAACTCTGGCCAGTGCTTATCTTTGCAGTCGTCGCCTTCCTGGTCATGACAGCCATGTCCACCAAGCTCTTTTCCAACTACCTGCAGAACCCGGCCCTTCTGGCCATTCTGATCCTGCCCGTGGGCGGCCTGGTACAGATGCGCGTATGCATGGGCAAGAACCGCTGGTGGTCCGCCTGGGTTTCCAGCGCCGCGACCATCATTGGCGTAACCTTCTTCGGCGTCATCGGCCTGTTCCCTGCGCTCATCCCCTCCAGCCTCAACCCGGCCTGGAGCCTGACCATCCATAATGCCGCATCCTCGCCCATGACCCTGAAGATCATGCTGACCGTGGTCTGCGTCTTCGTTCCCATTGTCCTGGGCTACCAGTTCTGGGTGTACCGCTTGTTCGCCAAAAAGATGACCCAGAATGATCTGGATTACGAGGAAGCCTACTAGGATCCGCTGAAACCAAAACACAACGCGCCGGGCCATGGCCCGGCGCGTTTTTTTATTCACTCGAATGCTATGTCCGCAAAATACGTATGCATGTCTTGCAGGGGATCGCGCTTCAGAAAAACACGGTTTTCAGTTCCCTCACCCTGTTTTTTTGCAGAGTATGGCGGGCTGTGCCCACCATTTCAAATGTCGCATTCGCAGGTATTTCTTTTGTCTGTAAATTGAGAGGACACGACAATATAGAAAAATCTCGTTATTCCAACGCCATGTCCAATGCCGCCTGCACGTGCAGCACCGTGGTGTCCAAAAGAGGCAGGCATGCGGAATCCGGTGGCAGCAGCATGCCTATTTCCGTGCAGCCCAGCACAACGGCCTGGGCGCCATCCCGGCCAAACTGTTCCACTATCTCCAGATATCTGGCGCGAGAGGATTCGCGCACTTCCCCCTTGCACAACTCCTGAAAGATGATCTCATGCACGTCGGCGCGCCCGGTCGCATCCGGAGTAAGCACGCTGTATCCCAGGGATGACAGCCGCCCCTTGTAGAACTCGTGTTCCATGGTGAATGCGGTTCCCAACAAACCAAGTCGTTCAAAACCAAATTTTTCCGCAGCCAGAGCCGTGGCATCGGCAATATGCAGCAAAGGAATCCCCGCCGCCCGCTGCACTGCATCTGCCAGCTTGTGCATGGTGTTGGTGCAGATACACAAGAAATCGGCCCCGCCGGCCGCCACGGACTGCGCGCCCTGGCAAAGCCGCGTTTCAATCAGGTCCCAGTCGCCCCGGCACATTGCCGATTCGAGTTCCTGGAATTCCACGCTGTGCAAGACGATTTTCGCGGAATGCAGGCCGCCCAGGCGGGCATTCGCCCCCTGGTTCAGCAAACGGTAGTAGGTGGCTGTGGATTCCCAGCTCATGCCCCCAAGAAGCCCGATGGTCTTCATGCCCTCTATCTCCTTAACAATCTGTTGAAAAAAACCACAGGCTGTTCAGTAGTGTCCGAGATCGAGACAAAAAAAGGTGATTTTTTTGAAGCAACTCGGCAATCCTACATTTCTCAACAGCCTGTAACTGCAAAAAAAGAATGACACATCATCTGTATGGTGCAAAGGGACAAAAAAATCCGAAACAAGACATGAAAATGAACACGTCAACGCCGGGCATCCGTAAACGCCAGGCGGAATGCACCTTGAAAAACTTTTCCGGACCGCTATTGCAACAGGCCTGGGCGTTGGAGCGTCCAGTGTTTTCGGGGGATTGGCAGACACATACTATATCCGGGAAGATCGGCGCACAGGATGAGTTCCCCTGTTTCCTGGTCAAGATACAGACGGTCCAGCAAAAGAGCCAAGGATTTGGCAAGGCTTGGATACTCGGCCACGGCCTCGGGCGCATGCTTGCTGAAAAATGCCTGTGCATTAAAACGGATGACCGCCAAGGCCCGGCTGGAAAGGGATACATCGGAAAAATCCAACCGCTGCAAACGATTTTTCCTGGCCAGAAGTTCGACTGGCAACGCTGCCAGCACGGATTGCAATGTCGATTCCATGACACTCTCCGGGTGTTGTCCACAAAACTTAGCAATGACCGGGCCAAGCAGACAAAAAGGAGGAGACATCACCCTTGTTCAGGAATTGGATTTCAGGTAGCTTTCTTGCCACACAACACTCCAGGAAGGTTTCATGCTGCGAAATATCATTTTTTACCTGATCGCTCTCCCCTCCACGATACTCTTTTCCACCATTGCCATCATCAATCCGGCATGGGGCACTCCCATCATGAGACTATGGGGACGATCCATCCTGTTTGCCGCCGGAGTCCGATTCCATGTCGACATCCAGGGACTGGACCCCAGGCAGACCTATGTTTTCATCGGCAACCACCAGAGCAATCTGGACATTCCTTTTCTGAGTTATTTTTTGAACGACTACGGAGTCCGATTCATTTCCAAGGAATCCGTCTTCAAGCTTCCCTTTTTCGGTCCGGCAAGCCGCCGGGTGGGACACATCGCCATAGACCGGTCCAACAGCCGCAAAGCCATGCGCAGCATTGACGAAGCGGTGAAGAAAATCCAATCCGGCACGTCGGTCATCGTCTTTCCCGAAGGCACGCGGGCCACGGAATACGACCGACTGCAGGAATTCAAGTCCGGCGCGATGATCCTGGCGCTCAAAACCGGAGTTCCTGTGGTTCCGGTGCTCATGCGCAGCACCGGGGAAATATTGGGCAAGGGCCGCGGCTGGGTCCGCAGCCGCAGCCTGGAGGTACGCACCCTGCCCCCCATTGACGCAGCCGCGTTGTACACAATGAAAGAACGTGAAAAATTCAAGGACGACCTCTACACCATGATGAACAAGGCATACCAGGAACTTCCCCATGGCTGATCCCGGCTCGGTTACCATTTACCCGCTCGGCGGACTGGGCGAGATCGGCATGAACTGCATGGCCGTACGCAGCGGCAAAAGCATGTTCCTCATCGACTGCGGGCTCATGTTCCCGGAAGAATCCCTGCTTGGTGTGGACGTGGTCATCCCCTGCTTTGATTTCATTCTGACCAACAAACGTATGCTCAAGGGCATTGTCCTGACCCACGGGCACGAGGACCACATCGGCGCGCTGCCCTGGCTGCTCAACCATGTGGACTGTCCGGTATATGGATCGCGCTTCACCCAGGCTCTGGTGGAAAACAAGGTCCGCGAACACGGGCTGGAACCGTATGTGACCCTGCGCCGGGTCAAGGGCGGCGACAAGGTCCGCTTCGGCGACATGACCGTGCATTTCATCCCGGTCTGCCATTCCATCATCGACGGTTTCGGGCTGGGCATCGAAACCCCGGCCGGACGCATCGTGCATACGGGCGACTTCAAGATAGACCGCATGCCGCTCAACGGGCACGCCACGGACATGGACAGATTCAGGGAGTTTTCCAAACCCGGCGTGCAGCTGCTCATGTCCGACTCCACCAATGTGGAACGCGACGGGTACGCCCTGACCGAACGGGAAATCAGCGAATCCCTTGATGAAATTTTCTCCCAGACATCGGGGCGCCTCCTGTTCACCCTTTTTTCAAGCCATATCCAGCGCATGCAGGAAATCATCGACCTTGCCGCCAAATACGGCCGCAAGGTTGCCGTCAGCGGCAAGAGCATGCTCCGCAATATAGAACTGGCCCGCGGGCTGGATCAGTTGCGCGTGGACGACGGACAGCTTGTGCCCCTGGAAGCCCTGCGCAACATGCCCGACAGCGAAGTCGTGATCATGCTCACCGGGTCGCAGGGGGAACCCCTTTCGGCCATGGCCCGCCTGGCCAAGGAGGAACACCGCTTCATCAAGGTCCACAAGGGCGACATGGTCATCATGAGCTCGCGCTTCATTCCCGGCAACACGCGGGCCATAACCCGCATCATCAACAAGCTGTACAAGCTGGGGGCCGAAGTCCTGTACGAGCGGGTACGCGGCATCCACGCTTCGGGCCATGCGCACAGCGAGGAACTGGGGGTGATGCTGGATACGGTCAAGCCCAAATTCTTCATTCCCGTGCACGGCGAATACCGTCACCTGGTCAAGCACAGTCGGCTGGCCGTGGCCCATGGCGTGGCCACGGAACGCGCCCTGGTGGTGGAGGACGGCCACCCGGTCACGTTTTTCGAGGACGGCCGCATCCGCTTTGAAGACCGCATTCCCACCGACTCGACCTACGTGGACGGCAAGGGAGTGGGCGATGTGGGCGAATCCGTGCTCAAGGAGCGCCAACTCCTGGCGGGTGACGGGCTGGTGGTGGTGACCCTTATCCTGGACAATGCCTCAGGAGAAATCGTACTGGGACCTGAAATCCTTTCGCGCGGATTCATTTTCGAAAAAGAATACGCCCATCTGCTGGAAGACGCCAAATGCATCGTGCTCGACATCTACGAAAACATCCCTCCCGGACAGACGGAAAAACTCAAGGAACGCATCCGCTCTTCCCTGCGCCGTTTTTTCCGTAAGGTGCTGGAAAGGGATCCGGTGGTTCTGCCGGTTGTACGCGTCATATAACGTAACCGGGAGCCTGACGATTAGACAGTAAAGCCGGAAACATGATATGTTCCCGACTGTCCGTTCCCATTCAGTCCACTTCTAACAGCACGAGGGGACCTATGCGCATACTGCGCGTTCTGTACCAGGGGCATATTTTTTACGCATCATTGGAATCCAACACCGTGTCGTGTCTCAATAAGAATCTCGGGTTCAACGAACCAATTCCCCTGTCCAGTGTGGTCATCCTGCCGGTGGTCATGCCCACGAAAATCATTTGCGCGGCCGTCAACTACAAGGCGCACGGAGAGGAATTGGCACACTCCATTCCGGAAGAGCCGCGCATTTTCTTCAAGCCTCCGTCCGCGGTCATCGGCCACGGCGAACCCATTATCCTGCCCGATGCCAGCAAGCAGGTCGAGTACGAGGGGGAACTGGCCGTGGTCATGGGCAAGACCTGCCGCAACGTGCATCCCGGCAATGCGGCGGAGCATATCTTCGGCTATGCCTGCGCCAATGACGTGACCGCGCGCGACCTGCAGATCCGCGACATACAGTTTGCCCGCGCCAAGGGATTCGACACGTTTGCCCCCATCGGACCGTGGATAGAAACCGAAGTGCCCAATCCGGACAATCTGACCTTGCGCACCATGCTCAATGGAAACATCGTGCAGGAATGCAACACCAGGGATATGCTGTTTTCTCCATTTGAACTGGTGTCATTCGCCTCCTCCATCATGACGCTGCACCCCGGCGATGTGATCCTTACCGGCACCCCGGCCGGAGTCGGCAAAATACAGGAGGGAGACGAGATTACCGTGGAACTGGAAGGCGTGGCCCTGCTGACCAACCCGGTCATACGCAAAATACAGGAGCCGGAATCGACCATACAGTGACGGGCACTGCAAAAACCGGCCAGATGACAAGAAACGACAGCATCGCAGCTGCCTTGGCTTTTTTACTGTTGGCTTGTGTTGCATGCAGGAGTAAAGTTCTTCGTACATGAACGAGACAGCACACGACGACGTGGAATTTCTTGGATTTCTTGGGACGGCGGAGAATCTCACCGCGTGGCCCCAGGCCTACTTTCTCGCGATCCAGGACCAGGGGTTCACTCTGTTCTGTGAGCATGGAATGGAAGGCAAACGGGAAGTTGTCTGCCAAGGCGCATCCGCCGCCGAGCTTGCCCTGTTTTTTCGCTCCCGCCATTTGTACTGGGGAGATGCCTACATGGAAATGCGGCGCTTTGCCCCGGACTTCGCCTTGGCATTCCGCGAGGCTGTGAAAAAGAGCGAACCGTAAGCCGGCTGCCGAAACGCAACACCCGGTCCACTTCCCGTGCCGACACGACAGGGCCATCTGCGCCATTGCAAAAAATGAGGACGCAGCCCTCATCCAATGGGTCGACCACCACTTCGCCATCACGGTTTGAAAAAATCTACATCTTCGACAACAACAGCGCCAATCCCATCCAGCAAAAGCTCAAGGACATCATCCCCCCTGTGCCGCACCACTGTTTCCCGGACGGAGCCGTCAAAACCGCAAAAAATCCCCCTGCACCCCAAAGATGCAGAGGGATTTCTCATTGTCTGCGACCATAGGTCACTGAGAAACTCAACGCGCTACGCTTGGAATTCAACCTTGAACGGCCACGCCATGATGCCCCCTTCCATGACTTTCACATTGGTCCATCCATGGGCTTCCAGCATGAGCTGGGCTTCATAGCCACGCATGGATATTTTGCAAAAGGTAATTATCTCCGCGTTCTTGTCCTCCGGCAATTTATCCAGGGAATTTTGAAGCATGCCGAGGGGGATCAAAGTCTCGCCGACATTGAGGCGCATTTCTTCAAATTCACTTGGCGAGCGGGCATCCAACATGAAGGGCGCGGTATCCGCGTCAATCCGCTTCTTGACCTCAACATTGCTTATGCCCGCCATTCGACCGGCCATTTTGTTTTCCAAAATGTGGGCCGTGGTGATAAAGTGGTCGATGGCCAAGGAAAACGGTGGCGCATAGGGGAGGTCGGCAACGCCGATGTCGTGAATCGTATTGCCGTTCATAACCGCCATGGCGGCTTCGGCCAGCTGACGGTTGACCTCGCCGGGACCGACACATTGAAATCCGAGTATGCGTCCGGTTTTGGCATCCGCCACCATTTTGGAAACGAGCAGCTTGGCCCCCATGAAGCCCGGCCTGTCCAGGCTGGCATTGGTGGCGGTCACAACCTCGTATCCTTCGGCCCGGGCACGTTTTTCCGACAACCCCGTGGCTCCGGCACTCAGGTCGAAGACCTTGCAGATACCGCTGTTGACAGTGCCGGGAAAAACAACCTTATCGCCGAGGATCATGTTGTCGGCCGCCACCCGCGCCTCAAGGTTGGCAAGGTCGCCGTAGGGTGCGTAGGTTTTCTTCCCCGTAATGCGGTGGTTGATTTCCACGCAGTCACCTGCCGCATAAATTGCCGGATCGGAAGTCCGCATGTGCTCGTCCACGACAATGCCGCCGAAAGCACCAATATCAAGCCCGGCTTCCTTCGCAAGGGCGGCATTGGGCACCACGCCGATGGCAACCACCGCCAGTTCGCAGGGAACAATGGTGCCGTCGTTCAACTTCACGCCCGTCAACTTTCCATTCTCGCCCAAAAATTCAGCCACACCGTTTTCCGTGTGCACGGTAATGCCTTTGGACGCCACATGCTTTTCCACCAACTTCGCCATTTCCCAATCCAAAAACATGAGCAGCTGAGAAAGCATTTCAACCACGCCGACGTTCATGCCGGATTCATGCAGGGCTTCACAAACCTCGATGCCTATCAACCCGCCGCCGACGATGACCGCGTTCTTCACTCCGCCGGTATCGCGCAACTCGCGCAACCTGTCGGCATCGCGCATTTCGGACAATGCCTGCACACCGTCCAGGTCTATGCCCGGAATGGGGGGGCGGCGGGGCGCGGCTCCGGTGCAAAGGACAAGCTTATCATACGGCACGGTGGATTCCTCTCCGGTGAGGACATTGACGCAGGCAACGGTTTTGTTGTCCCGGTCTATGGACGTCACCTCCGTGTTGACCCGTGCATCCACTCCTTTACAGGCCAAGAAAAAGGCTTCATCGCGTACCACCCCCGTGGGCGTGGCAAGCAATTGGCTGCGTTCGTCGAAATTTCCTCCGATATAGTAGGGATACCCGCAAGACGCCATGGACAGCTCCGGGGCTTTCTGTAAAAGCGTGACGTTCGCGGTATCATCCAACCGCTTTGTGCGGGCAGCGGCTTTAGGACCAGCTGCAGAACCGCCAACGACGACTATGTTCTGTGAACTCATGGATTGTCTCCTCTTTTGAAAATTCTACACAAGCTACGGCAGTGGCTCGACTCTTCGGACTGGGCCAAACAATGAAGGCCAGGCAATTCCTCCATGAATTCGGACTTTAGGCCCCTCGCAACCGCAATGCATTGATTTCGATCAACGTCAGTGTTTTTTTCTCAAAAAGCCGCGGCAGACAAAGGCAGCCGGCAGAACCTGCAAGCAATCAAAACTGCAGTATGGGCCAGGGGGCTGGTAAAATATCCTTACCCGCTGCGATGCGGAGACCTGATCGTGGAAGAATGGATTCCATTTTGCTTGGCGGGGAGTGCTGGCGGGCCGTGGGATATCGCAAAACACCTGCGGCCAAGAGAAGGGAACGGCTCCCTAAACAAACGGGGGAACCTGGCAAAAGCCAGGTTCCCCCGTTTGTTTAGGGAAAATCCATCAGAAATAAATTCGAAGGCAAACCGACAGAAACCGTAGCCTCGCTCTCCTCAACGACCTCTTGGCTTTGCAACCGCAAGCGGAAGGGAACATCGCAATGTCGTTCTATCTTAACGGTCTCTCGGCATTTCCCTGCAACCCGAAGAAGCATGTCAAGGCTGCCCTTTGCATTCTTCCCCACAACGCCCCACTGAACCCAGAAAAAGTGCGTTGCGACTTCGACTAAATAAAAAACTTGTTCATGTACTCGTTAATTTCCTCGCCCAGATGGTTCATGAAATGCTCCACCTTGTTGGACTCGGCAGACTGCAACTTCTTGGCAACCTGTGCGGCCTTGGCATAGGCCACTTCAAAGGCACTGTCATCAAGGCCGGACAATTTCTTGGCCTCTTCCTTGGTCAGTTCGCCGGTGTGGGCAAAGACCGCAGCAAAAACACCCATGGACTTTTGTACGCTTTCCTTGGCCATATCTGGTCTCCTTTCCGCTTTGAAATCAACGGGGCATGTGTAAGTGATGGCCCCTTCTTACGGGTTTCACCCTGTTCTGGCAAGCGGCAGACGGAAAAATTAGTTAGAGTAACACGACCTATATAAGAAAACACCGCACAAAAGAAATATTCTTCTGTGCGGCAGTTCTTTGTGTCTGCCCGGATTGCCTGTTTTCCCGTCCGCCGCGGCCTGACGAAAAAACAGGCAATCCGGGTCTTGTGTGGCAGATTCAGGATTCCAGGGATTCAATGGTTTCCAACACGTACAGGCCGTCTTCGCCGCTGATGGGCATGGAACGACCTTCACGCACAGCGGACAGATAGGCGGACAGCTCCTCCTTCACCGGTTCACGGTACATCACAGGCCATTCGCGCACGTTGTAGCTGGCGTCGTACCTTTCGAACTTGCTGTATTCCTTGACCTGCTGGGTAATCAGGTTGCCCTCGATATAGCGGGTGTTGGTGGCCACGTGGATGCGCCGCGACTTGTACGGCGTGATCCAGTTGCAGTTGATCTGCGCCAGGATGCCGTTTTCCATCTTGGCGGAAATGATGACCGTGTCCTCGTGCTCGCCGATGTTGCAGGAGGTCACGCCGTTGATGGACTGGTACTTGCTGCCGGACAGGTGGTGCACCAGGTCGATGTCGTGCGAAGCAAGGTCGCGGATGACGCCCACATCCTGGATGCGGGGGGGATACGGTCCCACGCGCTCGATCTGGATGGAAATGACGTGCTCGTCCTCGGCGATCAGTTCGCGGATGCGCTGCACCGCAGGGTTGAACCGCTCGATGTGGCCGACCATGAGCGGAACTCCCGCCTCATTGGCGGAAGCCACTATTTCACGGCTCTGCGCCGCACTGGCGGCAAGGGGCTTTTCCACCAGCAGGGGAATGCCCCGTTCGATGACAGCCATGGCGGTTTCATGGTGCAACACCGTGGGGACGCAGACACTGACGGCCTCGGGTTTTGTTTCGAGAAGCTCTTCCAGGTTGTCGAACACGGGCACGCCGTATTGCTTCTGGACCTGGCTGCGGATTTCCGGGTCGATGTCCATGACGCCGACCACATTCACATCGCGCATCTCCGAATAGACACGGAGGTGCAACCTGCCCATCCAACCAAGTCCTATAACGCAAACATTCATGATATCGATATCCTGTGATATGAAAGGGAAGGGATTGAAGCGCGAGGCGGGATTCGGGATAAAACGTTCTTTCCGCCGCGGATTGGCGCGCTCCAGGGGCCGAAGAAGACCGGACCGCCAAATCCAACCAAAGGTGCGGCAGGAGTTTTTCAGCGGAAAACCAGCCGGTTGCCTGCCTTGAATTCGGACGGCGGTTGCCAACAGGGGCGCACGATAGTATGTACGCCCGGTCTTTTCAACTTCTTTCAGGGACCTCACATGGCCACGCAAAAACAACCTTCCCCCCCCGATTCCCGCGACACTTCCGCCGCCAGCGCCCCCCTGTTCTGGTTCAACGCCGGGGAGGCTTCCGGCGACATGCACGGCGCGGCCCTCATCCGGGCCATGCAGAACCTGCGCCCTGATGCCCGATTCGCGGGCATGGGCGGCGACGCCATGGAAAAATGCGGCATGCACCTGCATTTTCACAGCCGCCAGCTTTCCCTGATGGGGCTTACCGAAGTTTTCGCCCACCTCCCGCGCATCGGCCTCATGCTTCGGAATACATGGAAAAAGCTCAAACAGTCTCGGCCCGAGGCCATGGTCCTGCTGGACAGCCCGGACTACAATTTCATCCTGGCACGCATGGGGCGTGCCCTGAACATTCCGGTCTTTTTCTACATTTCCCCCCAGGTATGGGCCTGGCGTACGGGCCGGGTGAAATTTCTGGAAAAATACGCCCGCCGCATCCTGTGCATCCTGCCCTTTGAAAAAACGTTTTACGAAAAGCATCATGTCGCGGCGGAATTCGTGGGCCATCCCCTGCTGGACGAGTTGGACTTCGACCGTTTGCTGGCCCTGCCCCACGATGAAAAACGCATCGGCATCCTGCCCGGCAGCCGCCGCAAGGAAATCGAAACCCTGATGCCAGAATTCGCCCGTGCCGCAAAACTGCTGCACCGTTTTGACCCGCATTTGCGGTTCCACATCATCCGTGCGCCGAGCGTGGCCGAGGAAAAACTCACAAGGCACTGGCCGGCGGGCGTACCCATGGACATCATCGGCCCCGACGCCCGCTACGAGGCCATGCGTTCCTGCGCCCTGCTGCTGGCCGCCTCCGGAACGGTGACCTTCGAGGCATCCCTTTTGGAAACCCCGTGCATCGTGGCCTACAAACTGGCTCCCTTCACCTTCTGGCTGGCAAGCAAGGTGGTCAACGTCCCCTACATCAGCCTGACGAACCTCATCATGAACACGCCCGGCGAACCGCCGGTTATCCCGGAGTATATCCAGAACGACGCCAAGGCCGAAATGCTGGCGGGCACAGCCATCGACTGGTTGAGCGCACCGGACCTGCTCCGGGAAAAACGCGCCATCCTGGCCGACCTGCGCCGACGCATGGGCGAACCGGGCGCGCCCCGGAGGGCGGCAGAGATGATATTTGCGGATTTGGGGATGCTGAAATTGAAAATGCCGGATGGAAACATGTAGAACGCGGGTTTCTGCCTCCGGCGGCTGGAAGAAATCAAATCCTTCTTCCCCCTTTTCCAACGAACGAGGCCAGGAAAACATGATGTTTTCCTGGCCTCGTTCGTTGGAAAAGGGGGAGCTTGCAGGAAGGCTACAAACCCGCCGCCTTTTTGGATCGAAGCACGAAATCCACGGCCTCGGGCACGGAAGTGACCTCTCCCGCAATCTGCGCCCGCAGCAGGGCGTCGCGAATGACCCCGATGATGGGACCGGGTTTGAGCTTGGCAAAATCCATTATCTCGTTGCCGTTGAGCAGAGGTTCGAGCATTTCTTCCGGTGTTTCTGTCCGCTCCAGCATCTTCTGATTGTGGTTGAAATCCGTAAAATGCCGCTCACGTGCCTTGGTGTCGGCCCGTGCCATCTCGATAAGCCGGGGGTATTCGTCCAGGGCCTTGAAGCGCCGGATGCCCTTGTCCGTGAGCATATGATGAAAACGCATGTGATGGCGCACCAGATGGCAGGTGAGATCCACATCGCCGGGCGGCATGCGCAGGCGATTGAGAATCTTGCGGGTAATCTGCGCCCCGATTCGATGGTGCTGATGGAAATGCCATTTGCCGTCGAAATACTCGGCAGTGAAAAGCTTGCCCACGTCGTGGAACAGGCAGGCCAGGGTTCCGAACCAGTCGAAGGGAAGTTCCTCGGGGTAATGACGCATGACCTGCAGGGTATGGTCGAAAACCGTCTCCTCCGTTCCCGTCTCGTTTTTGATCTGCATGACCCGTGACAGTCCTGCCAATTCGGGGACCAGTCCGTGCAGCAGCATGGTGTCGAAAAGAAGCTGGACAAAACGCCACATGTTTTCCGCTTCCACTTTGCGCCACTCGTCCATGATGTCGCTGACCGACACATAGTCGAGAATTCGCTGGGACGAACGGACAATGGCCACGCGGGTATTGTCTTCCAGCGGCAGTTCGTAGTTTGCGGAAAAACGCAAGGCGCGAATGCCCAAAAGAAAATTGCGGCGCAGGGTTTCGTCGGGGTCTCCGGCAAAACAGACATGGCCTTCGGCCATATCGGCAAAACCTTCGTACATCTCGCCTGCCGTTGGAATAACCGGACACGTCATGCCAACGGGAATCTGTCCCCGCTCCTCGAGCCTCTTGAGCATCTTGGGGCTGAGCGGCTCCACCATGGATTCGGGATGCACGCAATCGGACGTGTCCATGGGGTAAAAACGAAAGGTCACATTGCCTTCCTTCAATATGGCGGTAACGCCCATTTCGCCGGTATTCCCAAGCTGGGGAAAAATGCGCAAAAGCTCTTCAAGGTCCATATCCGTGGCAATATCGAGGTCAAACCCTTCTGGATTGTTGTCCGTTTTCAGGACACTCCGAAGCTGGGGATTGATGACAAAGGCATCGTACCCGTTACGGAAAATAGTCTTGCAGATGCCGATGGCGTCTTTATAAGGCTGCGTCATGCAGCACCTCCTTGCGGTATTTCATAATGCATGCAGACGTCGGCCACGATCATGCACATCATTTTCACGCCACCCCGTGGAGGTTTCCAAAACACGTCACCCCACTGCGAACGGCCCGGCAAATCAAAAAAACTCCAACGTGCGGACCGGCGTGAAACTCATGCAAAGAATTTCAACAGACGTCATACTCGAATCAAGTCGTCAGGATAAACGGGGGACCCCGAAGGGGTCAATGTGAAATACGCCCGAAATTCACAGTTTCCCCTTTGTCCGCGCTGTTTCCTATCCTTCGATCAGACGTATTTTCTGGCGCAAGACCCTGCGTTGTCCGGCCTCGCGGATGCGGCGCTCGTCTTCCTCGGTTTCGGGCAGCAACGCAGGCACGACAACGGGTTTGCGGTCCTTGTCCAAGGCCACGAAAGTGAGATACGCAGAAGCCACATAGCGCACGTCGCCGGTAATGAGATTTTCCGCCTCCACCCGCACTCCGGCTTCCAGGGAGGAACGCCCGACGGCATTGACCGACGCCTTGAAATACACGATTTCCCCGACATGCACCGGCAGGATGAAATCCAGCTTGTCGATGGACGCGGTAACGCAGTTCTGCCGTGCGTGGCGTGTCGCTGCAACGGCCGCGGCAATGTCGATATTTTTCATAATGACACCGCCATGCACGCTGCCGTACGGATTGGTATCCTGGGTTCCATCATCTTGGCCAGCACGAAACGGGACTGGCTGGGTGGTTTTCCCTGCATGGGTTCTCCTTGTTTTCTTGCACACTCCGAGTTCATGGGGATATACGCTGAAATTGTCGGAAAGGCGACATTTCCTCTTTTGTTGCCCTAAATCCCCCCGCTCCAATTGCCTGGACGTGAACAAATTGCTACATAAGGAAAATTAAGACGATTGAACAACCGTCCCCCCCCAACGGTCTGAGCTACAATTTGCAACGAATGTGAGGAAAATCATGGCTTTGTCGTATTCGCGCAGCATCCTGCGGATGACCGTGTCCCTTCTGTCTGTCGCTGTTTTCTTGAGCATCTTCGCCTGTTCCGAAGAAAAAAAAACACAGGCGGCACCCAAAGCACTCCCTGTGACAGCAGTAAAAGTCGTTGCCCATGACGTTTCCGTCACCAGGGATTTTATCGGCCAGACCACGGCGGTCAAAACCGTTGAAATACGTTCCAAGGTGGAAGGCTTCCTAAAACAACGCCTGTTTGTCGAAGGCAGCATGGTCAAAAAAGGAGACCCGCTTTTTGTCATCGACCCCAAACCGTTCCAGGAAAGCCTGAACCAGGCCGTAGCCACGCTGCACCGTGAAGAAGCCGGATTGGCCAAGGCCGAGCTTGACTACAACCGATTCAAGGCCCTGCTCGACAAGGATGCCGTCAGCCGCGAAGAATTCGACGTCAAGGCCACGGCCTTGCAGGAACTCCAGGCCACGGTGGAAGGCTACCAGGCCGCGGTGAAAAATGCGCGCCTGGACCTCGGATACACCAATATCACGGCCCCCATGGACGGCCTGATCGGCAAAACCGACGCCAACATCGGAACCCTGGTTTCCAAGGAACAGACCCTGCTGGCCACGGTGTCCTCCATGGATCCCATGTATGTGAACTTCAGCATTTCCGAACGCGACTACCTTCTGGCCATGCGCAACCACTATTCCGGCGAAGAAGAACTGAGTGAACCCGAGAAGAGGGATCTGGACCTCATCCTGGCCGACGGCGACATCTACGAAATAAAGGGCAAGGTCGACATGATCGACCCCACCGTGGACCCCAAAACAGGTACGCTGGGAATCCGGGCCGTGTTCGAGAACCCAAGGTACATCCTGCGCCCGGGACAGTTCGCCAAGATCCGCGCGGTCATCGCCACGCTCAAGGATGCCGTGGTCGTTCCCAGCCGCGCCCTGATAGACACCCAGGGACTCAAATCCCTGCTGCTGGTGCAGGACAACGGCACTGTGAAAAACGTCCCTGTGACTGTGCAGCGGGTCATGAACAACATCGCGGTGATAAAGGAAGGAATAAAGGCCGGTGACGTCATCATCTCCGAAGGCGTCCGCCGGATTCGGCCCGGTTCTCAGGTCAACGCCACCTTACAGGCGTTCAGCGGCGAAGTGGCCGGTGGAGCCGGGATGTCCGCAAACAATGCGACCAACAGCGATGCAGATGCTCCTGCCCCGTCCCAAAACTAGCTGAGAGGCCCACAGCCATGGTCAATTTTTTCATAGAACGCCCTATCTTCGCGTCGGTAATGTCCATCATCATCACGTTGACGGGGCTTATCAGCATATTCACCCTGCCTATTGCCCAGTATCCGCAGATATCTCCCCCCACGGTGCAGGTCGTCGCCCAGTACACGGGCGCGGATGCCCAGGTTGTGGAGCAGACCGTGGCCACGCCCATCGAAGAGCAGATCAACGGGGCGCAGGACATGACCTACATGAACTCCATCAGCTCCAACGATGGACGCATGGCCCTGACCGTCACCTTCGACATCGGCCGCGACCTGGAACTGGCCACTGTGGATGTGCAGAACCGCCTGTCCCTGGCCACACCCCAGTTGCCGCAAAACGTTGTCAGCAGCGGCGTGAGCGTAAAAAAGCAATCGCCGGACATGCTCATGTGCATCAACCTGATTTCGCCGGATAAGCGTTACGATACGCTGTTTCTGAACAACTACGCCCAAATCAACCTGTACGATGCGCTCAAACGCGTTCCCGGTGTGGGCGACATCACCCTGTTCGGCGACATGGACTACGGCATGCGCATCTGGCTCAACCCGGACAAGCTGGCCAAACTGGGCCTGACCGCGCCGGACGTCATCAACGCCGTGACAGAACAGAACGTCCAGGCCCCGGCGGGCCAGATAGGTCAGCCTCCGGCGGGCGCAGGGCAGGAATACCAGATGAGCGTCCGGGTCAAAGGCCGCCTGGACATGGAAAACGAATTCGCCAACATCATTGTTCGAGCCAATCCGGACGGCAGCACGGTCCGCGTCAAGGACGTAGGCCGGGTGGAACTCGGTTCCAAATCGTACAATGCGTTCAGCCGTCTCAATGCCGGTCCCAGCTCCACCATGCTCATCTATCAGCTTCCCGGAGCCAACGCCCTGAACGTGGCCGAAGCCCTGCAGGCCGAAATGAAAGAACTTTCCGGCTACTTCCCCGACGGCATGCAATACCACATCCCCTTCGACACCACCCGGTTCGTCAAGGCATCCATTGCCGAAGTGCTGGAAACCCTGGTCGAGGCCATGATCATCGTCTTTCTGGTAGTCTTCATCTTTCTGCAGAATTTCCGGGCCACGCTCATTCCCATGATCGCGGTTCCGGTATCCCTCATCGGCACCTTCGCCCTGTTTCAGGTGCTCGGATTTTCCATCAACACCCTGACGTTGTTCGGTTGCGTCCTGGCCATCGGTATCGTGGTCGACGACGCCATCGTCGTGGTCGAGGCGGTGCAGCGCATCATCGACGAAGAGGGCCTCCCCCCCTTCGAGGCCACCAAAAAGGCCATGAAGGAAGTGGCTGGCGCGGTCGTGGCCACGACCCTGGTGCTCATCTCCGTGTTCATCCCCGTGGCCTTCATGGGCGGCATCACAGGCAGGCTGTACCAGCAATTCGCCCTGACCCTGGCCGTTTCCGTTGGCATTTCCTCCATCAACGCCCTGACGCTCTCGCCGGCCCTGTCCGCCATCATCCTGCGCAAGCAGCATGAAATGCGAGGCCCGCTCGGCCTGTTCTTCCGCTACTTCAACAGGTTCTTCGACGCCTGCACCCGCGGATACGCCGCATCCGTCCGCCTGCTGCTCAAGCGCGGACTGATGGTTCTGGCAACCCTGTGCATTATCGGCGGCATAACCTTCCATCTGTTCGAAATCGTGCCCGGCGGCTTTGTTCCCGAAGAGGACCAGGGCTACTACATGATCAACGTCCAGTTGCCCGAAGGCGCGTCTCTGGAACGCACGGACAAGGTGGTCAAACAGATCGAGGAATACCTCAAGAAATCCCCCGGTGTGGTCGACTTTTTCTCCCTGGGCGGATTCAACATCATGACTTCGAGCTACAGCTCCTATACAGCCTGTTTGTTCGCGATTCTCACCCCGTGGGACGAGCGCCAGACACCGGAACTGCGCATCGGCAGCATTATCGGCAAAGCGCAGCAGGCTTTTTCCCAGATAGACGAGGCCAGCATCGCCTGCTTCAATGCGCCGCCCATCAGCGGACTGAGCACCACGGGCGGTTTGCAGTTCGAATTGCAGGACCGCACCGGCGGCTCGGTCGACGCCCTGGCCCAGGCCGCCTACGCCACGATGCAGGCCGCCATGCAACGCCCGGAAATCCTGTATACGTTCACACCGTTCTCCGCCAACGTGCCACAGCTCTTCATCGACGTGGACCGGGAAAAAGTGAAGAAACTGGGCATTCCGCTCAGTGAAATATTCCAGTCGCTCCAGACCTATCTGGGCGGCTATTATGTGAACGATTTCAACAAATTCGGCAGGACATACCGGGTCATGATCCAGGCGGACGAACAGTTCCGCCACGAACCGGACGATATCGACGCCTTTTATGTCCGTGCGAACGATGGCTCCATGGTACCCATTTCCACCCTGGCCACCATCCAGAACATCAAGGGCCCGGAATACATCCAGCGTTTCAACCTGTACCAGGCCGTGGAAATCACGGCAGTGCCTGCACCCGGCTACAGCACGGGACAGGCCATCGAGGCCATGAAGGAAGTGGCCGACGCCACCCTGCCCCAGGGCATGAGCTACCAATGGTCCGGCATCGCCTACCAGGAAATCGCCTCCGGCGGACAGGCGGGCATGATCTTCGGCCTGGCCCTGCTCATGGTCTTCCTGGTTCTGTCCGCCCAGTACGAAAGCTGGGCCATTCCCTTCGCAGTCGTCCTGGCCGTGCCGCTCGGCGTGTTCGGCGCCATCTTCGCCCAATGGCTGCGCGGCCTGAACAACGACGTCTACGCCCAGATCGGACTGGTCATGCTCATCGGCCTGGCGGTCAAGAACGCCATCCTCATCGTGGAATTCGCCATCCAGCAACGGGAAACGGGAAAATCCGTGTTCGACGCGGCCCTGGAAGCGGCCCACCTTCGCTTCCGGCCCATCCTGATGACCTCCTTCGCCTTCATCCTGGGCATCATCCCCCTGGTGGTGGCTTCGGGAGCCGGAGCGGCCAGCCGCCACGCCTTGGGAACAGCCGTTTTCGGGGGGATGCTGGCCGCCACCATCATGGGCGTGTTTGCCGTGCCCACGTTTTACTCCATAATCCAAAACCTGATGGACCGCCTGCATAAAAAAACAGATGGGCAAGGCTGAAAAGGATACGACATAATGCAAACCCTGCGAATTCATCTGCACAGCCCCGTGCGCAAGGGAGAGGCCTGCCTGCTTACGGACAGCGAACTCGACCTGCCCGGCGCAACCCTGGTACGTACGGCCCGGCCCATGCCGGGACTGCGTGCCGGGTCGGTTCTGCTGGCCGATGACAGGCCCCTCTTCATGGTGGCGCGCGTTCAGTTTCTCGATTTTGGCGGCGAAGCGCGCAAATGCGCCGCGCTCCTGCCCATGGCCGACCTCAAGGGACAGGGCGAAGTGGAAATGAACGTCCATTCCGAAGGTCTGGCCGTGGCCTGGATAACCTTGAGCGACAAAGGCTCGCGTGGAGAACGGGAAGACACCAGCGGTCCTGCCGTGGAGGAAATGTGCAACGAGCGCCTGAACGTTCGCTATTGCCTGGGGCACGTCATCCCTGACGAACCGTTGCAACTCAAGGCGCTGCTCGTGGATCTGGCCCTGACCCAGGGATTCGACCTCATCGTCACGACCGGAGGGACCGGCGTGGCCCCACGCGACATCACTCCGGAAGCGACCCTGGCGGTGATCGAGAAACGCCTGCCCGGCATAGAACACGCCATGACCGCGACAAGTCTGGCCAAGACGCCTCATGCCATGATTTCCAGGGCCGTGGCCGGGACATTGGGCCATTCCATCATCGTCAACCTGCCCGGCTCGCCCAAGGCAGTGAAGGAATGCCTTGGGGCAATACTGCCCGCACTGCCCCACGCCCTGGACAAACTCAAGGGCGACCCGTCCGACTGCGCGGCGTTGCGCCAGGATTGATCTGCAGATTCAAAAAACAGCGTCGTTCCGATATTGTCTCGCACGGGGCTATCGACATCATGCTGAAAAAACCATAAGCTCTTTTTTTGGCCGGGGTGAAGATTCGCCCCGGCTTTTATGTATTTGCACACGAATCCCCAAACTGCGACTTTCAATTGAAGACGACCACCATGTCCGTATCCCAGCTTGAACTTCTCTGCGGTGTTTCTTCCGCTCTTGACCTTGTCAGCACCGCCGTAACCGGCCACCACAGGCGGGTTGCCTATCTGGCCTGCTCCGCAGGCAAACTCCTGGGACTTTCCGCGCCCGACAGAACCCGCCTGCTCATGGCCAGCCTGTTGCACGACGTGGGAGCTCTGACTCTCAAAAGCCGTCTGGACACCCTGCATTTCGAGCTGGATAATGTGGAGCACGCGGAAACAGGCTACCGGCTGATCAAAACCTTCCCCCGTCTGGACCCCATTGCCGATATTGTCCGCTACCATCACCTTCCCTGGCGAAAACGTGACGATATCGATGTGGATGCCCACGACCTTTTTCTTGCCAATGTGGTCAACGCGGCCGACCGGGCCGACGTGCTCATAAAGGACGACCACCAGAGCGCGTGCGATGCTGTGAAACGCATGGAACGCCATGTCGGGGACATCTTTGAGCGCCTGGCGGCGCAGGCTGTTTGCCAGGTGGCCCAGAACGACTATATTGAAGCCTTCCGGGATGGCGTTGACCTTGCCGACACGGACGGACTGGAAGACCAACTTCTGGACCTGGAGGATCTGCGCGGATTCTCCCGTTTCATCTCCCACATCATCGACTTCCGAAGCCGTTTCACTGCCACCCACTCCCGCGGCGTGGCCGCCGTGGCCAGAGAACTGGCGGACCGCTTCAACTTTTCCAAGGACGGAATCAAATCAATGGGCGTTGCAGGCAACCTGCACGACCTGGGAAAACTGGGTGTGCCCACCTCGATTCTGGACAAGCCCGGCAAGCTGACCCATGAGGAGTTCGAAATAATGAAACTCCACGCCCTGCATTGCGACCAGGTGCTTTCCCGCATTCCGGGCCTGGAAACCATAAACGATTGGGCCAGCAGCCACCACGAACGAGTGGACGGAACCGGATACCACACGGGAAAAGGAGAGGAAAATCTGTCCCTGGGGGCACGCATCCTGGCCGTGGCCGACGTGTTCACCGCCGTGACCGAAGACCGGCCCTACAGAAACGGCATGCTCAGGGCCGATGCGCTGTCCGTTCTCAAGGACATGTCCGCAACCCGCAAGCTTGATGCAGAGGTAGTGTTTTGCCTGGAAAATGCGTACGATGACATCGACTCGGCGCGTATCGCAAGCCAGAGAAAGGCTCTGGCTGCGTTCAGGAATTTTTTTCGCGACGGGGCTTGAAACGACGCCACCGTGAGGATGCATGGACCAATTCAGGGCAGACCTTCATATCCATTCCAGATATTCCCGAGCCACCAGCAAAAACCTGACCCCGCGCAACCTGGCGGCTTGGGCCAAGATCAAGGGCCTCTCCGTGGTGGGAACCGGAGATTTCCAGCACCCCGGATGGCTGGACGACCTGTCCGAGCACCTTGAGGAAGACGGGCACGGCCTGCTCCGGCTCAAAACGGAAAGCGGGCTGTCCCGCGAAATTCCATGGACCGAGGGATACCTTCCCCACCAGAAGACACGCTTCATCCTGCAAACGGAAATCAGCTCCATATACAAACGGGGCGGCAAGGTGCGCAAGGTCCACAACCTGGTCTTCGTGCCCACCCTGGAGGCGGCCCGCCGCTTCAGCACCCGGCTGGACGCCGTAGGCAACATCACCTCCGACGGCCGCCCCATCCTGGGGCTGGACTCGCGCAACCTCCTGGAAATGGTTCTGGAACTCGATCCCCTGGCCTTCCTGGTTCCAGCGCACATCTGGACGCCCTGGTTCTCCCTTTTCGGATCAAAATCAGGTTTCGACACCATTGAGGAATGTTTCGGCGACCTGAGCCAGCACATTTTCGCACTGGAAACCGGACTGTCCAGCGACCCGGCCATGAACTGGCATCTGAGCGCCCTGGACCGCTTCCAACTCATTTCCAACTCCGACGCCCACTCCGGCGAAAAGCTGGGACGCGAAGCCAATGTCTTCAGCGGGGAGATGACCTACGAAACAATCCTCGGCGCATTGCGCGGCGAAGGATTGGGCCGCAAATTTCTGGGCACGGTGGAGTTCTTTCCCGAAGAAGGCAAATACCACCTGGACGGACACCGCAAATGCGGCATCGTCATGGAACCGGACGAGACCCGCTCGCGCGGAGGCATCTGCCCGGTGTGCAACAAGCCACTCACCGTGGGCGTACTCAACCGGGTCATGGAGCTGGCCGACCGCGAGGCCCCGGAAAAGCCGGCCAACCGTCCCGGCTTCACATCCCTTGTTCCTTTACGGGAACTCATGGGAGAAATACTGGGCTGCGGCCCGGCCACCAAGAAGGTCTCTGCCCTGTACCGCCGTACCATGTCCCGGCTGGGTTCGGAGTTGACCATATTGCAGGACGCGCCCGCCGAAGAGATTTCCAAAGTATTGCCGCCCCTGGCCGAAGCCGTCCTGCGCATGCGCGCGGGCAAGGTGCTGAAATCCCCCGGATTCGACGGACAGTACGGTGTCATCCATGTTTTTTCGGAGAAAGAACGCGCCGAGATGCGCCAGGGAAAATTTCTCCTCCATCTTCCGCAAAAAGCGGAAAAAAACCCACTGCCCCTGGCCGATATTGCGGCTCCGGCCCGTGCCTCGGCTACGGGGAACAGGCCAGTGACCTTCAATCCGGCCCAGAGGCAGGCCATCGACGCGGGCCCCGGCCCCGTGCTGGTCCTGGCGGGACCGGGCACGGGCAAGACACAAACCCTGATGGGCCGCGTCGAACGGCTGCTCGAACAAGGAGAAAACCCGCGCCATATCCTGGCCGTGACCTTCACCCAGAGGGCCGCCTCGGAAATGCGCGAACGCCTCTCCCGCCTGGAAGGCGGACCTGCCGCCCTCCCCCGCGCCGACACCCTGCACGCCCTGGCCTTTGAATATTGGAGCGGCGCGTACAGCGAATCCCCGGTCATCATGTCCGAGGAATCGGCTTTCAAGGTCTATGCCGAGTGCAACCCCGAGCTGAGTGGGGGAAAGCTCAAACACGCCTGGAACGAACTCAACCTGTCGAGGGAAAACCTCCGGGGACCGGGCACGGACGATGAGGCCTTCCACCGCTATACCAAGAAAAAGGAATACTGGAATCTGGTCGACTACACCGACCTTTTGGAATTCTTTCTGGAACAGATCGTGGCCGGAATCTACACCTGCCCCTTCACCCACGTCCTGGTGGACGAAGTGCAGGACCTCTCCCCCTTGCAGATCGCCGTGGTCACGTCGCTGGCGGGCGAACAGGGCAAGGGATTTTTCGCCATCGGCGATCCGCGCCAGTCCATCTACTCCTTTCGCGGTGCAGTACCCGACGTGCAGGCCGTACTCCGGGCGAAATGGCCGGAGCTGACCTCGGTCACCCTGCTTGAAAACTACCGCAGCGCCCCCACC
>CAXXPO010000023.1:0-10292 GCA_963665185.2 Desulfovibrionaceae bacterium | reverse complement strand
TCGCGAAAAATCGCCCTGATTTTCAATATAATTTACTTGGTCAGCTTGTTTCACATACTGATTGAGTGTTTCAAAAACAAGGCCCATATGAGAAATCATGTGGGCCTTGTTTTTAGTCACAAAACTTCAGAAGCCCTGGCTTGGGCACGTAATTCATTATTAGGACTTCCCCAGCTTTTTGGGATTCAGCCCGGCTGCATGAATAGATCGTTTCAGCGCATCTGATATCAAACGCTGAAAAGGTATCCCTTACTTCAGGACAATCGTTCAGGCTCAAAAGAAACTGGCCCTTGATGGCATCCAGATGTTTGGCTAAGCGAACGAAATCTTCCCGTTTGAAGAAGTCCTTTCCGTAGTAGTCCTCCGTTCCCCAATAAGGTGGATCAAGGTAAAAGAAGGTGTCAGGACGATCATAGCGGTCCAGGTAATCTTCCCAAGAAAGGTTTTCCACGACGACTCTGGATAACCGAAGATGTATGGAGGAAAGCTCCTCTTCAATACGCAGTAGGTTGATGGCTGGAAGCCTTTGTGGTGAAACACCAAATGTTTGTCCTACGACTTGACCACCAAAGGCATTCCGCTGGAGATAATAAAAACGGGCAGCCCGCTGGATGTCGGTCAACCCGCCTGCCACCTGTTGCTTTTTAAAGTCATTGAAACATTCTCTGGACGTGAGCAGCCAGCGGAATTCCTCAACAAACGCCTGTAAATGGTGCTTCAGAACTCGGTAAAATGTGACGAGGTCACTGTTGATGTCGTTGATGCTCTCATACTTTGATTCCGGCTTGCGGAAGAAAACCCATCCCGCCCCGGCAAAGACCTCTCCGTAGTGCTTGTGTTCTGGGATAAGCTTTACAATCCTTTCAGCGAGTTTGCTTTTTCCTCCAACCCATTTGAGCGGGCTATTCATTACAATCCCTTTATTTTTTCAATTGCGGTTGCTAGTAGCATTGCCACGGAGCAGCAGCCGCAGGCTGTGAACTGGTGTGGACGCACCAGGTCAGTGGGGGCGTTGCCGCGCCCCCGCCTGTTCCAATTATCGCTTATACTGCTGTCAACGAGCTTTCGGCGTATCCGCCGAGATAGTACAGCGGTAGCCATTTGCATCCAGGGTGTGGACGGCACGTGTAATCACCCACTCGCCGTTCACGCCCTGCATTACCCCCGAAATGTTCAGCTTTGCTTCTGCCGCCAGATAAGGATTGCCGTCTGTTGTCAGTTCCAATTTAGACACGCCTCGTTCTAGGGCGTCCTTTTTGCCCTGCGCAGCTTTGCGTGCAGCATCGGCGTCAGGGTACGTGCCGGGCAGCGTGCAGACTGGATCGCCGCTGCCTACGCTCACGGCCTGGCGTTTGGCACTGGCTGTGTCGTGCCAGTAGGCTGTCACGCTTTGATATTTCCCCCGATCAGCAATGGTCACGTTCCAGCGGTGCATATCTGTTTTTACAAGTGAAACGGCGGGCATGTTCTTACCGGTTGCGGTCTTGGCCTCCCCTTTGGGAACAAACAAGTAGTTGCCTCCGGCAGGCTTGGCCACGGCGTCGTGTTCTTTGGCCAGTCGGGTGAGCAGGTGCAGATCACTCTCTTCTGTCTGGTCCACGTGGGCCAATGTCACGCTGGCCAATGTGGGCGAAACCTTGGCCACATACCCATGCTCCGGTGCAATTTGCCCCACCAGGTTGCCAATCGTAACCTGGTCCCAGGAACGGGTCTTGCGGGCTTTGAGCGATGCACACATATTTGCGGCCTTGCCAGTCAGGGTTAGCTTGTCAGGCGGCCCGGACAACGAAATCTCATCCACCGTGTACAGCCCCATCCTACTTAGCCCAGACTCTTCATAGCCGATGAAAATTTCAAGCTCTGCGCCGGTCCTGGGAAGTGCAACTTTGTTGTCACGATTATCAATCGTCAGCTCAACGCTGTCAGACGAGAATCCTGCTTCGTCAGTCACGCGCAGGTCCAGCCGACGGTCTCCAATAAAGGCAGTAATGTCATGTCCTTCAGCTAGGATTCTAAACTTCGGCGTCATTAGTCCCATAACCTCACGGCTTTTTCTGCCTGTGGAGCATCGATATCAGGCAATTCGATCACCAAGCCCGCAGGCAGCATCGGACCATGTTCTGCCAGCCCAGGATTTGCCTCCAAAACAGCTTCGGCGGTTCCAATTTGCGAGCCGTAATATTTGAAGCAGATCGCATCCAGCATATCGCCGTCCTTGCACCGATACTTTTGCATTATTTGTCCTCCCCGTACCTGGCCAACCTCAACCTGAACTGAATTTTACGGGGGACACCGCCGGGGAAAAACTCTGTGAAATCTTCTCCAATCTCCTCAACGCACCACTTTCCCCAGACAGCACCCAGGCCATCAACAAGGACCAAAGGCTTACCGGCACCAGCCTCTTTGCGCATCGTATCCACCTGCTTCAGGCCTCCGGCGTAGTGCGGATAAATCACGCCTTCCAGCTCCACAGTTTCTTTACCCGGCCCCACAAACTGCATTGCCGGTTCCCGTCCCAGTCGTGGCTGCTCGGCCCATCTGTAAGGAGTTACCCGCTTCAACGACTGGTACGCGGCTGTGCTTACTGAAAACCGGTATTCCCCCAGTCCCATCATTATATTGTTAGTCATGGAGCCGTCCCGTGTTCTCTCGTTCCATCAAGCGCATCACTTCCTGGGCGACGTCACGCGGATCTTGAGCCTGAGAGTATATATTAAATGTATTGTGATTATGTATGTTCGTTGGAGAAGCCGACGCCGTAGCGGGTACGGAGTTTACCGGGTGGGGCAACACTGTCTTTTCTTGGTAAACTTCCTGAACCTCAGGAGGTATTTCAGCCGATATTCCCGCTTTCCTAATCGCTTTGCGAGTAGGGGGAACGGCATCTCGTACCGCTCCTCGCCGCTCCATTTTTTGAGGAGCGGGCGTGTCATCATCCTGTTGATCCTTGGAGCCAAACCATCCAACGACCGCTTGCAGGCCTTTGGCTAGCAGGCCTACAGGCGTATATTCAAAAACTTTCTTAATCATGCCCCAGACCCATTTTGCGCCTGCGACAACGCCCTCCCATAGACCGGCAAAAAAATCTTTCACCGTTCCCCAATGCTTAACGACGAAATAGGCCCCCGCAGCCAACGCCACAACACCCGCCACAATCAAACCAATAGGATTAGCGTTTAAGGCCGCGTTCAACGCCCATTGAACGCCGGTCCAAACCTTTGTCGCAGCAGCGACAACCTTTTGAACAAGGGCAAAACGCCCTAGGTTCAACGCTGCCAGGTGGGTGGCCACTGCATTTTTCTTGGTCAAAACATACTGCTTCAAAAGCGCTAAATTGGTGGCAACAACGGAGGGACGAAAGAAATTAAAAATGGCACGAGCAGTTTGGAAACCATCGGAGAGAACCGTTGCGGCGTATCCACCAGCCAAGGCTCCTATTTTTAGGGCAACCAAACCGCCCACGATAACGGCAATTCCCTGGGTAAGCCCAGGACAGGTGTCAGACATATACCGCACGGCACCGGCAACGCCGCCCAATGCATCCGCCGCAACACCCAAAGCAGGAAAGAGCAAAGAACCGAAGGCGATACCAGCGTTCATGGCTTTGTTTTTCAAAAGAATAAGATCATTCGCAGTCGTTTTGGATCGAACCGTATATTCTTTTTGCATTGAGCCAGCATATTTGACCTTTTCACTGACTAGACCGAGAGCTTTCTCGTATTCGTCAAGCCCTCCCACCAATTTGGTCATGTCGTCGGCGTACTCCATGCCGAACAGGTCACTAAGAACCCCCATTTTATCTTCGGCCCCATCAACAGCCTGCAGAAATTGTAGAATGGCTCCCTGAGCATCGTTTTGTATTGCAGCTTTCAGCCCTTGTGCATCCATGCCGATAGATTGCAGAGCATCTTGAAATTTTTTGCCTTGCTTGTCCGCAGTGGACAGTTTCATGAACATGGCGTTCATGGCTGTGCCAGCCACTTCAGGCGGCGTCTTCAACGCAAGGAAGGTTGCTCCCAGGGCCGACACCTGCTGGCCGGTGAGTCCTATCATCTTCCCAGAAGATCCAGCCCTGTTGACGACATTCAACATGGAAGCCGCTGTCGCATCCATATTATTGGAAAGATGGTTGATGGAATCACCTAGCGTGACAACACCGGCCTGTGACAACTTAAAAATACTACGCAGACCGGTCATAGCCCCGCCAGCTTCTCGGCCAGACATGTCAAATGCCACACCCATTTTTGCAGCATCTTCGGTGAATTGCAGAAGTTCGTTTCGTGCTATCCCGGCTTGGCCAGCCGCTGCAGCTATATCCGCCAAGCCGGTTGTGGCCATGGGAATTCGTTCAGCCATGTCTTGAAGATCATGCCCCATCTTTTTAAAGGCGCTATCATCTTCAAAATCTACGGTTTTACGAACATCGGCCATCGCACTTTCGAAATTCACGGCGGCCATAACAGGGGTGACCACAGCCATGGCCATACCCACCGTCCCCATGACCTCGCCTTTCAACTTAGCTCGTTTGCTTTTGTTGGCTTCCATCCGGGTACGACGAGTTTCATTGCGCAGATCACTCATCGCCTTTCGTGTGGTACGGAGTTTTTCCTTTAATCGCCCTAGGGAACTTGAAAAGCCATCATGTGCAGTTGTGTTTTTTCTGCACGATTGCCGAAGCCCGCCCAAAGAGGATTGATAGCCAGAGGATTGGGAAATCAGTTTCCGCTCTTCTGTGCCCACCCCTTGAACCTTTTTCTTCAAGGTGTTGAAGGCATTCAATGTACCACTGGCTAAAGTGGCACGAAGAACCATGGAAACGGCAAACGATTTACCCATCGTGTTCGGTCTCTCCCAACCTTGTGGCTTGTTGGTGGAATTGAATCAGTTCGGAACAGGTCAGCACAAGCATATCGCCTAAAGAAAAGTGCAGGACATAGCCGATGTCGGCCATGACCCGCACGCAATCCTCCCAGGTCAGGCTAAAAAAGAGCGGAAAGCCTCCTGCAACGAATTGAAGTCCTTCAGGGGGAGGTCTTCAATCTCCTCCGGACTCAGTTCCACCAAGTTGCAGAACATACGGATATCCTGCTCGATCTCGTCCTTGATGCCAGCAATAAGTCGCATGTCCTTCACTTTGGGTTCACGCATGACTATGACCTGGCCGCTGCTGAGTGTAATTTCTTTTGTCTTCATACCCTTAACTCCTTACAGGCCCAGGGCCTTGCGCTGCTCTGCCAACTGGTCAACGCCGCCGATCTTGCGGATCATGTTTTCCACGTCGATTTCGATCAGCTCTGTTCCGGCGATTGTCAGCTTGTAATAGCGTGCGGACACGGCGTACTTTGCAGTACCGTCCTCGCCGGACTTCCATGTGCCTGGATCGATTTCACGCAAGGAGCCAGTCAAATTGACTATAATATCTTCCGTAGTGGAGTCGTCTTGCTGTGCAGCTCGAAATGTCAACGAAACGGCATTGCCATCAACCAGCCCGAAAAGCTTAAAGAGCTCCGGACTGTACTCGGCAAATGTAACGTTGGACTCAAGCTTTTCCATGCCCATGTCGATCTCGACAGGGGCATCCATTCCGCCTGCCCGATGTTCTTGAGTTTTGATCTTCAGCTTGGGGAGTTCTATTTCAGTGACTTTTCCGGCATAGCCGACACCGTCCACAAACGCTGTAAAGTTTTTGAGCTTCTTAGGGAGCATAGTGTCTCCTGTTACGCGGCGGTCAGAACCTGATCCACCAGTTCGACATAATATCCGTTTTCACGGTGCGCTCTAAACGCCAGGTGCTCCAGAGGTGCGGGCGGCTCCAGATCAAAGTCGAGGAACAGCTTGCCAGCCATAAGCTGTTCCTTGCTGTTCAGTTCGGGGTCGAGCCAGCACTTGCCTCCCAGGGTAGCCCCGACAGCAACCAAGTGACGCAGGTAAGCGTTGACGCTTTCCTGGATGTCCAAAACCAAGTTGGCAGATATGGGGCCGGTCCATGGCCCAGAGGAATGCGTTTTCAATACTTTCGTAAACCATATCCGCCGTGCGTCGGACGCTCAGAAAAGCCCACATTGGGTCACTGGCCGTTGTCCGGTTGCCCCACAGGCGGTAGCCGTCCTTCTGAACGATAGTGGCCACTTCATGCTCGTTGAGATAGTTGGCCACGCAGTTTGTGTCGGACATGTTGAAGTCCACCGGACGGGATACGCCTACGATGCCGTTGATGACCTGGTTGCTGGGCGACCACCAGAAACCGCGGTCATTATCCATCCGGGCTATCAGCCCGGCCACACGAGCCGAGGCGGGCTGGGCCACAGAAGTATTAAGATCTGTATCCCAAACGAGGGCATGCGGATCGACCACATAGATGCGGTCGCTGCCCCAGTCTTCCCGGTAGGTGATAGCATCAGAGTCGGTAGTGTTGGGGCCGTCGGCAATGATCACACCGCGCATCCGTTGGGCGATGCCCAGCAGTTCGGAAACAACAGGATTGGCATTGCCGTCCGGGCGCTGGCTGGTGAAGCCTGGAGCGCAAAGGATGCGCGGCACGACTTTTACTGTGCTTTGTGCAGCCAGCAGAGAGTGCACGCCGGTTCCGGCCGTCGCATCACCCACGATGTTTGAAATCGTAGCAGCCACATCCGTGCCTTCCTCGACGCGAGTTACAACAACCATCGCGCCGGTCTGGTCGAAGATGCCGTCAATACCATCCTTGAGCGTTCCCTTGTCGCCCAGGGCTTTGGCCTTGCGCGGCGTGCCGGGAATCAATACCGGCGTGTTCAAGGGAAATGTTGCAGGATCAGCATCCGGGGCGGTGCCGATCAGGCCAATGACGCTTGATTTGACTGTCTGAATCGGGCGAGTGCCGTCGTCGATCTCAACGACCTCAACGCCGTGTAAAAATTGTTCAGGCATTGGTGTCCTCCTGATCGGGCCAGCCGGTATTTATGTTGGTATTGTAGGATTCAAGGAGCGTGCTTACCTTTTCGCGGCGGTCAAGGTCTGCGCAGATTGCTGCCTGCCGGGCAAAGCAGCCCTGGACGTGGGCAGCGACAACGTCGGCCAGGGGCATTCACCTTGGCCGCGTCCAGCGTCATGAACGTCAGGTCCGGCAGTTGCCACTGGATTGTCGCGTCCGGATTGCGGCGCAGGTATTCCACTGCGCCGTTCAACATACTTTGTGACTGTCGGTCGGTTTCAACGGCCATGCCGTTGAGCGTGGTGCCGGATTCTTCCTCGACTCTACGCCTCCTCGCCTTGACTCGTTGCCTCAACACGGACTTGACGGTTTCGAACTCGCGATACGTCGCAGTAAACACCCGACGCACAGTCTCGCCGTCCTCGCTTGCCTGGACCGATCCTGCGTCCAGGGTTTGCAGGTCCGGATCGTACTCCGGCACCTCGTCCACGATGCGATAAATCCCTAAATTAGACAGGCGCACACCACCATGGAGCAGGCCGCGCCGGTCGAGCTGGGATTGTGTATAGATTTGGGCGTTGTTGGTGTTGTAGTACTCATTGTTCATGGTTTTGCTCCTTAGATGAGTATGCGACGGGCGGGGACGACCAAAAGCTCTCCAACTTTTTCAATCCCTGCCCCGACAAAACCATCCGAGAAACGCCGAAAGTGGGCATATTTGCCGTCGCGCTCGGTTGATGTCCATGCGAGATCATCTCCCATCGCGCTTAATTTTGTTCCCACGGTTTCATCAGCTGCATCAATTACTACACGGTTGCTGTACGCCAAGGACATTTCTTCTTTGCTCATTAAAAAGAAATCAGAGCACCCCTCATGCAGCAACCCCTTGCAGTATTCTGCGGCAGGTGCGCCAATGGAACCATTGCCGTCGTCGAATGTATTATATGCGCTAGATGTCAGAACCTCCGTATTATACTCGCCGGTCTGTGGGGCAGAATCTTGGTAAGTAGTTCCGACATTTTGCAAAGACGTGTCTTTATAATACAGACCCCACTTACGTTTCACACGACACGCAGCCGTAGCCACTACCAAAAACCCCCGCTGCCCGTCGGCAAACGTCGTGGGACCGACAGCAACGCCGCCGTCAACGCGGACGCCATTGCCGATCTGCTGGATGAAAAACCGCACCCCCGCGCTTCGTTCCGACCAGCCGCGCGTCTCGTCTTTCTGCATACCGAATGCGTAGTAGGTTTCGCCGCGTGTCAGCGGATCGCCAGCCACGACATGCGAGGTCAGGTCTGCGACTTCGCCGGAGTCGTAAACAATGTTCGTTCCCGCCAGGTCGGATGCAACAAGAAACCGCCCGGCAGTCTGATTGCCAGTTCCACCTGCCTCGACCTGCATTTGATCCAACACGATCGTGACGTTGGTCTGGGAGACTTCCGCCCCGGGGGCGGGAGAAATAACGGATGGCTGCTGGACGTACTGGAAAACGCTCCCTGTCGTAAACGGGACAGGATCAGATGCCGGGGAATACGTGTCTTCGTTGTCCCACAAATCAGCAACCACCCAGTACACCCGGTCAGTTTGCAGGTTGCCTGCCGCAATCTGGTGCGACGTCGTCGCGCCTGTGGATGTGCCGGAATAAACAAGGCTTTGCATCTGCTCATCCAGATAGACACGTACACGCAGTCCGCCCTGGTCCAGGCCGTACAGGGAGCGATAGGCGTCAACCGTAACCGTCGGTGTTTCCATCACGCCGGTTGCGCCGGATACAGGCGAGGTGATGACCGGTTGGCGAACGGGATCAGCCCGACCAGCTTGCGGAGATGTTAAAAGCATCAGGTGACCAATGCGCAAGTTTTCCCCGGACGGACCAAGCAAGACGTGCACTCGAATTTCAACAGTCCCGCCCACGGGGAGGCGATACCACTGGTCACGTGTTCGGGTATCAACGGTCTTGCTTTCCAGGAATTCAGCCTGATGCCACTGGCTGGAACCAACCTGCCGCACGGAAATATGCAGTTCGCCGTCGCCGGAATTACGGCGCACGACCAAAATGCCGTCGTCCCAATAGCGAAGGGTGGGCAAAGGCTTGGAGTAGAAGCGGCTGTTGCCTGACGCTTCGGCATACCCGGAATGGATCGTCCAATCCGTGCGAGCCAGCGAACCCGAGTCGCGTGTAACCGTCAAGTTTGCCGTGGCTTTGAGCCGCGTGGCCGTCAGTTTTTCAGCCACAACCACGGTTTCGGCCGTACCGTTGCCGAAAATGACGTACGACGCGCCGACCACCAGACCGGCAGTACTCTCCACGTCAATACTGTCGTCACCGGCCACAGTGCGGGTAACGGACACTGGTTGCATATCGCGCCAGTTGTGAACCGGGTCGCTGAAAAGCTCGAAGGCGAAACCTTCGTCGGAGTTTTCCCAGGCCAACCGCTGCGCCTTGCTTACAGCCACAGCGGAAGAACCCTCCACAGCCGCCAGCCGAGTTTCATGGTCGTCCAGATCGGCGCGGGCTTGGTCTGTTTGCTGCTTCAAATATTCCGTGCGTTCGGCCAGTTGCTTATGCGGCGTATTGTCTACGCCATCAGGGCCGCCCGCCACCGGGTCGTTTACTGCCAGTTCATATACTTCGGGCCATTTCGGGTCTTCAAAAGTAGGCAGATTCGCCATGGTTATTACTCCTTAAACGTCCAGTTCCCAGGTATCGCCCAATTCCATATCGTCGCTCTTGTGAATCGCCTGCCGTGTTCTGCGGGCAACCAGCGTCCCGTCCGCCGTAAGCAGGCCGATTTCACGTATTGCCAGCCCATTGCCCCAGGTGGCGGGGAAGCAACCAGTTGACCCGCAACTTGCGGGGATTGTCCGCAAACTCAACGGACTCAACCGGCACAACAACGGCATCAGTCAGGCTCTTAGCTTCGCTGGTATCGGATGATCCGAAGCCCACGCTTTTGATGACTTTGCCGGTGTCGCCACTTGCCAGCAGGCGGCGCACGGCGTCGTAGTATGCGTCCAGGATCATGCGGCCTCCAATTCTGCATGGGCGAACGTCAGTACGCCGTCGCGTATGTGTCGCCCGTCGCGGACGGGATAGGGGGATTCAAAAGAAGGCAAAGAAATTTTCAGGGTGCCGTAGCAGGCGGCCCCATTGCGGACGTGGCTGCCGTTTCTCAATATAGGTCGGCGCAGGGTAATTCCTGTGCGCCTATCCAGAGCGCTGCCATCGGCACGGGATCGGCCGTCGTAGCGGATGGACCCGTCACGCGGGCAATGGGCTGTGCGTTCAGATTTGGTGACTGTTCGCAGCCGGAGTGGTGATGCAAAGCAAGGTTGCCCCGAAATATGGTCCGGCAATATGTCCACGCCGGTCTGGTCC
>CAXXPO010000022.1:0-68456 GCA_963665185.2 Desulfovibrionaceae bacterium | reverse complement strand
GCCTGCTCCGTGGCCTGGATTTTTTCCATGACCTGTTCCGGGGTCATGGAGCTGTCCATTTTTTCCATGAAGACCCGCGCCGCCGATGGATGGGAGACGAAATCCTCCGACCCGGAAACGATGACGCCGTACAGGAAGCGTACAGTACCGCCCATGTGCATGGGGTTGTTGGTGACGATCATGACGACTTCGTCGTGTTCCCGACAGGTTTCCAGAACAATGTGGAGGTTGGACCGAACCGGAAAAAGCGTGCCTCGGTACCCGACCACGCCCCCGTCGCGCAGTCCGCTGGCCGCCACCCGTATGAACGGATGGCAGGGGCATTCCACGCTGATGCATGTCTGGTGGATGACCGGAACATTGTTGATGGAATAGTTGTACAGGATGTAGTTGCCCTGGATCTTGGAAAAAAGCCGTTGCGTGGCGTTCGGATCGTACCGGGAAAACACGTCCAGCTTGATGCACCCGGACTGTTTCTCCTCGATTCGCCTGAGGTATATGTCCCTGTCCCGTTCCGGAATTTTCCGCACACGGCAGACGATGTCCACAAAATCGTCCAGTTCCTCGTAGAAATCGTCCACCCGGATGGCGAGCTACGCGGCAAAACAACTCGAGCTTCGTCCTGCTCGGCCTGTTCCTGCCTGTGCGCCAGGATTCCAGGGTCACCGAGGTGAGCGTCCCCTCGAAGTCCCGCCGCACTCTTTTCACGATTTCCGCTATGGGCATCGCCATAAGCGCGAACTGCATCTTGCTTTCAAAATCCGCAATGCTCGTCCAGTCCCTTGTTTGCCATGACTTCAACTCCGGTCTCGTGTTTTCGCGGGTTTCAGACTTATCAAAATTTTCCAAAAATTTGTTCGAAAATTTTCAAAAAGGATAGAAAGCGATGCAACATTTTGAAATAATTATATTTCTCCGTTGCAAAAAATTTTTATCAGTGTATGATTATTCTCAAGTTGTTCGTTTCCGATAAAGTATGGGTTGTTTCCCTTCAAGTATATGCAACATAACTCGCAACAAGGTCAGGAGTAAGCAAATGTCCAACGCACATCTTGCCGAAACCATTCAAAATCAAAATGGTTGAACCTCTTAAAAAAATTTCCCGCGAAGAACGCATGCAGGCCATTGCCCGTGCAGGCTACAATCCGTTCTTGCTCAGATCCGACGAAGTGTACATCGACCTTCTGACAGACTCCGGAACCGGTGCCATGAGCGACAACCAGTGGGCAGGGCTGATGCTCGGCGACGAAGCATATGCCGGAAGCCGCAACTACTTCAACCTGGCTGCCGCAGTGCAGGAAATTTTCGGCTACAAGTACACCATTCCCACCCCACCAGGGGGCGTGGTGCGGAACAGGTCCTCTTCCCCCAGCTCATCAAAAAAGGCCAGTACGTTCTGGGCAACATGCATTTCGACACCACCAAGGCGCATATTGAAATGGCCGGGCGCCCAGGCCTTGAACTTTGTTATTGAAGATGCATACAACACCGAGGCGTATCATCCGTTCAAGGGCAACTTCGACGTGAAGAAGATGGATGCGTTCATCACGGGAAAAAGGCGCGGAAAACGTTGCCTTCATCCTGGTGACCATCACCTGCAACTCGGCTGGCGGACAACCCGTATCCATGGCCAACGTACGCGAGGTGCATGCCTGCGCCAAAAAGCACGGCGTACGCATGTTCTTCGACTCGGCCCGTTTTGCGGAAAACGCCTACTTCGTGCAGCAACGCGAAGAAGAATTCGCCAATACGCCCGTGCGGGAAATCGTCCGCGAGATGTTTTTCCTACGGCGAGGGCTCGACCGTCAGCGCCAAGAAGGGACCCCCTGGTCAACATCGGCGGCCTGGCTCTGCTTCAAGGAGGACGAGGAACTGTTCAAGGCCTGTCAGGCCATGACCGTTCCCATGGAAGGCTTTCCCACATACGGCGGGCTGGCCGGACGCGACATGGAATGCCTGGCCCGCGGCCTGTACGAAGGCACGGAAGAGGATTACCTGGCCTACCGCATCAACCAGGTGAAATACCTGGGCGACAGGCTCCTGGAAGGCGGCGTCCCCATCCAGTACCCCACGGGCGGACACGCCGGTATTCGTGGATGCAAAACGTCTGCTGCCGCACATTCCCTGGTACGCAGTTCCCGGCCCATGCCCTGGCCAACGAACTGTACATCGAAGGGGGCGTGCGTGCCGTGGGAAATCGGCTCCATGCTGCTGGGCCGCGACCCGGCGACAGGGGAACAGCAGGAGTCCCACATGGAACTGCTCCGCCTGACCATTCCCCGCCGCGTCTATACCAACAACCACATGGACGTGATCGCGGATGCGCTCATTGCCATCAAGGAACGGGCACACACCATCACCGGCCTTACGTTTACGTACGAGCCCAAAATCACTGCGGCACTTTACGGCTCGCCTGGAGCCCATCGCCAATTAGATGCAGCATTCCAAGGGCAAGGCCGTAACTGGCCTTGCCCTTTTTTATGACCACCAACTTTTTTTCAGGAGTTGCGCATGAGCCAAGAAAACAGAGACCAATGGCTGTCGCGGAAGGGATTCATTTTCGCTTCCGTGGGAGCGGCCATCGGCCTGGGGAACCTGTGGCGGTTTCCCTTCCAGGCGTACAACAACGGCGGGGGCGCCTTTCTGCTTCCATATTTTTTCGCCCTGCTCACCGCCGGCATTCCCCTGATGATTCTCGAATACGGATTCGGCAGCCGGATGCGGGGCGGTTCGGCCTATTCCTTTTCGCGACTGAGCCGGAAATTCGAATTTCTGGGCTGGTGGCAGGTCATGATTCCGCTGCTGGTGATGATGTTCTACTCCTCCATCGTGGCCTGGAGTCTCAACTACATGGTGTACTCCATAAATCTGGGATGGGGGGACAATCCTGGTAAATTTTTCGGAGTGGATTTCCTGCACGTGACCGACAGCCCCTTCGAACTGGGCGGCGTAAACTGGTCGATTCTGGGAACCACGGCCATTGTCTGGTTCGGCAACTGGTTCATCACCAGAAACGGCATTTCCTGGGGGCATTGAAAAGGCCCTCGCGCATTTTCACCCCGCTGCTGCTCGTGCTCATGATCGGCTTCATGGTCCGGGGCCTCACCCTGGAAGGCGCAAGCCTGGGGCTGGATTACCTGTTCAAGCCGGATTTCAGCATCCTGTTGAGTCCCAAGGTCTGGGTCTCAGCCTTATGCGCAGGTCTTCTTCTCCGCGACCCTGGGCGTGGGCGTGATGATCGCCTATTCCAGCTATCTTCCCAAGAAATCCGACATAGTGAACAATGCCTTCATGACGGTGCTGGCCAAACTCCAGCTTTGACATCATCGCCGGCATCACCGTGTTCAGCACGCTGTGGATTCGTGGCCCACTCTCATGGGCGGAGGAATTCACCGAAGTGGCCAAGGGCGGCCCCGGCATCGCCTTTTGTCGCCTTTCCCATGGCGATATCCCAGATGCCCGTGGCCAAATCGCTCATCGGCGTCCCTGTTTTTCTTCTGCCTGTTCATCGCCGGGCTGTCCTCCAGCATCTCCAATGCTGGAATCCTTCTGTAGCGCGGCCCTCGGGACAAGTTCGACATCTCCCGGCAAACGCCTCATCACCATCATCTCCCATGCTCGGCTGCTCTGCGGTTCGGCCCCTCTACACCACCGGCGCGGGCGTACTCATCCTGGACATCGTGGACCACTTTGTGGGCAACTACGGCATAGCCACCTGCGGCCTGCTGGAAGCGTTCGTCATCGGCTGGTTCTACAATGCTCTCCAAAATGCGCGCCGAGGGTCAATGCCCACTCCGACTTCAAGATCGGCGTCTGGTGGGAATACTGCATCAAATACCTGACTCCGGGAATCCTTGGATACAATGACCATAATGAACATCGTCGAGGAGTTCAACCCGTCCCTACGGCGGCTACCCCGAATCGGCGATCATCATATTCGGCTGGAGCCTGGCCATAGGCATGCCCGTGCTCGGCTTCCTGCTCATGCGCAAGCCATGGCACGGCCAGGTTCCCGAAGAACTTTCAGCACAAGGAGTCAAGTCATGATGAGCACTGCGGCCATTACCATGATGGTTCTTGGTTGTTCCATTGTCTGGGGCGGTCTGCTGGTCTGCCTGACCATTGCCCTGAAAAATTCCGAAGGGCTTGAAAACAACGCAGCCTGAATCGTTCTCTCATCCACATCCACGCAAAAGCCCGCCCGGTTCTCCGGGCGGGCTTTTGCAATGAAAGAATGGGATGGATGGCCGGATGATGCGCGCATACTGTGGCCAGAGGCCCCGCCTCTGGACTCCGCCGGGGGAGCACTGCTCCCCCGGACCCCCTTTTCTCGCGCCGCTTTTTCTCCGTTCGCGCGCGAACGGAGAAAAAGCGGCGCGGACTGGCCCGAAAAGAACGGTTGTCTGCAATAAGACGCCATCGACAATAAACTTTCCGTTGTGAAAAAGGGGCGACACAAGCCCCGGCTTCTCTCCAAGGCAAAAGTTTGAGGAAAAGGAGGGGGCACGGGGGAGGAAAGAACCCTTTTCAACGTACGCCAGCGCAAAGGGCAAGGACGCCCTTTGCCGCTTGCGGCTCCGCAGGAACGCGGTCCTGCCTCGCCTCACGGTGCTGTGCACCGGCCGTGCGTCCTGCACGGCTTTTGGAAAAGGGGCGGCACAAGCCCCGGCTTCTCTACAAGGCAAAAGTTTGAGGAAAAGGAGGGGGCGCGGGGGAGGAAAGAACCCTTTTCCAAAAGGGTTTTTCCTCCCCCGCATGCTTCCCAGGATTAATAGCGGTAAAGATCCGACTTGTACGGACCGGCGACATCCACGCCGAGGTAGCTGGCCTGGTCGGGCGAAAGCACGGTCAGGTTGGCGCCGAGGCGCTCCAGGTGGAGACGGGCGACTTCCTCGTCAAGATACTTGGGCAGAACCATGACCTGGGGCTCGTAATCTTTCTGGGCCAGGTCGATCTGGGCCAGAACCTGGTTGGTGAAGGAGTTGGACATGACAAAGCTGGGATGGCCCGTGGCGCAGCCCAGGTTCACCAGACGGCCCTCGGCCAGGACGATGATGGTGGTTCCGGTCTTGGTGTTGCGCCAGTGGTCCACCTGGGGCTTGACCGTGGTCTTTTCCCAGTCCGCGCTGCGTTCCACGTAGGCCATCTCGATTTCATTGTCGAAGTGACCGATGTTGCAGACGATGGCGTCCTTTTTCATCTTTTCCATGTGCTCGCCGCGAATGACCTTGCAGTTGCCCGTGGCGGTCACGAAGATGTCGATGATGGGCAGGGCGGCTTCCACGGTGGTGACTTCATAGCCTTCCATGCAGGCCTGAAGGGCGCAGATGGGGTCGATTTCCGAAATCAGCACACGGGCGCCGAGTCCGCGCATGGCCTGGGCGCAGCCCTTGCCCACGTCGCCGTAGCCGCAGACCATGACCACCTTGCCGGCGATCATGATGTCCGTGGCGCGCTTGATGCCGTCGGCCAGGGATTCGCGGCAGCCGTAAAGGTTGTCGAACTTGGACTTGGTCACGGAGTCGTTGACGTTGATGGCGGGGAAGAGCAGTTCGCCCCGTTCCATCATCTGGTACAGACGATGCACGCCGGTGGTGGTTTCCTCGGACACGCCGCGGACTTTTCCGGCTATCTTGGTCCACTTGCCGTGGTCGTTCTCCAGATTGGCCTTGAGACGTCTGACCAACCCGATCCAGTCGGCGGAATCATCGTCCGCATCCAGAACGGCTGCGTCCTTTTCGGCCTTCACTCCCACATGGATCATCATGGTGGCGTCGCCGCCGTCGTCCACGATGAGATCGGGACCGGAGCCGTCGGGGCCAGGTCAGGGCCATTTCCGTGCACCACCAGTACTCGTCCAGGTTTTCCCCTTTCCAGGCGAAGACCTTGGCGGTTCCGGCCTGGGCAATGGCGGCGGCGGCGTGGTCCTGGGTGGAAAAGATGTTGCAGGACGCCCAGCGCAGGTCGGCTCCCAGTTCGTACAGGGTTTCGATGAGCATGGCGGTCTGGATGGTCATGTGCAGGGAACCCATGATTTTCAGACCCTTGAGCGGCTTTTCCTTGCCGTATTTGGCACGCAGGGCCATGAGACCGGGCATTTCGTTCTCAGCCAGTTCAAGCTCCTTGCGGCCCCAGGTGGCCAGGGACAGGTCGGCGACTTTATTTTCAAGCGTAAGATCAAGAGGTTGTACAGACATTGTGCCTCCTCGATATGGTATGGTTGGCGGTTATTTTTTCAGGGCTTCGTACAGGATGAAAACAAGGCCCGTGTCCAATTCGAACCGGGTATGCTTTGGCGGTTCGAAACCGGCCTCGCACAGCCATCGGCTCATTTCCTCCGGCGCGAAACCGAGCCAGCGGTCGCCATGGCGGGCGCGCAGATCTTCGCGTCCGTGCTTTGCCAGTTCGCCGATGATCAGCGTTCCGCCGGGGGCCAAAATGCGGGCGGCCTCGGCAATGCCGACCTGCGGCAGGGAAAGGTGGTGCAGGGCCAGATTGATGATGGCGCAGTCGGCCTCCCTGTCGCGCAGGGGCAGGTGTTCCAGGTCTCCTATGCGCAGGCTGGCCCAGACATCGCCGGGCAGGCGGCTGCGTGCCAGGTCGAGCATTTTCTGGGAGTGGTCCACGCCGATGACCTCGTTGCGGGCCCTGTCCTTGAGCAGGGGCAGAAGCGCGCCCGTTCCGCAGCCGAGGTCGGCGGCGATGCTGCATTCGGGCAGCCTCTTGGCCAGCTCTCCGGCCAGGTCGAATTCTCCCAGAATCTCTCGGGTCAGCCGCTGCCAGTCTCCGGCCACGGAATCGAAAAAACGCATGCTGGCCAGGGCGCGTTCCTCCACGGCGCGGGACGCGGTTTCCATATCCCGGCGTCCTTGCGCGTCATCGGGCATGAATGGCTGGATGGCCGCAAGAAAATCATGGCCCGTGCCCTGGTCCGAAGTCTTGTAATAGACCCACAACCCGTCGCGCCGCATGGCAAGCAGACCGCACTCGGAAAGTTTTTTCAGATGGTGCGAGATGCGGGACTGGCCCATGCCCATGACGTCCACAATCTCGCCCACGTTCAGTTCGAACCGGGACAGGATGCGCAGCAGGCGCAACCGGGTGGCGTCGGAAAGAGCTTTGCTGAGTTGTAAGAGTTCCATAGTTTGTATCAATAAAAGTTGATTTATTACTTCCTGCTAGTATTGATTTATTCTTCCGTCAAGCAGAAACCATACGGCAAACGGAAAATATTTCCAGCCGGAAAAAGGATGTCCACAAGGCGCTGTGTCTGTCACCCGCGGGGTGTCATGCGCGGCCCCGATCCTCTTTTTTTTCCTTCTGACTCCGCCCGGCGGTCCGGAAACGAAACCGCATTGTGTTGCCTCGTTCCGCCGGACGTTCTATAGGTTGGACATGCGACGCTGGAACAAAGACCCCAAAGCATGGCAGCGCTTCCGCCCGGACAAGGTCTGGGGGTTTCGCGAAGGGCAGGTCGTGCCCGCGGCCGCGCTGGTTTCGCGCACTCTGGGGCCGGAAACCCGGCGCCGGTTCGCCCTGGCCAGGCTGTGGCGGGACTGGCGAACCATTGTGGACCCGTTCATCGCCGAGATGGTCCGCCCGCTGAGCACGCGCAAGCAGACCCTGGTGCTGGGAGCGCAGGATTCCCTTGTCATGCAGGAAATCCATTTTCTTGCGCCGGAGATATTGAACGTGGTAAACCGCCATCTGGGCGAAGAAATCTTTGACAAAGTGGTCTTTGAACTGATAAGCGGCAAAATCCCGCTCGACCGGGGCTCTGAACCCAAAGGGACAATGGCCGCGCCAAAGGTCAAGGCCCCTGAAAAACTGGGCACGTTGCAGCATCTCCTGGAAAGCGACTCGGCGATTGGCAGAAGTTACCGCGCCTATGTCCGCCGGTTTGCCGGGAAGATATAATTTCTGGAGGAAAAAATGAGCGAAGAAAACAAGACCGAAGAAGCAGTCGTCGAAGAACGCCCCACCTTGGAGAGCCTGGACCTGAAGAAGCCCCTCGACAAGATGACCGTCAAGGAACTTCGCGAACTGTGCATTGACAAATTTTCCAAGTACATTGTCGGCGCCTCCGGCATGGACAAGGAAACCCTGGTTGCGTCCCTCAAGGACGTTCTGGGTATTGAGGAAGAGGAAGAGCCCAAGCCGGCCGAAGAAGTCAAATCCGCCATCTTCACTCTGAAAAGTGAAATAAAGGGCCTTCGCACCCAGAAAGCGGCTGCCGCTTCCCGCAAGGATCGCGAGATCCTGCGCAAGAAGATCAACCGCCTGAAGAAGAAAACCCGCCGTCTGGCCAAGGTGTAACTTCGGGCTGAAATATTTTCAGAAAATGGTTGACATTCCTGAGGGCTTCGATTACTTACCCATCTCCGCGTTGGGGAATCGTCTAGCCTGGCAGGACGACGGATTCTGACTCCGTTAGCCTAGGTTCAAATCCTAGTTCCCCAGCCATCCGCGTCCCTATCGTCTAGCCTGGTCAGGACACCAGATTTTCATTCTGGGTACCTCGGTTCAAATCCGGGTAGGGACGCCACAAGAAAACATGCCCCTGGCTTTCCAGGTCAGGGGCTTTTTTTAAAAAGATTTCCGTATTGCGTCCCTATCGTCTAGCCTGGTCAGGACACCAGATTTTCATTCTGGGTACCTCGGTTCAAATCCGGGTAGGGACGCCACAAGAAAACATGCCCCTGGCCGACCGGAGTTCCGGTTTTCCAGGGGCTTTTTCATGAATTTGCCCAAACGCCCAAAACACGACAGACGCGACTCCTTGATTTGGACTTTGTAACGCGTCAAAGTCATCGGGCCGTTTTGCGCAGCAGCCTGGCCCGACTCATTGCAAAAGACCGGAAGCACTGCTACCCCAAGCCTTGTGAGCAAACGTACCCTTATCATTGCCGAAAAGCCTTCCGTGGCCCGCGACATCGCCAAATTCCTGGGAATCCGGGGCAACGGGCGGGGCGGACGAATAGACGGTCCCAACCATGTCCTGACCTGGGCGGTGGGGCATCTGGTGAACATCGCCGAGCCCGAAGTCCAGGACCCCCCGCTGGAAAGGCCGCTGGTCCCTGGCCCAGCTCCCCATGATCCCCCGCCGCTTCACCCTCTCCGTCCTGGAAAAGACCCAGGACCAGTTCGAAGTGGTCAAAACCCTGCTCAACGACGAGGATGTGGACCAAGTGGTCAACGCCACGGACGCGGGGCGGGAAGGCGAACTCATTTTCAGGCGCATCTATGTCATGGCCGGATGCACCAAACCCATCCGCCGCCTGTGGGCCAGCGACATGACCGAGGAGGGCCTGAAAAAGGCCTTTGCCGGGCTCATGGACGGCGAACAGAAGCGCAACCTGGGGCTGGCCTCGTTTGCCCGGGCCGAGGCCGACTGGCTGGTGGGCATGAATTTCTCCCGCCTGTTCACGGTGCGCGACGGCGGACTCGTTTCCGTGGGCCGAGTGCAAACCCCGGTGCTCAAACTGCTGGTGGACCGCCGCCGGGAAATCGAACATTTCACGCCCAGGGACTTCTGGACCGTGGAAGGCCTGTTCGCCCGTCCGCCGGAACAGGCAGCACAGGCGAACACCCCCGAAGCGCAGGGGGAATCGTTCAAGGCCGAATACCACCTGCCCCCCGAATACAAGGAAACCCGGCTGGACAACGAGGCCGACGCACTGGCCGTGCTGGACCGCTGCCAAGGAGTCCGGGGCAGGGTGTTGGGGGTGGACAGCCGCCGGGGAACCCAGAAGCCCCCCCTGCCCTTCGACCTGACCACCCTGCAGCGCGAGGCCAACAGCCGCCATGGATTTTCCGCCCAGGAGACCCTGTCCATCGCCCAGGCCCTGTACGAAAAACGCAAGCTGCTGACCTACCCCAGGACCGACTCGCGCCACCTGACCAAGGACCTGTTCAAAGGCATCCTGGACCATTTGCGGGCGGTCTACCCCCATTTTCCGGACATTTCCCAAATGGCGGGAACAGCGGTCAAAAACCCCAAGGCCAGGTTCGAGTGCGTCAACGACAAGAAGGTGACCGACCACCACGCCATTATTCCCACCACGCGCAAGGCCGATCCCAAGGTCCTTTCCGCCAACGAGTGGGCCGTCTACGAGATGGTCTGCCGTCGCCTGTGCGCGGCCCTGATGCCCAAGGCGCAGTTCGGGGCGTCCACGGTCTGGATAGAGGTTCCGGCAGACGCGCCGGCGGACCGGTTCCCGCCTGCCGACCGTTTCAAGGCCACAGGGAAAATTTTCAAGGACAAGGGCTGGCTGGTGGCCGAACCATGGCGCGCCGCCAAGGACAACCCCCTGCCCGCCCTGAAAAAGGGACAGAAAGTTGATGTGCAGTCCGTGGAACGCATCAAGCGCCAGACCAAGGCCCCGGCCCATTTCACCGACGCTTCCCTGCTGGGGGCCATGGAAACGGCGGGCAAGCTGGTGGACGACGAGACCCTGCGCGAGGCCATGAAGGAACGCGGACTGGGAACCCCGGCCACTCGGGCGCAGACCATCGAAACCCTGATTTCCCGCGGATTCGTGGACAAGGACAAGAAAAAACTCATTGCTTCGGACCGGGGCTGTTCCGTGATCGACGCGGTCACGCGCCAGTTGCCCGAAGTGGCCTCGCCCGAGCTGACCGGGGAATGGGAAAGCAAGCTCAAGTCCATTGAAGCGGGCAAGCTGACCTACCCCGAGTTCATGCACGAAATCCGGGCCTTTGTGCACGGCGGCGTCATGGCGGCCAAGTCGGGACGCCGCCCCGCCCCCTCCCGAAGTGCAGGCCCGACGACAGCGCAATCGGTGCCGGAAAACGGTCCTGCGCCGGATCCGTCCAAAGCAGCCCCGCAACAGCCGGGCCGCCCCGGACCGGGTCACAACGCCCCCACCGCGGAGAACGAATCCCTCGGGAATTGCCCCCTGTGCTCCGGCAGGGTGGTGGAAGGCGAACGGGGCTACGGCTGTTCCAACTGGCGACCAGAGGCGGGGGCCTGTTCCTTTGTGATCTGGAAGGACTTTTCCGGCGGCCACATCCCCTCCAGGGCCGTGCGCGACCTGCTGGCCAAGGGACGGACCTATTCACGCCTGAAGTTCGTGTCCAGGGCGGGCAAGCGTTTCAACGCCTTCCTCCGGCTCTCGGGCCAGAAACTGGAAATTTTCTTTGAATGAGCGGGTCGCCGTAAAACGCCCCGCCTTCCGGCATACGGGTGACAAATAATGCGCCACACCGTAGACTCTTCTGAAATCTTGAGAATGAGGTATGCATGAGCACTGTGAAGCCACTGCCCTCCGGCAAACTGCGTCTGCGTTTCGATCCGCAACGCGTCCAATATGAAGACTCCACCCAGATCCCGCGCGGAGGCAACCCGGCCGGGCAGCAGCCCCGCGCCAAACACGCCTTTGAACTGGGGCTGCACATCAAGGGCGGAGGCTACCACATCTTCGTGTCCGGCGAGCCTGGGCTGGGGCGCACCTTCTTTGTTCTCAACCTGTTGGAGTCCCGCGCCAAAAAGACTCCGACCCCGCCGGACTGGTTGTACGTGAACAACTTCGAGGACCAGGACCGTCCCCTGTACATCGCCCTGGAAGCCGGCAAGGGGCGCCAGTTCCGCAGCGACCTGAACAAGGCCGTGAACCGCCTGCGCGAAGACATCCACGCCCGGCTCGAACAGGAAGCCTTCCAGAAACAGCAGGCAGGCCTTCTGCACGAGTTCAAAAACTGGCGCGAGACCATCTACTCCGAAATGGAGGACCAGGCCCGCAACGAGGGGTTCAGCCTGAACATCCTGGAGGAGGGCAACCTCACCCTGACCCCGGTGCTCAACGGCAAGCCCGTGAGCCAGGACGAATTCGACCAGCTGGACAACGAAACCCGCAAATCCCTGCGCCATGTGCGCGAGGGCCTGCTGCTTTCGCTCACTGGCCTTTTGCGCCGCATCCAGGTGAAGGAGCGCCGCCTCAAGGAAGACGAGGAGTCCCTGGAACGGGCCATGGTCACCGAGACCATCGACGAGCACATCGCCCCGCTGCGCAAAAAATATACGGGCAACGGAAGGCTGGAAAAATATTTTTCCCTGCTGCGCGACGACATCCTGGAAAACCTCATCCAGTTCACCACCCGCGAGGACGCCGCGGCCCTGGCGCAGGGGCAGGAGCAGCACCACGGAAACGAGGAGTTCTTCGCCCGCTACAAGGCCAATCTGTTCGTGGACAACAGCGCCACCAAGGGTGCGCCCATCGTGGTGGAGGACCACCCCACCTTTTTCAACCTGCTGGGCTGTATCGAACGCGAAAGCGAACTCGGCGCCATGTACACGGACTTCTCCCTGATCAAGGCGGGCAGCCTGCACAGGGCCAACCACGGCTATCTGGTCCTGGACATCGCCGACGTGCTGGCCTTTCCCAGCGCCTGGGAAGGCCTGCTGCGCGCCCTGCGCTCGTGCCAGGCCAAGGTGGAGGACCCCTCGGAACAGGACCAGGTCCGCACCCGGACCGTGGAGCCGGAGGCCATCCCCCTGGACCTCAAGGTCATCCTCATCGGCTCGGAAGACGCCTACGAAGCCCTGCTCTATCACGACAGCCGCTTCAGCAAGCTGTTCCGCATCAAGGCCCACATGCAGGACACCACCGTGCGCAACGCGGCCAACATCCGCCAGTATCTGCGCGAGCTGGGCGAAATCGTGGGCACGGACGGCCTGCTGCCCTTCACCCGCTCCGGCCTGGCCGCGCTGGTGGATTTCGGCTCGCGCCTGGCAGAGGACCAGCGCAAGCTGTCCCTGGAGTTCCCCCTGCTGCGCGACCTGATGATCGAAGCCTCGGCCATGGCCTCCATAGACGGGCAGGACAAAGTGGACGCCGAAACCCTGGAACGGGCGCAGGCCGCACGGGACTTCCGGTCCAACCTCTATGAAGAGGAGTTCATGGCCGACTACGACAGCGAAATCATCAAGGCCCCCACCAGCGGCCAGGCCGTGGGCCGGGTCAACGGCCTGGCCGTGACCTATTACGGCGACTACGCCTTTGCCCTGCCGCACCAGATAGCCTGCACCGTGGGCGTGGGCGAGGGCGGCGTCATCGACCTGGAGCGCGAAGCCCAGCTCGGCGGCCCCATCCACACCAAGGCCATGATGATTCTCAAAAGCTTTCTTCTGGGGCTGTTCGCCCACAACAAGCCTCTGGTCATGGCCGGAAGCCTGTATTTCGAGCAGAGCTACGCCCATGTGGAAGGCGACTCCGCCTCGGGCGCGGAACTGGCCGCCCTGCTCTCGGCCCTGGCCGACGTGCCCATAGACCTGTCCTTCGCCTTCACCGGCGCGGTCAACCAGTCGGGCACGGTCATGGCAGTAGGCGACGTGACCCGCAAGGTGGAAGGCTTTTTCGAAGTCTGCCGCCGCCGCGGGCTCACCGGAAAACAAGGCGTGCTCCTGCCGGCGGACAACGCGGTCAACCTGGTGCTCAAGCCCGAGGTGCTCCGCGCCGTGGACGAAGGCCAGTTCGCGGTCTATCCCATCAAGACCATCGAACAGGCCATGGAAATCCTGACCGGACTCAAGCCCGGAACGCGCCGCAAGGACGGCACGTTCACCAAAGGATCGCTCTTCAACCTCGTGGACAGGCGGCTGCTGGACCTGGGACGCAAGGCCCGCGCCTTCCACAAAAAATAGTTGCAGGCAAAGCGTATTAACGGGTAGGCCAGATGGTCTGCGCATCGTTTTCCGGGCCGGGAGGTGCGGCGCAGCAAGATCCTCCCGGAAAACATCTAACAGCCTTGCAAGGATGGACTGCCGACCCCATGTCCAAAGAGTGGATTCGACAAAAACGCCCGGAGTTCGTGCGCGACGTTGTCCGCGATTTCTGTGTGGCCAACCGCGCCCTGGAGGAACAGTTCGCCTACTTCGACCGGTTCCAGCGGCTGGATTTCGAAATCCTGCGGGACCTGCTGGGCGAACAGACCAGCAAGGGCCTTCTCTGGCGGCTCAAGGACACCTCGCACCACCTGTTCCGCAACGACCGCCAGGTGCGTCTGGTGGGCGAATTTCTGGACTGGGGGCTGGGCTACATCTTCCACGAGACCATAAAACTCAAGGAAGACGCCTACCAGCAGCAGTCCTACGCGCCCTGGTTCCGGGAGTTGCAATCCATGGACCTTCCACGCGAGGAGTCCATCATCTGCCAGGAGCTCTACCAGGTTCTGACCCAGACCAGGGAAAGCATCCACAGGGAAATCAAGCGGGTACGCTTCATCATGTTCCACTGCCGCCGCCTTTTTCCCATCTACCTTTCCAGCCACGGGGAAAACCCCCTGCTGGCCAGATTCTTCTTTGAAAGCCGGGAATTGGTGAAACAGGTTTTTGGGCGTGACGAAAAAAGGCTTTTATGCCATATTTATGGAGAAACACCGGAGACTCTGCCCATTCTGGCCTCGCGCAGCTACCGCAGGGGAGGCTGGATGGATCTGGCGGCCCAGGCAGTGGATGCCGCGCAAAAACTGAACCCGGACAATTCTCTCGTATTGCAAGAGAAAGAAATAGTTGATAACTGGAAGCGGAAACTTAAAGTTTGATATCCAAGCCCATCGTGGCCTAGTCAAACTGCACTGGAGGATGTGTGATGCAAAAATTTGGATTTCTCGTATTGGCGCTCGCCTTGATCCTGTCCTGGGGATGTGCCAAGAAAACAGTTTCTTCCGAGGCCCCTCAGAAACAGGAACAGCCAGCGGAAGAAGTCGTGGTGGTGGAAGAGGAAAAAGTGGTTGTTGTGGAAGAAACCCCCGCTCCCACGCCCATGGAGATTTACGAACAGACCTACGGCTCCCTGCCCCGCGCCCACACCGTGGTCAAGGGCGAGTGCCTGTGGTGGATCGCTGAATATCCCCAGATCTTCAACGACCCCTTCATGTGGCCCCTGGTCTACAAAAGCAACCGCGACCAGATCAAAAACCCCAACCTGATCTACCCCGGGCAGGTCCTGAACATTCCCCGTTCCGGCATGACCCTGGCCGAAATCAAAGACGCCCGCAAGCAGGCCGGCGCTCCGTGGAAGGCGCTTGATCCCGCCGCCACAGCCAACCTGCCTTCCAACATCCGCCAGGAATTGGGCTACGGCTTCTAATTCCCCGGTGTTGGCCCATACGGCAACAAAGGGCGTTTCAAACCGACGGTTGAAACGCCCTTTTTCATAAACAACCATTCCTGACACCGCCGAGGTGCGATTGCCCTGAAACGGCCCCCTGACGCACTGTGACGGTTCTTTACGGCCCACCAGACAAGGAGACCACCCCGACCATGCGCTCCGCCGACTTCCCGACCTGGCTCAAGAGCCCGCTGGCCAAACTTCTGGCCTTCACCACGCTGCTGCTCGCAGGCAGCTCGCTGGGCTTCTACTCCCTGGAGCTGGCGCAGGAAGGAAACCGGGATTTCTTCAGCGCCCTGTGGTGGGCAGTGGTCACCGTAACCACCGTGGGCTACGGGGACATGGTCCCCCAGACGGTTCCGGGACGCATCCTGGGCGTGGTGGTCATGATATCGGGCATCGGCCTGGTCTCCACCCTGACGGGCAACCTGGCCTCGCTGCTGGTGGAGCGGCAGGCCAAAAAAACGCAAAGGGCTTCTGACCGTGAAACTTTCAGGCCATATCGTCATCCTCGGCTGGAACCCCTACGGCGCGGACCTCATCAAAACGCTGCTGCGCACCGGCGTGTTGCGCGACACCCATGTGGTGCTGGTCAACGACCTGGGGCAGGAACTGCGCAACGAACTGGCCTATCGCCTGGAAATCGGCGACAGGCTCCACTTCGTATACGGCAACCCCCACGCAGGAAAACGTGGTGCACAAGGCCAGTCCGGGCCAGGCCAGGGTGGTCTACATCCTCAGCCAGGCCGGAATGGACCCCAACGACGCGGACCAGCAATCCATCTACGCGGCCCTGACCATGCGCAGCCTGGCCCCCAAGGTCCCCATCTACGGGCAGGTGGCCCTGGGCCGACAACAAGGAACACCTGATCCGGGCCGGGGTCAACGAAACCCTTATTCCCGGCGAAATGGTCAGCCACATTCTCGGCCTCATGGGGGCCAACCCTTCGTACTGGACGTTTTTCAAGTCCATGCTCGGCCTGAACGGACAGGCCCGGCTGGACCTACGGCCCCTGTCCCACGAGGAACGCCGCATGGACTGGAAAACCCTGGCCGAACGCATGCGCCGGCGCGACGGCAGTCTGCCCATGGCCCTGTGCCAGGTCAGCAAGAAAATATCTCTGGACGATCTGCTGGACGAAAGCGCGGCCCTGGACCAGTTCATCAAGGAACTTTTCGAGCTGTCCGGACAAAAAACCGACCTGGGTCAACAAGGCCCGAGCGTCATGGTCAATCCGGGCGACACCCTCCTCCTGGACGCCTACGACGCCGTGCTCTTCCTCACCGGAGAGGGGGGAGCGGAAAGCTCACGCCCGGCCGGTTCCGGGGAGAGCGGAAGTGGCAGAGGGAAAAAATGAGCAACATACGCTGGTCCGACATCCTGCTTTTTTCCGACATGACCCCCGAACAGATGGAAACCATCAAGCCCATTTTCACATCCAGGGAATACAAGGCCGGGCAGACGCTCATCGAGGAGGGCGAGACCGGCGATGAAATGTTCGTGCTGGTCAGCGGCCGGGTGCGCATTTCCAAGTCCATGCTCATCAGGGGCATGAGCCTGCCCCTGGCCGAGATGACCAACCCGCGCAAGGTGCTTGCCACCCTGGACGAAACCAGCTACCCCCACGTTCGGGGAAATGGCCCTGCTCGACCGCGATACCCGCTCCGCCACCGTGGAAGTGGTGGAGGACTCCCTTTTCCTGGTTACGGACAGCAGCCGCTTCTTCGCCCTGGTGGAATCCCATCCCCTGGTCGGCTGCAAAATTCTCACAGCCCTGGGCAAACGCATGGCCGCAATGGTCCGCAAGGCCAACGTGGACATGGTCAAACTGACCACGGCCCTGGCCCTGTCCCTGGGCAAAAAAATCGGTGGAACCCCATAATGCATCCCACGCACATTTTCCGCGTCCGCTTCCGGGCGGCCGCATATCTTTGTCTTGCCAGCTGCCTGTGCCTGTTTCTGGCCGGTTGCGGCTCCAAAAAGCATGTTCCCCTCCTCACCGCCCCCAAAATCCGCAACAGCCACCAGAGCACCCTCTGCCCAGACTCCTCCGGGACAACCCAAAGGCACGTTCAAGCCCCTACACCATCCGGGGGGAGACCTACCACCCGCTGTTCACTGGTCGACGGCTACGAGGAAACAGGCATCGCCTCCTGGTACGGACGGAAATTCCACGGAAGACGCACGGCCAACGGCGAAATCTACAACATGTACTCGTACACGGCAGCCCACCGCATCCTGCCCATGAAGACGAAGCTGGTGGTCGAAAACCTGGAAAACGGAAGCACTGTCAACGTCACGGTCAACGACCGCGGCCCCTTTGTGGACACGGACAAACGCATCATCGACCTGTCCTATGCAGCGGCCAAGGCCCTCGGCATGGATACCAAAGGGCTGGCAAGGGTCCGCATCCACAGCCTGGGCAAGGTGGAGGGGGTGCACGACGGCGACCTGAGCGGCACGTTCTATGTGCAGCTGGGCGCATTTACCCAAAAGGCCAACGCCAGGGCACTGGCCGACAAACTCAAGGCGCGGGGATATTCCGGTACCAGGCTGGAGCAGGCCGACATCGACGGAAGAACCTTCTGGCGGGTTCAGGCCGGCATATTCACCAGCTATTCCAAGGCGCAATCCAACAAGGAAAGACTGGCCCACGACCATCCGGGCGCGTTCGTGGTCGCCCGTTGAGCAGCAGCGGCCAGAGCAGCGGCCCATTTCCGCCTGCGGCAAAAAAAAAACGCCCTGTCCGGCTTCTGCCGGACAGGGCGAAATTCTTTACACGCCGGGCTTCGTTTCTGTCGGCTCCATAGGGGCTTTCAGAGACCACGGCAAGACACCAGCCCGCAGACCTCCAGGCCTTGAACGAACAAGGACCTTTCCTTGCAGGACCTGAACGCCTGGAACCGAAAACAGGTCTCCCTATTCGTCGTCCTCGCCGTCAAAAAAACCATTATTGAGTTCACTGCGGAATTTACGCGAAAGGCGAAATACCACGACCTTGCGCGGAGGCAGGGTGATTGTTTCGCTGGTCTGGGGATTGCGTCCCTTGCGGGCGTCTTTTTCATACGCCTCGAATTTTCCGAACCCGCTGATCAGAAGATTGTGATCCCGCTTGATGGAATCCTTCATAATGGTAAGCAGACTCTCAACATGGCTTTTTATTTCCGCCCTGTTCATGTCAACCTGCTCGTAGATCGCATCTACGATTTCCGCCTTCGTAAGGGTCTTGTGCTCCATGTTCCCGCTCTCCTCCGACCGGTGCATGCAAAAGAAGCCCGGTCCGAAATGCCGACAGTCCGAAGACCGCCTTTTTTCCAAGCCATGCCCCCCCGGGAACCGTTTGCAAAAGTCTCAACCCGGGTCCATCTCTCGGAAGACAGACAAGACTTTCGTGGGTATACAGTTCCCCGGGGCTGCAACACCTTGGTGCTCGTTACTCAACAACAGCCCGACATCAATGCCACTCAGCCAGCGGACATCCGAAGCAGCCGACCTTCTCCGGTATCGGAACCGTCCGCTGAAATGTCATTACGAAGAAATACCCTATTGCAGGCAAACCGTTTAGGCAAGCCCTTGACTGTAAATTGCGGGTTTATATGTAGTTTTTTTCTCTCCAAGCTGAAAAAAGGACAAGACATTGACCGAAATCCGTTTTTTTCATCCACGGCCCGAACGACGGGAAACCCGCATTCTGCCGTTATTTCTTCCGCATGCCGGCTGCTCGGGCCATTGCCTTTTCTGTGATCAGCACGCGCAAACAGGACAATGCGCAACAACCTACGCCAACACGTTGGAATTTTTAAGTAAAACGCTACAAAAAATATATATGGAGCAACACGCTCCCCTGGAGGTGGGATTTTACGGCGGAACGTTCACCGCCCTGCCCGCACCATGGCCGCAACGGTTCGTAGAACTCGCGGGACAATACAAGGCAAAAGGAGTGGTCAGCGCCATCCGCTGCTCCACACGGCCCGACGCCATAAACGAAAAAGACCTGCGCGCCCTCGCCTCTCTGGGGCTGGACCGGGTGGAGCTGGGCATTCAATCCTTTGATTCCGGCGTTCTGTCCGCCAGCAGGCGCGGCTACGATCAGGCCACGGCCCTGGGCGGCTGCCGCCTGGTCCGGCGTTGCGGCCTTGAGCTGGGGGTGCACCTCATGCCGGGGCTGCCGCATTCCACGGCCGCCACCTTCCGGGACGACGTACGGTTTCTCACCCGCCTGGACGTACAGACCGTGCGGCTGCATCCCACCGTGGTTCTGGCGGGCACAGGCCTGGAAAAGCTGTACCGGAAAGGCGTCTACTCCCCCCCTGTCCCTGGAAGAGGCCATCGAACAACTGGCCGACGCGCTCCTGCCCCTGTGGCAGGCCAACATCCAGGTCATCCGCATGGGCGTTGCCCGCGAGGAAGGCTTTCTGAACAACATCGTGGCCGGTCCGTGGCACGACGCCCTGGGTCAACGGGCCGCCTCGCTTGCACTTTTCCGATTTTTACGGCAAAGGCTCCTCCAGTTGAATGTTCGGGCGCACAACCTGGACATGCTCTGCGTCCCCAAACGCTTTGAAAGCGACACAAAGGGATGGAGAAACGAAAACATCCCACTATTTCAGTCCATTGGAATAGACACAAACCGCATTGAATTTTGGGACCGAACATTCTTCTTGTTGCGCTCACGGTGAACAGGTACATTTTCGCGAACTTCAACTGCGGGGCACGGCATGGCAGAAGAAAAAAAAACGCACCTGGCAACATAAAGACCTGCTCGACGTCGACCAGCTCTCCACGGACGACGTGGCCATGATTTTCGAAGCGGCCCACATGCTTCAGGAAATCAATTCACGAGCCGTAAAAAAGGTTCCCACCCTCAAAGGCCGCAGCGTCATCCTCTTTTTTGCGGAACCCAGCACGCGCACCAAGACCTCCTTTGACGTCGCAGGCAAACGGCTCTCCGCAGACACCTTCGCTCTGGCGAAAAGTTCCAGCTCCCTCACCAAGGGCGAAACCCTCAAGGATACGGCGCTCACACTCCAGGCAATGAACCCGGATGCCATCGTCATCCGCCATTGGGCCAGCGGCGCGGCGAAATTTCTGGCCGAGCGGCTGGAATGTTCCGTCCTCAATGCGGGCGACGGCTGGCACGCCCACCCCACACAGGCACTCCTCGACGCCTACACCCTGACTCAGGAATGGGGCGGCGTGAAAGACAAGACCATCCTCATCCTGGGCGACATCGCCCACAGCCGCGTGGCCCGCTCCAATGTGCAGCTGCTCACCATGCTGGGAGCCAGGGTCCGACTGTGCGCTCCGCGTACCCTGATGCCCGCCCGCGTGGACAACTGGCCCGCGGATATTCATTACAACCTGGACAAGGCCGTCCAGGGCGCGGACGCCGTCATGTGCCTGCGCCTGCAGCTCGAGCGCCAACAGGCCGGACTGCTGCCCGACCTGCGCGAATACGCATCCACATTCGGGCTGACCAGACGCCACATGAACATGGCCGCGGACGACGCCCGCGTGCTGCATCCCGGCCCCATCAACCGGGGCGTGGAAATTGCCTCCGATCTGGCCGACTGCGCCGAAAGCCTCATCCTGGACCAGGTGGCCAGCGGTGTGGCCGTGCGCATGGCCCTTCTCTACCTCTACATCACCTGTACGGAGTGCACCCAATGAGCGCACCCGATCTCGTCGTACGCAACGCCTTGTGGAAGGGCGATCTGGTGGACGTCATGGTTTCCGAAGGCCACATTCTGGGCCTCGCCCCCTCCATGCCCGATGCCGAACGCCACGGCAGGCACAACCTGGACGCCAAAGGGCTGATGCTCCTGCCCAGCCTCGTGGACGCCCACGTGCACCTGCGCGAACCCGGCTTCGAATACAAGGAAGACATCGCCTCGGGCCTGCGCGCCGCAGTCCACGGCGGTTTCGGACACGTCATGGCCATGGCCAACACCCTTCCTGTAAATGACGACGCCTCGGTTACCGACCTCATGCTGGCCCAGGCCCGCAAGCACCACCCCCACGGGCCGCATCTGCACCCCATCGGCGCGCTCACACGCGGCCTCAAGGGAGAACAGCTCGCGCCCATGGCCGAACTCGCCCGGGCCGGATGCATCGCCTTTTCCAACGACGGCCTGCCCGTGCTCAATTCCGAGTACTTCCGCCGCGCCATGGAATACGCCCAGACCATCGGTAAAATCGTCATCGACCATTGCGAAGATCCCTTCATGGCCCCCGGCGCGGGCATGAACGAAGGCGAAGTCAGCGCCCGGCTCGGCCTGCGCGGCCAGCCCTGGGCAGCGGAAGCCGCACAGGTGGCCCGCGACATCCTGCTGGCCGAATACCTTGATATTCCCATCCATCTGGCCCACATCTCCTGCATCGGCTCGCTCAACCTCATCCGCGAGGCCAAGGCCCGCGGTGTGAAGGTCACGGCAGAAACCTGCCCCCACTACCTCTTCCTCACGGAAAACGCGGTGGACGGCTACAACACCGACGCCAAAGTCAGCCCGCCTCTGCGCACCCAGGCCGACCTGCAAGCCATGCGCGCCGCCATTGCCGACGGAACCATAGACATCCTGGCAACCGACCACGCGCCCCACGCGGCCCACGAAAAGGAAGTGGAATTCCAGGACGCGCCCTGCGGCATCTCCGGCCTGGATACGGCCCTCAGCCAGACCTACTCCCTGGTGCGCGACAACCTGCTGCCCCTGGACAGGTTCATCGACCTCTGGTGCTACGCTCCGGCCCGCATCTTCGGCATCAGGGTCTGCCGCTTCATCCCCGGCGACCCGGCCGACTTCTCCCTCTTCGATCCGGACCACGCCTGGACCGTCAGCCCGCAGACCTTGTTCTCCAAAGGGAAAAACACCCCCCTTCTGGGACAGGAACTGCAAGGCCGCGTCGTCCGCCACTACATGGGCGGAGTGGAAGTGGCGTAGGAAAAAATTGCCTCCGGCGGCCGGGGGAGATGACCTCCCCCGGTCCCCCGCATTCCGTGCAATGCAATAAGCCCCGGACAAAAGAACAGTGTTCTTTTGTCCGGGGCTTATTGCATTGCACGGAAGAGATAAAGGCAATTCCAACTTCATTTAAAAAAGGAAACAACTCTATATTATCATCACTACTTCTTCGCATCTCCATAAACATGGTTCGGAATCAAATGTAGACTCCAGATCGGAGATTGTGCTATTTGACTGTTCCCCCCCAATTATTTTGTTAAACGTTGCTCGGACACCAATTGCGCAATTTTTGTAAGAAATTTTTAAACGCTTTTATTGGGGCTTAGGCGAACGGAATGGCACTGAACCACAAACAAGAGAACCATAATAATGTTAAAAAGCAATCCACACCAGTCAAGCAATACAGATAAAAGCGATGGTGTTACCCGAAGAAGATTCATAAAAACAGTTGCAAGCACAGCCGTATGCTTTTCTTTCACGCCCTTGATGTTTGGCTGCAACGAAGGAAGCGGAACCACAACACAGATAGCAGAATACCCCATTGACCCCACGGTTGTTAAAACAACCACGAGGATGATCACATTTCCGTATGGCAAGCCTTCTGCACCTCCCACTCCCGGTACGATGCCTGATCCGGCCGACCCGGCGACAAGCCCCAATGGGGGAACGGCTCTGACCTGGAATCAACTCGACCACATCACAGAATACGACCGTCTGGGCTATGGCAAATGGGAATACACAGGCCAGCCTCTGGTGATCGACCCGCGCAACGACATCATGCCTCCCAGTTACGATACCTCAGCCATTGAGAAAACAACAAAGCTGGCAAACTTTTTTGCCATGACCGATATCCATCTCACCGACAAGGAAGCACCCAACCAGCTGATGTTCCTTCAGCAATCGAATCCTGGCTACGCCGGAACAAACACATCCATCTATTCGGGGGTCATGCCCTACACGCCCCATGTTTTTGATGCGGCCATCCAGACCGCAAACGTTCTGAATAAAGAAAATCCCTTTGATTTTGGCATCTCTCTGGGGGATGTGTGCAATTCGACCGGGTATAACGAACTGAGGTGGTACATCGACATCCTCGATGGCGAGGTGATCACCCCTAGCTCGGGTGATCACCTCGGCGCGGACAAGATTGATTACCAGAAGCAGTTCAAGGCGGCGGGACTCGATAAATCGATTCCTTTTTATCAGGCCTTGGGCAACCACGACCATTTCCTGGTCGGCTCCTTTCCCGTGTACGAATCCGGTCTTGAGGATTCATACGTAAGCGAAAACGTCTGGTCGATATCGAACGACTTGCTGACTCCGGATCCCCAAAAATTCCCCGCCTTGTTCGACAAGAAAAATCTGACGGATTCAAGTTTGCCGCAATTTTTCCAAGGAGTCATCGATGGCTCCACCATTGACGGTGCCATAATCAAATCAGGAGCAGTGGGGCTTTACACGACCCCGCCGAAAGTTGCCGCCGATCCCGACCGCCGGTCACTGCACAGAGAGGAATTTATCCGGGAATTCTTCAACACAAAGACCAGCCCGGTGGGCCATGGTTTCAACCTGGTTTCATCCAACCAGAATTTCAAACTGGTGCCGGAGGCCGATAGAGCCGGCTTTGCCTGTTACAGCTTCCAGCCCAAGTCCGATGTGCCGCTCAAGATCATCGTGCTTGACGATACCCAGCGGGAAGACGACGGCTCTGTCGACATCCACGGCCACGGATTTCTTGATGGTGCGCGCTGGGCCTGGCTCCAGGCCGAGCTTGAAGATGGACAGGCAGCCAATCAGCTGATGATCATCGCTGCCCATATTCCCATTGCGGTGGCCAATGTGGGCACCGAGCTGGAGTGGTGGAGAGGTTCCGATGTCGATGCATCGGCCACCATGACCAACGCCGTAAACCTGGCCGGACTTGTCGAAAAACTTCAGAATACCCCCAACCTGCTGATGTGGATCGCCGGACACCGCCATGTCAATCACATCAAGGCGTTTGTATCCCCAGACAGGGCCAATGAGCCTGAAAAAGGATTCTGGCAGGTTGAGACCTCGTCACTGCGTGATTTTCCGCAGCAGTTCCGCACCTTTGAAATATTCCTCAACAAAGACTACACCATTTCGATTGAGGCGGTGAACGTTGATCCGGCTTTTGCAGAGGGGACGCCTGCCTTCAAATCCAGAAGAAATGCGATTGCCACACAACAGATAGTCCATACCGATCTCACCTCGGGTTCCGCCAACTACCTGACATATGGGAGCACTGTATTGCCGCCTACGGACCCGACAAGACTCCAGGCTGGCGACCAGGGCACCAAAATTGGCGGGGTTCCCGACCCGTCCATCAAATATCCGGACATGTCATCCCAGGGGATTCCGTACAACGCGTCCTACAACGCCCGGCTGTTCAAACAGTTGAGTCCGACCATGAAGGCCCACATGCAGACCCTGTTCCCGGTGGTGTAGCCAGCGTATTCTTCCCTGCGCGAGGATGTGACTTCCGCCACGACATGGGCGGAGTGGAAGTGGCGTAGGAAAAAAATTGCCTCCGGCGGCCGGGGGGGATGATCTCCCCCGGTCCCCCGCATTACAACAAGGGCGGGAAGGAACCGTCTTACAGTCCCAGCATCCTCAAAACCCTCTCCATATCCATATTCGACTCCACCACGTCCGCCAGCCGGTCCAACGCAGGCTGGATATCGTAAATGCCTGCCTGTCCCACAGGGGCGAGCCCCTTGCGAACGCGCAGGGAATCCAGAAACAACCTGCGGAAATCATCCGCGTCGAACACGCCGTGCAGGTAGGTTCCCCAGACGCGCTGTTCCGGCAGGCCGAAGCCGACGGCCTTGCCGTCGGCACGCACCACGCAGGGCAGCAGATCGTCGGACAGGGGCGTGCTCACGCCGTGGTGGATCTCGTAGCCTGAAACCTTCAAACCGCTGGGAGAATGGACGCACTCCGCACGGACCAGGGTCTTGTCCGCGTCCAGGGTCGTTCTGAGAGGCAGAAGGGAAAGGCCGGGAATTTCCAGGGCTTCCGACTCCACCCCCAACGGATCGGCCACCGTGCGTCCCAGCATTTGCAGCCCCCCGCAGATGCCCACGATCTCCGCTTTTCCCACCCTGTCCAGAATGGCCCGGAAAAGTCCGGTTTCGCGCAAAAAACGCATGTCGCCGATGGTGTTCTTGCTGCCCGGCAGGAGGATGGCGTCGGGAAAGCCCAGCTCCTCTGGCCTGCGCACCTGGCGCACATGTACGTCCGGTTCGCAGCCAAACGCGTCGAAATCCGTGAAATTGGAAATATGACGCAGGTCGATCACCGCGATATCCAACTCGGCAGCGCCCCGTTCCCGCTCCAGACGCCCGGCCTTGAACGAGACCGAATCCTCTTCCGGCAGGCCGTGGTCATGCTCGTAGGGAATCACGCCCAGCACGGGCACGCCCGTCCGGTACAGCACCATATCATTGGCCGGAGCCAGCAGCGAGGCGTCGCCGCGAAATTTGTTCAGCACAAAGCCCTTTACCAATGCCCGCTCCCGCTCTTCCAGGCACTCCATGGTCCCTATCAGCGATGCGTACGAACCGCCCCGGTCAATGTCCGCAACCAGCAGCACACGGGCCTGCGCATAGCCTGCCATGTGCATGTTCACGATGTCGTGCGCCTTGAGGTTGATCTCTGCTGGCGAACCCGCCCCCTCCAGCACCATGACGTCGGATTCCGCGGCCAGTCCGTCATACGCGGAATGAACCGCCTGCACCGCCTGCCGTTTGTAGTCGATGTACGCGCCCACGCGCATGGTTCCCACGGGTTTGCCCATGACGATCACCTGCGAGCCCGTGTCGCTGGACGGCTTGAGCAGCACCGGATTCATGCGCACGTCCGGCTCCAGCCGACAGGCCGCTGCCTGGGTGGCCTGGGCGCGGCCCATCTCGCCCCCGTCCAGGGTCACAAAGGAATTGAGCGACATGTTCTGCGCCTTGAACGGCGCGACCCGCAGTCCCCTGCGCAGCAGAATCCGGCACATGGCCGCTGCCAGCAGGCTCTTGCCCGCGTCCGAACACGTCCCCTGAAACATGATTGCGGGTGTTTTCCGTTGCCGGCGGGACGATCTCTTCTGCCCCATGCTCTGCGCAAGCGCGGACACCAGACGCGCGTTGTCGTCCTCGGTGCGCACGGCCACGCGAAAATACCTGTCGTCCAGGCCGTCGTAGTTCCCGCACGTCCGCAGGGCGATGCGCCGGGTGATCAGCTTGTCGAAAAGTTCCTGCCCGCTTCCCCGCTCCAGCCTGCACAACAGATAATTTGCCTCGCCGGGATAGACGCGAAGTCCCGGAACCGCTGCCAGCGCTTCGCTCAACCCCCGCCGCAAACGTGCGCACTCCGCACGCGACCGCCGGGCGTACTCCGCATCCCGCAACGCCCGCGCACCCACGGCCTGGGCAATGCCGTTCACCGCCCACGGTGCGCTCGCGGCCTTCAGTCTGTCCACCACATCCGGCGCACCAGCCACCAGCCCCAGGCGCAGTCCGGCCACGGCATAAAATTTGGTCAGAGAGAGCATTCCCACCACATTGGCGGGACGCCCCTGCACCACCCGGTCCTCATCCTCCAGAAAATCCGCAAACGCCTCGTCCACCACGAAAACACTGTCCGGCCGCCGCGCCGCAATATCCCGCACATCCTGCGCCGCAACCGCAACGCCCGTGGGATTGTTGGGCCGCCCCAGAAACACCAGGGCGGAACCCCCGCCCAGCATCCCGTCCAGGGCCGCGAAATCCACCCGGAACCCTTCGGCCTCCTCGAGCAGCAAAGTGGCCACGTTCAGCCCCGCCTGTTCTGCCGCGCAACGGTAATCCACATACGCCGGGCCGGGCACAATGGCACGCCTCAGCCCGAACATCCGCCCCAGCACCCTGGACAGAACAAACAAGGCCTCGCTGGTGCCGTTGCAGGCGAACAACTCCGCCGCGTCCACCCCGTACCGCGCCGCCGCCGCTTCCAGCAGCGCCAGACAGTCCGGGTCGGGATAATGAACCACACCGCCCAAGACCCGGCTCACCTCCTCGCGCAGCCAGGCCGGAGGTCCCAAGGGATTCATGTTCGCGGAAAAATCCAGAATTTCGCTCGGATTACAACCCGCCAAACGCGCGTAGTACGTAAGATTTCCACCATGATGCATCATGCCCGCAAACTGCACGCATTCAAACGGTTTGGCAATGGCCGGGGAAAGCGGGGGAGGGAGAAAAGGAACCCGGTGGGGGAAAAACCTTTTTGAAAAAAGGTTTTTCCCCCACACCCCCTTTTCCCAAAACTTTTGCTTCCATGACACGCAACACTCTTAACCGCATGTCTTCCCCGATTAAAATTTAGGAAAGGGGAGTGCGAGGGGGAGAACCCTTTTTAAAGGGTTTTCCCCCTCGCACTGTCTTTCTCTCCCCTAAACGACCACGCGCACATCGCGCGACCGCAAAATCTAAACAGCTCCTTCCCGGTCCATGGTCCTGTAATTGATCGCCTCGGCCAGATGCGGCGTGCCGATGGTGATGGAGAAGGTGTGGCCGCATCCCTTGCATCGCCATTGTTCCCTGGTTCCCAAATGATAGTGGTCAACGCACTTGCATTTCGGGCATACGGGATCCCCGGTTGCGGGCCAGCGTAGCTATTGGAACGTGGCGCGAACCGTCTCGTCATCCCATCCAGCGATCTCCGGGAGGGATATTGTGCGTGCCCTTGCGACGAGCAAATGGTGTTGATTGTGCATGGTTTCACCGAAAGACTTCGATGACCATTATATGACACAATTTTACTGAAAAGTCAATGATGGAAGAATGTTACCGCAAGCATTTGGAGTTGCTTTGAAGAGCCTATCTATCTTTTCAATAAGCTGATTATTTAAAAATGCCGCTCCTTCGATATTCTTCTATTTTGTGAAGGCAACATTTTTTGAATTTTTCCCCACTCCCACAGAGACAGGGATCATTCCTGCCAGGTAAAGAAGTACCTGGAACTGGCATGGTTGGAGGCTGAAATTCGATGAGACTCTCCAGATTTTCGTCTTTTTCCCACTTGTTGTCCAAACAAATTGCACATTCGCATGTGGTCTCAGACTGCCCGGCTCGAATCCCGATGGCGATACATTTGGCCGTTTTCATCTTATATTTTTCAGAAGTAGCTCTGTAGGCCAGCCAATCATAAAATTCATGAGGCGGTGTGTTGAGGCTACATGCAGCAACAAAAATCGTACAATCATCATGAGAAAATGAAAAACGCCTATTAACACCACACCGTAGCTCAGCATTTCGAAATTCATCGATTACCTTTGAAATATCGTGCAAACACCTATCTTCTAGTTCCAACAGAAAAAAAAGCTATCCATCGGGCGTCATCTGTTGCTTCAGCTCGCAACTCATCAAGTATCTTGTTTATGTTTTTAGGAACCTTGAGTTGGATTGCTGGCTTTTCTTCCAGAAGTCCTCTTTCATGCATCATCATTTTATCGAATTGGTCTGAGTATCCTCCAAAGAATGCCCCACCAAGGTTATCGCTATCAAAAAATATCAAAATTGACGAGTTGTAGTCGGCTATCAAGATAGGCCAAGAAAAGATCGTGTTCGTCACCATCCATGCGAAGGCTATCTTCCAGAACTCTGATCCTTCTTTCAATATAATGCAGAAAAACATCTGGTGTTATGTCGGCTTTAAGAATCGTATCCAAATCGGACAAACATATTGAGAAGGGAAAACTGATAGACTGAAACAAGTTCAAGTCGCCTAACTGCGAGAGCTTTGTCGCCAAACCGCCAAGATGGTGTAATGATAATGATATTGGATATATTTTTGAGGTGGTACCCGCAGTTATGGATAGTTTTCGACCAGTCTTGCGTTCTGTAAAAACCGCTTCTCCACTTCTCTTGATATACCGCATAGCCCTCAAGCATTGGCTATAAGCATCCTCTGCGTTTTTCTTCAAATCTGTTCGAAGTTTTGCCGGGGTACCCGTGACATGATCAAACCGAAACTTCTTTGCTTTGGCTTCGCACAAAATAAGAAATGGTCCCCATTTTACAGCAATATCCAGTTCCGTAGTTGCCTTCCCCTCTTTGTCAGGATCAGGATAATCCAAAGATTGATATATTGAATCATCAGGAAACAGTCTTGAAAACGTTTCTATGCCTTTTTCTTCAAGCCATTTTGCCTTTTTATTTTGGAGTCTCTTATCGTAGAAAGACTGATCCTTTTGGGCAACTTCGTCAAAAGCATTCCAAAGTTGATCCATTGCGTTGGAATAGTCTGAAAGCAATACGCGGCCATCTTCAAGCACAAACAGCGGGTACCTTTTAAGGAAGCCGTCGCTTCGAACCGTGGCCTTTGAAACCCCGATCAACTTTTTGAGCCCATCAATTTCTGGTTGGGATGGAACTGACTCTAATTCCAGCTTACTTAAATCGGCAGGAAAGTCCTTTGAAATAAATTCGTTATGTTTAATCTTTAGGCCATAATCCCTTGCTGTCTTTTCATCAGGGAGTATTTCCAAAAATAGTTTATCAGCAAACGACTTATTCTTTCTTGTTATGATTTTAGAATACACCCTTGCGTATAGCTCCCCACATTCCTGGATTTCATCATAAGACGAATTTACTACTGATACTGCGTGGTCAGTTATTGCTTTGCATATGGAGATGGCACGTTCAGGGGTTATGCCGCATTGCTCTTTAAACCAAACATGGAACGGCCCCATGACTTGTTGGATCATATCTTCAGTCTGTTCGGGGTATGCATTTCCTCGAACATATGCTGAGTGAATTTTTGCTGAATTGTAGCTGTCGGAAGAACTTCCTTCGCCTTCATCTGTCCCTAGAAAACTATCAGATGAAAAAAAACACTCTTCCAATAATGAAAAGCTCTCCATTGCATCAAAAGGGGAAACGGGGGCGCCCGGCTTATTCCCGAACTTGCATATTGTTTTGGAAGCCAATATTTCTATCATCGAAGCATAGTGTCCACACCTGTCTCCGATCATGTCTTCGACTGGCCGCAACAAAGCATGCGCCATCAGGATTGTCAGCAGACTTTCTGAGTCGCACTCGTCGATTATTGAATCCAAGCCCTGTTCGGCGGCCTTTCTCTTCTGAGAGATCTGCTCCCGTATGGCTTCAATATTAATTGGTTCTTCTTTCATCAAATGCCTCGTCGGTTAGGTTGTAAATACACTTTGGCATCTCGGCATATTTAAAAGCAAGCCTGTATGCCCTGGAGAATCAATGCATTCCAACATTCGTTCAGCATCGAATGGCAGTTCTAACAAAAATAGCCCCCAAATTGGGGGCTTGTCATGGTTGTGCGTTTCCAACATAATGCCGTGATTAAAGGGTTTCCCCCTCGCACTGTCTTTCTCTCCCTAAACGACCACGCGCACATCGCGCGACCGCAAAATCTAAACAGCTCCTTCCCGGTCCATGGTCCTGTAATTGATCGCCTCGGCCAGATGCGGCGTGTCGATGGTTTCCGCGCCTTCCAGGTCGGCGATGGTCCGGGCGATGCGCAGTATGCGGGTGAAGGCGCGGGCCGAGAGGCCCAGGCGGTTGACGGCGTTTTCCAGAAAGCCGTGCTCGTCCGCGCCGAGCGCACAATGGAAGGTGAGCATCTTGCCGGAAAGTTCGGCATTGGTGCGGATGATGGTGTTCCTGTAGCGTCTGGATTGTCTGTCGCGGCAGGCCAGGATGTTTTCGCGCATGCCTGCGGAATCCACACCGCTGCGTTCCTGTTTCAGGTCCTTGTAGGGCACGGCAGGCACGTCCACATGCAGGTCGATGCGGTCCAGCAGCGGCCCGGACAGGCGGGAACGGTACCGCTGCACGGCCAGGGGGGAGCAGGTGCAGGCATGGCGTTCGTCGGTCAGGTAGCCGCAGGGGCAGGGATTCATGGCCGCCACCAGCATGAAGCCCGCGGGAAAGGCCATGGACACGGCGGCGCGGGATATGGTCACGCTTCCGGATTCCAGGGGCTGGCGCAGGACTTCCAGAACAGGCTTTTTGAATTCCGGCAGTTCGTCCAGAAAAAGCACGCCGCGATGGGCAAGGCTGACCTCGCCGGGCCGGGGATAGGCTCCGCCGCCGATGAGCCCGGCGTCGGAAATGGTGTGGTGCGGCGAGCGGAAGGGACGGGTGACGACAAGCGCGTGCTCCTTGGGCAGCATCCCGGCCACGGAGTAGATCTTGGTCACTTCCAGGGCTTCCTCGAATTCCAGGGCCGGCAGCACCGTGGGCAGACGCGAGGCCAGCATGGTCTTGCCCGATCCGGGAGGCCCCATGAACAGAAGATTGTGGTTGCCTGCGGCAGCGATTTCAATGGCGCGTTTGGCGTGTTCCTGGCCTTTGACATCAGCGAAATCAATGAAGAAATTCTCGCGTTCGGCCCAAAGTTGATCCACGCCGCTGTGCACGGGCGCAAGCACGACTTCCCCGGCCAGAAAGGAAATGGTCTGGCCCAGGGTTTCCAGACCGAAGACAGCAAGCCCTTCCACCACTGCGGCCTCGGCAGCGTTGCCCAGGGGAACGACAAGCCCGCGCGCGCCCTCGTCCCGCGCCCGAATGGCCTGGGGCAGGACGCCCCGCACCGGCTTGAGCTGCCCGGAAAGGGAAAGTTCGCCTGCAAAGTAATAGCCTTGCAGGGCCTCGGGCGGAAGCACGCCTGCCGCGCCCACCAGTCCCACGGCCAGGGGCAGGTCGTAGGCGCTGCCTCCCTTGCGCACGTCGGCAGGAGCGAGATTCACGGTGATGCGCGAGGGCGGCAGGCGGAACCCGCTGTTCTTGAGCGCGGAAAAGACCCGCTCCTTGGATTCGCGCACCGCGCCTTCGGCCAGCCCCACCATGGTAAAGGCGGGCATGCCCTGCCGGGCGAGGTCCACTTCAGTTCCACGGTAAAGGCGTCAATGCCCAGCAATGCGGCAGATTTCACTCGCGACAGCATTCGTATTCCCTTTCAGCTTACCGCCCCATGGCATTGAGGACAAAAAACAGGAAACTATTTGACGACATCGGAAGGGTGTTCCACAACACCGGGCCACGGTCAAGCCGCGAGAGATTTTTCCACGCGACCCCGAAATCCTTTGCCAACCAAGGCTGCCATGGCTACTCTTGCCCATTGCAACGGCCCCGACCCGAAATAGATTTCCGGAGGTTTCATGCCCATTCGTTCGACTGGAGGTTTTCATGTTTCGCCATATAGTATTCTGCCTGGGAGCCGCACTCATCATGCTCACGGCTAACGCGCAGGCCCAAACGCCCGACACGCAAAAAACAGGGACTGCCCGGACAACTCAGCCAGCCCGCGCCACGGCGGCACACGAGTCCGCACCGGGCGCGAGCCGCGTCACCATCCTGGAAAACGGCCTGACCGTACTCACCCTGGAAGACGACCGCTTTCCCCTGGTTTCCACACGTCTGTACGTGCATGCGGGGTCGGCCTATGAATCTCCGGAACAGGCCGGTATTTCCCACATTCTGGAGCACATGGTCTTCAAGGGAACCGCCAACCGCGCCCCCGGCCAGGTCGCCCGCGACGTGGAAAGCGCGGGCGGCAGCCTGAACGCGGCCACCAGCTTCGACTACACCGTATATTACGTGGATGTGCCCGCGGCCTCCTGGAAGCTGGCCCTGGACGTCACCCACGACATGATCTTCAATGCCTCGCTCGACCCCAAGGAGCTGGAAAGCGAACTGGACGTCATTGTTTCCGAGCTTCGCCGCGGCCTGGACGATCCGGGCAGCAGATTGTTCAAAACCATGCAGGCCGAAGTATGGCCCCACTTTTCCTACCGCTGGCCCATCATCGGCTTTGAGGACACCATCCGCGCCACCACGTCGGAGGACCTGCGCGCCTACATCCGGCGCATGTACCAGCCGCAATCCATGCTGCTGGTGGCCGTGGGCGACATCAAAACCGAAGACGTCGTCGCGGAAGCCCGCCGTCTGTACGGCGGCCTGAAAAACACCCGCGACCTGACGCCTCCTGCAAAAATCCCCCTGCCCGAGCCTTCCGCGCCCGTGGTGCACCTGGAGAGCGGCAAATGGAACAAGGTCTATATGGCTGTTGCCCTGCCCCTGCCCGGCCTGGACAATGCAGGGGTTCCGTCCATGGAAGTGCTGGCCCACATCCTCGGCGGCGACAGAAGCTCGCGCCTGCCCCGCGAATTCAAGTATAAAAAGCGGCTGGTGGACGACATCTGGGCCTCGGCCTTCACCATGGAACGCGCCGGCATGTTCATGTTCCGCGCCACCCTGGACCCGGAAAACGTCGCGGAATTCTGGGCCGAGCTCATGACGTTCCTGAGCGGACTCAAGGACATGGAATTCACGGACGAGGAAATCCGACGCGCCAAGCTGAACCTGGAAGACTCTCTGTACCAGTCCAAGGAAACCCTGTCCGGACTGGCCTCGAAAATCGGTTATTTCCAATTCTTCGAGGGCGGACAGGATGCCGAAAAAAGCTACTTGTACGGGTTGCGCAACACCGGCGCCGAACAGCTCCGAGAAATCATAAACACCTATTTCCTGCCCGGCAGACTCCGCGCCGCCGTGCTCACGCCCAAGGGCGCAGGACTACGAGCCGACGTGCTGGAAACCGCCGTGGCATCTTACTGGGCGGAAAATCAACCCGGAACGGCCAAAGGCGATACCGTGGACACCGGAGAAATCCGTGTCCTGGACGTTCCCGGCGGAAAAATCGTACTCCAGCCCGACACCACCCTGCCCTATACGGCACTTTCCATTGTCTGGCCCGGCGGCGACGCCCTGCTTGCCCCGGACCAGCAGGGCTGGCCGAACAAGCCGCCGAACTCCTGCCCAAGGGAACCACGAACCGGTCCGTGACAGACATTGAAGACTTCCTGGCAGACCGGGCCGCCGACCTCGGCGTCACGGCCGGCCGTGACACCTTTTCCGTGAGCGCCAAATTCCCGCACCGCTTCGGCGACGAGTTCCTCGGCCTTCTCCGGGAAATCCTCACCGCGCCCTCGTTCGCCCCCCAGGAAGCCGAACGCGCCCGCCAGGAACAGGTGGCCGCCATCAACCGGCGCGAAGACCGGCCCATGGGACTTGCCTTTCGCAAGGCCTTTCCCTTTCTGTTCACCGGTCCGGTTACGGATACCTGCATTTGGGCAAAGTGGACGAAATCGCCAACTTCACCCCCGAGCAGGCCCGTGCCGTCTGGGACAGACAAAAGACCCAGCCCTTTGTGCTGAGCGTCTGCGGCACGTTCGACAACAAACAGATTGAAGTCCTGGCCGACACCCTGGCCTCCCTGCAAAGCTCCGGCACAAAGCCCTTTACCTTTCCTTGTCCCCGCTGGAACGCAAAAGGGAACTCGATCTGACCCTGCCCGAACGCGAGCAGGCGCACCTGTTGCGCATCTTCCCCATTCCCGGTTCGCGCCACGCCGACAGCACGGGGCTGGCCCTGTTGCGCGACATCCTGGCCGGGCAGAGCGGCCTGCTCTTCCGCGACCTGCGGGACAGGGAGGGGCTGGGGTACACTGTCACGGCCTTCCTGTGGCAGGCGCCCGAAACCGGCTTCTTCGCCTTTTACATCGCACCGCCCCCGATAAGATCCAGGACGCCCTGGACGGCTTCGACCGCACGCAGACCAAATTGCAGACCCAGCCCCTGCCCCAGGACGAGCTGGACAGGGCCGTGAACCTGCTGCGCGGCGACTACTTCCGCGACCACCAGTCCCTGGGCAGCCGCTGCGGCGAAGCGGCCCAGCTCCTGGTAAAGGGTCTTCCCCTGGACCACTACCGCGACCAGCCGGACCGTGCGGAAAAACTTACGCCCGCCGATCTGCAAAAACTGGCGAAAAAATACCTGACCAGCAAAAAGGCCTATATCATCAAGGTCATGCCCTAGCCCCCGAAGGGGACGCGGCGCCCCACACGGGGCCCCGCGTCCCCTTTCCACAAGGCGCAACGCCCTTCCCGCCCCTGCCGTAGGGAAAAGATGTACGTGCCGCCCTTGCATAATTTCCCTGATGCAGTAAACTTTCACTGATCGGAAAACCCTTGCCCTGTTCCGGTTGTTCCGCCCCCCTGCCTGCCGATGGTCCACTCCGATCAACCGGGCTGCTGTCCGCTTATTCAAAGAGTGCAAGGAGGTGCGGTATGGTGACTTTCAAGACCCTGTTTGTCGGGTCCCGCAACGGATCGCGGTCCATGATGGCCAAGGCCCTGCTCAACCAGCTCGGAAAGGGTCGGTTTTCCGCGGAAAGCGCCGGATTCGAACCAGGGGAACAGCACCCTCTGGCCGTGCAGGTGATGAAGGAAATCGGGCTGGACATTGCCGGAGACCAGCCCAAAAGCGTGTTCTCCCCTCTACTCCGGCGGCCAGAAATTCCATCATATCATCCAGCTTTGCGACTGCGAGAACGGCGAACGCTGTCCGGTGTTTCCCGGCCACTCCCAATACATCGACTGGGGCATGCCCGACCCGGAAAACGAGCGCGACAACGCGCAATGCCTGGAAGCCATGCGCCGCACGCGCGACGCCCTCCGCGCCCGTATACAGGAGTGGGTGAACCGGGAGCACGACATACGGCGGGCGGTCATCAGCGTGGCGGTCAAGTAACCCGGCAGCCCTGCAGCGCAGGTCCATACGGCTGGCCACCGGCGCGTTCCCCGTTCTCGACGCGGACTCCTGCCGCAAGAGCCGCCCGGCGTCGCGTCCGCCCGTTTCGCAGACAACATGGCATCTGGGAACACGCCTGCGGCATGGCGGTCATCGCCCGCCTGCACCGCCAATAGTGGACCGCACGGATAAAAACCCGCGTTTTTCGGGATCGCGCTCCTCTGTAGAATATGTATGCGTCATTTGCGGACACCACGCCGGACGTGTTTTTGCGGACCGCAGGAGGCGTGCAGCCTGCGCAAGGCAGGCAAAGAGCACGAATCCGATAAAAGTCTTCTTTTTTCCGGATATTTCGCGTAGCTGATCCCTCGAACCCAAGCCGCGGTTCAGAAACTCCGGCGGCGGTCCTTGCATCCGCCTCTCGCACGTCAGAAATCCAGAAACTGCCTCGAGGTGGGACAACAGCAACGGGGTATCCATGAAGCTTCTTTTTACCGGCGTCCTGGCGGCCATGTTCTTCAGTTCCACCTTTGTGCTCAACAGGGCGATGAGCCTGGACGGAGGGCATTGGGTGTGGTCGGCCAGCCTGCGTTACTTTTGGATGATGCTGCTTCTGGGGGCGGGATTTCTGCTTTTCCGGCCGGCCCTGTTGCGGGACACGCTCCGCCTCTTCGCCAGACATTGGATATTCTGGACCATTGCCGGAAGCGTCGGATTCGGCGCGTTTTACGCGCTCATCACCTTCAGCGCGTCCTATACTCCGGGATGGGTGGTGGCCACGACCTGGCAGACAACCATTCTGGCGACGCCGCTTGTCCTGCTGCTGTTCGGCCGGAAGGTGCCGCTCCGGGCAATGCTGCTCACGGCGGTTGTTTTCGCGGGCGTGGTGCTGGTCAATGTGGAGCAGGGGGAAACGCGGTCCTGGCAGGATATCCTTCTGGGGGCGATCCCCGTCTTTGCAGCGGCATTCGCCTACCCGTTCGGCAATCAGCTTGTCTGGGAGGCCAGCCAGGACTCTGAAAAAAAAATCCACCGCTGGATGGACCGGATTCCGGCCATCGACCACCCGGCCATGGGCAACGCCTTTTGCCGGGTTCTCCTGCTGACGCTGGGTTCCCTGCCGCTCTGGGCGGTTCTCGTCGTCATGGCCGCGCCGCCGCCTCCCTCCGCAGGACAGATGCTCAACACGGCCCTGGTCGCCCTCTTTTCCGGGGTGGTTGCCACCAGCCTGTTTCTCTACGCCCGCCATCTTGCCGTATCGGCAGCGCAGATCGCGGCAGTGGACTGTACCCAGTCCATGGAGGTGGTCTTCTCCCTGGCCGGGGAAATCCTCCTGCTGGGCGGCATTCTTCCCGGCCCTCTCGGCTGGATGGGCCTGGGCCTGACCATCTCGGCCTGATGCTGTATCTCAGGGTGCAGAACGTGCGCTGACAGGCCCGGCTTGTCGTACAGGGGGCCTCACCAGCGATTTGAACGGAACATGGTGGGCATGGCCGCCAAAAGCCGCGTGAACAGACCGAACCCCGCGTTTTTGCGGATCGCGTCCCTCTGCACGACGCGTCTCCGTGTCTTGCAGACGTCTCACTAGACCCGCAGGCTGGCAATGACCCCTGTGGCCTGGTCCCAGGTGGTTCGGGTCACGGGCATGGCCACCACCGGGCCGGCGGCTCGGGAGACCGGCGCATACCGGGTGGCCGGGGCCGGATCGAAATGTCCGGGAGGACCGGGAACGACACGGCCTGGAGGCCCCGGCTCGAAGTGTCCGGCAGGCCCCGGCTCCACATGGCCCACAGGTCCCACATGGGTGTAGCCCGCAGCCACTCCGGTGTAATCATCTCCTGCGAACATTGGCCTGCTCCTGGCGATTACGGGTAAACCGTGGTTTCAATCGGTCCATTCCAAACGACATCACTCACCCTTGCAATGTAATGCAGCCCAGGCCCGGACGCAAGTGTCCGGGGCCGGACCCATGGCCGCAGGACTGCCATTCTCCGCTTTTCTTGCTCCGGTCTCTTTGCTATTGTGGCCGGAGAACAGCCCTTCCGTCATGTGGGGCACGGTCTGTCACCACGGAGTCCGAAACCTCGGCCCGCCTGCTTACTGCAATGGAAGGTTGTTGATGCGACGCAAATTTCCAGCCCTTATCGCCCTCGTTCTCCTTGCCGCCCTCACTTCGGCCTGTTCGCACACCAGCGTCCGCCATCTGGCCCGCAACCCCTTTCAGCTCGACGAACCCAGGCAGCTCAGCCTCAAATTCTGGCGTTTCGAATACGATGCCAAGGCCTTGCCGGACAACTTCGAAGTGGACGGCCTGGCATTCCTGCTGCGCAAGAACATCCCCGAATGGGCGGACTCGGTGGAGGAACTCTGGCTCGAGGCCTATGTCGCCGACGCCCAGGGCCGCGTCCTGGCCCGCGACCTGCTCCTTTTCGATCCGGCGGATCTGGCGGGGCTGACCCGAAACAAAGGCCTTCCCTTCTCCTTCCGCCTCAAGCCCGACAAACTCGTGGGCGGTCCCCTGTTCATCGCCTTCGGCTACCGCATGACCCTGTCCGGGAATATCCGGGACAAACAGGCGAAACCAGGAAAAAAGTCTTTTTCGGCAACGAAAGCGCCGTCACCAGATTCTGACAGGCCCCGGCTGTTACCGCGGCGCCGTCCGTCCCGGTTCGCACAGACCGGCTTGCCGCAGCCTTGGCAGGGCAGCGGCGCAACCCGCAGACAAGAGGATTCCGCCATGCCCAAGATTGCCCTCGGCCCCACCCCCCTTATCTACCCCATGCCCGCCGTGCTGGTGGCCTCGGATGTCGACGCCACCCCCAACGCCATGACCGCCGCCTGGGTGGGCATTGCCAACAGCACCCCCCCCATGCTCAGCCTGGGCATCCGTCCCGAACGCCACACCATGCGGGGCATCGACCAGAACAAGGTCTTTTCCATCAACATCCCTTCCGTGGCCCAGGCCAGGGAAGTGGATTACTGCGGCATTGCCTCCGGAGCCAAGGTGGACAAGATCGCCGCCTGCGGCTTTGAAATATTCCGGGGCGAAACCGGCGCGCCGCTCATCGGCCAATGCCCTGTCAACCTGGAATGCCGCATGCTTCACCGTCTGGATCTCGGCTGCCATCTGCTGGTGGTGGGAGAAATCATCCAGGTGCATGTCTCCGAGGAATGCACCACCGACGGCAAACCCGACCCGGCAAAGATCGATCCGCTCATCTATGTGACAGGCACCGGGAAAACCTATGCCGGGCTGGGGGAAACCGTGGCCAAGGCGTTTTCCGCCGGCCGGGATATCGGGAAGTAGCCCCCATGAAAGGATTTGTGGTCAAGAATTACGTCCAGAACCAGATGGTCTTCGGAGAAGGGGAAAAAGGGCGACTGCGCCTATCTCCTCACGGAAGGCAAGGTTGAGATATCCACCAGGGTGGAGGGGCGCAAGAAGGTTCTGGCCGTGCTTTCCCCCGTGACCGTGTTCGGGGAGATTGGCCATCATCCTGGACGGGCAACTGCGCACCGCCACGGCCATGACCCTTTCGGACTGCAAACTCGTGGCTGTGACACGGGACAACTTCCATCGTTTTCTGGACGAATCCCCGCAAGTCATCTCCGCCACCATCAACGTGCTCGTCTCCCGCCTGCGCTCGGCCACGCAAAAATCCCTGCGCGTTCCGCACCTTGCGCACAGTCTTGCCCAGATAGCCTACCTTCTGGCGCTGCACGGCCAGGAACACATCCTGTTCGACGAATTCGTCAACATCCTGTCCAGCGTCTTCGTCATGCCCAAGACGGACATCATCGACAGACTGCGAAACCTTTCCCAGTCCGGACTCATCGCATTGCAGACCAGCCAGGACGGCGTAAAGGCACATCGTCGTCACCGACCGCAAAGGTCTTGAAACCCTGCACCGGGGCTGCGTCAACATCAAGACGGTCGAATAGACGGGATTCCCCTTCCCTGCCCCGTCGCAGTCGGCCATTGTGCCGACGCCTGCCTTTTGCAATTGCCTCCCCGCCGCGCCGTGTTCCCCGGAAAAACAGCCGATCTTCGCAGGCTGCGCAACACCGGCCCAAAGAACGGAGCCGTATGCGCCCCGTGCGCACATCTTTTTTTTGCCTGCCTGCGCCTCCATTCTTTGCCTTTCCGCGCCCCGGCAAAGCCGACCATTTCCAAACGCATTGACAAAAAAACAAAAAAAGAACTATCGTCTGAAAAAAGGCTCGAAAAAAGTATGATTGACGATATTGATGTAAAAATTCTGAACATTCTTCATGAAAATGCCCGGACCAGTAACGCGGAAATTGCCCGCCGCGTGGCCATGGCTCCGTCGGCAGTGCTGGAACGCATCCGCAAGATGGAACGGCGGGGCGTGATTCTGGGCTACGACGTCCGGGTGAATCCGCGCGCGGCAGGCCTCACCCTGACCGCCTTCACCAAGGTGCAGACACGCGACGCCGTGGGCAGCCTGGAAGCGGGCCGGGCCATGGCATCCATTCCCGGCGTCATGGAGGTGCATTACACGGCGGGCGACGCGGCCTTTCTGGTCAAGTCGCGTGTTGCGGATACCGCAGCCCTGGCCGAATTGCTCCGGCGCATCGGGCAGGTCGCATCGGTGCACGACACCAATTCCACCATTGTCCTTGAATCCATAAAGGAATCGGCAGGATTTCCCGCCGTATTGTCCGGCGAATAAAAAAGAGGGAGAAAGAGATGGATCAACAACAGTTGGATATACAGATCACCGGCCGTGGCAAGGAATTCTTCCAATCCATCAAGGGGGAGGCCCCGTCGATTTTCAACAAGGGATTCTGGACGGGAAAGGTCATGGACTGGGCCATGAAAAACGAGGATTTCAAGGTGCAGCTGTTCCGTTTTGTGGACGTGCTGCCCTACCTGAACACCTCGGAATCCCTGCAGCGCCATATCGAGGAATATTTCACGGGTGAAGGCTGCGACGACATTCCTTCGGTGCTCAAATGGGGTGCGGAAAAATCCGGCATGTTCGGCGGCCTTGCCGCCAAGGCCATGGGCAAGGTCATCCGGTCCAACATCGAGAACATGGCCAAGCAGTTCATTATCGGCCAGAACACCAAGGAAGCCCTCAAGACGCTGAAAAAACTGCGCAAGAACGGTTTCGGCTTCACAGTGGACTTTCTGGGCGAGGCCACGGTGAGCGAGGAAGAGGCCGAAGCATACATGAACGGCTACCTGGAACTGCTCGAAGTCATTGCCAGGGATCAGGGCAAGTGGAACGCCCTGGACGCGTCCGGCGACCTGGACTGGGGATACGCGCCCAAGGTGAACGTCTCGGTCAAACCCTCGGCCTTCTTCTCCCAGGCCAAATCCGTGGACCAGGAAGGCTCCATCGAGGGCATTCTCAAGCGGTTCCGTCCCATCTACCGCCGGATCATCGCCATGGGCGGCTTCATGTGCATCGACATGGAAGCCCTCAAGTACAAGGAAATGACCATCGAGCTGTTCAAACGGCTGCGCTCGGAACAGGAATTCCGCGACTATCCGCATCTTTCCATCGTGTTGCAGGCCTACCTGCGCGACACGGACAAGGACCTGGAGGATCTCATCGCCTGGTCGCGCGCGGAAAACCTGCCCATAGGCATCCGGCTGGTCAAGGGAGCCTACTGGGACCAGGAAACCGTCGTGGCCATGCAGAACGGCTGGCCCGTGCCCGTCTGGACCCACAAGGCCGAATCCGACATGGCCTTTGAGCGTCAATCCCGCAAGATTCTGGAAAACTCGGAACTCATCTACTTTCAATGCGCCTCGCACAACATCCGGACCATCTCGTTCGTCATGGAAGCGGCCAAAGGAATGAACGTTCCCCATGACCGCTACGAGTTCCAGGTGCTGTACGGCATGGCCGAACCCGTGCGCAAGGGCCTGAAAAACGTGGCCGGACGGGTGCGCCTGTACTGCCCCTACGGCGAACTGCTGCCCGGCATGGGCTATCTGGTGCGCCGCCTGCTTGAAAACACGGCCAACGAATCCTTCCTGCGCCAGAGCTTTGCCGACGACCTCGACGTGGAACGGCTGATGGAAAATCCGGCAATGACGGTGCAGCGCGAGCTGGACGCCAAGCCCCGGTCGCAAAAGACCGCAAGGGACACCGACGGGCTGCCGCCGTTCAGAAACGACGCCATGATCGACTTCACCATTCCGGCCTACCGGGAAGCCTTTCCCCATGCCATCGCCGAAGTCCGCAAAACCTGCAACGCCACCTATCCTCTGTACATCAACGGCCGCGACGTGACCACCGCAGACACCATCGCCTCCACCAACCCGGCCAGACCCGAAGAAGTCATCGGCAATGTCTGCCAGGCCGGAACCGGTGAAATAGAAGACGCCGTCACCGCCGCGGAAAGGGCCTTTCCGGCATGGCGCGGCCTGTCCGCCCAGGAACGGGCCGGATACATGCTCAAGGCCGCGGCCATAGCCCGCAAGCGCGCTTTCGAACTGTCCGCCGTGCAGGTCCTGGAAGTGGGCAAGCAGTGGGACCAGGCCTACCACGACGTGACCGAGGGCATCGACTTCCTGGAATACTACGCGCGCGAAGCCGTACGGCTGTCCAAGCCGCGCCGCATGGGCAACGCGCCGGGCGAGCACAACCACCTGTTCTACCAGCCCAAAGGCATCGCCGCTGTCATCGCGCCCTGGAACTTCCCCTTTGCCATCGCCATCGGCATGTGCTCGGCCGCCATGGTCACGGGCAACACCGTGATATTCAAGCCCGCAAGCCTGGCTTCCGTGGTCGGATACGGCCTGGTCGAGGTCTTCCGCGAAGCCGGAATTCCCGAAGGCGTGTTCAACTTCTGCCCGGGCCGCAGCTCGGTCATGGGCGATTACCTTGTGGAGCATCCGAAAATCAGCCTCATCGCCTTCACCGGCTCCATGGAAGTGGGCCTGCATATTCAGGAAACCGCAGCCAAGGTCCGGCCCGGCCAGATCCAATGCAAGAAGGTCATCGCGGAAATGGGCGGCAAAAACGCCATCATCGTGGACGACGACGCCGACCTGGACGAAGCCGTGCTGCACATCCTGTACTCGGCCTTCGGCTTCCAGGGCCAGAAGTGCTCGGCCTGCTCCCGCGTCATCGTGGTGGAACCTATCTACGAAAAGTTCGTCAGCCGCCTCGTGGAAGCGGCCAAGTCCATCAAGATCGGCCCTTCCGAAGACCCGTCCAACTACATGGGACCCGTGGTCCACGAAACCCAGGCGCACAATGTGAAGGAATACATCGAAATCGCCCGCCAGGAAGGCAACATCCTGGTGGAACGCGAAGTACCCTCGGGCGGCGCCTACGTTCCCCTGACCATTGTGGACGGCATCACCACCGAACACCGCATCGCCCAGGAGGAAATCTTCGGCCCTGTGCTGGCCGTGATGAAGGCCAAGACCTTTGACGAGGCCATCGACATCGCCAACTCCACCCGCTTCGCCCTGACCGGCGGCGTGTTCTCGCGCAGCCCCAAGCATCTGGAACAGGCTCGCCGCGACTTCCGCGTGGGCAACCTGTACCTCAACCGCAACAACACCGGTGCCCTGGTCTGCCGTCAGCCCTTTGGCGGATTCAACATGTCCGGCGTCGGCTCCAAGACCGGCGGACCCGATTACCTGCTGCAATTCCTCGACCCGCGCTGTGTTACGGAAAACACCATGCGCCGCGGCTTTACCCCCATTGACGAAGACGACGAATGGGTGAGCTGACAAGATGTGGGGGCGCCGCCCCCACGCCTCCGCCAGGGCCATGATGGCCCTGGACCCGCAATTTCCCGCAAGCAAAAGTCCCCATGGCGAAACGCCATGGGGACTTTTGCTTGCGGGAAATACAAGGCTTCAAGACAACGGGATCTCAACAGCCTTCTATCCTGTCTGACGAATCCTGCCCAGCAGGTAGGTGGAACCGACGATAATCGCCGCGCCCGCGACGGTTGCCATGTCCGGGACCTCCCCGAAAAGCCCCAGCCCCCACAGGGTGGCGAAGGCTATTTCCAGATATCCCACCGCACTGATGATGGCCGCGGTTCCGAGTCCGTAGCCCCGGGTCATGCAATACTGCCCGGCATTCATGAAAATGCCGGCCATAAGCATGAGAAAAAATGCCCGCGGGTTGGGCACTCCCCATTCCGCGCCCCCGGCCGCAGGTGCGGCGGCCAGAATGACGAGCAGCGGGTAGAGCATTATCGTGGCCGGATGCTCCGTACGGGTGAGCCGGCGCACGGCCAATACGGCCACGGAGCTGAAAAAGGCGCCTGTGAACGCCATCAGGACGCCCGTCCGGTCCAGGGCGTGGGTCTGGGAAAATAAGAATCCGGGTTTGACCACAAGGGCGACCCCGGCCAGACTTGCCAGGATGCAGAACCAGGCCGGCCGCGGCAGACGTTCCTTGAGCACCATCCAGGCCAGCACGGCGACCAGAACCGGATGCAGAAATATGATCACCGTGGCGTCGGCCAGAGGAAGATGCACATAGGCATATATCATGGTGAAGAAGGCGCCCGCGCCGAAAAAACCGCGCAATAAAAGCAGCCCCCGTTGCCTGCCCAGAAGCCCGATCCCCGCCTTGTGCGTCATCCAGAGGCAAAAACACATCCCAACCACGGCCCTGGCGAAAAGTATCTGCGACGGAGGAACGTATTCCCCCGCCATCTTGATGCTGGCCGCTCCCATGCTGAACAGCATGGCCCCGAGCATCATGAAGCGCACTCCGGGAGAAAGGTGGATTTTCGCAGGAACAAGGGCTTTGGGTTCGGTGGACATCACACGCTTCTTGGTTGAAAAAAAGGGGAAAGGTTGGCGGATGGGATGCTGCCCGGCACATCACCGGGTCCAGCCCTGCGCTATATCCCCGTTGATTTGCCGCTGTCAAAAATAAAGATGCGGCTTTTATGCCGGTGCGCAGGAAAAGAAAATATGATGTTTTTTGTTTTGGTAAGGCTTTTTTTGAGGTATGAAATGGTATCTGAACTTTTTTCAAAATAGAGGAGAAAGGGTATGATCCATATTCTGGACGGCAGCAGCGGTGATGTACTGGGCGTGGAAATTACCGGCGGATACACCAAGGAAGACGTGGAAGTGTTTCGCAAGGCCTTTGAAGACGTGCTTGCGCAGGGCCACGAGCGGGTGAACATCCTGTGCAAGATAGACCAGCTGAAGTTTACTGAAAGCGAATTCATGGCCTTTGTCAGCGACGGCAAATACTCCCTGAAGAACATGGACAAGATGCGTCATCTGGCCATTGTGGCGGACAGCGGCATCATGGAGGTGCTGATCAAACTGGACAACGCCATCCTGGGCAGGCCCAAGGAGGAGCTGATCGAAAAATACTTCGCTGTGGACGATATGGAAGCGGCCTGGGCGTTCGTGCGGAGCTGATGTTCCGAAATAAAAACCAGGGGCCGAACCATCTGGTTTTAATGATGAAAGGGGTCGGCACTTGAATGTTTGCACGGGCAGGCCTTTCATAAACCGATAAAGTGTGCAAAAGTGGTGGCAATCCGAGTATTTTTTCCAAAACCTGACACAAGAAAGGAGGAACCATGCAAGTCAGCGCCCGCAATCTTATCCCCGGAGTCGTGAAATCGGTCAACATCGGAATGGTCAACGCCGAAGTTGTCATCGAAATCGCCGCCGGAGTCGAAGTTGTTTCCGTCATCACAAAGACGTCCGTTGAAAGAATGGGCATCAAAGAAGGCTCGAAGGTCAAGGCCATGGTCAAGGCCAGCAGCGTGATGGTCGTTACGGAATAACCAGCAGAACGTGCAATCCGGCAGGCCGTTGCAAACGGCCTGAGAGCAAGGCGCGAGAAAAATTCAAAAACAACGCGTATTTTTTGATGCGCGAGGGTTTGATTTTTTCAAGGCAACGCAACTATCAGGCCTTTGTCGGCAGTCTGAAAAGCCCGGCGTTTCTTTCCTCCACAGGAAGACACGTCGGGCTTTTTTGCTTTCAAATGCAAAGGAAAACAGCGGATCAGGCTTCCAGTACCTCGGCCACCTGAATTTCGTTCATCAGGGGATCGACCCGACCAAAACTGACCATGAACAACATGCCCGGATGACACTTGTCGCCCGTGAGTTTCTTGTCCGCCCGAACAAATATCTGCAACTCGGGAATGGCCAGGGTGATGAAATTGCCGCAATCGTCCACGGCCACGGCCTCGCGCAGGGTTTTGCGCGTCTGGCGGCAGTATTCCAGCTTCCAGTAGCGCGGGCGGAAGCGCTGCACCTGTCCGGCGGCTTCCAGCCGGGCCACCAGCCCGGGGACGCATGGCCTCCATCTCGTCCTTTGTCCATTTGGCGTGGCCGTGGGCCAGGAAATGGCCTATCTGGGCGCAGTTGACAAGATCGGGGTAGCGGCGCAGGGGCGAGGTGGAAGGCGCATAGGATTGCAGCCCGAGGCCCCGGTGCGGACGCGGTTCGACTTCCAGAAGCGAAGGGCCGAACTGCTTCACAATGGAAAATATCTCGTGCGGGTCGGTCCACAGTCCGGCGTATTCCTTGGGCAGGGTGAAATCCTGAGTGCGGTGGTACAGCCCCAGGCCGCGCTCCGTAGCCCAGATGGAAACGGCCTCGTTGGCCAGAATCATCATTTCACTGACAAGCACCTGGGCCTTGGGCGTGGCCGGTTTCATGACCACTTCCACGCGGGTGGCGCCGCCGTCCTCATGCAGGATCACTTCCGGGTCTGGCCTGTCGATGACCACGGCTCCGCGTTCGATGCGCGCCTGGCGCAGAAGTTCGCCCACCTGGGCAGCCATGACAACCATTGCCCCCCATTGCGGACTGCTTTCGCCTTCTATGGCCTCCTCGGCCTGCTCGTAGGTGATGTTCTGTTCCACGCGGACAGCCTGCAGGCTGATGGCGCAGTCCTGCATGCGGCCCTTTTCATCCAGATGAAAGTCCAGCACCATGCCGGGGCGCACTGTTTCCTGCAACAGGCTGTAGCCGTTGATGCCCAGTTCCTCCGGCATCATATGCAGGGAGCCTTCGGGCAGATAGATGCTGGTGGCGCGGTCGAACACGTCCTTGTCCAGCGGACCGCCGAAATCCCAGGCAAAGGCAGGATTGGCCAGTGCCAGACGCAGCCGGAAGCCGCCCTGGGAATGCGCTTCCAGGTGGAAAGCGTCGTCGATGTCGCGGGTGCTGGCCGAGTCGATGCTCACAAAGCCGGTGGCCTGGGGGGCTCCGAGAGCTTCCACGGCCCGGAGTTGCTGCGCGATTTCATCGGCATGGATCGCGCTCCAGTCGTTGCCGCGCCTGTAGCCGGCCTGGTCCAGATGGAAATTGTAATGATCGGGAACCGCGCCCCATTTCTGCGCCAGAAGCAACGGCAGGTGGGGCGTGTCGGGAAATCCCTTGCGCAGTTCGCGCCAGACCGGGCCTGCCTCGGCGCACTCCGGGTCGGCGATCAAGGTCAGGAGAAGTTCCTTGAGGTTGGCCGCTGTTTCCGGATCGGGCTGCTGAGGGGATTTGCCGTCCCAGACCGCACGCAGAAAATCGCGCCCCGAAGAGATCAGTTGCTGCCGGATGCGTTCCCGCTCCTGCTCGGTCTGTTTGCGCTCCACGGTCTCGGGGTCCAGAATGACGAATTCGGGAGGCTGAAACTTGTAGTGGGACTTGCAGGCCAGCAGCGCCCGTCCCATGGCAGCCACCTGATCGACGTCCGGATCCTGAAAAACCATTTCCGCAAACCACTGGGCCGGGGCCGCCGGGACTTCGCCCTGGACCATGTCCCACAATTCCACCACGTCCAGGGAGGTTTCAATGGCTTGGCGCGCTTCATGGCGGCGTTGCAGCTCGGCGTCGATGTCGCCCCTGGACACGTCCGGGACAAGGGCAGGTCCGGACCAGGGCAGAAGCCGGACCGCGGGCAGCTTGGTTTCCCGCTTGTTCAGGGTGTACAGTCTGAGTTTGCCGGATTGTTCCTCCAGCACCCAGGCCAGGGTGGGGGCATTGCCCTGCATGAATTCCACCACACAGCCGGGGCCGGGGTGACGAATTATCGGATTGGCGCTCATGAATCCTGCCGATGGTCGCAATGTGAAGTCGAAAGGAAAAACGACCGGGTCGGAGCCTGCCTAAAATTCAGGCTGGCCCGGTCGAGTTCTGTTCAGTTGAAATGGACGCGCCAACACGTTGCGCCCGCCTTACGAATGCCTGCCCGACCAATGAGACGTCCACACAATGCAATCGTGCTGTGCGGAGGGTCGCGATCCCGAAAAAAAGGTTTTCGGCTCGCTCACGCCGCTCCGGGCGGACACGGCAAACTAGTGTTTGAAGGACCGCTGGCCCGTGAAGACCATGGCCACCTGGGGTCGGGCCTCGTTGACCGCGCCGATGATTTCGATGTCGCGGATGGAGCCGCCCGGCTGGGCAATGGCCGTGACGCCCTGCTCCACGGCCAGGTCCACCCCGTCGCGGAAAGGGAAGAAACCGTCCGATACCAGCACGGTTCCGGCCAGTCCGCCCTTGGCTTCGGCCGTACGGCGCTCGATGTCGGCCAGGGCCTTGGCGGCCGCCGCGTCCGAACCGGCCTTGAGCTTGAGTTCGTACAGGGAGCAGCCCTGCTCCTTGAAGCACAGGCCGTCGGCGTATTTGGTGTAGGCCTTGCCGATGGTGATCTGCACGCAGCCCACGCGGTCCTGCTCGCCCGTGCCAATGGCCACGGTGGCACCGTCGCGCACGAAGATGACCGAGTTGGAGGTCACGCCCGCTTCCACGGCCCAGGCAAAGAGCAGGTCGTCGGCTTCCCTGGGGTTGGGGCCGCGCGCCGAAAGGGTCACGCCGTCCTTTTCCGCCTGGGCGGGCAGAAAGTCGTCCTCGCTCAGAATGCGGTTGCGGAAGGAAAATTGCAGAATCTGGCCGCCGTCGATGAGCGATTTGAACTCCAGGAACGGTTCCCCGGCCAGATCGGCCAGCCCGTTGATGCCCGGAATCTGCAGGATGCGCAGGTTTTTCTTGGACCTGAGGATGTCCAGGGCGGCCGGTTCAAATTCCGGAGCGGCCACCACCTCGAAATAGGCGGAGTTGATCTGCTCCGCCGTGGCCGCATCCAGAGTACGGTTGACAACGATGGTTCCGCCGAAGGCGGCGATGCGGTCCGAGGCGAACGCCTTGGCAAAGGCGTCTGACAGGCTTTCGGCGGACCATGCCGCGCCCGAGGGATTGTTGTGCTTGAGGATGACCGCGGCGGGTTTGGCCGCCAGATATTGGAGCATGTTCAGGCCGTTGTCCACGTCGGTCAGGTTGATCTTGCCCGGATGCTTGCCCGCCTGGAGCATGTGCTCCTCTGTCAGGCTGGAGACAAGGCCCTTGCCCGGTCCGCGAAAGGCCACGCCGTCCAGCTCCAATTGTCCGTCGCGCAGTTCGTACAGGGCGGCGGGCTGGTCCGGGTTTTCCCCGTAACGCAGGCCCCTTTCCTCGCCTTCCAGGGTCCAGGTGCGCTTGGCGAAGACCATCCTGGTCGCACCGAGGGTGATGGTCATCTCCTGGGGAAACGGGTCCTGCTGTATGGTCTTGTACATTGCTTTCAGATCGCTCATGGGAAGCCTCCTGTATGTTCGGGACGGCGTTTGACGGCGCGTCGCCGCGAATATGCCAGCGTAAAAAGGCTGAGTATCACAGCCGCTTCGCAGCGGCAAATGGAGCCGTGCGGGGAGTTCTTCCGCGCCATCCCGGAAAACAAGGTGCGTCACGCGATTACCATTTGGCTCGCCATTTGAATTCTGATAACAACCCGCGTGTAAGGAGAACGGATTTGGAACGAATTCTTAAAAAAGTCGCCAAGCAAATCAATGCGTTGGACGAGGCTTCATTGGCCTCGCTCTGGGAGAAGTATGCCGAAATCGTGGCCCGCTTCGAACCCTCGGAGCGTTGGGAGGAGGCCGTGCTCATACTCAGTATGATCCAGGGCATGCGCTACAAAAACCAGTTGTTCAACCACCATTGGGCACAGTCCAGGGAACCGGGCGTAAAAAGCGGAGCCGGGGTTCCGCCATCCGGCATCCCTCTTGCTCCATCTGCCGAGCCCCTTCCGAAACCCTCTCTGGAATCACCGCGGCCAACCAGCCGGAACACTCCTGCCAAGAGCGGCAAGGTCCTCAAATTCGTCCGGCGAGAGGACGGCTAGCCCCTTCAGCACATAATAAAAATAACGGATGTTGCGCACATATTTTGCGGCCTCGTAGCCGCGCGTGTATCCGTGTTCGGCCTTGCTGTAATAACGTTCCCAGGACAACTGCTTGAACGCCTTGCGGATGTTGCGCCAGCGCGTGGGGTCCAGTCCCTGGCTTTGGGCCAGCCGGATGGCGTCGCGGGTATGGGCCATGCCCTGGTTGTAGGCGGCCAGGGTCGCGAACCAGCGGTCCCAGACCGGGAGGTCGAAACCATCCAGGCGATCATACAGGTCGCGCAGATAGCCGGCTCCTCCGTACAGACTCTGGAGAGGGTCCAGACGGTCCTGAATCTCCAGATGTTCCGCCGTGGCGGAGCTTATCTGCATAAGGCCGCGCACTCCGGTCCTGCTGCGGGCGTAAGGGTCAAACCGGGATTCCTGGTAGATGACCGCGGTCAGAAACAAGGGGTCCAGGGCGTTATCCTGGGCAGCCTTGATGATGGATTCGGCATACTGCGGCAACAGGGTCCGCATGGCTTCGCGCAATTGGTACAGCTCGTAGAAATCCGTCCGGTTTGGAAAAAAACCGAAATACAGGGCACCAAGCTCCGCGCTCAGGCCGCGCCCCTGGTCGGCCCAAAAAACATCGAGGATAAGGGGCAATTTCTTTCGCGTGTCGGTACGCCAATACCAGCGCCGGAAAATCTTGTCCTCCAGACGGCTGGAAATCCGGATGGAGGGAGAAAACGGGTGCCACAGGGAAAACAGCCGTTCGTCGGCCAGTCCGAAGCGGGCTTCCAGCTCCTCTATCCGGTGCAGGAACGGAGGCATCTTCAGGCTGCCGGAAACCGCTGCCGAGGGTTCGCAGGCCGCGTCTTCAGAAACATCCCGCAGCATGGCGGGAAATTGCGGGATGTTCTGCACCAGTATGGGACGATTGCAGAGGGTGCTCAGGTCGTCGATGCCGAATTTGCGTTTGTGATGCAGAACAACAGGGCTGGACGCGCCATAGCTGGGACCCGAGACAAGGTCTTTGATGGGCGGATCCTCGGGCGGAACAAGCCCCGGCCCGATGAGGATGTCCGCTTTTTCGCGGCGCAGCATGTCCCACCCCTCTTCCCAGGATTGCAGCGGCAGCCATTTGACCTTGAGACCGTAGTTTCTGGCAAAGGTGCGGACCAGCTCCAGTTCGAAGCCCGGTCCGTACGGGGAAAGACGGCTGCGCACGGCTTCCGTGGAGGCCGTGGCAATACGGACGGTACGCGCCTCTTCCTGGCGGCGTGCGTGCTCCATGTGCAGCAGCAGAAATACTTCCACCAATGCCAGGGCAAGAAGAATGGCCCGGTTGCCCCAGGCGGGCGGGCCTTTTCGCAGAGTCTGCTCCATGATGTATTTTTCCGTTTCCGAATCTTCATGCTACAGGATCGTTGACAAGTACGCCAGCTTGCTTTTATCGCCTATAGCTTGCGAGTATCGTGAAAAACGTGTGGGCCTGAATTTTTCAGCCTGCTTCCGTAATGTTTTTGTGAAGGAGATCAACTCATGGCCAACACTGTAATCATTGGCGCGCAATGGGGCGACGAGGGCAAGGGCAAGCTCGTCGACCTGCTGACCGAAGGCGCCGATGGCATTGTCCGGTTCCAGGGTGGCAACAATGCCGGCCACACCTTGGTGGTGGAAGGCAAAAAGGTCGTTCTGCACCTTATCCCTTCCGGCGTGCTGCATCAGGGCAAGACCTGCATGATAGGCAATGGCGTGGTTCTGGACCCCGAGGTTTTCTGCAAGGAAATCGACACCCTCAGCCAGCAGGGCGTGCCGGTGGGACCGGACCGCCTGATGGTCAGCCTGCGCACGCACATTATCATGCCGTACCACAAGATCCTGGATGCCGCCCGCGAAACGTCCAAGACCAAGGGCAGCAAGATCGGAACCACAGGCCGGGGCATCGGTCCCTGCTACGAAGACAAGATGGCCCGCATCGGCATCCGCGCCGGGGACTTCCTGGACGAACCCCTGCTGCGCCGGAAGATCGAAGCCGCCCTGCCGGAAAAGAACGCCCTGTTCGCCATGTACGGTGCCGAGCAGTTGGAAGCAGACCTGATCTTCGAACAGATCCTTCCCTTTGTCCGCCGCGTTGCCGAATACATCGGCGACGTGCCCGCCGCCATCCAGGCCTTCGGAGACCAGGGCAAATCCGTGCTTTTCGAGGGCGCGCAGGGAACCCATCTGGACATCGACCACGGAACCTACCCGTTCGTGACCTCCTCCTCCACCGTGGCGGGCAATGCCGCCGCCGGTGCCGGATGCGGCCCGGCCCGCATCGAGAACGTGGTGGCCGTGGTCAAGGCCTACACCACCCGCGTGGGCGCAGGGCCTTTTCCGACCGAACTGGACGACGCCGTTGGCGACCATCTGGGTACCAAGGGCGCGGAGTTCGGCGCGACAACGGGACGCAAACGGCGTTGCGGCTGGCTCGACCTGGTGGTCATGCGCGAGTCCGTGCGTCTGAACTCGCCCACAGGCATCGCCATGACCAAGCTCGACGTGCTGGGCGGCCTGGACGAATTGAAAATCTGCGTAGGCTACGAGTATAAAAACCAACGCATCGACTACCCCCCCCAGGACCAGAACGGCCTTGCCTTGGTGCAGGCAATATACGAGACCCTGCCCGGCTGGCAGGAGGACATCAGCGGCGTGACCTCGTACGAGAAACTTCCCGTCAATGCCCAAAAATACATCGCCCGCGTGGAAGAGTTGCTGGGCGTACCCGTAAGCATCGTTTCCGTGGGTCCCGGCAGGGAACAGACCATCATGCGCTAACAGCCGTCGCGTGGGTATGCAGCTCCGAAACGACCTTCGGCCTCAACTGGACGCAAGACCTTCATGAGCAACGACCACTTTCCCGATACCGGTCCGTTCCAGCGGGGTCCGCGGATATCTTGAACGCCTCCGGGCGCAACCTCCCCGTTCGCTGCTGCTGGAAGGCGGCAGCAGCCGGGAGAGGCACCAGGCTGCACTGCACTGGGCCAGGCTTCTCAATTGCACGGCGGATACGAAGCCCTGCATGGCCTGCGCCCCGTGTGTGCAGATAGGGTCGGACGCCTTCAGGGATCTGTTCGTTCTGGATGGGCGGGAAGGCAGCATCAAGATAGACGATGTGCGCGAGGTCCGCCGCGTCATGGGTGAACCGCCGCGCGGCAGCGGCTGCCGGGTGATCGTTCTGGCCGAAGCCCAGGAGCTGACAACCGAGGCGGCCAATTCCCTGCTCAAAAACATGGAGGAGCCGCTGCCCGGCAACGTCTTCGTGCTCACCGCGCCGCAACGCGAGCGGCTGTTGCCCACCCTGGTCTCGCGCAGTTTCGTGCTGACCCTGCCCTGGCCCGCGCCGGGAAGGGACGATGCGGCCCCGGGCATGGCCGAAGACGACGTGGACCTGAAAGGCTGGAGCCGGGATTTTTACGGTTTTTGCCGCACGGGAAGGGGCTGGTTCGCCACCAGTGCAGGCAAGGGCATGGTCACCAGGCCCAGAGCCGAACGCTTCCTCACCCTGCTGCAGTCCGATGTGGCGGCCGCGCTTTCCGGGGCGTCCCAAACGTCCGGGGCAAGCCCGGCTCTCGAACTGGTCCGCCAGCTGGGACCTTCGGGCCTGCTCCGCCTGGACGCGGCCCTGAACAGCGCGCAGGAGGCCGTGGCCTATCGCGCTCACCCCGCCCTGACCCTGGACTGGCTCGGAGTGACCATCAACGGCTGGTTGTCTGAAAAGGGCAAATAGCCGCCGTTCCATTCTCCCCCTTTTCATGCCGGTCCCGCGGGCGGAAAATATCTTCCGCCCGCGGGACCGGCATGAAAAACAAGGCACCGGAAAAATACGGACACCCCCTCCTTTTTTTTCCAAGTCCCGCATTTTCTCTTTCGTGCAAACACGAGTCAAAACGACACAAAACCCGAGATTGCACGGGACATCCTGACTCTCCGATTTTTCATTGCCGATACCCACTCCAAAAGGATTTCCCGGGGATTGCGCACATGCGCCGCGGCACATCAGGCAGTTATTGGGTCAATTTGTATTTCAATGAATGCATAAAAAAGTCACTACAAATCCCAATATGTCGGTTTAACGGCGTTTTTTTCTTGGCCTTTTTCTTGCTGTAACAATGCCGTAACATCCCCCCCCATTGCGACGCGCAGGCTTTCGAAATGCACCGACATATCTTTTTTTGCAACGGACGAGGTCCCCAACAACAGGAAAAGACAATATGAAACAACGTTTTCTGATCTCATTCGGCCTGATCTCCATCTTGCTCGTCGCCCAGGCAGTGCTTTTGCAGCAAGATCTTGTTTCAAAAAATGTCATACTCCTTCTTGGCCTGGGCAGCTTGCTGTTCGTCGCGGCCACCGCATGGTTCACGGTGCATCACATCTTCCAGCCGCTGCAAAAAATCAGCGGATTCATACGCTCCATTTCCAGCGGCGACTATACTGCCCGGCTGGACGAGGAAATCCCCTACGAAATGGGTCGGCTGGCCCGCGAACTTTCGTCCACACTTCAGAAAATGCTGGAACAAAGCAGCCTGTCCAAATCCTTTCTGGAAAATATCCTGACCCCCATGTTCCTGACCGAACCTGACGGCCGTTTGAAATGGATGAATGAAAACACGCTCAAGTTGCTGGAGTACGAAGGCAAGCCAGAGGATTACTACGGAATGAAGCTGGGGAAATTCTTTTACCATGATGAAAACAGAGAAACCATCACGGAAAAGGCACTCGAAGAGATGACCCGCCAGTTCGTCAAAAGCGAGGTGAAAACGGATAAGGGCAACACCCGCTATATCTCCATCTGCTGTTCGCCCATCAAAAACTACAACGATGAATTGATCGGGGGATTTTCCACGGTCATGGATTTCACAAATATCAAGCTGAAGGAAGAACAGCTGGTGGCCAACACGAAGCGCATGACCCAGATGGCGGACCGTTCCGCCACGATTTCACAGCAACTCGCCTCGGCCACGGAACAGCTTTCCGCCCTGATCGAACAGGCCGCCCGAGGTGCGGAGCACCAGGGAGGCATGACCGTGGAGGTCGCCACGGCCATGGAACAGATGACCGCCACGGTCATGGAAGTGGCCCGCAACAGTTCCATGGCCTCAAACAGTGCCGAGCAGACCGGCAAAGTGGCTTCCGACGGACGCAGGGCAGTGGACGAGGTCATCCAGCTCATCCTGAGCGTATCCGAGCGGACCACCGCGCTGAACCAGTCCATGGCAAACCTGGGCGAAAAGGCCGACGGCATCGGCCGCATCATCGAGGTCATCAACGACATCGCGGACCAGACCAACCTGCTGGCCTTGAACGCGGCCATTGAAGCGGCCCGCGCAGGCGACGCCGGACGCGGATTTGCCGTGGTGGCGGACGAAGTGCGCAAGCTTGCGGAAAAAACCACGCAAGCGACCAAGGATGTGGCGTCCAACATCCAGTCCATTCAGGAAAGCGCCCGGCAAAGCGCCCAGGAAATGCTCCTGGCCCAACAGGCAGTGGAGCAATCCACTGAAAAGTCGACCTTTGCGGGGGAGCAGTTGCACAGTATCGAGGAAATGGTGGGCTTCAGCGTGGGGCAGGTTCAGGAGATTGCCGCGGCCACGGAAGAGCAGTTCGCCACCAGTGAGCAGATCACCCGGAGTACCGATTCCATCAGGGGAATTTCCGAGGAGATGGCCGCCGCCACCCGTCAGTCCGAAGAGGCGGTACGCGAACTGGCCAAGCTGGCAAACGACCTCAACGCACTGATTGATGAAATGCGCGCCGGGTGACGGGCCCCCGGCAACCAACCGCCTGCGCGCCGGAAATGTTGCAAACGCCCTTGAAGTCCGTTCCTGCGCGGTATGTTCAGGATGACGGGGACGGAAGTACTGATTTGCTCCCCGCGCAGGCGGGCTGCCGGCATACCGCATCCGGCGCAGAAAACCACTCTCTTGCAGACGTTCCTCCTCTTCCGACAACGCCGCCCCTGAAGTCCGCGGTCTTTTTTCGCGTCCGCCTGTTGACAACAGCCATCACTTGGCTTATTTGCCAAATAAGTTCATTGGGAGCCACGCTATGACTGACGTATCAGAACACCTCAGGCCGATTGGTCACTACGAGGCCAGAGCCCGGATCATGAAGGCCATGGCCCATCCCTCCCGCCTTATGATGGTGGACGAGCTCTCGCATGGGGAACGGTGTGTCTGCGAGCTGACAGCCCTTGTGGGCCATGACATCTCCACCGTGTCGAAACACTTGAACATTCTGAAGAAGGCGGGGATCGTTGCGGACGAAAAGCGCGGAAAACAGGTGTTCTATCGCCTCAAGGTTCCCTGTGTCCTGAACTTTTTCCATTGCATCGAGTCCGTTGTAGCGGAGAGCAGGAAGTAATTTTTTTTGGACAAACAGTTGGCAAAAACGCCAAGCAAGGAATTCCATGTCTCGGACAGAACCCACCCCCGCCCCGTGTGGCTGCGGGAAAGAAAATCCCCCGGAAAAGAACACCGTGCAGGGAAGCATGAAAATGCTGCTGTCCGGAATCGCCGGCATTGCCGTCTGGTATGCGGTATACAGCCAACTTCTCCCCTTTTCGGAATGGTTCAGCTTTTCGCTGTTCAACCTTTCCCCGGACAGCCATCTTGGATCTGCCGTCCAGTTTTTCGTCTATGACACGCCCAAGGTCCTGATGCTCCTGCTGCTGGTCGTGTTCTTTGTGGGAATAATCCGGTCCTTTGTCACGGTGGAGTGGACCCGCAAGGTCCTGGCAGGAAAACGCGAATCCTACGGCAATGTGCTGGCCGCCCTGCTTGGGGTTGTCACCCCCTTTTGCTCCTGCTCCGCAGTTCCTCTTTTCATCGGATTCATGACAGCGGGAATACCTTTGGGAGTCACGTTTTCCTTTCTGATTTCCGCCCCCATGGTCAATGAAATCGCCCTGGTGATGCTCTACGGCCTGCTGGGGTGGAAAATCGCCGCTCTCTATTTTTGCACGGGAATCACCATTGCCATTGTCGCGGGGTGGACCATGGGACGGTTGAAACTGGAAAACCATATCGAAGATTGGGTGAAAAACATCCGCGCCGGCGAGGCTGTGGACCTTCAGGAGGGAATGCTCTGGACCCAGCGCATCCGGTACGCCCTGGACTCGGTCAAGGACATCGTCGGACGGGTCTGGAAGTACGTCATACTCGGCATTGCCGCGGGAGCCGGGATTCACGGCTACGTCCCGGAAGGCTATCTAGCCGACATCATGGGGAATTCCTCATGGTGGTCGGTTCCCTTTTCGGTTCTGATCGGCATTCCCATGTACACCAACGCCGCAGGGATCATTCCAGTTGTGGACGCCCTGCTCGGCAAGGGGGCGGCACTCGGCACCGTGCTCGCCTTCATGATGAGCGTGATCGCCCTTTCCTTTCCCGAGATGGTTATCCTCAGAAAAGTGCTCAAGCCGAGGCTTATCGCCATATTCATCGCCGTGGTCGGCTCCGGCATCCTCGTGGTCGGTTATCTTTTCAATATCATTGTGTAACCTGATACAACGGAGAATTGCCATGAAAATCCATGTTATGGGACCGGGATGTGCCAAATGCGCAGAGGCGGAGAAAAACGTCAGGGCGGCGGTTGCGGAGGCCGGAGTGGATGCGGAAATCGTCAAGGTTTCCGATTTTCAGGAAATCGCCGCATTCGGCGTCTTTTCCACCCCTGCCGTCGCCGTTGACGGAGAAGTCAAGGTTGTCGGAAAGGCGCCGAGCGTCAAAGACGTGCTCGCCTGGTTGACATAGCGGAAAGCCGGGGGAAACTCGAATGCCCGGTGCTCCCGGGCCTGCGGTTCCGCCTGAAACATGACCACACTCCCTGGAGCGCGTCGCATGCATCACACACGGGAAGCGAACTCCGTGCAGCCGGAATCCGGCACTGTCATCCCGGCGGAACGACCGTTTCCCAGCCGCCTTCAGGTGGAGGTGACCTCGCGCTGCAACATGCGCTGCGTCATGTGCATGAAACAGGCTGAAGGATGCGACATACCGGACCAGGACCTCTCCTTTGACCTTTTCAAGAAGCTGGCTCCTGCCCTGCCGGGCTGCGAAGCGCTGGTGCTGAGCGGCATTGGCGAGCCCCTGCTCCATCCGTTGCTGCCCGACATGGCCTCCTTTGCGCACGAACGTCTGCCCGTCGACGCCATGCTCGGCTTTCAGACCAACGCGCTCGCGCTGCAACCGGAACTGGCAAAGCGTCTGATCCTGGCCGGGGTGAACACGCTCTGCATCTCCGTGGACACGCTGGACCCGACAGAGGGGACGGGGGAACTGCACGGACAGGGACGGACCGAGAACCTGGCCCGAACATTCACCATGCTGCGGCGAACCGCACGGGAGAATGGCCGGGAACTACGCCTGGGCGTCGAATTCGTACTCATGGCAGACACATGGCGGCAGCTGCCGCAGGTGGTTGCCTGGGCAGCCCGGCACGGGGCATCGTTCGTCATTGTCTCGCATCTCATGGCCTATCATGCCGACATGCGCGACCAGACCCTGTTCAACCCGAACACGCCCAAGGCGACCGCCATATTCGAACGCCGGAAGACCCAGGCACGGACGGAAGGCCTGAACCTGCACGACTATCTCCATATTCTGTGGAAATTCAAAAAAACGTCGGAGCAGCAACGGTTGACCGAAATCGTGCGCTGCATGCAGAAGGACGCCGCGGATCAAGGGGTCTGGATACACCTCCAGCACCTTCTGGAGTGGGACAAGAAGGATGTGTCGGGTCTGCGCGAAGTTTACGGCGCGGCACGGGCGACCGCCCGGAAAACAGGAATGGAGCTTCGCCTGCCCCCATTACAGGCTGTGGACGAGCGGCATTGCCATTTCGTGGAGCAGGGCGTCGCATTCGTGACGTCCCAGGGGGATGTGAGTCCCTGCCAACTGTTATGGCACCGCACGTCCTGCCACATGGACGGACAGCAAAAACACATCCGGCCCTGGCTGTTCGGCAATCTGCGCGAGGCGACCATTCGGGAAATATGGCAGTCCCCCCAATTTTCCGATTTCCGCCGGCAGGTGTTGCAGTATGAGTATCCCTACTGCTCCAACTGCACATTCGTCCCCTGTGACGACATCATCGGCAAGCAGTATCCCTTTGAATACGACTGTCTGGGAAATACCGTGCCCTGCGGGCACTGCATGTGGTGCATGGGGGGATTGCAATGTCTTTTATAGAAGGCCGGGGGCCATGGAGCGCCCACGATTCTCTGCACCTGGAGCCTCCGACAGACTGTGCGAAAACATGCGGTCCGGAGCCATGCGGACATGGTGCGGAAAAAAAGCACTCCAGCGGAGCACAGCAAGATACTCGCCAGTCATGGTTTCCCTTTGAACACCACGCGGCAAACCCGCCTTTTCCAGCGTGCAACCCGGTCTATTCTTCCGTCGGGGCTACAGCCCTGCCAGCGGCTTCCCCCCCGGGCTGCCCGTCGCCTTCCTGTCCGCTTGCCGGATAATTCTCCACATTGACCTTCATCCTCACCCGGCTGGTGCTGGAAGGCACGGACATGCTCCCGTGCACCTCCCTATGGGCGGCCGGGGGAAGCTCCGGATAGATCTGGGTGTCGCGGCCCACAAGCTTGCGGCTGGAAAAATCGAAAATCTCCACGGAAAGGACGAGATCGTTGGCTGTTTTCTTTCCCGCATTGCGCACGGTTCCGTTATAGCGGAAGTAACCGTCCGAATGGAGACCGCCCTGCACGCCGCTGACATCGATGCGCGGCCCGATGAAATCCTCGCCCCGCGGCATCTGTTGCGCACGGTCCCGGTTCGACTGTCTGGTTCCGTCTCCGGCCCCGGAAAAACTTGAACGACTGTTTAATCCGATATTGATCGTATGAAAGCTTTGGTACAGCCAGCCCATAAGTCCGAGCAACACGAGGATCCCCAAAATAAAAAACTTTTCCCCTGTGGAAACGCTTTTTTTTCTTGTCTTTATGGGGTCGACGTCATGCATGGGGCCATATTAACAGGCGGAAAGACATTGCGCAATCGACCGTTGCAGATGGAACGGAATGCAACATCAATGGCCTGTGATTTTGTACTTTTTCAGCTTGTACTGAAGCAGGCTTTTGGAAACGCCCAGCATCTCGGCAGCCTTCACCTGGACGAAATTCGCGCGCACCAATGCCCGCCGCACCAGGGCGGCTTCTATCTTTTCCAGGGTATCGGACAGGTTGATGGCGGCCGGCAGCAGATCCACCGCGCTCTTGTACTGTGTTTCCTCGTCCCGGATTTCCGGGGGCAGATCCTCCACGCCCACCAGATCGCTGTCCGCCAGAACCACACAACGCTCCATGACGTTTTCCAACTGGCGCACATTGCCGGGCCATTCGAAAGCACTGAGAAAATCCATGGCCTCGGGCGTGAAGCCCCTGAATTCACGCCCGTTCTCACGGGCGTAGGTGTCCAGAAAATGGACGGCCAACAGGGGGATGTCCTCCCGCCGTTCCCGCAGGGAAGGCAGTTCTATCTGAACAACGTTCAACCGGTAGAACAGATCCTCGCGAAACGTTCCATCGGCAATGGCCTTGACCAGATCCTTGTTGGTGGCGGCCACGATGCGGATATCCACGGAAACGGGTTCCACCCCGCCCACGCGCTCAAAGGTGCGCTCCTGCAACACGCGCAGCAGTTTGACCTGCAAATCCTGCGACAGCTCCCCTATTTCGTCCAAAAACAGGGTTCCGCCCTGGGCCAGTTCGAAACGTCCCCGCTTGCGGGCGATCGCCCCGGTGAACGAGCCTTTCTCATGGCCGAAGAGTTCGCTTTCAAGCACGCCCGCATTGAAGGCCATGCAGTTGACCGAGACAAAGGCCTCGTCCTTGCGCGGCGAGGCATAGTGGATGGCACGGGCCACCAGTTCCTTGCCCGTGCCGGACTCGCCCGTTATGAGCACGGTGGAGCGGCTGGGCGCGGAACGCTCGACCATCTCCAGGACCCGGCGGATGGCCCGGCTTTTGCCGATGATCTTGTGCAGACCGAAACGGTCTTCCAGACTGGCGCGCAAAAGCATGTTCTGGCGCTGGGTCCGGGCGAACTGCATGGCCTTGGTCACGGAAAGCAGCAGTTCCTCGTTGGAAAAGGGCTTGGAAATGTAGTCGAAGGCCCCGACCTTCATGGCCTCCACGGCCGCTTCAATGGTTCCGAAGGCCGTCATGATGAGCACGGGGATGTGCGGGTAGTTCTTTTTTACGTGCTCCAGCACGTCTCGGCCGGAAAGCTTGGGCATCTTCATGTCCGTGATGACCACGTCCACTTCGGATTCCTCCAGATAGTGCAGGGCGGTTTCCGGGTCGGGCAGGGCCGTGACCACAAAGCCGCGGTCTTCCAGCAGGGCCTGGAGGACGAGAAGGTAGTTCTGCTCGTCGTCGATGATGAGAATGTGTTCGGCTATGGTGGATACGGTCATTATTGTGCTCGGTTATTTCTTTGGAAAAGTCACGGATATTCTGGCGCCGCCCTCGGGGGCGTTTTCCAGCACCATCTTGGCGCCGTGGGCCAGGAAGATGTTGTTCACGATGGCCAGCCCGAGTCCTGTTCCCGTATCCTTGGTGGTAAAAAACGGGTCCTTGACCTGATCCAGAACGTCCGGGTCGAATCCCGGCCCGGAATCCTGAAAGACCAGGGTCAGGCTGTCGCCTCCGTCCGAGGCGGTCACGCGGATGGTTCTCCTTTCCGCCCCGCCCGGATTCTCCATGGCATCCAAGGCTTCCAGCGCGTTGGCCAGCAGGTTGTAGAAAGCCCTGTACAGCAGGTCCTTGTCCCCATGGATATGGAGTTCCTGGGGGTAGTTGCGTTGCAGTGCCACGCCCATTTCCTTGCAGCGCGACTCCAGGAACGTGGTGGCCTGGGTCAGCACGGAGGCAAGGTTCACGTCGTCCTGCCGGGGCTGTTTGGGCCGGGCATAGTCCAGAAAGTCGTTGACCGTGCGCGAAAGCCGCTTGGACTCGCTGAAAATGGCCTGCAACAACGGCGCGCTGGGGTCGTTTTTCTGTTTGGCCTTGCTCAGCAGGTGTTCGGCGCTGGAGCGGATGATGCCCAACGGATTGCGTATCTCGTGGGCCACGCCCGAAACCATGCGGCCCATGCTGGCGAGCTTTTCGTTCTGGTGCAGTTCGCGCTCCAGAATTTCCTTTTCCCTGGCCCGCTCCTGGGTGACCCGGTCGGCCCGCCGTATGATGAGCACCAGCACGAAAAAGAGCAGCAGCGAGGAAGCCAGCGAGGTCACCACGATGAGCCGCTGAAAATTGACCGCGGTCTGGTAGTCCTCGGTGATGTCCTGGGTCAGCTCCACGGCCCAGTAGGTCATGTCGTTTTCCAGAAAGGGCTTTTCCGTGCGCAGTACGAACACGGTACGCAGGATGACGCTTTCCGGGGGCAGCTTGTAGGTCAGCAGGGCCTTCCAGATGGGGTCCCTGCTGATGATCTCGAAGTGGCGCGTCCCGTCCTTGAGAGCCGTGGCCACCGCCTTGTCCGCCATGTCGTCCGCGCCCACCTCGTCCGACTTCAGGGAGTAGGACACGGTTTCGTCGAACCCGTAGACCCGCAGGTTCAGGACGTGAAAGCTGTGGATGGTGGCCTGGATGACGTTGTCCAACTGGCCGTACTGTTCCTTGCTTTTCAGGTCGAACTCGCCGATGCCCAGAAGCGTGGGCAACGTGAACCGCCGGAAGATCTGATGGTTCAGGTTTTCCGCCAACAGCCGGGCGTACTCCTTCTGCTTTTCCAGAAGGGTACGCTGGGCATATTCGGCGACGAACACGGACAGGGCCAGGTTCGACCCCAGTATCAGTATGAGAAAGCTCCACGAGATGAGCTTGATGAGCTGAAAGGGACGTTCACTCGTAGTGTCCCTGTATTGGTGCAACGGTTCAGATCTCCCGGAGTATGCGCTCCCCTTCCAGAAAGGCCTTGAGGTCGGCTTTTTCCTCGACATAGCCTTGTGCGCCCAGACGGGCGTTGGCCAGTCGCTTGCCCAATTCCACGGCCGGCTGGTCCAGGGGGTTTATGTCCAGGAGCCAGCCCGTAAGGAGCGTGGTCAATTCAAGCAGCATAATCAATTTGCCCGCGTCGTACAATCCGGCTTTCGGCGCGTCCAGGGCCACCAGGGGAACACCGGTCCTGGTCAGGGCCATGCGGGTTCCCAGAGCCTCGGCCTGAAGCAGTTCGCCGAACCTCCGGCCCTTCAGAAAGGCGAAGTTGTCCGGCAGGGCGTCCGGGAACTGCGCGCCCTGTTCCAGGTTGGAGCAGGTCAGGAACAGACAGGCCTTGTTGCGCGGCCCGTCCAGGTACATCTGATTGACCGAGTGCTGGTCTGTCACACCCACGCTGGGCAGGGGCATGCTGCCCTTGCCTTCCTTGCCCAGACTTTCGGCCCAGAGCTGGGCGAACCAGTTGCCGAAAGTGGCCCACAACGGGATGTACACGAAAAAGATGAGTTCGGAGTAGCCCTTTTCCATGAGCGCCCGGTTCCACACGGCCAGCTGCCAGGCCGGATGGTCGTTGAGGCTTTTTTCCGTAAGCTTGGAGGCGCACAGCTCCTTGGCCGCGTCGTGCGCGCCCAGGGCGATGCGCCGGTAGTCGAGGTTCAGAAAGACCGCAGGCACAAGCCCCACGGCGGAAAGCACGGAGTAGCGGCCCCCCAGATTGTCCGGCACGGGCAGGCTCTTCATGCCCAACTCGTCGACTTCCTGGCGCAGTTGGCCCTTCCCGGCGTCGGTCACGGCCAGGATGTTGTCCTTCCAGCCGTTTCCGAGCTTTTCCCTGAGCCATTCCTTGGCCAGAATGTACTGGCTGGCGGTTTCGATGGTTCCGCCGGACTTGCTGATGACCACGACCACGGTCTTTTCCGCGGGCAGGGTGTCGAAATACCCCTGCAAGGTGGTCGGGTCCACATTGTCTCCTATCCACAACCAGGGCCCCTTGTGGCCGGGGCGGTCCTGCTGGGGAAAAAACGCCTTTTGCAGGGCGCGCGCTCCCAATGCCGAACCGCCGATGCCCAAAAGGAGCATGTGCTCGAAGCGGGCCAGATATTCCTTCATTTCATCCAGCTGGCGCAGCAACGTGTCCATGTAGGGCATGTTGACGAAGGGCAGCTTGCCTGCCGCCACGTCGTCTGCCAGCCGGTCGGCAAAGGTTCGGGCCTTGGCCGCGAAATTCTCGCAGCCCAGGGCCTGGGATTCCGCATTGGTCCAGTCAATGGAAAATGTGGTCATTATGTCAACTCCTCCGGCTGGATGCCGTATCGAACCCATAGGATCATGGGGCGGTTTGCGCGGACACAGGGGTTTTTCCCGGCAGGCTGCCGATCAGATGCCCTGGATGCACCAAAAGATACAGCTATCGTATGGCGTTTCAATGAACACACGCAATATGAAACCGGGAAAGGCCACTTCATCCAAAACAGTGAAAAAACCGCTATTCTGCCAGGACATCTCCGACTTTCAACAATGCCTGCTCAAGGGTGGACTCGTCAAGGGCGTAGGAAAACCGGATGCAGCGGTCTTCACCGAACGCCACGCCGGGCACGGCGGCCACCAGGGCCTTTTCCAGAATTTTCCGGCTCATGGCGGAGGAATCCGGCACCGAGGCGGAAAACCGAGCCGAGATGTCCGGGAACAGATAGAATGCGCCGTCGGGCTTGGGGCAGGTCACGCCCTTCCAGGTGGCGATGATGTCCATGGCCAGGTTGCGGCGGCGGGCAAAGGCCTGCCGCATGGAGGCGACCTCGTCCCACGGTCCGGTCAATGCGGCCACCGCCGCCTTCTGCACCACCGAACAGATGTTGGATGTGGATTGGCTCTGGATTTTGGTCATGGCCTTGATCATATCGGGATGTGCCAGGACGAATCCCATGCGCCAGCCGGTCATGGCGAAGCTCTTGGAAAGCGCGCCGACCACGGCCACGCATTCGGGATGGCGTTGCCAAAAGGGGGAAAGCGAGGCGGGCCGGGCCGGTTCGTAGACCAGCTGGTCGTAGACTTCGTCGGACACGATGAAGACGTCGTTGTCCTTGGCCCAGTTGGCAATGGCATCGAGCTGGTCGGCACTGTACACGCCGCCCGTGGGATTGCTGGGGGAATTGAGCACCAGGACCCGCGTCTTGGAAGTTCGCGCGCGTTCCAGGGACTCCACAGTGGCCAGGTAGTTGTCGCTGGCCCGGGTGGGCACGACCACGCTTTTCGCCCCGGCCAGGGCCGCCATGTCCGGGTAGCTCACCCAGTAGGGCGAGGGAATGAGAATTTCGTCGCCCGGATCGAGCAGGCAGAGAAACAGATTGTACAGGGCGTGTTTGCCCCCGCAGGTGGCCATGGTCGCTTCCTTGGGAGCGTCCACGCCGTAAAATTGCTTGAAATACCCTGCGATTGCCTGGCGCACTTCCGGTGTGCCCGGCACCGGGGTATAGCGGGTGAAACCCTGGTCTATGGCCTGCTTTGCCGCGTCACGCACATGTTTTGGAGTGTCGAAATCCGGTTCGCCCACGGCGAGGCTGATGATGTTCACGCCTTGGGCGCGCAGCTCCTGGGTCTTGGCATTGAGGGCCAGGGTTGCCGAAGGCTGGATATTGGACAACAGACGAGCGATACGCATGGGTGGTCTCCACTTCCCTTTGATGTTGCGAATAACCGGGTTTCTGTAGGCATTTGAGGCGCGGCTGTAAATGTCCATATTGCCACGGCGCAGGCCAACACGTAGACTGATGGCATGAACGCCATGCCATCACCCGCCGCTGTACTGAAAGATTTGCGGAAAAGCCACCCCCTGCTCTGCCTTGGCGTGGAGCAGCGTGACGCGCTGCTGAGTTTGTATAAATTCGCCCGCTCCGCAGGCAACCCGAACCTGGCCGCCTCTGTCGCCTCATGGGCGTTTCAGCGCAACCCCCTGGACCACGACAATGCCCTGGTCTGCCTCGACGCATCCGGCGAGTACGGCAGAGCAGCCGCGGGCCGGAACGTGGAAAATTCCGCCATTCCGCCAGCACTGGCCGATATGGCCCTAGCCGTACACCAGGCCCTGTCCGCTCCTCCATCCGCGCAATTATGGGAAATTCTGGAACAGGCCGACATAAGACTGCTGGCCCGCTATCTGGTGCCCCGCCTGACCCACCCGGCCCAGGCGTTTCCCTTGTTGGCCGCATCGTGGGAAACATTGCTCAAGGGCGGCTCCGGCGACCTGCCCCGCGACCTGCTGAAAAACGCGGTTTTTCCCCCGGAACTGGAGCCGATAAAACCCCGGCTGCTGGCCGAATGGGCCATGCATTACCAGGCCACGAATGCGGATTCCATTGAATACTGTGACGACGAACTCTGGGGATGGTGGAAAAAATCCGCCATGGCCGCATTCCTGAACCGGAACGGTGAAGCTCCCGCTGCCGCCCACCTGTACACCAACCTGTGGCGGGCAATGCCCTGGCACGTCAACGCCTGCCTCATGGCCCACGCCCTGGCCCACCCCGGCCACGCAGACCTTTCGCGTTCCAAGGACACCTCTATCCTGCTCTACTCCTGGAACAAGGCGCAACTTCTGGAACAAACCCTGGACAGCCTGTATGACTCGAGCATCGGCGCTGCCCATGTGGTTGTGCTGGACAACGGTTCTTCCGATAATATGCCCCAGGTTCTGGAAGCTGCTTCGGCACGGTTCGGCGCCGACCGCTTTTTCCATGTACGCCTGCCCGTAAACATCGGTGCGCCCGGCGCGCGCAACTGGCTGCTCAGCCTGCCCCGGGTACGGCAAAGCCAATACGCCGCCTTTCTGGACGACGATGTGATCCTGCCCCCGGACTGGCTGGGGCGTCTGTTCGCCGCCGTGCCGGACGGACCTTTCGGTGCCGTGGGATGCCGCATTGTGGCCGCAAGACAGCCGTACGGGCTGCAGTCCGCCGACTACAACGTCTATCCGCCGGATTTTTCGAAAAACGGGACCCGCCTGGGCGTGCACGACAACTGCTCCGGCCAGCTCGACATGGGAATGTTCGGTTACGACCGCCCCTGCCTGTCGGTTTCCGGCTGTTGCCACCTGCTGAACATGGAGTCCATTGCCAAGGCCGGGATGTTCGACATCCGCTACACCCCCACCCAATTCGACGACCTGGACCGCGACCTGCGCTCCTGTCTGGCAGGATACCCCACCTATTATGCAGGTTCCCTCCGGGTCCGGCACGTTCAGCATTCCAGCCTGGCCAAGGCCGCAAGCCCGGCCAGCCAGGGCAATGTCACAGGCAACCAAATGAAACTCCAGGCCCGTTTCGAGGACGCGGAACTCACGCGGCTGTTCCATCTGGACCAGTCCATGCTCTGGGATAATCTGCTGCACAAGGCCGACGCCCTGGAGTCCGCGTGAGCCAGCTTGTTTTCGTCTACGGTACGCTGCGCCAGGGGTTCATGTTCCATGCCTATCTGAACGGAGCGCGCTTTCTGGGGGGAGCGCGGACGGAAGCCCCCTACGCCCTGTACAAGGACGAGCACCCCGTGGTCTTGCGGGACCAGCCCGTAAGTCCGATCATCGGGGAGGTCTACGACGTGAGCGACGGCATGTTGGCCATGATCGACGCCCTGGAAGAGCATCCCCGGCTGTATTGCCGCGAGCAGGCCCCCGTGCGGCTGGACAACGGCCACAGGCTCTCGGCCTGGATATATTTTTTCGTAAAAAAGCCGAACCCCACGGCGCGCATCGTGCCCGGCGGCGACCTGAACAGCGACCTCTTTTCAGACTGAAGGACGGATCCATGCCTTTGCTCGGCGCCCACATGCCCACGGCCGGTGGGCTGGAAAAGGCCTTCGACCGGCTGAGGACGGTCGGCGGCCAGGCCATGCAGATCTTCACCCGCAACCAGCGGCAGTGGAATACGCCGGAGATTTCCTCCAAGGAAGCCGCCGCATTTCACGCGGCCTGGAAAATGTGGGAAGGGGATGCCCTGCCCTACGTGGCCTCGCACGCCTCGTACCTCATCAACCTCGGCACGCCCGACCGGGAGCTTGGGGAAAAATCGATACATGCCCTGGCCGCGGAACTTTTCCGCTGCCATACCCTGGGCATCGGACACCTTACCCTGCATCCTGGCGCGCACGTCAAATCCGGGGTGGAACAGGGCATTGCCGCCGTGGCCAAACGGCTGGACATCGCGTTTGAACGCTTCCGGGAGCAGATTGGGAAAAAAGCCGCCCCCGTGTCCCCCGGCGCATCCTCCCTCGTGTGCATCCTGCTGGAAAACACCGCCGGCCAGGGCACGACCCTGGGCGCGGATTTCAGCGAACTCGCCGCCATCATGGACGCCTCGCGCCATGCGGACCATCTGGCCGTATGCTTCGACACCTGCCACGCCCACGCCGCCGGCCACGACCTGCGCACGCCGGAAAGCTACGCCGCGGTCATGGACGCCCTGGACGCCGCCGTGGGGCTGAACAAGGTGCGCCTCTTCCACCTGAACGACTCCAAGGCCCCCCTGGCCTCGCGCAAGGACCGGCACGAGCATATCGGCCAGGGCGAGCTGGGCCTCGCGCCGTTCGCCCATCTGCTCAACGACCCGCGCTTCGCCGACCGGCCCATGGTCC
>CAXXPO010000021.1:0-265688 GCA_963665185.2 Desulfovibrionaceae bacterium | reverse complement strand
GGCGAACACCAGAAGGACACCCCTGCCGTCCGCAAGGACGGTGGAAAGTCCAGGAAGCCCAAAATCCCGGCGACGCCGCAGCCCACGGCGCGCATAATCAAGCCCGCCCATGAATCCGCCCAAGAGCCTACTCATGAGGTCAAAGCCGATGTCCCCGCGGCTGCCCCCGAAGAGAATGTGATGCAGACTGCACAGGATACTCCCATGTATGCTTCAGAAACGACGGAAGCCACCGTCTCTGAAGCAACACAGAAGACCAAGGCCGCCTCCGTGGAAGTTAACGAACCTTCTGCCGAGAATACCGCACAGGTAGCCGCACCCGCACAGGAAGCCAAAGAAACCGCTTCCCGGCCTGCGGAAAAAGATGAAACCGCAGCCGACGAACCGAAAATACAGGAAAAGCCTGCTGCGCCTGGCGAGGCGAAAGAATCCTCCGAAGCCGGCGACGATACTGGCGAGGAAAAGCCCCGCAAAAAAAAGAAAGGCAAGAAAAAAGAAAAATTTTCCGGTCCCCAGGTGCGGGTCATCTCCCGCCCTGAGGCACAGCCCGAACCCAAGCCGGAGCCAAAGCCGGAGCCAAAGCCCGAACCCGAAGCGAGGCCTCAGCAACGTTCCGACGCAAGGCCGGGCGCAGGTGGAAGGCCCGACGCAAGGCCGGGCAGCGGTCCCCGCCCCGGCCCTGGCGGCCGTCCCGCCCCGGCGGGAGGCAGGCCTGCCCGCCCCGCAGCCGGTGCTCCCAAACCGGACGGACCGCCTTCGGCTCCCTCCGCGGACAAGGCCGGCGCTGCCAAGCGTCGTGGACGCAAGGACAAGCGTGTGGTTGAATTCGGTCCTTCACGTGACAGCGATCGTGAAGTTTCGCTGAACAAACTGCGCGACACCAAAGGCGGCAAGCGCCGCAAGGGCGGCAGACAGGCCCCGGTCACGCTACCGTCCCATACTGCGCCCATGAAGCAGGCCAAGCGCAAGATCAAATTCGAAGAAGCCGTCCGCGTTGCGGAAATGGCCCACCAGATGGGTGTAAAAACCCCCCGAGGTGATCCGCATCCTCATGGGACTCGGCATCATGGCCACCATCAACCAGTCTCTCGACTTCGACACTGCCACCCTGGTGGCTGCGGAATTTGGTTACGAAGTTGAAAAGGTGGGCTTTTCCGAAGACGAATTCATCATCCCAACGGAAGCGGACAAACCCGAGGATCTCAAATCCAGGCCTCCCGTCGTGACCATCATGGGGCACGTCGACCATGGGAAAACATCGCTTCTGGACGCCATCCGCACATCGGACATCACAGGCGGCGAAGCAGGCGGCATCACCCAGCACATTGGTGCGTACCATGTGAACACCAATCGCGGCGAAGTCGTATTCCTGGATACGCCCCGGCCACGAGGCCTTCACCGCCATGCGTGCCCGCGGCGCCCAAGTCACGGACATCGTTGTCCTGGTCGTGGCGGCGGACGACGGCGTTATGGAACAGACCCGTGAAGCGGTCAGCCACTCCAAGGCAGCCGGTGTTCCCATTATCGTGGCCGTGAACAAGATGGACAAGGAAGACGCCGATCCGGAACGGGCCAAACGCGAATTGTCCGAATTGGGGCTCATGCCCGAAGACTGGGGCGGAGAAACCATTTTCGCTCCTGTTTCGGCCAAGGCCAAGACAGGCATCGACAACCTGCTTGAACTCATTTTATTGCAGGCTGAAGTCCTGGAGCTCAAGGCCAACCCGGATAAACCCGCCCGCGGCCACATTGTGGAAGCCCGGCTGGACAAAGGCCGCGGCCCAGTGGGCACGGTGCTCATTTCCGAGGGAACCCTGCACCAGGGCGACGCCTTTGTGTGCGGAAAATTCAGCGGACGTGTGCGCGCCCTTTTCAATGACCAGGGCAAAAAGATCAAATCCGCCGGTCCGGCCATTCCGGTCGAAGTCCAGGGCTTTGAAGGCGTGCCCGAGGCTGGCGACGAGTTCGTGTGCGTGACGGACGACAAGGTCGCCCGTCGCATTGCGGAACAGCGGCAGCTCAAGCAGCGTGAACGCAGCTTGGCCAAGGAAACCAAGGTCACCCTGGAATCCTTCCTGCAATCGCGGCCCGACCAGGAGGTCAAGCACCTCAACCTGGTGCTCAAGGCCGACGTGCAGGGGTCCCTGGAAGCCATCGGCGACGCCCTGGTCAAGCTGAATACGGACACCATCAAGATCGACATCATCCACATGGGTGCCGGAGCCATCACGGAATCCGACATCCTGCTGGCCTCCGCTTCGGACGCCATCATCATCGGCTTCAATGTGCGTCCGACAATGAAGGTCAAGGAAGTTGCCGAACAGGAAAAGGTGGAAATCCGCTTTTACGACATCATCTACAAGCTGGTGGGCGAAATCAAGGATGCCATGACCGGCATGCTCGCCCCCATCGTGGCTGAGCGCTACCTGGGACAGGCCGAAGTTCGGCAAACATTCCAGGTTTCGCGCATCGGGACCATTGCCGGCTGCTCCGTCATTGATGGCAAATTAGTACGCAACTCCAAAATACGCCTGCTGCGCAACAGCGTGGTAGTACACACCGGCGAACTGTCCTCGCTCAAACGCTTCAAGGATGACGCCAAGGAAGTGGCCAAAGGCTACGAATGCGGCCTGACCATTGCCAACTTCAACGACCTCAAGGTCGGCGACGTCATCGAAGCCTTTGAAATGTTCGAGCAGGCCGCCACTCTGGATTAAACACGCTGTAAAAACAACGCCCGTCCGTTTCCAAAACGGGCGGGCGTGTATACACCCAATGTTCATAGGCGTACTCAGGCTGGAATACCGACTGCACGGCAACGACTCGCTCAAGGGTAAACGCCGTGTTGCTGCCAGTCTCAAGCAGAAGATGCGCACCAAATTCAACCTTGCGGTCAGTGAGGTCGAGGCCCAGGAAGACCATGTCCGCCTGGTTCTGGCGGCGGTGACTGTAGGCCCGGACACCAAGGTGGTGGAAGGGCGCCTGCAAAAGGTGCTGAACATGGTGGATGCGGTCTGCGACGAAGACTTGGTTGACAACAGCGTGGAAATTTTCAGCGACTGAATGGTGTTGCCTTCCAAGGCAGGCAACGTATATGAAGTCGTCATGTCATCTTGAAAAAAGCGTGAAAAGATTATGAGCAAAGGACAAGGCCAGCGCAATTTCCGTATTGCCGACCAACTCATGCGCGAAATCGGACGCCTCCTAGTAGAGGAAGTCCAGGATCCGCGTCTGGAGCTTGTCACGGTCAGCGGCGTGCGACTCAGCCCGGACATGAGCCGGGCCACAGTGCTTGTCACCTACATGGGCGGCGAGGAACGTCACCACGACGTCGATGCCGCACTGAGCAAGGCCAAGGGATTTCTGCGGTCCCGCATCGGCCGAACCTGCAAACTCAAACGTACACCCGAACTGGTCTTCGTTTTCGACGATTTCCTTGAGGAGATGGTGTATGAACGACCCGATGGATAGCGTTTCCATGGATACGGCATTGGGGTCCGTTGATACTGCCAATGTTCCTTTTCAGGAAGTGCTGAACATGTTGCGGGATCAGGAAAACTTTCTGCTGGTATCCCACTATAACCCAGACGGCGATGCCATAGGTTCAATGGCTGCTCTGGGGTTCATTCTGCAGCGGTTGGGCAAGAAGGTCTCCCTGTACAACGTGTCAGGCCTGCCCGCCCCATTTACCTGGGTATCCCTGCCAGCACCACTCACGGACAACGTGCCCCGTCCCCAGTCCGAATGCCCAGGCTGCATCATCGCCCTGGACTGCGGCGACTTCGCCCGCACAGGCGGAAAACTTGCCGACCTTTTTTCCAAACGGGCAACCATAAATATAGACCACCATCTCGGCAACTCCCTGTTCGCCGACGTCAACTGGGTGGACCCGACATTCTCCAGCACGGGGGAAATGGTGGCCCAACTGGCAGACGCTCTGGATATTCCGCTGGACGGTCCGCTGGGTGAAGCCCTGTATCTTGCCATGGTCACGGACACGGGCTATTTCAGCTACGGCAACACGTCTCCCCACACCATGGAAACAGCCGCCCGCATTATCCGGCTGGGACTGGCTCCGGGTGAGATCAACAAAAAAATCCAGAATCAATGGACCGAAGGCAGGCTCCGCTTGGTAAGCAAGGTGCTTGATGCCGCCGAATTCCACAACCACGGACGCATAGGCATTGTCCGCATCACCCGTCAGGTATTGCGGCAGACCGGAACCACCCGCGAAGACAGCGACGGGCTCATCAACCTGATCCGCCGGGTGCGCAGCGTGGACATAGCCATCGCCATGCGCGAGGAAGACAACGGAAAAATAAAATTTTCACTGCGCTCGGACGGGGACGTCAATGTCCAGGCCGTTGCCGCGTCGTTCGGCGGCGGTGGACACAAGAACGCTAGCGGCGGTCAGCTGGACGGCCCCATTGAGCGGGCTGCCGAGCTCCTTCGCGCCGCCTGCGCCAACGCGCTTGGAGAAGCCTAGCAATATGGCCCGACGCCCAAAACGCCCGGTGCGTGACCTGCACGGCCTGCTGGTACTGCACAAACCCAGCGGTCCCACCTCCGCCGACTGCCTGAACATGGTCAAAAAGGCCCTGGGGAATATCAAGATCGGCCACGCCGGAACCCTCGACCCGCTTGCTTCGGGTGTGCTCCTGGCCCTGCTGGGCAACGGGACCAAGCTTGCCCCTTACCTGACCGGACACGACAAGACCTATCGCGGCAGCCTGCGCCTCGGACTGAGCACCGACACCTACGACATCCAAGGACAGGTCCTGGAGGAAATCGACGCGTCGCACATTTCGGCCGAACAACTTCGTGAAGCCATTCTTGACTGGGACAAAATAAAAGTGCAGGAAGTACCTGCCTATTCAGCGGCCAAGCATCAGGGAAAGCCCCTGTACGAGCTTGCCCGCGCAGGCAAGGAAGTTCCTGTAAAGATAAAGGAAATCACGGTGTCCGGCGTTGCGGCTCTTTCAGTCGTTCCGCCCGATGCCGAATTTCGCCTGACGTGTTCGTCAGGCACATATGTCCGCTCCCTGGTCCACAGCCTGGGGAAGCGGATGGGCTGCGGCGCAATCATGACCGCGCTGACCCGCGAGGCAAGCGGCCCGTTCACCCTAGACAGGGCGGTTCCCCTGGACGAGTTCCTGGAACGCCCCGAAGAACTGCTTGAGCAGACCATCCTCCCCACGGAGGAAATGCTTCCCGACTGGCCCAAGGCCGTACTCTCCCAAGAGGACGCCGACAAGGTCAGAAATGGAATGCGACTGTCTGCCGAAGGCCAGGCCGGTCCTGGAGCCAGGGCATTGTTCCTGGACCCGGACGGCAAAGCCCTGGCGGTTTCCGAAACCAAGGACGTGAACGGCCAGACCAAGTGGGTCATCGTACGTGGATTGTGGTAAAGCCGCACGGCAATGGCGTAATATTATTATTCATTTAACAGGAGGAATGCCGCTGTGGTTATGACCGCCGAAGACAAGTCCAAGGTTGTTGCAGAGTACGCGCAACACGAAGGCGACACCGGTTCGCCCGAAGTGCAGGTTGCCCTGCTCACCGCTCGTATCAACTATCTGTCCGAACACTTCAAGATGCACAAAAAAGACCACCACTCCAGGACCGGTCTTCTGAAGATGGTCGGCCAGCGTCGCAAGCTGCTTGGCTACCTGAAAAACAAGGATATCCAGCGCTACCGCGACCTGATCGCCCGCCTCGGACTCCGCAAATAGTTCGCTTGCAAGAAAGACCCCGCTCCGGCGGGGTCTCAGGCTGCTTACGGGCCTGATGGGTCTTGCCCGCCGGGAAGCCTTGAAAATTTCGCCCTTTCGCATATTGAAGAACATGCATCAGACCGGAACCAGGTGTGCACGTTTTTCCCACCTTTCCGCGCAATATATCCGGGCAGCCTTTCTGCCTGCCCTTTTCTCCGGCGACTCCCGCTTCACCTGCCGGTCCGTTTTTTCGGCAGGCCAGTACGCAGGACAACCGGGGCAGACAGGTCCGACAATATTCCGGAAATCCGCACGGACAGGCAGGCGCAAAAGTCCGTCCGCAAGCCACGTACAGATGGTTTCAAGCGGCGGACAATTCGTGTATACCGGTGCCGGGACAAATTTCCCCCATCCTTCCGCTTCCCTTTGGTTGGCTGTGGCGGGCGCTTGAATATCGCAAGCCCTCACCACAGACCAGCTGGAGCAGCGGGGGATCAACCCTCTGACCAATGGAGACGACATGCTCGTACCCTTTGAAACAACCTCGCTGACAACAACCGTCGGCGAACTCGAGATCAAGATCGAGACCGGCCGCATGGCCAACCAGGCCGACGGTGCCGTGTGGGTCCAGTCCGGCGGAACCGTTGTTCTGGTCACTGCCGTGACCCAGGCCCTGGAATTCGACCGCGGCTTCTTTCCCCTGACCTGTCACTACCAGGAAATGTCCTACGCCTCCGGCCGTGTGCCCGGAAACTACTTCCGCCGGGAAATCGGACGCCCCTCGGACCACGAGACCCTGGTCTCCCGGCTTATCGACCGGCCCATCCGTCCGCTGTTCCCCAAAGGATTCCGCGACGAAGTCCAGATCATTGCCACGGTTCTGTCAGCCGACAAGAAATGCAACCCCGACGTCCTGGCATTGACCGGCGCATCGGCCGCCCTGCACATGTCCCGCATTCCCTTCATGGGTCCCATTGCCGCGGCCCGTGTGGGGTACGTCAACGGCGAATTCGTCCTCTTCCCCACCTACAAGGGACTGGAGGAACACAGCGACCTGAACCTGGTCATCGCCGCATCCGAGGATGCCGTGGTCATGGTTGAGGGCGCTGCCAAATTCCTGGCCGAAGACCTGGTCGCCGACGCCATCGCCTGGGGACACGAAAACATCAAGCCCCTGTTCGACATGCAGCACAAGCTGCGCGAACAGATCGGCGTGGAAAAAATCGAGGTCATCGCCTCGGAAACCGACGCCGAACTCTGCGCCAAGGTTGAGCAGCTCGCCGCTTCCGAATTGGGACAGGCTCTCCAGGTCCGCCAGAAAATGGAACGCAAGGCCGCCAAAAAAGAAGTCAAGGCCAAGGTTCTGGAAGCACTCGCAGACGTCTATCCCGAACGCGAAACCCTCAAGGGCGAAGTCGAAAACATCCTGGGCGACCTGGAAAAGAACATCGTTCGCCAACGTATCAAATCCGATGGACTGCGCATTGACGGCCGCGATCTGACCACGGTGCGCCCCCTGGCCATCGAAGTGGGCCTGCTGCCGCGCACTCACGGTTCCGCATTGTTCCGCCGCGGCGAAACATCGGCCCTTGCCGTGGCCACTCTGGGTTCCGGCCGTGACGAACAGCGTTACGAAACCCTGGTGGGTGACAAGACCAAAAACTTCATGCTGCATTACAACTTCCCCCCTTATTGCGTGGGCGAAGCCAAAATGCTGCGCGGCCCCTCGCGCCGTGAAATCGGCCATGGCAACCTGGCCGAACGGTCCCTGCTGCCGGTCATGCCCGATGTCGAGGAATTCCCCTTCACCGTACGCCTTGTCTCGGAAATCATGGACTCCAACGGTTCCTCCAGCATGGCCTCGGTCTGCGGCGGCTGCATGGCCCTCATGGACGCCGGCGTGCCCATCAAGGAACCCGTGGCCGGTATCGCCATGGGGCTGTGCAAGGTCGATGAAGACTACATCATCCTCACCGACATCCTGGGCGATGAAGACGCCCTGGGCGACATGGACTTCAAGGTTGCCGGAACACGCGAGGGCGTCACAGCCGTCCAGATGGACATCAAAATATCCGGCATTCCACAGGACGTTCTCAAACGCGCCCTGCACCAGGCCCGCGCCGCGCGCATCCATATTCTGGACCACATGATGGAGTGCCTGGAAACTCCCAGGGACGAAGTCTCCCAGCATGCCCCCCAATACAAAACCGTGACCATCAACCCGGACAAGATCCGCGAGGTCATCGGTTCGGGAGGCAAGACCATCAAGGCCATCACCGCCGCCACAGAAGCCGATATCGACATCGACGACAGCGGTAAGATATCCATCTTCGCCCCCACTGCCGAGGCCATGAAAAAGGCCGAGGAAATGATCCTGTACTACGATCAGACTGCCGAACTTGGCAAAAACTACGTGGGCAAGGTCATCAAGCTCATCGACTGCGGCGCCATCGTCGAAGTCCTGCCCGGCTGCGAAGGCCTGCTGCACGTTTCCCAGATGGACGTGGCCCGCGTGGAAAACCCGCAGGACCTGCTCAGTGTGGGACAGGAAGTCTCTGTCAAGGTTGTGGAGGTGCAGTCCAACGGCCGTATCCGCCTCTCCCGCAAAGCCTGGCTCCTCGAGGAAGCCGGTGAGGAAGTGAACCTGGACGACTACGGCGCCCCCCGTGGCAGCGGCCGTCCCAGCGGTGGACGCCCCGGCGGCGGACGCCCTCATGGTGGCGGTCGGCGTTAAGAACTCACAAGCGAGACTCTAACCTCGCTTCCGATGATTGTCAGGCAGCCTCGGGCACATGGACCCGAGGCTGCTTTTTTTCCTTACCAGCCGATTGAAGGATATCAAGAACAATCCGGGTCGGTTTTTCCAGCATCTTGCATGAAATAAGAATCCGCCCGCGCACAACGCCACACGGATTCAAAAAATCCATTATACCCCCGATTATGCTTGCTCTGCCACCCCGCCCCCCTGTCCCAAAGGACGTTTGACAGCCACCAAAGCTGCCGTCGTTACAAGTGTACCCGCCAAAATCGCCACGGCATAGGTCACCAAATGGCTTACTGCATTGGGAATAAGCAGCACAAAAATACCACCGTGCGGAACCATGGAAGTGCACCCGAAGCCCAAAGAAATGGCTCCTGTTACCGCCGATCCTAACATGATGCAGGGAATGACCCGAAACGGATCGCGGGCGGCAAAGGGAATGGCCCCTTCCGTTATAAAAGAAATTCCCAAAACAAAAGCTGCCTTACTCGCCTCCTGCTCTTCCTCGGTGAAACGGCTCTTGAACACCGTTGCAGCCAAAGCCAACCCCAACGGAGGCGTCATGCCTGCAGCCATGACCGCAGCCATGGGACCGTAAATCTTGCTGGAAAGAAGTCCCACGCCGAAGGTATAGGCAGCCTTGTTCACCGGCCCGCCCATGTCAAAGGCCATCATGGCTCCCAAAATCAAGCCGAGAAAAAGCGCGCTTGTATGCTGCATGCCCTGCAACCAATCGGAAAGCGCGGTCAGGACAACTTTCACAGGAGGCCCGACAACATAAATCATCAGCAGTCCCACCGCCAGTGTGGAAAGAAACGGAAGAATAAGTACAGGTTTGAGTCCCTGTAAATTCTCGGGCAGACGTATCTTCTCATTAAGAAATGCAGTCAGATACCCGGCAATAAACCCTGCCACGATACCGCCAAGGAACCCGGAACCGACCGTGGTTGCGAGCATCCCCCCAACCAACCCGGGTGTGATGCCTGGACGCTGTGCAATGGAAAAGGCAATGAAGGCCGAAAAAACAGGAACAAACAGGGAAAAAGCCGTGGCCCCACCAATCTGCATCAGGGCCCACCCCAAAGTCCCAGCTTGTTCACCCGCATAAATACCGCCAAAGGCGAATGCCAGGGCAATCAACAAACCACCGGCCACGACAACCGGAAGCATATAGGAAACCCCTGTCATCAAATGACGGTAAGGTCCGGTACGCTGGGCCGAACGTTCCTTTTTAAGTTCCTCGACCTTCCCTGCCAAATTTTTTTCAGCGGCTCTATCCGCTGCCAGGGCAGCCCGGATGGCCTGAACCCCGTCATGCAATGCGGCCTTTGTCGTTGTTTCGTACAGCCGCTTGCCTGCAAATTTTCGCGTATCCACAAAAGCGTCAGCCGCTATAACCACGGCATCGGCCCGGTGTATATCTTCCTCGGTAAGCACATTGGTGGCTCCGACCGAACCCTGCGTTTCAATTTTAACCTCATAACCGATTGACTCCCCGGCCTTGCGCAAAGCTTCAGCAGCCATAAACGTATGCGCGATGCCTGTAGGGCACGACGTAACGCCGATGATGAATTTCGTTTCCAAGGAGTCCTTTGACTCGTGAACAGCTTGTGTTGCAGCAGACTGTCGGCATCCTTCCTCCGCCTCAGCAAGAGCGGCTTCGATGACGGCCTTGGTCTTGCGAATGGCATTGCTTGTGGATACCGCATACATTGGCTTTCCGGCAAAACGCTTGGGGTCGACATGGATGTCGGCGGCGATGATCACCACCACGGCATCGTCGATCGCCTCTTGGGACAATTCGTTTTTGACGCCTTCGGCTCCCTGTGTTTCAACCTCCACCTGGTGCCCCATGCTGGCACCCACCTTTTTCAAGGCCTCGGCAGCCATGATGGTGTGTGCCACCCCAGTCGGACATGCTGTAACAGCAACGATTCTGGACATGATGGTTCTCCTTTATGCATTTAAATCTTCTATCTCCACCCGTGCTTCCAAGGCTTTGGCGACATCCAGCTCCTTCAGGCAAGGACTGGATACGGCAACCGTGGCTGCGGAAATCGCCGTCGCCATCCGGACACGTCGGGCAAGCGGCAACCCCAGAACCATCCCCCCCACCAATGCTGCCACCATTGCATCTCCGGCACCTACCGTGCTGACCACATCGACCGTTGGCGGACGGGAAATCATGGATTGTCCTTTTTCCACGAATAAGGCGCCACGTGCTCCAAGCGATATGACCACGGTTGCAATGCCTGCCTCGGTCAAACGCCGAGCCTCGGCGAGCAGCTCATCGGTCTGGTCCAATGTGCGGCCCAGATATTGGGCAAGTTCGTCATCATTGGGTTTTATCAGCCAGGGAATGGCATCAATGGCATGCTTCAGGGCTTCGCCGCTGGTATCGACAACAGCTCTTGCCCCCTGCTTTCTGACCAGGGAAACCATCCGACCAACCACATCCGGAGGAATGCCCTGCGGCAGGCTTCCCCCTATGGCGACAACAAAGGCATCTCCGGCAAGCCGTTCGACGCATTCCATAAGTTGCTCCAGATGTTCGGCATCGGGCGCAACCCCTGGAAAATTGATGTCGGTTGTCGAACGATTCTCGGGATCCACAACCTTGACTCCGATGCGCGTTTCTCCCGGTACGCGAACAAAGGCATCATCAATGCCCTGATCCCGGAACATGGTTTCGAAAACATGCGCGTTGTCCCGCCCCAAAAATCCGGTGGCCGTCACTGGCAGGTCAAAAAGCCGTAACAGACGGGCGATGTTCACGCCCTTGCCCGCCGGGTCCATCCGGTGCCCGACAACCCGATTGACATGCCCGGCTTTGAAATCGGGCACCGAGCAGGTGAAATCGATTGCCGGATTCATTGTCACAGTGACAATTCTTTGTTTTTTCTTCACGCATCCCCCCGGTTACGGCAAACTCAGCGCCCGAACCTGCTTGTTGTCCCGGCAGGCCAAGGCTTTTCCGGCCAGCTCCCGAGCCTGGGGCATATTCATGGAACGAATACGGGCCTTGACCGCGGCAATGCTTGGTACAACCATGCTGAGCTCTCTGACGCCAAGACCGGTCAGAATGACGGCTCCCAAGGGTTCCCCGGCCAGCCCACCACATACTCCGGTCCAGATACCGGCTTCATCGGCAGCCCTGACCACGCTATCTATCATGCGCAGAACCGCAGGGTGCAGACTGTCCGCCTGGGCTGCCAGGGTTGGGTGCACCCTGTCTATGGCCATGACATATTGTGTCAGGTCGTTGGTTCCCACGGAAAAGAAATCCACCTCATGGGCAAATTCCCGGGCCATGGCCACCACGGACGGGACCTCGACCATTATTCCGATCTCGACAGGTTCTGCGCCGACTTCGATCCGCGCCTTTTCTGCCAGACGTTTTGCCGCATCCAGCTCATCCAATGTGGCAATCATGGGGAACATGATCCGGACAGGCCCCAATTTGGAAGCCCTGTAAATGGCCCGTAATTGTGTCAGAAAGAGTTTCGGCCTATTGAGGCACAGCCGGATGCCGCGTTCCCCCAAAAAAGGATTTTCCTCGGCAGGAAGATCCAGATATGAAACAGCCTTGTCGCCACCGATATCCAAAGTGCGGATAATGATAGGCAGGCCATTGAGAATCTCCACCATGGCCTTGTAGCTCTGGTACTGCTCCTCTTCATCCGGGGCCGTATCGCGTTCCAGAAACAGAAACTCGGTACGCATCAGTCCCACACCTTCGCCACCGGCCTCAATCGCCTTTGCCGCTTCATTGGCCTTGCCAATGTTGGCAACCACTTCCACGCGTTCACCGTCCGTGGTCAAAGCAGGTTCGAAGCGGGATGCGTATTCCTTGTCCCGCAAAGATTCGAGACTCCGCCTTACCGCTTCGGCGGAATCCAAATCCCTCTGGCTGGGGCCGAGATACAACATGCCACCATCCCCATCGAGAATGGACATGGTTCCATCTTCTATCTTCAGGACACTCGGACCGGCGGCGACAATGGCGGGGATGCCCAGTGAACGGGCGATGATGGCTGAATGCGACGTAGGGCCTCCACCTGATGTGCAGAACCCTAGAATCAGGCCCGGATCAAGCTGGGCCGTGTCTGAAGGAGTGAGGTCCTCGGCCACAAGGATGACAGGCTCCTTTGGAATGAATGGTTCATCCTGAAGCACCCCCGCCAGGTGGCGCAGCACGCGCCTGCCAACATCACGCAGATCCATGGCACGCCCTGCAAGGACTTCGTCGTCATGCTGCTCCAAACCACGAGCTCGGTCTTCGATAACCTGCCGCCAGGCATATGCTGCGCTTTTGCCCTCATCAATCAGCTCCTGAACTTCGACACGCAATTCCTGGTCATCCAAAAAAGCTTCATGCGCCCGGAAAATAGCCGCTCGTGGTTCACCGGATCGAGCCCGAACCTCATCATACAAAAGCCGCAGATTGCTTTTTGCTGCTGCCAGGGCGTGTATCAGTTTTTCCGTTTCCTGTTTCGGATCCTTGGCAAGCGCCTCCACGACGATACGGCGATGCGTGAATTGCCGGACAGGGCCGCTCACCAGGCCTGGTGACGCCATGCAACCCGGGATCGACCTGTCGACTTTCTCAGGAGCCCATCCGTGCTCCACCCGGACATCGAAGTTTTCCTCTTGCGCGTCACGTTCCCCGAGACCGCCTTCCACGGCATCCTTCAAAGCGGCAAGGGCAGCCTGTGCATCGGCTCCCCTCCCGTGGATCCGTATGCCCTTCCCTCCGGTCACTCCCAGCTTGAGCAATGACGCCAAGCTTTTTCCATTTCCGGTGCGTCCGTCATATTCCACGAAAATTTCCGATTCAAACCTTTTGGCCGTATCCACAAAAAACGTTGCAGGACGGGCGTGCATGCCATGCGCCCCCTGTACGGTCACGTCCACGGCGGCATCAAAATCCGAAAGATCCATCTGTGCCCCGACCTGCCTGCGAACAACCTGCGCCCCGTTCAACGCCCGCGCGATATCCAACGGATCCTTGGTTGCAGCCAAATGCTCGGAAGTTTCCGGATCATCCAACACGTGCGTCAGGTTGGTAAGGATTTCTATGTGTTCATCCGATTTGGCAGCAATGCCGACAATCAGAAAAACGGTTTCTCCCGGATTCCAAGTAACCCCTTGCGGAATCTGAAGCACAGCCACACCTGTCTTCTTGATGAGTTCACGGTTTTCGGGCAACCCGTGCGGAATGGCTATTCCGTTTCCTAAAAAGGTATTGGCAACCTTCTCCCGGCGCTTCATGCTTTCGACATACCCTGGTTCTATATATCCCTGCTGCACCAGGATTTCGCCCACCCGTTCGATAGCCTGCTGTTTACCGGCCGCCTGCGCTCCCAATTTGATGTTGTTTTCATTCAGCTCGACCATGGCTGCCTCCTTGAGAATGAAAGGATTCTCTTTTTATTTTTATGTAATCGATTACAAAATTAACGTCAACGACACAGCAAACTTTTTCTTTTCCTTTTTGTTCATAGCTGCTTACCAAAGGAAAACGATTTCCCAGACACAGCCTGAAGAATAAACATTGCAACATGATACCGCACTTCATTCTTCCAGAAAAGGTCCTGGTTCAATTAAGTTGGCACGCTTCTTTCGCCCAATTGTCCTGCTTGAACACAAGGCTGAAACCGATTACATTTTTTATTGAAAAGGAGTGAAAAGACAGAATGAGAATAAAGGACATCGCCCAAGCCGCAGGAGTATCCACGGCCACCGTATCCAGAGTGTTGAGTGGAAAAGCCTATGTACGCCAAGAAATGCGCACGAAGGTATTGGCTGTGGTGGAGAAAATGAACTACACTCCAAACCGCGCGGCACGCAGCCTGCGTTCCAAGCGGTCCAGCTTCATCGGTCTTATCGTAGCCGACATCCAAAACCCTTTTTTTGCCTCGCTCAGCCGCGCAGTCGAGGATGTGACGCAAATCAACGATTACAGCGTCATACTGTGCAACAGCGATGAAAACCCCGAAAAGGAAAAGATGTACCTGGAAATGATGCAAAGCCAAAATGCGGCAGGCGTGATTATTGCGCCGACCCATGCACTTTCAAAAAATTTTCCGCAAAAATGGGCCGACGCAGGTCCCATCGTCATCATTGACCGCCAGGTGCAGGGACCAGCAATGGACATGGTACTTATCGACAACTTCCAGGCAGCAAAAACACTGACGGAACATATGTTGGGGCATGGATATCGACGTATAGCCGGACTTTTCGGGTCGGGCAGCGCCACCGGGCGCTCTCGTCGCGCAGGTTTTGAAGAAACCATGCGCAATGCCGGAGTGGAAGTCGAAGAAGAGCTTGTTATGAACCTGCCTGCAAAAGAAGCCGCAGGACATCAGGCAGTGACATGTCTCCTGGCACGCTCCACCCCTCCAGAAGCGATCATCACCAGTAACGGTCTGCTTGCCGCCGGAGCGTTTCGGGCCATCCGCGACAAGGAACTGCCTGTTCCCGAGGCCATTGCCTTTGCCACCTTTGACGAATCCCCCTGGACCGCCATGACGCGCCCGGCAATCACCGTTATCGAACAACCCACCTACGCCATAGGACAAACCGCCAGCGAGATGCTGCTGAAACGCATTGAAGACCCCAGCCGTCCCACCAGACAGGTCGTCTTAACCACCCGGCTGGTCATCAGACAATCCTGCGGCTCTCATACCCTGTAAACGCCCTCGCAGCACTACTTGAACGGCAAGGTGTAGGTCTGGCTACCGCCAGAGGCGCGGACAATGACCTTGATGGCGGTTATCCCCACGCCATTAGGCAGATAGGCATACCCGACCTTGGTGTAGTCCGCAGGTATGGGAGCGTTGCTCCAGGTGTACTGTTCCAGGTCCTGACGGATGGCCTTCCTGAGGTCGTCTTCCGATCCCACGCCGCCGTACACACCGCCTGCTCCGGCTCCTATGGCGCCACCGATCACGGCTCCCTTCCAGATATTGTCGCCGCCGCCCACCAGCCCGATGAGGGCGCCCAGTCCCGCCCCGGCCAATGCACCGATGCTTCCCGTCCGGGCCACGTTGGATGCCGTGTTGGAAAATGCTTCGGAGGCAAAAATACGACGTTGCGCCTCCTCCTGGCTGTAGGGCAGATATTCTCCGCCCGGTGCGATGCCACGAGCCTCTTCCATGTTCAGTTCGGGCTGGATGGCGCTTTTATTGCGAAAAATGACAAAAACAGGAAGCACTCCGGCCTCCAGATAATTGATGCCTTCACCGGTGTATTCGTAAGGCACGGCGGCGACATCCCACTGCGTAGTCGTTACCGCGCCGGAAACCGACGCAGGGTCGACCACCTTGCGAGGCTGCGGCAAAGGCTGCCGTTTGCCGCAGGATGTGCAGGCAAACACCGCAATCAATAAAAAAACAAGAGAAGTGCGTATTTTCATATAAAACGTCCGTTGTTCTCAATTGGGCAGGCAAGGGGAAGTGCCACGCAGAACCTTACCCCTTGCGCCACATTAGCGACCACGACCTTCCCCGCATGGCGCTCCACTATTTTCCAGACCAAGGCCAACCCAAGGCCGTATCCTGGAAAATCATTGGATTTCCCGCGATAAAAAGGCTCGAACAGGTTGGTCAGTTCATCCTCGGAAAGGGGCGGAAACGTATTGGTTATTCGCATCTGGACCTGGGTCGACGTCACAAGGGTCTTCACAAAAACATGACCGTATTCAGGACAATACTTTACGGCATTATCGATGAGGTTTGTCAACAGGGAATCAATCTCGCCCCGCTCCCCTGTTATCCGCGCATTGCGGCAAAAATCAATTGAAAGCGCGATATGTTTGCGCTCCAACAAAGGCTGATAACTGTCGAGCACTGTTTGCAGCATCTGTTCAATATCCAACCGGGCCCCGACAGGAGCCACCTCGGCCAGATCGAGTTTGGAAAATTCGAGAATCCTGGCGATAAGGCCGTCCAGATTGTCCACTTCCGACCGGATATTGTCCAGATAGGCTTCGGCATCTGTACACCCGGCCCGTTCAAGTTTTTCGCGAGCCAGTTCTTCGGAAATGCGCAAACGGGTAAGCGGACTGCGGAGTTCATGCGAAACATTGGCCGCCAACTCCTTGGTGCTTCGTATCATGCGCCCTATGCGTGCCGCCATGTAATTGAAAGCACGGCCCAGCTCGCCGATTTCATCCTGCCGAACCTCCGGGGCGCGCACGGTCAAATCTCCTTCCGCAAACCGGAGTGCGGCCAGTTCCAACCGTTTGATAGGGGCGGAAATGATGCGGGAGATGGGTATGATGAGCAGGGCGACAATGAAAAAAACCCCTCCCAGGCCATGGATGAAAAGCACTGCGGACTCCCTGTACAAACCGCTTTGCACGAACAGGGCGTGCAGAGTGGCATTGCCATGCAGTCCGAGAACTATCTCCATGTATCCATACCCGCAGTATCGGCCAAGAGGCTCGATATCCACGGCCATGAAACCGCCGCCATGGTCCGTGCTCCTGCCTCTTGGAATCGGACGCGGCAGGGGAAGATTGTAGTCGCCGGTAAGAACGGTTCCGTCATCCAGCTCGATCCACCCCATGACATTGTACATATCGTCCAGGGATTCCAACAGCACCGCGAGATAGGGATTCTGCTCCAGGGGAAGACCGGGCGCCCGGTCCACCGCAACCAGGATGGCATTGCGGATGAGATTGATTTCCATGGCGGTGTCGTTGATCTCCTCCTGTTCCAGAAAATTCCAGAACGTGGTTACAAACCACCCCCCGAGGAGAGCGAGGGTGATAAAAAGCAGAAGCATGAAGGAAATGAGAAATTTAAGATACAGGGATCGGAATTTCATTTTCCGCCCCGGAACCTGTAGCCAGTTCCCCAGACGGTCTGGATGCGATTCTTATGGTTGCCGAACGGTTTGAGCTCCTGTCTGAGCTTGCTGATGTAGACATCTATACTGCGGTCATAAGCGGCAAAATCTCGCCCCCAGACCCGATCCATAAGCAGATCGCGCGACAGGGGAACATCCGGATTGCGCATGAGTTCCGCCAGCAACCGACTCTCCGTGGAAGGCAGTGAAATCTCCTTGCCCTCTATAAAAAGAATCTGCTGCGACGTATCCAGACGCAACCCGCCCATTTCAATAATTTCATTCAGGGAATCTCCCGACAAATCCTCTGGGCCGTCACTCCGCCGCAGAACAGCTTTCATGCGGGCCAGCAATTCACGAGGGTTGAAAGGTTTGGGAAGGTAATCGTCGGCCCCAAGTTCCAGGCCGACGATACGGTCGGAATCATCCCCCCGCGCCGTGAGCATGACCACGGGCACCCGGAATTTTGCCCGAACGTCCCGCAGAACTTCCACCCCGTCCTTGCCGGGCATCATGATATCCAGGATGACAAGATCGGGAGAAAGATCCTCTATATCCTGACAGGCCGTATTGCCATCCAGCCGCCCGTGCACCGAAAAGCCGTATCCCTCCAGGTATTCCTGGAGCAGATCCTGCAGCTTCCGGTCATCGTCGATGATGAGAATTCGCTTATCCATATGCCTTTGTTATAACGGGCAAGTCACTCCTTGAGCAACCTTATGGGGCAATGATTTACACATTTTAACAGCTTTTTGCATTCTGCATGGAACTTTCATGCCGGTCGTTGACTTAGGTTTCCCCCCAAGGTGAACAAAATGCATACTCTGCAAGATAAAACTCCATCATGGTCCCAGGCGTGTCCTTATTCCCCCCGGGTAACCGGTGAAAACGGACAGCCTCTTCCCCAGCCCAAGGCATGGACGCGCATAGTCCTGTGTGCCGTCGTCCTTTTGGCGGGGTTGGCGGGCATGGCCATTCTCTCCGGTTTGGGCAGCCCCCCCGAGGAAAAGGCGGTCACGGAAATCCCCTTGGCCGTGGAGACCGTGAAAGCGGTTCCTGCGCCATGTGCCGTCCATTTGAAAGGATATGGACAAATCCGTCCTTTGGACAGCGTGGACATATCCCCGGAAGTTTCCGGCTGCGTGGCCTCCGTACATCCACGGCTGGAAACGGGAGAAACCATTGCCAAAGGGGAGGTACTTTTCGCTATTGATCCGCCAACCTACCAAGCGGCTTTACGCGATGCCCAGGCCGAACTGGAACGCAACAACCATGTTCTTGAAAAAATGCGTCGCGAGGAAATCATCGCCCGCCTCCGGATGGAAGACCTCCAGCGCAACCTCGATCTTGCTGAAACCGAATTGGACCGCTACCGCCAACTGTTCGAAGACAACCAGGCTGTTTCACGCTCCGCCCTGGACGCCCAGGAGCGCGCACTCAACGCGGCCCGGGAATCCGTTGCGGCACAACGCATGGATGTCGATGTGTATCCTATCCGCATCCAGGAAACCCTAAATGCCATAGAGTCTGCCAAAGCCCGTCGGGACAGGGCAAAAACCGATCTGGACCACTGCAGTGTACGTGCGCCCTTTACAGGACGCATCAAAGCAGTGCACGTGGAACGTGGGCAGTACCTCTCTCCAGGACAAAACGTGCTCACCCTGGCAGACGATTCCATTCTGGAAATAATCGTCCCGCTGGATGCAGACCAGGCGGCCAAATGGCTCAAATTCTTTCCCCGGGAAGATGCGGCGTCCAACGGCACGTTCTGGTTCGCCCCCCTGAAGCCTGTCACCTGCCAGGTACGCTGGGCCTCCTCTGAAAACGCGCCCGCCCGTCCAGGCATCCTGCATCGGGTTGTGCGCTTCAACGACAGGACACGCACCCTGGAAGTGGCCGTGCGCCTGAACGGAAAAACCGCGACTACAGGCGGCTTTCCCTTGGCCGAGGGCATGCTCTGCCATGTCGCGGTGCCTGGCAGGGAAATAGCCGGAACCCTTCGCCTGCCTCGCCATTCCGTTTCCTACGAAGGAAAGGTCCGTGTAAACCGTGACGGCAGATTGAAAACCCTGAATGTGGAAGTTGCCCACAGGGACGACAAATTCGTCTACGTGTCCAAAGGCCTGCTGCCGCACGAACATGTAATCGTATCCCCCCTGTCCGTGCCTCTGGAAAACAGTCTGCTGCTGGAGCACCCCATGAAAGACCGAGGAATCGACCCCCTCCCCGCCAAGGCTGACGGAATCGCGAACAAGAAGAAACCCGCTCCCACCGGGCAAAGGAAGGACGCATGAAATCCCTGCTCCATGCCTTTGCCCGCAATACGGTCTTTGCCAACATTGCCATTGTGCTCATCCTGGCGACCGGCTGGCTGGCCTCCGACCTGATGACCGTCGAGGACATGCCGGTCGTGGCTTCGGACGAAATTATCGTGGAAATAACATTTCCTGGCGCATCTTCCCTTGAAGTGGAGGAAGGCATCTGCCGCAAACTGGAAGAGTCTGTCCGCGGAGTGGACGGAATAAAGGAAATCACCTCCACCGCAGCCGAAGACATGGGAATATTGCATGTAGAAGTTGCTGATGGAAAAGATCCGCGCATCGTCCTGGACAGGGTGCGCAACAAGGTGACCGCCATCTCCGATTTTCCCAAAGCGGCGGAACGGCCCGTCATCTACCATGAGGTTTACACCCAGCCGGTGCTCCTGCTGACATTGCAGGCCGACATGGACGAACGCGGGCTCAAGGAATGGGCATTACGCGTACGGGACGACATCCGAGATCTTCCCGGCATCTCCCAGGCATCACTGGTCGGCACGCGGGACTATGAAATCCACGTGGAAGTGTCCCGCCAGAATCTTGAACGCTTCGGCCTTTCCCTGCCCCAGGTGGCCGATGCCATACGCAAAAGCAATCTGAACCTGGACGCCGGAACTCTCAAGACCGATGCGCAGGACATCCGCGTACGTGCGGTGGGACGCCGTTACACCGGCGCGGAGCTGGCTTCCATTATCGTGCTTGCGGGCCCCGGCGGGGAACACTTACCCCTGGAACGGATTGCGGCCATCCGGGACGGTTTCACCGACCATGAGTTCGAACTGGGCGTGGATGGAAAAACAACCGCCCTGGTCATGGTCTACAAAACCAGAGGACAAAGTGAACTGGATATTTCCGACAAGGTCCAGGCCTATATAAAACACCTCAATGCCGAACTCCCCCCCGGCGCACATGTGTCCACACTGTACGACTTTTCCAATTCGACGCGCACACGTCTGCGGATTCTTATTTCCAATGGAATCAGCGGACTGTTGATTGTTTTCGGTCTTTTATGGCTGTTCACGGACATCCGTCTGGCTTTCTGGGCCGGTATGGGCATTCCCGTATCCCTATGCGGGGCTTTGGGTATTTTGTGGGGCACGGGCGGAACCCTCAACATGGTTTCGTGCATGAGCATGATACTGGTGATGGGCATCATTGTGGACGATGCCATCGTGGTGGGCGAATCCATCTTCACCCATCGCCAGAAGAGGGGCGACGCTCCCGGGGCGGCCCTGCTCGCCGCCGTCAACGGAGCGGACGAGGTGGCCTTTCCCATTCTTGCGGCAGTCGCCACCACCATCCTGGCCTTTTTCCCCCTGTTCTTCGTCAAAGGGGTCATGGGCAAATACATAGAGATTCTTCCCACCGTGGTCGTGGCGGCATTGGCCGTGTCTCTTTTCGAGTGCTACTTCATGCTTCCCGCACACATGAGCCACCTTCCCGCCCCAAAATCCATGTCCGGCAAGACCGGGACAGCCGGATCAGATGCAAATGGTCCGGTGTCCCCCTTTCCATGGGGACTACGCCATCTGCACAGACTGAAGAAAAACTTCACCAACGGCATGGAATACTTCATCCAAAAAATATATCCCCCAGTCCTGCACTGGGTTCTGACATGGAGGTACTTCACCTTTTGCTCCTGCATCGCACTTCTTTTCCTGACCCTCGGGCTTGTCCAGGGAGGATTCGTCAAATTCGAAGTGTTTCCTCCCATTGACGGCTTTGTCGTTTCCTCTTCGGTCCGCTTTCCAGATGGAACGCCGGCCCATGTCACCAAACAGGCCTTGCAACAGATGGATGACGCCTTGCTGCGCATGAACACGACCATGAAGACGGCCTCGGGCGAACCAATGCTGGTCAAACGCCTTCACCTGCTGGGGCAGGAGGCGGGAGGAAACGATTTCATGCCCAGCCGGGGCCATGTTCAGGCGCTTCTCATTCCCCCGGAACGGCGGGGTATTCCCACCCGCTCCATTCTGGCCGCATGGGAACGGGAAATTGGCGTCATTCCGGGAGCGACCAATGTGAGCTTTACCGGACAGGAAAATGAAGGCGACGACGACAAGCCCATCTCCGTGTGGGTGTCCGGGGAATCCATGGATTCCCTTATCGGGGCCGCAGACATTGTCGCAGCCCGGCTCAAGAAATTCAAAGGTGTCTACCAGATCGGCACAGACCACATGCCCGGAAAACAGGAATTCCGCCTTGCTCTCAAACCCGAGGCCCGGACGCTCGGATTGAGCCAGGAGGACATGGCCCTGCAGGTCCACGCCGCTTTGGACGGGGAAGAGGCACTGCGTCTGCAAAGAGGGCGGGACAACATCAAAATAAAGGTCCGGTACACGGAGCAGGAACGCCGGCAAGCCACCAGTCTGGAAAACATGCGCATCCGCACCGACGATGGGAGGGAAATACCGCTGAGCGTGGTGGCGGACATCACTTCGGCCTCCGGCATGTCCACCATCAAAAGGTTCAACGGCAAACGCCGCATCGCAGTGAGCGCGAACATCGACCCGCAACGGGCCAATGCCTATGAAATATCACGCGCCCTGGAAGCCTTCATCCCCCAGGTCCGGCAGCGCTACCCCGATGTCTCCGTCTCCCTGCAAGGCGAGGAAAGAAAGCACCGCGAACCTTTTGAAAGCCTGCTCTACGGATTCCCCATGGCGATTCTGGGAATATATGTGATCATTGCCTCGATCTTCCGCTCCTATGTCCAACCGTTCATCATCATGTTCACGATTCCGCTGGGTATTATCGGCGCGATTCTTGGACATCTGATCATGGGGCACAACCTGTCCATGTTCAGCGTCTTCGGCATGGTCGCCCTGTCCGGCGTGGTGGTCAACGACGCCATCGTGCTCATCGAATGCTTCAACACCCGCATGAGCGAGGGCATGCCGTTGCACCAAGCCATTGTGGAAACGGGCAAACGGCGTTTCCGGGCGGTTTTCCTGACCACGGCCAGCACTGTGGGCGGCTTGGTTCCGCTTATCACGGAGACCAGCCTGGAAGCCCAGTCCATGATTCCCATGGCCCTGTCCCTGGCGGGCGGGGAGTTATTCGCCACAGTGCTTACCCTTTTGGCTATTCCCGCACTCATTCATATTCTCAACGATATAAGGATGTTGGCACACAACCTCCTCGGCTCGCATCCGCAATCCCGCGAAGCCCTGGAACCAGGAACGCACAGGGTATTGCCTTTTTCTCAAGGAAGCGCACCACCAATCCCCAATCCACTTACCAGGAAACCTGTATGATACGCAAAATCCCCCTCGCCCTCTTCCTTTTTACTCTGGCCGTTGTTTTCAGCGGCCCTTGCGTGGGAATGGCAGGGGAATCGGAGAATTCCGGGGAATCTTCCCAGCGCCCCCCTTTGCGGGTTCGCATAAGCGGTGATTTCACTCCACAGGCTTCCTTTAACAACGACAAGGGCAAAATGGGCGTGTACGGCGCAGGCTTCCGTGCCCAATACTGGATATTCAGCCTGGCCTACAACGTGGACGACTACACCTGGGAAAACAAGGAAGGGCTGCCCTTCGGCAATGGGCGGGATGCCCCGTGGAACACGCTGCACCGGTTCAATCTGGGCGCCAACCTGGGAGGCGATATATCTGAAAACTGGACATGGTTCGGTGGAATCTTCGGAACCTCTTCCTTTGAAAAGGAGCTGGAGGATTCATTCGGTGGTGGTGCACGTCTGGGTGTGGCCTATCATATGACAGACCGCTGGGATTTCAGCTTTGGCGTGGCGGCGTTCATCAACAGCATCAGGACACGCGTCTACCCGCTCGTGGGTGGCTTCAACTACGACGGCACGGACGAATCCGGCCAGGGGGTCTTTGCCCATATAGGCTATCCAAATTCGGAACTCGGCTACGCTTTTGCCGACAATCTGAAACTGCGGGCCGGAGTGGAAACGAACAACAAATTCTACCGTCTGGCCGACGACAGCACGGTGTTGGAAAAAGGATTCGTGGAGATCAGCGGCTGGCAGGCCCTGCTTCGCCTGGACTACATCCCGATCGAAAACCTGACCCTGAGCGCAGGCCCCACCTTTCACTTCGACAGGAGAGTGAAAACCTTCCGTAACGACGGCGACCGGGTGGTGGACGAAAAACTGGGGAACGCCCTGGGCGGCATGGTGGAGGCGCGGTACAAATTCTAGCCGCTTCCGGTTGAATCGAGACAACAAAAAAATGCGCACGGAGCGAAACTTCGTGCGCATTTTCTTATTTATTACAAGGCCCTGAACCGCACCATGTAGTTGTACCCCAGGTCCACTTCCCCCGCCTTGACGAAACCGCAAGGCGATACCGCGTTTTCCAACTCTTCCTGGGAAATACGCATATGCATTGGAGGACCGAATCCTGTTTCCTCTTTTTTGCATTCAATCACGGCAAAAAAGCCGTCCGGTTTGAGCACGCGGTGGATCTCCCGCGACAAAGGTCCCGCCTGGGTGTTCAGGTCGAAAATGTGCAGCACCGTGCTCAGAAGAGCGCAATCCACACTACCGTCCGCAAGGGGAAGCCGTTTGCAAAGATCGCACGCCTGGACAACCAGGTTGTCCAGCCCCGCTTCCGCGGCCCTGGCCAGAAGGCCCGCCACCAAATCCTCGCGCTTGTCCAGGGCGTGGACCTGCCCTTGCGGACCGATCAGACCGGCAGCGTGCAGGGCGTATTCCCCCAGGCCGAATCCGGCATCCAGAAAGACCTGCCCCGGTTTCAGGTCCAGTTCGGCAAAAACCCTGTCCGGGTCGTGCATCCAAAAACTCGTTGGCCCATGGCCATGCTTGCGCGAGGCACAACCGGAATGTCCCTGCAGGCCATGGCGTCCTGCGCATTGTTGTCCGGGCATGTCACCCTCCTGGCAGGCTGTTGGGCTGCATGGGTGCTGTGTTGTTCGCACGCATGCCGGAACAGCCTGCTTTTTTTATTTGTTGCGCGCCGCAGCGCATTGTTCGCATAATCCGTACAAAGAGGTCGTGTACCGCTGGATGACGAACCCGCTTTGCCGAGCCAAAATCTCGTAATGGCGTTCAACATCGCGGGACGAGGCTTCCATGTTTCGTCCACATTGTTCGCAGATGAGATGAATATGCTGCTTTTTCCCAAACTTGAGTTCATAGCGGGTCAGACCGTCGCCAAAGTGCTGTCCCTTGGCGATCCCGGACGCGGCAAACAATTTCAGCGTCCGGTAGATGGTGGCCAGACCGATGGAATCATCTTTTCTCCGCACCTCCTCATGAAGTTCCTCGGGCGAAGGATGACCGCCTATGTCCAGAAAAACTTCCAGGATGATTTCCCGTTGGGCGGTCTGCTTGAGTCCGTGTCTGTCCATGTAACCACGGAGTACGGCACCGGGATCAGAAGCCGAAGGGACAGGGCCCTGTCCACCGGATCGAACGCCTCTGCCTGCATTGTTCCGCTTCGTTGTTTCGAACTCCATGCAACCTCCCTGCGCCGCTGTCTGTCCAGGCTTCTTTCGTTCCTTCCGTGATGTCAGCCCCCTTCACGCGACGGGCCGAAATCCGATTGTCCGGCCCGACTTCCCGCTTCCCGACCAAAGACGGAAATACGGTGCTGCGAGGAAGGTGAATCCATGAACACATGCCCAAAAAACGCTATATATAATACAGGAACGATTCCACCTTGGTTTCGTCGTTCTCGTTGCTGTTGCCGTCAAAGGTCAGATTGAGCACAGGCCGCGAGCCTCGGTTTTCAAATCCCTTGTGCAGTACGTTGAGCGTGATCCCGGTGTTCTCATACATGGAAGTCGCGGTGATAACTCCGTTGATTCCTTTCAATCCATTGAGGATTTTGGCCTCACGGTAACGTCCGAACGTTCCGGCGTAATAACCGACTGTGACATCTGCCTTGCCTATCAGATCATCCAGATCCGAAGCGAAGTGACTTTCCTCGACCAGGCATCTGGAAATGGCGTGAATGCCCCTGCGGAACTTTTCCAGCCTGTTTCTTGCAATCGAAAGCGCGTCACCTCCGTTTTTGCCGACGTTCTGTTCCACATAATCCCTCCAGAACATCCACATGTATTCGCTGAGCGGCGCATAAACGACCCTGTGTCCCGATTGTTCGATTCGGCTGAAGGTATGGTTATTGACAAAGTCATTAAACAACACCAATGGCTCGCCAATGGCGAAGACCCGTTTGTCGAACGCACGGGAAAGCAATGCGGCTCCCGTCTTCATGGCCAGGGGAACCAATGTGTCCACCCGGAGCGTTCCCGACCGCACCAGCTCGATAACATCTTGCAGCAACCGTCCGCGCATCCCCCTGGGAGCGGCCAGGATAATATCCCCGGCCAGCAGACAGGCGAAAATGCTCTCCACGTCCTTTTCATTCATAAAGAAAAGATCTTCCAAAAACGGAGCCACCACTGAAACTCCGGAAAACCCTTGCTCATCAAGCTTGGTCCGCAACAGCCTGGCATACTGGGCATCCACCTCCGCGCCTTCGGATTGAGGCAACAGGATGGCGACATCATCCGTCCCTTCCTCCATGTCGTACAGATGCTTGAACACATCACCAAGCAAAGTGGTCATGGAGAAGTATTCGTTGGTGATGGTATGCTTGCGCCCGATATCCACGGAATCGCGATTCGTCCCGGACAACACTTGTGCGTCAAACCCTCGGCCCCTGAGGACTTCCGCGGCAACATCCGAATAAGGGAACATGGAGGGAAGGCATATGGACAGCCCCTTGTCCTCACTCCTCAACTGGCCCAGCCCGGTATGCAGGTTCACAGGAACCGCGCTTTCGTCCACTGTCCGGCAATACGCCTTCATGTCCTTGGCCCGGACGTCGGGTATTTTGGAAAGGCTGTTGAGGAACGCCTCCACCCTGGTGATGACGCCCACACCGGAGGAATGCTCGTCCACTTCGATGTTGAGGTACGGCTTTCCATCCATTATCTCCTTGAAATAATGACTAAAAACTGTATCCGGCCCGCATCCGTGGTGGGTCAGGAAGACGGCGTACAGGTTGGGATGCTCCTTGACCAGCCGGGCGGTCTCCAGAATGTGCTGTCCAAAGGGCCAGAACATGTTGGGATGCTGCTTGCTCAGCTCCACCTCGGGCAGACTGAAGAACGGAAGGACCTGATGCCCCATCTGATTCAGCTTGGCCGGAATCCCCAGATTCAGGACAGGATCGGCCACGCCGTATATCTTGGAGATGAGGACAAAGGTTTTTTTGTCGGGGTCGATCTGCCGGGCCACCTCCTGAGCATTTTTCTTCAATCGGGCCTCGAACGCCTGATAGGCCTTCATGCCGCATTGCAGAGCATGCGTTGCTTCTTCCGAAGTTTTCCCCAGCCTCCGTCCCATCTCTATGAATCCGCGTTGCACGAATTCCTTGCCCAAGCTGAAGGCAATGGTCGGTGCGAGAAGCTGAATGCCCTTGCTCTCCAGATCCATGGCCTGGTTGACCAGCTTGAAGGCCAGTTGCATGTACGCGCACCCATAATCCTGACGCGCTTCCGACCCTGGATGCAGCACCGTGTACATGTCGGGAAAGAAAATATAGTCCACTTTCCTGTTCACCAGTTCAGCCACATGCCCGTTGATCAATTTGACCGGATAGCAGGTCTCGTCCAGGGAATATTCCTGGCACAGACGAATCGTTTCCTCGTTGGTCGCGCCGGACAGCAGTACGTTGAACCCCAACGCATCGAAGAACGCTCGGAACATTGGATACATGCCGTAGGTGAACAATGCCCTGGGCATGCCGATGGTCTTCCGGTCCGGATTCACGCTACCATCGTAGCCTTTGAAAATAAGTGCGGCGGTCTTGGCGTCAAAGCTTTCGGAAACGGATGGGACCGATCCGCCAGCCAGAGACGCCTCTGCATCTTCCCTCCTGTCGGAAGCTTCCTCCTTGTCCCGGATGTCGAATCCTTTGAATGCCGAACGTTCAAGACCCTTCGCCTGCATTTCCTCGGCTGCAAGAAGCGCTGCACCATATGCCCCGGTCACACTGAAATATGGCGGCACCTGGATATCCTTGCCTGTCAGCTCCCGGAACGCGTTGATGACGCCCTGGTTGTAGGCAACTCCACCCTGGAAGAATATCTTATTGCCGATGCGCTTGTGTCCTACGACCCGGTTCAGATAGTTTTTGACAATGGAATAGCACAACCCTGAGATAATATCGTCTATGGCCGCACCCCGGGCAAGATGGGCTGCCATGCTGGACTCGATGAACACGGTGCAGCGTTCGCCCAGGTTGATGGGTCTGGGGCTGTCCAAGGCCATAGGGCCGAAGTCGTCGATGGACACATTCAACTTCTTGGCCTGCTCCTCCAAGAAAGATCCTGTTCCGGCGGCGCAGATCTTGTTCATCTGGAAATCCACCACCACGCCGTCATCAATGCTGATGAATTTGGAATCCTGCCCCCCGATCTCAAAAATGGTGTCCACTTCCGGGTCCAGGGTCACTGCGGCCTTGGCCTGGGCCGTGATTTCATCCCGTACCGCATCGGCCCCGATGCGCCGTCCGATCATATACCGCCCCGAGCCCGTGGTGCAGACTCCGGCAATCTTCACGTCCCCGTGCTCCTCCCTCAACTGGCGCAGGCCTTCGCCAACCGCCTGCAACGGACGCCCCAGGGTACGCAGATACCGGAAGCCGACAATCTTCCCGGCTTCGTCCATGAGCACGAGATTGGTGCTGGTGGATCCGACATCCACGCCTAGAAAGCAGGGCCCCACTGCCTTTCCCTTGGGAGAGAGGCATGCATGCTTGTCCAGACTGTCCCCGTTGCCCTGTGCCAACAGACGCGGCAGGCGGACCTCGTCCAATTCGTGCATCTCACGGGCCTGATCAATGTTTTCCAGGATGGCCCGGACATCCATCCTGCGCCCTTCCTTACGGGCGATAAGTGCCGCGCCCTGTGCGCTGAGGATGTCGAAGTCGTCCGGGACAATGAGGTCGCCCTCTCCAAGCTTGAGCACGTCCATGACCGCCTTGCGGATAGCCTGGTTATGCGCCACGCCGCCGACGAACATCATGGGTTTGTGGCGCGGCAGGCTGCGCATGACCGCACTTCGGTAGTTTGTCACCACCGAATAGGCCAGCCCCAGGAGAATGTCTTCGACCGGGACCCCTTCCTGCTGGTGATGCGTGATGTCCGTCTTGGCGAAAACGCTGCACCGCCCGGCAATTCGCGGCCTCGAAGCAGCCCGACCCGCGTACTCGGAATACTCCTCGATCTTCAAGTTCAGGCGGGAAACCTGTTCCTCCAGAAAAGATCCGGTCCCTGCCGAGCAGTTGGGATTCATGGAAATTTTGATGCGGCTTTTGTCGTTGACATCAAAGTCCGTGATGTATTTGGCACTCTGCCCGCCGATTTCAATAATGGAGCGCACCCGCCCATCCGCATGGAGGCAACCTTCCACCAGGCAGGTCACTTCATTGATAAAAGCAGCCTCGCTCTTTTCGGCCAGAAGCTTCGCCCCGCTGCCGGTCAACGCACCATAGACCACCTCGCGAAAATCCAGGTGGCCGCCCAGATCCTGGAGAACCAGTTTAAGGCATTCCCGGATGCGCCCCGTGTGGAGCATGTAATTTTGATATTCATTTTCACCAGAGGCATTGAGGACAACTACCTTGACGGATGAATAACCCACGTCGATTCCAAGGCTGTACATATGAATCTCCAGTTGTTGCAGGTAAAATAAGTCCCGCCCGGACAACACCCGTGTCAGCCGCGCCGCCCTTCATCAGATTATTCCGGTCCGTCGTTCCTGACGGACGCCCACGGGGCAAACCACGGGCGGGACTACATACATCGCCCGCATTTTGAAACAATTCCCTGCCCTTCGACTTGCCAGTACGCCTCCGCAGCGCAACTGCGGCACATCCCCTTCTTCTCGCCCTCCATGACCATCTTCGTGCCCATCACCGACTCCCCGCAAACAGGACAGATGGACGAATGCACTATCGGGGCGTAATCCGGCAGAATCGGATCCACGCGCGTCAACGTGAAAAGCTCGTCAAAATCCCTCCCCACAAGGGAATATGCGGCTTCACGCCCGCGAAACTTGAATTCGGCTTCCTGGTCCGCAGTCCCCGCACGCCGCATGATGACAATTTCCAAGAGTGGGAAAAAATCGGGAACACTCTGGTTGATGATCTCCTGAAAATTCGGCCTGGCAGCCACCCGTATGCCCACGCCCAACCCCCGGATGGTGAAGGTGGCAGCCGTGCGTCCGAAATCCCTGTACACAAGGGCGTTGTTGCCGAGGGTGCAGCCGGAAACAACCTGGACGCCATCTGCGAAACAGGCGTTTGTCTCCACTATGGCCATCAGATCCTCCATCCCCTCGGACACTTCACCAGCAAGTTCCGGCTGCCGCAATCCATACACCGAGGCCATGGTTCCCAAGGCAATTCCAGGGCAATAGTGTCCATGGATTTCCACGGCCCGCTCCATACAGCCACGCACATCGCCCTGACCGATGGCCGCACTGAAAAACTGACGCGGCCGGGGACGGACAAGACTGCCGGAAGCATCGCAACCATCGTTGCTCCACTGCTCGTTCAGGCGAGGGGAAAAACCGGCTTCGCTCTGGTTCATCGCATCTCCTGCGGTTAAATAGTTAATTAGCTTAACTATTAGAACAAAAAAAATTACTTGATCGACTTCAGTCGCGCATCCACAATGCTTTCGACAACTTCCAGCAGAACACCCGCGGTCGCCACCTGCTGCACGGAAAAAGCGCCCAGCCGCTGGCTCAGGTCGGCAACATGGGCGGCATGAAAGGCCTGATAGGCATGCCGCGCCCGAATCCCTTCGTCCGTAAGAAGAAGCTGGAACTCCTTGTTGCTGTGGGCGGAGAGCCTTTTGACAACCAGCCCCCGTTTGACCAGGCGGGTCACGAGCTGCGAGGCGGCACTTTTGGTAAAGCCGAAGTGCGTCCCCACTTCTGTCACGTTTATATGCTCGCGCGATCCGATCAAATCAACCGCCCTGCTTTCCCGAGGCGTAAGAACAACCCCTTCGGCAAAGGGCAAAGGCAGTTCGTCTATCTGAATATGTTTGTCAATGATCCGCCGGAGGCTTTTCAAAACCCCTTGTACCAGTTCGTTTTTGTCTTCCATGCCGTCATTGATAAATATACTTAACCATCTTGTCAACCTAAAATGGAAACCGCTTTCAAAAAAAACCTGTTTCCCCTCCCCTCAACTGACTATGGCTCCCGCATATCCCACAACGCTCGAAAGGTCTCCGGTCGTATCGCCGGATGTGGCATATCCTGTAATCCTGGCTCGAGTCGCTCCCATTTCTTTCGCCGCCACAAGTCCCATCGCCATGGGAAGGACTCCGCACATGCTTATCCCCTGCCGCACCACTGTTTCCAAAAGGCCCGGTCCATCCAGGGCCTCGATGCGTGCCAATGCCAGTCCATCCTGTCTTCGCGCCGTATCCGCAGACACATAATGGCTCATATCCGAACTTACGACGATACTTACCGGCGCGGCCTCCCGCGCCAGCAGACGGCCCAATTCCCGGCCTGCAGCGTACAGGGCCTCGGCACTTCGCAGGGCGACACTCACCGGAACAATGGAGATAGTACGGTCCAACGCCATAAGAAACGGACAAAGGACCTCAAGTGAATGCTCCCTGAGATGGGCCAGCGTATCCGCCTCCGCTCCCGGAACAGTCTCCAGGATCCTGGCGGCCAGTTCCGCATCCACCCGCAACCCGCCGCCAGGAACAAGCCATGTCCCTGAAGGCCAGACCGCCAAGGCAGCCCCCGCTCCCGTATGGTTCGGCCCCAGGAGAACACACCTCTTGGACAGATTGGCCTGCCCCAGGGCAGCGCCTGCGACAGCCCCGGAGTACGGATATCCGGCATGCGGCGCCATGGCCACCAACGTGCGCTCACGATCCCTCGCCGTAACGGACAGAAAAGTACCGACAGTGGAAAGCAGCGCATCCACATCACCAGGATAAAACTGTCCCGCAACAATCGGCTTACGTTGCATGCATGCTCCTTTTGTTATGAGGGAAAAGAAAACACTCAATGATTTTCACCAGCTGTTCCCCTTCAAAGCCTTTTACTCCTTTCGATACGAAAATCCAAACAAAGAGGCATACAATGAATGCTTCGAAACCAGATACGCCCCATCTCGCCGGCCACAATGTCGCAACCGGATGTGAGACGCCTTCATTCATAACAGAAAATCCACGTCGAATCCTCAAAGACATGCCAGGGGAGCAGCATACCAACTTCCTCCTGGACTATACGTATTGCTTAACATTTGTCCGAACATTGGTTAGGTTCCAGACTTATGCTATCCATTTTGCGCAGACCGAATGTGGCCTAAACGCTTTGCAGACGCTTTTGGGAGTTCCCTACCTGATGAACGCAGAAAAACAACCTTCACCGGAAGAAAGAATCGCCAAATACCTGGCAAGACTTACTGACCTAAAAGAACGCAGTGCTCTGCGGGAAGTTCTGGAGCGGGACATGCTTCTGGAACTCATCAGCGTAAATCATTCCAGAATCAATGAATATCCTCTTTTGGAAAGCCAGCAGCACGGAATCATAAACATGCTCTGCTTTCGTGCGGCAAGCCATCCTGCCCATGATCTCGTAAAAAAATACAATTCATCGTTTGTTCATGCCTTAAGCCAATACGGAAAAATTGATGACACGAAAGAAAAGGATATTTTTAAAAGTGAAATTGTAAATGCAGAGACATTAATACTGAAATATGTTCAAGGAACAGTATATGCGTCTTCCCTCGTACATGACAATATGGAAGAGGTTTTAATAATTCTCTTTGGAGAAGATGTTGTTGAAAAAGTAGAAAGAATAACAAAAGATTTTGAACTTGGATCACCTTACTGGAAAGAATTATACAATGTTTTTTGTTCAAAATACATTGATCAGCGGGTAAAGGCGACACTGCACAGCACCGAAAAACAAATGACGCGTGATGGAGCCAACGTAGTCATTCACCTGCCTTTGGATGATGTCCTCTCCGATCTCTGTCCAAAAACAAAACCCATCCAAAAAACCAGGGTCCAAGCCAACGTGGAAACCCTGAGCAGCGACATGCAGTGTCGGATTCGCCAACGCAACGTGCTTGAGCTCCTGCTTCTGGTACGCGACAATCTGCTGAAAGGATGCACGCCGGAAATCCTGAACTTCATTGCCTTGCTGGTCTGTCTGGACCCTATCAGCGAGGAAATCAGCGACATCATTCGACCTCCTGCGGAAAACGGCAACGCTCCCCACCTGTCGGACATGGAAGAAGCGAAAAGAATATTCGTTAAGGAACAAGCCTTGGCTCTGGCCGTGGGAGCAGCCCTTTCGTTCGATACGGTACGGGAGGATTTCCAACTGGCACTGGGCAACCTCAGCGTATCCCAGCGTGAGGCAGCCCGGAAACGACTCTCCATTCTGGATGTCGAATCCCTCCGCAGAACATTGTATTATGTATATGAAACGGAAACCGCCAACCGGTTGCAGATGCTGATGGAAGGCGAAGGAGGGCGGGTTGCGTTGCGTACGGTCAGAAGCCGGCGCGTCGAGGCGGATAAAATATCCGCATTGCAGGAGCATGGCCTGACCAAGATCAAGAAAAATAAAATTTTCTGTCCAGACCCGGCGTATCCCGCCATGCTGCTGTTCAAGGCCCGTACCCTGAACGACATAAGACAGCTGCTGGACGTTCTCCAGACAGATGAAGGACTTGCCCTGCGCATTTTAAAACTGTTTGAAAACGCGGACATGCGAGTGGAATTCCTGATACTGCTGAACCTGGACGCCATACAAAAAACAACAACCAATTCCAAGGCCAAGCTGGCAGAATTGCTCCTGAAATTCGGTGTCGGCTCAAAAGCCAACGGCTCCTGAAATCCAGCCCGACCAAAGCCGCATCTGGGGGCTGGCAACACCGATCATACACCAGATCCTGTACGCAAGGCCCTCCGGATATAACGAAGTGAAGCCTCATAAAACCCCGCCGGACAATACGGGGACAGCATGAGGGTACGCACGCTGCCCACCAGGGTGGCAAACACGGCATTCGCAAGTTGTTCAGGGTCATCGCGTACGATGCTGCCGTCGTTCTGCCCACGCTCGATGTATCTTCGGAGCAGGACCACCATCCGCTCGAAGACCTGAACGATGTCGTCTTTGGCAATATCGTTCTTCAGATCGCTATAGGGAGAACAACTCACCAGAATCATGAAATCATTCCGTCTGGTCCGGGCAAAATCAAGATACACCGCAGCAAAAGATTCAACCGCAGCCAAACCGCTGTCCGCAGCAGATGTTCCCTTCATGATCTCTTCCTGCAGATTATCCAGAATGCTTAGGCTGGATTGGACAAAAAGATTTTCCTTGCTTCCAAAATAGTGCGTGATCAACCCCAAAGCCAGACCGGAACTTTCTGCTATCTTCTTAAATGTGGTGCTCGTGTATCCATGTTCTCCGAAAAGCGCCCGGGCCGTTGCCAAAATAACATCTTTGCTGCTGGGCTTGTTCATGGGTTCCCCGCTCATTTGCATAGAAATTTGCGCAAGGACGGGCATATAATACAGTCCCGGATGGTGTTCTTGAAAAAGCATTTGAACCTTCTCATTTCATTTTCAGAACACTTCGTCCCCACCTTGCTGGAATGCCGGAGCGCATTTGAACTTCTCCCATAGGCACGAGTCGAAAAGCACGGTATGCAGGCAGAGAATGCGTCAACTCCGGACTGGTTGTTTGAACAATGAAAATTGTAAATGACATACATGTTTTACGTCAATAAAATTGGAAAGATAACGCAAATTACACGTCATTCGCCAAGGGACATCCACACGCCTCCTTGCTGCGCAAGCAGGATCCCCATAAAGGTATCCACTCATTAAAAACAGCCAAGCTTATGGTTCTGGGGGCAAAAAACCGTGCCATACCAGCCACATCGAAAAAACAATTTTTCAATGGAAGGCTCCGCAGCATCCTTTGTACTGATGCACCGAACCATCTGGAATTTTTGGGAGAAAAGCCGGGATAAAGAAAACAGACAGGAAATAGAAATCAATCTTGGGCGCAACTACGGCAAGCGGTACGATTGGATAATCGTTTGAGAAAAACCTCTCCGGTATCACTGCGAAACAGGAGCTTTCGCCCCAATTCCCCCCCCACATTGGAAGCCACCACGCGCAGATGAAGCTTTTCCAGCACACTGTAAGCTTCCTCCACATTGCGCCGCCCGACATTGAAACCGCTCTGCATGACTGCCGCCCCGCCAAAGACCTTGGCTTCAATCTGGTCCCGACGGATGCCCCGACTAAGCATTTCATTGCAAAGATACTCGATGGCGGGACCGACAAAACGATACCTCTCCGCCACGGACACTCCGGCGGCGGCCATTCCCGTTCCAGGAAGCAGGGCATGAAACATGCCTCCCACCATGTGGGCCGAAGAAAAGAAACAAACAGAGACGCAACTCCCCAGCACGGTTTTCACCACGCAGGGAATTTCGTAAAGTCCTCCTTCCCCTACCTTGAGGTAGGCTTCGGGAAGCGCTTTAAGTTCACATGCAATGCTCTTCATCGGTTACGTTATTCTCGATTACTTGCAAATTTCGGAGTGTTTCAATAAGTGCGTCAATCTCCAACGGCTTGGTGAGATACGCATCCGCTCCACAGTCGTATTGCGCAGCCAGCATATGCTTGGAGTCACTCAGACACGAAGCCACAATGATTCTGACAGTTCTTCCCAGAGGAGCAAGACGCTTCCGCTCAATATCACGGATGGCGCAGACAGCACTCAAACCATCCATCACAGGCATCATGATGTCCATAAGCACAGCATCAAAGGGTCTGTCATCGTCAATCGCCTTGTCAAACAGGGCAACAGCTTCCTGCCCGTTCCATGCCGGCGTACAGTCTCCGTAACGCTTCATTATGGTTTGCAAATATTGCTGCACAGAATTACAGTCATCTGCGATTAAAAAACGTAGCACAGCACTCCTCCTCGTCGACGTTCAGGCTCCCCTGGACATTCCGGCCTGCCTCCGTTCCACCGACCCCCAACAAGCGAAGGAGCAACCAAGTAAAAAATACCCGCATTTCCCACACGAGTCCATTCTTTCCTGATGTGCTTACCGTTCGTTTTACTAGAGGGTACTTTCATCAATATTCCTTGTTACGCTGCTTCTCTTCAACCCGACCTGCAAAAAACAACGGCCGCCGCCAACGGTTTCCGCTTGCACTTCTTCCATGAAAGCCCCGCACCTTCACTTGATGCACTCTTCCACATTAGATTTCTTCATGGCATGTGCCGTCAAAAAGTTCTATTATATTTAAACCAAGCAATAAAAACTGTCCTTGAAAGTCCTGGTGCTCCGCGTTTCGCACGTCCCGGAACATCCATGGGCAGGACGGTTAGCAAACCCGGCGCGCCTTCCCCGGCATGACACGCCAGAGCGTGCACCATGATACATGTTCCGCCAGATATCCCGTTCCCTCTCGGGCACCGCAGACTCTCACCAATCGCCCTGGTGTTCTGCCTGGTCTTTTCCCTTTCGGTGCATGCCGCAATGGTGGTCATTGTCCTCCGCACAGTGCGCAACGCCCCTCTCCCGGTGCCCAACATCCCGCTCATATGTGAACTGGTCCTCCTGCCGGAACCGGAAACTGTCGCGCCGCAAACAATCCCAGCCCAGTTGCAAACTGTTTCTCCTTCCCTACCCGAGCCGGCCGCCATACCGGAAGACCCCACGCGCCGCCGGCCGTCCAAAAAACATACGCCAGCACCGCCTGCATCGAAAGAAACGCAATCCTCTCCGGCTCCATCAAAAAAGAAAAACCGTGTTTATCAGGATCTGGCACCAACCCAAATTCAGTCGCTCGACACCATCCCCAAGAAAGAGAGAACCGTTATCCAAAAGATAACGGCAAAGCATCATCTGACCTGGCGCAGCCTGATATCCCCGGACTACGGACGAAACGATTTTGTGGGGCATTATACCGTGGAACCGGGACGCTTCCTCAGCATCCTGGCCAACCCGGACAATCCGGGCGACCTGATTCTGCTTGATTCCAGGTCGGGCAGGCTGCACCACCTCAAGCGCAAGGAGGCCTTGCATTACACATACGGCCCGGACGCACGGCACGACACCCCGGTTCTGGGCGTGGTCCTCTTCATGCCGGTCAAGGACGACATGGACCAGAATCCACTGGTCAACTGGACCAGCCGCCTGATGTGGATCCCGGAAAACAGCCCGGCCATCATGGCCGACAAGGTCAAACTGGATGAAACGGATGTCGTTTTCTTCAATGGCGACAACATCATTTCCGCCAGGCTGACCCGGCCGCAGACCGAAGTTCCCCAGCCGGGCGTCGTCTGGGTAAGCAACGGAGACTGCAAACCGGAAAACATGGCCACCGGCCTGGCCCGGATCATGGCGGTCCACGGCTACGCCTTCCTGTCTTTCGAGGCCCGAGGCTGCGGCGAATCCAGCGGCGACCACGCCACGGCCACCACCGAACAGCTGGCGTCCGACGTGCTGGCGGCTCACGAATTTTTATCTCAAAATGCAGGAATCTCCCCGGAACGAGTGTTCGTGTGGGGTGCGCAGGCAGGCTGCCTGCCAGCCTGCCTGGCCTGCGCCCAAAATTCGAAGATACCCGGTTGCGTGGTTACCCTGCTCCCGCCACTGGATTCCAAGTTTCCGGCAAATCTCCAAAACCCGCGGGGATTCGGACAACCTGCGCTGGTCATCGCGGCCAGAAACATTATGCCGAAAATTCATGATGCGTTGAATGATCGTCCGCGAACCGAGTTCATTGCCGTGGAATATGGCTGTGCCAACGCCACGGACAATACCGGCCAGACGTCACGGCAGCCGAACTGGGACAGACTTGCCCCGGCCCTGGCCGGAGCGGTCTCCGGCTGGCTTCAAAGCGTGGGGGGCAAATGAGGCACGGGCTGTCCCAAAACTTTCAAAGGAGCAGAAAAATGCCTTCCCTCTGTCCAGCCCGGATCATCTGGATCGCTTCAGCCATCTCCCTGGCCCTTTGCCTGCCTGGGTGCGCCGAGAAAAAATCCCCCCCTGCGGCATTTCAAAGGGACAGCGCGCCCGTGCAGCGCCCTGTAACGCTCCCCGAATTCGTCACAAATGCACCGGCAGCCCACAAGGCCATGACCCTCAAGGTTCCGCTTATCCTGCAAAAAGACAATTACTCCTCAGGTCCCACAAGTCTGGCCATGGTCATGGGGTATTACGACGTGCTCCCCTACGACAAAAAAGAGGTCTGGAAGCGGTCTGGGACCACATTCAAACAGGTACTCAGGGAGTGCGGCAACGATATGGCCGGATTGGAACGGGCAGCCCGATCGTACGGTTTTTCCCACATGGAATTCATGGAAAACGCCAACCTGGAAACCATAAAAAGCCTTCTGGACCAGGGCATCGCCCCCATAGCGAATGTCCGTAGCTTCCACAGCGAAAAGCCGGACACCTACGCCAGCTTGGTCGTCGCCGGATATTCGCCATCCGCTTTTTTACTGCACGACCCAACAAAAGGCATATACCAGATCCCTCAGAAGAAATTCATGGACAACTGGCAGGCCCCGCTCTGCTCCCCTAACAAGGGGATGGCCATGCGCTCCCTGTTTGTCCTTTACCCTCGGGAAAAATAACGCGGCAAAAAGACATCACATTTCCCAAAAAACGTAACCATCTCTCAACATTGAAGAGTTCAGCACAGGATAGGTATCGGTGGCGTTCAAGGTATTTTCACCCGCTCACCCTCCACCGGAGAAACATATTCATGAACTCGTTCGATCGAAGAGACATTCTGCGGCTCGGCGCAGCAGCTTCTTTTGCCGCGCTGACAGTCGGAATGCTGCCCAGCCAGGCCAAATCCTCCACGAAAACAATCAGTTTCGAGGAGTGTCAGGCCATGTCCCCAGTCCAAATGGCGGACGCTTCGCATAAAGTTCAAAACGCCTTAAAATCATTGAAAAATCAAGCCGCTGAAATCATGGATTCCAATATCCGTTCGGCAGTGCAGGACATATTGAACAACCCCGCCCCCACAATAGCCCAAAACATGGGAACTGCCGAACGCAAGGAAATTTTCACCGAGCTCGGAGCCCGCGGACTGCTGAGCGGAGTATCCGAAGCCGACTTTCTGCCCCCTCTCCAGGATGCCAGCCAAAGTCCGCAACCTTTTCAATCCGCTCCCGGCAGCGGGTACGGCAGCCACCATTCATATCCCGGCGGACTTGTCACCCACACGGCGCTCAACGTCATGGTCGCGCAGACACTTTTCGACGGATATCGCGACATTTATTCGTTCGACCTGGATAGGGACACCGTGATTGCCTCCCAGCTCCTGCACGACCTGCACAAGCCCTGGGTGTTCCAGTGGCAGGCAAACGGCGCATCCCTGCCGGAACAGACTCTGGCTGGGACCGGGGCGCATCATGTGCTGAGCGTGGCCGAATCAATCAAACGCGGCCTGCCCGCCGAACTGTGCGTGGCCCAGGCGTGTGCCCACAACCATCCCCGCACGCCCAAGGATGAAGAACAGGTGGTGGGCTGGATCAAAGCCGCCTGCGTGATTGCAGGTGTTTCCCCCGTAAAGCAGGGCATGCTTTCCACAAAGGGAGCCACCCTCCCCCTGCCTCGGCGCATGGAAGGGTTTGTCACCCATCTGGCAGACCACGATTGGGTTCTTACGGTTCCCGCGGCCCAATGGCTCATCCCGGAAATGGAAAAAATCGCCACCGTGGAATACAGGCTTTCCCCCAGTGACGCCAAGGGCAGAAAGTTCAACCAACTGCGAAATTATGTTTTTTCGCAGGCATCCATCATGATGCTGTACAACGTATACAGCACCCAGGGCCTGTCCGGCCTGACAAAAACAGTAAAATCCATTGTAACGGCATAGCCGAGAGAGCGTATTCCTCAATCTCCAAAGCTGAAAAAGACTCCTTTTCCGCCCCCAGACTCCCGAACGTCTGCCCAGCGAAAGATGTTCGGGAGCTTTCCATATCTGGTCTTTTGAAATGATTTGGCGTATGCAGCTGCCTTTATATTGATATGGAGAAAACAGAAAACACCATGCGCCCCCAACTTGACTGCCTTATCTGCTTCCTTCGCCAGGGCTTGAAGACCGCCCGCGCCGTGGCCCCGGACCAGCCGGAAAAACACGAACAACTTCTCCGTGCCTGGAGCGCGGAACTGTCCAACCTGGACATGAGCCAAACCCCGCCGCAATGGGCCTCCCATCTTTATCCCATGGCAGCTGAAATCCTTGAAATTGCCGACCCGTTTGCACAGGCCAAGTGGGATGCCAACCAACGGGTCATGGATATTCTCCCCGACCTGCGCTCCCGCGTCATGAAGGACGACAACCCACTGCATACGGCATTGAACGTCTCCATCATCGGCAATTACATTGACCACGGCCCCCCTGAGTCCTTTGATTGGGAACATGCACTGGACAACGAGCAGGACACGGGATTTCTCAATGGCACGGTGGAGCGCTTCACTGCCCGGTTGCACTCCGGCGCGAACCTGCTGATCCTGGGAGACAATGCCGGGGAAATCGGCCTGGACACTCTCCTTGTGCAATTACTCTCCGAACGAGGAGTAAACACAACCTACGCCGTGCGCAGCACCCCCATCCTCAACGACGCAACTCTGGACGACGCCCGCATGGTGGGCATGGACAACATCTGTCAGGTCATCCCTTCCGGCAGCACGGCGCCCGGAACCATTCTGTCTCAGGGAACGCCCGAATTTCTGGATTCCTATTTCAATGCCGATGTGGTGCTCAGCAAAGGCCAGGGAAACTTCGAAGCCCTGCACGACCAGGCCCGACGATCCATCTTTTTCGCTTTCAAAGCAAAGTGTTCCGTGGTTTGCGACCAGTTGGACCGTCCTCTGGGAAGCTCGGTATTTATGATGCAGCCCGAAAAATAAATAAATGAACTGGCTGTAAGCACAAAAGAAGAATGCCCGACCATATTCTTCCTTTTCCATCCGGTTGCATTTTTCCAACATGTATCGGCGCGTCGCAATGCCCACCCCAAAAGCCGAGCGACGCATGCCCACCCTGCCTTCGCAGCGGAACGTAAAAAGCAACTCTTCAAAAAAAATTCCTTCGACAGGGATACAAAGTGCAGAACTCCAATCGCCTGGCTGCTACATTGGCTCTTTTGGGGGCCGTTGTTTTGTGGGGAAGCTCCTTCGTCTTCATGAAGGTGGCCGTCACTGCCATGCACCCATTTATCGTCGTATGGGGCCGCATGATCATCGCAACCGTTATCCTGGCATGTTTCTATAAAAAATTCCGTAACGTGAAATACCGTCCGGGAGACTGGAAATGGCTCCTGGCCATGGCCCTCTTTGAACCCTTTCTCTATTTCATCTTCGAAGCGTATGCACTGCAGAACACATCCGCCTCGCAGGCAGGCATGGTGACGGCCACACTGCCTCTCATGGTGACATTGGGAGCCTGGATTTTCCTGAAGGAACGCGTGGGAATGCGCACATTTTCCGGATTCGCATTCTGCATCATCGGCGTTATCTGGCTGTCCCTTGCAGCCCAGGCCGATGAGCACGCCCCCCGCCCGCTGATGGGAAACATGCTGGAATTCCTGGCAATGGCATGCGCCAGCGGCTACATGGTCATCATGAAATATCTGAGCAGCCGGTACAATGCCTTGTTCATTACGGCCACACAGGCTGTGTCCGGAGCCGTCTTCTTTCTGCCGCTGCTGATGTTGCCCCAGGTGCATTTCCCGCAGGACCTGGTCTGGGTACCAATCCTTACGGTACTTTATCTGGGAGCCGTGGTGACCATAGGCGGATATTGGCTCTATAATTTCGGAACGTCATGCATCCCTGCCAGCCAGGCCTCCGTTTTCATCAACCTCATCCCGGTGGTGGCCGTGATTTGCGGATGGGTTTTGCTCGGGGAAAAACTGAATCCATCCCAGTATGCAGCCTCAGGCCTTGTATTGATCGGCGTTTTCATCAGCCAGCGCGGTAGTTGAGCCCGAAAATCCACGGCAGCCACGAGTTCAAAAAATCATTTGCAGTCCTCCTTCCGCAAGACTAGATTGAAGTGGCCAAAAAGAAGGAGCTTTCGGAAATGTTTCACATATCGCGAAAGCCAACAGCACGAGCCCTGCTGTTGGCGGTTTTATGTGTGTGGTGCTTCGCCCCGAGGACTGCCCATGCGTTGACCATTGTCAATGAAACTGGACGCCTTGTGGTCTGCACGGTGCGTAGCGAGGAAGCCATTCGCCCGTTGGCTCAATTTTTTGTGTACCCCGGAAAGCGCCATGAATGGATGCCTTTTGGTTCGCGGGCCCAACACTGGCAAGTATCCCTGGTTGCCGAAGACAACGGCATGTACGCGACCAACCTTCCGATAACCGTGCAACCGGCGTCCATCGACCATATCCTCTACGTCCGTCCGGGAGCTCAGAAGGCGGAACTGGACATCCTGGACACCCCTCCGCCCAGGGCGGACGGCGACCCGAATGAGCCGGGCGAGCATCCGGAGTCCTGATTATCTTTCGCGCGCAAGGCTTACCGACGTAAAAAAGGCCGGGGATTTTTCCCCGGCCTTTTCAGGTAACGGTGTAACGGGCGCAGCGTCTCCTCCGTGGAATAAGGGACCGCGAAATGCGATCCACCTACTTCATAAGGTAACCGCTTTGCACCAAGTGATGCTAACCACCGATGAGCTGCATGGCCATTCTGGGCAGGCTGTTGGCCTGGGACAGCATGGCGGTGGCGGATTGACTCAGGATCTGGTTACGCACAAACTCGGTCATTTCAGTCGAAACGTCCACATCGGAGATACGGGATTCGGCTGCTTGCAGGTTTTCGGCCTGAATTTGCAGGTTGGTGACCGTGTTTTCCAGGCGGTTCTGCAAGGCACCGAGGTTCGCCCGAATCTTATCCTTGGAAACAATGGCGCTGTTGATCTTGTCCAGGGACTGCTGGGCAAGTTCCTGGGTGGAGATGGAATTGCCGGCAGCCATGCCAACCCCCAGGGCGGAAGCCGTGGAGTTGCCGATTTCCACATGGTAGTAATCTTCTGCCGAATCGTTTCCCGCGCCAAAGTGGACCTTGAGCTCACCTGTGGAGACCAGGCCGGCACCGCTGTGCGTACCGGAAAGGTTACCGTTGAGCAGATAGATACCGTTGAAGTCCGTTGCGTTGGCGATACGGGTGATTTCCGAAGCCATGGCCTGGTATTCGGAATCGATGATTCCTCTCTGGGTCGAGTTGTAGGTACCGGTCGAAGCCTGTTCGGCCAGTTCCTTCATGCGGATGAGCTTTTCATCGATGACGCCGAGCGCGCCATCCGCGGTCTGGATCATGGAAATAGCGTCGTTGGCGTTGCGAACGCCCTGATTGATGGACGTGATGTCCGCCCGCATGAGTTCGCGAATCGCCAAACCGGCGGCATCGTCAGCCGCCGTGGTGATACGCAGGCCGGAAGACAAACGACGAGTTGACGTTCCCAAAGCGCTGAACGCAGTGTTCAGGTTGCGGGAAGCGTTCATTGCCATCAGGTTGTGATTGATGACCATAGACATGAGATTTTCCTCCTTGAAAACAAACGTCGGCGTCCTTGCCGACCGGGGGACGATTGCCTACACCGTTAAACCACCGTTAGAATTCTTATCGGCGCCGGTATCCCCGTTCTTTATCGGAGGCCCAAAAAAACTTTAGGGAAAATCCCCAACAAATTTTATCCAAAAACAGAACATGAAGAAGCATTGCAAAAACACTGGACAATAGACTGTCTTTATGGAATTTTCCTATGGAATTGTGTGGATGGTATATTTAAACGCAAAAGAGGCTGCGACAACTCGTGCGGAACTTATGAAATACAATCAATACAATCAGTCCGTAAGCAAGGCGAAGAGTAAACGTCTTTTTTCTCCGGCCATCCTCCTCGTCTTCTTTTCTCTGGCCATGTTCTTCGGGTATTTTTTTCTCAAATCCAAACCCGCAGTGGAAATACCACAAATTTCAAAAGCCCCTGAAAAAACTCCTGCACAACCCCAAAAAGCACCTCCACCTTCCCTTCCCCCAATACAATACACGACGCAAAAAGATATCATTCAAACTGGCGACACCATCAGTCGTCTGCTCGGAGGCATATTGCAACCACAGGAAATTCTTTCCATGGTGGCCATTTGCAAAGATGTCTTCCCATTACAAAAAATCGCAGTGGGACACCCCTACTCCCTCACGAAGAAAGACGGGGCATTCCAAAAATTCGTCTATGAGATAAACCAGGATGAGCAACTCGTCGTCACCAAGCAGGGCGACATATTCACCTCCACCTGCATCCCCATCGAATACGAAACAAAACCAACCATTGTCGAAGGGACCATCCAAAGCAACCTGTTCGCAGCTGTCACGCGCACAGGAGAACACGACGCCCTGGCCTATCGCCTGGCCGACATGTTTGCCTGGGACATCGACTTTCTTCGCGACATCCGCGAAGGCGACCACTTTCGCGTGTTGGTGGAAAAACGCTATCGTGAAGGCAATTTCAAGGGCTACGGCCACATCATGGCGGCAGAATTCATCAACCAGGGACAAACCTATTACGGATTCCTCTTTAAAGACGCCGAAGGCCAACCCTTTCACTACGATGAAAACGGCAAATCACTGCGAAAAGCCTTTCTCAAGGCACCGCTCAATTTCCGCCGCATCTCATCAAAATACACCCTGCGCAGGCTTCACCCGGTGCACAAGGTATACAAACCGCACCAGGGCATCGACTACGCCGCAGCCATGGGCACACCCGTCTGGGCAGTGGGCGACGGGACCATCACCCACGCAGGCTGGAAAGGCGCGGCCGGCCGCATGATCAAGGTCCGCCACGGGGGCATGTACGAAACCTATTATCTTCACCTGCGCAGCTATGCCAAAGGACTGAAAATCGGTTCCAAAGTCCGCCAGGGCCAAGTTATCGGCTACGTGGGCAGCTCCGGCACTTCCACAGGACCGCACCTGGACTTCCGCATGAAAAAAAACGGGCAGTACGTCAACCCCATGCAGGTCCGCACCCCCTCTGCCCGCTCCATATCCGCGGAGCGTATGCCCGAATTCAAGAACAGAATCCAGCAGTACCTTGCCGAACTGGATTCCATGTCCAGTACGCAGACAGCCGAAACCGCCACAGATGCGGTGGCCCACCCAAAAAGTCTTTAGGCGGTTTCAGCTCGAATCTGAAGCGTCTCCCCCTCTGTCGCAAAACTTTTATTCAGACAGCACTTTCAAAGCCCTGGCAACGCACGACGCTGCCAGGGCTTTTTTAAACCTGTCCCGCGGGGCATCTTCGGACGAAGATGACGACGAGTTGTCTTTGAGAAAGGCAGGGAACACACGAAATTAATCCCGCCCTGCCCGGACACGCAAAGGACGGAATGTTATTGCCCCACCGGATACGAAAAAAATGCTCCTGTCCGCCTCACGCCGCTTCAGACCGCAGTGACATCCCTTCCCACTCACGAAAAAGACTTCCCCCTGCGTACTACTCTCTTTCCTATCTTTCCATTTTATCCATGAGTTTTCCGGGGATCTTGCAAATCAAGGTATTTTCCATGTCGATATAAAAGCTGTCCACACCGTGCCGAACCAGGGCCAAATCGTTGCGAAAGTCTTCGGCGGCGTCGTAGGTGGCGGGGATGACGAGCTCTCCCAATGGATTGACATACCCGTACCTCGCTTCCTTGCGAATTCGGGCAAGCCCCCCGGAAAACCGGCCAGCCCATGGCCATTGCGGCTTGATGGAAAAACGCCCTTTGGAATTAATGAATCCCCACTTGCCGTCGTCCATGCAGGCGGGGGCAAGATCCTCGGAAAAGTCCCCCGCCAAGGCAAACGTCGGCTTGACGACAAATGCGCCGTACATGTCGATGTAGCCCCACTTCTGATCGACGCGAACCCTCGCCAGCCCTTCACTGAAATGATACGCTTCATCGAATTGAGCCTTGATGACGACCTTGCCGTTCAGCAGGATATAACCATACTTCCCCCCGAACCTCACGGGAGCAAGAGCCTGGGCAAAATCTCCTCCACATGAACGGGGAGGCATGAAGTCCACTTCCCCCATAAGACTTATGTAGCCGCACTCCATATCGCGCATAACCGGGGCCTTGCCATCCACAAAAATCCCGGCGTAATCATAGACCGGATCGATGGCGAACCGCCCCTTGCGGTCGATGTATCCGTATTTTCCCCCGGTACGCACGGCGGCAACGCCCTGGCTGAAACGTCCCGCCTCTTCGAAACGGGCGGTTACGACCATTTGCCCAGTATAATCGATGTACCCGTATTTCTTGTCCAACATGGCGGCCGCCAGTCCTTCGGAAAAGGGGCCGGCATCTTCAAACGCGGGACGAATGCTCCAATCCCCCTCCACATCAATATACCCATAGCGCCCGCCGGAAACCACGGGGGCAAGCCCTTCGGAAAAACCTTCGGCGTACTCGAACAACGGGGCGATGGCCACCTGCCCGTCATTACGGATAAAACCGTAGCGTTCCTCATCCAACTCCACGGGTATGGGCGGCCGTTCATATGCAGGCGGCAAAGATGCCGACGGCCGGGATAAAGAGCTCCAGGCGTCTTGCAATGTTTTTACCGGGACGATGTGTGGCTCCACGATTTCGCCGTCGATAACGTCGTTGTCACCATCAGCCGTTTCCTGTTTCGTTGCATAGGTGGAATCGGTCGACGCTTCAGCGTTTGCGACGCAAGGCGATGCCCCCATGAATTGGACGATCTTCTTTGACATGTCCACATAATGCGTCGAATTATCATGTTTTTTTGTCTGATGACTATGACAGGACCGGTAGGAGTCCCCTCCCTGCCCCCCATGGCGGTCTTGCTTTCCATCCAGACCGAAAATTCCGCGGATCAGGGTTTTAAGGGCGGTTCGCACCACATCGCTTGCCGCCAGGACCATCACAATGGCAAACAGCACAGCCAGTGCCACAATGATCAGAACAAGGGTATTACTGTACAGCAGGTCCATAAACAGCCTGTTGAGATAGATGGATTCCTGGAAATGGCAGCCACTCCGTCATATTTCAACCTATTGCCTAGATGACGTGAATGTCAAATGGCATGACCAAACGGAAAGATATACCTTACTTAAATCATTGAACTACCGCAAAAAAGGCCTTTCGGGAAAAACCGAAAGGCCTGATGTGTCGAACAAGGTCCCTCGAGCGCATGAATTTTTCACAGCCTGCTAGGGACACCAGCTGAGCAGGTTGAAGGGTTTATATCCATTGCCGGGATCCTCGGCATAACGGGTTCCCAGCCTGGAATCGCTGCGTTTGTTGTAAATGGTCTTGTCCGAGTCCTTATAATAAGGACACTCGTTATTGTTGCACACCAAAATCTCACCCCACCATGTCTCGGGCGGTGCAATCCAAGGCTCAAGCTTTTGCTTGCAGTGGGGGCAAAACCTTTCTTCAAGCGCCATTGATATCTCCTTTGCGTCAACTCGTTGTGTATCCATTACATAGGCGTTGTCCAGGCCGAGTCAAGGCGGAGTTTGCCAAATGCATGGCAAAAACAACACGAGGAGGGAATACTGGCCTTCCCCTGTGATTTTGTCCAAATTGAGGAATGGGTTCAACTTGCCAAAATAGGAATGCGCCAGCATGATGAATACCGTCAATGACAGGCAGGACATGGGACAGTCCATTGAACAACAAAAAGGACACAGGCTGTCCAAAAAAATCCGGGAGCAAGGCACGGAAAAAATGCAGACGGACGCGGACGCCCTGGTATGCGATGACTTGCACGTTTTTGCCGCAACGCGGCTATCATGCGTTTCTCAACAGTCTGGCAAGCCACTGCCCGGACACAGCCCGACAGGACCCTGAAATGAAGTTTTCCTTCCATGCCGTAGATGCCCGGGGCGATACCCGGCTGGTCACCGCCCGCAAGGGCCAGACCTGCACCGAGGCTCTGTATCTGGCAGGTCTTCTGCCTTCACGTCCATTGTGTGCGGGCATGGGGCGTTGCGGACAATGCGCCGCGCACTTTGCACCTGCTCCCCCTCCTCTGGGAAGCGACCACAAACGCATTGCAGCCGACAAACTCGCTCTCGGAGTACGGTTGGCCTGCCTGCACCCGGCTCCGGAAAACGGAACCATCACCCTTGATTCAGTGTTTCCCATCCCCATACCGGAGGAACAAGACAAAGCCGCCGCACCCGCCCTGAAAACAGTGGAAAAAATGCTGGCAGTGGACCTGGGCACCACAACCGTGGAGTGGGCCGTGGAGCACCACGGGGAAATCGTGGCCCAAGGCCGGGAACTCAACCCCCAGTTCGGTGCGGGCAGCGAAGTCATGTCACGTCTTGCCTTTGCCCTGCGCGAGGGGCCGGATGTCCTGCAATCCGTTGTGCTGCGCAGCGTGCAGAACATTCTCAGCACCCACGGCCCGGTCCACGCCCTGTGCGTCACCGGCAACCCGGCCATGATCCACCTGCTGATGGGGCTGGATGTATCCCGCCTGGCTTCCGCGCCCTACAAACTGGTCCACACGGGCGACACCGACGAAACGACACTCCCTGCCCTGCCCCCCTGTTACATACCTCCCCTGCTCTCGCCCTTTGTCGGGGCGGATCTGAGTGCGGGACTGACCTCACTCCTATATACCGGAGGCTCTGCACAGCAAGACGGGCTTCCGCCAAAATTCCCCCTCCTCCTGGCCGACATGGGAACCAACGGCGAGTTCATCCTGGCTTTGTCCGAAAACGACTTCCTGGCATGCAGCGTCCCGCTGGGACCGGCCTTGGAAGGAGTGGGCTTCCCGCATGGCGCCATGGCCGAACCGGGAACCATCACCGGATTCGACCTGACCCCGGCAGGACTCGTTCCCCGCCTCTATACATCCCACGTCTCCTTCCCGGCCACCCCCGGCAGTACCCTGCCCGCCACGCAATGCAACAAAGCGTCGGCACGGGCCACGGGAATCACCGGCACGGGATATCTTTCACTGCTTTCCGGTCTGCTCACGGCCCGCTGTCTGGACAGCCATGGACGCTTCACCCCGGAAACAGGCCCTCTGGCCGCCCGGCTGCTTTCCGGGCTGGACAAGAACAAGGGTGAAGCATACCTTGCCCTGCCCGATGGCATGGCCCTGTATGCCGCGGATGTGGAAGAGATGCTCAAGGTCAAAGCGGCTTTCAATCTGGCCGTATCCAGCCTGCTGGATGCGGCGGAACTGCGGCCCGCCGACCTGTCCTCAGTTTTTCTGGCCGGCAACATGGGCATGCACGTCCGGCCCGAAGACATGATCAGGCTCGGGTTTCTGCCGCAGGTTTTATCGAAACGAATCATTCCCGTCGGCAACACTTCCCTGGACGGAGCACGCCTGCTGTGCCGCGATCATGGTGCAAGGGAGTGGGTACGGCATATGGCCCGTCATTGCCGTACTCTGGAACTGGCAGGCGATGCCGAATTTGGCGACCTTTACCTTCAACGCATGCGGTTTACCTATGTCTGATACATTGCCTCAGCCGACCCGACTTTTCCCCAGCCTCTCCAAGGATGCGGCCGCTCTTTTGGAGAGATACCACGCCGTTCTCAAACACGCCCTGCCCATGCAGGCAAAACATCTGCGCCTGCTGCCTGGCGGCATTCGTGACCTGTCGCGCTCCCTGACCATGGAACGCGGCAGCGACTTCCGTCCCGACTACATGGGACGCCCCGAAACCATAGCCGCCTACTGCCACTATTTTCTGCCCTGGAACCTTCTGCGACTGGCCCGGCTGTTCCAGGGGCTTCAGTTGAATCTCCCCGCTGACAGCGTTGTCCTGGACCTGGGAGCAGGGCCGTTGACCGCGGTGCAGGCATTGTGGATCGCCAGGCCGGATCTTCGCAACACCCCAATGACCTGGCATTGCCTGGACAAGGGAGGACGAATCCTCAAGACCGGCAAGGACCTGTTCACCGCCCTGGCGCCGAAATCCCCCTGGCACATTGTGACCCATCGCAGTCCGGCCCTGCAACCTCCCCATTGCAAGGCGCAGCTGATCATCATGGCCAATGTGCTCAATGAAATCCACTCCCCGCACTCCAAACGTCCTCTGGACGACACGTTGGACAGGCTGGGCAACAAACTCTCGGCCATGTTGGATATGAACGGACAGATTCTGATCGTGGAGCCGGGAACCCGGCTGGCGGCACGCGGGATGGTGCGCTTTCGGGAAACGCTTCTGGAACGGGGCTTCGGGATCCACTCGCCATGTCCGCACCATGGCGAGTGCCCCATGCCCGGCACGGGCCTCAGCGCATGGTGCCACTTTCCGCTCAACGCAGCAGACGCACCAGGCTGGCTGAAAAAGCTATCGGGACAGGCGGGGCTGGAAAAAACAGGCCTGAGCCTGAGCTTCATCCTTGCGGGCCGGAAAGAAAATGCAAAGGCTTTTGGACACGACCCCAAATCAATACGGATTGTATCCAAGGAATTCCGCCTGCCAACGGCCAACGGACAATACGGCTGTTCCGGCAAGGGCCGGGTGCTCCTGACCAGCACAGCCCCCGCGGCTTCTCCCGGACAGCTGGTAACCCCCAAATGGCCTGAGAAACCGGAAACCGACGCAAAGTCGGGAGCATTGATCATCCCGGTATAGCCTGTCATTCTTTAAAAAATCCAAAGCAAACACCCGGCATGAATATTCATGCCGGGTGTTTGCTTTGGATGGCTGAAACGACACTCCGCGCATATTCACTTTACAGGTTTGACCACCTGCAAGGCCGTGGAAAAAGCATCTATGACCCGGTTGATGTCGTCAGCCAGCGCTTTTTCGGATGATCCGGGAAATGCGCCGCCCCGGTGAAGCTCGCGGTCTTCGGAAGCAGAGGTTGTCTGCAAGGATTCGGAGGAAGTCTGCGTGGAATCGTCGGGTGTGTTCATGGCGCAAGAATACGTTCAGAACGCGTTGTCTGTCAAAAAATCATGGTGGAAAATAAAAATAAAAAAGCGCGAGCCTGCTACAGACTCGCGCCTTTGAAGGAAACCGGACACCCGAAAATAACCGTTGCCGCTGCTCCCTTTCGGGCCTGACGGGGTTGGCGGCATTTCCGCCGCCCGGCTTCCTTGAAAAAACGGAGTGCGGAGCACTCCGTTTTGATTTCATGGCGGAGAGGGAGAGATTCGAACTCTCGGTACCGTTTCCGGTACACACGATTTCCAATCGTGCCCCTTCGGCCAGCTCGGGCACCTCTCCGCGAAACGAGGGGCAGATTTATATCATCCCCGCAACTTTGGCAAGCACTAAAACAACGAAAATTTACGTTCCGTCGCAACCTGTTCATTTTCAGGAAAAACTGCCAACGGAAATGCCACCTTTTTCATGGTCGAAGAATATGGTGGAAAACTTGAGATCCTTTTGAATCGGCATCCCCCTGCCGTACAGGATGATGGACGTTCCGGCATGGATGACATTGCTCACCCGGATACGTGCATTCATACGGCGGCATATATCGGCATTGTCCGCATTTATGGCAAGTTCCACCTGGGCCAGTTTGGCGAAAGCCCGTTCCTTGGTGCGGATAAGCTTGAGCATTACTTCTCGCTTGTCCTTCGGAGTGCGGACAAGCAATTCCCTAGGATCTTCATCCCCCACGACTTTGCCGATCTTGGCCAGCACCGATTCCAGATTTGCCTTTTCAGCGCGCAGCTCTTCATTGCGTTTAAGATCGCACCCCACGCTCACCCGCGAAACAACCCCCAGGTGTGAACCTATCTCCTTGGCCTCAACACCCATGGCGCTCTGTATCTCTCCCCCCAAAATCTTGCCTTTGCTGCCCGAGGCGAGCACGCGACCGTTACATCGCAGTTTGGAATTGACGATTTCATTGTTGATGATGATGTCGCCATTGGCCTGAAGCACGGCATTGGCCGCAAACATGGCCTTTATGTTTCCCCCCGCCTGTACAAGCCCCTTGTCTTTCATGGTGATGCCGCCGCGAACCTCGATATCTCCCTTGGCGCTGACCATGGCCCCCTCAATGGAGCCATGAACCACGATGTTCCCCGCGCTCTCGACCACAAACCCCTCGCGTATGGACCCCCGGATGATCACCGAGCCTTTGTCCATCCGAACGTTCCCCGTGGAAAAACTGATGTCACCGGAAATTTCACAGACTTCCGACACGGCTATGAATGTATCGTTGATGATCAGCATGCCCGATGTCCCGGCATGAAATTCCAGACCATCCTCACTGACCACGACATTTTCGCCAGCCCTGAACGCCAGAGGTTCACCGTTTCTGGCCATTATGACGTTGCCGAAGACATCGCGTCCGGGCACACCGGTGCTTTGGGATGTGATGCGCCCCAAAAAATCGCCCTCTTCCACAGAACGGATGATTCCCCGCTCGGAATAATCCACACTTCCGTCCTCCAATTCCATTCCGGCAGTCAGGTCGGTGGAAAAAGGACTATCAAACACGGCGTCAGCGCCATCCAACGGAGGTTGGCCGCTACAGACAACCACCTTTTGCGGGCGGTTCTCGCGTTTCGCATTGGCCAGAGCCTTGGCCACGGCCTGTTTATCCACCTGGGCGGTGATCTTCATGGGCAGGATGAGCGCGGCAATACGCTCCGGCGTCACCACACGCCCGTAGGAATCATGGTCATATACCACCGCCTGGACCTGCAACTTGTCCTTGGACACAGTCACAAGCGGTTTGAGCATGACAACCCCCTCCTGCACATGGAGCAATCCGTAATACGCTGCCGTCAATGTGCCGGAGTCGTCAACAATGATGCCACCATCCGCGCCTACGGAAAGTGTCTTGGGAGGTGAAATTTTTTTGGGAGGAAGTTGTCCGCCGGTCACGGTGTAACCAACGGCCGGTTGCACGGGAGGTGTCAGCTCGCCAATCACGTCGCCGCGAAAAAAGGGATGTGTGAACTTTCCAGCGGGCTTGAGGGTTCCGTCGCGTGGTTCGACAGGTTGCACCCCACTGGCTACAAGGGTTCCCCGAGGATCTTTCCCTACCTGGTGCAACATGATAGCCTTGGCGATGCCGTCATGGTCTATGCCCTCGACAACACCGGCCTCGTCCAGGGCCTGCATGAGATGTTCAACCCCCAACGGTCCGGCGTTCATGTCCGACTCGGACACATCCGCCTGCATGCCGTCATCGGTAACACGAACACGTATCATACCGGACCTCCCCGACACGAGACGCACCATTTCGCTTCCGTTTGAACCCCAGATGCACGAGCCACTCCCCCTCCCTGGTTCTTTTAAAAAGTGCGGGACCCGAAACCATCCAGGTCCATGCGAAAATCCATAGCATAATGGTTGCGTCATTCTCACTACAAGGTCAAGCACCACAATAAAAAAAGAATGTACAGTCTTGCTATTGCGCCCGCGAACAGGCAAATTTCGCAATGCCATTCAGCATTTAAAAAAAAACGACATGTACAACCGTAAGATGCAACGACCTTCGCCACACATACGGCGCATTAAGCAAAGCAAATATCGCGCCGATTGTGCAACGGGTGCCCAAAATAAACACGACCATGAAAATCAAGGAGAACGCCATGCCCCGGTATCTTTTGCTGCTTATGCTGGCCTGCCTGTTGACGGCCTGCTCCCAGGGAACTGGCCGCGGGCCTCTATGGGAACCTACAACATACAAACTGGACATGACCTCCACCCCAAGCACCACACAATCCGTGACCATGGAGATAGGCGACTACCTGGTACTGGAAATCCGGGATCCGGGAGATGGAGGCTATACGGTGGATTCTCCCGTATTCGACAAGAATCTGCTCAAACTGAGCGGATTCCGCCATGTTCCCCCTGCCAGACAGGCAGTATTCGGAGACTTTGGGAGATTCATCTACTCTTTTGAAGCCCTGACCCCCGGCGCAACGGATGTTCGTTTCACCATCTCCCGCCCGTGGGAAAACACACCGTCCCAGAAAGCACCGTACCACCAGATTCATGTGGTCATCTCGCAGTAATAGCTCGGCGCATCCAGGCCGGAGCGACAACACTTCCCCGGACGCTGGTGATCGGTGAGGAGACGCTGGCGGTCAGCATATAAAACAGACCGGCAGTTGTAGCGGATTGATGCAAAAAAATGAGGCGTGGGATATTCCCGAAAAAAGCGGAAACAAGGCAATCAGAAACAGCTTCCGAGGATTTCCGGAGTACAAAAAAAACCTTCGCCCGGAGGATTAACCTCCGGACGAAGGGGGCTGTGATGCGCCAGCTTGGGCGCATGACAGGAGGGGGTTGCAAGTCTTTTAGCAAAGCCCGAATTGGAAATCCAGTAAAAAATGCAAAAAAAATCGAATCCGCCCAAAAAGCGAAACGATCTTGATTTTGCTCTGTTTTCTCACGGACTTCCGTTGCGGCGCGAGCACATAAACGTGTCTCGCACCACAACGGTTGCCAAAGAAGGAGCCCGTAATGCCATTTATATATGCTTACGTGGAGATGCCGCCCGGTCACCCCCGGTAGTCATGCACCTAGCTCCGGCTGTTCGCCGGACCCTTCGTCTCCGTCATCGCCATAGCTCTGCCATGGCGGGGACGGCATTCCACGCTTGCAAACACTCTTTAATTCAAACAACGGATATCAACACAAGCACGCCGCGATACAGTCATCCATGCATTTTCTTTCCGGCACACCATCCAATGTGTTTTGCACGACACCGGACAGGAGAAAAATAAAGGATGGAACTCCCTTGATTCTCCACTTGCGCCGAATCGACCTGGGAAAGCCGCTATCCGCGATGCAGACCTTGATCTTGTTTCCGTAATTTTCTGAAACGCTGGACAAGAGCTCCAATTGCGCTCCGAATTGTTCACCGGGAGCAAGACAGGCTAGCAACACCGGTCGCGCCTCTGCCAGGACCTCGCGTTCCAACTCGTCGGTCCCGATTATAGCGGGCATGGCGTTACTCCTGGATCAACCATAGCAAAACGCATACCAAGAATACCGCAGAGGGGCCTGCACGCCAATAAACCGAGAATTCTCAAGAAGTTACAAAAAAACGGAGGATATATCGAAGAGAAAAAACAAAGAAGAAAGTGTGACATGACACATATGTGTGCGTACCAAAAGTGTGACATGACACACTCAACAAAGCCAAATCCTGCGGCAGTCTACGGTGAAACAATCTCCAATTGCTCCATTTTCCTGTACAATGTACGGCGACTGACTCCAAGAAAGCGCGCGGCCTTGGCCTTGTTCCAACCCGCCCTTTTGAGGGCATCCAAAATTTCCTGCGTGGTATGGGGTTGATGTTTGGTCGCCATGCGTTCAAAAGGCTGGGATTGATGTTGCGCCCCGCTGACAAGTTCCGCAGGCAAATCTCCAAGTTCCACCTGTTCGCCATGGCATAGAATGCAGGCATGCTCCATGGCATGTTTGAGTTCACGCACGTTTCCCGGCCAGGTATACCGCAGAAAAAGGGACAGCACGTCATCCGACACACCGCTGATGTTCTTCTTGAATTCCGTTCTGTACATGCCCAGAAAATGATCCACGAGCAAAGGAATGTCTTCCTTGCGCTCTCTCAGAGCAGGCAGCGTCAAGGTTACCACTTTGAGCCGATAATACAGGTCTTCGCGAAAAACGCCTTCCCTCACCTTTTGCATGAGGTCAACATTGGTTGCCGCCACCACTCGCACATCCGCGTAATACGTCTTGTTGTCGCCCACCCGCTCGAATTCCTTGCGTTCAAGCCCACGCAAAAGTTTCAGTTGGATGCGGGGGGATATATCACCTATTTCGTCAAGAAAGATCGTTCCCTTTTCCGCGGCCTGAAAACGCCCGGCCTTATCCTGCACCGCGCCGGTGAAAGCGCCCCGGACATGACCGAACAATTCGCTTTCCAGCAGATTCTCCGAAAGCGCGGAACAGTTCACCTTGACCAGCGGCTGGTTGGCGCGGGGTCCCACATAATGCAGGGCGTCGACAATAAGCTCCTTGCCCGTGCCGGACTCTCCGTTGACCAGAACCGTGGTATCGACTTCGGCAAGTTGCCCCAGCAGGTCGTATACGCTCTGCATCTTCTCGCTCTTGCCCACTATGTTCTGGAAACGGTTGCGCTCCACGAGTTTCTGCTCCAGCTGCGCCAACCGACTGATATCGCGCATAACCAGAACTGCGCCGGAGAACTTGTCCATGGTGTCCTTAAGAGGGGAGCAATTGAGCACAACCACTTTTCCCGCCTGCCCGGCACGGCACTCCATCCGCTGTTCCTTCACCGGCTTGCGCGTCTTGAGGGTCTTGCGCACAACATCGCAACACAATTCGTCGCACATGGGAAAACCGCTGCCCCGACACATCTGCCGCCCCGGAACAAGCTGGTTCATAAGGGGACACATGGCGGCAATGGCCTTGTTGTACTCAATGACCCGCATCTCCGTATCCACAGTGACTATTCCGTCCTGGATACTGCGGAAAATAGCCTCCAGATTGAGCCGGATGGCTTCCTTCTCACTGGTTACCTGAAGCAAGGCCTCTTCCACTATTTTCCGAGTGGAAATATCCCGCCCCACGCACAAAAATTGTTCGGGCCTGCCATCCTCGCTGAACAGACAGCGAAAGTTCCACTGCTGCCATCGAACCTTTCCGCTTCCGGCCTGGGACCGGAACTCCAAGGTCGCCATGGGACGCTGCGTTTCCAAAGCCTTGAGGTGACGACGGACCGAGGCAAGATCCTCGCCCGCGATCAAAAGGAAAAAGGACGAACCAAGAACATCGTCCATCCCCAGATTGTAATATTGCAGAAACGCGGCGTTAACAAAAAGAATCTCCCCGGAAGACGCCACGGTGCAGAGGAGTTCTCCCTGGTTCTGCACCAATTCGCGGTAAAAACGTTCCCGCTCACCCAGGTGTTGGGCCAATCTCCAGGCCGATGTCATATCGCTCAGAAATAAGGCGTACAGGACGGAACATTCCTGTTGCAGACAGCACAGCGAGCCGTGGTAGTGGCGCTGATTCATGGTGATGCTGAAATCCAGCGGCTTTCCCTGGCTCCGGACTTCCTGCGCACGTGCCGCAAGAAATCCCCCCAAATCCCCAGACACCGCACTTTCGAGGCGCATCCCCCTCAACTCACGTTCTTCGCGGTTGAGCCAACAGAGGGCAGACTCATTGGCCGAAAGGATGTTTCCCTCTCCGTCCAGAAGAAAGCAAAAATCCCTCAGGTTGCGCCAGGAAAATTCATCGCCGTCCAGGGGGTCCACTTCATGAAATGAAAGGGAAGCCAGTTCCTGCAACAACTCCCCCCTGATGTTTTCATCCCTTTCAAACCCAATGTCCTCAGAATTGTCCTTCGCGCTCCCGGTCAAAAGTGCCCCCTCTTCGCCAACAATCGGCTTGCGCCCGGTAGTTTTCCGATTCACCCCCACCCCCTCTTACTCGCCAATGATCTTGACCAGAACACGCTTTTTTCTGCGCCCGTCAAATTCACCGTAAAAAATCCGTTCCCAGGTCCCAAAATCCAACCGCCCCGCGGTTACGGCCACGACCACCTCACGGCCCATGATCTGCCGCTTCATGTGGGCGTCGGCATTGTCCTCGCCCACGTTGTGACGGTACTGTTCCACAGGGGCATGCGGGGCAAGGCGTTCCAACCACTGATCATAGTCGTAATGCAGGCCTGACTCGTCGTCATTGATGAACACCGAGGACGTGATATGCATGGCATTGACCAGGCACAGCCCTTCCTGGATGCCGGATTCGCGCAGACAGCCGTCCACATCGGCCGTGATGTTCAGAAACCCCCGACGACTGGGAACGTTGAACCACAACTCTTTTCTAAAGGATTTCATCATGCCTCCCACGGCAGGATGTCGAAATTACAGAATGGATATTTCCATGGAGTGTTGCCAAAGACACGGCATGGGATCCTTGGGGTTCCTCGATGGCGGGTTGCATCCTGCCAGGAGTCCTTCTGGCGCAGGCCATTATGCAAGCGTGCAATGCCGAACAAACACTCCCCCTGCTACCCCCCGGAAAGTCCGCCGGACTTGCCGGACAGTCCGGTGCCATGGCCAAGATACATATCCAGGGCATTGCGCAAGTCCTCCTTGCTGATGGGCTTATGCAAAATGCCATCAAACCCGGCCCGTTCGCAGGTTTTCCGGTACCCCTCCAAAACATGGGCAGTTAGCGCCACGATCGGTGTACGATCCCCGTCCCCTTCGGCCGCACGCATGACCTGCACGGCTTCCAGCCCGTCCATTACCGGCATTTCCAGATCCATAAGAATTATATCGTACTTGCCGGGCACAAAGACATCCAGCGCCAACTTGCCGTTTTCAGCAAACTCGACGCGCAAGGGCGTATCTTTCAAATACAGGCGCAGCAATTCCCTGTTTGGCTCGTTGTCTTCCACAACAAGCAGCCGCCCCGCCGAAACCCTCGCTGCCGGCAGCCGGGCAGGCCCCAAAGCGAAAGCATCTTCCACCGCACCTGCCAAATTCCCCGGCAGCACAGGCTTGCGCAACATGGCAATTCCCATGCGTGCGAACATTTCCCTGAAACGAGCGCCTTCGTTGCTTCCGTATAACGCCAGCATGCAAGGACGGGCAGCTGCGGGAATCTTTGCCAGTTCTTCCAACAGAATTGCGCCCGTATCATCATGAAACCCGCAATCCAAAATGATCAGCCCCACAGGACCGTCGCTTCGATTGATAAAAGCCAATGAATCCGCCAGTCCACTCAGCAGGTTTCGTTCGAGCATCGTCACGCCCCATCCGTCGAGCACCCTGCGGAGGCTCTGCCGCAACGAAGCATTGGGGCTGATGACCAAAATGACCGAGTCCTTGATCCTGTCCGGGCCGGCGAGTTCATCCGCCTGCATGCCTTCGGCCACGGCAAGCGGCATCCGGACACTAAACACCGTGCTTTCGCCAACCACACTTTCCACGGAGATGGTACCGTGCATGATTTTGACCAGCCGCTGGGTAATCGCCAGCCCAAGGCCGGTTCCACCGTACTTTCTGGTGGTTGAATTGTCGGCTTGGGTGAAACTGTCAAAAATATCCACCAATTTTTCCTCGGGAATGCCGACTCCCGTATCGCAAACTTGGATTTCAAGCTGCTGAGCAACCGGCGTTGTGTCGAGTACACGAACCCTGAGAACGACTTCCCCTTTCTCGGTAAACTTGACGGAATTGCCCACAAGATTAAGCAAAACCTGCCGCAATCTCGTGGAGTCGCCCAGATGGGCAGGCAGGACATCCGCATCCACGTCAGCAACAAGTTCGAGTCCCTTGTCATGCGCGGCATGGCTGAAAATGGAACAGACCGCGGCCACTTCGTGCCGCAGATCGAAAGGCTCCTTTTCCAAAGAAATCTGCCCGGCCTCGATCTTGGAGAAATCCAGAATGTCATTGATGATGTTCAATAAAAGCTCGCCCGAGGAACTGAAAATCCGAACATACTGAAGCTGCTCGGCAGACAGTCCGCTTTCCACGAGCAGTTCCGCCATGCCCAGAATCGCATTCATGGGGGTGCGGATTTCGTGGCTCATGCGGGCCAGAAATTCACTTTTGGCCCGATTGGCCTTCTTGGCCTTCCGATTGGCCGATTCAAGTTCGGCCACCGTATGGTGCAGTTCATCCAACGTCTTTTGCAGCTCGCTCTGGGCTTTTTCCTTTTCCTGCACCTCCAGCCGCAATTTTCGGTTGGAATTGGTCAGGTCCATGGTCCTTTCTGCAACCGTACGTTCCAAACCTTCGTACGTTTCTTCCAAACGGGCGCTCATGAGGTCGAAGGCATTGGCCAACTCACCCAGCTCATCCGTTCGTCCCTGAATGTGAGAACGGACGAATTCACCGCGCCCAAGGCTTTCCGCCGCCTTTGCCAGGGCCAGCACCGGGGAGATGATGATGCGGCCGAGAAATACGTGCAGCATCAATGCCACCACCAGCAGGGCGGCCACAAACGCCCCGGAAAGCTTGAGGCTTTCGGAGCGGATGTCGGTCAGGACCTTCTCCAGAGTGATGCCGATTTCCACCCATCCCAACAGCCTTTGCAATGAACGGATTTCCCGCCGCACCACCAGGATGTTGTCAGATACCTCGCGGTTCTTTTTGTCGGAGAGGGAGGGGGAGATGATGCTGTTGGCCTGGATGAACGAATCGCCGTTTTCGTCAAAAATCTCGCAATAAACCACATCGGGCGAAAGTTCAGCCACAAGGGCAAGCTGTTCCAGATGGTAAAAACTATACTTTTCTATGGGCGTCACGCTGGCGCTGGCCACAAGTTCCGCAACCCGCTCCGCCCGCGAACGCAGACTGTCCAGAAGCTGCCCACGCTGCTTGTCGATGATTCCGATTCCAAGCACGAAAAAAATCACGGCCAGGATGACCATAACTCCCAACGTAATTTTAAATCGCAGCTTGGAATAACGATTCATGGTACAGCCCGAATAGCATCGGAGGCATAGCCGATGAGCTGTTTTATGGAACGAACCGATCAGTGTACGTCCAGCAAGTTGGTAACCACAATCGTTCCGTTGACAATACGCTGTTTCAGTTCCTCTAAACGCTCCAACATCTCCCCGGACACAACATTGCGACTGTAGTTCATGTCCGTAAGACTGACACCATGTTCACGCAGGCCGTATTTCTTTTGCCCCGGCGCGAACCTGCCGGAGAACAGTTGCACAAGCTCCTCGTAGACGGCTTCGTCGAACCGCTTCATCATGCTGGTCAACACGTTTCCCACAGCCATGGAATCCTGATCGGAGTCGACACCGATGACGTACTTGTTTTCACGCCGGGCGGCCTCTATCACTCCGTTGCCGGACAGGCCCGCCACCTGAAAAATGACATCCACGCCATGGTTGTACATCTTTGTGGCGATCCGAAGGCCTTCTCCAGGCTTTTCAAACCCGGAAAAATCCCCCGCCCCGCCGATAAAGACATCCTCCACACGCACCGCAGGGTTCACAGCCTGAACCCCCTCGGCATACCCCACCAGAAAAGAGCGAACAGGAGGGATATCCGTACCGCCTATGTAGCCGACAATATTGGTGTTCGTAACCATGGCGGCCAAGGCTCCGGCAAGAAACGATCCCTCATGCTGGCTGAAGCCAAGGGAGGCGACATTGGGGGAATCGAACATATCCCCTTCGATGAGGATGAATTTCAGTTCAGGATGGGCCGGGGCCAGGGAATGCATGAGAGGATTATACTGGGCCCCCAACAGAACGACCACGTCGCAGTCCTTGACCAGCTTGGCAATGGTAGCGTTGCTGACCATGCCCGGAGAATCCGGCTCCGCAATCATGAGTTCAAACCCGAACTCGCGCTGGGCCTTGCGCAGCCCACGGTAGGTCATATCACTGAAGGATTCGTCTCCCAATCCGGCGGCCCCGGTAACAAACCCCACTATCGTGCGTTTGGCAACCGCTGTCGTGCACAACAAGGCCATCAGGACACAGCACATGAATGTTAGGTAGCGAAACATGGAAAATTGCATACATTTTTTATCCGCCGCTGTCACCAGAAGGGCAGGAATAACGGACAAAATATAACACCGGATATACCTCCATGGAAAGAAATGACCACACTCCATTTCCATGGAGTCAAAAAAACCGTGTACCACTCCAGGCTTCCAACCGAAAATTCGATACGCAGCCTGGCGGCCGATGCCTTCCATCGGACAAGCAAGACAATATCCATGACGCAAAAAGACTTTTATCCAGACATGTTGCACCGCATCCGCGTTTTGGTTTTACTTTTCGTGCATATAAATACGCATATATAGAAAAAACACAGAAACCCGCCTGCCGTAGGGCAAACCGCGCAAATGTCTTTCCGCCTGCTGCAAAGGCAAAAGATAAAAAGAAGAAAGTCATATTCCTATTCATTAAAACTGCTGGTTACTGTGACGCAATGAAAAAACAAAAAAACTGGTTGGACCAGAAGATATTGTGTATTGATTTTTTTATTTTTACACCATTATACATAACGATACAGTTCTGAATCATTAACAGACATTGTCAGAGGATCGTCATGAGCAGTTTTATGGTCAAAAGCCTTGCGCAACGCTACATTGGATGTGTTGTCGTGATACTTTTATTTTTTTTCTCAGGTTTCGGCATCTTCCTCCATGAAAAGCAATTCCGAAAAGAACTGGAAGAAACCACGAAATCCAGCAGTACACAACTCGACAATATTTCCCTGGCCTTTCAGGATTGGATAGACAGCCAAGTCAAAATAGCAAAGATTCTCGCCGGCTCGGAAGATGTCATTGCAGCCTGCAACGCTCCGACAGACACCGCCATGGTGGTCAAGGCACAAAAGCATCTGCAAAAAATCCACGATACGTACGGTTTTTACGAAAACGTTCCCCTGGCCGTTCATCTTCCCCGGGGGGAATCTCTGGCGCTGACCGTCCACGGAGAGCAAAAGGTCGTTCAGGACGGAACGTTTTTTACGGACACGGTAGGGGGAAAAACCATAGGCAAGGGCGGCGCGCACATGAGCTTCGTACAGGCCTCGCGTCAGGGCAAGGAATACTTCATCAGCCAGGTCTATCCGAGCCTGCTGCGCGGCAACCCTGTTTTCGTTATTGCCGCTCCCGTGCTCTCCCATGGAAAACACGTGGGAACGGTCATTCTTGCTCCGCAGATGGACTATTTCACCGACATGTTCATCAACAAATCACGTATAGGGAAAACAGGACATATTTTTTTCATGGATGATCGAGGCATGTTCATTGCCCACCATGATAAAAAAAAGATCCTCAGCAAGAATCTCGGAGAAAACGCGGAATACATGAACCGCATCCTGGCCGGAGAAACCGAGTTCTATTCCGACAAGGGCACTGACGGATTGTACCGTTATATTGCGCAACCCATAAAACTTCCCAGCCAGAACATCCTCCACAAATGGACCCTCTGTGCGGCCCAGTCCAAAGCGGAAATACTCGGCGCGGCCAATGAGTTCGCCCTTAGCCTGACTTATGCCGGCGGTATTTTACTGGCGGTTCTAGCCGGAGCGCTCTACCTTCTGACCCGCACCCTCGTCACCCGCCCTCTGGCTCAGGTCGTCCAGTACGCAAAAGAAATAGAAAAGGGCAATCTCGACGCTTCGCTGACACTGCGCCGCAAGGATGAGATCGGCGTACTCGCCCAGACATTGACGAATATGACCGTTCACATGATCAACCGCCTGCAAACGGAAATGGGCTTCATGCAGGGCATTCTGGATGGAATACAAAACCCCTTTGCCGTGGTCGGGCCGGACATGCGCCTGCGCAATTGCAGCCAAAGCATGCTCCATGTCACGGGACGGGAAGGCGGCATTCAGGACATCCAGGGACAGCACATTTCGGAATTTCTATTCCACGACAAAAACAAACGCGTCATGTTGCACGATGTCATGGAAGATCATCAACCCAGACGCAACATCCCCTTCTCCTATACCAATTCCCAAGGTGTCACCTATGAAATGATCATCGACGTGGTTCCCATCCAGGCTCCCAACGGTGGAATTCTAGGGGGCATCACCTTCTGGAACGATGTCACGGAACTCAAGAAACGCCAGCAGGCCATTGAAACGCAAAAGGAACGTATCGAGCAGGCTGCAACACAGGCTGCCGTTCTTTCCGAAAAAACCGAAACCATTGTCCGGACACTGACGGAAAGCATCCAGCAGTCCAATGGCCGGACGGAACTCCAAAAGGAACGACTGATGGAGACCGTGACCGCCATTGACGAGCTGAGCGCAACGGTTCAGGAGATAGCGAAAAACTCCGCGGAAACCGCCCACAATGCCAAGGACACAAAAAAACAGGCCGACAGCGGCGTCCACGTGGTACAGGAGTCGATGCATTCCATCCAGACATTGCAGAAACTTGTCTCGGCCATGCAGACCGACCTCAGCCTGCTGGACAAACGGGCGGACGCCATAGGGCACGTCATGGAAATAATCAACGATATCGCCGACCAGACCAACCTGCTGGCGCTCAATGCTGCTATCGAAGCGGCCCGGGCCGGCGATGCCGGGCGCGGATTTTCCGTAGTGGCCGACGAGGTCCGCAAACTGGCGGAAAAAACCATGGCAGCGACCGGTGAGGTCGGAAATGCCATCGCCGAGATCCAGAACGGCACGCGAAAATGTACGCAGGCCATCATAAAGGTTGATTCCGAAGCGGCCCAAAACGTGGTCAGTGCGGAAAAAACCCACACCGCCCTCAAAACAATAGCCAATCTGGCCGAAACAACCAGCAACATGGTGGACAGCATCGCCACCGCTGCGGAACAACAGGCGGCCGCCACGGACCAGATAGCACGAACCGTCAGCGAAGTGGGTACCATTGCCGACGAAACGCATCAGGCCATGCAACAATCGGAAAAAAATGTCCTGAAGGTCGGCTCCTCATTCGACCAGCTGCACGGCATCGTCAAGGAGATGAATTGACCACCCGGACCTTTCGGACAAGTTTGGAGTTCCGAAAAATGAACGGCGCCGCGCCTTGGTCATATTTCACAATGTGAATTCAAACACCCTCCCTCCCCTTACAGCAATAAAGGGAAGGAGGGTGTTTCTGACCAATGTCCAATGCCGTTTCACAACGATGCAGGATCAAATACCAACGTCCGCACTTATGGCTCAGCCCTGTTTCAAATCCTGGATCAACGCGTTCAGGGTGGTCAGTTGTTCCGAAAGATCATGCACCGCCCCAACGGTTTGAGCGACCCCCCGAGAGGTTTCACAGGTGATGCGGTTGATCTCTTCAACAGACCTGTTTATCTCCTCGGATGTGGCGGATTGTTCCTCGGCTGCCGTGGCAATGCTCTGAATCTGGGTGGCGGACATTTCCACGCTTGCAACAATTTCGGTCAGGACCTCGCCGGATCTGTTGGTAAGCGCTGCCGTCTTTCCAAGGTCGTGCACCGCCTCGTCAACAGAGCCCATGTTTTCCCTGGCCAACACCTGAATGCCCTGGACAGTCTGCCCGACTTCCTTTGTCGCCCCCATGGTCTTTTCCGCCAGCTTGCGGACCTCGTCGGCCACGACGGCAAAACCTCGTCCCGCATCGCCAGCCCTGGCTGCCTCAATGGCGGCATTGAGTGCCAACAAATTTGTCTGGTCGGCAATATCTTCAATAACCGTCAGGATCGCCCCGATGGCCTCCGTCTGACTGCCCAACCGGTCCATGTTCGCCTTAAGGGTTTCCGTTTGAGTCTGAACCGTCTGCATCGACATGACTGAACTTTGGACTATTTCCGCCCCTTCCTGCGCCCTGTCGCGGGCCTGTGCGCCATCGGAGGCAGCCTGGCTGGAATTGCGTGCAACTTCAAGCACCGTGGCGTTCATCTCCTCCATTGCCGTGGCTGTCTCCGCAATGCGCTCGCTCTGAATCCGGGCGCCGTCCCGAATTTCCTCGGACTGTGCACTGATTTCCTCGGAAACGTCGGCAATTCTGGCAACCACCGACTCAAGGCGGTCCGCCGCCATTCGCATCCCTTCAATTTTGGCCTGCTCCGCCTTTTCCCGCGCCTTATCCGCCTCCCGGGCAGACTGCCGGGCAGCCTCGGCCTGCTCTTCCGCCAAACGGCTGTGGGTTTCGATTTCCCGAATATTGTTGTTCAATTTCTCCAGCATAAGGCCAAGCGCCTTTTCAAGACGGGCTATTTCATCCTTCCCAGAAACCAACACCTTTACTTCAAGATTGCCTTCCGCCACTTCCTGGGCTTTTGCAGTCACCTTGCGCAAAGGAACCAGAATACTCCGCACAATACACACGGAAAGGGGAAGAACCAAAAAAAGAAAACCTGCCCCAACCCCGATTCCAACCATGGTAAGCGCATCGCGGAGAATGGTATTGAGCTTGGTGTAAATCTGTGCGCGTCTGGCCTTTATGTCGTCAATGTAGATTCCCGTGGCAATCCAGAACTGCGTACCAGGAATCATTTCCGCATAGGCAAGCTTGGGGCTGGGTTCTTTTTCCCCCGGCTTGTTGAACCAATAGGTTACAAAACCTCCGCCCGATTTGGCCTTCTCGATCAGCTGACTGATATAGGGGTTTCCCAGGGTATCCTTGGTGCCGATGCGGTGTGTGCCATGAAAATCAGGGCGCAGAGGATGGGCCATGTTGTACCCGTTCAGATCATAAATAAAATAGTACCCCTTGCTGTCGTAACGTACGGGCTTGATGGCGGCACGCAATGCTTCCACCGGGTCCCCCCCGGCCTTTCCAGCTTCTGCGGCAACTGCCCCAAGTCCGCTCGCAACGGCCTGGACGGAAAATTTGAGGGAACGTTCATATCCCTCCAGCAATACTCTTTCCGATTCAACAAGGGACTCCTCCTCAACCTTCACCATATACAGGGCGAGCCCCCCCCCCGCGACAAGGGTAAATCCCATGGTAAGGGCAAGTAAAAAAAACATCCTTTTGGAAATAGCAAAATTGCGAAACATGCTTCCTCCTCCATAAAAAGAAACATAATACATGAAAAATTTTTATACTTGTAATACACTATTTAGATATCTGCCAATACAATAACCGAACATGAATTTGGAGTTACTGAACGGAAAAAAAATCGTTCTTGCTGCACGCTCTTTCAACCTGCAAGGTTCCTCCCCTTTTCCCCAAAAAAAACAAGATTGTATCATCCCACACCCAGCTCTGATCTCCGCCTGAAAAAATCCTCCCTTCTCTTGATTGTTTTTCAGTCTGCAATTTCTTCTGTTTTCAAGAGGTGGGATATTCCCGCCTCAATCAAATACGGCCTGGTCGACCATGCGGGTGCAGGAAACAAGAAAGCCCATGGAGTATGGAAGCAAGCTTTTCCTTCACCCAAAAGGTGTCTTATAGTTCTCTTGCCCTATGGATTCTGCTGATGAACAGTATTGAAAAGGCATGGATGCCGGGCAATATGTCCTCCGCCCTTTCATAAAAAAGCTTCCCCCGCCATAAACGACGGGGGAAGCTTTGGTTGCCACAACAAAGCCTCCGATATCAAACCCAACAGGGCTACTTATGGCGCTTTTCCCACTCCGCGACCGGCTCTTCCTCTTCGACATCTTCCCATCCCGTGATCATGCCCTTGATGTGCGCGGTCAGGCTGTGTCCTGTGGTGGTCATGTAGATATGCACAACGATAAACGCCAGGATGCCGAAGGCTCCGGCCATATGCAGCAGGGCCACGGTACGCAGGTTCAAGCCCACAATGCCCCACTCGGCCCATGAATTGTACTCCCAATACAGGAAACCGGTGATCATCTGAAAGGGCAGCAGGAACATGGCAATGGACAGATATGTCAGCCGCTGCAACGGATTGTGCTTGGCTTCCTTGCGCTTGGGCACGGGGTGCGGCTGTCCGGCAAAGATGCCGAAGGTGTAATACTGAATAACCTGAAAGACCTTCTTCGTGGTGGGGATGTACTGCTTCCACTCGCCCGTGGTGAAAACCCAGAAAACGAAGAAGGCAAAGGTGACGAGCCAGGTCAGGCCCAGGAAGTTATGCCATTCCACGGCCCGCTTGAACCCCAGCAGGGTGAAGGTTCCATGCACCTCCAGCCCGGTGATGAGCAGCACCGTGATGATGGCGCCCTGGAACCAGTGCCAGAAACGCTCGTAACGGGTGTACAGATAAATCCTGGTCATTTTGTGGGTGTTGTTCATGCCGGCCATGGCTCACCCCCTCCTTCTTCTGGAAACAAGACGCATGACGCCGTGGATGAACACGGCGATGAAAGCCGCCACAGTCGTCCCCCATCCCAGCATGTCCAGGGTTGAACTGCCGTCCCGGCCGGGAATGTACACGCCCGTGATGCCGGCCAGACGGCTGTTGGCACTATGGCATTCCATGCAGTTCACACTCTGCTCGCGCGGAGCGACCATATGCGTGGTGGGGTAATAGTATTCGGTTTCCACAAAACCCACCTCGCCGGAAAACGGCAGGTCCACATACTCCATGGCCGAAGCCACGGACTTGGTCCAATCCCAGTCGGCCCAGTATGCGCCGCTGCCCTTGGGGCCAAACAGATGCGGCATGACCATCTGATTGAGCTTGGCGTCGTAAGGCTGCTTGGCCCGGTGCACCTTGAAAGGCATGATCCGCGACTTGGGATCGTCCGGACTGCCCACGGGCTGGTTCAGGGCGACAACCTGGGTGGGGTCGATCTTGTCCGTGACCAGATTGTGGCTCATGGCTCCGTTGAACCAACGGTATTCAGGCGTCACATTCTTGGCCCAGATGAAATCCCCCTTCTTGGAGTCGTATTCCGCCTTTCCCAAAGGTCCCATGACCTGGAACGGCTTGCCGTCCTTCTTCTTGCCCGCCGTGGACCAGTCCCACCACATCTTTGTGGGCTTGACGCGTGCGAACGCCGGGATATGGCAGGCCTGGCAGGCGACCTTGTCCGTATGGTCGTTGGCCTTGTTCTCGACCTTGTGGGGTGTGGCACTGTGACAGGATTCACAGGCAATCTTGCTGGCCAGGTCCGCCTCGGTAAGGCTGATGCGCTCGGGCGCGGCCGGAATGGTGTACAGGCGCCCGGCGATTTGGTGTTCCTTTGTGGTATGGCAACGCTGACAATCGAAGTTCAACCCGTCCGCGTCCATATGCACGTCCAGCGACTTCATGGGATTGAACAGGGACGAATCCAGATCCCCGTGCTTCACGCCGTCGCCCCCGCCTCCGTAGAAATGACAGGTTCCGCAGTTCACGCGGTCGGGACGTCCGACCTTCTGGGCGATCTTGTTCCAGTCGGGCGGATAATAGTTTTTTTTGCTTTCCTTGAAGACGGTCTCCTTGGTCACGGGATAGCCCGCCCCCGTGGGAAACTTCTCATAGGTGTGCGTGGTGTCGTGACACGCCATGCAGTCGATCTTGTTCTTGGCCGTAAAATCAAAATCCTTGTCCTTCCAGCCGTACCCAATGTGGCATGACGTGCAGCGCGGCTCGTTGGACGGCACGGACACGCAGAAATTGTTGATGGTCTTGCCGTATTTTCCCATGTTCTTGCCGTCGCCACAGTCGCCGCAGATCCATGTCCAGTGTATGGTGTGGTGAATCTGGTCCGCGGCCAACACATGACAGGACAGACAGGCTTCGGTGACCTGTTCGGGCCGCTCAAATTTCTGCTGCAAGACCTCGAACTTGGTATGATCCGCAGTGCTCCACTTGCCGCCGGGGGCCTTGGTCGCCTGCTGGGCAAGCTTCCGTCCTGGGGCTTTTTCATCGCCGCCCGAATTTGCCCACCCGTTGGCACACAGAATTCCAAGCAGCAGAACCGGCACGCCCACCCAAGCCGTTACCGTCCACTTCCTGTTTGTACTCCGCATGTCGCCTCCTTCGTCACTCGTATGAAGTTCCCCAAACACCCCTGTTATTCCCAAAACCCCTGTTTCCGTTTCAGATAGGACGGACGCCCGGCAAACAAAACACCCACAGCGACCACGCCCAATAGAATGACCGCGCCCAGATGCACCATGTCGATGACAAAAACGGCCACCGGTCCCAAAAACACGTCCGGTTCGTTCTTGAGCACACGGAACACGCCGGAGACTGTTATTAAGGCCAGCAATCCCACTCGCAACCAGCCCGAAGAACCCAGCCGGTATGTAGACCGCCAGCGGATGACGTACATGGACGCCAGATAGCAGACCACGCCCAGAAACAATGCCGCGAGAACATAGTGGAGCTCGTTGAGAAAATAGAAATCTGCCGACCAACCCAACCCCGGCAGGTCGGCGAGGTAATAACGTTTTGTGAGCGGCATCTGGGAAAATCCTGTAAACGCCAACAGAAACACCAGAAATACATACACCCGACGCAACCAGGAAGGCACAAGCTTATTCATGGCCGCCCTCCCCGTGTCCGGTTTTCGCATTCTGGGTTGTTTGCATTTTATCCTGTTTTTCCTGCGTATCCTGCCGTTTCACTCCCCGAAACACAGTGGCGACAGCTGCGGCCACTCCGGCCACGGGAGCCGCGAATACGGCAACGGAAAGCTTTTCCTGCGGAGCCAGGGTGTTTTCCACCGGCTTCAGATGAGGCCTGCCCGGCCCCTTGTCCACGGCCTTGTTCAAGGTGTCGAAAGGCACGGGCGACAAATATATGGTATTGGTTCCACCGTTTTCCTCCAGACCATACAGATACCAGCCTCGCTCCTCGGCCAGCTTCCTGGCCTCGGCCACTATCTCGCGGCGCGGCCCGATCTTCTGTACGTTTTCAGGGCAGACTTCGATGCAGGCCGGAACCCCTCCCTGGGCAAGACTGTCGTAACACCGGTCGCACTTGTACATCACACCATTGCCGGCAAACCGCGGCATCACGTCCAGATACAGTCCCACCCCGCTCTGACGCTGCGGAATATGCCAGGGACAGACATTACGGCACTTGGCTCCGCCAAAACAGAAATCCGCGTCAATGCGCACGATACCGTCGGCCTGCTTACGGGCCGCACCGAACGGACACAGGTCCGCGCAGGGCGGGTTGGTGCAGTGCAGACAACGCCGGGGAATATTGATTTCATGTGTCTCGCCGTTGTGCTCAACCACCGCGCTTTGAATGTACAACCAGTTGTACGGAGTCAGCCGGTCGTCCACGTCACGCCGTTTGGACCAGTCCTCGATCCTGACCCGCGAGGCAGGCACGGATCTGGGCATGGCTCCCCTTGGTTCGGGGAATTTGTGCCCATTGGCTTCATGACAGGCCTCGACACATGCTCCGCAAGCTATACACTTGCTCACATCCAGAAGCGTACAAAGTTCTTCCCCCGCCCTGCCAGATGAGCTGGAGGAACCAGCGCCTCCACTCCCGGCCATTACCGCCGTTGGAATGGCGGACCCCGCCGTTCCAAGCCCCATGGCCGTTAGAAATCCGCGTCGCGTGAGTCCCTTGATTGTATTTTTAGACATACCTTATCCTACCATATTATTTGATGATGTCCACTAACTCCATAGAACAAAGCAGATTTCATGCCGTTTTCCATAAGCAAGGCAGAACAACGCAACGCACTGAATTTAAAAGCGATTCAAGACAACCTTGACAAGGGTTCCTCCCGACATCATATACAACTGCATAGGCAGTTGACCAAAACTTGTTTTGTTCGGTATCCGCGGCCATCAGGAACAGCCGATTCCTCTCTGTTTTTCCTGCTTGTTCACCTACTGTTGCACCACAACCTGGGCCGAACCGACCAAAGGTTGCTCCCCACCCATTTCTCCAAACACTCCTCAAAAGAAACACATGAGCATCGACGAATACAACAAATTCATGGGCAGCATTGTGGACACGATGAACGACGGCCTGTTTCTGGTGCGGCCGGACGGGACCATCGCCATGGTCAACGACGCCCTGCTGCGCATTACAGGATTCACCCGCAAAGACCTTCTGGACAAACCGTGTTCGGTTCTGGATTGCGACGTGTGCCGCAAGACCCGTTCCAAGGGGGACGGGCATTGGTGCGGAATGTTCAACAAAAAATCGGAGCACCGCAAGCCCTGCCACATGCGGCGCAAGGACGGCGCGTATGTACATGTGCTGAAAAACGCATCCGTGCTCAGGGACGGGAACAACGTCATCGGCGCTGTGGAGACGGTAACCGATTTGACCGAATTGGGAAAAAAGGAGGAAACCATCCAGGAGTTGAAACGGCTGCTGGACGCGGACGACAGTTTTCATGGTCTGATAGGACGCAGCGAAACCATGCGCCGGATTTATTCACTCATCGAGCGGGCGGCCCAAAGCGACGCGCCCGTGATCTTTTACGGGGAATCGGGCACGGGCAAGGAGTTGGCCGCCCACGCCATCCACGAACTGGGCAAACGCACGGACGGACCGTTCATCCAATGCAATTGCGCTGCCCTGACCGTCTCCCTGCTGGAAAGCGAACTGTTCGGCCATGCCAAGGGGGCGTTCACCGGAGCCTATCGCCATCACATCGGGCGCTTTGAAGCGGCGCACGGAGGCGACCTTTTCCTGGACGAAATCGGGGACGCCCCGATGGAAATCCAGGTGAAACTCCTGCGCGTTCTGGAGACAAAACGCTTTGAACGGGTGGGAGACCATCGTCCCATCGAAGTGGATGTACGCGTCATCACGGCCACCAACCGCGACCTGCCCACCCTGGTACGCTCCAAAGAGTTCCGGGAAGACCTGTATTTCCGCATCAACGTCATTCCCAATCATCATGCCCCCCCTGCGGGATCGGCGGGAAGACATTCCGCTGCTGGCAGAGCATTTCCTGCGACGCAAGCAGAATGCAGGGGCAGGTATTCGCGGTCTTTCCCCCAAAGCCATGCGTTTGTGCATGGAATATTCCTGGCCGGGCAATGTACGGGAATTGCTCAGTGCCATGGAGTATGCCGCCGTGCTGACCGACGGAGAATTGATCGAGCCTGATCATCTTCCGCCCAACATCTCCAATGGGGGACCCGTCTGTTACCAATCGAAGCCTCACTCGGGACTTGTACAAAAAATACCGGACAAAAAAAACGAACTGTTGGAAGCTCTGGAGAAGACCGGCGGCAACAAAAGCCAGACGGCCCGGTTGCTTGGAGTGACCCGCATGACCGTTCTCAATAGGATGCGAAAATACGGCCTGGATACGCAAACCGTTATCACATCCTAACGAGAATATATTGAAAACGATATAGTGACGGAACCCGGTCCAGATAGAAGGGAATCCACTCAAGCATCTCCCCCGGTACTTGCTTTGCTTCAGCTAAGCACATATAGGAATCGCTTCCATTAGCAATCATAGGCGACGTACACGCACCAAGCAAAATACACTTGACGTATTTATTTGGGGTATGTTTTTGTATTCGCGTGGTGTCCTACAGGAGTTTTTTTCCTTATGCGCATATTTTTTCTTTTGTTTCCTCTTGTTTTGGGAGGAATGGTATGTATTGCTGCGGCTGGAACAACAGATAAAATATTCATAGGTTCCAAAAGTTGCTCGGAATGCCATCCGGATGAATTTGCAAATTTCTCCAGTCATTCAAAAAAAGCCAAGTCCTGGGAAAGCATCGCCATAATGAAGTCCGACCTGACACAGGAAGAACTCACCGGGTGCTACGATTGCCACACTACAGGCCATGGTAAGCCGGGCGGTTTTGTCAGTTTGGAGCAAACGCCCCATCTGGCCGACGTGGGCTGCGAAACATGCCACGGACCAGGCAGCCTGCATGCGCAATCCGGCGGCGATCCGGAACTGATACAGCGCAACGTCACTTCCCAGGATTGCCAACGCTGCCACAATGCCGACCGGGTCGCCAACTTCCGGTTCAAACCACTTATTGTAAGCGGGGCGCACTGATCCGCCCAGGCAATGACCGCATCTGCCGGTTGTCGCATGTGCTTTGACAACCGGCAGCCCGCCCGATATTCAAATTTCATGTACTAAACGCCTTCGGGAGTCCATCCTCTCTTTCTTCCCTCAAAAACTCGCCCGACATATTTGTCTGCGATGACGTGTGGCATTCCACATGCAAACCTTCCGAGGAGTCTTTACGCATGATCTCCCGTATTGTGCCTGATATATTGAACGCCAGCTCTGCTCCCATCCGCCTGTGGGATGGAGCATATAAAATCCCCTGGAACGACCCGTCCTTCAGCAGCCGCATGCTGCAAGAACATCTGTCGCAACAGCACGACCTCGCCAGCCGCCGCAACGAAACCATCAGATCCCAGGCCGCCTGGATATGCCGCACGGTTCTTCCATGCCGATCGGCGCGGGTGCTTGATCTTGGTTGCGGTCCCGGACTGTATGCGCCATGCATTGCGGCGGAAGGACACCAATATTGCGGCGTGGATTTCTCCCCCGCAGCAATTGAATATGCCCGGCAACATCACGACTGTTCCCTGTGCCGCTTCGTGCAGGACGATATTCTTCATGCCTGCCTCGACGGTTCGTACAATCTGGTCATGATGCTCTACGGCGAATACAACGTCTTTCCTCCGAAGGAATGCCGCCAGCTTCTGCAACGGGCATACGACCTGCTCGCCCCTGGCGGACAATTCCTTCTGGAAGTGCAGCGCCCCGAGATTGTCGAGCGGGCTGGAAAAAGTCCGCACACCTGGCAGGCATTGGAGTCCGGCCTTTTTTCAGAAAACCCGCACATCTGTCTTACCCAGCCCCTATGGGTTGAGGACAAGGCAACAAGCGTCCATTTTTTCCATATTTTGGAAGACGATACGAACGGCAGCAAGGCAATGACCACCTACCGAAACACGACAAGAGCATGGGGCCTGGACGAATTGACCAGTATGCTCGCATCCGCTGGATTCGGGACTATCGACCATGAAACCGGACTGGCCGGAGCCGTCTGGAAATCTTGTTCTTCTCCGGGCTGAAAAAAAGGAATAAAATCTGCCCATCAGGTGCAGGGCAACCCCGCACCTGATGGAAAATCACAACAAACCAACACGCAAGAGGAAAAATTTGATCATCCGCACATCTTCCGCTGTACGCCCCCCCGGTTCCGGCTTTTCAGCCGACGCCGCCACCTTGGGAACGCATCCGCATGGGGTGCGCCATCTCTGTTTCCTGGTCCTCGCCGCCCTGTTCTTCCTGGGCGGATGCGCACCCCGGAACGCAACCTATACGGCCACACCGGACACCGTCCAGACCATGCAAATGGACGGGTACGAAATAGCCTACCGCACGGTGGGACAAGGCAGTCCGCTGCTGCTCATCATGGGCTACGGAGCGACAATGGATTCATGGGACCCGGTCCTGGTCGGACCTCCTGGCCAGCACAGGACACAGGGTCGTCATGTTCGACAACCGGGGCATGGGCTATTCCACGGCCTCGCAAACGAAATTCAGCATGGATGGATTCGCCAGGGACGCCGCCGCCCTGCTGGATCATCTCCGCATCGGCAGCGCCGACGTTCTGGGATGGTCCATGGGGTCCATCATAGCTCAGGAGATGGCGCTGAGCTTCCCGGAAAAAATACGCAAAGTCGTATTGTACGCCACTGATTACGAAAACAAGGACGTCCTGGCCGTGATAACCAACCCAAAAACGTTCGGCTCGGAACAGGAAGGTCCGGTGCATCTTTTTCCAAAAGCCTGGATAGCTGAGCACAAGGCACAATTGCATGCCATTCCCCAGCCCGCCCGTCCGGTCGATCCGGCCATTGTCAAACGCCAGTTGCAGGCCATTGCCGACTGGCCAGGAACCATGTCGCGCCTGGCTCGACTGGAGCAGCCGACACTCCTTTTCATCGGACAGGACGACATCATTACCAAGCCCGGCAAAAGCCTGGACATCTGCACCATGGTTCCCGGCAGCTGGCTGGTACGCATCAAGGGAGGCGGACACGGTCTCATGTTTCAAGATCCGCAGGACATGGCCCGGATCGTCGGCACGTTCCTGAGAACGGAACAGAACCTGATACAGCCTCTCAACTGAAACCATCGGAGAAGTAGCCGTCCGTTCGCGTAGTCCAAGCTCATGTTTTCCTCCCCCTCCGTGAGACTGTAACTTTTTTTGAAACACCCGGATCCGGCAGTCAGCGTAAACGTTGACTGCCTTTTCTTTTGTCCACCAGCGTCAACCGATCTTCCACTGGATGAATATTTACAAATTAAACATCATCTTTGACATATTATTTTTGTTATCGTAACAATTTTTGTTATAAAATAATAATTCCATCCCCACCAAGGAGACTGAAAATGAAAACTGGCACGGACAGCCTTGCGCACCATGCCCTGCACCGACGTTCCAAAAGGATGGTGCACCGGGGCGGATCACCTTCCCTTCCTTCATCCAAAGGCTCGTTTCCGGCACGTCTGTTACTCCTTCCCCTGGCCGCAGCCCTTTTCATCGCCTTGTTGTTCTGCAATCCCCATTCGATCCAGGCACAGACTTCCGCCAAGGAAGAACTGATACTGGCACTGCAAGGAGAACCTCAGGACGGTTTCGATCCCATCCTGGGATGGGGAAGATACGGCAACCCTCTTTTCCAAAGCACCCTGCTCGCACGGGACAACGACCTCAAGATCATCAAGGATCTGGCGACGGATTACTCCGTGAGCGATGACGGACTCACCTGGACCATCGCCATCCGCAAGGACGTCAAATTCAGCACAGGCAAGCCCCTGACCGCCAAGGACGTGGCTTTCAACCTTCAACACGGCCACGCATGCACAGGGGCAAGGTGGACCTGAACATGCTGCAACAGGCCGTGGTCAAAGACGACCATACGGTGGAATTCCGGCTTAAGCGGACCGACTGCACCTTCATCAACCTCCTTGTCACTCTGGGGATCGTTCCCAGCGACGGATACGGTTCCGGCTACGCCCGCAATCCCGTTGGCTCAGGCCCATTTTTCATGGTGTCCTGGACCGAGGGCGAACAGATGATTGTCGAACGCAACCCCAACTATTACGGCAAAAAACCCGCGTTCAAACGCATCGTCTTTCTGTACGGCGCAGAAGACACCATGTTTGCCGCTGCCAAGGCGGGCAAAGTGGATATGGTGGTTGTGCCCCCGCATTTGGGGCATCAGAAAATCCGGGGGATGCAGCGCCATTCCGTCACGAGCGTGGACAACCGGGGCCTGAGCTTTCCCTGCGTACCGGACACCGGCCGAAAAAGTCCTACCGGCGCCCCCATCGGCAACAACGTCACCTCCGATCCGGCCATCCGCAAGGCCATCAACACGGCGCTCGACCGCAAGGCCCTGGTCCATGGAATTCTCAATGGATTCGGCCGTCCCGCCTATTTCGTCTGCGACGGATTGGCCTGGGACAATCCAGACAACGTCATCGCCGACGCCGATCCCGAAGCTGCCCGCACGCTCCTGGAAAACGCTGGCTGGAAAGACGCGGATGGCGACGGCATCCGCGAGAAAAACGGCGTCAAAGCCGAATTTTCCATTGTCTACCCATCAAACCGCTCCATGCGCCAGGGGTTGGCCCTGGCCTGTTCCGACATGCTCCGGACAATCGGCATCCAAGCCAATGTGGTGGGGAAAAGCTGGGACGAAATCAACAACCTGATGCATTCACAGGTTATCGTCTTTGGCTGGGGAAGCTACGACCCCATGGAAATGTACCATCTGTATGAAGGTTCCCTGGCTGGCCGCGGGTACTTCAACCCTACGTACTACAACAATCCGGTGGTAAACGAATATTTGACCAAGGCCGTGGCCACTCCCACCCTGCAAGCCTCCCTGCCCCTGTGGAAAAAGGCACAATGGGACGGCAAGACCGGGGCCGGACCACGCGGCGACGCGCCATGGGCATGGTTGGTCAACCTGGAGCACGTCTACTTTGTGAGCCAACACCTGGACATAGGCAAATCCCGCATAGAACCCCACGGCCACGGCTGGCCCATCACGGCCAACATCGTGGAATGGACCTGGAAATAACCTCATGTCCACCGGACGCAGGCTTTCCCCCGCGTCCGGTGGCTAAACGGCGTGCATGAATCGCCACACCATGGTCTTTCAAATTTCCTGCATGACTCTTCCCCAGGAGCGCAATCCGCAATGAATCCTTTGTTTGCTCGCATCGTACAGGGGCTGGCCCGCAAGTTGGTCCGCTTAGCCGTCATCATCGCGGTGGTGGCCTGTCTGGCCTTTGCCCTGGTCAGCATGTCCCCCCTTGATCCGGTCACAGCCTATCTGGGCTACGACCGCATGCAGATCAGCCAGGAGCAGGAAACCCGCATCGTCCAACGATGGGGACTGGACAAGCCGCCGCTGGAACGTTTTTTCATCTGGTCGGAAAATGTCCTTTCAGGTGACCTGGGCACATCGGCAATTTTTCAGGAGCCTGTGACCACGGTCATTGCCAAGCGCTTCGCCAATTCGCTCTGGCTCATGGCCCTGGCCTGGAGTTTTTCCGGAATTCTCGGCTTTGTTCTGGGAGTCCTGGCAGGAACCTACCAAGGATCCCTGCTGGACCAGGGAGTGCGCATGTACGCCTATGTCCTGGCCTCCACCCCCACCTTCTGGATAGGCATGGTCTTTCTGTCCATTTTCGCGGTCCGGCTGGGGTGGCTTCCGTTCTGCTGCGCCGGGCCGCTGGGAGTGGCCCCGGAGGACATAAGCCTTGGGCAACGATTGGAACATCTGATCCTTCCGGGGCTGACCCTTTCGGTCATCGGCGTGGCCCAGATAGCCCTGCACACCCGGGAAAAAATGGTGGACGTCTTCCAGAGCGACTACGCCCTGTTCGCTTTCGCCCAGGGAGAAAGCCGACTGGGAGTGGGCCTGCGCCATGGCGTCCGCAATGTACTGCTGCCCGCCCTGACCCTGCAGTTCGCTTCCCTTGGCGAACTCTTCGGAGGATCCGTGCTGGCCGAGCAGGTCTTTTCCTACCCCGGCCTCGGAAGGACCACGGTGGAGGCAGGAGTCCGCGGGGACGTTCCCCTGCTGCTCGGCATCGTGCTCTTCTCGACCCTCTTCGTAGTGGCGGGCAACGCCATTGCCGACATTTTATACAATGTGGTGGACCCGCGCATCCGTCTGTCCGGGGACCTGGGAGCGATAACGGGAGGCAAGGCATGACCACCGCAACCCTGCCGTCTCCGTTACGTGCCTTCGCCCGCTCGGGACTTGCCACCCGCCGGGGCCGCACCTCGTGGATGCTGGGCCTGGCCGCGGGAAACCCTGGCCGGAGTTTTCGTCCTGGCCGCCCTTCTTGACACGGCCGGGCTGAATACGAACTTCCTGGCCCGCAATCTCGCTCCATCCCTGGACCATCCTTTCGGGACGGACTGGCTGGGCCGCGACATGTTCACCCGCACCATCAAAGGATTGTGCCTGAGCCTGCAAGTAGGGCTGGGCGCTGCCCTGTGCAGCACCGTTGTGGCCCTTGCGCTCGGCATCGGCGCGGCCACCATGGGCAAGCGCACCGACGCCCTGGTCACCGGCATGGTGGATGTGGTCATGTCCACGCCCCATCTGGTGATGCTCATCCTGGTTTCCTTTGCCCTGGGGGGCGGAGCGGCAGGCGTGGTAACGGCCGTTGCTCTGACTCATTGGACGCGGCTGGCCCGCATCATCCGGGCGGAAATACTCCAGTTACGCGAGTGCCAGTTCGTGCTGCAATCCCGCAAACTGGGACGCAGCCGCCTGTGGATCGCCCGCCATCACATGCTGCCCCATGTTTTCCCCGCAATTTCTTGTGGGATTGGTTCTGCTTTTCCCCCACGCCATCATGCACGCCGCCGGCCTGACCTTTCTCGGCTTCGGACTGACACCGCACGTGCCATCCATCGGCATTCTGCTGGCCGAGGCCATGCGCCATCTGTCCACCGGCCACTGGTGGTTGGCCGTGGCCCCGGGCTGCGCCCTGGTTCTGATGGTCAAAATGTTCGACGTCATTGGGGGGAGCCTGCGCAAACTCCTCGACCCCAAAACCAGCCAGGAGTGACCATGCTCGCAATCAGCGGACTGCACATCAGTTTCACCCGGTACGGCGCCTGGCTTTCCCGTCATACCATCCATCCGGTGCAACGGCTGGACCTGCAAGTCGCTCCCGGTGAGGTAGTGGCCGTGGTGGGCGAATCCGGCTCGGGAAAAAGCCTGCTTGCACATGCCGTGCTCGGGCTGCTGCCTTCCAATGCCACGGTGGGGGGGGAAATATTATTCAAGGGACAAAGCATCACCCCGAAACAAGCAAGACTCCTGCGGGGGCGAAAAATCGCCCTGATCCCCCAATCCGTAGGGTTTCTCAACCCACTGCTGCGGATCGGCAGACAAGTGGAACAGGCCGCGCATCTCTCCGGACTGGACCGCCCATCCGCCCGACAAGCAAGAGAAAAGGCCTTTTCCCGCTACAGCCTGCCCCGCGAAACCACCCGCCTCTTTCCCTTCCAACTCTCGGGCGGCATGGCCCGTCGCGCCCTGACCGCCACGGCAACGGCCGGACAGGCGGAACTCATCATCGCCGACGAGCCCACCACCGGTCTGGACGGTGCTGTGCTGGCCGATGCATTGTCCCACCTGCGGCAACTGGCGGACGAGGGGCGGGGCGTGGTCATCATCACGCACGACATCGCCGCCGCCTTGCAGGTGGCAGACAAGGTGGCCGTCTTCCATGCGGGCATGACCCTGGAAATGGTGGATGCCAAGGTCTTCACGGAAACGAACCAAACAGCCGGGCCGCGTCATCCCTATACAAGGGCGCTGTGGCGTTCTCTGCCGGGACGCGAGTTCACGGATTGGCCGGGCATGGCGGACTTTTCATCCAACGGAAGTGCGGGATGCTGCTTTGCGGAAAAATGCAGCCGCAGTTCAACCGACTGCACATGCAGCGTGCCCGTCCTGCGCCAATGGGAAAACGGATGGGTGAGGTGCCACAATGCTTGAAGGAAAAAATCTCGGATTCCGCTACACCGCCACAACCCCTTGGATATTTTACGGCCTGGACATTTCCGTGGGGCAGGGGGAAATCGTCGGACTGCCCGGTCCCAGCGGCTGCGGGAAATCAACCCTTGGGCGAATTCTGACAGGCTATCTTCCACCCGATTCCGGCCAGGTTCGCGTGGATGGAAACTCTCTGCCGCGCGAATCGGCCTGCCCGGTCCAGTTGCTCTATCAGCACCCCGAACTGGCCATGAATCCTCGCTGGAAGGCCCGCCAGATTCTTACCGAAGGATTCACGCCCACCCCGGAACTGATGGACGCCCTGGGTGTCCGCAAGGCATGGCTGGATCGCTACCCGCACGAACTGTCCGGCGGGGAGCTTTCACGCATCGCCCTGTGCCGGGCGCTCGGTCCGAGTACGCGGTATCTGGTGGCGGATGAAGCAACTGCCATGCTCGACAGCCTGACCCAGGCGCAGATATGGAATGCCCTGAGAAAACAGGCCACGCGGCAAAACATAGGAGTCCTTGTCATCAGTCACGACGAGTTCCTGCTCCACCGGCTGTGCAGCAGGATGGTGGATGTCTTTGAAGCGAGGCAGGCAGCTATTGCCTGAGAGCAGGAATATCGTCCGCATCAGGTACGCTGGCCCCCAGGGAACGCATTTCATCGGTGGTTTGACGAAGCTCGGAACGGGTTGCCCTGGCTCTTCGGTAACGCGCATCCAACCGGTAGGCACTGGCGAGTCCAGCCAGCACAATTGCCGCCAGGGAAAACTTTCCAAAAAAATCGAAATTTCCGCCTGTTGCAATGAAAACCCCCAACAGGGCGCTGAAAAAAACACATAGGATGGCGTACAGGCTGATATCGCGTTTAATGCCTCTGAGCGACCACACATGCATGGCTGCGATAAAATTAAGCAGCTCAAGTCTCCGGTCGCCCTGACGGCTTACGTCTGTTTCGTCCTGCACGGTTCCACTTTCCGAGGTGAACTGACTAAAAGACATATTCGAATTCCTTGAAGAGGTGTCACTGTCAACCAACAAGTAACACCCTCATACAGGGCGGACCATTATATTTTCTCTGGCATATATTCTTTTCTTCACACCTTTCCTTGCGGGTCGCCCGTGGCATGGGCTATTCTGCAGGCGGTTGCACGTTCAAAAATCCCCAATCATCTTCTGGAGAATGCCATGGTCACAGCCATCGTCCTGCTCAAGGTCCAGCCTAAAAAAGTCAATGCCGTTGCAAACGCCCTGCTGGAAATCAAAAATGTCAGCGAAGTCTATTCCGTGGGGGGCCGCTTCGATATCGTCGCCATGATCCGCGCCCAGGACAACGACGGTCTGGCCACCACGGTCACGGAAGGATTCCTCACAGTGGACGGGATTGAACACTCCGAAACCCTCATTGCCTTCCGGACATTTTCCAAGCTCGACCTGGAGAACATGTTCTCTCTGGGCATGGAATAGAAATTTGAACCGCCCGGTTTTTCAGCCCCTGCAGAGCGGCTTGCCTTTTTCCGGGTGAGCCGCCATAGTTCCCGCCATGCGTGCAATACAAGTCGTAAACGTTCGTTTTTTCAATGCCACTGCCTGGTACGGCCTGTATCTGGGACAACTCATGGAACAGGCCGGACACGAATCCCTCTGCCTTGTTCTCCCCGGTACGGAAACCGAAGAATATGCGCGAAAAATGGGAATCTCCCATCTTGCCCTGGACTGCAACACGACCAATCCGCTTGAAGTTGCCCAGCTGTACAGACGTATGCGTCGATTGGTGCTCGATTTCCAGCCGGACATCGTGAACTGCCACCGGGGCGAATCCTTCATTCTTTGGGGCATGTTGCGCAAACAGCTGGGTGGGTTCGGACTGGTCCGCACCCGAGGCGACCAACGCCTTCCCAAGAACAACGTGTTCAATCGCTGGCTGCACGGACGAGCGGCCGATGCCGTGGTTGCCACCAACTCGCGCATGGCACGCCACTTTCAGAACACCATGGGCCTTCCGGCGGAAAAACTGTGGACCATCCTGGGCGGAGTGGACAAGGAAAAATACCATTTTGACGCTGCCGGACGCAAACGGATTCGAGCGGAATTCGGCTTTACGGATGACGACGTGGTGGTCGGCATGGTCGGACGGTTCGACCTGGTCAAAGGGCAACATGAATTCATCCAGGCGTTGTCCCTGTGCTACCACCAACACGGTTTGCACAATATCAGGATTTTCTTCATCGGGTTTGCCACAGATACCACGGAAGAGCAGGTCTGGGAGTGGTGTTCACGCTACGGAGTACGCAAAATCACGACCATCAGCGGCACCCGCTCGGATTTGGCCGAATGCATCAGCGCTCTCGACGTGGGTGTTTCCGCATCGCTGTTTTCCGAAACCATTGCCCGTGCGCCCATGGAAATAATGGCCTGCACCCGTCCCCTGATTGCCACGGATGTGGGCGTTCTGCCGGACATCGTGCCTCCGCTGGGGCTGGTTCCGGCTGGCGATGTTTCCGCCATGGCCCGCACCCTGGCAAGCGTTATCGAGGACAGCCATTACCGGGCCGACCTGCTTCGCACCGAGCAGGAAATAATGAGCCAGTTCGGCGGCAGGGACTTCCTGCGTCAGACCATGGTGATGTACCAAGGAATCAGAAATACTTGACTTACAAAATTGTTAGAAACGACATTATTAGCCACCCTTTCGATGTACCTAATTTTCATAAATGTAAATACTGATCAAGCCAACCTGAAGATAATCCTTATATTTTAACATTTTAGAAAAACGGCACACCTTCTGCAAAGACCTTCTGGACGACGGATTTCATGCCGCGCAAACCAAGGAGGTTTTTCATATGTTGCGCATTCCCAACCCGTTTCTCAAAATTCTGCCAGTAGGGAGCCTTGCATTGGCTGCCCTGCTCGTCCCAGCCTCAGTTTACGCCGCCGAAGAAGTGGCCGCATTGAGCCAGGACAACGCAAACATTCTCTGGACACTGCTGGCCGCCATCCTGGTCATGTTCATGCAGGCGGGGTTTGCCTGTGTGGAAGCCGGGTTCACCCGCGCCAAAAGTGCAGGCAACATTCTCATGAAGAACTTCCTCGATTTTGGTGCAGGACAAATCGTCTTTTTCCTGTTCGGATTCGCCCTGATGTTCGGCACGGACATCGGCGGGTTCATCGGCGCGAAGAACTTCTTCCTGTCGGATTTCCTGCTGGACTACGGAAACCTGGACGGTTTCGGCTTCACCTTCTGGTTCTTCCAGAGTGTGTTCGCAGCCACCGCAGCCACCATTGTTTCCGGCGGGATTGCCGAGCGTACCAAATTCAGTTCCTACGTCGTTGTCAGCGTCATTGTAACGGGCCTGATATACCCCATTTCCGGCCACTGGGCCTGGGGCAGCCTGAACGGTGACGCATCGGCAGGATGGCTTGAAGGACTGGGCTTCATGGACTTTGCCGGTTCCACGGTCGTCCACTCGGTCGGCGGATGGGTCGCCCTGGCAGGGGCCATGGTCCTGGGACCGCGTATAGGGAAGTACTCTCCGGATGGAAAAGCCAACGCCATTCCCGGACACAACATCCCCCTGGCCGCGTTGGGCGTGTTCATCCTCTGGTTCGGCTGGTTCGGATTCAACCCCGGCTCCACCACAACCGCGGACAACAGCATCGGGCTGATTGCCGTGAACACCTCCCTGGCCGCTTCCGCAGGTTTGCTCGGAGCAATGATCATCTCGTGGATCCGCTTTGGCAAGCCCGACATGTCCATGACCATGAACGGCGCACTGGCCGGGCTGGTCGGCATCACGGCCGGCTGCTACACGGTCTCGCCGGTCGGCTCCCTGGTCATAGGATTTATTGCCGGCCTCCTGGTGGTTCTGTCCGTTGAGTTCATCGACAAGGTTTTGCGCATCGACGACCCCGTAGGTGCGGTCTCGGTTCACGGCGTCTGTGGCGCCTGGGGCACCCTGGCCGTGGGCCTGTTCACCGTGCCCGGTCTGAACGACGGAACCGGCGGCCTGCTCTACGGCGGCGGATTCGATATGCTGGGTGTGCAGTTGCTGGGCGTGGTCACGGTCTTTGCCTGGGCCTTCGGCATGGGTTATGCCGCCTTCAAGCTGGTCAAGTCCACCTTCGGCATTCGTGTAACACCTGACGAAGAGCTTAAGGGCCTGGACATCTCCGAACACGGCAGCGAAGCCTACGCCGGGTTCCAGATCTTCCGCACGGAATAGCTCAAGGAGAAAAAAAATGAAGCTCATCATCGCATATATTCGCCCCGAACGGCTCAATGCCGTCAAGCAGGCCCTTTACGCAAAAAACGTCTACTCCCTGTCTGTGACCAACGTTCTGGGCAGCGGACGTCAGGGAGGATTCACCGAAACCTACCGCGGTGTGGTAATGGAAGTGAATCTGCTCAAAAAGCTCCGGCTGGACATGGCAGTCCCTGAAGAACTTGTGGACACCGTCATCGATACAATCTCCACGAGCGCAAAGACAGGCAAGGAAGGCGATGGCGTGATATTTGTCCAGGACATTATCCGCACCAGGCGCATCCGGACCGGAGAAGATACCCTGGTAGGTTAAACCAGATCTCCAGCACCCCACGAAGATTGGATCTTCCATCCATCCCTGGTCCCGGCAGGCTCCACCCCTGCCGGGACCTCTTCTTCAATGAGAAGCCCCCCCCTGTGCACTTCCGTGCATAGGGGGGGCTTCTCAATCTTTCCGCTCAGCAGAGCGTCCTGGCGTTTTTCCGCTTTTCCGGCCTTTGCAACAGCCCGTCACGGTCGACACTGATGTTTCCCAACAACCTTATACAGGTGTTTCTCCGGGATACACGGCTTCCACTGCAGCGCGGTAGGCTTCGAAACGTCCTTCTTCGATAGCCTGGCGCGCTCCACGGGCAAGTTCCAGAAAATAATGCACATTGTGGATCGTGTTCAAGCGGTACGAAAGCAGCTCCTTGGCCATGTACAGATGGCGCAGGTAGGCCTTGGAAAAAGTCCGGCAGGTGTAGCACGTACATTTGGGATCAAGCGGTTCGTCGTTTTCACGAAATTCGGCCCGTTTTATGTTCACCTTGCCCTGGGACGTGTACAAGGTCCCGTTCCGGGCATTGCGGGTGGGAAGAACGCAATCAAACATGTCGATGCCCGTCCGGATGCCGTTCAATATATCCATAGGCGTTCCCACGCCCATCAGATAGCGCGGCTTGTCCTGCGGCAGAAGCGGCGCAGTGGAACGCATCAGGGTGAGCATTTCCTCTTTGGACTCGCCCACGGAAAGACCGCCGATGGCAAAACCGTCAAAATCTATCTCCATCAGCTCACGCGCACTCATGGCGCGCAGATCCTCATAAAACCCGCCCTGCACAATGCCGAACAGCAGCTGGCCGTTCTTTCCCCTGGGGTGTGCCTCTCGACAGCGACGCGCCCAGCGCGTGGTCAGCTGGAGTGACCGTTCCGTGTATTCACGGTCCGCGCCGAACGGCACGCACTCGTCCAGAACCATCATGATGTCCGATCCGATATTGTTCTGAATGGACATCACTTTTTCCGGCGAAAAAAAATGTTTGGAACCGTCGATATGCGAACGAAATTCCACGCCTTCCTCGGTGATCGTCCGCAGGCTCGACAGGCTGAAAACCTGGAAACCGCCCGAATCCGTCAGGATGGGCTTGTTCCAGCGCATAAATTCGTGCAACCCACCACGCCGGGCCAACATTTCGTCGCCAGGCCGAAGGTACAAATGATAGGTGTTGCCCAAAATGATCTTGGCATCCGCCTGATGCAGATCGTCGGGACATAACGACTTTACCGATCCCACCGTGCCCACGGGCATGAAGATGGGCGTGGGCACGACGCCATGCGCCGTGTGCAGTTCGCCGCGGCGCGCCAGTCCGTCACGCGCCAGGACCTTGAAATCTCCAGGATTGCTCATACTCACCACCTGTGCATATTCTCGTCCGGCTGTGGATACGGCCTCGCGCCTCCCGGGTCAAGGGGCGGGAAAACAGGAAGAAACAGTGTCACCCGAAACCCGCCTCATATTTTTTTCTGAAAAGAAAACAAATGTTGATAAACAGCCCTCTTCATACGGCTGCGCAAGTTGTATGCATGGCAAGGCAAAAGGGTGTTTTTTGCGGCAGGGATAGGAGTCTCAACTTCATCCCGCTGCACAAAACACCCTTCCAACGCAGCCCTGCGCAAAAACCGCGCAGCCGTAAAACCTACAAGCTGAATTGCTCTCCCAGGTAAAGCCGCTTGGCCTTAGGGTTGTTCACAATCTCGGCCGGCGTGCCGTCGAGAATGATCCCGCCCTCGTAGACAAGGTAGGCGCGGTCGCAGATGGCCAGGGTTTCTCGAACATTGTGGTCGGAAATAAGCACCCCAATCCCCTTGTCCTTAAGTCCGGCCACGATAACCTGAATATCATCCACGGCCAGAGGGTCGATTCCGGCAAAAGGTTCGTCGAGCAGGATGAATTTGGGATCGCGGATCAGGGCGCGGGCGATTTCCAGCCGACGCCGTTCCCCACCGGAAAGATGCAGGGCTTTCTGGCTTTCCAGTTTGCGGATGCCGAGTTCGTCGAGCAGGGCATCGGCCTTTGTTTTCTGGTCGGCTTTGGACAACCCCGTATGCTCCAGAATGATTTCCAGATTCTGCCGAACCGAAAGTTTGGTGAAAACCGAACTTTCCTGGGGCAAATAGCTCATGCCGTTGCGGGCACGCTCGTGCAGAGGCCAATTGCTGATGTCCTGACCGTCGAGCAGGACGCGGCCGCCATTGGGTTTGACCACTCCGACAAGCATGTAAAAAGTGGTGGTTTTTCCCGCGCCGTTGGGACCCAGAATGCCCACAACCTCGCCCTTGGACAGGCTCAGGGAGACATCGCGCACCACTTCGCGGCGGCCATAGCGTTTGATGAGATGTTCAGCGGTAAGTTGGGACATGCGTATTATTTTTTGGGCAGGTCTTCGCCGGTAGTGAAAAAGACGGCTTCGACCCTTTTCTTCCCGCCAATGACTTCACTGCGATTGGTCTTGGTGTACAACCGGATGATATCCCCGGTGATGGAGTTCTTGCCTTCCTTAAGCACGGGATTGCCCTCGAGCTGCACCATGCCCTTCTTCATGTCGTACGTGGCGGTCTGGCAGGTCCCGGTGCGGGCGTCGCGCCTGATGCGAACATTGCCCACAGCCACTATCCTTTCAATATCCGCGCTGTTCGAAGTTGCCAGGGAAGCACCTTTTTTTTCAGAGGGTTGCAGATAGGCGGTCAGGGTATCGGCCCACAACTCAAAGTCCGGCCGCACCACGTGCACCTTACCGGTGAACACGACCTTTTCGCCTTCCTGACTGTAACTGAGTTTTTCCGAGGTTATTTTGGTCGGAAGCTTTTGTTTCGTGGCGTTGTCGTCCTGGGCCTGGGCCGCGGCAGCCAAAAACAGGCAAAAAGCGCAAAGGATGCAGATGCCCAACAGAAAACGGTTCATTGCTTTATCTCCTCTCCGGCATTCTCCCGGCCGCCTTCTGCGTCCAGGCGCACACCGTCCAGAGCGAGGATTTCCCCGGTCTTGAGGTTGAACACAAATTTGGGTGCTTCAATGGTCAGCCCTTGCCTGCGCACAAGTGCATCGCCGGAAATGACGATCTGATGGGCAGTTCCGTTGTAATCCAATCGCCGGCCGGTAATTTTCACGGACCCGTAATGAGCCACCACACCGGATTCCAGGGTCATGGTGTTCTGCGACTGATTCACCGTGCCGTTGGGTGCGACAATATGCACGGGCTGATCTCCGGAAGTGTATTCAATGATCGGTTCGACCAGGTTGGCACGCCCGGAATCCTGATCGTAACCGGCACTTTTGGCAGTCAGTTTCCAGAGTTCCTTGCCGTCTTCCCCCTGGGAAAGGGTCACCCCCTTGGCCGAAATGTCCACGCGCACGTCTGCGGGAAGCTGGTCCAGAATTTCAGCAACAGGCTGCACCTGTTCCTTTACAAGGCTCCAACCCCACAAGGCCAGAGCCGCTCCGACGACACAGACAATCAGAAAAACGGCAAATTTTCTGCCCAAGAAATGCCCCTACTGCCCGGACTGGCTGCCCGGGTCGGATAAGTGTTCGGACTGCTCCTGCCATTCCCGCCACTGCGCGTCCAATTTCCCCTGGCATTGCAAAAGAAATCGAATGGCTTCACGCACCGCACCGTCTCCGCCGCGGGCCTTGGCAACCCAGGCGGCCATGTCCAGAATTTCCGGCTGACCATTGGCCACGGCCATGGGCAAACCGACCATCCCCATGGGACCGACATCCACCCAGTCGTCACCAAGGTAGGCGGTCTGTTCCAACGTAACGCCCAAACGCTCGCACATGTCGGTCAGAACAGGCCCCTTCACCCGAAAGCCCGGGTGATATTCCCTGATGCCCAACTCGGACACGCGCCGGGCAACGCACTCATTATCCAGTCCGGTAATGACGCCCAGATGCAGTCCGGCAGCCTGGGCAATCTTTATACCCAGCCCGTCCTGCACATTGAAACGCTTGGCGGTCTGGCCGTCGGGCAGATAATACAATCCGCCGTCCGTCAACACACCGTCCACGTCCAGCACAAGCAGGCGGATGGACCGGGCAAGATCTTCAACATTCACAGGAAATGTTCCAGAAGGCCTTTAGATCGCGCAACAATGGTTCCAGCCGCTCCAGCGGCCAGGAATTGGGACCATCACACAGGGCGGAATCAGGATCGGGATGCGTTTCCAGAAACACGCCCGACGCGCCAGCGGCCACGGCGGCGCGGGCAAGAACAGGCACGTATTCGCGCTGTCCGCCCGAGCAGGCCCCCTGTCCGCCAGGAAGCTGCACAGAATGCGTGGCATCGAAAACCACGGGATGGCCGAACTCTTTCATGGCCGGAATGGAGCGCATGTCCACAACCAGATTGTTGTAGCCGAAACTGGCGCCGCGCTCGGTCAGCCAGATGGTTTCGCTGCCGGACTCCCTGAGCTTGCCAACCACGTTGCGCATATCCCACGGAGCCACAAACTGCCCTTTTTTCACATTGACGATGCGACCTGTGGCGGCCGCGGCCATCAGGATATCGGTCTGACGGCAAAGAAAGGCCGGAATCTGGAGCACGTCCGCCACTTCGGCCACGGACGCGGCCTGTTGGGGCAAATGGATATCGGTGATTATGGGCAGCCCGGTCTCGCGCTTGATCTCGGCAAGCCATTCAAGACCGGTGTCCATTCCCGGCCCGCGAAAGCTGGTAATGGACGTACGATTGGCCTTGTCGAACGAACTTTTGAAAACAACGCACAGACCGAGGCGGCCTGCCACTTCGGCCACATGATCCGCCACCCGCAGGGCGATATCCCTGCTTTCCAGAGCGCACGGCCCGGCAATGACGAACGGACCGCGGCAGCTTTTTTCATAAAGAGTCTGTATGGATTCTGGCATGGCGGCCTATTTATTCCCCTTGGCCTGCTTTTTGGCCGCTGCAATGAACTCCCGGAACAAAGGATGCGGACGCATGGGGCGCGATTTGAATTCCGGGTGGAACTGGCAGCCTAGGAACCAGGGATGATCCTTGTATTCCACGATCTCGACCAGTTCGCCGTCCGGGGAGAGTCCGCTGAAGACGTAGCCTTTCTCTTCCAGCGCGGCCTTGTATTTCTTGTTGAATTCGTAGCGGTGGCGGTGGCGTTCGGAAATTTCCGTTTCGCCGTAGGCTTCAAAGGCTTTGGTTCCCTCCACCACATGGCAGGGGTACCCGCCGAGACGCATGGTTCCGCCCTTATCCGAGTCCTTGTCGCGGTACTGAACGCACTGGCTGCGGAAATCGAACCATTCGGTGATCAGGTAAATGACAGGATCCAGGGTTTTTGGCGCAAATTCCTCGGAATCCGACTCTTCAAGCCCCAACACGTTGCGCGCACCTTCAACCACGGCGCACTGCATGCCCAGGCAGATTCCGAAGAACGGAATCTTGTTTTCACGGGCATGACGGATGGCCTCGATCTTGCCGGGAACGCCACGCGCCCCGAATCCACCGGGGACCAAAATGCCGTCCAGCCCCTTGAGCTTGGCCTTGACGTTGTCCACGTTGATTTCTTCGGAATTCACATACACCAGATTTACGGACACATCGTTGGCCACGCCACCGTGCACAAGGGCTTCGTGCAGACTTTTGTAGGCTTCCTTGAGGTCCACGTATTTGCCCACAATGCCGATGGAGACTTCCCCTTTGGGATTCTCCAGCCTGCGGACAAGATTTTCCCAGGATTCAAGTTCCGCGTTCTTGGCCGGAAGTTTGAGCAAAATGGCGATTTTCTGATCCACGCCCTCATGGTAGAAGGTCATGGGAACTTTGTAGATATTGTCCACGTCAATGGCTGTGAACACGGCGTCCCTGTCCACGTCGCAGAACAGGGCGATCTTGGCCTTGATTTCATCGCTCAGACTTATCTGGGAACGACACAGGATGATGTCCGGCTGGATACCGATGCCCCGAAGTTCCTTGACACTGTGCTGGGTGGGCTTGGTCTTGAGTTCACCCGCCGTGCCCAGGTAGGGAACCAGGGTGAGGTGGATGTACAGCACATTTTCCCGGCCCAGATCCAGACGCAGCTGGCGGATGGCCTCCAGAAACGGCAGCCCTTCGATATCGCCGACCGTACCGCCAATTTCAATGAAGGCCACATCCTCGTCGTCGCACAAAGTGAGGATGGCGTTCTTGATTTCATCGGTGACGTGAGGGATAACCTGAACAGTGCCGCCCAGGTAGTCGCCGCGCCGTTCCTTCTGGATGACGCTGTTGTATATGGACCCCGAGGTATAGTTGTTCCTCTGGGACATGTGTTCATCAATGTAACGTTCGTAATGGCCCAAATCCAGATCGGTTTCGGCCCCATCCTCGGTGACATAGACTTCACCGTGCTGAAAAGGGTTCATGGTGCCGGGGTCCACATTGATGTACGGGTCCAGTTTCTGGATGGTACATTTGAGTCCGCGGGCCTTGAGCAGAGCAGCGATGGAGGCTGCGGCCAATCCCTTGCCCAGCGAGGAAAGGACGCCGCCGGTAACGAAAATGAACTTGGTTTTCTTATTGTACTGCTTCACCTGACATCTTCCTTATTTTTCCATGGCCGCGGATACCGGCGCAATGTTTGCAACTTTGAAGTTCTTACCCTAAGCACTGTGGTTAGAAAAGTTTTTTCACACAAAAAAACCGTCCGGATATTGACGCCGGACGGAGGTCTTTCTATGTTCGCGAACGCGGAAATGCAGGCTAGTCGGCCTGCCCCAAATTGTCAAGAAACCCCGGAGGACGCCCTGTGGCGAATGTAAAGACGCTGGTCATCACCGGCCACGGTACAAATTGCGAACGCGAATGCGCGTATGCCGCCGACAAAGCCGGCAGTGACGAAACCACCATCGCATATTTTTTCGACATCACAGCGGGTCGCGTCCGTTGCGACGACTATAATTTCATTATTTTCCCCGGAGGTTTTCTCGACGGAGACGACCTTGGAGCGGCCCAGGCCGCCGCCCTGCGTTGGCGGCACGGAACGGACACCAACGGAGCGCCCCTGCTGGACCAGCTCAAGTCATTCAAGGACAAGGGCGGAATCATGCTGGGCATCTGCAACGGGTTTCAGCTACTGGTCAAGCTCGGCCTCCTGCCCGCCCAGGGCGGCGCATACTTCGAACGTCAGGCCTCCCTGTCCCACAACGACTCCGCACGCTACGAGGACCGCTGGTGCTGGCTCAAGGCCAACCCGGCTTCGCCAAGCGTATTCACCCGCGACCTGGACACCATCTATCTTCCCGTTCGACACGGCGAAGGCAAGGTCGTGTTCAAGGACCAGGAAACCATGGACCGCGTGGTGGCGGACAATCTTGTGGCCCTGCAATACATGCACCCGGAAACCGGCGAAGCGACCATGGAGTATCCATGGAATCCCAACGGGTCCCCCTTGGGAATTGCCGGTTTGACCGATCCATCGGGCCGCATCCTGGGGCTGATGCCCCACCCCGAGGCGTACAACCACCCGACCAACCATCCGGGCTGGACACGCGGTGAAACCGGTGTCCTCGGCACGGCGCTCATCGAGGGCGGCGTGAACTACCTGCACCAGCAGGGATGACATAAAACACACCAAAGCTTTTTGTATGCAAGGGCTGCCTCCACGCGGCCCTTGCCATGCTGCATTCCAGAGGAAGGCATATGGCCCGCCCCTTTCCCGCCGCCCCCACCGTGCCTCCAGGCGACCTGAACTCCTGGGAGGAATGCATGCTGCCCGCCCTCGAGCAGGCGCGGCTGGCTGCGGCCAATGGCGAAGTCCCTGTTGGGGCGATACTTTACGACGCGCAGGGGAATGCCGCAACCAAAGCATCCAATGCGCCCATCACCTCCAACGACCCCACGGCGCACGCGGAGATTCTCTGCCTGCGCCAGGCTGCACGGGCGGCAGGCAACTACCGCCTGCCGGGTTCCATTCTGGCCGTAACCCTGGAGCCATGCATCATGTGCCTGGGAGCCATCATCCACGCCCGTGTGGCCGGACTGGTGATAGGCGCTGCCGACCCAAAGGCCGGGGCGGTCTTTTCACGACTGGACGGCCCCCGGATGGAGTTTCTGAACCACCGCTTCTGGGTTGTGCGCAATGTGTTGGATGAGGAATGCGGACAGATTCTTTCGGATTTTTTTCGCGCCCGACGCGCAAGAGACTGTTGAGGACAATTTGAAAGCAAGGCGCGATAAAAATTCCGAGATAAAGCACGGTTCACGGCATACGAAAAAATGATTTTTTTAGGCAACGAAGCTGTCGGACTTTTCCAGCGGCCTGATGGCTGCTGAAAGACAGCATTTGTGCCCTGTATCGCTCCCCAAAAAGCCCTGATGCAAAAAATCCAGGGTGGACCGTTCCAGCACGTTGTTCAATACGCCGCAGCCTCCCCATGGAACGGGCCGACGACCGCACCACCAAAGTTCCACGGAGCCCAGCCCCGGCCCGATGACTCCAGGCTATTTCCCGGCCTGCTCCACGAAGGACGCCAGGTAATGTTCCTCTTTTTGTTTCTCCCCCCGTCTTAACTCCGCGTAAAACCCAACATCATGTCGAGGTATTCCGAAGGCAGAAGCACTCATGGCAAGGGAAGCCACCACACAGCACTTCCCCCTTGTGCTTCTTTGTCCCTAGTCAGGCCCCTGACATTCCCCACGTACTTCTTTGCCTCCGGTCGACAGTTATGGCATTTCACGACCACGGAACCGACTTTTGCGCAGTTTTCTCGATTTTTCTTGCTGCCGGCATAGGCTGGGGGATCCAATGCAAGCGAAACGACAATAAACGACTCCACAGTGAAAAAAATATTTTTTCCCGGCTTCATCAGACGGCAGCTCGATGTTGATAATTACATTTTAGTATCAATTAGCACACCAAAACAAGAATTTTCCATACCTATAAGCATGGAGGACATTTCCTGGAGCTCCAAACACAACAAATGCGACCTCTCCGCACATTCCCCCTTGACGAGCCATCAATGCGCGAGTATCAACTTTTCTCCTCTTTTCAAGCGGAGAGGTACCGAAGTCCGGTCGTAACGGGCCCGACTCGAAATCGGGTTGTCGCCTAAAAGCGGCACGTGGGTTCGAATCCCACCCTCTCCGCCATCAGACAAATCCGACACCGTACGATATCATACGAAAACCCCTGAAATATCAGGGGTTTTCTCTTTTTACACATAATCCATGCAAACTTCATCAGTAAAAACACTACGTTCGGATGGCACGAACTGTGGGAGTTTCACACTTCCCCAGGCACAACCGAAAAAGTTCCGTCCCCATACGCATTTTGTCACCAGCTACAGAAATGCAGAAAAATACTACCTTTTGGTCATGGCCATGAAGGGAAATACTTCAATATTCCAGAATATTACAACTGGAACGATCCTTGCTTTCATTCTGGACAAGGAGACTGCCATGCCCACGATTTCAACGTCTTTCGGCCCGATAGATGCCCTGCCCTCGGTGGATTATTTTGCCGACGGTGCTGTGCGTTCCTGCATTGCAACCACGGAAAGCCCTCTTCAAACTCCCTACGGCGAGCTGATCCCCCAATTCACGGCCAACACGTTCCGCAAGCGTCAGTTGCCGGCGGTCTCGTTCCACTCCAATGGAATGGTGCGCACCCTGCCTCTGGAAAAACAGATGAAGGTGATGACTCCTTTGGGGATAGTTCCCGCAGAACTCGTCACCTTGTACGAGAACGGGGCACTCAAACGCATTTTTCCACTCAATGGCGCCCTGTCCGGATTCTGGTCCCAAGAGGATGAAATGAAGCTGGCCAGTCCCCTGAGTCTGGACACTCCGGCCGGACACATTGAAGCTGCTGTCATCTCCCTGTATTTCGGTCCCCAAGGGAGCCTGCGAAGCCTCACTTTCTGGCCGGAAGTGCGGCTCTCCGTTCCCTTTCAGGGAACAAACCTGCCCGTACGCATTGGTCTTTCATTTTACGACGACGGCAGACTCAGCTCCTTGGAACCAGCTGCTCCGGTTTCAGTAAACACTTCGCTGGGCCTTCTTTACGCATACGATCCCGATGCCGTTGGCATCACGGGAGACAACAATTCCCTCTGCTTCACCAAGACCGGCATGATAAAAAGCTTGCGAACCGTATCCCATGCGTTCGATGTCGCCCAAGGTGAGGAATTGCCCGTCCGGGTCGAACCGCCCATCCGCTGCAACCCGTGTGACGGGGAAACACGCGAGCCCACACCGTTGCAGGTAACGTTTGACGCCAGACATGTCTTTTTTGAAGCCGAGGGAATGAAGCCGGTAAACGCTCGGATCGATAGCGTTACGGCCAGCCGTTTCCACCTTCCTTTCCAGACGCTCAGCCCGACGTGCACCATGGGATCTTCGCCAATGTAAAAAACGACGGTGAGGAGCTTCAGTTCCCCACCGTCGTATGCAATCCATCGGCTGACTGTTGATAACAGACCGTCCTGCCCTCCGCAGGCTTTTAAATACAGCCCGTTACCTCTTCTTCATGTCCTTTTTCAGAGCTTTCACCCGCATGGACACTCCCTTCCAGCGTTGCTTTTCAACATGGTTGGCGCTGTGCCCCTGCCGGAGAGCCAGGTAGTCGAGCTCACGTTTCATCTTGTGGTAACTGTCCAGACGTGCCTGCGAAACAGAGCCGTTGGCCACGCCTTCAAGCACCTGGCAGCCCGGTTCATGGCAATGGCTGCAATCGGAAAATCGGCAGCCCCTGGCGAGTTCGTCTATCTCCGGAAAGGCACTTCCCATGCCGACCTGGCTATCCCAGAAGGCAATCTCCCGGATGCCGGGGTTGTCAATGATCATGCCTCCATCCGGAAGCATGATCAGATCGCGGGTGGTCGTGGTGTGCCTGCCCTTGCCCACGCTCCGGCTGACCTCGCCGGTCAGCTGCACGATCTTTCCGGCCATGCGGTTGACCAGGGTCGATTTTCCAGCCCCCGAAGAACCGACCATGGTCACGGTCTTGCCCATGCCCAGATACGTCCTCAATTCCGTCATGCCGGAATCATCCTCGGCGGAAACCACATGAACGGGTACGCCAAAAGCCACCTCCTCGACTTCGCTGACAAACGGCCCGACCTCGGAATGCATATCCGCCTTGGTCAGCACGACCACCGGAGACAGGCCGCAGTTGTATATCAACGTCAGATACCGCTCTATGCGGCGGACATTGAAATCCCTGTCCAAACCGGACACGATGAAAACAAAATCGAGATTCGACGCAATCACCTGCTCCTGCCGCGCCAGGCCGTCCTGGGCGCCGCGGGTTCCGGATGCTCCTCGGGAAAGGGCATTTCTTCTCGGCAGAACCCGGGTTATGAGCGTGTCCCGCGTAAGTACCCAGTCACCTGCCACAGGATAGACGTCTCCCTGGTACATAATGCTACCCGAAACAGTGGCCAGCCATTCACCTTCCGCCTGCGCCACGACAAAACTGTTCTTTCGCACCCCGACAATTCGAGCCGCTGTTGTTTTGTTTGCCTGCAACGCGTCCAGATGAGTCTGGAAAAAAGCGCTCCAGCCAAGATGTTCCAGAAACTTGTTTTCAGAACCTCGTTCAACTTCGCCTTGTTGCGAATTCCACATTGTCTTTCACCATGATGATTGATGCCGCAGCCACTGCTCTTCTTCACCGGCCTGGAAGCATACCGAGACCGAAGCAAAGGCCGTCAGGCTGTTTGATACGTTGGCACCCTCCCTATTCTGCTTTTGGCAATAATCGGGAAGCCGCTCCAACAAATTCAAGCCGATCTATCGTGTGAGGTGGGCACAGACAAAGGGTGCAAAAAAAGACAGACTCCTGAACAGGAATCCGGCCCGGCTTACGCCGAAAACACAGACCGCTTCACATGGAAAAGGTCCCATGGCTTCCGAAGGAAACGCATGGCGAAAAGGCGTCTACAGGTCCGTCCCTTTGTCGGCGACCCGAGACACAAGATCCATCATTTCAGTAAACACAAACACTCCTGCGGTTGGACAAAAAATATCAGATACAAGCCGCGTTTCCATCTGTCAAACACATCGAGGCATGCAGCCGTTCCCCCTTCCGCCCCTCGCCTGTAAAAATATAATGCGATTGGCACTCTCAAAGGCCTTCAGACATTTGACGAAACGAATGAAAACAATGAATATGAAATAAGACATCGTTTCAGTCGGTCATCCCCCGAACGAATCGATATCCTTTCTGAAAAATCAAAGGTCTGAACTTTATAAACAATCCGGCATATGAATTGCGGCATCTGCCGGGCGGATCACAACTTTCGCGCGAACAGGAGCAACATGACGCTTTCGTCCTTAAGCTCTCTCAATCTTCGCCAGACACCGAAAATCACGGACCCCGAGTTCAAGGATTTTCGAGAGTTAATTTACTCGCTGACGGGAATAGATATTCCGTCCCGACGCAAGTACCTGCTCGAAAACCGTCTGGGGCAAAGGCTGAGCGAGCTCAAACTGAAAAGTTTTGCGGAGTACTATAAAGTACTCAAGTTCTCACCGAACAAGGAAAAGGAGGTAAGCCTCCTTTTTGAAAAAATCACGACCAATGAGACCAGCTTTTTCAGGGATCAACGCCAATTGGACGTTTTCCGGGATTTCGTCCTGGCCGAATGGATACAGAAACAGACCGCGGCCAACAAAAAGGAACTCAACATCTGGTCTGCCGGCTGTTCTTCGGGAGAAGAACCCTACACGCTTTCCATGATCCTGCACGAAGTGTTCAAAGTGTCGATCATCGGATGGAAGATAGGCATCACGGCCAATGACCTTTCCCCCGCCATGATTGCCAAGGCCAGACGCGGCCTCTACAACGAATACGCCTTCAAGACGACTCCGGACGAGATGACCCAGAAGTATTTCACCAAGGAAACGTCCGGTTATAAAATCCATCCCAAAGTGCAGAAACTCTGCACCTTCGGGCTTATCAACCTGAACGACCAGCTGGCGACCAAGCGCGTGCCCAAATCGCAGATCATCTTCTGTAGAAACGTCATCATCTATTTTGACGATGAAATGAAAAAACGTGTGCTCAACGCCTTTTACGACAATCTGGTTCCCGGTGGCTATCTGGTTCTCGGACATTCGGAGAGCGTCCACAAACTGACGCGCGCCTTCAAACCCATCGTGAAGATAGGCGGCATCGTCTACCAGAAGCAGTAACGACCCACCGGACGGCATTGTACTGCCCGAAACCAACGGAGCTAATGGCGTGAAAAAAATATGTTTGGAGCATTTGGAACCGGGAATGATCCTGGCCCAAAACGTGAAAGGCCCCGATGGCTCCATGGCCATCACCGCGGGAACAACCATAGACAACGACGTAATAGATCTGCTGGATACCATCGGCGCCGGATTTGTCTTCATAAACATGAACAGCCCGGAAGCCGACTACAAAGTCCGCTTGCACCGGGTCGAAGCGTATGTCCGCAGATTCTTCATGTATGTGGACCCGGACAATGACGCCTTCAACAAGCTGTTCCACATCGTTCTGGAAAGGACCTGGAACGCCTTGGAAAAAGGATGGGAGCTTCCCTGCGAAAGCGAACTCACGGCCAAGAACGTCGAACACATGCGCGACCTGTTCTTCAAGGACCGCGCTACGCTTGAAGACCTTGTCAAACACGAAACATCGCTGTCCTCCTTTCCGGACATCTACGTACGCATCAAGGAGGTGCTTGACGCCCCCTCCAGCTCGGCCGAGGACATCGCCGGGGTGGTGAGCATGGACCCGGGCATGAGCACCAAGCTCCTGCAACTGGTCAACAGCCCCATCTTCGGTTTCGCCGCCAAGATAGATTCCATCCCCCACGCGGTGTCCCTGGCGGGAACAAAGGAGATATCCACCCTGGCCCTGGGAATATCGGCCATCAACTTTTTCAAAAACATACCACCAGAACTCATCGACATGAAAACGTTCTGGCGGCACTCCATTTCCTGCGCCGTATTTGCAAAACTGCTGGCCACGGAAATGGGCCTGCCGTCCGACAGGTTCTTCACTGCCGGACTCCTGCACGATGCAGGGCGCCTCATCATGTACAAGAACATGCCGTACGCTTCGGTGCAGTCGCTGCTCTACGCACGGGCCAACATGGTTCCCCTGGTGGATGCGGAAAAGGAAGTACTCGGCTTCGACCATGCCGAAGTCGCAGACAGCCTGCTCGGTCAGTGGGACTTTCCCGAAGACCTGCGGCAACTCATCGCCAGACACCACGAGCCTCTGGAAGCTCCGGACCCCCGACAGGCGGCTGTTGTCCAGCTGGCCGACAACATGGCCAATGCAGTTGCCATCTCGGGCGGCGGAATGTATGTCCTCCCAGGAATGTCTTCCGGCGCTTGGGAAAAAATGAAGCTGAAGACGGATCGCATGGAGTCCATGATCATGCTTTATGATCAGAACATTCAGGCCATCACTTCGGCATTCATGTAAATTGATCCATGACTGCATTTTCCGGCCCGTCTTCGTCGCTAGACGGCGAAGACGGCGTGTTCTGCGTCTTGTACGCCATGCAGCACTACCAGCAGTAAAGAAACTGCTCTAAAAAACAATGGGCAAGATCAAGTACGACGTTAATTTTATCAACCCCTTCCTGCACGCGGTACTGAACGTTCTCTCCACCATGGCACGTGTGGAGGCCACTCCCGGCACTCCGTACATCAACAAGGACCGCAAGGCCGTGGGGGATGTGACCGGACTCATCGGGGTGAGCGGGTATTCCAAGGGGACAATATCCCTGACGCTTTCCGAAGGTGCCATCCTTAAAATCGTCAACAACATGCTCTACGAAAGTTATACAGAACTCAACGATGAAATCGCAGACGCTGTCGGCGAACTGACGAACATGATTGCAGGCCAGGCGCGCGCGCAGCTGTCCGAGCAGGGCATGAGCTTCGACGCCTCCACCCCCTCCGTCGTATCCGGCAAGGGGCTGATAATCCGGCACATAGACTCTGCCCCCGTCCTTTCCATCCCCTTTTCCATCGAAGAAGGCGGCTTTGTGGTGGAAGTGGCCTTTGCCAGCTCCTGAAGCACCTTCTCCGCACATAAAAATTTTCTCGCATCAGTCAAATACCAAAGCACACTCTCGTTTGAAAGCAGACATGCGCAACCAATCCATTCGCCCGATTTCCATCGGGTGAATGGATTTTTCTTTCCGGCTGCCCTTTCCCGGCACCTCCATCGATCGACCATGGGGTAGGTGCGTCCCGGCAAGCTGTGCTCTCATTCGCCCCCCTTGGCCCCCCGCACTCCACCGCCGATTTGCAGTCCTCCAACTCGTTGATGAACTCAAAAATATGGACAAATCTTTCCAAATTATGAAAGAAAACTGGTGTCCAGGCGGGGCATGCTGAAATCAGAGACACAGCATGGCGCCGACGCAACTCCAGAAAAAACCGGGACAGGATGGAACCGATGTGGCGGCAGCACAAAAACAGGGAACCGTTGAAAATACACCCTTTCCATAAGCCCAGGCCCCATCTGTGGACGGCTTTTGTGATCATGGGACACGGGCTGAAACGCCTCATGGATATTGTCGGCGCACTGGTGGGAATCACCACCCTGAGCCCACTCTTGCTCGTGACCGCCCTCGCCGTCTGGCTGGAAGACCGTTCGCCCGTATTCTTCATGCAGACCAGGGTGGGACTCAATGGCCGTCATTTCAGCATGCTCAAATTTCGTTCCATGTATCGAGATGCCGAAACGCGCAAAGCCCGGCTCAAGGCGGATAAAGCGGGCAGCGTCACCTTCAAGATGAAACACGATCCGCGCATCACCCGCGTAGGCCGCATCATCCGCAAGCTTTCCATCGACGAGTTGCCGCAATTGGGCAACGTGCTCCGGGGCGAGATGTCCCTGGTGGGTCCGCGTCCGGCTCTGCCATCCGAAGTGGCCCTGTATACGCAGCAGCAACAGCGAAGGCTGTGGATAAAACCGGGCATCACCTGCCTGTGGCAGATAAGCGGCCGAAGCGAGCTGGACTTTGAGCAACAGGTCGCCCTTGACATGGAGTACATAAGCAACCAATCCCTAGGCAAGGATCTGATCATCCTTATCAAAACCCTGCCTGCAGTGATCGGCGGCAAAGGAGCGTATTGACGCTTGCAGCGGAAATCTACCTGCCGGGCATCCCGGATGCGCGTCAGCCGATCTGGTATTTCAGGAAGACTTCCCCGGCTTTCCCTTATCTTCTTCCGTCCTGTCTAAAAAAATAAGGCCACGTCCATGGTTCCTGACGAAGCCATGCAAACCGCACACTCCCGGTCATTCCATTCCTCAATAGGACACTGAAATTCTTATCCGGCACGCAACCTTAACAAAAACCACACTTTTTCTCCCATCATCCAGCTTGCCAAACCCGACCATATTGCCTACATCCCGGCTTGACAGATTTGAAAACGCCTCTTTTTCCTCTGAAAAAAGGCAGCCACAAACGAGGCTTTTGCCGCTCCCGGCTTTGCGCCTCTGCGTGAGCATCCACGGGGGGTCTCCGTTCATGTTGCCCTGGATCAACTCCACATACTTCCAGGATCTGGTGGAAAGTTTCACCAACGGAATCCTGATCGTCAACACGCGCGGCGAAGTGTACGTGGCCAATATGCGGGCTGCGAACATGCTGGGCTTCGCCCAGAGCGAATGCGTGAGCCGGACGTGGGAGGAACTCTTCCAGGGCATTGAAGATCAGGAGGAATTTTCCCTTTTCATGCGGCGGGCCGTGGAAGTGGACTGCTGCAACCTGACGCTGCACACCCGCTTTGAACGTTCCGACGGAACACTTCTCTATTTCAACATAACGTCCTCGCCTCTCACGGAACATCACAAGCGCTTCGGCATCATGATCCTGCTGCACGACGTCACCCACATTTTCCAGATGCACCAGCGGGAAAAGGCCATCCTCGAAGAACGCAACATCGTCCAGCGCCAACGCCTCAAAAGCCTCGACAACCTCTCCACGGCCATTGCGCACCAACTGCGCAACCCCATGATGACCATCGGCGGATTCGCCAACCTGCTTCTGCGACGCAGCGAACAGGACTCCCCCAACAACGAAATGCTTCGGGGCATTCTGGATGCATCAAAACGGCTGGAAGAAATCGTTACCGCAGTAAGCGGCTATACGGACCTGCATATCTCGCAGATGGAACCCGAGCAGATTGAAGATATCGTGCACACCGCCTGCGACACCGCCGCCCTCGTGCAGAAAGAACAGAACAAAAAACTGGCCTGGGAAGTGGACGTTGAAGCCGCATCCGTACGCGGCGACAGGACTCTTTTGCTCCGGGCATTACAGGAACTTTTCACCAACGCCCTGGAATCCATCCGCAACGGCAATGGCCGCATCCGTCTTGAAGGCCGCCAGAAAGACGACATCTACCACCTCAGAATCCACGACAACGGCTGCGGCATCGCCCCGGAGATAATTCCCTATGTACGCGATCCCTTCTTTACCACCAAGGCGGTGGGCGTGGGCATGGGGCTGTGCAATGCGGACCGCATCATCAAGGAACATCAGGGAACGCTGACCATCGGACAGGGCATGGAAGGCGGAACATCCGTTGAGATCCGGCTGCCCCTCGAGTTTGGCGAGGAATAGGCAGCCCTCCCCGCCTCATCCAAGCTCAAATGTCGTGACCCCGAAAATCCGTCCGACAGGCAAGGACGGAACCTCTCCTTTATACATTCGCGCTGTTTCAAAAACGGTTTCCATGCCGCGGCGGTCGGCCAGAGCCACGGCTGCGGAATTTACTTCCGGCGTGTCGAGATAGAACACGTCCTCGGGACCAAGCCCGAAGGTAAGCGCTTCCAAAAGCTTTTCGGCCAGCTCCGGGCCGTCGGCAAAAAGCGGCCCTATCTTGTGTCCAACGCGGCATTTGCGGATGACGCCGTATCCCGCGAGTCCGCCTTCGCGCAGCACGCCCAGAGCCCTGCCTTCCTCCTGCCCTATCCAACATCGGAGAAAGCAGGCCCTATCGTCCGGGAACAGCGGCCGATCATACGCCTCCACCACTCCGAAAGGCAGTGTGGACAGGGCAACGACGTCCGGGAACACATCGTTGGGAAAATGCCTGGTTGAAGAGCCGCAGCCCGTGGGTACAGAAGTTGAGCTTCTGCCGCGCCCCTGGCGACGGACGTTGCGATAGACCGAAGCGAAGCCGGACCTTTTATAGTTTTCCTGTTGGGCGACCACGCCGTCCAGCCCCACGACGCGCCCACGAAGACGCTCCAATCCGGCATTCCAAATGCGCAGGCCAAAACCTTGGCCACGAAATCCCGGCCTGACGATGTAACACCCGAGAAAGCCGAACGATTGCCCATACCGGATCACGGAAATGCAGGCCACTGGCTCGCCGTCCAGCAGCCCCACGAGAAATCCTTCCGGGTCGGCGGCGTAAAAGCAGTCCGCGTCAAACACCCCTGGATTCCATCCCTCTCCGGCCGCCCAGTCCACGGCCAACCCCACTTCGGACCGGGTCATGGTTCTGATGATGTATTCCCGTGGCTTCATGGCGTCCCCTCAAAAACATTTCCGAAAAACACGTACAGGGTCAACATAACCATGCTGACGCATCTGCACAAGAATCAGGCAAGGGTGGACAAGGTTTTTCAGGGAAGCATTTTCACACTGGCAATTCTACGTTTTAACGCAAGAGCCCCATGTCTCCGGTAAGGGCCGCAACGGATTTCCGCTCACCAAAAACGGCCAGCCCCAAATATTCCAGTTCCTCGTCCCCTTCCTCGGCCATACTGAGGGTGTATTTCTCGTAATCCAGCGAGCATTGCGCGGTGCGGGTAAACCCCACAACCAGCATTCCGCGTTCCTCCCCAGCCATGCGAACGTCCCGCATACGCTGCTGTTCACACGTGAGAACGGCAATGGGCAAGGTGGTTATGCCCCGGTGCGTTCTTCCTGCGCCGTCCACAACAGGGGGACCTATGAGCTCCGGCACCTGGCTGCCTATCGTGGCCGAAAGAACGGCGGCAGTATTGGCGGCAATGCCCTTTGGCAGGTCGCCGTCCATCAAAATCACATATTTCATCTTTTCCATATTCATAAGATTCTGCTCCGTCCCGAATATTATTTCTCTTTTTCCCCTTTATCGGCCCAGCATGTTGAAAAGAAACGACCGCATCACAAACCAGGCATTCCCAGGATTTTCTCCGATACGCCGCACGGAATAAGGCCACCAGCTTTTCCCGAATGGAACATACAGGCGCAATGAAAATCCCTGTTCCACCAGTTTTTTCTGGAATCCCGGCCTGACTCCGAACAGCATTTCGATTTCCCATTCGCTTTGCCGCCACCCGTTTCTTTCGGCCACTTCCGCCGCATAGTGGATCATCCGATGGTCGTGTGTTCCGAGAACGGGTCGTACGCCGCGCTGCTTGGCCCTCAGGGAAAAAAGCCGATCAATGCCCCTGCGGTACGACGCATCCTTTGCCTGGCGTCCCGTGACGGCAATGCGTCCCGATTCGGCAAACGCGCCCTTGACCAGCCGGACCATGGCACCCGCGTCAACCAAACCTTCCAGATCTTCCAGCGAACGATGCAGATAGGTTTGCATGGTCACAGCCACTGGAAGGTCTTGCGAACGGAGATGGTGGAACATATCCAAAGTACGGGTGGTTACCGAAGAATCCTCCATGTCGATCATGACCACATTGTGGCCCTTTCCCTTCATGCCCTCGAACTGTCTGGCCAATGCAGCCACGTTCTCCCGGCACACATCCCAGTTCTGCATGGCTCCGACCTGCGTCGGATCCACGGACACATGCACGTCCAGTCCGGACGCGTCCAACGTGCGGATAATGTCGGTCAATTCCCGCAGACACCTGGCAACAGTCGCGGCATCGTCAACATATTCTCCCAGATAAAAGAGCGATGCGTTCACATTCCGGGCACGTAGTTCTTTTACACACGCCAAGGCGGAAACAGTATCCTCCCCGCCCACAAAGCGGCCTGAAAAAAAACGCATGCATCGAGACTTTTCCGCGTATCCCGCAAGCTTTTCGTTACGGGCAAGAGCAATCATTGATTTTTGCCACAAAAGCACGTCGACCCTCCTTGGTTCAGGGGGCTTCCTTTATCGCGAGTCTGCGGGGATGTATGGTATGAAATTGCGGTGAAGGCTTACATGTTCCCCGGGGCCGAATTGAGAGAATCCTGATATTGCCGGGGAGTCGCGGCAGTGAACTGTTTGAACACGCGGGAAAAATGACTTTGGTCTGTAAAACCAAGCTCCGCCGCCACCTGGACGATGGGCATCCCTCCCGCCAGCAGGACCCTGCCCTGGTTGACCCGCAATTGGGCCTGATACGCATGGGGAGGAAGCCCCATCTGGTCCTGAAACACCCGGAGAAGATGGTAGCGGCTCATACCGGCAACATGGGCGAGTTCCTCCAGACAGACCTTGCGACACATGTTTTCCGCAAGAAAAACACGGACGTCTTCAATACAATCCGTTTCGGGCCTGTTTCTTCCCATGCCAGAGGAATGCCTTCCAAGTCGTGCGTATCGCGCCAATGCCTGCCCCATGGCCTGAATCATGAGGGACTGCCTTTCCAGTCTTTCCGCCCCCTGCTCAATACCATCATGCAACGCACGCCATAGGACAAAAAGTTCCTCGTCCTCCACCACGGAAGATGCAAAAACCGGACGTTTCGCCTGCATGCCGCAGACCTCCAATGCAATTTCCGACATCAGCCATTCGTCCACATAAAACATGGTGTAGGTCAGGGCAAAACCTGAATCCGGATTGCAGGCATGCACGGCTTCGGGCTGAAAGAACACCATCTGTCCGGCCTCGGCTGAAAAAGTTTCCCCTTCCAGGTAAAAAACCGTGCGTCCGGCTTCGATCAGACCTATGGAATAGGCACGGTGCATGTGTTTGCGAAACGCCTCCTCACGATAACTGGAAACGCGGACCTCCAGGCCCGGCATATCCGGATCACGCCAGAAGCGCACACTGTTGTTGGCAGGTTTCTTTCCCATGCTTTTTCCGTAACGTCCCAGGCTGTCACCAATATGAAAACGAGGTTCGTATTCCCAAAGTCCCCAAAGGACATTTCGTCCGCAAAATCTATTGTCTTGGGGACATTTTGTACAGTTGCTGTTGACACCCCCCAAACGCTTGGCTATATTGCCAAGTGAAAAGAGGGCCATGCCGGGAACCGACCTGTAGCCTCTTTGACCGGGATTTTCAAAGCGCCTGGCCATCCCGGCGGGCATGTTTTGCCGATTCCCTGCACAATGGAAAAAATGCACATGCGACCTGCAAAATTCCTGGACAGCGTCATATCCACAGTTTCCGACATGAGTGATTGGAAACGCCGGGGGCGTCGCGGATGAAAACGGGCCGGCCGGATCAAATAGAAGCTTGCCCCCCCCTTTCTGGGCAGTTTCCCCCCAAATGGCCATACCGGAGTTTTCTCCATGCCCTCCCCGGGCGCTGAAGGAACAGCCAAGACGACCGACGGTTTTTCGCTGTGGCCGGTGCGTCGGGCTGGCCCAAAGCATTAAACGTTCTGCCGACCAGAACAGGAGAATAATATGATTCGTAAAAAAGTCCTTTTTCTCTGCACCGGCAACTCCTGCCGCAGCCAAATGGCCGAAGGATTTGCCAAGGCCCTCAGGTCCGACATCATCGACGCCTACAGCGCAGGTGTGGAGCGGCACGGCATGAATCCGCTGGCCATAAAAGCCATGGCCGAATCAGGAGTGGACATATCCCACCATACGTCGAAAATCGTCGATGATTTGCCCACACGGGAGTTCGACGTCATCATCACCCTATGCGGACATGCCAATGAAAACTGTCCCTTTTTCCCCGGTCAGGCCAAACGCATCCACGCCGGATTCGATGATCCGCCGCAGCTTGCCAAGGGTGCAACCAACGAAGAAGATGCCATGGTCCACTACCGGGCAGTACGCGACGCCATCCGCAATTTTATTGAGAAAATGCCGAAGAATCTCGAATAATCCGGCACGGAATCTTTCAGGAATTGCAAGCAGGCTGCGCATTGAAAAAAATCCCCAACCAATATATAGAACGGAACGCAAACAACTTTCTGGAGGGTGCGATGTCTGGGCTTTATATTGGTTCCACCGCAGGCTATTCCGGCAAAAACATGATCGCCCTGGGCATCGGCCTCTGGCTGCAAAAAAACAACGTCAATGTGGGCTACTGCAAGCCCGTGGGTGCCCTGCCCATTGAACGCGACGGGAAAATGGGCGACGAAGACGCCTATTTCATGCAGGAAATCCTCGGTCTGGAACAAGATCCGTCCCTGGTGACGCCTGTTCTGGTGACGCAGGACTTCAAGACAAGAGCCTTCAGCGGCCAATGCCAGGATCTGATGCAGCAGGTCAAAAAATCCTACCAGCAGATCAGCACAAACCGCGACGTCACCCTCATTGCCGGATCGGGCAGCATGTACTCGGGCAAGTACTGCGGCGTGGACGGAGTAAGCGTGGTCCGCGAACTGAACTGCAAGTGCGTCATCATCGACCGCTTCGACCGCGAACTCAAATACGACTACTTGGCCGTGATGCGTGAAGCACTGGGCGAAAACCTCATCGGCGTGGTGCTCAACGACGTTCCCCCCGCCTACATGGAAGAACTCAACAACCTGCTGCTGCCCTTTCTGGAACGCTCCGGGGTCAAGGTACTGGGCGTTATCCCCAAGGACCCTCTTCTTGGCGCCATCAAGGTTTCCGACCTGGCGGAACGCCTCAACGGCAAAGTCATTTCCGCGCACGGCAAGTCCGACAGGGTCGTGGAAAACTTTCTCATCGGCACAATGCAGGTGGAAAACTTCCTCACCCACTTCAAAAAGCATAAGAACTCCGCCATCATCGTGGGCGGCGACCGTTCGGACGTGCAGCTCGTCGCCTTGGAAGGCGGTTGCCCCTGCATCATCCTGACCGGCAACCTCTACCCAAACGACATCATTCTCACCCGCTCCGAAGTGCTGGAAATACCCATCGTCATCGTACGCGAAGACACCTACTCCGTGGCCAAAAAAATGGAAAACCTGCTCACGCGGCACAAATTCCGCGACGCCGTCAAAATCAAACAGGGCGCACAGGTGGTCACAGAACAGATAGACCTGGAATATATTCGTAAGCAGTTGGGCGTGTAACGGGAGCCATACGGCCTGGTCGCTGGAATATTTTCATCAGGGGCGCTACGCTCCGATGGAAAACATCATGGCCTCTGCCTCCTTCGAGCTGCTTCAAGATCTTCCGCCCTTGCGGCCTTTGGCCGCAAGGGCGGAAGATCTTGAAGCAGCAACAAAAAACATTTCCAATGGAGGATGATATGCTCAAGGTTGACCATTTTGCCTTTGAAGTCCTGGACATGGACCGGGCAATAGAATTCTATCAAAAGACCCTGGGGTTGGAACTCATTTCCCGGGAGACCCACGAAGAAGTTCACGAGGATTGCGCTTTTCTCCAACTGGACGGCTGCACTCTGGAACTCCTCTGCGATACGGACCGGCAGAACGGGCGAACCATCAATCAACATCCAAATCCGCTGAATTCTCCCCATATCTGCTTTTCCACCAACGACATGGACACCATCCTGTCCATGCTCAAGGAAAAAAAAATCCCGCTCATCAAACCCATGCAGCACATTCCAGGACATGCCCGCTGGATCTATTTTCCCGACCCGGATGGCAATGTGCTGGAGTTCATCCAGTGGGATGAAAAAAAATGATTTGCAAGGCAGATTCCAGGCAGCAGGCCTGCAAACTCCTTTCCCATGCCTTAAACGGCTCGGCAGGAGCTTGGACCTGTTCGCCCTGCCAAGCTCCGCACCGACCATCCTTTCTGGATGTTTTTGAAAGAAATGCCTGGTAAATTACGCTCCCTTCCGCGATAAAGTTTTTGGGAAAAAAAGGAGACGTTGGGGAGGGAAAACCCTTTTCATAAAAAGGCTTTTCCTTCCCCACCTGCCTTTCGACACTCTTCTCTTCCCGTCTCCAGGTCTTTCCCCGCCTGTCGTTCTTCCCCTCTCCCCGTGCCCCCTTCTATTCGTCTTCCTTGCCGGTCTTGCCAAAGGCGACGAGTCCTTCCGCGAGTTCGCGCAGCTTGGCGTCGGCCATGCCGTAAACCGAAGCCGCAGGATATTGATTATTTTCGTCACGCCTGCCCGCTGGCATGCCCGTAAGGATCTCCAGGCCCTGGTCAATGTTTTCCACGGCCCAGACGGAAAATCGTCCCTGTCGGATGGCTTCCACGACTTCATCCTTGAGCATCATGTCCTTGACGTTGGCTTTGGGAATCATAACGCCCTGTTTACCAGTAAGTCCGGCATGTTTGCAGCACAGATAAAAGCCTTCGATCTTCTGGTTGACCCCGCCGATGGGCTGAACCTGTCCTTTCTGGTTGACCGATCCGGTCACGGCCACGTCCTGGCGCAGAGGGATGTTGGCGATGGAGGAGAGCAGCGCGTAAATTTCCGTACTTGAGGCACTGTCGCCGTCTATGCCCCCGTAGGATTGTTCGAAGGCAATGGAAGCGGACACGGCCAAGGGCTTGTCCTGGGCAAACATGCGGCGCAAAAAACCGCCAAGGATGAGCACGCCCTTGTTGTGGATGCTGCCGGACATTTCGGCTTCGCGCTCAATGTTGATGACGCCTTCCTTGCCCATGGAGATGGTGGCGGTGATGCGGCTGGGCTTGCCGAACGAGTAGTCGCCCATGCCGTAGACGGCCAAACCGTTGATCTGACCTGGCTGTGCACCGTCGGTATCGATGAATATGCTGCCCCGGTCGATCATCTCCTGGATCTTTTCCTCGACCAGGTTGGAACGATGGATGCGGGCCTCCAGGGCGGTATTGACGTGCTCGCCGGTAATGACCTCGGCCCCGACTTCACGGGCACGGAAGTCGGCTTCGCAGAGCAGGTCGGTTATTTCCGGAAAACGGGTGGAGAGTTTTTCCTGTCTGCCTGCCATGCGCACCGAATTCTCGACCATGGCCGCCAGCCCGGAACGGTCCAGAGGCAGAAGATTCTCCTCCTTGGTGGTGGAACGAATGAATTCCGCGAACTTTATGACGCTCTCGTCGTTCTTGTCCATGCTGGTGTCAAAATCGGCCCGGACCTTGAATATCTTTGGAAAATCTTCGTCGTAATGGCGCAGCAGGGAGTAAATGCGGACATCGGACAAGACCACGACCTTGACGTCGATGTCGATGGGTTCGGGTTTCAGCCCGGTGGAGGTGAACCAGTACATGGGGTCGAAGGTCTGTATTTCCATGCTGGAGGTCTTGAGCGCACGCTTGAGCGCGGGCCAGACTCCGGGTTCGGTCAGGGCGTCCATAAGATTGATGACCAGATAGCCGCCATTGGCCTTGAGAAACGACCCGGCCTTGATTTTGCTGAAGTCGGTGCGCCATACCCCGGAACGGTCCACGACCCGCTCGATGCTGCCGAAGAGGTTGCGGTAGGTTGGGTAGGACTCGATGATCACCGGAGGGCTTTTCTGCTCGGCATTGTCCACCAGGACATTGACCTTGTAGGGCTGAAACTGGTCGCCCCTGGGCATCACGAATCCCGGAGGCATCCCCGGCACGGATCCCTGCGGACTGAAAATTTCCAGATTCTGGGACATGTCTTCGAGCATGGCTTCCAGGTAGTCGGCGGGTTTGCCCTTGTATTTTTCCAGGAGCGGATCAAGGCGTTCCCTGGCCGTGGTGCGGAACATGACCTTGTCCATGTCCCTCCCCTTTTCCTTGAGCTTGCGTTGCAGGTCGCGGATTTCCAGAAATATCTGGTCGATTTCCTTTTTCAGCGTACCGTAGTGGTTCTGGAGCGAGGTGAACTCGTCCCGGGGATAACGCCCCTTGTTGGTCAGCTCCTCCAGCTCGAGCATGGGCACGGGCTTTTCGTCCACCAGGGGCATGAGTTCGGGACGCGAACCGCCCCCGGTCTGGATCTGAACCAGGGCAAATCCGGATTCCTTGACCTTGTCTTCCAGGGATTTGAAGAATTCACGGGTCTTTTTCTCGTGCGCTTCTATCAGCTCGCCTTTGCGGGCCACATATTCCGGACTTTCGAAAAGCTGTGGGACCTCGCGTTGCAGCGTTTCCAGGAACTCCAACACGTCCTTGCGGAAGGTTTCCCCCATTCCTGCCTTGAAAACCAAAAGGATGGGTGCTTCCGCATCCTTGAAATTATTGACGTAGCAGAGATCGTCCGGTGCCTTTTCCCGAGCGGAAATTTCCCTGAGGAGCTTGCGGACCGTGGCAAGCCGGCCTGAACCGGGCGAGCCTGTGACAAAGACGTTGTATCCGGTCTTGTTCATGCCCATACCGAAGCGGAAGGCCTCAACACCTCTTTCCTGGCCGATGATGTCCGTGAGCGGCTTGAGTTCGTCGGTGTTTTCAAAGGGCAGCTTGGACTGGTCCAACCGCCAGCGCAGATCTTCAAGAGCAACTTTGTACGTGGAAATATCGATGGTCATCACATCCCCCTTGCAGGCGTGTAGTAGGATCGTGTGAAAAAACGTTTATTCCTGCTCGATACGCATTTTATGAAAGCCCGGACGCTTACGGGGCATGGTCACGAAAAGCCGTCCCTTCCTGTACCGGGCCACGCTTTGTTCAGGCACTATTTTCCCGGGCAGGGCGTAGCTGGTGCGAAACGTTCCAGAAAGCGCATACTCGGCGTCGCAGAAATCTTCACGCTTGCATCCGGCAATGACGAGGCTGTCCTCTGAAATTTCCACATTGATGTCCTCCACCCTGTATCCGGTGATGACTCCGTCAAAAAAAATGGCTTCGGAGCTTTCGTGCAAAGCACCTTGAAGCGGATGGGCCGCGGTTTTGAAATCCGGGCAATTGAGTCCCTCGCAGACGAGCGAAAAGGCGCGTTCCAGCTCGTCTTTGAGCCTTTTTATTTCCCGGTCTTTCCAGAGCATGAGGTCGGGCATGGCTGGCTTCCTCCGGTTTCTTCCAGTCGAAATATTTGGAGAATCAGACAAGCGACACTGGAAAAGCAATATTCCCATAACCCCCAAAAAAATTCCGCCTGGAAATGATTTGCACCTTCATATACATAAGTATAAAAGAAATACGTCGTAATGAAAACATGACGCGCTCCAAAAACGCACTGAAATAATAACGTTCCCAAAGGCTGCCGAGGAGATTCCCGCTGGACATGGTGACGCTATTCAGCTAAACCGCTAATTCTCTAAACTTGACAGACTCTTAACCAATAACATTGAAAACATCACTTTTCCCTTCCGGCCATTCCACAGCAAGGAATATTCACAAACGAACTCAAGGACAAAGATGCCTAGTCATCATCCAAGATGTTTGAAACAGGCCGTTCTCTCGAGGGGACCTGGAAAAGGAGATAGACGTGCTGCCGAAATTTTCCATCGGTGACTTGAAAGCTTCCATTCCCATCATCCAAGGTGGCATGGGAATAGGGATATCCCTTTCCGGGTTGGCCTCTGCCGTGGCCAACGCCGGTGGAATCGGCGTGATCGCCACCGCTGGCATAGGCCATGAAGAGCCTGACTTCCGCACCAAGCCGGAAGAAGCCAACCACCGTGCCCTCATCAAACATATCCGCAAAGCCAAGGAAATGAGCGACGGCATCCTTGGTGTGAATATCATGGTGGCATTGGCCAACTTTGCCGACATGGTCACCACCAGCGTCAAAGAGGGCGCGGATATCATATTTTCAGGAGCAGGACTGCCCTTGGACCTGCCCAAATATCTGGACGGCGCAAAATCCCCCAAACTGGCCCCCATCGTTTCTTCTGCCAGGGCGGCACAGATAATCTGCAAAAAATGGATCTCCCGCTACAACCGCGTCCCTGATGCCATTGTCGTGGAAGGCCCAAAAGCCGGCGGTCATCTCGGTTTCAAGCCCGAACAGATCAAGGACGAACATTTCGCCCTGGAAAAAATAATCCCCGAAGTCATTGCCGCTGTGCGACAGTTCTGGAAAAGCGATAGCGAGCCTATTCCGGTCATCGCCGCAGGTGGAGTCTATGACGGCTGCGACATCAAGAAGTTCCTCGACATGGGGGCTTCCGCCGTGCAGATGGGAACGCGCTTTGTCGGAACGAACGAATGCGATGCCTCTCCCGAATTCAAGCAGGCATACCTGGATGCCAAGGAAGAGGACATGGCAATTCTGCACAGCCCGGTTGGGATGCCGGGGCAGGCCATCCGTACTCCTTTTCTTGTTTCCATGGAAGAAGGCCATGAAAAGCCCAAATCCTGTCACTACCGTTGCATCAAGGGGTGCGAATACAAAAAAATCTCGTTCTGCATCTCAAACGCCCTGCTCAATGCAAAACGCGGGTTGGTGGAACGCGGGCTGGTCTTTGCCGGATACAATGCCCACCGGGTCAACAAGATTGTGTCCGTAAAAGAACTTATCGAATCCCTGTCCCAGGAATACGACCTCTGCAAGTCGTAAGCCCTTGTCTTGAAAAACAAGAAAGCCCCGGTCAGCCAACGCGAACCGGGGCTTTTTCCTTTCATGCCCGGACATTTTTCATATTATTGCCCACACAGCCGGGAAAGAAGTATCAGTAGCGCGTCGAATTCCACGGGTTTGGCCAGATATTCGTCCATTCCTGCATCCATGAAGCGCTCCCGGTCACCCTTCATGGCATGTGCGGTCAAAGCCACGATGGGGACGTGGCTCCCGGTTTTACTCTCAAGGGCGCGAATCCTCCGGGTGGCTTCCAGGCCATCCATTTCCGGCATCTGCACGTCCATGAGGATCAGATCGAAAGCCCTTTCGCGCACGGCATCCACGGCCTTTTGGCCGTTGTCCGCCCAATGGACCGTGTAGCCCTTTTTCTCCAGCATGCGTTGCAGGGCGCGGCAATTGATCCTGTCATCCTCCACCAACAACACCCGCCGCGCTTCCAAAGCCCCCTGAGGGTTTGCCAGGACTGTGCTCCTGCCGATCACGGCAGAAACCTCGAATTCCAGCATCAGATAAGCGGTAGTTCCTTCCCCCAAACGGCTGTCCATGCACAAAGTACCATCCATCAGCCCTATCAGCCGCCGCACAATGCCAAGCCCCAGCCCGACACCACCGTATTTGCGCGTGTGCGTACCATCAGCCTGTGTGAAAATATCGAAAATATGCTCCAATTTTTCATCAGGAATGCCAATGCCCGTATCTTCCACCATAAACAAAACCCGCTCGCGCCCCTTATTGCGAGGCAAACGTATGGTCCGCAGGCAGACGCTCCCCGCCTCTGTGAATTTAACCGCATTGCCCACCAGATTAAACAAAATTTGGCGTACACGGCCTTCATCACCCACCAGATGAGGAGATATCTCGCCCGAGGTTTCCACAACAAAATCCAGCCCCTTCTGCTGCGCCGTACGCTGAAAAATTCCGGCCACGGACTCTGTAAGCGCAGAAAATTCAAACGGCTCCCGACTTATTTCCAACTTGCCGGATTCGATGCGCGACAAATCCAGGATATCACCCAGAATGGCGGTCAGCTTGCGGCTCGATTCCAGGGCAATGAATATGTATTCACGTTGTTCCTGCGTCAAATTTGTTGTCTGGGCCAGTTGCAGCATGCCCATGATGCCGTTGAGCGGTGTGCGGATTTCATGGCTCATGGTGGCCAGAAATTCGTTTTTCGCCAGGCTGGCCGCCTCTGCCCTCTCCTTGGAAAGCCGAAGCTCCTCTTCCATCTGCTTACGCTTGGTAATGTCGTCATGCACGGCCACAATTTCCCCTGTAGGGATTTTGTACACGTGGTTGTCGACCCAGACGGTGATCTTGGCATCTTCATACTTGCACATCGGGTGGTCGCAATACCTGCCCGTTTCGTAAACTTCGCGGAAAACGTCCAACAGGCCGATATCCCTTACCCCCGGAAAGACATCGGTAACGCGCCTTCCCACCACGTCCGCCCTGGCACGTTTGTTGATGCGTTCGGCCGCCGGATTGAACTCTTTGAAAACAAAATCAAGGCCTTCATCCACGGCCTCATAAACCGCCACCCCGCTGCGCAGGTTCTCGAACATGGCTCGGTAGCGCGCCTCGCTATACTGCAAGGCCTGCTGTGATTTTTTTTGTTCGGTAACATCCAGTCCTATAGCCCAGGTGTTCCACCCCGCAACGGGATGGGAATGCGAAAGCTTTGTCCAGGCAATTGTTTTCGGTGTACCATCCTTGGCCGTAAGGGTGAACTCCTGGCCTTGGAAATCCCCTTCCTGCTCCCTTATAGTGCCAATCACCCAATCCCTGTATTCCGCATCCGGATAGAGCAGTTCGAGCGTTTTTGAATTGCCTATCATTTCCTGGGCGCTATATCCTGTAACCCTTTCGCACTCCCTGTTCCAGACAAGAACCAATCCGTTTTCATCAAAGGCGTCCAGGAGCACCGGCATGCTGGATACAACCTTGCGCAGCCGCTCCTCGCTTTTGTTGAGCTCCATCTGGTACAGCCTGCGCTCGGAAACGTCGCAGACATTGGAAATGCTGTAGACAAAATCCCCAGAGGCATCCCGAATTGACACCATGTCCATACGCACGGGAAGCAACGTGCCATTGCGGTGCTTGTGAAATGTGGAAAAGGAATGTCTTCCCTTCAGGGCTGCAATCTCCTGATTTTTCAGCAGATCGCCGTGACAAATTTCCGGGTACACGTCGCGAATAGGCATTCCCCGCATTTCTTCCGTGGTATAACCGTGCATCCTGGCGTACGCCGGATTTACATCCTGAAAAAAAAGGCTCTCCGCCGTACTTATGGCCAAGCCCCAGGTTGCCTGCTCAAATACATGTTTCCAACGGGAAAGCTCCGCCATGGCTTTGTGGTTTTCGGTAAGGTCATGTCCGCAAAGAAAAACCGCACGCAGACCGTTCCGGTCTGTACAGGGAATGCAGTGAACCTCCAGGAATTGTGTCTCGCCGCTGTCGGATATTCGCCTGGTCTGAAAGACAACCAATTCTCCGCCAAGGGCATTTTGCAGATGCGGACACGTTTTTTCGTACTCCGCACGGGACAGGATTTGGCTCATTTGCATGCCTACGACATCCTGCGTGGATTTTCCAAACAACCTGGCGTACGCGGAATTCACCGCCACATATTTTTCCTGCGCGTCCACGTATGCCACCATTACGGGCAGGTTGTCCGCAATATCCCATATGCTTCCGTCAAAGAAGGGGCCCCCATCATACCCCGTATGGCGCAAATCGGACCTCAATGCGGCAATCTGCCGATGCGCTGCCTCCAACTGCTCCATCAACTCGTTTTTTGATAAACAGGTCAGGTCCATACAAGCTCCCACCCCCCCACTCTCGGCGAACCGGCTCCAATTCAAGGGAGGCCTTGTAGAAAAATAGCGTTTCCCACTCCCATGCTATACATATTCTGCAGGGATCCCTCAAGCCGGAAAGAGGACAACAACGTCCCGCTTGCCCCTGTGGGCAGGCTGTGCCACAACACCCCTGTTCACTTTCGGAGATTCTGGAAACAACGGGATATACTCTGTACAGTCAGGAGAATTTCCATGTCCCTGCAGCACAATGACCAACCCATGCCCCGTTTCCTGGGAACAAATATGTTGTAGTATTTCCACGTTGGGCTTCTTCGGGAAATCACCAACGGCTCCTGGAACCATAGGTTCGCTGGTGGCCGTGCTGGTGGCGCGTCCACTGTTTCTGCACCATCCGCTCTGGATAAAAGGTATGCTTCTGGCCCTGATTTTCTTTATCGGAGGGTGGTGCGCTACCCAGGCGGAAAGGGTCATGGGCCGCAAAGATCCCGGACAGATCGTCATTGACGAACTTCTGGGCCAGTGGATCACCTTTCTGCCTTTTACCGGGCTGACTCTGTGGCAATTGGCTGCAGGTTTCGCCCTGTTCCGGCTGTTCGACATTGCCAAACCCTGGCCCGTACGCGCTTCGGAAAAATGGCTCCCGGCAGGCTACGGGATCATGATCGACGATGTCCTGGCCGGACTCTACGCCATGGGGTGTCTGTGGGGGGCGGTCTATTTCTGGGGCGGATAGTCGAAAAAACTAGATTTTCGCGGCAATGTCAGGGGGCAATACCGTCAGCCGCGCCGATTTTCCAGGAACAATGCTTCCATAGAGATGGTCGGCCTTGAGAATACGGGCCGGCGTCCGGGTTATCGCCTCCAATGCCCGGTGCCAGGGAAAGGGGCCGCGTCCCGTGCAACCGGAATCCGTCCAGTGGGCGGCCATAAAACGCAACTCTTCGAACAAATCCAGGCCGGCGTTGCTGCACAAACCGTCCGTACCGATGCACAGCGGAATGGACGCGGCAAAGAGTTCACTCCATGGCGCCCGCCCCACGCCAATATACTGGTTGCTGCGCGGACACAGGCAGACGGCCGCTCCGCTCGATTCCAGCAAGGCGATGTCTGACATATCCGCCTGGGTGCAGTGCACGGCCAGGGTGTCCGAATCCAGCAGGCCAAGGGCATGGGCATAGGCAACGGGCCGAATGCCCGGCGCACTGAAGTGCGGCGAGACAAACCCCGCACGTGTGTAAAATCCCAGCATTTCCCCGCTTCCGGCAACAAACATTTCCGTCTCGTCCGGCGATTCCCCCAGATGCATCACATACGGCAGCCCCCTGCCCTGCGGCATACGCCTTGGCCTGTCGCAGAACTTCCGCAGACGTAGAATACAGGGCATGGCCGCTGATGCCGCGCACGGAGTGGATGGAAAAAATCCGGCTCCGGCAATTCACGGGGCCAGCGCATGTCCTCTCCCGGCCCGATGAACTCCGCCATGGGCGCCCACTGCACCGGGGAACCGGAAAATGCCCGGACTGTCGCCCCGGCATGGAACCCGGCGATATCCCCGGCCAGAACCGTGGCGCATCCGGCCAGTTCTCTGACGGCAGCCTCCAGAACCGCTGACGACGGAGGAGTGCGTAGAAGTTTCACCAGACTGACGACCCATGGGATGAATCCGCGGCCGGACACCGTATTGCCGCGCGCATGGGAAAGATTGACATGGGTATGGGCATTGACCAGCCCCGGACAAAGCGTGTTCTCACGAAAATCAAGGGGCGGGGCTTCCAGACAATCCCTGAGTTCCTTCCAGGGGCCCACGGATTCGATGCGTCCGTTCCGGCAGATAATGAGGGTGTCGCGGATTTCTCCCAAAAAATCATCAGCCCCAAACGAGGAAGGCCCACTCGTTCCCCCCACGGGTTCGGCCATCGTCAGGCAACGGCCGACGCGTAAGGCCGCATATCCGCCGGGGCGGCAGCCGGGATGATCCAACGCGGATTGGCGTATCATTCAAAAAGATAGGCGGAATCCGCCGCCACCTTGTCGGTCTTGGCTGCCAGGGCCTGCGCCAGCTCATCAGGTTGGGTGGAGTCTGCAACGCCGCAATCCTGAGCCAGAAAATAACTCAAGGTGTCGGGATTCTCGAAAAACGTCCAGGTCAGGGCATACGCGCTCAAAAGGCGTGGATGGCCGGAAAGAACCGGCACAGTGTGCAGGCGCAAAACGATCTTGCGCTCATCCGCCTTTCCCAGGCGGAACAAAGGGGACGCTGCAAACCGCTCCTTAAGGGCCAGAGCAAGAGCCTGCCCCACCGGGTCAGCGCCCACATGGACAAGCTGCACAACAATGACGGCATGCCCTTCCGTCCGGGCTTCGCCTGTCCGCGCGGGCGGTGTCTGCCTGGAGGACGTCCGCAGGGCCGGGTTTCCCGAAGAAGGCCCCTCTGAAGAATTGCCGGCCACAGGGGAACGAAATTCCGCCTGCCGGCCGTTCTGCTCCGTCGCATTCCGTGATGAAGCCGCCATGTCGCCGGAACTCCCTGTTTCCGCCCAGCCTGACACATTTCCCGTGAGCAGCAGTCCAAAGACGATGAACGAAAAAAAACACAGCCGAAAGCACGAGCTATTCATAACGCAGTTGCTCCATTTGCTTGTGTACGGTTTCCCGATGCGCGGCATACTGCGATTTCCCCAGGTCCACGAGCTGCGACCTGACTTCGTCCGGCTTGGGAAAATCTGGAAATTCGGGCAGATTCAGGCTGGGAAAATCCACCTCCGCCAGCGCCATCTCCCGATCAAGACTTTGCGCATACCCGGAATGGTGGCCCCGGTGACACGCTGGAGATCCAGCTCTTCCGGATGCATGTTGCGCATGCTCTGCAAGGCGCCGGAAGGCGACTGGTACAGGTTGATGCTCTGTATTCGGGCGTTGAGGTTGACGCAGAACTCCCGCACCTGAAGAAAGTGCAGGCTCACAACCTTGCGCCCGGGTTGTGACGGATGGACGCTGTACGCGCCATGCATGTACTCGTCGGCAGCCGTATGCACCTCTGCGTACGCCCGGACAACAGCCCTGGCGAACCGCCCGGCTTCAGTGAATGCAAACGGCGCGGAGCCGGACAGCACAGGCCGCATTGCCGGGTCCGGACGAAAAAGAACAGACAGGGGGCCGCTGTCCAGCCCCAGCAGGTCGTACATCGGGTCCACGTCCGGCAGCAGCCAGTGCAGGATCTTTCCACGAAGAATCACCGCGTCTGCCATCGGACGAAGCTTGTCCACCATGGACAACAACACGTGGGTCAACTCTTCCAGTCGGGTCCGCGTCCCAAAAAACGTTCCCGCCATTTCCCCCATGACCTCGTCGTACAAAGCCTGGGAAAAGCTATCCAGTTCTTCGGCCATAGTTTCATCCCTGATATGGCATGGACGGACTCCGGCATGGTTCCGTCCGGCACAATCAAAAGTTTGCAAGATGTTGCGAAACAACCTGCAAGGACCGGCCCGGCCTGTCATACACCGCCTGCGGAGCCATGCCCTGTCGAACACCCACTTCTCGACAAACCGATCATCCCCCAAAACATGCACGTATTTCAAGGACACCACGCTAAAACGAACCGGCCCCCAAAAAAGCGGACATGGCAACGATGACCACGCCAGCAACAAGCAGACCGTACACGCGTCGCCAACGAATTGCCAGAATGCCGCCGATGCTGGCGCAAAACCACAGCTCCCACCAGTGCAGCCGCACCATATCCTGCCATTGACGCAGCAGCGGTTCCCACCAGGGGGAAAACAGGGCCACGCCCGTCAACACGACAACCATGAAAAGAAAGCTGGCCGCAATGCTTCTGCCTATGGCCGAGAGGATCAGCGTGGCACTGCTCTGATGCGGAAAATTCTTTTCTTCATGCAGACGGATGTCGGCCTGGTCGTTGCGGTTGCGCAAAAACTGCTCGAGCCATTGTCCCATTTTCCCCACGGCAAGACCCAGGGCCAAAGCAGGCAGAACCTCCGCCGGGGTGGACAGGTTGTAGCGGTGGCAGACGGCCAGGGAAGCCACGGTGGCAGCCACATAATTGGGAGGAATGAAGGTTCCCGCAGGAAAAAGGTCCAGCCAGAACAACTCGAAAAAAACACCGATGCCCAGGCTGGCGGTGTACTCACCGCTCAGGCAGGCCCAGGCAAGGCCCAGCACCAAAGGCCGTTCAATCAGCCCTATGTTGAAGGTGAAACGGAGCTGCGTCAGCAGGGCAAAAAAAAAGCGCCACAGAGAATCCAGGCGGGGAGCGGGAGTTCGGCTGTCATTTCAACCTCACCTGCGAAGTATCGCTGGGAATGCAACGAAAATCCAGGTCAATTCGGTGTTCTTCAAAGTACAAAAGACAGTCCTCGTCCTCCAGGCTCAAGGCAATGCTGGGAGCGATCTGCCGCTTGCCGGGAGAAAAATGAAGATTGCCGATATTGAGGGTGTGCAGGTCCAGGCCCGCATCATATGCCCGGCGGGCGTCGGTACAGTTGGCAAACAATACCATGGCGTTGGGCATGGCATCACCGTTGAATTTGTTGCGCAGAAATTGTCCGGCATCTTCCACCTGCACAAAATACAGCCGGATGTCCGTGGGCATGGCCATGGACATAATTTCACGGCGCAGGGCATCGTTGGCCACCTCGTCATTGACGATGACCAGGGTCTCCACGCCAGTAAAGGGCAGCCAGGTTTCGATGATCTGGCCGTGGATGAGCCTGTTATCGATGCGTGCCCAGAACATTTACGCGCCCGCTTTTTTGCGCAGAAGTTCGCCAGCCACGATTATGCCTTTTTCACCCGCTCTCTTGACGATGCTGGCCAGTTCTCCCAAAGGCTTGTCCAGCCCGCCCATGGCCTTGAGCATCATGGGCATGTTCACGCCCGTGACGACTTCCAACTTTTCCTTGTTGAGCAGGGAAAGGCTGAGATTGGTTGGAGTTCCGCCGAACATATCGGTCAGGACGAGAACGCCATGTCCCTTGTCGGCCTTGCGCACGGCCTCATGGATGCGGGCCACAGTGGCGTCGACTTCCGCACTGGCGTCCACACCGATGGTAAGCACCCCGGGCACGGGTCCCAGAATCATTTCCGCGGCTTCGCGCAATGCATGACCATAGTCCTTGTGTGTCACCACAAGCAAACCTGTCGCCAGTTGATTGTCCTCTCTTATCATCACCCTTTCCGTAGCCGGAGTCTTGATGCCGGGGAACGGTCGCCCGGTGCGGCTGCTTACGTTCGTTCAATGTGGCGATGCTCAAGCGTCACCGGATAATTCATTTCCTTGAGCATGGAAAAAATCATTTCCGCCGTGGCCACCGAACGATGCCGACCTCCGGTACACCCGAACGCCAACGTCAGACGGTAACGTCCTTCCTTAGCGTAAAGCGGGACCATATAGCAAATAAATTCCTTGAGATGGCTGGCGAACCCGCTTCCCACCTCGCTTTTCAGAACATACTCGGCAATGGCCTCGTCTTTTCCCGAAAGCGGCCGCAGTTCCGGCACGAAATACGGATTGGGCAGAAAACGCAGGTCGAACATGCAGTCCGCCTCCTTGGGCTGGGCATGTTTGAACCCGAAGGAAATGACATGAATACGCATTCCCTGGCATTCCTGGCGAAGAAACGCCCATTTTTCCTGCAAGGTACGACGCAGGTCGTGGATGGAATAATTCGAAGTATCCAGCACAAGGGTGGCCGAGGTACGCAAAGGCTCCAGCAGGTTGCGCTCCTCTTCCAGGGCGGGCTGCAACCCCATGTCCGACGATTCCAGCGGGTGCGGCCTGCGCGTCTGGTGGTAGCGACGGGTAAGCTCCGCCTGCTCCGCTTCCAAATAAAGCAGATGCAGGTTGATGTTCATGGTGGCGAGTTCGTCTTCCGCCGCCCTCCAGGTATTCAGAAAATCACGCTGCCGGATGTCCATCCCCAAAGCCAGCCCCTTGTACCTGGCAGGTCCCTTGCCCCCCTGCGCGGAGTACAGCTCCACCAACCGGGGAATCATGCTGGCGGGCAGCCCGTCCACGCAGAAAAACCCCATGTCTTCGAAAACGTCTAGGGCTGTGCTTTTCCCGGCCCCCGACAAACCGGACAGAATGACCACGGTCAATGCTCCGGTTGAACACTCGGCGCTCATCGTAACCTCCTGTGACAAAACCGCACGCTCCGGTTGGGGCACATGACATGCTGACAGCACTCGTCGGGCATTCTTCAAAAAAACACCCAGGCCGCCTGCGTTGTGAAAAAAGGGGTGTGGTCACCCCACACCCCTTTCGGTTTCAATATTTCGGCACGCGACATGCTGCATGCTCCGAAAATGTCCATCGACCACACATCACATGGCCTATCGGACTTGCACCGGCAAAAGATGCGCTTTCATGTTTCCCGCACCGTTTGCAGCGGCGTTCCGCCCCTGGCGGCCCGTATCGCAGGGCGATACGGACTGCGCCAGGAACTATGTAGCAGCAATAAGCTTGTAGAGCTTGTCCCCATCGGCCTCCAGCATTCTTTCCCGAAAGCCCTCATTCTTGAGCAGACGGGAGATGTGCGCCAGAATTCGAAGATGCATTCCCGCCGCCTGTTCCGGAGCCAGCACCATGAAGAAAATCCTGCACGGTTTTTGGTCCAGCGCCGCAAAATCCACGCCCTTGGCGCTGCGGCCGACAGTCAGCAGAATCCGGTCCAGACTCTCCAGCTTTCCATGGGGAATGGCTATACCGTCGCCAATCCCCGTCGTACCGAGTTTTTCCCTTTCCAGCAGTATGTCCAGGGCCTTTTCCACGTCAACGCCGGAAACACCCTGCAAAGGCTTGAGCATCTCGCGCAGGACATCCTGTTTGGTTGTCGCCTGCACGTCCGCCAGCACATACTCCGGTTCCAAATACTCGCCAAGTTTCATGATCGTGTTACATCCCAGGGTCAATAAGACCGAAATCCCCGTCATTACGCCTGTACAGCACATTCACCCGCTCACTGGCGGCATTGCGAAAGACAAGGAAATCGTAGTTGAGCGAATTGAGCTTCATGGCCGCTTCGTCCACGTCCATGGGCTTTACTTCAAACTTGTCCGAAGCAACGATGGCCGGAGCATCAAGGCTGTCTTCACTGCCGCCGAAAAGGACGGCGTCTACACGCCCGGACTTGTCGGCCTTCACGTCACGCCGGCTCTGCTTCTTGGCCTTGTTCTTCTTGACCTGCGCCACGACCTTGTCCAAAACCATGTCGGTGGTGGCGTACATGTCCTCGCTTTCCTCGTAGGCGGAAAGGTGCAAGTTGTCCGCGACAACGATGACCTCGGCCATCTGCCGGAACTTCTCCACGGACAGATTGACCTGCACGTCCACGTTGTCCAGGTTGTTGAAGAACTTGGACAGCTTGCTGAACCGGTTGGAGGCGTAATTCTTCAAGTGGTCCGAGGGCTCGAAGTTCTTGAAATTAAACGCCATGTTCATGGGCAACCTCCTGATTACGGTTACGCAACTCAAAAATATTGCTTCCGCTTGCTCGAAGATTCAATGCCGAGCACAGTGCGGTATTTGGCCACTGTCCGCCGGGCAATGTTGACTTGCAGCGTATCCTTGAGCATTTCCGCGATCTTCTCATCCGAGAAAGGCTTTTTCGGCGGCTCGTTGTCCACTATTTTCTTGATAAGCGCCTTGACGCTTTCCGAGCCGACCTGGCTGCCGTCGTCCAGATCCAGGGCGCTGTTGAAAAAGAACTTCAGCTCGAACGTGCCGTGCGGAGTCGCCACGTATTTACTGGTGGTAATGCGGCTGACCGTGGACTCGTGCATGGAAATATCGTCGGCAACGTCCTTCAGGATGAGCGGCTTGAGCCGGGTCACCCCTTCCTCGAAAAAATCCCTCTGGAACTTGAGCAGACTTTCAATGACCTTGAACAAGGTGCGCTGCCGCTGGTACAGGCTTTTCATGAGCCAGACCGCAGAACGCATCTTTTCATGAAAGAAGTCCTTGTCCGCGCCCGCTCCTCCATTCTTCAGACTTTCCGAATAGGAATCGTTGATCTGCAGCTTGGGCATGCCGTCGTCATTCAAAACGATGACAAAATCGTCCTCATACTTGTACACATAGGCGTCCGGGCTGACATACACCGGGTCTTCCGTGCCGAAACTCGCGCCGGGCATGGGGTCCAGAGTCTGGATGGTCTCAAGGTAGTCATGCAGGTCGTCCATGGTCATCTTGAACTTACGCAAAAGCGGCTTGTAGCGGCGCTTTTCCAAATCTTCCAGATGATCGGACACCAGGGAGAGAAGAACCGGGTCCTGGTATTCCTCCACTTCCAATTGAACCAGCAGACACTCCTTTGGCGAACGGGCGGCAATTCCCACCGGGTCAAGACGCTGGATGCGGTGCAGAACGCGCTCAACATCCTCTTCGGATGCCCCGGATTCACTGGCAATCTCGGCGGCATCGGCCTGCAAATAGCCAAGGCCGTCCAGATTGCCGATAATATGCTCGCCAATGAGAAGCTCATGTTCCGTAAAATCGGACAGACGCATCTGCCAGGCGAGATGCCCTTCCAGGGAGGGCTTGGAGGACAGGCGGGCTTCAAAACTCATGCCTTCTTCTGGAACTTCGGCATTGCGGGACATGGACTGCTTGGCGGTGCTGGAAAATTCGCCAAGATAGTCTTCCCAATCCGTATCACGCAAGGCAGCGGCGGACTCTTCCGCCGCTGTGGCGGGCGAAGTGTCCTCCAGCTTTGTCTCCTGCGGCTCGGGCGCGTCGGACACTACAACACCTTCTTCCAGAAAGGGATTTTCCAGAAGTTCCTGCTGCACAGTCTCCATCAGTTCGAGCCGGGAAAGCTGAAGAAGCTTGATAGCCTGCTGCAACTGCGGCGTCATCACCAGCTGTTGCGTAAGCTTTAATTGCTGCCTGAGTTCAAGACCCATTATGCGGTACGCTGCCTCCGACTAAAAGATGCTGCACGAGGCGTGTTCAAAAAGAAAAATAAGCACTCCGTCACGCCCCGACAATATGATATTGAAGAAGATCGTTGTCTTTGTTCCTGTGCGTTCAATATGACATACTCTTCGGGGGTATGCAACAAAAAGGCCAAAATGGAACCAAGGAAAGTAAGAAATCCCGGGGCCTCACAGGAGGCCAATCCCTCCCGGCCCGACTTTCGGCAATCAGTCAAGCCAGACGAATTCGGACGCAAGGCTGCCGTCCCCGCACCAGACTGCTGCAAGCTGTCCGTACGAACCAGAACGCCCTTTTCAGCGGAACGGATAAAAAAAACCCGAAAGCGAAAAACTTTCGGGCGCTCCGATGCAGACGGAATGAAAAAAGTCAGGCCTTGTAGCCGATGGCCCGCAAAAAGCCTTTGCGCGCTTCAATGTCCTCGTCCGACTCGATACCCGCCGAGGCAAAACCGTCGATGACGCCCATGATGCCCCGGCCCTGTTCGGTTTCCGCAACGATCACCTGCAACGGATTGGCCGTGCAGCAGAACAGGCGGACAACCTCAGGCACGTTCAGCAGCGTGTTCTTTATGTTGATGGGAAACATGTCGCGCATGAAGACGATGAAACTATGGCCGCAGGCCAGAGCGTAGGCGTTTTTCCTGGCCAGTTCCACCAGCTCGTCGTCCGTGCCGGACCAGCGCACCAGCCGCTTGTCCGACGCCTCGCAAAAGGCAACGCCGAACTTTGCGCCGGGCACGGTGCAGGCGATGGCCTCATGCACGTCCTCGACCGTTTTGATGAAGTGGGCCATGCCCAGAACGAAATTCAGGGACTCCGGGTTTTCTATCTGAACGGTCGTGAGTTCCATAACAGCTCCTGTGATATGTGCTGGTCCGGCAGCCTGCTGCAAAGCGCGGCTGCATGAATTATCAAAAACACGTTTCAGAAATCTGCCGGTCGGAAAAGCTGCCTTCCATGCATGTTCCCGGGACCAGGGACCGCAAAATCCCTGTACGGAAATCCCACGTTCCTCATCTCCCGCCGGCAACCGATTTCACCGTTTTTTTTACCATCCCCCCCCAGAAAAGCAAGCTGTGAAAGGACGGCGGAACCGAAGAACAAATATTGCGGGAAATCTGCCGCAAGGACTGCCCGCCCCACGAAGCGAAATTGGAAAAAAATGAAAAGCCCCGCATGGACATGTTCCTGCGGGGCCTATGGGCGTATTCATCCAAATCACTTCATGCGCTTCCTGCGCCGTCGGGATCAGGCATCGTCCACGAGAGCCCGTGGCCGACCGTTTTCTTCGACTTCGCCCGTGTGGTCCGCAAGTTCCCAATCCTTCTTGTTGATCTTTTTGTACAGCTTGCCCGCTTCGGTGAAGTCCGGCTTGCGTTTCAGCGCTTCGATCAGACTTTCATTGGCCTGTTCCAGGTCGCCCATGAAATAATACGCTTTGGATTTGTTGAAATAAATATTTTCATCTTCCGGCGTGATCTTCACAGCCTGATCGTAGGCGTGCAAAGCCCCCACGTAATCGCCCTCACGACGTAGCCGGACCCCAAGCGTATTGAACGGATTGGGCGCTTCGCTCTCGAACTTGAGAATTTCGATGAACAGCGCCTTGGTTTCCTCCAGCCGATCGAACTGGGCGTGAATTTCCGCCGCCTTTTTCAGGAAAGTGCGGCAGTTGTCCATGTCGCCCTTGCCCTTGTAGGCGTCGGCCAGCCCCTTGTAGGCTTCGGCGAACAGGTCGTTGAGCTTGACCGCCTTCTTGAAGGCGATAATCGCCTTGCCGTACTTGCGGCGGAAAAGAAAGTTGCAGCCCATGTCGTAATACTTCTGGGCATCGTCCTGAATGGTGAGAATCTCTTCAAACGCCTCGATGGCATCATCGAACTCGCCCATGCTGACCATGTTCTGGGCTTCTTCGAGCTGGATTTCCTCGATCTCGCTGAAGGATTCCACATTCTGGGCCAGCTTGATATGCCGCTCGAACGTCTCCATGGAGTACGGTCTCAGAATATACCCGGTGCAGCCTGCGGAAATACAGTCCAGCACCCGGTTTTTCTGGTTTTCCATGGTCACCATGACCACGGGAATCTTTTTCAGATTCATATTCTGGCGCAACAGTTTGAGAAAACGCGCCCCGTCCATGTCGTTGAGCTGGGTGTCGCACAGTACCAGGTCCACCTGGTGACTGGACATGAAATCAAAAGCGTCCGCGCCCTTTCCAAAAAACTTGATGGCACCGGGGTCGAACGTCCCGATGGAATGTTTGTCCCGGCGCGCATTGATTTCGCTGGACGTCAAGATGAGTACGGTTCCGAGCATCTTAGCCATATATCCTGTATTTCAGCATGAATCCAATCAACTGCAATTATATTTGAGCCAAAACAGCCCAAAGACGTGTCGAAAACCTTCAGAATCAGAGGCAGCCCCCGGTGGCTTTTACCTTTTTCCATTTTCACGGCGCACAAACGGCGCATGCGAAAACGCAGTGCTGCGCGTATCATCCGCACCGTACATATCAAGCAACCGAGATCCTTGCAAAAAGCCTACGATTCCAGGGAGTTTTCCAGATCGGCGAGCACCTTGCAGCCGATATCTTGCAACTCCGGCACACGCGGCAAAAGCTCCACCACGGCGTGCACCATTTTCCGCTGCGCCAAAAGACGGCGCGACGCGGCGAAGTTGAAATCATAGACCCAGGCGAGCAGCAGCAGTTTGAAGTCATTGACCCACCGCATGGAACGGTAGTCGGCAAGTTCCCCCCTCCGCACAACCGCTGCGAGTTCCGACGTATAGGCTGTCTCGTCGTATTCGAGATCCAGGACCACCGTGGGGTTGTCCCGACAGGCAGCCTCGTTGAGATTATCCAACATAATCTGAAATATATCCAGCTTATCGCTGTCCCGTACCACGCGCAACGCCAGGTCCATGGTCTGCGGGAGTCCCGCGGGCACGGTCCGCTTGTTGTGCAGAAAGACAGCTCCCAGAACGGCCCTACGGGCCGCCGGATCCTGATCCTGCAACAGATTGCCGCGCAAAAGCTCTCGCACGGACATCTTTCCGTGATCCTCCGACCTGGAATCGTCCATGGTCCCGTAATTTTCCAGTTGGGGAAACCGGCCAATATCATGATACAGGGCGGCCAAAAGGACGGTCTGCGACGGCGCAAAGGATAAATCCAAGGCCCGGACCAGTTCCTGCGCATTCTCCAGAACCCGAAGCGAATGCTCCCGCTTGAGAATCAGATTCGTGGCTTCCCCATTGGCACGCGCTATATATTGCTCGGCAATGGCGCAAAATTTTTCCTTATGCGCTTGCACCGCGGGAAAAGAGAGCATCATGTCCGTTCCTTTCTCCACTCGTATTGCTCTTTGGTGATTTCGCCACGAAGATATTCGGCCTCCAGCTTTTGCAGCTCCTGTTGGCGCAATTCCTCGTATTCCTTATCCAATTCCTTGTCCCGGAATTTTCCGTTAGGGCCATAAAGAAAGCGGAGAAAGACGCAAATGGCCGCAAAAATGAAAGCTACAAAAATGAATTTGGCGGCAGTAGGCCAAAAACTTTCGCCATATCCCCGGCTGAAAGGCCACATGAACCATTCGGAAGGAGTTTTTTCCGCCAACTCCGCGGCAGTCTGCCCAAGAATCTTCAGTTCCATTGTCCGAATCCGGGTATAATTGTTTTTTCAGCAGGACGAATGCCCGATCAATCGCGCGGAAGCCAACACATTGTGCCCATAGGCAACGCTTGTGGCAAGTCATCGGGAGAAAGTCCAGGCTGGATTTTTCTCCCCTTTAAGTACGCAGACAGCGTACACACATCCCCCCTCCATTGCAAGCCTTGCGAAAAGGCCTTATTTTAAACCGTGCCGGAATGCGTCACATTGTTCCTCCGAGCCATTCTTTTTCTCGGAAAAGGCGTCAGTACTTGTTGCGGCCAGAAACAGCTCCTTGGCGACTTTTCCCGCACCCGCCGGAAGCCCTGAAAGAACCGGAGGCCTTTTCCGGGTGCTTGCCAACCCGCTGGCTTTTTCCGACGATTCTAGGTAATGAATCTTCATTCCGTGCATAACATATCGGGAGGTCCCATGCGCGCGCTTATCGTTGAGGACGACTTTACAAGCAGGAAGCTGATTCAGAAAATCCTCTCCCCCTACATGGAATGTGACATTGCGGTAAACGGGCAGGAAGCCGTGGACGCTTTTCGCATGGCTGCCGAAGAAAACAGGCCGTACGATCTCATCACCATGGACATCATGATGCCGGAGATGGACGGCCAGGGTGCGCTCAAGGAGATCCGGACCATTGAGCGAAAAATGAACATCCCGGGTGAAAACGAATCCAAAATAGTCATGACCACGGCTCTGGACGACCCCAAAAACGTGGTGGAGGCCTACTACAAGGGCGGGGCCACATCCTACGTCCCCAAGCCCATCGACAAGCATATGTTCCTGCACCTGTTGCAAAATCTCGGGCTTATCGAATAGATTCATTCTCCCCTGCGCCTGTTGACAACCCGTATTCAAGACGTATCTTCACGGCACGACTGCAAGCAGCCCCGCATCATGAAAGAAGATGAAGATGCGCGGGACAGTCCATGCCGCCCCCGGCATACTCAAAACAAAAATGCTGCTTACCCCAAGGAAGTCACTATGAAACGACTCGCACTCTTAAGCCTGCCGTTCCTTGTTTTCGGCCTGATCATGGCAGCGGCTGAAATCGCCCACGCCAAACGCTTCGGCGGCGGAGGCTCTTTCGGATCCAAGCCGTCGTACAGCCGCCCGGCATTGCGCCCCGCCCCGAGCCAAAACCTGAACCGGCAGTCGACGACAAACCAGGCCGTTCCCGGCAGCCGGGGCTTCGGAGGCATGGGCATCTTCGGCGGCCTGCTGGCCGGAACCCTGCTCGGCTCCCTGCTGTTCGGCGGCGGATTCGGCGGATTCGGCATGTTCGACATGCTCCTTCTCGGCCTGGGAATATTTTTTCTGATGCGCTTTCTGCGCAGCCGCCGCCCCCGCGAAAGCATGTCGGAAGCCGGCGCGGGACCGTCCATACGTTCTCCCCAATACGGCCAGAACAGCCAGTACCGTTCCGCGGACACATCCTGGGACAACCTCAGTTCCAGCCCACGCCGTCCCATGGGCCCCATGGACGGGGACGGCCAGCCCGTGGTGAACACCCCCGCAGGCTTTGATGTCGACGACTTTCTCAAGGGAGCCAAGGTCGTGTACTCCAGGTTGCAGCAGTCATGGGACGCCCGCGACCTGCAGGACATTCGTGAATTCACCACGGACGCGGTGTTCGATGAAATCCGGGCCCAGGCCCAGGAATCCCCCGAACCGTCAAAAACCGAAGTTCTGCTGATCAATGCGCGGCTTCTCGAAGCCAAACAGGAAGGAACCATCACCCACGCCACTGTCTACTACGACGTGATGATGCGCGAGGACCCCACAATCAACGCCACGGCACAGGTCCGCGAAGTCTGGCACTTTGTACGCGACAGCCGGGACGCAGGCGACATGTGGAAGCTGGACGGAATCCAGCAGTTGGAAGACTAGCTTCCCAATCTGTTTTCACCGCCCTTCGAACGCCCGGGCCGGGTCGTTCGAAGGGCGTCTTCCACCCCTTTTTCAGCCCATCCGGCCCGGCGCTCATCGCACTTTTTCGCCTGTTTCGTCATTTTTTTCTGGCTTTCCGTGGAGTTTATTGGTAAGGGTCTCCGTTCCGTCGCTCCGTTACACCCTGTGGTCGATAGATCGGCCCACGACGGAATATCGAGTATGGCAATTCTCTTCGCATAATGAAGAGCCCTAAGGAGTTAGCGGCAATGAAGACATGGACACCCAAGCCTGAAGACCTTAGGCGTGAATGGGTTATCGTAGACGCCGAGGACAAGATCCTGGGCCGCCTGGCGACCCAGCTCGCCATGCGTTTGCGCGGCAAGCATAAGCCTGAATTCGCCCCCCATATGGATAATGGTGATTTTGTGGTTGTTGTAAACGCTGAAAAAATTCGCGTTACCGGCAACAAACTCGACGCCAAGAAATATTACCGCCACAGCGGATACCCCGGCGGCATCAAGGAAACCGGGCTGCGCGACATGCTCGCCACCAAGCCTGAAGAGGTCATCCGCAAGGCCGTACGCGGCATGCTCCCCAAAAACAGCCTGGGCCGCCAGCTTCTGAGCAAGCTGAAGATCTACGCTGGAACCGAGCATCCGCACGAAGCCCAACAGCCTCAAAAGATTGACCTCTAAGAGGACCGGAGAGTTTCCTATGAGCCAGGACTTTTTCTACAGCACCGGCCGTCGCAAAAATGCAGTGGCCCGCACACGAGTTTACAACGGCACTGGCGAAATCACCGTCAATGGTCGCCCCTACGAAGAATACTTCCCCCGGGCCACATTGCAGATGATCATTCGTCAGCCCCTGAACCTGACCAAGACCATTGGCAAGTTCGACATCAAAATCAACGTCCAGGGTGGCGGCGTGGCCGGACAGGCCCAGGCCGTTCGCCATGGTATTTCCCGCGCACTTCTTGAAGTGGACCCGGACCTGCGTCCCGCCCTCAAGAAAGCCGGCTTCCTGACACGCGACGCCCGCGAGAAGGAACGTAAAAAGCCTGGTCAGCGCGGCGCACGTGCCCGCTTCCAGTACTCCAAGCGTTAAGCCGCGAGTATTCAGCGCAGCATCAGAACCCAAAAGGGACGAAGCATACGGCTTCGTCCCTTTTTTTGTTGTCTTTTGCCACCCCCTGTGGATTACCCAAAGGCAGCAACGGCATTGAAGCCCCGCAATGACCGCCGCCCGATTTGTCTTGGCAAAGGGATTGTCCCGCTCCACCATCCAATGCAGCCACGCCGGACAAGGCAGAGAGTGCCGCCTACAAGAAAAGCCGGACCAGCAAAATCCCCCAAACCTACCTGCGTTCCACTGCACTCCGGGTAGAAAATTGATGGTCACCAATGGCAGAAAGCACAAAAACATCCGGGCCGTCCGATATCAATGGGGCGATGCCAACTGGCCGACGTCAAATGGAATTTGTTCCTTCCATCCCCACCGTTATCCTTCCCGCGCCGTCCACCAGCAGGCTCACTTCCCGTCCCTCCTGCACCTCTCCGGCCTGTTCGATCACCAACCGGGCAAGATGGGGCATTATCCGTTCCTGCATGACAAGATCAATGGTCCTCGCGCCCGTATCCGCATGGATGCACGCCTCGGCCAGGGCACGCGGAATATCGTCGCCGCAGCGCAGGGTCATGTTTCCGGTGGCGATCAGCCGGTCGGCCAGGCCTTCCAGCCGCATTCGGGCTATATCCATAAGCGCCTCCCTGCTCAGGGGCCTGTAGACAACTGGCTGAGTCCGGGCCAGAAACGCAGGCTTGAAATGATTGGAAAGCAAGGGCCGGACAACTTCGGCCATCTCCTTTTCAGACGGTACTCCCGGTTGGCCCCCATTGCCCTTGCCGATCCGCGGTCGGCTATGCATATCCAGCAGGGCATCGCCCCCCAGGTTGGTCGTCAGGAAGATCACGGTGTTGCGGAAGTCTATGCTGCGCCCCTCGCCGTCATTGAGCCTGCCCCGATCGAACGCCTGCAGGAACAGGTTCATGACCTCCGGATCGGCCTTTTCCGCTTCGTCCAGAAGCACCGCGCAATACGGCCTGCGCCGCACCGCCTCGGTAAGTACGCCGCCTTCGCCGAATCCCACATAGCCGGGAGGCGAACCTATCAGCCGCGATACCGTATGCTTTTCCTGAAACTCCCCCATGTTGCAGACCACCAGGGCGTCCTCGCTGCCAAAGAGCAGTTCGGCCACGGCAAGAGCGGTTTCCGTCTTGCCCACGCCGCTGGGACCGGCCAGCAGAAACACGCCCAAAGGACGCGACGGATCTCCAAGCCCGGACTTGGACGCGCGCAGTTTGCGGGCAATGGCTGCCACGGCGTCATCCTGCCCCTTGATGCGACGCCCTATCGCCTCTTCCAGATGCAGCAGGGTTTCGGACTCGTCCTGCAACAGCCTCCCCAGGGGAACGCCCGTCCACTCGGAAACCACGCGGGCCATTGTTTCCCGGTCAGCATCCGGGCGTACCAGCAGGTTGTCTCCATGCGCACGAAGTTCGGTTTTCAAACGACGCACATCGCCTTCCCCATGGTCTTCCTGTCGCGCCTGGGCAATCCGTTGCACCTGTTCGGCCTGCGCCTGCCACGTGCTTTCCAATTCCCTACGCTGGTTTTCAAAGTCCGCGAGTGCTTCGGACAATTCCCCCAACTGCTGCGATAAATCCCCCCCCTCTTCGTCCGCCTCCCGTTCCAGGGCCTGTTTGCGCCGCGCCAGGCCGTCAATGCGCGCCTGCACTTCTTCCAGTTCGGCAGGTCTGGCACTCATGCCCACCTTTATCCGGGCGCATCCCGTATCCAAAAGGTCAACGGCCTTGTCCGGCAACTGGCGGCCATGAATGTACCGATCGGATAGTTCCGCTGCGGCCCGCAAACCATCTTCCGTGACGCGTACGCCGTGCGTCCGCTCGTAGCGGGGAGCAAGCCCGCGCAGAATGTCCACGGTGGTTTCCAGATCCGGTTCGTCCAGGGCCACCGGCTGGAACCTGCGGGACAGGGCCGCATCCTTTTCGAAAAACCTGGCGTACTCGCGCCAGGTGGTGGCCGCGATGGTTCGCATCTCCCCACGCGCCAGAACGGGTTTGACAATGTTGGCCGCGTCCGAACCGCCTGCCGCATCGCCCGATCCCACCAGCATATGCGCCTCGTCTATGAACAGCACCACCGGTTCCACAGAGGAACGCACCTCGTCGATGACCGCCTTGAGCCTTTTCTCGAACTCGCCGCGCACTCCGGCTCCGGCTTGCAGCAATGCGAGGTCCAGAGCCAGCAGGTGCACGTTGCGCAAAAAATCCGGCACGTCGTTGTTCACGATGCGCAAGGCCAGTCCTTCCACCAGGGCGGTTTTCCCCACCCCGGCCTCGCCGACAATGATGGGATTGTTCTTGCGCCGCCGGGCCAGAATGTCGGTAAGCTGACGCATGTGCGTATCGCGTCCGAACACCGGGTCGATCTCCCCGGCTCGCGCCTTGGCCGTGATGTCCAGGCAAAAGGCATCCAAAGCGGCTCCGAGCGACTGCCCTTCCTGCGCCGCCGGAGTGGTCCGCCTCTGATCATGCGCAGCCTCCAGCCTGTCGCTCTTGTCCTCGTGTTCCTGTTCTCCGGCCTTGCGCACGATGTCCTTGAATTTGCCCAACAGGGATTCATACCCGATGGACCCGATGTACTCCGCATAATCCGCGCCGAACCTGCCGGACCCCGAATTGCCGGCCGTGGAAACCACGGCCAGAAGCAGAGCGCCCGAAGTGATGCGCGTCTGCTCCAGATCCAGCGAGGCCACGGTCCAGGCGTCGTGCAAAAGTTCCACCAGCAACGGCGAAAGCACGGGCCTGCCCGTATTGCCGCGGCGCATGGACTCCAGGGATTTTTCGAGCATGCGCACCAGGGCGTGACGCTCTTTGCCAAAGGTCCGCAGGCCCTCGGCGAATTCGCCTTCATTGGTGGAGGCCAGGGAAAGCAGCAGGTGCTCCGGCCCTGCTTCGTAATGCGTATGGGCCACGCACCGGGCCAGGGCATCCTCCAGCCTGGAAGTGGTGAAACGGTTCAGCCGGTCGGCCAGCTTTTTGAGACTCGCTGTGTGCATGGTTTCTCCCATTGGTTCTGATCGCACGGCGTGGTCCGGCAATACCGGAGTGTCTTCAAAGCATGGAAATTTTGAGCTTGCCCAGTGAACGGGCCGTGGAACGCAGCAATTGATCCAAAGACTCCGACCGGGCAGACAATTTTTCCAGATGAGGCAGGGCCTTGCCGAGTTCCTGGTGCAGCAGACGGATATCCTGGTTGTACGGATCGGCTTGAACCTCGGCCAGGACGGGTTGTCTGTCCGGGGCCATGGAAAAGCCATCAGGCTCCTTTTGAACCGCTTTTTGTGCCACATCAAGGGCAATTGTTTCCATATCTGCCTGCAATTGAGCCAGAATTCCGTTTTGTTTTCCCATGTCACTCGCAAGACGGTCCAATGATGCCCTATTCTCTTCCAGAGTGAATTTCATATAATCGAAGTTCGCAAAAACACCCTTGGCCTCCCGGACCACTGCCTCCACAAAAATTTTACCCGTCGCTTCATTTGTTCTGGCAATCTCCAGGGCCAATGCCTCCAGGGCGTCCCGGGAACTGGCATGTTCACGCCGGGCCGTGGAACGCAACCACAGAACGGCAATGGCAACTGCAGCCGCAAGAAAAAAAACAGCCAGTCCCAGCATAAGCCAGAATGCGGACCACATGGGGTGGGTGAAATCAAACATGGGATTCTCCAGGTTCAGGACAGGAGACTCATTCGGGGCACGACTTGCGAAGTTCCCATATTTCCGCGGCCAATGGCTGGATGTAATACTCTCCGCCCGTGGCTGCGGCATATTTCTTCCCCGAAGCCGCTGCTTCCGCCCGACTGGCGAACTTTCCCAGCACCACCAGAAACCACGGCTCGTCTTTCTTGTTGAGCACCTCGACAATGCATGCGGAACGCCCCTGGCGGGTCAGGGCGTTCGCCTTCACCGAAGCCAGGGAACGTTCCGGGAAGGCCGCCACCTGCAACAGATACACGGGCTTGGCTTCCCCAATCTTCGTCACCTTGGCCGTGCCTGTTTCCGCAACAACCACAGGCCGTTTTCTGACAGCCCGATACTTCCGCGCCTGGTCGGCGGCCTCCCCGAACGTGGCGAACTCTCCGAACCGCACGAAAAACCAGGTTTTCCCCCCGGAATCCTGTTGGTAAATCGTGGCGTTGCAGCCCTCGCCGGCCAGTTCGTCCGCCATGGCCACGGCATTGTCCTTATACAGAAACGCCCCGGTCTGCACGGCGTACCCGGCTTGCGATTCCATGGGCGGAGGCGGCTCCGGGACTGCCTCCGGCCCGGCAACGACGGACGCATTGGCGGCACCGGCCAAGCCGTCTCCATTCGTTGCGTTGCCTTGGGTCGCATTTCCAGACAACGGTTTTTGTTTGGTCACCTCAGGCACCACGGGCTGGACCATGTCCTGTCCGCTGCCGTTGGCCGAAGAAACCGGAGCGTCGTCCGTGGCTGAAGATCCGGCCAGATATCCCGCCAGAAATCCGGCGATGAACAGGCACAGGCACGAGGCGGCCAGGGTGACGGCCAGATACACTAGGATCCGGGATTTCATAAGCTCTCCGTTGTTACGGTTCTCACGGCACGCTCACCGCGAACTGGCCCGGAAGAGTGACCTGAATACACCCACCCCACATGCACATCAGCATGGAGGTATCGTTCAGCGCGGGCATGTTGGCCAGAAGAACCGTCACGCTGCCGGGAATCCAGGGGGCGGTCAGGGCGGGAATGCAGGGCATGGGCGTGAGCACCCCGAAGGCCGCCGCCGTTGCCGCGGCCACCATGGGGTTGGCCGGGCTGATGCACGCGCCGAACGGCAGAACGTTCATGAACGGCACGTAGTCCATGATGTTCGCCGCAGGCGTGGTGGCAAAAACCATGTTCACCGGCAACACATTGAAGGTGGAGGGAGCCGCTCCGAACGAGCAGGTCAGCATGGCTCCCTGGACGACAAGCTGTGCCATGGCGATTCATCCTCCCTTGGCCAGATCCTTGAGCCGGGCGGCGAAGCCCTGCTTTTTGGCTGTTTCAATGACTTCCGGCTCGCCCAGCAGCTTGCCCCGTTCGTACTGCTCCCGCCTTTCCAGTTCGCCCTTTTCGTTGAACTGCTCGCTCGTACCGTGCCGCAACCCACCTTTGTACATGCTCTTTTCCCGCACCGCCCCGCAGGGATAATACTCCATATTGTCTCCTTCCATCAGCCCGTGGTCGTAACGGCACTCCCTTGCCAGGCGTCCCTGGTCGTCGAAATACGAAGCCGGACCGTGCGCCGAACCAGCCAGATACGTCATCTGCACTGCCGGATTGCCGTTGGAATGATAGCTTTGCATGGGACCGTCCTGCTTGCCGCGCACATAGGCGGTGGTGGACTTCAACGCGCCGTTGACATAGGTGCGCAACTCGCCGTCAGGATGACCAGCTGCAAATTCCCCTTCCATCAGCAGATTGCCCTGCCCGTCCATCTGCCGCATGGGACCGTGCAGACGGCCCTCGACATAGGTGGCCTCCTGCACCAGCCGGCCCCGGGCATCAAAGACCTGCATCAGGCCGTGCGGCTGCCCGTCGCGCAGGGGCACGCGCTGCACCACGTTGCCCGCTTCGTCGCGCAGAATGGATTCCTGAACATTTTCCGCATGCTGCATTCCTTGCGTCTTTTCCATGTTCCCTCATCCTATTTTAACCATGGCGCCCTTGAGCGTGAGAATCGCTCCGGCATTGAATTCCCCCATGGCGTCGGATTTTACCGTCACCATGGCTCCCTGCACATTCATCTGGGCCGAGGATTTCACATCCATGTTCACTCCGCCTTGTTTGTCATATTGGTTCCAGCCTCGCTGGTCAGCTCGGTTCCCGCCTTGCTGGTCAGGCTTGTTCCGGCCTTGACCTCCACGGCCTGCCCCGCCTGGATGGTGATGTTGCCGTCCACCTTGAGCGTATAATTCCCCTTGACAGTGAGCGAATAATTTCCATCCACGGTGACATCGAAGTTGGCCTTGTTGGTATGCTTTTCATCCCCCTCCACGCTAAGAGTACGTGTTCCCTTTACAGAATGGGTTTCCGTTCCCGTTTGGATTTCACTGGTGCGGTTGCCCTTTTCCAAAGTCAGGGTGTCGTCGGCCTCCTTTATGGTCACGGTACGGGCGTTCTCGACAACGGAATTCCAGTCTTTCTGGGCATGGATATAGATTTCCTCACTGTCCTTCTTGTCCTCGAAGCGCAGCTCGTTGGAACCGCCTCCGCCCTTGCTGGAATTGGATTTGATGGTACTCTTGGTCTGTTCTCCGGGCAGGGCATAGGGCAGAGTCTGTTCGGCGTTGTAGACCGCCCCGGTTACCAACGGCCTGTCCGGGTCGCCTTCCAGAAAAGTGACCACCGCCTCCATGCCGACGCGTGGAATAAACCAGGTCCCCCAATTCTTGCCCGCCAAGGCTGGGAAACCCGGACCCAGCAGGACGTCTTTTCGTCTTTCTCGCCCTCCCTGTCCCAATGGAACTGCACCTTGATGCGCCCGTACTTGTCGGTCCATATTTCCTCGCCGCTCTTGCCCGTGACCAGGGCGGTCTGTGATCCGGCAATACGCGGCCAGGGAGTGATCTGCTCGGGACGGTACGAAACACTGGCCGGAAACGCCTCGAAGGTATTGGCGTAGGAGGTCTGGTCGCATTCCAGCTGCAGGCTGGAGACGACCCACTTGATGTTGGCGGCGGAACAGTCGCATTCCTTGAGGGTGAAGGCCTTTCCGGCCATGAACCCGCGGGCGTTGGCCGAACCCGCCAGATATTGCTCGCGCGAGGCAAAGGCGTCCAGCCGCCTGTTGGCAAGGCTCTCGCCCTTGTCCTTGACAGTGTAACCTGCCGGATACTGGTAGACGCGCTGCTTGGAGGTCTGCCCACTTGCCTGACCGAACAAATCCGTGGACGGCGTCTCGAAATTGTAGTCGTCCACGGCGAATTTTCCGGTCTGCACCCGCCTGCCCATGCGGCAGTCCGTGACCACCGTGCCGGAGGTCCAGTCCACATGGTCGGACCTGTAGGTGGCCTGGGCAGCACCGGGCGCATCCTTGAAGGCGTCGGGGCTGTCGGCCAGCACCAGGGTGTGGGCCGAGTCGGAATGATCAAAAAAATAAAATATTCCTTCATCCTCCAGAAGCCGGGAGATGAAGGTAAAGTCGCTTTCCTGGTACTGGACGCAATATTCGCGCTTGGCGTACGAATCGGTCAGCTTGTCGCTGATGTCCGTGAATCCGGCATCGGAGCATACCTTCTTGACGATGTCCGGCGTGGACATGTTTTGAAAAACAAGACTGTTGCGGCTCTGGTCCAGCAGCCACAGCCAGGGGCGCAATTCAAAAAGATACCTGCAGACCCGGTCGTCGAAAAACCCCTGGCAGCAGTCCGTGGCCAATCCATTGATATACCGCTTGGACCCGTCGTCCAGAGTGATCGCCACGCTCACATTCTTACCCGCCACCTTGGACATATCCAGATTCTTGTCTTCGGACACGGCCTGGACCCGATAGAAAAACGGCCGGCTTACGAACTCCTCGCCCCGGCAATGGGTCAGCGCCAGTTTGTCCGCCCCCAGCGGGGTGTTCAGAATGGCAATGTCCAGATCCTGCTTGATGCTCATGTTTTCTTTGCACTCCCGCTGCCGCCTTCCGAATGCGACAGGCGGCTTTTAAGGTCCGCATACCACTCGCGCCAACTCTTGTATTCCGGGGGCACAAGCTGGGACACGCTGTCGATGGTCGATTGTCCCTCATCGGCCAAAACATTGGCAGGGCCGGACGTACCGGACAGGCTGGTCACGGAAGGCAACGGCCTGCCCGCACTTCCAGAAACAATTGCCGCGGCTTTCGGGGAACATCTTTTTTTGATTTTTCCACGGCCTGCCCGACTGGTTTCGGACGCACCTTGTCCAGTGTTCCGAAGCGGACGTGCAGGTTGCCGTCCCGGTCCGTGGCCACGCCGATCTGCTCGGAAGTGCGCCCGCCAGCCAGCCGTTCCAGAATTTTGCTGGAAATCTCGGGCAGCAGTGTATGGTTGATCACGGCGTCGATGGCCCTGGCTCCGTATTCGCCCACAACGCATCGGGCTGCGATGGCTTCGGCAATGGTGGAGGAGAACTCCAGCCGTGCGCCATGGTTCTTTTCCAAACGACGGCTGACCTGTTCCAGCTTGAGCGCCACGATGTCTTCCAGCACGTCGCGGTCCAAAGGATAGTAGGGAACCACCGTAACCCGCCCTAAAAAGGCAGGCCTGAACACCCGCACCAGATCGTCGCGCACGGCTCGGACCAGCTCCGAGGGGCGCGGTCGTTCAATCGAGCACAGCGAGGCGATATGCGCGTCTCCCGCGTTGGACGTCAGAATGATGAGCGTGTTGCGAAAATCCACCCGCACGCCTTCGCCGTCTTCCATGACGCCCTTGTCGAAGACCTGGTAGAAAAGTTCCAGCACATCGGGGTGGGCCTTTTCCGCCTCGTCCAGAAGGACCACGCAATAGGGGGGTGCGCCGCACCGCCTCGGTGAGGATTCCTCCCTTGCCGTACCCCACATAGCCGGGAGGTGCGCCGCGGATAAGCGAAACACTGTGCGCTTCCTGGTACTCGGAAAGATTCACGCTCACCAGATTCTGCTCACCTCCGTAAAGAAGCTCGGCCAGGGCGAAGGCGGTCTCGGTCTTGCCCACGCCGCTCGGCCCCACCAAAAGAAACACACCCAGGGGCTTGCGCGGATCGGTCAGATCGGCCCGGTAGGTCCGCACGGCCTTGGCAATCACTTCCAGGGCCTCGGGCTGTCCCTTGATGCGCGTTTCCAATTCGTCTTCCAGCCGCAACATGGCCTGCATCTCGTCCTTGAGCATGCGCCCGGCAGGGATGCCGGTCAGGTCGGCCACCACGCGGGCAACAGCCATGGCGTCCACACAGGAGCGCACCAGCGGTTCCCCCTGGCGGACATGTTCCAGCTCCCGGCGGAGGACCTCGACACCCCTGCTCCCGTTCAATTCTTGCGAACTTTCGGCCAGACGGATACGGGCAACCAGATCGCGTTCCCGCTCCATGCGTTGCTCCAGGGTCTGCCTCTCGGTGCCCAGCACGGCCAGACGTTGTTCCAGAACCTTTGTTTCATCGTGGTCCGCGCCGTGCCCGGCAAAGGCCAGGGAACGGGTCACGCTTTCCAACCGGCCGCGCATTCGGGCCACTTCCCGGTCGAATTTGTCCAGTTCCGGGATGATCCCGCTCTGCTCCAGCCCGATCTGCGCACAGGCCGTATCCAGTACGGTAATGGCCTTGTCCGGCAGCCTGCGCCCTCCTATGTAGCGGGCGGATAGCCGCACCGCCTCGCGCACGGCCTCTTCCAGGATGGGAATGTCGTGATGCTCGGACAGCCTGGACGCCACCAGACGCAGGATGGCCGCTGCCTCCTCCTCGTCCGGCTCGGGTACGGGCACGGCCTGGAACCGCCGGGCAAGGGCCGGGTCCTTTTCGAAATGCTGCTTGTATTCGGCCCAGGTGGTGGCGGCGATGGCCCGCAGTTCGCCACGCGCCAGGGCGGGCTTGAGCAGGTTGGCAGCATCCGAGACGCCTGCCTCTCCGCCCGCGCCGACAAGCATGTGGGCTTCGTCGATAAAAAGTATGGTCTTTCCCCGGCTGGCCGCGCTTTCTGAGATTATCCCGGCCAGACGCTGCTCGAACTCCCCGCGCACTCCGGCCCCGGCCTGGAGCAGCCCCATATCCAGATTGAAGACCTCCACGCCGTGCAGGGAGGGAGGAACCTGCCGGGCCGCGACACGGGCCGCGAAACCTTCCACAACGGAGGTCTTGCCGACCCCCGCGTCGCCCACCAGGATGGGATTGTTCTGCCGCCTGCGCAAAAGCACGTCGATGACCCGGCGTATTTCCTCCTCGCGACCGAAGACCGGATCAAGCCCGCCCTGCTCCGCCCGCGCGGTGAGATTCACGGCAAAACGCTCCAGCATGGACGGACCGGCTGCTTTTTTCTCTGGCGGAGCGGTTTCGGCACCGGTGGAACTTCGGCCCGAACCGGAACGGCCAGCCTGTTCGGCAAAGCCTTCCTCCTTGGACAGGCTGATGATTTCCCTGAGCCGCGCCCGCAGCAGGTCGGGCGGCACGGCCAGAAATCCGGGGCAGGACTCGTGGATAAAGGCCCGGAAACCAGGACCGCCCTCCCTGCCCCAGACCATGGCCGCAATAACCGCTCCGGTGCGCACATGCGGGCAGTTCAGGTCGATGGAGCTGACGTTCCAGGCCTCGCTCAGAAGATCGAGCAGCCGTTTGGAAAGCATGGGCGTTCCGGTGGCTCCCCACTCCAAGGTGTCCACGGAGGTTGTCAGGTCCTTTGCCAGGGTGGCCGCGTTGATGCCGAAAAATCGGATGATGGCGGTCATGTCCGAATCGGGCAGCCCAAGAAGCTTGAGCAGGTAATGGGGCGGTTCCACCGCATAGTTTGTCTTGTACACGGCCAGTTCGGAGGCCTGTTTGAGAGCGTTGCGGCAATACGCGTTGAGCTTGCTGACAAGCCGGACGGGGTCGTGGGTCATGGGTGCACCCTTTCCGCCGGTTCGGGCAGACGGTAGTTCAGTATGCCGTCCCTGAAGAGAGGCCGCTTCCCCCGAAGAAACGTGGTGAGTCCCAACCGCTGCCGTTCTCCTTTTTTCAGGGAGCAGCGCGGAACCTGTTCGGCCGCCAGAAGCAGACAAACGGATACGTCCGGCTCCAGCCCGACGTACAGCCGAACGAGACCGCTCAGGGCGGCAAAGGCCGAAGCGTTGCGGCTGGGCAGAAATTTAAGATAGGTGGGCAGGTCCACCGGGCCGATCCGCAACAGAAATCCCGCCTCCGGATCCCAGAACCGTTTGCCCAGCACAGCTGTACTGCCAAGGCTGCAGTTGCGCCCCCCGCGTCCCAGTACGGACCGATCCGAAACACCGATGTGCAACCAGCGTCCCAGGTACTGCCGCCCCCTGAACGGCACCCCGAAATGGGTACCGAGCAGGGTTTCCAACCCGGCCATGGAACGCCGGGCATCGGCCAGAAGACCAACGTATGCGAACAGGGACACGTCCGGCACGCCCGCACGGCCCACCACGGGATGTCCACTGCCAAGGGGAGTCGGCGTGCACAACCCTCCCGTCCCCATACCGGCCAGACAGAACAATGTTCCGGCCACTTCACCCCGGTCAGCAGGCGCATTGGGAGCAAAGCCGGGACGCAGGCGGCAACGCAGACGGTACAGCAGGGAAGCCAGACGGTGGTTGAATATGTCCAGAAAATCCTTGAGTGCGGTGTCCCCTTCCCGGGCACGGTCCAGCAGGTGCTGGGTAAGCACTTCGGGCAGGGGACCAAGCGCCCCGGCCAGCCCCAGGCAATTGATGTCCAAAACGTAGCGTTGCGGCAAAGAGTCTGCCCCGTCCGGTGAATGGGGTCCGGTCGGCCTGGACAAAATACCCGCACCGTACATCCATCCCCTGCCGTCGATTTCGCGGCGTAGCGAGGCTATCTCCGTGGCAGGAAACGACCAGTTCACCCTGGAAGCCAGACGCAACGCCTCATGGTCCGGGTTGCCTCCCTCGCCCAGCGACTGCACCGGGCGTACGACACGCTCCAGAATCCGCACGGCCTGGAAAAAGCCGAAACGCCACGGTTCCTTTTCCAGCCATTCAATTACAGGAGTATTTGATCCCCAGCCATAGGCGGCCATTGTTTCCACACCTCGTTTTCACCCCGCAACCGGACACTGAGCCGGGTGAAGGAATTGATGGTTGCGTACAACCCCAGAAACCGGCTCAGCACAGAAGCAAAAATATACGGACTGCCTCCTGCAAAATGTTCCTTGTCCAACTCCAGTTCCACTTCCTGTCCGCGGCAGAATCCCCGCCAATGGTCAGGCCCGAAACGGGCCACGCAACGCGACGTACGCATATTGTGTACAGCGGAGATGGACCGGGCCGCGGCCTTGCTGCCGCCGGGCGCGTACAGGCGCAATATCTCGCGGAAAGCTCGCGATCCTTCCGGCCCGTCCAGGGAAAGGTGGTTCAGGGACAATTGGGATACGAGGCGCCACAAGACCTCCCCACCCAAGGGGGGGTCGGACTGGGCCGTGGGCTTGTCCAGAAGGTGGGCCGTCAGGCTGGCCTCGTCCAGCTCGTGTTGCAGAACCGTGCCGCTTTGCACGTCCAGGCAGGCATGGCGATTGGTGCACAGCACACGGCCAAACACCGTGCGTACCGGAGGCCGGGCCGGATCGAAGCCGAGATCCACAAAACGCAGCAGCGTGTCGGTTCCGGGCAGATCGCCGGGTGCCTGGCTGCGCCGGGCTATCCACAACGCCTTTTGCCCCTGTTCGAACATGGCGTGGTCGTAGGAAAAAAACGGCTTGTACACGATGGCGTCGGGCAGGTCCGGATCCACGCCCTTCACCTCCAGCACCGTATGAACCTCGTTGCTCTCCTCGCGCCGGGCATCCACCACCAGACGATATTCCAAACGGGTTTCGTCCAGGCGGATGGGATCGGTGACGCGTTCGAAAATATTGACCACGGGCACGGCTCCCAGACAAAAGGAATCCGCTCCCACAGGAATGCGCTGATCCGCCTCGGCATCCAGCACCAGACATATGTCCATGGACTTCCAAGGACCACGTCTGTCCAGGTTGTCAATATCGAAAAACAAATGCTTTTCCGGAAAGGCGAAATACTCGCGAAGCAGGCCGTAAGCCGGATGTTCGCCGGGCCCCGCGGGCAGGATGCGGTCCGCCCGTTCCATGCCCACCGGCCGCAAACTGTCCGGGGGCAGGCATACCACATCATGCTGGCTGCCCAGGCCGTCGTCCATTGCATCGCCATTGGCCAGAAAAATATCCGTACAGCGTCCCAGCAGCATCTCGAACAGGGCAAAGGAAACGGAACGCTCCCCAGGAATGTGGAAGCGCAGGCTTTCGAAGTCCATGGAGTGCAGGGGCGCGCCCTGCCCTGCGAGACGGATGCGCACCACGGAGGATGCCCTGCCCTGCTTCCTGAAGGCGGCTTGCAGTTGCCCGGCACGCTCTCCGGCCAGCATTTCCGCATCCTCGATACGCACGGGCCAGAGCGTGACGGGATATCCGGTGCTCCAGCGGATTGTGGTCACATGCGCATCGGAGGAACGGGAATCGCAAAACAACCGGCTCCCCGCCGGAATGTGCAGTCCGCTTTTCAGGTCGCACTTTTCCGGGTCCGGCTGCAATTGAGCCACGGCCATGGACGGCAAGGGAGAATTCAGGCTCGGATAAATCGCGGACAAAAGCGTATCCGCAAGGCGCGGCAATTCGTTTTCAATGTTGCGCTGCACCCGTGCCGTAAGAAAGGCGAAAGACTCGACAAGCCGTTCCGTGAATGGATCGGCCGCCTCTTCCAGTCCCATTTCCAAACGGGCCGCTATCTTGGGATGCTGTCGGGCAAAATGGCTTCCTGCCCTTCGCAAATAGGCCAGTTCGCGCTGATAGAATTCGCGCAGGCTGCTTGTGGCGTCACTCATGGGGCGTGTCCTGCATGTTTTGCTTCTGGTTGGGAGCACAATGGCCAGTTTTCTTCTCGTCCTGGGCGGGCTGGAATGTGTTCGCATCCGCGTTGTAGATTATGGGAAAGGACACGGAATAACGAAGCCGCCCCGCCCGCAGCGTGCCGCCAACGCTCAGATGGATGCGCGGCCGCCGCGTGGGAGGGCCGTCGAAACGTATGGACGGTTTGGAACGGTCCAGAATTTCCGCATGCACCAGAGGATTTTCCAACCGGGGCTCAAACGCCTGCAAGGCCATGCGCACGGTACGGACGAACTCGCGCAGGTCGCCGGGGCTGTCCGCAAAGAGCCCGCCCACGTCGGGCAGTCCGTAGTCGAGAACCGTCAGCTCCCCGCCCGGAACAAAACGCTCCGGATATGCGGTGCGCGACTCGAGCAGCCACAGGATGTCGCGGAAAACCGCCAGCCTGTATTCTTCAGGTTCCATGTCCCGCCGTGGGACCGGCTCGACCTTGCGGCGGGGCTGCCGGTCGGTGAGCCGGTCCAGAAGCGGGGCGCGGACCATTTTCTGCCGTAACGGCATGGTCTCGACTCCTTGTCCTTAAGACACCTTGTTCGTTTCCAGATCGTGCGTGCCGGAACCCGTGCCTTCCTGACCGCCGCCTTCCTTCTGCTTTTTGTAATCGTAGGTCACCTTGGAATAGTTCAGGGAAAGCGACTCCATGGGCAGATCGCCTCCGCCGCTTACGCTGTAGGAAGACACCACCACCTTCTCCATGGTCACGGTCAGATAAGGCACCACGGAATCCCCATCCACCCGGCAGCAGGTGAGAACGGCGTCCTTGATGGTTTTCCCCTGCCACAGGGCCTTGAGAATGTCGGGCGTGGACAGATCTGTGCGTTTGGAAAGGGACATATCCGAATGGTTGGCCCGCGACGTGGTTCCGCCACCTTCCGAGCTGCGAAGGGGCGCAATGGGCTGGGAACAACCATGGCTGAAGGAATAGACTTCTATCTGGTCTTTGTAGCCGTCAATGGTGGTTTCACCCTTGATGCCGTCCAGCTTGAGAAACATGTTTTGCATGATGCATCTCCTGTGAGTGATAATGATTCAGATTGTCCTGGAACCTCTTAGGCCGTGGCGGGCGGCGGAAGTTCCGCCACCAGCCTGATGCTGGCCGTGAGTTCCTCAAGCTGAAAATGCGGCCGCAGAAAGACCGTGGCCTTGTACACACCGGGCTTGCCCGGCACCTCGGTGACGTCCACACGGGCTTCGCGCAGCGGGAATCTGGCCTTGGTCTCCTGCCCTGCGTCATCGGACAGAAGCACGTAGTTGGAAATCCAGTTGTTCAGGTAGTCGGACACGTTCTTGGCCGTGAGGAAGCTGCCTATCTTGTCGCGCATGATGGACTTGATATAGTGCGCAAAACGCGAGGCATTGAGAATGTACGGCAGAACCGCCGAAAGCCTGGCATTGGCGTTGGCTTCATCGGTGTTGTAGATGATGGGTTTGTTGCAGGTCTGTCCGCCGAAAAAGGCCGCATAGTTGGTGTTCTTGCTGTACAGCAGGGGAATGAACCCCAGGTCCGATAGTTCCTTTTCCCGGCGGTCGGTAATGGCCACTTCCGTGGGGCATTTCACCGCGGTATCGCCGTCGTCGGTCAGGAAGGTGTGCACGGGCAGTCCCTCGACCAGTCCGCCGCCTTCCACGCCGCGGATCGCCGCGGTCCAATTGTATTTGGCAAAGGCATTGGTGATGCGCTGAGCCAGCGCCCAGGCCGAACTGCCCCACAGGTATTTGCCGTTGTCCGTGCCGTCCACGTCCTCGCGGTAATCGAACTCCTCCACCGGCACGGTGTCCGGGCCGTAGGGCAGCCGCAGCAGAATGTGCGGCATGGTCAGGGCCACGTAGCGGGAATCTTCGCTGTTGCGAAAGGCCCGCCATTCAATGAGTTCCGCACTTTCGAATATCTTTGCCAGGTCGCGCGGATTGGGAAGGTCTGTAAACGCTCCCATGTCGAACAGCTTGGGAGAGGCCATGCCGATGAACGGCGCATGCGCCGCGGCTGCCACGCCGGAAACCAGCTCCAGCAGCTTGATGTCCTGCGGGTGACGGCTGAACTCGTAACCGCTGATGAGGCAGGAATACGGATTGCCGCCAAAGGTTCCGTACTCGTCCTCATAGACCATCTTGAAGAGATTGCTCTGATCGAACTCCACGGCCTTTTCCAGATCCTTAAGCAGATCCGCCTTGCTGACGTTGAGCACGCGCAGCTTGAGCATCTCTCCGGTTTCGGAGTTCATGACCAGATAATGCAGTCCGCGCCAGGTGGCTTCCAGCTCCTGAAAGTCGGGGCTGTGCATGATCTCGTTGAGTTGTTTGGTAATAAGGTCGTCCAGCTCGCTGATGCGGGCGTTGATCATGGCGGCTGTATCCGTCTTTATGGTCATGGACTCGTCCAGAACCTGGGTGGCGAACTCCTCCACCAGATCCTTGGCATACGACTCCTGCTTGGGGTCGCGAACCATTTTCCCGTCGTACAAGAGGGTTTGGAGCAGGCTCTTGCCGTCCTGCGCGGCTTCGGTCTGTGCCATGTCGTATCTCCCCGGCCCCTGTCGGGCCTGCGTGTTTCAGATGATCAGGACTTGTCCGCTCCCTCGCCTTCGGGAGCCTCGCCTGCCGGTGCGTCCTTGCCCTTCTTGCCGCCTGCGGCGTCAGCATCCTTTCCGTCCTTGGCTCCGGCCTTCTGCGCAGCTTTCGCCCCTTCGGGAGATTCCCCCTCCTGACCCTCGGCCGCCTCGTCCTTGAGCTTTTTCAACTCGTCGGTCTTGCTCATACCCTCGGTGCGCTGCAAGACATCCTGCAGCAACTTGTCCAGGTCGTCGTTGCCGTCGAGTTTGCTGAGCAGATCGGACAGGCGTTTGCGGGCCTCGTACAATTGAGAAAGAGGAGCCACCTTGCGCACCACCTGCAGGGGTTCGAAGTCGTCGATGTGATCAAACGTAAGGGCAACGTTGAGCTTGGTGTCCTCTTCCTTGTCCAGTTTGTTGTCCACCTGGAAGGCCAGACGCGGCTTGGCCTTGGCCAGCACCTCGTTGAAGTTGTCCCGGTCGATGAACACGAATTTGCGCTGCTTGAGGGGCGGAAGCGCCTCCTCGGGCTTGCCCGACAGGTCGGCAAGAATGCCGCCAACGAAAGGCAGCTGTTTCATGACAATGGCATCGCCGATTTCCACGTCGTACGTGATCTGCACTCTCGGCGGTCTGACGCGATCCAGCCTGTGTTGATAACTCTCCGGCATGATTCCCTCCTTATGCCCCGCAGGGCCTTATATGTAGGGCCGGACATCTGTCCGGCGAATCCCCGTCACAATCATCCCTGAGCGTCCTTGACGCCCAGAAGCGCCAAAATGCTTTGCAGGTCGCGCTCGTCCTCCACGATCTCACGAAACAATTCCGTCAGACTCATGTTGCCCCAGGACACCGCCCTCTTGACCAGATAGGGCGCGGGGCTGTGGGGCTCGGTATCCATGAGGAAGTCGGCCGCCCGGTTGAGCATGCGGTAGGCTTCGGCCCGGCTGGTTATTTTCTTTCCCGGTGCCTGCGGGGACGTTTGCGCCCCCGTATCCTGTGCATCGGAAGATGCGGACGCCTCCGGCTGGACATCGCCTGCCGCCGGGACGGCATCATCAGACTCCCCGCCGCCTTTTTCCGCCGCGAATTTTTCCGCCAGCCGCGAAACCCCCTGGACCGCCTCTTCCAGCACAGACAACCCAGGAGCCTGACTGCCGCATCGGGCATTAAGTATGTCGTTAAGCGCGGCAAGGCTTTTCAGGACGCCCCGGGCCCCGGCTGCAAGGTCCTGATAGAACCGCAGGGAGCTGAACATGACCGCGCTCAGAAATTTGGATCGTGTGGGCCGTCCGCTTCGCTCGGCCTCCTCATAGGAGGAGCGGTCCTTCACGGCCAGACGTTCAAGCAGGATGGTCTCTTCCCAGTCGGCCAGACTGTAGACGCGTTCCACGCCGTCCCCCGGTTCGGTCACGGGCAGCAGCCGGACAACCGTGGGCAGCCGGCTTCCCAGCGAGGCAATGATGTTGAGACGGTGTTCGTCATCGACCTTTCCGGCACTGTCCTCATCCACGGGCCGGAGCCCCTTGTCCCAAAAATTGTCCACCAGATCGGCGGTAAGCCGAAGCCCCTGCTCCAACCCGCCCAACCCCTCCAGATGGAGCATGGCCTCGCACAGGCTGGCGGCCAGCCTCAGGTCCTTGGTCCGAGTCGCCAGTGCCTCTTCGCACAACTGCCGCACCCGGCCCCAGTCCGATCGTTTCAGGTCCCTCTCCCAGATACCGCGCGGCGGCGTCGGATCGTCGCTTCGCCCTGCCTCGTCAATGGCACTGAAGACCTTGTCGTACGACGGCAGATCCTCGCCGCAGGGACTGTCTCCCGGCAGAGGATTGCCCAAGCGCTGCAGGTCGAGCTGTGTTTTCGGTTCGTTTCCCATATCAGTTTTCCCCCGCTTCATTTCGCAAACCAGCACATGATGAATTCTTCAGATATAGCATGGGCGTACTTTTTCAACACAACACACCCATGTCTCCTCGTCCTCAGCACGGTCCTTTCCTTCTCCCGTTACCCGCCGCCCTCGCCCACCAAGGCGTGCACACCGGCCGGCGGAGCCCTGTCTGGAAACCGCATCGGAAAAACAAGCTCCACCGGCTTGGCCGTGGGCTTTCCATCCTTGGAGGCACGTTGGAACACCATCTTCAGGAACACCCGAACCAGATGCCGGTTCATCTGCGAATCCGTTCCCATGGCCGCCAGCAGCGCATCCTTCTGCTGCTCCTGCCTGCTGCCCACAAAACGGGTGGGAACTTGAAACATCAGGGTCCCCGGCGGCGCGTTCCCTGGCGCGTCAGTCCCGGACAACTCATCCGGCCCGGCTGCATTGGCCCGAACAAAGGCCAGCATGGCCCACGGCCCCTTGTAACTCCAGGACATGGTGGCATTGTCGCCGGGTTGAGGCGGGGCTGCCGCCTGGTCCGACCGCACTCCGACATCAGGGAAAAACGGCGAATCCTTGGCCCATTGCAAGGACAAATCCACATTCTGCCCGCTCATCCACAGTCCGCCGGAATCCCCCGTGGACGACGGATAGACCAGTTCGGTCTGTCCCACGGCGAGACGCCAGGAAATAAGCTGGTTGGCGTTGATTTCGCTTGAGCGCAGGGTTCGGAAATCCACCTGGTAGGAAAGCTGCGGGACCCTGTTTTCCTGCTTCGGCCCGAACGGTCCGAGAAACTCCCGAACCGTTTCCATCTGGGAGAGAAACGTACGCACGGAGGAGGCTGAACCGGCTTCCAGCCCGTCGCAATCCAGCACCCTGGCCGCCGATTGGAAAGAAGCATCCAGCATGTCCAGAAAAGCGGCCAACACATCGGGATCGGCCTGCCCGGTCGCGGACGACGTCGATTCGGAAAATGGAAAATACCCGGCCAGATTGGCATTGAAGTACGCTGCCGGCTCTTCGTACTTTCGGCAGAAATCATCGGCGCACAATACAAGGCTGCGACGGTCGATGGCTTTCTGGATGGTCCGTTGACGCACTCCGAAATAGGTGTCCGTCGCGGCCGTCCCGGAAATTGTGGCATTGTCGGAAAGAATATCCGTGGCTTTGCAGGTCTTCAGCCCGTCCAGAAGATAGTTACGCAACTGCTGCACGGAGTTGCCGGGACGCTTGCTCTGGTATCCGTCCACTTCGCGCAGAATGACCTCCCACTTGATGACCAGATCGTCGGAAACGACGCGCGACGGATTCTCCCTTTGGTAGAGGTAGGCCAAAGCCGGTTCCGCATAATTGAAGGCCAGGTTCTGCATCCGCGTGGCCTGGGCATCGAAGAGCGTCTTCAACTCCGCAAGGTCGGTCAGCCCGTAAACATACGGAGCAACAGAGGCAGCACCGTTCCAGCCCGACAGTCCCCCCGCCACGGGCAGGAACAGGCGTTCCCGCACAAGCAGCTGGTCGGTCTGCCGGAGAATGCGCATGGCCTGAAGATCGGCGAAATATCCCAAAGACGTATGGTATCCGGCCATTCCCAACCGATCAAACAGATTGAGCAGCCGAACAAGGTACGGCCCGGCCTGGTTGAAATTCTTCACCTCCATGGCCAGACTGCCTTCCGCGCCCCTGTATTCGAAACCGCTCCCCAACGTGCGGAAGCCCTGCGCCCTAACCAGCAGGGCCATGACGCTCTGCCCAAGCCTGGCCCCGGCCACATCCGTGACCGAGCCTCTGATTTCCGGCGGAAAACTCCCGGCTCCCTCGTCCATAAAAGTATCGTAAGGCGCGAGCAGGGAAACGGCTTCCTCCAGCAAGACCACATCCCACCAGGGGTACGTTCCCGTGGGAATGTCCGGCTGCAGCCGTTGCGTCGGACCGCCGGGCTGGGCCTTTCCGTCATCCGCCAAGGTCGAATTCATGAAACGCAACGTGTCCAACCGTTCCAGCGAGGCCACCAGATTGTCCACTGTATCGGCAAGACACGGCTGGGGAACCCCCTTGTTCACCTCAAGCAGGCGTCCCGTCGAAAACGTCGCATACGACTTGAGCCTGCGCAGGAAACGACCGTACAACATACGCACATTCTGGTCCGCCCCGCTGGCCGCCTTGCTCCCGATGAACGGATCGGCCCCGGCCATTTGCAGAATTCCGTCATACCCCGCCCCAAGATCGAGAGGACTGCGCGACATCCAGGCGAGCGAGGGCTGGGACAACACGCCCCGCGCCCTTTCCACGCTTTGCAGCACCTGGGCCACGGCGTTGCTGTCCTGTATGTTCTGCGCATCAGAGGACTGCAAGGTATCAATACTTTGTTCCACACGGGAGAGTGCCGGCAATACCGGATTGAACTCGAACAGTCGCAGGCCGAAACGTTCGGACAGATATCCGAAACGTGTCCCGCCGCCCGGTTTGAAGGAATCGAAACGCAACTGCCTGTGTTGCCCACCCTGCAATGCCGCTTCCAAAAAGGCTTCGTCCACCGGAAGACGTCCGCTGCGGTTCAGGTTCAGCGCATACCGCATGACCCTGGAAAAAGCCCTGACATTTCCCGTGGCATTGAGGCTGTTGTAGTCGTCCAAAATGGAGGAGAACTCGTGGGACGACCGCGTGAAATCATGAAGAGCCACGAACTCCGGAAGATCCTCAAGCATGGGGTACTCGCCCTGTATTTCCGGCAGACCTTGGTTCAGAATCCTCCCCTCGTACAGCCGTTCGGCATGCATGGCCAACCCCAGGTCCACGGCAGTGAGGATGACCCGGTCAAAAGCCACCCGCATGGCCTGCGTTATTTCATCCCTCAGCCCCCAATGCAGGGACAGGGGAAAAACAACGGAATCAAAATTCTGCGGACGTAACGCGGCCAGTCCGTTGAACATTGTCACGGCCTTTTCCGTGGCCCCATGCATCATGCCCGGATACCGCATGATGACACGGTGCAGCCGATCACCGCGGGCCAGACTCTCATCCCGCAGAATATCGAACCGGGGGTCGGTCAGGCTTTGCTCCACATGGCGAAAAACAGGAAGGGCCTTCCGGGTATCCCCCTGAAGGGCATAATACCCATGGACCATGCCTCCGCCCCAGGCCAGCAACAGGAGGACGGCCGCAACCTTCAACCCTGCCGCCACGCGCCCTCCCATCCGGATGGCCCGCGACGTGGGTACGGCCAAAGCCTTTTCCGAAAAAATCTTGCGTTCCAGAAGATCGCGAATGAACACGGCTCGCGATTTCCCCGTCCGGCCAACGGACTCAGCATTTCCCACAAGATAGACCCCGCGGAGCAGGAACGCCTCATGGTAGGCGCTGGGAATGAACAATCGGTCGAGCATGAGACGAAAAACCGGAAAACAATGGCGCAGCCGGTCGGGAAAACTGAAAACCGCATTGGCCTTGTCCACCGGGCCGTGGCCGAAAAGCTCCAGCTCCACTTCGTTCAGCCGCCTAAAAATCGCGGAGCAGCATTCCTCCGTCCAGGCCGGAGTGTAGACTGTTTCAACGGTGTACGGATTGGACCAACCCAGAATGCTGTCGCAGGCGGCAGCCGGAAGTGCGTTGCAAAAGGGGACAAAACCCTCCAGGGATTCGCACCGGGTGAGCAGAATATACACGGGCAGACGCATTCCGAGCTTCTGTTGGACAAGACAAAGACGGGAATAGATGCGTTTGGCGCGCTGCACGGCTTCTTCCTGAACACCGGGCGACGCGTCTTCCAAACCGTTGCCCAGAATCGTCACCGGAATGGAAAGAATGATTCCGTCTGCCGGCCGCAAAGGACGATACCGCCGCAACTGTCTTAGAATGAAGTTGAAGAGCCGGTCCTTGAACAGCATTTCACCGCTCTGCTCCAGCAACGTGCCGTCCACGTCGATGACCGCCCCCTTGTTGAAAAACCACCACCGAACAGGTCCGGCTTCCGGCTCCTTCGAGCCTTTTGATCCGTCCCCGTCCAGCAAGGCTTCCAACCCCGCCCCCTGCATGAGCGCGCTTTTTTCCCCGCCACGCTCCCCCAGAAACAAATACCAGGGCAGGCCGTACAACGGAGAACGCCTTTGCACCGTGCTGCGCAGAAAGTCCGCGGCCCGTGAAAACGCACGGCGGATGGCGGCCATGTCCGCCAGAAACGAGGCCTTTGCATCGTGCCCCCCGGCATCCCCCGTCCCTGTTTTTTCAGCCCCTTGGGCGTTCGCCTTTTTCCCGGCTTCCTCCTCTGCCGGGGGCTTCAGAAGCCGATACGCCACAAAAGCAAAAACAACTCCCAAAATAAGGAACAACGCCATCAACCAGGGCAACGCCCAATGCCAGCGGGTCAGCAGATCGGAAATGGTTTCATTCGGCTGCATGCGTTCTTCCTACCGTGATATTCCGCAAACACGTTGGTGCTTCAATTCTCCAGTTGTCGTGTTCAGGACGCGCCATTACATCCCCGCCGCCAGAATCTTGTTCAGCAGCTCCACAAGGCCGGTTGTGGCCCGCAGCCACAGAACGTGGGAAAGCCCCAGCAAAAGCAACACGACAAGAACAAAAGTCTGCCCCCAACGTCGAACCGCCGGAAGATTCCGCACTTCACCTTCGGCCACTGTCACGGAGTAGGCTTCCGGGCACAAAAGCCGGGCTTCTCCTGGACGGGGCGCCCGGTTGTAAATGAAATTGTAGAGGCGCTCCCGATAGCGTTGCAGTGCGCCGGCATCATCACGCCCCCGGTATTTGCCGCGAAACCCCAGGGCGAGGGCCAGAAGAAACACCGCGGCCAGTTCCGTGCGTGCGCTGTCCCGCCGTTCCAGCAGACGATCGAGGCGGCGGAAAAATTCCACCCCGGCAAGTTTGCTTCCGAACAAACGGTATTCCAAAGGCGATATGCACCAGCCATCCGCCCCGGGCCAATCCAGGGCGATGAACACGTCGTCCGCCAGCACCGCCATTATGTATTGCGCTTCCTCGTAATACCGTGCTCCGTAATCCCCTCCCTGGCGGCGGGCTTCAAGCCCCTGGCGCTCCAGAAGGGCGAACAGGCGCTCGCGGATGTCTTCCGGCCTTCCGCCGGAACAGCTTTCCCCTGTTTCCGGGTTCTGCACCAAGCACTTGGCCTGCACTGCGGATTGGGCCATGGTCCCGTGAAATTCACGAAACTGATCCAGAAGAAACGACTGCCCATATTCGCTAAACATGGGTTTCTTCCCCCCCAGGGGCACGGGCATACAAAACAATGGCCCCGGGCCTGTCTTCCAGGGGCAGCGCATCGTTCTGAATGCACAACGGCTCGGCCGCGGAAATATAGGCCGGGTCCACCGTCACCTCGTACAACCCCACGCGGGCCGGAACAGCCAGCCCCTCGTCCTCGTTGACCTGTCTGCGCTCCGGGCCGGTGTCCCGCCGGGCGACCATGCCGTCCATAAAGGACAGCGAACCGATCCGGCTCGACTCGAACCAGTTGTGCGTGGCCGCCCTGCCAAGGGCCGCATTTTCAAGTACGCCGATATACAATGTGCCGGACGAAAAATCCGAGGGAATTGCCCCGGAAAGAACAAAACGCTCCCTTTCCCAGACAAAGCGGCGTTCCACATACTCCGTGGCCAGACACCGCTGCATCACTCCCTGGATCGCATCACGGCAAGCTGTGAAGCAAGCCCGCAAATCCTCGTGCATATAAACGGGCGACGATTCGGCCAGCCCCATGGAATCCAGGCCGATCATCTCCCCGGACAGGTCGCACAACGCCAGAAACAACGGCAACGGACGCACGCCATCCAGCGACAGCAGCGCTTCCAGACGCGGCAGCCTGCGTACCAGCGCGGCAATGCGCATCCGCGCCTCGAGCTGGGCGCTGCCGCCGGAAGCAAGGCTGTCCACGCGCGAGGAGAGCAGCATGGCCTTTTCCCGGCACTGTCCGACCAGTGAGGCGCACATCATGGACAAATCGTGCGTACGCTCCAGCCACAGCAAGGGGGGGACATAATCGGCCAGTCGAAACGGCCCGTCCAGACTCCGCACCCGAGCAAGAGGCATGGACGTGAACGACGGGCCGGGACGCCAGCCCGCCGAAAGCACCAGCCTGGGCGCTTTGCATGGAATGGTTATCTGCTCCGGGCCGCCTGATTCATCATCCACTGTCCGGGCGGGAACGCTGCGATACCGCCCATGCCCGGCCCCGGAGGCTGCAACTGAAGAACTGCGAACAGCCAGCCACACCGTGAGCAATCCGTCCACCGTCCCGTCACCATCAGGTTGCGTTTCCGGCCCGGCCCCCTCCACGGCGCCCCGGCGCGGCGTGTCCGTTCCAGCTCCGCCCCCTGGGGGAAGCTGCAGAAACAAGTCCCCTTGTTCGCGGGTATGGGACACTGCCAGGCCATCCGGCATGATCGCCTCCAGTTCGACCACGCTGAACAGCCCTCCGGGCAACTTGTCCTCTTCCAGAACCAGACTGGCGACACCGTAATGCGCAGGATCGCCCACAGCGGCGTGGTAAGCGGCCAGTTCGCCCTGTCTTTTGTCCTGCTGCTGGAAGTGATGCGGGGCCAGCAACAACCCTTCCTGCCAATCAATGGCTGTAGTGATGTCGGATACGTGAATCATGTATGGCACAACTCCGGATTTCAACGATTCTGCACACTGCGCCGCCTAGGGCAACTCGGTCACGGTAAACGTCCTTTTCTCCAACCTGATTCGCAGATTGTTCCATGTGGAGGAAAGATAACGGTGCGCGCCCTCGCCCTGGTATCCGGCAAAAACGATCAGCACCCGGCTGGCCATGGACAAGGGAATATGGACGGGAGGCACGTCCGTGCCGGGAACAAGCTGATACGACCATAACCCGTAGTCCGTACCGGCATTGTAATCGCGTTGGAACTGTGCACTGTAGCCCAACCACTGAGCTGCGCTCAATTTTTTGAGCGACTCTTCCACTTCCTTTGAATAGGCGAGAATGAAGTCCAGTTGCACGGCACTGTCTTCATTGGCATCGGCATCGCTTTGTACATAAACGACGATGTCCGAAGTGAAGAGTTTGGAGCAATACGATCCCAGGCCGCAACCGCTCGAAAAGAAGGAAAAGGCGGCCAAAGAAACAAACAGCAACACAATACGCGTTCCGGCCACAGGCTCCTGCGACTTCATCTTCTTTCCTTCCTGTCTGACCATCCCCCCTCCTCAACACCGGACGGTTCAAAACAAAGGTGGAAATTCACCCATTGATACGTCTACGTTAGTTTTAGCTTTGCGTCTATATAGCGCTCACTATTTATAGATAAAAAAAAACGTCGCACGCGACGTTCATACTCCTCCGAAACGACAGTACTTTTTCTGACCAATCCAAACCTCATCCACGGCATGGCCCCATGTATGCGCAGATCAGTTCCCGACATCCCTGACGTAAATGCCGGTTTCGCCGCGCAGCGATGCAAGGGCCGCCCGGAGAGATGCCGACGGCATTGAAAACTTTCGATGCCGACGGCTCCCCCCAGAAAAATACACCCGCGCTCCACCAACCAGGGAACGCACCTTCCCCGGAATGCCCCCCGTGGGACGATCATCCGTTCATTGGGGAGGACCGGTCTTCGCGGGGCAGTCTTCACCATCTCCCGAAATCTCCGGCTCCGGGTATGCGACTGCACCTGAAAAGTGCCTCCCCCTGCAAAAACAAAAAAGCCGCGATCGGATCGCGGCGTTAAATTACAAAGGCAAGCTCTTCTTCCATGGCTTCCTGGCATTTGACGCAGAGCCGCGCCGTGGGTTGCGCCTTGAGCCGGGCCAGTCCGATGTCCCCGCCGCACTCTTCGCAGCAGCCGAACCCAAAGCTGTCGATGCGGCGCAATGCGTCTTCAAGATCGGCCAGTTTGCGGGAATCACGCTCCTTCATGACCAGATTCATGGTGTACTCGCTCACGCGGGACGCATATTCGTTGTCGTCGGCGCAGCTTTCCAGGTGATCAAGTCCGGCATCCGCACTTTTGAGATTCAAGATGCTTTCTTCGAGAAACCTTCTGATTTCAGTCCGCTGGGTTCCGTTCATGGCAACACCTCGTAGTCTGACAGGTTACAGGCTCTTGTGCTTTTTCGATGCACTCTCCCTATGACTGCCTACTGTAGAGGCACCGTCACTATCATGTTACAATTCAACGACTGCCGGTCCTTTTCAGGAAAATTCCCCCGCCACATAGGAATATTGACGATCCGTTCAAGCGCACCTTGGTTGAATTCCACTCGCACATATGCCTTTTTCCAAAATCAAACCCGAATATCTTGCCCATTCTGCGTGGCCAGGTGTATAGCATGGTGAAAACGAACCGGAGGTTGTATGCGTTCCCTTATCGCCACACTCGCCCTGCTTGTCTTTTGCAGCCTGGCCATACCCGCCCAGGCAGTTGAGGAAATCGTGGATTTCGGCTTTGACAGGAATTTCCCCCCCCAGACCTACATGGAAAACAACCAGCCTGCCGGGTTCGCCCTGGATGTCCTCTATGCCGCGCTCGCCGGAACCAACTACCGCATCGCCGCAAAACCCGGCCAGTGGGACCAGGTACAACGCAATCTCGCAGCCGGAAGTATCGACGTCAGCGCTGGCATGGCAAAAACCCAGGAAAGGGAAAAATTCTACATCTTCCCTGCCTATCCCTATGGCCGTTTCGATGTAACCATTACCGTCCCGGACAAAAGCCCCATCAAAACACGTTCCGACCTCAAGGGAATGAAGGTGGCAACGCAAAAGGGCTCTCTGTATCAAAACATTCTCGAACGTTTGGGCAACGTGAGCGTGGTCCTCTACCCCACGGAAGCGGACGCCCTCAAAGCCATGGCGCAAGGCAAGACGGATGCCTTTTGCGGTGCGGAAAAGACCACCATTTATAATATCGGAAAATCAAAATTGTCCGAATTGCGCATACTGCCGACGCCATTGTACTCGGACATGCTCTATTTCCCCGTGGCAACCCGGAATCCCGACCTCGCCAAGGCCATAGACCACGGCATGGAACGCATCCTTAGCTCCGGCGTGTACGACAAGCTCTATGCCCGCTGGTTCCAGGAAGCCGATATCGAGGAACATCAGGCGCTCCTCAAGGCAGCAAAGAAAAATATGGCGGAATAGAAAAATAGCGGAGGCAGTGAAAAGAACTTCTCTGGCGGATGAAAACCGACCACACTTGGTGTTCAAAAATTCAGGAAATGATATTGCGCGGGCAAACCTTGTAAAAAAGGCTTCACCCGCGCACGTCTTTTCTTCTCTTTCTACTGAATAAACCTGTACGGATCGGCGTTTCCGCTTTCAATGTACTGCGCAAGCTGCGCATTGCCGGAAAACGTTTTTACCACGGAAACGAGCTTCATCTTCTTCTGCACATCCAGTCCGGCCAGTACCCAGGCAATTTTCACACGCGCAATGTAGTACATGGGATCAGCTGAGCCGTCCTTTGGGTTGAGATCGGCATATTTGAGCCCAGCCAACGCTGCGGCCTTGTCGAAGTCGAAGACGAGCACCGCACCGCTGCATGTATCCGCCTTGGCATTGACGCGCATGAAAATGCAGGCGGGCTTGGTTTTGAATCCATGTTCCTTGATCACGTCGTTGCCTACAAGCATGGAAAAGGATCCTTGTTTTCCGGGAGTGGCGTTAAATATGGCCTGGTAGGCGTCCATGGCGCAAAACGGGGATGCGCCGATGAATACCAGTTTATCGCCCGGCTTAGCGGGATAGTTCTTGAGCACGTATTCCGAGACTGCGATCCCCGCAGACAGCCCGGGGCAGATGTGGTCATGCAGTTGCGTGGCCTTGAGAGTGTTCCAATTTGCATTGGCGAACCATGCCAGGGAAATGCCCACGGTGCGGAAAAGGTTGGGGGCGATGATGCCTTTCCTTGCCGCATTCCAACCTTTGGGGGTCAGTATGGACTGCGGATGTGCGTTCACATACTGCACCTCGAACCCCTGCTTGGTGCTGACAATGTAGGCAAGCTGCCCATTCCTGCGGTTGTACAGGGAAAACCAGGCGTGAGCGCCTTTTTCAGCCAGAATGGGCAACAGCGATCCCGTTCCCAATGTCCGTCCCGTGACCTGCATGGCAACGTCCACATACGGCAGGGCCGACTGCCCGGCGACCTGCCCGGAAGGAGCGTTGGTGAGAACCAGAAGGTCCGGGTCCCCCTGTTTGGCATCAATATGCTTCATGGCCTGCGTCATGAGGCCAGCCGCCCGTTCCATGCCGGGCGTGTATTCGGAGACTCCGTATTTTGCGGCACAGCCAGCCAGCAGCGCGATCAGCATGCCAAAGAAAAATGCATGCCGGGCCAAAAGATAAACTTTTCTCATTTCAACGCTCCATTCGGATATAAATTTATAATTCATAACACTATCTGGTGCGTATTCTTTTTTATCAAAGCGTGTCAACAGTGCTGCACGCTGCCTGTACCGTGCAGCAAAAAGACAAAACCATACAGGTTTGATTACAAAGTACAATTTGACAGGCTGTTGAGAAAGGCTTGAAAGCAAGGCGCGAGAAAATTTCAAAGGCGACACGCAGTTCCTGATACGCGAGAGTTTGATTTTTTAAAGCAACGCGGCTAACGGATCTTTGTCAGCAGCCTGAAAACCATACAGGCTGTCCCTACATTCCGCCTGACGCTTAAGGGCGCACGCCTTCCGCCATTCTCCAGGGAGATCCGTCTGCCATAGAAAAACCGCCCGCGGCAATATTGCCGCGGGCGGTTTTTCTATGGCAGACGGCAGGGACGGACAGTCGGGATCTCCGCCGGGGACATCCCATCATCTGCGGCCTTGCGGAAGAAGAAGCGAACCTTGCTGCGATCCAGCTTCTCCCGAAAATACGGTGCCTACCTACTTGATGATCCTGAACTGGTCGCGGCGGTTCTTGGCCCAGGCGACTTCATTGTTTGCAGGATCGATAGGATCTTCTTCGCCGTAGGAGACAATGCTCATACGATCGGGGGAAATACCAAGCAGAACAAGAAATTCGTAGGCTGCCCGGGCACGTCGTTCGCCCAAGGCGAGATTGTATTCCTCGGTACCGCGATCATCGCAAAAACCTTCGATAACCAAACGGATCTGCGGAAAGCGTTTAAGATACTCAGCCTTGTGTTGCAGCAACTGGCGGGCTTCGGGCTTGAGCTGATAGGAGTCGAAGTCGAAATGGATAATATTGCCGATGTTTTCAATGGCCGTGGAGTAAGCTTCGGTTTTCTGCATGCGCATTTCTTCTTCGCGTTGCTCCCGAAGACGTTGTTCTTCAATCTCGCGTTCGCGGGCGGCTTCAAGCTCGGCCTGCTTGTCCCGCTCCAATTCCTGGGCAGAGGGGCCAGTGCGTTTGACGCCACTTGGAGTGGAGTCGCCTTTCGTTTTGGAACTACAACCAACGGCAAGGGCAAGAGCCGCAATTGCGGCAACAATCAGCATCATGCGGAATACGGCTTTCATCAAGGCCTCCTTAAGCATTCGACTTTTTAGTTAGCTCACTCTCGGTATAGAGTGTTGCCGACAACTTATATAACACAATGTTACGTTATATCGGCTTCAACAATGAAAAAAACCCCTCGCATCATGCTCCAGCCTTCACACCCATTGAACCGTAGCCCTCCATAGCATGTGTTTTCTGTTCAGTCTATGGCTGGCCCCCAGGCCGGAGATTTTGCATTTCCCGCCCCGGTTTCCACCAGAACGGCAGGATCGCCATGACGCGTGGTGATGTACAATTTGTACCCGCCGCTCCTGCTGGAGGAAAAGGCGATATGATACCCATCGGGTGAAAACGCCGGAGTCTCGTCGCTTCCCGGACCGAAAGTAAGCTGCTGCTCCCTGCCGGTGGCCAGGTCGTGCAGGAAAAGCCGGTGTCCGTCGGGGGTATCTCGGGAAAAGACAATCATACGTCCATCCGGGCTGATGCTGGGATTGGTATTGTATTTTCCGTCATACGTAATGCGACGGACTTCCTTGGTTTCCCGGTTCAGAAGGAAAATATGCGGATTTCCCGCCCTGCCCGAGGTAAAGGCCATGAGTTTTCCGGTTGTATCAAACGACGGGGAGACATCAATGGCCCAGCTCTTGGAAAGCTCCTGAGTTGGCGTATAGGTTGAGTCCAACAGATAGATGTCGGGTTGCCCTGTCATGTCCAGGGTAAGGGCCACGCTGCCCTCGGGCGTAAAGGCTGGACCAATGACCGAGTTGCCCCGCAGCTTGATCAGGCGCAGCGCCTTGTTTTTCTCCCAGACTCCCAGCCGGTGGCCGTCCTGGCTCAAATGGGAGTAGACCACCCGGTTTCCGTCCGGGGAAAAGGACGGACTCATGGCTTTGCCCTTGCCGTTCGTCAGTTGCCGCAATTTACGGCCGGTGGCGCTGACACGCCAGATAGTGCGTCCACCGTTGCCGTCGCTACGGGAGAAAACCAGGCTGGAGTCGAAAAAACCGGCCTGCCCGGTGAGAGCGCGCATCAGATCAGCGCAAAAACGGTCGGCCACCTGGGCGACGTTGTCCGCTCCGACATTGGAGTAGGCTTTTCCCAAAAGCAGGGTCCCGGTGAAGACTTCGTACACGCGCAATTCCACACTCGGTTCGTCCAGCGTTTCCGTCCAGGCGGTGGAAACGAGCAGATCCACCTTGCTCAATTGGAACCGCTTGAAGTCGATGGATTTGCTTGTAGGGCCTTTCAGGTTGGGACCGCCCAGAATATTTTCCCGCGATTCCGGGTGCAAAAAAGGCAGAAAAGCCAAATCGTGAAGAATGGCGGATTCCAATGTGGAGGCCATGGACGGCATGGTTGCCCTGTCTTCCGCCGGCAAAGGCGGTGCAAGGTAGAGATTCGCCTTGTTCTGTCCCGGCCCGTGGATATCCACGGTCAGCACCCGCCCCGCCATGGCGGAGGTGGCGCAGAGGAGAAACAGACAGGCAAACAAAATGAAAAGCGTGGTAAAACGCATGAAGTGTCTCATTTAGTCAAACAATTCCTGCAAGTTGAAGTTTATCTGAATGGTCTTGATATCCTTGCTTGGCGGCTCGGGCAGAGTTCTTGTCTCCTGGACCGCCCGAAGGGTCGAGGAATCAAAATCCTCCCGCCCCGAGGAACGCAAGATCCTGCTCCCGATGATGGTTCCGTCCGGTGCGAGATCCACCCCGACCACGCAGGTAAGAAAAGCGTTGGAAGTAACGGCCGGATAACGCCAGTTCTGTTTGACCAGATTTTCAACCAGACCGGCATAGACGGCCTCCGCTCCCGAAGCCATGGCTTGGCCGGAACCGGATGAGGCTCGCTGTTCATCATCTTTTTTCACCTGGGAACGCAGGCTCTTGAGTTCATCGGCCAGGGCATTGCGCTCGTTTTTTTCCTTGCGCTTCGCATCGGCCTTGGCCTCTTTCAAAGCCTTGGCCAGAACCGCCTTGGGGTCTTCGCTCGGTTTGGGGGCAGGCCGTTTCTTTTTTTCGACCTTCTTGGGACTGATGGCTTTTGGAACCGGCTTGGGCGCGGGCTTCGGCGTGACCACAGGCTTGGGCACCGGTTTCGGTTCAGGCTTTGGTTCAGGCTTTGGTGCCGCCTTAGGCTCGGGCTTGGGCTTCGGTGCCGGCGCGGGTTTGGACGCCTCGAGCGTAACCAAGTCCACTTGGTATGTCGGAATATCCAAGCGAACATGCACCGTGGAGGAAGGGGACCAGAAAACGGCCAGCCCCAGGGCCGTGACGTGCACGAACACGGAAAAAAGAATACTTGTCAGCCGCATCAGCCCCGAAGCCTCCCGGGAAGTTTCACACCCGACGTCAGAGGCAGGCGGCAGACAAAGGACCGGGTACTCATTTTGTTTTCTTTGTATCCTCTTCAGCCACCACGCCGATCTTTTCAATGCCTGCGGCCTTGATTTCGCCCATGACCCGCACGACCTCGCCGTACGGGGTCATTTTGTCGGCGCGCAGGAACAGGGATTTTCCGGTAGTGAAAACCAGCCGCTTGAGGTCTTCCTGCAAGCGGTCTTCCGGAACCTTGTACTCGTCCAGAAAGATGGTCCCGTCCTTTTTCACGCTCAGGACAATATGGCTGGCGTCCATGGGCAGGTCCTTGACCATGCGGGTCTTGGGCAATTCCACGTCCACACCCTGGGTCATGAGCGGCGCGCTGACCATGAAAATGATCAACAGGACAAAAACCACGTCCACCAAGGGCGTGAGATTTATCTCCGCCATATATTGGCGCTTGCTCTGGTAATCAAAGGACATGCGGGTCTCCGATCATTCGGCGGAATCGACGCTCAGGCCGAGTTCGCGCTGCATGCGGTTGAGAAATTCCCCGGCAAAGTTGACGAGCTCCGTTTCGATACGTCCGAGCATGCCAACAAAGGCATTGTAGGCAATGGCTGCCGGAATCGCCACGGCCAGTCCGACCACGGTAGTGGTCAGAGCTTCGGCAATGCCGGGTCCCACCACGGTAAGGGCGGCGGTTTTCATCATGCCGATGGCATGAAACGAACGCATGATGCCCCAGACCGTGCCGAACAGTCCCAGAAACGGAGCCGCGTTGGCGCAGGTGGAAAGCAGCGGCAAGGCCGCGCCCAGACGGCTCATCTCGGAACTGACGCCCTGGCGCAAAGTGCGCCGCACGTTGTCCAGAGCCAGCTTGCCCTTGACGCCCTCGTCGAGCTTGGCGCGTTCCAGCTTGCGCAGTTCGCGCACGGCCATGTAGCCGATCTGAAAAATATTGGAGTTGCGGTTCTTGATGGACTGCATGGCTTCGCTCAGGTCGTCGGCGTCCTGAAACGTCTTGAAATCGGCAACAGCCATTTTTTTCGCCTGCAACAATGTGACGAACTTGAAAAAGATCACGCTCCAACTGGCCAGGGACATTACGACCAGAAGCAACATGACGAACTGAATGACTAGGGACGATTCAGTGAGTACGCTCCAAAAAAGAGAGTCCATGGCAATACCTTGGTGTCGGTTTAAATTGAAGGGCTGTCGTATTCTTTAACGTTAAAGAATACATGCCCGAACCATTCGATTCAAAACATGCGGCAGGGTACGTTGTTCAGAAAGATGTTTCAACCAGCTCGGCCAGCACGGGCAGAATCAGCTCTGCCGGTGCATCGAACCGGATGTCTGTAATCCCGCCGAAGCCTGTCGGCCCCAGGTTGACCTCAACAACCTTTCCTCCCCCCGCCTTGATACGCCCCGGAATAAGACAGGCAGGCGTGACCTCGCCCGATGTGCCGACAATAATAACGGCGTCGGCCCTGCGCACCATGTCGTCGGCCCGGGACGAGGCCCGGCCGGGAATGCCTTCACCAAAAAAGACTATATCAGGCCGGATGATGCCGCCGCATCCGCATTGCCAGGGAATGTCTTTCGGCCCGAGTTCGTGCGCCTGTTCTGCCGGGTATTCCCGACGGCAGCGCATGCAGTGGAAATGTCCGCATCCGCCGTGATATTCCACCACATTGTTCGACCCGGCCGCCTGATGCAACCCGTCGATATTCTGGGTGATGACACCGTCCAGACGCCCCAGAAACTCCAATCTGGCCAGGGCTTCGTGCGCCGGGTTGGGCCGGGCCCTGCCGAACATGCCAACGGCCTCCAGCAGAAACTCCCACACGCCTTCGGGATTGGCGCGCAATGCCTGCAACGAGGCCACCTCCCACGGATCATAGCGGGACCACAGTCCGCCCGGACTGCGAAAGTCCGGGATGCCGCTGGGCACGGAAATTCCCGCGCCGGTAAAGGCCACGACGTGGCGGGCCCGGCACAGCATTTCAGCCGCTTTGAAAAGACGCTCATCCCGATTTTTTTTCATGCCGGGGAATACCATGCCCTATGCACGAGGGGAAGCCCCCCGCGCAACCTCGACGATTCGGGAGAAAAAAACAGCGGACAGGAAAAACGAAAACCGCCTCATCTGGGTAATTGTTCCGCGATGCAAGGCATGGTATGAAAACCACGCTCCCCCATTGCAGCAATGCGCTCATGCACGCCCATCGGAAGGTCCACAGGAGGTTAGTTTTGGAACCGGATTACGAATACGCCCTTTTCGCCCTTGCCGCCTGCCTGCACTTCATCGGCATCCTGTCCGGCCTGTACGCCCTGTTCACCACCCGATCCCCCCAAGGGGCCATCGCCTGGATCATGTCCATGGTCACCTTCCCCTATCTGGCCGTGCCCCTGTACTGGGTGTTCGGACGCAACCGTTTTCAGGGATACGTGCGCGCCCGGCGGGAAGGCGACAAGGAAATCGAAGACATCTCCCGCGATCTGGCCCCCTACAGGGCCAATTTCGATGTGGCCCTGAACGGACCGCAGGCCCGTTTCCAGGTACTGGAAAGACTCGCCAAGACGCCCATCGTAAGCGGCAACCACGCCCACCTGCTGGTCAACGGCGATGAAACCTTTGAGGCCATATTCCAGGCCATGGATCAGGCGTGCGAATATATATTGATACAATTCTTCATCATCCACGACGACCGGATAGGTCGCGACCTCAAAAGCCATCTTGTCGCCAAGGCGAAACAGGGAGTCCGCATCTTCCTGCTGTACGATGAGATCGGCTGCCACAAGCTGCCCAAAAGCTACATGGATGAACTCCGCCAGGTCGGTGTGGACGCCCGCGCCTTCAACACGACCAAGGGATGGCGCAACCAGTTCCAGATTAATTTCCGCAACCACCGCAAAATCGTGGTGGTGGACGGAAAAACAGCCTTTGTCGGCGGCCTGAACGTGGGCGACGAATACATGGGGCGGGATCCCAAGTTCGGCCCATGGCGAGACACCCACTGCCGATTCGAAGGCCCCTGCGTCACCCTGGTGCAACTCTCCTTCATGGAAGACTGGTACTGGTCTGCCCACACCCTGCCGGAGCTGGACTGGACCATCCGTTCTGCAAACGGCGCTGATATATCAAACCCGGAAGGCTCGGCCGGCAAGACGGACATGCCCTTTCTTGCCTTGCCCACCGGGCCGGCGGACGAACTGGAATCGTGCAACCTCTTTTTTACCCACGCCATCCACAAAGCGAAGAAAAGGTTGTGGATCGTCAGCCCTTACTTCGTGCCCGGGTCCGAAGTCATCGCCGCACTGCAGCTGGCCGTGTTGCGTGGGGTGGACGTGCGCATCATGCTGCCACTCAAACCGGACCACCGGCTGGTCTACCTGGCGTCGTTCTCCTACCTGCCGGAACTGGAATCCCTGGGTGCCAAATTCTACCGCTACCAGCCCGGCTTCCTGCACCAGAAGATACTCCTGGTGGACGACGCACTGGCCAGCGTGGGCACGGCAAACTGCGACAACCGTTCGTTTCGCCTGAACTTTGAAATTTCCATGGTCGGTTTCGATCCGGCCTTCATCCAAAGCGTGCAAAACATGCTGGAACACGATTTCAGCCAATGCAGACGATGCTCTGCGGACGACTACCACCGCCGCTGGATCGGGTTCAAGGTTGCCGTAAAGATTGCGCGGTTGTTTGCACCCATATTGTAGAAGGATTTGCCGCTGGCGGTCTTTGCCCGTGGAACAGAAAGGGGCATCTGGAAAACCGGGCGGAGACGATACTCCTCCCCGCGTTCCCCAATGCCCCTCTCTGTCCGCCCTTGGCCGGAATCCACACAGCCGTGGAAGAAACAACACTCTCCTCAGTACACTTTCCGCTTGGAAAAAGACGCCCCCAATACCGAGAAGGTGTTTTCCACCACCATCAGAGCGTCGCTGTCGTGGCTGTAGACAATCTCCTCCAGCTTTTTGAGCTGGACATTGTTGATGATGGTCAGAAGCACCTTGCGCGTATCGCCGCTGTACGCCCCGTGTCCCTCCAGAATGGTTCCGCCCTGGCCGATCTTGCGCGAGACCACCCCGGCAATGGCCTGGGCCTCATCCGAAATGATGAGCACGGCCTTGCGCTGGTTGAACAGGGACAGGCAACGTTCCGCAGTGACCGAAAGGATAAAGACCATGATGGTGGAAACGATGATCAGGTCTATATCGATAAACATGGCACTGACCGTAAAAAGAATGGCATTGTACACCATGTATGTCTGTCCAAGCCCGACGTTATAACGCCGCCACAACAACACGGCAACGATATCCAGCCCGCCGCTGGAGCCGAGGGAACGAAAAATGATGCCCAATCCCGTACCGCAAATCACGCCGCAGGCCACGGCCGCGTACAGCTGGGTGTCTATGTTGAAATTTATCTGCAACAGTTCGAAGGCCACGGTGGTCACGACAACGGAATACGCGCTGTACAGGCAGAACTTGCGGCTGACGAACAACCAGCCGATGACGAACAGGGGGATGTTCAGCAGAATATTCCACGTTCCTGCGGAAATTCCGCTGAGATACTCGGCGAACAGGGCGGTGCCGAACACGCCCGTGGCCACGAGCCCATGCTGTACCGCGATGGATTTCATGCCGATGGCGAAAATGACGGACCCCAGCGTGATCAGCGCAAGGTTCCAGGCAATGGATGATGCGAGCACCTTTATACGAGCGGGCGACATGGTCTTCCCTCCTCAACGAATCGTATTGTATGTTGGCTCACGCACATGAAGCGCGCTTTTCAAAACCAACGATTTCGTATATCCGCAGAACGGACTTTTCATCACCTGTTAACGGCATTCCTGCAACACCGCCATACATAATGCAAATAAACATCCTGACCCTGTTTCCGGAATTCTTTGATTCCCCTCTGTCCTCCGGCCTGATGGGCCGGGCAGTGGAAACGAATCTGCTGTCCTTTTCCAGGGTCAATCCGCGGGATTTCACAACCGGCCGCCACAAAAGCGTGGATGATTCCCCGTATGGCGGCGGTCCGGGAATGGTCATGTTTCTGCCGCCTCTGGCCGAAGCAATGCAGACCATCCGGAAGCCGGGCCGACTACTCTTAATGACACCGCGTGGCAAGCCTTTTTCTCAAGCCATGGCCCGTGAACTTTCCCAAGCAGAGACCATGACCCTGGTCTGCGGCAGGTACGAAGGCATTGATGCCCGCTTCGAGGAACTTTATCCCGTGGAGCCCCTCAGCGTGGGAGATTTCGTGCTTAATGGCGGGGAAAGCGCCGCCCTGTCGGTCATCGAAGCGGTGGCCCGGCTCGTCCCCGGTTTCATGGGGAAGATCGCTTCGGGCGAGGAGGAAAGTTTTTCCGGAAACCTCCTGGAATACCCCCACTACACCCGGCCCGAAGAATTTCAGGGAATACGCGTTCCGGAAATAGTCACTTCGGGCGACCACGGACGCATCGCCGCATGGCGCAGACAGCAGGCATTGGAAACCACCCTGCTCCGCCGCCCGGAACTTCTGGACGGAGCCGACCTGGACAAGAAGGACGTCAAATTCCTGCGGTCCCTGTCCCGTCCACGGCTGGGACGCAATTTGTACACTGCGCTTCTGCACCATCCCGTGTACAATCCGCAAAAAAAAGTAACGGCTGTCTCCTTGACGAATTTGGATTTACACGATATTAGCCGCGTTTCCCGTTCTTACGGATTGGCCGGAATGTACGTGCAAACGGTTTTGTCGGACCAACGGGAATTGGCCGAACGCCTGGTGCACCACTGGGTGAACGGTCCCGGCAGCCGGAGCAACCCGGACAGGGCGGAAGCCATGTCCCTGATCCGGCTGGCTGAAAATCTCGACCAGATCATTGACGACGTCCGTCAGCGCACGGGCCAGACTCCCTACATCGCGGCCACCAGTGCCGTGGGACAAGCCACAGTGTCTGTGGGCGGCTTGCGACAGGTCATGGAACAACGACCCGTCGTGCTTCTCTTCGGAACCGGACACGGATTGGCCAAGGAAGTCATGGACCGGGTGGACGGCACGTTGCCCCCGATACGGTACATGGACGACTACAATCACCTGTCCGTCCGGGCGGCGGCAGCAATAACGCTGGACAGACTGCTGGCAGACGCATACTAACACGCATATCGAACGCAAACGAACGTTTTTCTCACAGGAGGAGCGCCATGAATATTATCAAGCAAATTGAAAGCGAACACATTCGCATGGATGTGCCCCAGTTCAAGGCTGGCGACACAATCAGGGTGCATTTCCGCATCATTGAAGGTGACAAGGAACGCATCCAGGTTTTCCAGGGCGCAGTCATCCGCAAGAGCAAAGGCACTACAGACGCCACGTTCACCGTGCGCAAGATATCCGACGGCGTAGGCGTGGAACGTATCTTCCCCCTGCATTCGCCCTTTATCGACCAGGTGGAAATGGTAACCGAAGGCCGCGTACGCCGCAGCCGCCTGTACTACCTGCGCGCCCTCAAAGGCAAAGCCGCCCGTATCAAGACAAAGAATCTGTACTAGGCGACGTTTTTGCCGGTTTCCGTCCCTGACTTATCCGGGGATGCCTGCTGCTTTTCCGGGAAGCCCCGTCTGGGGCTTCCCTTTTCTTGCTTGGAAGATTTCACGGGAGGACAACGGCATGCCGGACCTGCTTACGGCCCCCCTCAGCGGATCGCCTGCCGCGACTCGGGGAACGACTTCCGCCCCCGGTCCGGAAAGTATCGCCGGGATAGACGAAGCCGGACGCGGCTGTCTGGCAGGCCCGGTAGTGGCTGCCGCAGTCATTCTTCCCGCCCGTTACGATCTGCCCGGCCTGACGGATTCCAAAAAAGTCCCGGAAGCCAGGCGTGACATCCTGGCCGTTGCCATCAGGGAACAGGCTGTTTCCTGGGCTTTAGGACTTGCCTGGCCCGAAGAAATCGACCGCATCAATATTCTTCAGGCCACCATGCGGGCCATGGCCCGCGCCAGTATCCGTCTCAAATGCGTTCCGACCCTGCTGCTGGTGGACGGAAACCGCACCTTTTGCTCGCCCGTCCCGCAAAAGGCCATCGTGGGCGGCGATCTGAGCCAGCCCTGCATCTCCGCCGCCTCGATCCTGGCAAAGACCTTTCGCGACAAACTCATGGCCGCGCTGGACACACGCTATCCCGGCTACGGGCTGGCCCGGCACAAAGGCTATGGAACCCGGGAACACCTGAAAGCCATAGAGCAGCTCGGCCCATGCCGCATCCATCGCAAAACCTTCCGGGGTGTCCGTCCGGAACGGGAAATATCCTTATGCCTGCCCGGCCTGTAAGCCCCCATCTGGATCTCGGCCGGCGCGGCGAGGACGAAGCCGCCAAGCTGCTCGTCTCCAAAGGCTACAGGATCCTTGAACGCAATGTCCGGCTGGGACGGGGGGAAATCGACCTTGTGTGCAAACGGCGCGGGGTGTACGTTTTCGTGGAAGTCAAGACACGGGGCCCCGGTTCCCTGGCAAGTCCGCATGACGGGCTGAGCCGGACAAAATGCAGAACCCTGGCCCAGGCCGCCGGACAATGGTTGAGCGAGCACGACCAGTGGCGGGAGTCCTGCCGCTTCGACTTTGTCAGCGTGCTTTTTGATGGGGAATCCTACACTCTGGAGCATGTGGAAAATGCCTTTGACCTCTCCTCGGTTATGGGTGGTGGCGACGCCTCTTGGCAACCCTGGTGATCTATCGCCACGGGCCGCGGAAATCCTGCAACAGGCAGACGTGGTCCTTGCGGAAGACACCCGCCGCGCCGGACTCCTGTTTCAACGGCTGGGGCTGAAGGCCAAAGGCTTTGTCAGCTTTTTCGAGCACAACGAGGAAAGCCGCGTTCAAAGCGTGGTCAACTGGCTCGAATCGGGCAAGGATGTGGCTCTCATCTCGGACGCCGGCACCCCACTGCTCTCCGATCCCGGCTATCGGCTGGTCCGCGCCTGCCGCGAACACGGCCTGGAAGTTTCCCCCGTGCCAGGTCCGTCCGCGCCCATGGCTGCGCTTTGCGCCTGCGGCCTGCCGCCCTATCCCTACACGTTTCTGGGTTTTCTCCCCCGCGCCGAACAGGCCGTGAAGGCCACGTTGGGAGATTATGCAGCCATCCGTACCACGCTTGTCTTTTTCGAACGCAAATCCCGGCTGCGCTCCACGCTGTCCCTGGCTCTCGAAGTCCTGGGGGAACGCCCCTGTGCCATATGCCGCGAATTGACCAAGGAGCATGAGGAGTTTATTCTGGGGGGGCTTGCCGAACTTGCCCGGGATGAACGCGAGTATCTGGGGGAAATGACCGTGGTCATTGCACCGCCAGAACGGGGTGGCAAACTGGATGATGACGCCCTGGACACGCTCATCGCAGAGGAAAATGCGGCAGGCGGCAAACCCAAGGAGATTTCCCGCCGTGTGGCCGAACGTGCCCACGGCTGGACAGCCAAGGCCGTATACGAACGGCTCACGGCACGGAAAAGCTGACAGCCCGGCTGCGTGCGCTCAGCCCCGGCAGGTTTTTTCCGAACGGATTGGCGTAAAGGGGTTGAACGATTCACTGCCCCAAGGATATTGTACGCAAAAAAATGCACCGGGTTGTGTGAACGCTTACGAAAACAAGACGCAAGGGAAATTCATCCCGACGCGTATTCACTCGGGAACAATAACTTTTCCGCAACTGCGAAGCTGAAGAACGCTTTACACCAGCCTGCAAAGGATATGTATGCCGACCATGCGCTTATCCAGCAAAACAATGCTGCACTGCTTTGCCCGCTGCTATATGGTCGGCGCGGCTTTCAATACCCGCGGGATGCAGAACGTGGGTCTCGCTTTCGCCCTGGAACCAGGACTCAAGGCGCTGTACAAGGATCCGGATGCCCTGGTGGCGGCGCACAAGCGATATATAAAGCACTACAACACCCATCCTTTTTGGACCCCCATGCTGGCCGGCATATTCCTTTCCCTGGAAACCGGCATCGTCAAGGGCGTGGTCCCGGAAGACGCCTTTGAATCCATAAAGAGCACGGCTGTCTATACCCTTTCGGCCATTGGAGATTCCTTCTTCGGCGGCAGTCTGCTGGCCTTGTGGTCACTGGCCACGGTGTGCCTGATTTCCGCTGGCTATCCGGTGTCCGCCATGGTATTGGGAGCCGTTTTGCTCGCAGCATTGCAAGGCTTCAAAGCTGTCACGTTCTGGATAGGATTTCGTCGGCAATTCGAGATTCTCAAGGCTATCCGCCGCCTCAATCTCATTGATTGGGGCAAGCGCATCAAATACGCCAACTGCATGCTGCTCATACTTTTCTGGGTGTTGCTGTGGCCCGCGCCTCTGCAGTGGAGGGAATGGCTCTGGGGCATGTCCGCCCTGGGGCTGGCCGCGGCCATGTCCATCCGCCTCCAGCTGCCACGCGAACTCGTGGCCTGGCTTATTCTGTTGTCCCTTGTGGTTTGGCCCTTTGCCAGTCGCTTTATAATAAGCCTGGTTCCGGCCTAGCCCAGAACATAGAGGTTGAAATGCTCGAAAACCAGAAGAGTGCGGACGAAAACAAAAACGGCTTCCTGGTCCGCCACGTGCATGTGACAGGAGAGCTTGGCCTGCACGCACGCCCGGCAGCCAAACTTGCCCAGGAAGCCCAGAAATTCGACTGCACCATTGTACTGCAGGCCGCAGGGCTGGAGGTGGATGCCAAAAGCATCCTCGACATCCTGACCCTGGCTGCAGCGCCCGGAACAACCCTGGTCATGCGGGCCAGGGGCGACGACGCCCCGCAGGCCCTGGACCGCCTGGAGACCTTGTTCCACAACCAGTTCGAAGAGGATTGACTGTGGCCAGGATCATCATACGCGGCATCCCGGTTTCCGCCGGGATTTCCATCGGCAGGGCGCTGTTTCTGAACAGAAACCGCTACGACCGGCTGCCGCGACGCATCATCTCCCCCCGGCGGGTTGCCAGGGAACTCGACCGGCTGCAGCAGGCCTTTGCCGCCACAGCCGCCCAACTGGAAGAAATCCGTGGCAACGTGCCTGCCGAACTGCGGGAACACGGTCTTATCATTGATTCGCACATCATGATCGTGCGCGACCCCAAGCTTTCCAAAACCGCAGCCGACATCCTGGACAAACACGCCATCAATGCGGAATGGGCTTTGGAAAAAGCCGTGGCCGAACTCGGCCGGGTCTTCGAATCCCTGGACGACCCCTATTTCCGCGAACGGCTGGGCGACGTGCGCATCGTGGCAGGCCGCATCATGGATCAGCTTCTGGGCGGCAAAAAAGACCTTCAGTCCATCGAGGGCCGGGTGGTGCTCATGGCGCACGACCTCTCCCCGGCAGATACCGTAGAGCTGGAAGTCACCCGCATCATGAGCCTGGTGACCACTTTGGGCGCAAAGACATCGCATACCGGAATCCTGGCTCGGTCCCTGCAAATTCCCGCCGTGGTCGGCGTGTCCGAACTGGAAGAAAAAATTTCCGACGGCGATCTGGTCATCGTCGACGGGTTCAAGGGGAAGATCCTGGTGGACCCGGATGACGAGGAACTCGCGGAATACGAGGAACTCAGCGACCAGTTCCACACATACCAGAAAAGCATCATCCGCTTTTGCCGTCTGCCCGGGGAAACCCGCGACGGCCATTCCCTGCGTATCCTCGCCAACATAGAACTCTTCGAGGAGGTCGCACAGGTTCTGGACAACGGCGGCGAAGGCGTGGGCCTTCTGCGCACCGAATACAAGTACATGAACCGGCGGGACCTGCCCACGGAAGACGAACTCCTTGAGGAATACTCCGAGCTGGCCGCCATCCTCGCCCCGCGTCCCCTGACCATTCGCACCCTGGACCTGGGCGCGGACAAGATGATCTCCTCCTTTGGAGCACTCGAGGAAACCAACCCCACGCTGGGATTGCGGGGCCATACGCTTCTGCATGCGCCATCCCCAGCTTTTCAAGACCCAGCTCCGGGCCATTCTGCGGGCTGCCACGCAGGGGAACATCCGCGTCATGTTCCCCATGATCTCGGGACTCAAGGAGCTGCGTTACGCCAAGAACGCCCTGTCCGAATGCCGCCGCGAGCTGGCAAGGGAAGGTGTCGCCTTCAACCCCGACCTGCCCGTGGGCATCATGGTGGAGCTGCCAAGCGCGGTCATGGTCTCTGAATTCCTGGCGCGCGAAGTCGATTTTTTCAGCATCGGAACCAACGACCTCATCCAGTACACCCTGGGAATAGACCGGACCAACAACCATGTGTCCTACCTGTATCAGCCGCTGCACCCGGCCATTGTGCGCAGCATCAAGCACACTGTGGACGCCGCCCACAAGGCGGGCATCGAAGTCTCCCTGTGCGGCGAAATGGCCTCGGACCCCTTTTGCGTGCCCATCCTCATCGGCATGCATATCGACAGCCTCAGCCTCAATCCCCAGGCCATACCGGGCATAAAACGCATCATCCGCCAGACCACGACGGAGGAATGCGCCTCGCTGCTCAAGCTCGTGCTCACTTCCAGCACGGTTTCGCGCACCAACCGGCTGGTCAAAGACATCATCTACCAACGCTTCCCAGAAGAACTTACATTCTTCAGCTCGCTGCTGGAAAGCGACGAAGGAAACGGATATGCCTCCTAAACAGCCCCACAAGACCGTGGCCGTGAACAAAAAAGCGCGCCATGAATACGAATTTCTCGAGACCTTCGAGGCCGGACTCTCCCTGCTCGGCACGGAAGTGAAGTCCATGCGCCAGGGGCAGATCAGCTTCAAAGACGGTCATATCGAGTTCAGGAACAACGAAGCCTGGCTCGTGGGCGTGCACATCGCGCCCTACGACCATTCCGGCTATGTCACACACGACCCGGAACGCAGGCGCAAGCTGCTTCTGCATACCCAGGAGATCGTCCGGCTGACCGACAAGGTTGAACAAAAAGGACTCACCGTCATCCCCACCAAGTTCTATCTGGTGCACGGCCGGTTCAAACTGGAAATAGCCCTGGCACGCGGCAAGAAAACCTTTGACCGCAAGCAGGAGCTGAAACAACGCGACATCGACCGCGAAACCAAGCGGCAAATGGTGAATTACTAGCAGAGCGACGCCGCGCACAGACAGGATCGGCAGAAAAGGCAGACCAAACAACGCGAACTGACAAAGTCACGCCCTTTTCCAGAACGCGCCTGACCGACAAGGCGTATCGCCCGGCACGTCGGTTCCCACTCCGTATTTTCCCGGAAGCCAAAAAGAACGGGATGGAAAGCATCCCCAGGGAGGCGCCATGAAACTTGCCGTTTTGTCGGATATTCACGGCAACGTCTTTGCCCTGGAGGCCGTGATCGAGGATGCGCTCTCATGCGGCGTGAAGCAGATGGTCAACCTCGGCGATACATTCTACGGACCGATCGCGCCCTGGGCGACCTACGAACTGCTGCAAAAGCACGGGATGCTCGCCACCATCAGGGGAAATCAGGACCGTCAGATCTGCGAGGCGGCCCAAAAGGCATCACGGAAAGAGGCATCACCCGACGAGTCGGCCGCCCACCCGACCATGCGCTTTGTCCTTGACGACCTCGGCCGGGAAGCGCTGGACTGGATGCGCTCGCTGCCCTCCGATTGCAGGCTGGATGACGATATATACATGTGCCATGGCTCACCCGCCAGCGACCTGGAATATCTTTTGGAAAACATCCGTGCAGGACATCCCCGCCTGCGTTCCGACAGAGAAATCACGGCGTCTCTCGGGGGACAAAGAGCAGAAATAATCCTTTGCGGCCACACCCATATTCCGCGCTGCGTCCAACTCTCCTCCGGCCAGATGGTCATCAACCCCGGCAGCGTCGGACTGCCTGCCTATACGGATGACGAACCGGTCCTTCATTCCATGGAGAATTATTGTTCCCACGCGTCCTACGCGGTTCTTGAAAAACGTGCGTCAGGGTGGATCGTCCGGCAGATGAAAGTGGCGTACGACGTGCAGCAGGCCGTTGCACTCGCCCGGGAAAGGCAGCGCGAAGACTGGGCGCATTTCCTGCGTACCGGAAGGAAGATCGAAACATGACGATGAAGGCCGCAGGGGCATCCCCCTGTGCGGCAACGTCGGAGACGAAAAACTTCCCCCCAGCTCCCGCGCCGCTCCAAATCAAAACGCCCGACACGTTTTCGATTTGAAACCGGCATGAACATCTCCTCACTCCAACGGGTCCCCCCGCCTGAGCAGTGTTCTGATACGCGAATATTCCCCTTCCATTTCCTCCAACCGGACCAGCAGGCGTTCTTCCCGGTCCGAACGGACCATCACCCGGCGGACCGCACCGTTCTCGAACACCAGACGCCGATTGGCGGACAACGCCAGCACCGGGTCGTGCGTGGCAATCACCACGATCTTGTCGCTCTTGATCAGAAGATCAAGGGCCCGAACCTTGTCCACGCCCGCGTTTTCGATTTCATCGATCAGCAGAATGGGCGACCAACTGAGCAGGGCCGCGTCCGCGATCATCAGGGCGCGTGACTGCCCCCCGGAAAGCTGGGTAAGCTGGGTGTCGGTATGAAAGGGTTCCCCGGCCAGATCGTTGGCCGCCTGAATGACCTTCTCGGCCGTGGCATCGGGATCATCGGTCTCCCGGCTTTCGGCATGGGTGCGGATAAAATCGCGCACGCCCATGTCCAAAACGAAATTCATATTTTGCGTAAGCTGGGCCACCAGTCTGCCCTGCAGCTCGAAACGACGGTCCGGATCGGGCTTGACGCCGTCCAGCAGGACGCGCCGGTCCGAAGGGGTATCATGATCTGCCAGGGATTCGATGTCGTACAAAAACCTGCTCTTGCCCGATCCGGTAGGGCCGAGCAAGGCCGTAATCTCTCCCGGAGAAAAAACCACGTCCGTGGTTTCGTCCTGGCCGGACTTGTCACGACCGGCAGTCACGGTCAGGCTCTCCAAAGTCAAAAAATCACCGGCCATGCGTGCCTCCAAAGGTGGCTTTTTTCACGTTTCCCTTCTGATAGCGGTTGCCTATGCGGGTCTCGCTCAGACAATAGGAGCAGACCGCCGCAGGCATGGCGAAACGCAGGCGCATGTCCGTGACCGATTCGACGGGCGGGGCCATGGCCAGAATGGCGGCCAGATCGCGGCACCCCTGCCCTGTAAGGCCGTTGATGTGGCGGATGACGGCCTTGGAGTTCATCTGCCGGATACGGTGGCGGTAGACTTCGCGCTCGGCCTGGGAGACAAGATCCCCCTTGGTCACCAGCACCAGATCGGCCAGGCGCAGCATGGGACCGATTTTTTTCGGGGCCTCGATGCCCATGAGGTTGTCGATGACGCACAAGCCCAGAGCGCCGCGCAAATGGGGGGAACAGCGGTTGCACAGCCCGGCGGTTTCAATGACGCAGCATTCGGCTCCCGTACCCTCGGCCCAGGCGAACGCCTCCTCCAGATTGGTGGCGAAAAAGTGGTCCGGGCACAAGCCCCCGGAAAGCACGGCCGAGGACGGGATGCCCGCGTCCGCGTAGGTTTCGTCATCCCTGGTCTGCAGGCAGTCGAACTTGACCACGGCGCAGGAAACTCCCTGGCGCATCAGTTCGGAACAGGCGCGGGTCAGAATGGACGTCTTTCCGCACGAAGGCGGCCCGGCAACGGTTACGAGTCGCACGGCGTCTCCTTGACCAGACGTCTGAAGGTCCCGTTCAGTTCGTCGCGCACGGCCGTGATGTCGTTGGCACGGATAAAATCCCACCCCACCCATTTGATGCGCGCCCCGGCAGGCAGATTGTCCGGCGCCGGGCCGCCCAGAGGCAGAAACCAACGGGCGCTTTGGATTTCGCCGAATCCCTTGGTGAAGAATTCCAGCAGCCTGTCCAGCCTGGGCCGGGCCTGCCGTTTGGCCAGAAAATAAATGGGGCTGGCGGCCGTGCCGTCCTCGGGCCAGATGACCCGCATGTGGTCGGGCTGCTGCGAGGTTTCCGCGAAAAAATACGGAAGAATGTAGATTCCCCCGGCCTTGGCCGCACCTCCTGATTTCCCCATGCGCGAGGAATGCATGAGTCCGTGGGCGTTGGCGGCCAGCTTTTCGATGCCTTCCATGCCGAAATCCTTGTAAATGCACATCAGGGCCGCGTCCGCCATGTCGTCGCCGTCCCCGCACATGTTGATCTGCCCCCGGTAGCGCGGGTGCAGCAGGTCTTCCCAGCGTCGGGGCAGAGGCAGGTCTCCCAGCCGGACCGTATCCACCATAAAAATGTACGGAGTCAGGGAATAGACCGTATAACGTCCCTCCGGGTCCACAATCCCCGCCTCTTCGTGCAGGGGATGGATCTTTCCGGGAAGCACGGCCTTGAACAGCCCCGTGTTCACGAAACGTTCGGAAAACCCCTTTCGGAAAAAATCCCCGAAACCGATGGAGGCGATAATGTCGGGAAGCTTGTCCGGATCAGTTTCCAGGTGAAGGGGGTCATACGGGTCCACCGAGGTGCACCCCATGGGAATGTGTATGCTGAGCGGGTCGCCCGCGTCTTCATATGCCCGAAGTACGGCGTCCAGGCGCTCCTTGACTGCCAATTTGACCGGGCAGGGGGAATAGAGGAGCAGGTCGAGCTCTCCGGGATCCGGGCTGTCCTGCCGGCCCGATGCGACGACCGACTCCATAAGCTGGTTGAGTGTCTTCATGATGCTCCTTTTTGTGGCGCGGATGTCGACAATTTTGAAGATGCAGACAAAAACGTATCGGGCATCCGGCCTTCTGATGCATATCGTCCTTATACCTGCAAAGCTTGCGCCAGGAGACTATGCCGATTTCCCACAGAAAAAAACATGTGCGGGATATGCTCGAATTGCCGGTTCCGGCCCGGCCGAAGTCCACCCGCCAGCCACAATATCACCACCGCCCGGCCTCCTCACGGAGAATACGGAGAAAGGCGGCCACGGCAGGGGAAATCCATTTATCCTTGTGCCGGACGATCTGGACGACAACCGGATCGGAGGTCTGCCACGGAACATGTTTGAGCGCTCCGGCGTCCAGTTCCTTGCGGATGACCACCGTGGGGAGAAACGATACGCCGATGCCGCACAGGACGTATTGCTTGATGACCTCGAGGCTCGCCGTTTCCATGACATTGTCCGTCCGGACGCCCCTTACTTCGAGCAATCGCTGGAAGATCGTCCGGTAGCTGCACCCCGCCTCGGTATACAAAATGACATGGCTGACCTCCGGCTTCAGATCGTCTCCGGGATACCCTTTCGGCATGACGATGCTCATGGGTTCCTCGAACAACGGAACACGCTCCAGGTCCGGTTCGTTCCCGACCTGCTCCAGAAGGACGGCCAAATCCAGCTCACCGGTCCGTAGCGCCTGCCGCATTTGCGGGCAGGTGGCGTTTTCCATCACCAGCTCCACCCGGGGATGCAACTCCTTGTACCGTTGCAAAACCGGAGCCAGCCTGTAGAGCAGTGTCGACTCCGGAGCACCGATCCGCAGACGTCCCGCCGGCTCACCCGCTTCATCCTTCAGCGCACGAACCTCCTCGTATGCCGCCAGAAGCACGCATACGCGCTTGTACACCAACTGCCCGAACGCATTGAGCTTAACGCTTTTACCGATGCGGTCGAATACAGGTTGCCCGTAGTAGTCCTCAAGCGCCCGGATATGCGAAGTTACCGAAGACTGCGCGTAGTTGAGAATGCGGGCCGCATTAATAAAACTGCCCTGCTCCACAATAGTCTTGAACGTCAGAAAATGACGAATCTCCATACTTGTCCCCGGAAACAATCGATCAGTTTCGGTGAACGTATTATTCTAAAAATTCAGTTTTCCCGATTACTCCGCTTTTGCTACGAAACTCCCATTACTACGTCAAGGAGCCTTCGCATGCATAAAAAAATTGGAGCGCTGCAACTGAGCGGATTGATTGCGGGAGCCGTTTTGGGATCGGGCGTCATTCTTCTCCCGCCCATTGCCCAGGCGCAATTAGGGCAGTGGGCGGTTGCAGGCTGGCTCGTCATCATGGGGCTGGGAGCCGCCTTCGCCATGGTCTTCGCCATGCTGGCTCTTGCCTACCCCGGCGCGGAAGGAGCGCCCATCGCCATCCGCAAGGCATTCGGAGCACGGGCGGGAAGGCTCGCCTCCATCTATCTGCTTTGCGCCGTATGCGCAGGACCGGTCGCAGTGCTCATGACGGCGGCGAGCACCATTTCACGCGCTTTGCATCTTCAACCAAACGTCGATACCGTCATTGCAGGCGGGCTGCTCCTGCTGTGCGCCTGCCTGCTGACGCGCAGAATCGCCCTGGTGGGAAGCATCGCCTTTGCCGCCAGCATCGCCGTGAGCCTCACGCTCGTGGCGGGCAGCGTAACGACCATTCTCAACACGCCCGTGCTTCCAATCCCCGGCGCGCCGTTCGACGTTTCCGCCATGGGCCGCACCCTGCTGGTTCTGTTCTGGGCGATCATCGGCTGGGAAATCATCGGCAACTACACCATGGACGTGCGGACACCGCGCAGGACCATACCCTGGGGAACAGCCCTGGCCGCGACCATGATCTGCGGGGTCTACATCCTGGTGGCCTGGGCGCTGGCCGTCATTTCCCCCGGCAACGGCACGTCCCGCGTGTCGGACGTGGTCACCATCCTGCTCGGGCCTTTTGCGGATATCGTGGTCATGCTCATCACCACGGCACTGTGCGCCTGCACATACCTGATGATCGTCGGGGGAATTTCCCGCCTGGCCGCGTCCCTGGCCGTGGAAAAACACCTTCCCCCCGTACTTGCCAAACGGAACGAACATGACGCGCCCGTTGCGGCCATGCTGTGCATCGTCGGGTTCGAATGCGCCAGTCTCGTTCTGCTGCATCTTCAGGTCATCTCGCTGGAAGAAATTGTTTGCATCGCCAACGTGTTTTTCCTGTCCAACTCCCTGCTTGCCATAAGCGCGGCCATGCGGCTTATCGCGTCCTGGCCGTTGCGTATGGCCTGCGCCCTGCTGTTCATGGGCTTCATCTCGTTTCTGGCCTTTTCCCCGCCATGGATTCTCGCCGGGCTGGGAGTGATCACATGCGCGGTCCAGGCGCATGAGGCCGGCTTTCCACAAAAAATACGCAAGGCCGCTTCAACTTGAATAAAACTTCGGGCATGAATATACACATTCGGCATGGACACCCGGACTCTAAACCAAAAGCTGCAACAGATACTCGCCCGCCCAGCGCCGAAAGCGGGACTGACACGCCTGCCCGGACTCGGCATCCTGTCGTTCACCATGGGCCACAAAATCCGCTCCGTCAGCCTGCCCCAATCCGCCGTCATCTTCGTGCTGGACGGCGCAAAGACCATATTCTGCGGCCAGGACTCCATGCGCATCCGCGCCGGTGAAGGATTCCTTCTCCCGGCCCGCATGGAAACAACCGTGGAAAACACGCCCGACGGCCATTCCGGTCGATATTCCGCCTTATGTCTGACCTACGGGGAAGCCATGATCGCCCGCGCCGCGACAGGGCGCCCACCCAACAATGGCTTCCCCACCCGACCGCTCGAAGCACTGCAAATCCCCTGTGACGCGATCATTGAATCATCGCTGCGGCATCTCATGGAGATGGCGGCGGCCACCCCCGAAAATGAACCTCTCCTCGCCCTGTGCAGGGAGGAATTGCTGCTGGTCGTGGCGGACAAAACCGATTGCATGCCTTTGTTGTGGCAGGCCGCGTCATCTTGGAGTTCCCGGTGCAGCTCCGTCATGGGCATGGATCCGGGCCGCGAATGGACCATCCGGGGAATCGCGGAAAAACTGGGCACCAGCGAACGCACTCTCCGCCGCCACCTGAACAATGAGGGAGACGGATTCACGCAAATTCTCCGCGAAGTCCGCCTCAACGCAGGGCTGGCCCTGCTCCAGGTGGGCAACACCTCGGTGGGCGAAGCCGCATACCGTTGCGGCTACAACTCCGCCTCACGATTCGCCGGACTGTTCAGGGAACGGTTCGGGGTCAGTCCCAGCGAGGTGTTGCAATACACAGCCGTTTCGGGACAGCCTTTGGCCGAATCGTGACTGCGCCTCCGGGAAAACGTGTGATAGTTCTCCTTCAAAACCCAATGGAGGAATATCATGCGAAAATCACACGTTTCCTTGTGGGCGGCATTCGTCGCCTGCACGATCCTGTTGCTTTCCGCCGGAACCGGCCGGGCCGCGGATTTCACCCTGACCAGCCCCACCGTGCAGAACCGGGGCACGCTTCCCGAATCCCATATCCTGAACGGCTTCGGTTGCGCTGGAGGAAATCTGTCCCCGGCCCTGCACTGGACCGATCCGCCTGCCGGAACCAAGGGATTCGCCCTGACCGTCTACGATCCCGACGCGCCGACGGGCAGCGGCTGGTGGCACTGGGTGGTCTTCAATATCCCGGCTGCGGTAAACCGTCTGCCCGAAGGCGCGGGAAGCAAAGGCGGCCATCTTCCGGACGGAGCGGTCCAGAGCCGGACCGACTTTGGCGCTCCCGGGTATGGCGGGGCCTGCCCGCCGGAAGGACACGGCAACCACCGCTACATTTTCACGGTCCACGCCCTGGATGTGGAGAAATTGGATTTGCCGCCGGAGAGTTCCGCAGCCATGGTCGGGTTTATGGTCAACGCCCATACGCTGGGCAAGGCGAGTTTCACGGCAGTCTACGGACGTTAAAAAAACCGGTTGATCAGGATGCTGCCGGGCCACAATTTTAAAGGGCTGCAGCTGGCGACACTTCCTGACTTTCAGCTCACCCCACAGCCTTTTTTCTTAAAGGCCAAAACACTTCGCTCCCCAAACACATGGGGATGACCGCCCTTTCCCCCTCCGTTTCATGACAAAGGCCCTGCCGACGAGCTGTGCTCGTCGACAGGGCCTTTGTCATGAAACGGTCGGCTGGGCCTGCAGGGACCATCACTCCCCGCAGGCCCCCAGAGCCGTCGTCTTTCTCTTTAAAAATCCTTCAACATCTTCACGGCGCAGAACTCTCCGCACATGGCGCATTCGTCCTTGTCCGCATGGTCCTTGCGACGATGGCGGACCATGGGCGGATCAAGGGCAAGTTCGGCCATGCGTTCCCAATTCAGGTCGGCACGGGCCTGCGAAATGTCGATATCACGCTGTACGGCATGGGGACGGCCAAGGGCGGATTCACCGCACTGAGCGGCTATGCGCGAGGCTATCACGCCTGCGCGCACGTCTTCGCCATCGGGCAGGGTAAGGTGTTCCGCAGGAGTAAGGTAGCAAAGGAAATCCGCTCCGTGGGTGACGGCCATGGCACCGCCGATGGCTCCGGCAATGTGGTCGTAGCCGGGTGCCGCATCAGTGGCCAGGGGACCGAGAACGTACAGCGGGGCGCCCATGCAGAGACGCTTGATGCCCTGGATCTGGGCCTGGACCTGATGCATGGGGACATGTCCGGGGCCTTCGATCATAACCTGCACCCCGGCCTTCCAGGCGCGACGGGTCAGTTCGGCCAGGGTGACGACTTCGTCCCACTGGGCGGTATCGCCCGCGTCGATTCCAGCTCCTGGACGCATGCCGTCGCCCAGGCTGAGGGTGACATTGTGCCTGACGACAATGTCGAGCAGTTCGTCAAAGCGCTCCAGGAGGGGATTTTCCCGATCGTTGATCTGCATCCAGCGCACGGTGATGGAACCGCCGCGGGAAACAATGCCCATCATGCGGCCCGCTTCCTTGGCAAGGGCGGCTGCGCGGCGGGACACGCCGCAGTGCACGGTCATGAAGTCCACGCCCTGCTCGGCCTGACGCTTTATTTCCTCGAAAAGCTCATCGGCCTTGAATTCTGCGGGATCTTGCTTGGCCAGGATGTATTTGGCGGCCACGCCATAAATGGGCACGGTTCCCAGGGGCAGCGGACAGGCATCCAGCATTTCCTGGCGGATGGCGGTCAGATCGCCGGCCGTGGACAGATCCATGATGGTATCGGCTCCTGCGGCCCGGGCAAGGCGGGCCTTTTTCATTTCCCGTGCCGGCTCGTTCATGAAGGGCGACGTACCGATGTTGGCATTGACCTTCACTTTGGCGGGCTGCCCCACCAGGGTGGGGATGAAGTCGTTGCGGGCCGGGTTGCCGAGAAGCACCATGGTTCCCCGGGCAATGGCCTCGCGCACCAGGGCCTCATCCAGGCCTTCGCGTTGGCAGACAGCGGGCAGACAGGAATCCATGAGGTCGAGAAGGGCTTTGTTTTTTTGCAATTGCAACATGATCCGTCCTTGCTTGAGCAAGCGGGTTGGGCGCTCCAGAATAGCGCGTTGGCAGTCCGCCGGGGAGGAAAGGAAGGAGTCGTGGAGTGTATGCCCGCAAGGGCACGGCCCCGATTCCCTTCGGCAGTGTGAACTGCATCAGGTTCGATGGGTGTAATCTCAGCCCCGCTCCGCGCGGGACACCCCAATCGGCTGGACGTACTGTTACAGGTGCGAGACGGGCAATGCAAGTGCTGAATGGACGAAAATGCCAACCGGAAAAGGAAGGGGATCAGTCTGCCCCGCCGAGAATATCGGCCACATTGTCGGGAACGGCCAGGGATTGGGAGGGAACCGGCGCAAAGTCGAAGTTGTCCACAAAATGTGCGGCCCTGGCCGGTCGCGGTGCGTCCTGCAATCCAGCCAACCAAAGCAGGTAGCCGACGATGTTTTCCGAGGGTACCGCGGATTCGCGCAAGGCGGCCAGTTCCAAGGAGGCATGGCGTTTGGAGAGTTTGCGGCCCCGACTGTCCACCAGCAGGGGAACATGGGCATACTGGGGGATCGGGCCGCCCAGAAGTTCGAGCAGATGGATCTGACGCGGGGTGCTGTCAAGAATGTCTGCCCCGCGCACGATCTGGTTGATGCGCATGTCCATGTCGTCCACCACCACGGCGAGCTGGTAGGCAAAGACGCCGTCCGAACGGCGCAGACTGAAGTCGCCGCAGATTTCAGGCCCGGGCAGCACAACCCGGCCCAAAGCGAGGTCGTCAAAGGCGTAGTCGCGCTCGGGAAAACGCAACCGCAGCATGGGATTTTGTCCATTGATCGCACAGGCCTGTTGTTCTTCCCTGCTCAGGTTGCGGCAGAAACCAGGGTAGGCCGGACCGGCGTCGCGACGTGTGGTGGACGGATGAAGGCGGGCCGCCTCCTGCAATTTCTTGCGGGAGCACCAGCAGGGATAAACCGCGCCAAGCGACTCCAGGGAACGTAAGGCTTCTTCGTAGCGATGCAGGCGCAGGCTCTGCACATAGGGTCCGCAGGGACCGCCCCGGTCCGGTCCTTCGTCCCAGTCCAGCCCCAGCCAGGCCAAATCGCGCATGAGCAGATCGACGTATTCCGGCCGGGAGCGTTGCGGGTCGATGTCTTCAACCCGGAAAACGACCTGTCCTCCCCGGTTTCGGGCCGCCAGCCAACACAACAAGGCGGCGAACGCATTGCCGAGGTGCATGCGCCCCGTGGGGCTGGGCGCAAACCGTCCGCGAATTGTACTCAAGGCTCCGGCTCCTGACCAAATTTTTCCGCCTGTGCGGCAAGGAACGGCATGGTACGGAAAGGCGCGGCAGTTGAAAAGTCCCCTTTCCTCCTCCGTGCAAAGCGATTGCCCCATATACCTGGCCGTGCTACCTCTGCTGCATGGTACAATCCGCAGTTAAACGCCTGGGAGGCGTATTGTCCGCGCCCGGAGTCTTTCTCAATTTTTTTGACGAACTGCCGGTCGGCGTGTGCATCATGGACAGGCATGGCAACATCATGCTGGTCAATAGCGCCTATGAACGGATCACAGGCGCGGCCCGCGAAGATATCGCCGGGCTGAGATGCCTGCACGCCCTGCGCTGCGACTACTGCCTGCGCGGCTGTCCGGTCCAGTCCGGTCAGGATTCGTTTGAACCGCAGGCCACCAAGGCGACCATCATCAACCGCGAGCGGCGCAAGCTGGACGTCCGGCTGACCGTGGCCCCCTTGCTCGACGGCCAGGGGCGGCAGGTGGGCATTGTTGAAACAGTTGCTCCGGCCGCCGTTCCCGAAGGCCATGAAAAACCCGGTCCGGGCACATACAGCTTCGGCGGACTGATCGGCAAAAGCCCGCAGATAGAACGCGTCTTCCGCATGGTTCCCAGCGTGGCCCAGACCGACTCCTCAGTGCTCATCACGGGCGAAACCGGCACGGGCAAGGACATGCTGGCCGAGGCCATCCACAAGGCCTCGGAACGGTCCGGCGGACCGTTCATCAAGGTCAACTGCGGCGCACTGCCGGACACCCTGCTGGAGTCCGAACTTTTCGGCCATGCCAAGGGCGCGTTCACGGGCGCGGACCAGGACAAGCCGGGGCGTTTCCGACTGGCCCACGGCGGTACTCTTTTTTTGACGGAAATAGGCGACCTGCCCCTGAACCTCCAGGTCAAGCTGCTGTCCTTTCTGGACGACAAGGTCATCTATCCCCTGGGCAGCACCAAGGGAGTTGTTTCCGACGTGCGCGTCATCGTGGCCACCCATCGCGACCTGGAGACCATGGTTCGTGAAAACCGTTTTCGCCAGGATCTCTTTTTCCGGCTCAATGTCATCCGGCTGCACCTGCCCCCCCTGCGCGAACGGGGCCACGACATCAGCCTGCTGGAAGACCATTTTCTGAAACGCTTCTGCCAACGTTTCGGCAAGACCATCAGCGGATGTTCCGAGCGGGCGGCAGCCCTGCTGGAAAACTACGCCTATCCGGGCAATGTGCGCGAACTGCGCAACGTGATAGAATACGCCGTGAACTTCTGCGACAGCGAGCGCATCCAGGTACGCCATCTTCCCGGCTATCTGACCAGACATCCCGGAAGCATTTCCGGGATGCAGACGGGTGGTGGAGGTGCTCAGGTGTCGTCCATGAACACGGAGCCGCATTCCGCTGCAACCCTGAACGATCCCCATGGGACCGGAAATGCGCATGTTCCCGTGCAGTTTTCCAATACCATCTCTGCCAACGACAATTGGGAGGATGTGGAACGGCGCATGATCTTGGAAGCCCTGGTCAAATCCGGCGGCCGCAAGCACAAGGCCGCAAGCCTGCTGGGGTGGGGACGCAGCACCTTGTGGCGGAAAATAAAAACCTACGGTCTGGATTGATATTATGGAAAAAATTCTCATCCCCCTGCTCGACGCGGACATCGCCCCGCGTTTCGACCTGGCGACAGACGTGCTCATCGTGACCGTGGTGCGCCACGGCCAGGACGTGGTGGCGCGTGAGGACAAGCTGGTGGTGCTGGACAGCGCCTCGCCCGAGGCGGTCTGCCGGCTGGTCATAACCGAAGGCATCAAGACCGTGATATGCGCGGGTATTGAAGGCGAATACTATGATTTTCTGCAATGGAAGGGAGTGCGCATGTATGACGACGTGGTCGGCACGGCCGAAGCCGCCGTGGTTGCCCATCTTGCAGGGGAGCTGCACTCCGGCGACAATGTGTGACACTGAAATTGTTTATAATTGTTCCATAATGATTCATAGGCGGAGATGCTATATGATTCAAAATGTCTTATTTTAATTCTCAATCCTAAAGCCGCCATCAGCCTAAAAACATAACATACCGTTTTCATTATAAAATCATTTTACGGCATGTTCTTTGCCCTTCCTTGTCTGCCGGTTTGGGTTAACCGGTGAACATCCAAAGGAACAACTGGGACATGAACGTGCTGATTGTTGACAGCGACACGGCGTTTCGCAGCAGTCTTGCGCTCCAATTGCGCAAAAAAGGCATTGCCGTGCAGGACACCGGCGACCTCGACGAGGCCCGGAGCCTGGCATGCCGGGAAAAAACACAGGCAATTCTCCTCGGGCTTTCCAGCCGGGAACAGACACGTCTGCCATTCATCCCGGAAGTCCGGAAACTGTGCCCGAACGCCCCTGTCGTACTCATCAATCATTCTGGCGACGTCCACCTTTCCATGGACGCCATGAAACACGGCGCGCTGACGGAAATCGCCACGCCCGTGGACATGGGAGAACTGGAAGGCATTCTCGCCGCCGCGCTTCGTCTGGGCAATGAAACGCCGGACAGCACAACGCCATAGTCCCAATCCATCAGCAGGAAGGATGGTTATGAAAGTAAAAGAAATCATGATTCCGGTGGACCAGTACGTGACCGTTCCGCAAACGGCCACGCTGCTGGATGTGTTCTTCGCCCTGCAGGCAGACCTTGCCGCCAAGGCGGACCGTCAACACGCCCACCGCGACGTACTGGTGATTGGCGAGACAGGGAAACTTATGGGAAAAGTAACCATGGTGGACATTTTCCAGGCGCTTGAACCAAGTTATAAACGGCTCCTCAACGGCAAGGTGGAGCACGAGGTTCTTACCAACGAATATGTGGCCGCGATTTTCCGTGAGTTCGACCTTTGGTCCGATTCGTTGGAAACACTTTGCAAGCGTGGGGCGGAAACCAGTGTGCTTGACGTCATGCACATCCCCAAGGAAGGCGAGTTCGTTGCGGAAAATGATGACCTGGAGAGGGCAATCCACCGTTATGTCGTGGGTGTGCACCAGCCCCTGCTGGTACGTGACGGCGACGGCGAGGTGACGGGCGTGCTCCGTTTCGGCGACGTCTTTGAAGAGATCAGAACCCGCATGCTTGGCTGCGGGACCAAGTAACCCGGTTCAGCGCAAGAACGGAGGTTGGAAAAATGGATTCGGCACAAACCACTGCATTCAACTGGAAACGACTGGTGTTCATGCTTCTGGGCGTGACCATATTCTGTATAATGTATTACTGCCCTCCCCTGCCCGACGCCATCGACCCGCTGGGCGAGCATTTCGTGCTTACCCGCGAAGGCAAGGGCGCCCTGGCCGTATTCCTCATCGCCGGCATCTGGTGGGTCTTCGAGGTCGTGCCCATCGGCGTGACCAGTCTGCTCATCGGCATTCTCCAGGTCATGTTCCTCATCCGCCCGGCCAACGTGGCCTTCAAGGATTTCATGGACCCCTCGGTCCTGTTCATTTTCGCCTCCATCATGATCGGCCTGGTTTTCACCAAGACCGGCCTGACCAAGCGCCTGGCCTACAAAATGCTCGACATCGTCGGTGAAAAGACCAGCAATATCTATCTGGGCGTTTTCGTCGTAACCGCCCTGCTCACGCACATCATGGCACACACCGCCGTGGCTGCAACCATCTACCCGCTGCTGCTGGCCATCTACAGCCTGTACGGCGAAGGCAAAAAACCCACCAAATTCGGCAAAGGGCTGTTCATTGGCATGGCCTACGTGGCCGGCGCCGGGTCCATAGTCACCCTTTTGGGCGCGGCCCGCGGCGCGGTTGCCTTGGGATTTTTCAAGGAAGTGGTTCACCGCGAGATCGGCTTTTTCGAACTGACCTGGTACATGTTCCCCATCGGCTGGCTCATGGTTTTTCTGCTCTGGGGATTCTTCATGATTGTTCTCAAGCCGGAAAAAGCCACCATTCCAGGCCTGCGTGAAAAAGCCCGCGAACTCAATTCCAAGATGGGACCGCTGACCCGCAACGAAATCATGGCCGCCGTCATCGTGGGCGGCATCATCGTGCTCATGAGCCTGCGGGCCTTTGTCCCCGAGCTCAAGGCCATCGACAAAACCGCTCTCATCCTGGTCTCCAGCGTGCTGTTCTTCGTCTTCAAGATTCTCGATCTCAAGGATCTGGAAGACATTCCATGGAACATCATCCTGCTCTTTGCCGGAGCCATGAGCATCGGCTTCTGCCTCTGGGAGACCGGAGCTGCCAAGTGGATGGCCGTCAACTGGCTGGCCATGTTCCAAGAAGCCAACTGGTTCGTCTTCGTCCTGAGCATCGCCTTCTTCGTCATGATCATGACCAACTTCATCATGAACGTGGCGGCCATTGCCATATCCCTGCCGGTGGCCCTTGTCATAGCCCCGTATCTCAACGTGGCTCCCGACGTCATCCTGTACGCCTCCCTGGCCACCGCCGGCATGCCCTTCCTGCTTCTGGTCGGCGCGGCTCCCAACGCCATTGCCTACGATTCCGGACAATTCACCACTGGTGAATTCTTTACCTACGGCATTCCAGCGAGTATCATGCTCATGGTTGTTATTGGTCTGGCTGCCTATGTCATCTGGCCTCTCATGGGAATGCCCGTAACCGTTCCAACCCCGTAGTTGCCGACTGATCGCGCCGGGGGCCTTGGCCCCCGGCACTTCACCAACGCTCCAACGAAAGGGACCATGCCGCATGAAAACACTCAGCAAACTTCTCGACCATATCGTCGCACGAGTGAACATAAACCTCCGCTACCCGGGATTCGACGCCCGCCAGTACATCGAAGGGCAGATCCCCCTGGACAGCCACGCCCTGTATTATGCATTCTACGCGCTCACCACGCAGCATCCCCTGTCTTTCAAATTCACGTATTCCAGCCTGGCCGGGACCTATTTTCTGGGCCGCACGGAAATAGACCATTCCGTGCTCTACAAAAGCGACATCCGCGGCGATGAACTCAAACGCAAGGGCGATATCGTGGACATCAACAGCCACAAGGTCCGCCTTTTTGCCGACGAACGCATTGCCATACGCCACAGCTTCCTGGTGAAAACCCTGGTGCACAACAACTCGCACGACCCGGAAAACGTGGAGGTTTTCAAGATCCTGAACACCTTGTCCATGCAATACGCCAACATCCATGGCACATCGGTGGAGGGCTGCTTCATCGGCCCGTTCGCCACGGTGGACCTGTCCACGTTCCGCTCCTGCTCCATAGGCGCGTATTCCTACGTGCAGGCCGGGGAACTCACAGGCAAACACGTGGATCCCGGCTGCGTCTGGATACGCCTGCCCGGCGCTTTTGAATTTTCCTACCGCCACGACCCCGTGGTGCTGGGAAAATACATCACCCTGGATGCGGACAACCGCCCGCAGGGCCTGTTCATGGACTTTGTGGAAAACCGCAAGGAAGATTTCGAATCCGTGTACACGGCGGTGCACCCGGTCATATCCTGCGCCATACCGGACGAAGCCTACGCCAACCCCTACGCCGTCTACAAAGGACAAAACGCGCTGGGCGAAAACGTGCTGGTCGCCCAACGCGCATACATTGAAGACTCCACGCTGGGCGACGGCTCCAATGCCCAGGAAAACTGCTACATCATCAATTCCACCTACGAGGGTCTCAACGTCACCGCGCACGGCGGAAAGGTCATCAACAGCGACCTGGGCCGCAAAACCTTCGTGGGCTTCAACTCCTTTGTGCACGGCACGCCCGAGGCCCGCATCTCCATCGGACGCAACTGCATCGTGATGCCCCACACCATCATCGATGCGGCGGAACCCATCAACGTGCCCGACGACCACCTGGTATGGGGATACATCTCCACCCCGGAAGACCTGGAATTCAATTCCATATCACTGAAAGAACTGGGGCAGGCCAAATCGCTGAGCCTGGGCCGCATGGAATTCCAGGGCAGTGGCGCTAAATTCGTGGAAGGCTTCCAGCACCGTATCGAACACATCCTGGAAGCCAATGGCGCGTATTACGACGGCAGCCCGGAAACCGCAGGCCATGCGCAAACAACGCAGCAGGTGTCGTTCAACCTGATGCAGGCCTACCACGACAGCGACATGCGGGGCATGTGTCCGAACATGACCATCGGACCGATCGACCCGGAGTAATGCGGCGAAGACGACCGCAACAAAAGCAGCTGGCCGCCCGACGAAAACGATCGAACCCGTTACCGGAAGGCGACCTTTGCCCTTGACCGCGTTGCTCCACAGGCGACGCGCCAGGACGGGGAGTGTTCTTTTTGCAATGCGACCTTTTGGAGAGTATGTTTTTTCTGTAAAACATACTTTCCGAACAAACAGAATGAGCGTGACAGAAGCTGGAAAAGGAAACTGGGGAGGGACCTTTATCTTGGCGGCTGCGGCATTTGACCCACGTTTTTGGTAACGGGGCTGGTCGGACTTCGCACATTTGGCGCGTACCCACCGGACCAACCCGTAACCCTGAGATACAGGGGGATGTCATATGGCTGGCGAAAAAAGAAGCGTCGGTTTCTCCAAACAGACGGAAGCCGAAGCCCGGCAGGACATGACAGGCATAAGCCTGGGACGGCGCATGATGTTCATGTCCATCCTGGTGTCCCTTACCGCCCTTTTCCTGAGCACATGGGTGCTCTACTCCTTCTTCGACACGGCCTACTCCGAGAAGGTCAACGACTATCTCAAGGCGTTTGTGGAACGCAATGCGCGGGACATCGACGTCTACCTGACCGAACGCCAGGCCAACATCCGCATGATCACCATATCCTGCGGGGTGGACGACCTTATGCGTCCGCAAAGCCTGGAAACCCGTCTGGGCAGCCTGAAGACAGTTTATCCCGGCGTGTTCGACGACATCGGGCTCATAGACCCCAAGGGAAACCAGGTTGCCTATGCCGGACCCTACAAGCTGGGCGAGGCAAACTACGCCGATGCCGAATGGTTCCGGCAGGCAATACAACGCGAAAGCTATATCAGCAACGTGTTCCTGGGAATCCGGCGCATCCCGCATTTCATCGTCACTTCGCAGCTCATCCACAATGAACAGCCATGGCTTTTGCGGGCCACGATCAACTTTGCGGACTTCAACGCCCTGGTCAAAGGCATCCGCATCGGTGAAACCGGCGCGGCCTTCGTCATCAGCCGGGACGGTCATTTTCAGACCCAACGCCGCAGCGACATCGCGGTGGACCCGTCCATCATCAGCCTGCTGGCAAACACTCCCCATACCGACACAAAGCCCATTCTCAGGGAACATACCGCCAGCAACGGCAAGGCATACCTGCTGGTGTCCGCTCCCCTGAAAAGCAGCGACTGGATTCTCGTCTTCCAGCAGCTCAAAAGCGACGCCCTGGTCAGCCTGTACAACGCCCGGATCGCCGGATTGGCCATCACCATCTTCGGCGCATTGTGCATAGTACTCACCGTGGCCTACCTGTCCACACGCATGTTGCGCAAGCTCTGCACGGCGGAAAAGACCCAGGAAGTAATGCAGAAGCAGATGGTTGAAACCGGCAAGCTCGCCGCCATCGGCGAACTGGCCGCAGGCATCGCGCACGAGATAAACAATCCCGTGGCCATCATGATCGAATCAGCAGGATGGATTCAGGACCTCATCAAGCTGGGCGACTACAAGAAAGAAGACGGGATGAACGAGATCAACGAATCCCTGAACGAAATCAACATCCAGGGAAGGCGCTGCAAGGAAATCACCCACAAGCTCCTGAGCTTTGCCCGGCGCACGGACCCGCGCGTCAACGAAGTGGACGTGGTGGCCCTGCTCCAGGAGATGATAGCCCTCACGGCACAAAAAGCACGTTTCAACAACATCACCGTGGAAAAGGAATTCGAGCCGGGACTCCCGGCCATAATGGCCTCGTCCACTGAATTGCAACAGGTCATTCTCAACCTCATGAACAATGCCATCGACGCCATAACCAAGGAAGAAGGACGCATCATCGTGCGGGCCAGACGCCAGGACGAGAACATTGTCATTGACGTTGAAGACAGCGGGCAGGGCATTGCCCCGGCGAATCTGGCCCGCATATTCGAACCATTCTACACCACCAAGCCTGTGGGCAAGGGCACTGGCCTCGGGTTGGCCATCTGCTTCGGCGTGGTGAACAAGATGGGTGGGGAAATAACCGTGGAAAGCGAGGTCAACGTGGGCACGGTGTTCCATGTGAGCATCCCGATTTCCGCAAAAGATCAATGAAACTCATAGCAATGGGAGACATAGCATGAGCATCGCCAAGGTACTTCTGGTTGACGATGAGACGAGTTTTCTGGCCATAATGGAGAAAAGACTCTCCTCCCGCAATCTGGACGTGCGCACTGCGGACAGCGGTGCCAAGGCCCTTGAAATTCTGGGAGAGGACGACACCATCGACGTGGTTATACTGGACGTGAAGATGCCCGGCATGGACGGAGTCCAGGCCCTCCAGGAAATCCGCACGCGTTTTCCCCTGGCGGAGGTGGTCATGCTGACAGGCCACGCCACCATTGAAACCGCCATAGACGGCATGAAAAAAGGCGCGTTCGACTACCTGATGAAGCCCTGCGACATCGACAACCTGATCCGGGTCGTGGGCCAGGCAAAAGAAAAAAAGGCGTTGCATGAAGAAAAGATCATGCAGGCCCAACTCAAGGAAATCACCAACAGGTACGCGGGATGAGTCCGGAAAAAGTCGATTTTCCTGTCCGGGTGCTTATTGTGGACGACGAAGCGTCCTACACCAAGGCACTGTCCAAACGGCTCGAAGTCCGGGGAGTGACCACAAGCGTGGCCAACAGCGGACGCCAAGCCATTCAGACCTTGCGCGAACAGGATTTCGACGTCGTTCTCCTGGACCTGAAGATGGAAGATGTGGATGGGATCGAAACGCTCAAGGTTTGCAAAATAATGGACCCCCGACTCAAGGTCATCATCCTCACCGGACACGGAGGCGAGGCCGAGGCAAAGCAGTGCCTCAAGCTTGGCGCCTTCGACTATCTGGTCAAACCCAGCGAACTTGACGACATCATTAAGAGCATCCGCCGAGCCATGGCCGGACGATAAATTCAAGCGACGCAGCCTGCCAGGTTGGGTGCAAAGTGCACTCTGGCAGGCTGCTGAGAGAGGATTGAAAGCAAGGCGCAAGAAAAATTCAAGGAAAACCCGCAATTCCCGATCCGAGGGGGGGGCAGTGCGACGAAACTGCCGGGCCTTTCTCTGCAGCCTGAGGGGGGGCGCAAGTCCCCCTGTTCCCTCGTGGTATCCTTGCCCCCCTTCCCGCCTTCCGCCCTTCCTTCGTAGAATCCAGACGGTGCCAGGGGCCCCCGACAAAACCTATGCCGGACCGTCACATGTTGCGGTTATATGGCAGACTATCGGTAGGAATCGGGCGGATTTTTCGTTATCCTGCCATATCCCGGCGTTTCAGCAGTATGACAGCGGTTCTGTCCGGTAATTTGCAAAAGGAGGAAGGAGTGCAGGACACATCTCGGTTTGCATATGTTGTCGCGGGCGTGGCGGCCATGGGAGGCCTGCTTTTCGGATTCGACACGGGGGTCATTTCCGGGGCGCTTCTGTTCCTCAAGCAGGACTTCGGCTTAAGCGCCCTGCAACAGGAAATCATTGTCAGCGCCGTGCTGGTGGGAGCCATGCTGGGTGCATTCTTTTCCGGCCAGATAACCGACCGCTTCGGCCGCAAAAAAGTCGTGCTGTCCACAGCCCTCATATTCGTCCTGGGAACCATCGGAGCGGCCATGGCCCAAAACGTGACCGGGCTGGCCGCGGGACGTCTCGTCCTGGGAGTGGCCATCGGCGTGGCCTCGTTCTGCGTGCCGTTATACATTTCCGAAATTTCGCCGCCCGCCATGCGCGGAGCCCTGGTTTCCCTGAACCAACTCATGATCACCATCGGCATCCTGGTTTCCTACTTTGTCGACGATGCCTGCGCCCATCTGGGCTTCGGCTGGCGCACCATGTTTCTGTGCGGCGTTGTCCCGGCCATGGCCCTGCTGGTGGGCATGCTCTTTTTGCCGGAAACGCCCCGCTGGCTCATGTCCAGAAACCGGGACGCCGAGGCCATGGCCGTGCTGAAAAAGCTGCTTCCCGCAACCGAGGCACAGGCTGAAATCCAACAGATACGGCAGGCCATTGCAGAATCGGACGGAGAAGGCTCCCTGCGCGACCTGCTCTCCCCATGGCTCCGCCCGGCCCTCATCATCGGCGTGGGCATCATGCTGGTGCAGCAGGCCACGGGCATCAACACGGTCATCTACTACGCGCCCACCATCTTCCAGATGGCCGGATTCACCTCGGACGTTTCCGCCATCACGGCCACGGTCAGCGTGGGAGTCATCAACGTGCTCTTCACCATCGTGTCCATCAGGCTCATCGACAAATTGGGCCGCAAGCCTCTGCTGTCCATGGGGCTGCTGGGCATGACCGCCAGCCTCGCCGCGTTGGGCGGGGCATTTTATTTCGAAACGCAGCTCGGCGCGCTGCTCAAGTGGGTCGCAGTGGGCGGCATGCTGGCCTACATCGCCTGTTTTGCCGTAAGCCTCGGTCCCATTGCCTGGCTGCTCATTTCTGAAATATACCCCACCAACATCCGGGGAAAAGCCATGAGCCTGGCCACTCTGTCAAACTGGGGATTCAACTTCGTGGTGGCCATGACCTTTCTGTCCATCACCGAAAACCTGGGCAAGCCAGGCGCGTTCTGGCTCTATGCCCTGGTCGGGCTGGCAGGCTGGATTTTCTGCCGCGCCTATGTACCGGAAACCAAGGGCGTTCCCCTGGAAACCATCGAGCACAACCTCAAGGCAGGACTCCCTTCCTGCGAACTGGGGCGGGAAGTGTAAGAAGCGCCCCCCTGCCGGGAAAGTATCGGCGCACCATGATGAAGGGCTCTGGAACTGCGTGTTTCAGAGCCTTTCATCATGACATGTACCGAAAAAATCAGACTTCCCCCGAAACCTGGAATTCACGCATAAACTTGCGGTCGATGTAATCCTTGAGCTTCATGGCAAGCCCGTGGCGCAGGGCGAACCCGTGTTTGGACAGGATGGCCGTGCCGTCGCCCAGATTGAAAAGCAGCAGATAGGCGGGCGAACCAGGATCAAAAACCTGGAGCGGACGATTCTCCAGAGCGGCCAGAAGATTATGCGTCAGTACCGGATTTTCGCGCACTGCGTAAACTCCGACCTTGTCCAGGGGGGCGGGCTGAAATTCTATGCAGTCCCCCCCGCCGAATACATTTCCGTGGGACACGCTTTGCAGGTGCTTGTTGACCAGCATTCCGCCATGCGCCCCACAGGCCAGGCCGGATTGGGCCAAAATTTCCGGCATGGCGACGCCCACGGCCAGGATGCCCACATGAAACGCGATCTTGCTTCCGTCTGAAAGCACAGCCTGATTGACGTTGAACCGGTCCAGCCATACGCCTTCCAGAACCCTGGCACCGCGTCGCTGAAGATTGTCCAGAGCCAGCGATCTGATGCGCGTTGAAAACCTTCCCATGAACCGACTGCCCCCGACCACGCTGACATGCACGCTCCCACCGTGTTTTTCAGCCAGTCCCAACACATTGCCCGCACACTCCAGTCCGGCTGGGCCACCGCCGACGACAAGCACCTGCAAGGGGATGCCCTTGCCAAAAAAATCAAGAATCTTTTCACGGGCCGTCGCCAAGTCCTGAATGGGCTTGACCGCGAACAGGTTCCCGACCGTCGCGGCTTCGGGGAAATCGCATGGTACGCGGCTGCCCACGTTGAGGGACAGCACGTCGTAGGAAAAATCACTGCCGTCCTCCAAAAACACGCGCTGTGCGTCCGGCTCTATGCGCGCAATCCTGCCGCAAACAAACCGCCCTCCCCGGTCGCGCACCATCTTGGCCACATGAAACCGGATGTCTTCCGCCCGGTACATCCCCCCCAGCAAACCAGGCCCCATGCCCGAATAATAATGATATTCGTCCGGCCCGACCAGGAGCACCTCGTGTCCGGACTCGGTGAACCGGGCCAGGCCTTTCATGGCGCTCATGTGGACATGGCCGCCGCCTGCGAGGATCAGTCGTCTGGTCATTGGACCTCCCATACTTCAAATCGCGATCAAACCACTCGGCCGTCAGACAGAAAAATCACAAATCGCCAGCTTGGCAAGAACGGGAAAAAAAGCCGAAATCAGTATTCCCAGTGTCCCCACAGAGAATTATTCAATCCGGCGCACCCTTGGAAAAGGTGCCTTTTCCGGACGTTCAGAAACCCTCCCCGCCCGAGCACGGTCCAAGAGCGGAAATATCATAATCCTGAAGAAGATCTTCCAGCGTCATTTGAGTCAGCACGTCATACATTGCGTTGGCCGCCTGCACCCATACATCACGGGTGGGACAATTCCCCGCCCGTTCGCACTGCTCCCCGGGCACGCCGCAATCCACCAGCGCGGTTCCCCCTTCCAGAACCCGCACGATCTCCCCGATGTTGATTTCCGAGGCAGGACGCGAGAGGGAGTGGCCGCCTTTCGGTCCGCGTTTGCTGTTGACCAGACCGGCGGCCTTGAGTTCCCGAACCAGTTTTTCCAGATACTTTACGGAAAGATTCTGTCTTCTGGCAATTTCATTTATCCGGACAGGACCGTTCTGGCCGTGGAAGGCAATATCCAGCATCATCCGCGTACCGTACCGACTGCGTGTTGTCATTCGCATGCATGTTTCTCCAGGAGTTGTACGACATCAGTGTACATGCAGAGATTTCGTACAAGAACAAAATACGTAATGAACTTCCAGTTCATCACGCAAAATATATTTTTGTTGTATATACCGAATTTTCCATCCCAATGCTCCGACTCTATCCCTCAACCGGTGGTGAAGCAAGCCCGGCAATTCATCAACAGCAATTTTCCAGTGTCGCGTCGGCTCAAAGAGCAGACAAAGGAAGTTCCTGCCGACTTGACACTGGAAATTCTTGGCATGGCGGGGCCATGCCCCGCAAAAAGCGGTGGAAGCAAACTGAAAACAACGTTTTTCAAGATCGCGCTCCTCCGCAAAATACGCATACGTTTTTTGCGTACATCACGAGAAAATCCAGCCGCGACAAGGTCACTGCCAGCCGTCCTTCAGGGCATCCCGTAAAAATCCCTTCAACCATCAGCAGACAAAGCGGATTGCCTGGGGGGGCTTGTCAACGCACCGATGCTGTTCCCTGCATGAAATCCCATGTGCAATCCGTAGCACATGCGAAGAGGCGATGGAAGCTTCGTTAAAAGTCATCGTCCAATCCCCTGCAGCGCATGGATGAAGAGGCTTTCGAGCCGGAGCCGTACCTGAAGGCGGGTCGTCAAGGGATTTGAAAGGATTGTCCCCAAAAACCAATGGAAGAGTAAGGAAGCGGAAGGATGTGTCGGTCGCTGAAAAGAGTTCATCGCCAGCCCCAAAAAGGCTCGGAGCAACAACACCTGCAAAAGCAGCCCGGAGTAGTGGCCCTCTTTGCCGGACGGCTCGAAAACATGAAGGGCAACTCCCCAAAGAGAGTGCTTCTTCACACGCAACGATTTGGATTTTTCTCAGCTTCGCCTGAGATCCTCAACCTGCCACACGACAAAAGGACATGGATCACCACGCCCCGGAAATGCATGTCGGCACCCCTTTGTCTCAGACCTTGATCAGTCCCAGTTTCCGCAACTCGGAAAGAATGACCGATTCATCGATGGGCTTGACCATATAGGATGTCGCCCCTCCCAGAAAAAACGCATTGTGCGTTTCCTCATTATCGTCCAAGACCGTGGTGATGACCACCTTGACCCCATTGTCCTCGGATACCCCGAGCTCCCTTTCAATGGCCCTGATTTCACGCAGGGCTTTCTGCCCATCTATCTCGGGCATGACAATGTCCAGGCAGATGAGATCGTAAGGCTTTGCCTCGGATACGGCACGACGGAAGGCGAATATGGCTTCATCCCCATTCACCGCAGTATCACAGTACATGAACGGATGCAGAATTTCCTGCAAATAGCTGCGGCAGTAAAAATCGTCATCAACGATCAGCGCACGCATAACAGTATCTCCAAAGCCTTTGAATGGAGGATCGAAAACGGTTTCCAGCCCACAGTATGGCCTCTTTACCTTGCAAAATCAACCAGCAATCCAAGCCCTCTGTCAGTTTGTCGATATCTTCCGCATTGCGTTCGCAAACCTTGCAGCCCAAAACCCGCCCGTCAATGCCGGCCGGGAAGACGAACAAACTGAGTATCTGTTCAAAAACATTCAACAATCCATTGCCAGACCACGCCCTCAAAGTCGGCTTGTCAAAACTGTCCAGCAGAATCAGTACGCTCGGCGGCAAGCCCTCGCCCTGGGGGGGAGCCCTCCGGCCCGCTTCCCTTCCTCGCGCCAAATGTCAAACCTGATATTCCTCTCCCTGGCGCGCCCCGAAGCATTCCAAATCCGCACGCCCCGATGCCGAGGCCAGCGTCCGGCAGGTTTCCACCATGGCGTCCACACCATCATCCGTGCGGTCCTGATTATGGTGATACAGGCCGAACCTTTTGGCCCCCGCGGCCAGGGCCAGGGCCAAGGCATCGGTATACAGGGAATGGCCCCATCCCCGCCTGCGGACGTAGTCGTCTTCATCGTATTCCGCGTCATGCAAAAGCAGGTCGGCATTCCGGCAAAAAGCCACGTACTCGGCGAGACTTTTGCCGCCCCGGTGCGGATGGCCCAGTTCATTGTCCGTTAAAAAAACGAACGATCTGCCCTGTTCCTCGAAACGGTAGCCCAACCCCAGATTGGGGTGGCTCAAGGTAATGCTGGTGATCCGCAGGGAACCGATGGAAACAATGTCCCGACAGGCCTCGCCATAGGACATGACCGCGGCAATATCCTTGAATGGGACGGGAAAATACGGCGGGGCCATGGTCTTGGCCAGCAGCATTTCCATATTGCCCTGGGTCAACGGGCACCCATGAACATGGATTCGCGCGCCGGCATGGTAGATCGGCTTGAAAAAAGGAAACCCGAGAATGTGGTCCCAGTGCGAATGGGTGAACAACATGCTGCATTCCAGACGCCTTTCACGCAACATTCTGTTTCCAAGGGCGCGGATACCCGTTCCGGCATCCACCACAACCGTCTCCCCGGAAGCCGCGACAACCTCAAGACAGGTGGTGTCGCCTCCGTATTTTTGGTAATCGCGGCCCGAAACAGGGATGGAACCACGCGCACCCCAACAGCGAATCAGCATCTATCAGGCTCCCTGCAAACAATTTCCCAGTGCGGCAACCGTAACATCGGCTTGTGCGCAACGTCCCGGCAAATCCAATTTCAACTCCGGCTCCTGTACCTTTGTACTGCATTTCCCCCATCTTCACAAACAAAGCGGCCGAAAATGCGTTCTCAAACCCCAAACACGGAAAGCAACCTGTACAAGGAGAGGTTGTGCCTCCAGGCTCCCCCATTTCAGGTGGTTTGCAGACGAAAGAGTTCGAAAGGAACAGAAAACGGGTCGCTGCCCCTGGCAATACGAAGCACGGGGCTGTGCCTGCGGCGGGAACGGCGGACCATGTTCAGATGGTCACTGCCAATGGGGTCGTAATCAAGCACGGCAGACCCACAGGGGTTGTTCAGCACATCCAAAACCAGCCCCTGGCTGAGACGCTGCATGGCAAGAATCCGGCCGGCATTCAGATCCATTGGGATACGCTGGTCGATATAACGCAGCGAAGCATTAATCCGCTTGCCTGCCAGGTAGAGGCTGCCATGGTACACACGCTTTTTGACTAAAAACGGCAGCCGGGATTGGTTCAGAGCGTCGAGAAGGCAAAAATCGGCTTCCTTGAGCGGCATATGAAAAAGCCGTTTGGCTTCCAGCCTGTCCCAGGTGAGGAAACGGTCCGCCTGCATTTCCGTATAGACATGGGACACCCGCCCCCGCAGTTTGACCCGGTACAGGACGTTGGGAACATAATAATTGTGCGCGACCACATCCGCAGCAAGATGTGCCATGTATCCCAGGGCATAGGCACGCAGACGTGGAGACTGCGAACTTTCCAGCAAGGTTGTTCCCGTACTCCAGTTGTGGCTGTGAATCCGTTTGGAGCGGCTGCCCTTGCCGATAAAAATATCCGCGGAAAGACAACCATACAAAAACGCATCCTTGTTTTCGCTTAAAAGCTGGGAAACCGCCGGAGCAAGAAGCTCCAGATGATCCAGGACATAATGCGCCGTGACCATATGCATCCCCGGCCCCCAGGCTTGGGCTTGCTCGGGAACGGCCAGGAAAAAAAGGAACAGGGCAATGATCGCCCAGGCCATGAAAAACTCCCAGGTTGACTGTGACGACAGCTTTGCAGGATATTCTTCCAGCCCGCCCTGTGTAAAGCAGGAATCATGCCCAGGCTGGCGACAAAGGCCCGGCAGCCGTGTTGCCATGAAAAATTAAAACTTTCGCGTGCCGAAAACCACGCGTCGTTCCCGGATTTTCCCGCGCCGGTTCGCAAGCATATCTCAACAGTCTGTCGGATTGTACCTTGCAACCACCCCGTACATGGTTCCGTCAACTACCCGACCATTCAGAAGATGCCTTGCCGATGATAATGGAGTAAACAGTCCGGAGGAGGAACAAGGTTCATGGAAAAAATCAATGATATAGTCCACACCCTGGGACAACGCCTGAACGAAAAAAAATGGATGCTCGCTACGGCGGAATCGTGTACCGGCGGACTTATCGGTCATGCATTGACCAACATGGCAGGCAGTTCGGGATGGTATACAGGCGGTATCGTAGCCTATTCCAACGAGATCAAAATGCGGCTGCTGGGAGTTGCGCCGGAAATACTCGCTTCCCAGGGAGCGGTCAGCGAGGAGACGGTCCGGGCAATGGTTGTCGGAGCCAGAACCTTGTTCACCTGCCAGGCGGCCGTGGCGGTCAGCGGCATTGCCGGTCCCGGCGGAGGCACTCCGGCGAAACCCGTGGGAACAGTCTGGGTGGCGGCTTCCGTACCCGGCGCGCAAGTCGCTGAAGTGCACCACTTCAAGGAAGACAGACTGGCCGTCAAGATGCAGTCGGCCCAGGAGGCTCTTTCACTTTTGCTGCGCCTTTGCAGGTAGGCCACGCAAGGAAAAGACAAGGAAGAACAGGCAAGAGCCGAGGCAAATTGTCAATACATCTTGCCCGTAGTGCAGGTTATGCCTATAGTGAAAAATATTTTCCCCCCAAAGTTACACATGCCAAAGGACACCGAAACATGCCCACCGATGCAGAGAAACCCACCAGCGATGTCATAGATAAAGAATGGCTCGAACGCATGGCGTCGACACGCAAGGACTTCGTGAAACGCATGTTTACGGTGTTCGTTGCCGAGGAACCCAAAAGATTGGAAAAAGTGAAGGCTGCTCTGGAACAGAATGATTTTTCAGAGCTGAAGTTCCTTGCCCACTCCATCAAGGGAGCAGCCTCCACGCTGGGCGCCGAGCCAGCAAGGGCTTCGGCCGCGGCCCTGGAGTGCGCCGCACGCGACGCCAACCTCTCCGGTTCTCAAGCCTGTTGTCGGCAGCTCGATGCCGAATTGGAACGCCTGGTGGGATTCATGCGGAAATTCATCGACGAAGAATAATTTTCAAATCTTTCCGATCCAAATTCAACCGGCGGTATGGAAGACTCCATACCGCCGGTATTTTCACGAAATGCGCGCAATTCACTCGCATTGCAAAAGAGCTGTGGCTCGTTGCGCTTGGCGGGTCGACCTCTCGCGCCTCGATCAACCCGCCCTGGGGTTTCTATCCTTCGCGAAGCTTCTCGATAAGCATTCCAAGCTGTTCGGCCAACCGGGCCAGGTCGGAAATGGCCGCTTCCGCCTGCTGCATGCCTGCAGCCGTCTCCGTGGAGACATGGTTGATGTCTTCAATGGTCCGGGTGATCTCTTCGCTGGCCGAGGACTGCTCCTCGCTGGCCGTGGCGATGGACTGGACCTGAGCCGCCATCTCGTCCACGAACTGCACGATCTCACGCAGGGCTTCGCCCGACTTCTGGGCCAGTTCCGTACTCTTGCCCACCGAGCTGGCTGCGGATTCCGTAGCCTTGAGACTGTTATCCGTGCCAATCTGAATGTTGGATATGGCGCTGGCCACTTCCTTGGTCGCGTTCATGGTCTTTTCCGCCAACTTGCGCACTTCATCGGCCACCACGGCGAATCCGCGCCCTGCGTCTCCGGCACGGGCCGCTTCGATGGCTGCGTTCAGCGCCAGCAGATTGGTCTGGTCGGCAATGTCCTCAATCACGTTGATGATCTGCCCGATGCCCTGGGCCTGTTGTCCCAGATCGCTCATGAACTCGGACAGACGTCCCGTGGTCTTTTCCACCTCGCCGATGGCGTTGATGGCATTGTTGACGACTTCTTCGCCCGCAAACGCCTTGCTCTTGGCCTGATCGGAATTTTCCGCCGCGCTGGAAGCGTTCTTGGCGACTTCCAGAACCGTGGCGTTCATCTCTTCCATGGCCGTGGCCGTTTCCGAGGTCCGCTCGCTCTGCCGCTGCGACCCGGCATTGGCCTGTGTCACCACCGCCGCCAACTGCTGCGAGGAGGAAACCATCCGTTCCACCACTTCCTCAAGCATGTCCGCGGCCTCGCGCATGCCTTCGGCACGGGCGGACAAGGCTTCTTCACGGGCCTTTTCCGCAGCCTTCATACTTTCGCGGGCCTTTTCCGCCTCCACTTCCGCCTGGGCGCTCTTGTCCTTGGCCTCGCCGATGTATCCCTTGAGAGACTCCACCATGGCCTGGATGGCACTCTTGAGAGTCAGCATCTCGTTGGCAAACGTTCCTTCAGGCTTGGCTTCAAGATCGCCTTCAGCCACCTTGGAGGCGAATCCCACGATCCTGGCCAGCGGATTGCCCAACAGCACCTTGAAGAGCATCACAAAGGAGGCGACAATGATGGCGATGACGCCGAGCCCCACCAGTCCTGCATGGGACAGGAGAGTGTTCAGTTCGGTAGTGAAGTGCTCGTTCTCCTCCTTGACCACTGCCTGGATTTCATCAACGTACACGCCCATGCCGATGACCCATCCCCAAGGCTCGAAGAGCTTTACGTAGGAAACCTTGGGAAACAACTCGGAACTCCCCGGCTTGTTCCACCAATAGTCCACATAACCAGCCCCTTCGGCGCGGGCGATGTCCGTCATCTCCGCAAACAATCTCTTGCCCTTCTTGTCCTGGTAAGTGGCCACGGACTTGCCGTTAAGCTGAGGTGACGTCGGGTGCATGATCATGTTGGTGTCCAGATCGGTCAGCCAGAAGTAGTTTCCATCCTGCAGCCGCAAACTGGCAATCTGCTTGAGGGCCTGTGTCTTCATCTCCTCGGCAATATCCTCTACCCAGGCGCCGGTTCCGACCAGCCAGCCCACATCCGGCAGATAGCGAAAATAGGACACCTTGAGCTTGGCTTCACTTTCTCCAGGCTTGGGCCACATGTAGTCGATAGTACCCTGTCCGTCCCTCTTTCCTATGCGGATCATCTCGGCAACAAACAGCTTGCCGTTCTTGTCCCTGGACGAGGCCATCTCCTTCCCTTCAAGAGCGGGTTGGATGGGATGCATGACCATCTTTCCGGCAACGTCCTGCACGAAAACATAATTTCCGGAATCGAAACGCACAGTGCGTGCCAAATCCTTCATCTTTGCAAGCAACTGCTCTTCAGGAAGAGTTCCCCTGTGCTCCCGATAGAACGCCTCGAGCTGGGAACTCATGGCGTCCACAACCAACTTGAGCTCTTCTGCCTTATTCTTCTGAAGCTTTTCAATATCCTGGCTGTCCTTGTAGGCGGTTTCCGCCGTAACATAGGCAAGCTGGACCAAATCCCTGAGTTGTTCCTTTTCCTTGGAAAAAATGAACTGCCCTGTCTCTTCCGCCTTTTGGACGGAAAAATCCTTCAGATTGAAGGTCAGATAGGCAAGTGTTGCCATTCCCTGCAACAAAAGCGCAAACACAACCAGGGCAATCATCTTGACTGCAATACTTTGTCTCATCATTCCACCCCCTGATAATAGGCCTGCGCAATGGTACACAAGCAATTTCTGTCTGTTAAAGTATGGATAACTGCTCTGTACGGTTGGTCAATATTCCGGCATTATAACTTTATCAAAATATAACGTGGCTTCAATTCCGCCCGGAAGGCATCAAAAGTTCCTCCTGAACAAATTCATAACAGGATCGCCATGTTATATTAATTATATTTTCAAAATGGAGAAGTATAATGGTTTTGAAATTGGCGTCTCCCCTTCATGCAATCTTCGGGAAATAACGCCTGGTCTTATCAAAAAAAAGGATGGAGCGTAAAAAAACGATCCATCCTTCTACAAAAGCACTGTATTTTTACTAAAATCAGAACATGTCCGCCATATTGTATAATCTGCCACTGCTTTGGCCCGCCAGCCATTTGGCTGCCCGAAGTGCGCCCTGGGCAAATGTTTCGCGGGAATGCGCCCGGTGTGTCACTTCAATACGCTCGCCCGGCCCGAAAAAGTACACAGTGTGGTCGCCTACCACATCGCCGCCGCGCACGGCCATAACGCCCAGCTCATCCTTGGGACGAGGGCCGATGATGCCGTCCCGGCAGGAGCATTTCTTTTCGTCGAGATCCAAACCGCGAGCCCCGGCCAGACATTGAGCAAGCTTGACCGCCGTGCCGCTGGGCGCGTCGGCCTTCTTGTTGTGGTGGATTTCCGTGATTTCCATATCATAGGCCGAACCAAGTTTTTGCGCCAGTTGCGGCAGGATCTGCAGCAGCACATTGATGCCCACGCTCATGTTGGGCGCCCAGAAAATAGGAGTCTTGGCTGCGGACTGTTCCAGTTCGGCCACCTGCACGGCATTGAAACCCGTGGTACCGATGACCGCCATAACCCCCGCCTCGGCCACGGTTTTGGCCAGAGCGAGGCTGGATTCGATGGAACTGAAATCCACCACCACGGCCTTGCCGGCCTGCTTGATGACTCCGGCAAGATCCGCCCCCCTGGCACAGGCATACCCAGCCAGGCGGTCCTGATTTTCAGCCCGGTCCACGACTCCGGCCAGTTCCAGCTCGGGGTCGACCTGCGCCAGACGGCACAGGGTCTCGCCCATGCGTCCGGCGGCTCCGTTGATAATAACCTTGGTGCTCATCGCGCTTTCTCCCATTCATCAAAAGATTGATAAAATCACGCCTTGTCCAGTCCGCACAAAGCCAAAAAGTGCTGTTCGTCCAAAATTTCCACTCCCAGGCTGCGGGCCTTTTCCAGTTTGCTGCCCGCCCTGGCACCGGCCACCAGGTAGTCCAGCTTGCGCGATACGCCGGAAGCGATGTCCGCTCCGGCCGCCTTCGCCTGCTTGCCAGCCTCGGATCGGGACATGCTTTCCAGCGATCCGGTAAACAAAATCTTCTTTCCGGCCAGCGGTCCCTGGACGGCACTGCCCTGTCCCTTCTCCGGTTCCGGCCATACACCGATTTCCCGGAACCTGTCCAAAAGTTCGTGGTTCTGCCGGTTGGAAAAAAACCCGACAAGGGACCGGGATATCCTGTGGCTCACGCCGGGCAGTTCGTTCAGTTCGTCTTCCGTGGCCGCGGCCACAGCCTCCAGGCTGCCGAAACGCCGGGCCAGCAACCGGGCGGTTTCCTCGCCCACCAGATCAATGCCCAAAGCGCACAGGAACCGCGTCAACGAAGGACGGGACGCGGCCAGGAATGCCTGCACGAAATTATCCGCGGATTTCTCACCCATGCGGTCCAGATGAACCAACTGCTCCTGCCGGATGGTGAACAGGTCGGCAGGGCTTTGCACCATGCCAAGGTCTATAAGGTTTTCCACCCATTTGCCACCCACGCCTTCCACATCCAAGCCAGCCTTGGACACGAAATGGATGATCTTCTGCCGCCGCACGGCCGGACAGGCCAGATTGACGCACTTCCAGATGCGTTTCCCGCTTGCGCCGTCGGAAGCTGAAGCCGCCTCCGAGGCCAGCACCACCTGGGAACCGCACTCCGGGCAGTGCGACGGAAACACGAATTCCCTTTCCTCGCCGGTACGCTCTTCCACAACCGCCCGCACAATCTGGGGAATGACGTCCCCGGCCCGCTGGATGATCACCATGTCGCCCAGGCGCAGGTCCTTTTCCCGCATGAAACTTTCATTGTGCAGGGTCGCATTGGAAACCTGAACCCCGCCCACATTCACCGGTTCCACTTCGGCCACCGGGGTCAGCACGCCGGTGCGCCCCACCTGGATGCGGATATTGACCAGCCGTGTCCGGGCCTGGTGGGCCGGGAACTTCAGGGCCAGTGCCCAGCGCGGGGCGCGGGCCGTACTGCCGAGGAAATTCTGCAATTCCAGGCTGTCCAGCTTGGCCACCAAACCGTCGATTTCCATGGGCAGCTCGTCGCGCAAATCGCCCATGGCAGCAAAACGTTCGGCCACTTCCTCGGGCGTGGAGCACAGGCGGGTTTCCACGGGAATGTCCAGCCCCAGGCCGCGCAGGCCGACCATGGTTTCCTCCTGGCTGGTCCAAGGGGACACGCCCTGCGCTTCACCTGACTCTCCTTCCTCCGGCCCCCACTGCACCCGGCCCACACCGTAGGCCAGAAAACGCAAAGGCCGTGCGGCCGTTATGCGCGAATCCAACTGACGCAGGGAACCGGCTGCGGCGTTGCGCGGGTTGGCGAAAATCTTTTCCCCCTGCTCGGCCTGACGGTCGTTGAGGGCGTGAAAATCAGCCTTGTCCATGACGACTTCCCCCCGCACTTCCACCAATGTGGGCAGGGCGGAGGTCTCCTGCCCGTGCAGATTCAGGGGGAGATTGCGCACCGTGCGCATGTTGGCGGTCACGTCTTCGCCGGTTTCCCCGTCGCCGCGGGTCGCGGCGATTTCCATTTTTCCGTCACGGTAGACCACTTCGCAGGCCAGGCCGTCCATCTTGGGATCGGTCCAGAACCGGCCCAACTGGTTGCCAAGATCGTCCAGAACCGTGTCGGAAAGTTCATCCAGCGCATGGCAGGCGTAGGTCCCCCGCAACAAGGGCTGGCCCAGTTCCACACACTGGCGCACCACCCGCTCGGTTTCGGCACACACGTATGTGCGCACCTCGGCCCCGCTTTTGCCAAGCCCCACTTCCGCCGCCTTTTTCGCACCACGTCGCACCACGTCCGCGGCCTTGTCCGAAACCTTGCCGCCCAAGGCCTCGCGCACTTCATCCAAAACGCGCCGTGCAAACTCATCGCAGAAATAGCGCGGCAGACGCCTGGCGAATTCCATCCATTGTTCCGGCTCCATGGCGTTGTCCAGGCTGGCCATGCGCAGGGCGTGGCGATACTGGCCGAAGGCCTGCAAAGGCACTCCGCCCACCCGCCGCGTGGGCGAGTTGGGATCGTCCAGTTCGGGATGCTCGCTCTCCAGGGCTGCAAGCTCCCGAAACAGTACGTCGTATTCCGCGTCGCTGATTTCCGGGGCGTCCAGGACATAGTACCGATGGTTGTGGTATTCCAGCAGGCGGCGCAATGCAGCGACCCGCTCTTTTGCAATAATGGCAGTCTGGGAAATTTGATTCATATGGGTATGATGTGAAGCCGCGCCGTTTTCCGGCGCGGCCTGTTCGTCGGGGGTTAGGCGTTGCCGTTGCTTGCGCAGATCTCGCGCAGTTTCACCATGTTGTCGTGTTTTCCCACGGTCACCAGGGTATCGCCGCTGTTGATGACGAAACGGGGATCGGGATTGAAGACCATTTCCCCGTCCGCCTTGCGGATGCCGATGATCATGACGTTGAAACGGGGGCGGATTTCCGATTCAATGAGATTCTTGCCCACAAGTTCGGAGTGTTCCCCCACAAAATGCTCTTCCATCTCCAACTCCACCGTACCGCGCATGGCAAGTTCCAGCAGGTTTGTCACGGAAGGACGCAACACGCTTTGCGCCATGCGCATGCCGCCGATGATGTGCGGCATGACCACGCGGTCCGCCCCGGCCCGTTCCAGCCGCTGGATATGCGAACGGTTGTCGGCCCTGGCGATGATGGTCAGTTTGGGGTTGAGTTGCCGGGCGGTCAGGGTCACGTAGACATTGGCCGCTTCCTGGGAAAGGGCCGTGATGAGGGAACGGGCCTTGTACAGCCCGGCGGCTTCGAGCACCTCGTCCGAGGTGGCGTCGCCGCTGATGCACAAAATGCCTTCCGTACGCAGGTTGTCGATGATGTCCTGATCCTTTTCCACCACAACCACGGGATGCTTTTCCTTGGTCAACTGCTCCACCACGATGGAACCGATTCTGCCGTAACCGCAGACTATGAAATGTCCGTCCAGGGAACTTATCATCTTGCGCACTCTCCGTCTTGCGAGGATCCGTTGCAGCCGGCCCTCGACCAGAAGCTGAAAAAACATGCTGGCGATGTACATGAAGCTGCCCACACCGCCCAAAATAAGAAACGCGGTCCACAGCCGGGCCATATTGCCCATGGGATGCACTTCCTGGTATCCCACGGTGGCCAGGGTGATGACCACCATGTAGAAGCTGTCCACCAGGTTCCAGCCTTCGATGAGCATATACCCGGCAATGCCCACCACGGAGATGACAAGCAGCCCGATGCAGCCGAGACCCACCTGCCACAACACATCGTACTTGCTGCGAAACCTGTAGATCCGGCGACGCAGGCTGTTGGCCCAGTCGCTCACGCTCCGGCCTCCAGCAGCAATTGACGCAACTTGAGCATGCGGTCCCGCAATGCGGCGGCCCGCTCGAATTCCAACTCTTTGGCGGCTTCCCGCATTTCCCGCTCCAGTTTGGCGATTTTCTTTTCCAGTTCCTTGGGCGACATGCCGTACTCGCCGTGCTCTTCGGCCGCCATTGCTGCCCCGCCCTGCCCGGAATCCCTGGAACCGTAAAAACGCTCCAAGGGATTGTCCAGGGATTTGACGATGGTCAGCGGCGTGATGTCGTGCTCGCGGTTGAACTCTTCCTGCCGCGACCTCCGGCGTTCGGTTTCCAGCACGGAGTTGCGCATGGACTCGGTGATGTTGTCCGCATACATGATGACCCGTGCCCCCACATTGCGCGCGGCCCGGCCAAAGGTCTGAATGAGCGAGCGGGTGGAGCGGAGAAATCCTTCCTTGTCCGCATCCAGAATGGCCACCAAGGAAACTTCCGGAATGTCCAGCCCTTCGCGCAGCAGGTTGATGCCCACCAGCACCACGAACTCTCCCTTGCGCAAGGCCTGGATGATGGCCATGCGCTCCAGGGTGTCGATGTCCGAATGCAGGTATTTGGACGGGACGCCCATGGACTCGATATATTCGGTGAGTTCCTCGGCCATGCGTTTGGTCAGGGTGGTCACCAGCACCCGCTCGTTGCGCTGCATGCGTGCCTTGCACTCGGCCAGCAGATCGTCCATCTGGCCCAAGGTGGGGCGGATTTCAACTTCCGGATCCACCAGCCCGGTGGGCCGGATGACCTGCTCCACGGTCACGCCCCGGGTCTGCTCCAGTTCCCAGGGACCGGGCGTGGCCGAAACATACACGCATTGATGCACCCGCTCCCGGAACTCCTCGAAAGTCAGCGGCCTGTTGTCCAGGGCCGACGGCAGGCGAAAGCCGAATTCCACCAAGGTGGTCTTGCGCGACCTGTCGCCGTTGGACATGCCCCCCACCTGGGGAATGGCGATGTGCGATTCGTCCACGAACATCAGGAAGTCTTCGGGAAAATAGTCCAGCAGCGTGGCGGGCGGCGAACCGGGTTCACGCCCGTCCAGATGGCGGGAATAGTTCTCGATGCCATTGCAATAGCCCAGTTCCTCGATGGTTTCCAGGTCGAACATGGTCCTCTGTTCGATGCGCTGGGCCTCGATGAGCTTGTTCCGGGCACGGAAATCCGCGGTGCGGTCCACCATTTCCTGCCGGATGTCCACCATGGCCCGCTTTATGTTGTCCCGGTCCGAAACATAATGGCTGGCCGGAAAGATGACCGTCTTGTGCATGGTGGCCAGAATTTCCCCGGTCAGAGGGTCGGTTTCGTAGACATTGTCCACCTCGTCCCCGAAAAATTCCACGCGGATGGCCTTTTCCCGAACATAGGCGGGGATGATTTCCAGCACGTCGCCACGCACCCTGAATGTTCCGCGGGTGAAGTCGTAGTCGTTGCGTTCGTAGTGAATGTCCACCAACCGCTCGATGAGCTTCTGGCGCGAAAGATGCTGCCCCTGTTCCACGGGAACGACCATCTTGGCGTAGTATTCCGGCGACCCCAGGCCATAGATGCAGGAAACCGAAGCCACGATGATCACGTCGCGCCGGGTCAGCAGGGCGTGGGTGGCGGCATGGCGCAATTTTTCGATGTCGTCGTTGATGCTCGAGTCCTTCTCGATGAAGGTGTCGGTGTGGGGCAGATAGGCCTCTGGCTGGTAGTAGTCGTAATAACTGACGAAATACTCCACCGCATTGCGGGGGAAGAGGTCGCGGAACTCGTTGTACAACTGGGCTGCCAGGGTCTTGTTGGGGGCCAGGATGAGCGCCGGCCGCCCCGTGCGGGCGATGACGTTGGCCATGGTGAAGGTCTTGCCCGATCCGGTCACGCCCAGAAGGACCTGATGGCGCTCCCCGGCCTCAACGCCGGCAATCAGACGGTCGATGGCCGCAGGCTGGTCCCCGGCAGGCTGAAACCTGCTTTCCAACTGAAAAACGCTCTGCATGGCCTGTGCGCCCCCTTTTCAGCGCGGATCAAATACACTATAGCAGGCTCTTGAAACGAATATTCCGGTTGCAGACCGACACCCCGAACAAATACGCACAAGATGCCGGAAACCGGCATTTCCCGTGCCGTTCGTGAATTCGGTCTGCTCCCCGGTTTCCATTGCGCCCAAAGCAGCAGAGTAAACAATATCCGCCTGGCGGCAAAGTTCTTTTCCGCAGGCGTCTACGCCGGTGTTCCCGAATCGGGACCACCGCCCCGCACAAAAGGAGACATGTTATGGAAATCAATGTGCTCGATCACGATTTTCCACCGGAAATCGACCGCGGCTTCACCCTTTCCATGGTCATCAAGACGTTCAAGGGCCGCAGAAATGTGGAAGTCCATCTGTTCCGCCCGGAATGGGCCGAGGAAGACAACGAAGGATACCGCTGGGACAAAATGCTGGGCGATCCCGTGGACCCCGCCAACACCGATCCCATGGGCAGCCGCCAGGTCTTTCTGGAAACCTTCGGCCCCGGCGAACGCGACAGCATCATCAACTTTCTTCAGGAACAGTACGGCGACCGGCTGGCCTCCATCACTTCCATGCCCCTGAGCTTTCCCATTCCCCTGGGCATGACCCCGCTTTCAGCAGTCAGCGAAGGCAAAAGCATCGGCCTGATCCGTTTTGAAAAGCTGCCGAGCTACAAGCTGGGCATCCCCTTGCACGGCCTGTTCGACCTGTCCCAGCACGAGCCCCTGGTCGAGGTGAAAAGCTAGGTGAACCGCCCTTTCACCGACCTCGCTCCGAAAAACATCCTGGTCTGCCAGTTGCGGCAGATCGGGGATGTTCTTCTGGCCACGCCTGCCGTGGAGTTGCTGCACAAGGCCTACCCCCAGGCCCGCATCCACTTTTTAACGGAAAAAAAATGCGCTCCGGTCCTGGAAAACAACCCCCATCTGCACAAGGTCTGGGAGATTGACAAGAAAGCCCTCTCCCACCTGGGCAAGGAGTTGCTTTTCTATCGCCGGGTGGCCTCCCAGGACTTCGACCTGGTGGTGGACTTCCAGCAGCTTCCGCGCTGCCGCTGGGTGGTGGGCTTTTCCCGCGCCCATGTACGCCTGAGCTATACACCCCCCTGGTACACCCGCTGGCTCTACAACCTGACCGCCACGCCCAAGGACGGCTACTCGGCCATGGCCAAAGCCAGCGTACTCGCGCCCCTGGGCATCGGGTGGAACGGGGAGCGTCCCCGCCTGTACCTGAGCGATGCGGAAAAAACCTGGGCCTCGGATTATCTGCATGCCGCCGGGTACACACCCGGAAACGACCCGCTTGTCACCGTGGACCCCACCCACCGCCGGGACACCCGCCGCTGGCCCGCCGCGCATTACGCCGGGCTGATGGACATGGTCGCGCAGCAACGGCCCGGCGCCAGATTTTTCATGCTCTACGGACCGGGGGAACGCGAAGACATCAATGCCATTGCCAGCCAGGTCAAGGCCCGGCACAACCTGATCATTCCGGAAGAAGTCATCAGCCTGCGCCAGATGGCGGCCATCATCAATGCGGCGGACCTGCACTTCGGCAATTGCTCCTCGCCCCGCCACTTTGCCGTGGCCGTGGACACGCCCACCCTGGTGGTGCTCGGCTCCACCAGCCAGGCCTGGACATTCCCCGCGCCCGAACACAAGGCCATCGCCCTGGGGCTGGATTGCCAGCCCTGCAACGACAACTCCTGTACTCCGGGCCACATGCGCTGCCTGCACAACCTGACGCCGGACAAGGTGCTGCCCGTGCTGCTGCAACATCTCAAGGCTGTTTCCTCCCGCTCCTGAATCATGTACATAACGGGGCAGGAGCCATTATGAGCGATAAAAACATACAGCCGCATCCCCCTTTGCCACGCGTCCCCTTTGGCAAGTCCCCCCTGCGCGTCACCCGCGTGGGACTGGGCGGGGAAGGAATTCTGCGCACTTTCGGACAGGAAGTGGGAGCGCAGACCGTTATCCGCGAAGCCCTGCGCCAGGGCATCGGCTACTTTGACACCGCCCCCGCCTACATGGACAGCGAAACCTATCTGGGCGCGGTCTGGGCTGAAACGCCCGAAGCCCGCAGCACGATTTTTCAGACCAGCAAATCGGCCGTGCGCGACAAGGCAGGCGCACTGCGCGATCTGGAAAACAGTCTCAGACGTTTGCACACCGACCACCTGGACCTGTGGCAGATTCACGACGTGCGCAGCAAGGAAGATTTTGAAGCGATTTTCCGCCCCGGCGGCGCGCTGGAGGCCTTTGTCCTGGCGCGGGAAACAGGCAAGGTGCGCTGCATCGGCGTAAGCGGCCACCACGACCCGGCCATCCTGGCCCGATGCGTCGAGGAATGGCCGCTGGACAGCGTGCTCATGCCGGTCAACGTGGTGGAGGGAGCTTCAGAGAACAGCTTTTTGCAGACCGTGCTGCCCATTGCCCAGGAAAAAAACATGGCCGTCATCGGCATGAAGGTTTTCGGAGGCGGGCACTACATCAATCCCCAAGGCTACGTCACCCCGGAACTGCTGCTGCGTTTCGCCCTGTCCCAACCCGTGACCTCCCTGGTCGTCGGCTGTTCCATCGCCGACCATGTTCGCATTCTGGCCCAGGCTGTCCGGGACTTCCGGCCCATGGACGAGTCCCTGCAGGACGAACTGCTGGCACCTTTCCGGCCTCATGCCCGTCGCATGGCCTTTTACCGCAAGGACTTTCAGGGCGATCCGGCATAGAGCCGACCTGAAAGCACCTTTCCCAATGTCCACCCCCTGGTTCCCCGTGGCCCTGTCCGTGGCCTTCATGGCCGCGGTCGATGCCACCCTTGCCAAGCGGCTCTTCGGTCATCTGAGTCCGTTGAACATGACTGCCATCCCCCTGTTCTACTCCCTGCCCCTGTCGCTGACCGCAATCTTCCTCATTCCCTGGCCCGCCCACGTGTCCATGGAGTTCTGGATCACCCTGGCCATTCTCCTGCCCTTCAATGCGGCCGGATTCGTCTGTCACATGGCAGCGGTCAACCTTTCCCCCCTGTCTCTGACCATGCCGTTTCTCTCCTTCACACCGGCATTCGTCATCCTGACGGGCAATCTGCTTCTGGGCGAAAACGTGAACAATGCGGGACTGGCCGGAATCGGACTGGTGGTGGCCGGAAGCTACGTCATCAACCTGAACACCTTTCGGAAAAACGACCTCATGGCACCGTTCAAGGCCATTGCCCGGGAGCGTGGCTCCCGCCTGATGCTGGCAGCCGCTGTCCTGTACGGAATATGTTCTGTCCTGGGAAAAAAAATGGTGGTCCTGAGCGAACCGATGTTCAGCGGGGTGGTCTTTTTCGCAAGCTTCGCCCTGTTCGTCCTGGCCGTGCTGCGGTTGGGCGGACGCATCCGTATTTCCATCCTTCTGCAACGCCCCAAGGCGGGGCTGCTCCTGGGCTGCGTGGCCCTGAGCCACACCCTGCTGCACATGTGGGCCGTGTCCCTGGTGCAGACCGCCTACATGATCTCGGTAAAACGGCTCTCCGGCCTGTTCAGCGTGGGCTTCGGCGCGCTCTTCTTCCAGGAGGAGAACATCCCCCAGCGGCTTGCCGGAGCCACGGTCATGTTCGCCGGAGCCGTGGTCATCTCGCTGTGGGGCTGAAGCCTGGAGCCCCGGGCGGTTGAAAGTGGAAAATTGCGGCTTTGCTCCCCAAAAAACAAGGCTGGCACTTACCGGGAAGTACCTGCCAGCCTGTTTTTTTTCTGAATCGCTCACCCACCTCTTCCGAACAGCCTGCGTTCCCTTTTTTTAATCCAGGCCGCTATGCCGCCACCTTGGGCGACGTCCGTACCATGGACAGGAAAACCCCCACCAGACTCAGGCAGCTGAACAGAATGAACAGCACCTGAAGGCTCTTCACAAAGTCCGGAATGCTTTCCGCCGAAACCGGCGTGTCCCCCAGGTACAGACGGAAAATCAAAGTCACCGTGGTCATGCACACCAGCATGCCCATGGTCCGCATGGTGGCGACCATACCCGAAGCTATTCCGTAATGCCGGGCAGTCACACTGTTCATTATGGCTGTCATGTTGGGAGATGCAAAAATTCCATAACTGCACCCGAAAAGCACCAGAATGGCCCCAATCATAAAAATCGGTGTTGTGACCGAGATAAAAGAGGCGCAAACCAGGCCGCATGTGCACATAAAAATGCCCAGCGTGGCCAGACGGGACGGAGGAAACCTATCGCTCAGCTTGCCTGCGCCGGGGGAAATTGCAGCCTGTACAAGGGGTTGCAGAATGAGAACCATCCCAGCCCCCTGCGGTGTAAAGCCTCTGACATACTGCAGGTACAAACTCAGGAGAAACACAACGCCAAAGGACGAAGCATAATTGACGAGCGTGGCAAGGTTGCTGAAGGCAAACACCCTGTTGGAAATAAGCAGTGACACATCCAGCAAGGGATACTTTGCACGGCGCTGGAGCCTGACAAAAAAAACCATCCCGGCCAGTCCGCCGCCGGTAAGGACATGGCCGACCAAACCGGACCCCGCCCCTATCACTCCGTACACCATGGAACACAATGCCGCCATGTACAGCAGCGCCCCCCGCCAATCGAACGTCTCCTGTCTGTCTCCATACCAATCTCCGCGCATGGAGGTCGCAGTGAGCCACAAAGCGAAAACACACACGGGCAAAACTCCGTAAAAAACCCAGCGCCATCCCATATACGTGACAATCGTGCCGCCCAGCACCGGCCCGACGGACAGCCCCACATACACGGCTGCAACCACAATCCCCATGGCCCGGCCGCGCGAAGCAGGCGGAAATACGGACAGGAGAATGGCAATGCTGGTGCTTGTGATCATGGCCGCGCCGGAACCTTGAAGTATGCGCAGGACGATAAAACTTTCAATGGACCACGCCTGCGGCAAGGCCGCCGTAACCAGGGTGAAAAGAAAAAGTCCGGTGAAAAAAACCTTTTTCCGCCCCTTGATGTCGCCAAAACGTCCAGCAGGCAGCAACATGACCGAAAAAGCCAGAATATAATCCGATTCCACCCGGCTGAGCATGGCTGCGCCCGCTGAAAAATCATACCCTATGGCAGGCAGGGCTATCCCTACTGCCGATCCCATGAGCGGCCCGAGAAATTGGGCCACGCATACAACAAGCAAGGCGGTTCTCGGCGAAATTTGAGTCCCGCCTGTTTCATTCATATTCTCTTGCATCCTTACGCCTCATGATGTTTGCAATCATCCGATCAAGAAGTTGCAAGGCAAGTGTCTGCTCTTCCAAACTAAAGCCTTCAACCAAACTGTCCGACATAATTTTAAGCTGTTCGTACAACTTATTTTTCAAGGCCCGTCCCTTTTCCGTTAAAGAAACCAACTTCTGCCGCCTGTTTTCCGGGTTGATCCGACGACTGATCAGGGAGCATTCTTCCAGTTTTCCGAGAGTGCGGGCCACCGCCGCCTTGTCCAGGACAAGACGGGTGACCAGCTCGTCCTGCGTGGCTTCCCGGCCCAGAAAATACAACTCCGCCATGACCGGAATGCCTGCGTACGGAAGCCCCAGGGCCTCGACCCGCGGCGTCCAGAGCTGGCTTTGCAGCCTGGCGAGCAATCCGATCCGGTACCCGAAGGAAACAGGCCTTCCCTTGCGATACGGCATAACTTCCTCACTTCCAGCCCATATGCTTGCGTTGGCTGCCCCTGTCAGGTGGCAGAACAGAGCCTTCATCCGTTGACTAATCAACGGTTAGTCCATTCCCTTTTTGATTGCAAGTCCCACCGGGGCATCACCAAAAGCCACCGGAAAAACCTGGCCGATGCCATGAAAAAAGCGTGGACTCCATGTAAACGGAAGCCACGCAGAAAAACTACGGAAACAATAAAGCCGGATGTCCGAGGACTCCGGCTGCTGCTACAGGCCGTAGTACAAAAGCTTCAGGCGCTTCACCACCCCCGCGTCCGGGGTGTGGGGGTTCTCGGCCAACGGAGGAACAGCCACCGGAGAGTGCGGACCGAACGGCGTATCCCGCAGTTTGGCGGCCAGGGCATGATGCAGCAGCACCTCAAGGCCGATGACGTCCGCGGCGTTATATGCCAGCAGGGTTTCAAGGGCCTGCTCGTTGCCCGTGTTCAGGAACTCGTTCCAAAGCAGCACCGCGAAATATCCGTCCACCCCGTCCAGTTCGGCACGGTCCAGCCCGAAAAGTTTTTCGCAGTTCTTCAGCCCGCCCTTGATGCCCAGAGACTTGAGCACGAAACGCAGGTCAATGTGGGCCTGGGGCAGTTTTATGCGCATCTGCCGTTCGATGAACGGCACGTCGAAACATTTGCCGTTGAACGTGACCAGCAGGGAACAATTCCTGATATCGTCCTCGAATTCTTCCAGATTGCGGCCGTGCACGTAGGTTTTCACGGTCTGCCCGTCGTACAGGGCAATGGTGGTGATGTGGTCGCCCGTACCATTGCCCAGCCCCGTGGTTTCAATGTCCACATAGGCCACGCTCCTGCCGAAATCGGAAAACAGCCGCCAATGCTCGCTTGATGGCAGGCGCTCGGCAAAATATTCACTGTCGCCCGCCGCCAGCCTCTGCCGCGACTCTTCCAGGGCGCCCAGGGCAAGTCCCCGCTTGGCGCGGGAAAAAGGCGGATCGGCATGCCCGGTCACGTCGTCCCAGTGGAGAAAACCACGATCCCACAGCCGGGTCTCGGTTTTTTCGCCTACTCCTGGCAAATGAAGAAAAGTATGTTCAAGCATGGCCGCGTTGTGATTGGTGTGGTGGGAAGAATGGACAGAACTCAGCGAAGCCGCAGGTAACCGCGCGCATCTTCCGGGCGCAGCCTGCCTTCGCGTTCCAATTCCCGGACTGCAGGCACGATATGCGGTAGATCTGCTGTTTCCAGATCGTCACCGGCATTGGCCACGATGTTCATGATAAGCAGACTGTTGGTGTCCTGGCGGGTGAAGCAGTCCAAAACGTATTGCTTGTAAAATTCCATATCCTTGGCCACGAAAAACTCCTGTAAAAAACCTTGCAGGCCCCACGGTTTGCGGGAACCTGCAAGATTGTCTTTTCACCGGTCGGAGGATGCCGAGGCACCCCTTTCTCCGCCGTTCCTGACGGATTATTCAGCCTTTTTTTCTTCTGCGCCTTCGGCCGTGGGAGCGGCCTCCGGTGCTTTTTCCTCGGTCTGTGCAGGAGCCTCCAGGGAAATCTTCACTCCGGCCATTTCCTGGATCATGGCATCCGTGATGTCGGCGGCGGCATCGTATGCCAAGACCTGGCTCTTGAGCAGGACAACCTTGAGATTGTGCGCCTTGCGGTAATCTTCCAGACGCTGGTTGAACTCACTGTTCAACGAACCGAACAAACGGTCCTGTTCGGAGTTCAGAAGCTGCTGGGCATTGCTCAGAGTCTCCTGAAACTTCTTCATGGCGTCCTGATCGGTCTGGTCTGCCTTGATTGCCTGCTGCAAAGGCTCGATCTGCTTGCGCACGTCGTTCCCGATGCTTTCCAGGTGCGCAATGGCGGCCTTGCCGGGCACGCACTCCTGCAATACCTTGTTGGCGTCCACAAGGGCTACACCGGAAGATGCCGGCGCGGTGGCGGTCTGCTCGTTGCAGCCCACGGTAAGGACCAGAAGGGCAATCGCGAACAGGACCATAACTTTTTGGCGCATAGTGTGTTGACTCCGTCTTGCTATGTTTCGAGGGGATGATTCTTGAATAACCAGAAACCTCTTAGCCTTCCTGTACCGCCAATGCAAGGCTTCCTCTCGGATCGGAACGGCCTTCCCTTCTCCTCCCTTGTCCGTCAAAGCGGTGACGCATGACAACATCCTGTCATCATACGAAAAAACTCCGTGAACCACCAGAAAACGGGGTCACGGAGTTTTTTCGTATGGACTGCGTGCTTTTTCTGCGTATGCCTTTGTCAGGCGCGCCACCCGGAGTAATACCCACTTCCTACCGAACGCTTGGTGGCGGTGTTCGCATAGCCGGAATGTCTCTTGGACTCCTGCTTGGCGCGGGTAAGGTCGGTGCGCAACTGGTCATGCAGCTTCCGGGCCTCGGCGGTAAGCCGGGACTGCATGTTCCGCAACTGGGTCAACTTGTCCAAAAGCTGGTCCTGGGCCATATCGTCATTCATGGAAAGAATTCGACGAATCAGATCGCCTCGTTCCGAAGATGCCTGTTCGGCCTTGTCCACGTCGCCTTCCACAAGATAGCCCAGCTCGACCTCGCTCATGTCCAGAGCCTTGTCCAATAATTCCAACTTGGTGGGCATAGTTGCCTCCTTTGGGATCGCTGTCCGGACGGAATCCGTCCCGCCCGGAAAAACCTGCCTGTGTCTACTTTGTTTCGCGCAGGTCCTCGCGCAACTTGGCCACTACGGATTTCCAACGGGTAACCGCCGGAATATACTCGTACTCGAGCAGGTCGGCCAAAAGTATCCAGTCTTCGTTCTCGGTGACTTCCACCATTTCGCTGAACAAATTCGAAAGTTCTTCAACCGCGTCGTTGAGCACCTTGTGCTCGGACAGGCTGAACTCGTTGCGCAACACGCCGACCATTCCGAAGAAATCGCGGGTCACGTCCAGAAGGTCCTGAAACAAGTCCAGCCCTTCGGCGTCGTCGGCCTGGCGGAACAGCTCCGACACTTCTCTGGCTCCGCTTTCCATCACGCGGATGACCTTGTACAGTTCTCGCGTGATGTTGACCGCCATTTCCTTGGAATCCATGGTTTTGATTTCCACAGACTCAATGGTGTCAGACTCGATGTCCTCGGCCTGATGGGGGTAAATTTCGGAAAACGCTTCGTTGTTTACAAACACGTCGGTAACAACGCGGTTGCTCAACAAATCACCTTGCACAACCTTGACCAAAAGCTGTTCAAGATTGTCGAAGTTGTCGATATGCAGATCCATCTGCTTTCCATCCACTGTGATCATCTTGACTCTCCTCCTGCAAATATTGCACGCATGGCTGTCTCTGCGAAGTGATATTCAAAATCCATGCCAGAAACTTCCATAAAAAACTCCCGGCATGAATGGAGCATTCATGCCGGGAGTTTTTCATGACTCCGTCCATACCAAGCAAGAAAACAACTTCGTAAAGGATGAAACACGGTTTGTGCGCTATCGCCCGTTCAGAAAAAAGTGAGCAAGACGCGAAAAAAAGACTGGCGCGAAGTTCCCGGAACGCTGGAATATTTTTGATGCAACGCGGCTGTCCTGCATTTTTCAACAGCCTGCTATCCCATTCCCTCCAAGATTCCGGTGAACAGTCCCTCGTAGCTTTGCAGAATGGCAATGATGCGCTGAAGCGACCCGCCCTCTTCCTGGGCCTGGGAAAGCATGAGCCGCCCCATGGGGCTGAAATGGCTGCTTTCCGTAAGCAGCGAGCAGAGCCGCTGCCAATAGGCAAGAAACTTGTTTTTGAGTGCAGGTCGAGGAACCTGGGACAGGACCAGCGCCTGTTTCCCCAAAAGCGCGACCACGGCCCGGGCTTCGTTGAGCGTGGCCCGGATGGCTTCCCGGGCCTGGGAACTGAGCTGCCGCACGGTCTGGACAGGCAGGTCGACAGGCTGGCCGTCGAGAAATTGACGATAGAAGATACGTTGCAGAGTAATCCAGATTTCGCGGTCGCCAACGGGTTGGCCTGGAAGAGGCTCCAAGGCCATGAAGCCGTGGTCGTCAAAACCGCTGCGCCACCCCCGCAGTCCGGAATCAGGTTGCATCGACGCCTTCCATTCCCCCCATTGCCCGGTCTCCAGGTGATTCACCACGAATTCCGCCACGGCCTGCGGGGTGATGGTCCAGCGGCAGCCATGGTCATATGGGCAGGAGGTGCCGAAGGCGCAGGGATGGCAGACCATGTCCGGCTCCAGGCAAAGACTTCCGGCCAGGTAGGGACCGGTGTCCCAAGGCTGGGCCGTGCACAGGAAAATGGCCAGAATGGGAGTTCCCAACCCGGCAGCCAGATGCATGGTCCCCGTGTCGTTGGTCACGAGAAGGTGCACGGACGCGAGCACTCCGGCAAGTTCTTCCAGGGAGGTTCTGCCTACGCAGTCCACATGGAAATGCTGCGCGGCCAGGGTGTAGCGTTCCGCCAACGTCCTTTCACCCGGCCCGCCAAGCAGAACGGGAACCACGCCCGACAGGGCCAGGTGTTCTCCCAGGGCGACGAAATATTCCAGCGGCCAACGGCGACGAGCCTCGCTGGCTCCAAGCTGCATGCCGACGTATCTCGGAGAGCCGGAAAAAAGAATCTCCTTTGAAACAGCCGGGGAAACGGCCCCGAGCAACGCCCCCACGGTCCGCATGGTTTCCTTTCCGGGACGCCGCAGGTGGAAACACCCCGGAAAAGCCCCCATTCCGGCCACGTACCGGAACAGATCCGCCACGTTGAACGGACTGCATCCCCGGCTGGTGCTGGCGGTTTGCAAAAAATCAGCCCAGGGAGTGGCATTGGCGGCAAAACCCAGTTCATCCAGTCCCATTCCCACGTTGCGGGCATCGCTCCAATACCGGGAAAGCAGACGTCCGGGCAACGATGGCGTGAGATTGACCACGGCATCGGGCTGGAACTCCCTCCAGACATTGTCGGCCCACTGCCGCAATTCCCCCACGGCCTGCGGCCAGGCTGTGTTGGTCAGATGAAGGAGTTTTGCGGACGGCAGGCTGTACACGGCGGAAAGGTCGGAAAGCAGCCCTGTGGCCTGAACGAAATTCTCCAGGCAGACCACGCCGGTTTCCCCCTGCGCAGCCAAAGCGGATATGGCTGGCTGGGTTTGCAGCAGATCGCCGAAACGGGTGAGATTGATGACCAGGGAGCGCATGGTATCAGCCGTTGCCTCTGCCGGAACGTACGGCGGAAAAAATGTCTGCGGCGGCCTTTTCCGGCGACGGGGCGGAACAGATGGCCGAAACAACGGCGACTCCCTCAACCCCCGCCCGGACCGCCTCCGCCGCGTTGCCGGCACTGAGCGAACCGATGGCCACCAGCCTGTGCCGGGTGGCATTGCGGATACGGGCCAGCCCTTCAAGACCCAGAACAGGCGCGGCGTCCCTTTTGGTGGCCGTGGGAAAAATCGGACCCACCCCCAGGTAGTCCACATCCAGTTCTGCGGCGGCCCTGGCCCTTTCCTCGTTTTCCACGGACAGGCCGACAATGACGTCCGGACCGACCAGCCGTCTGACGTCGGCAACAGGCATATCCTTTTGCCCCACATGCACGCCATGCGCACCAACGGCCAAAGCCACGTCCACCCGGTCGTTGATGATCAGCGGAACTCCCGTTCCCTCAAGCAGTAACATCAGCTTCCGGGCCAGAGCCACAAACGGTCCGGTATCCGTATTTTTCTCGCGCAACTGGACCATGGTGCAGCCGCCCCTCACTGCTTGGTGAACCACGTCTTCCAGATCGCGCCCCAGACAAAGTTCCCTGTCCGTGACCAGGTACACGCCCAGGTCGAATGTTCTGCGCATTATGCCCTGCCCTGTGGTTCCGCCAGGTTGGCTTCGACGGATTCAAGTTTACTCGCCAGCCGGGCCTGTCCATGTTCGCGGTAGTCGATGCGCATGGTCATGGAAATACGGGCGCAATCCACTTGCAGGGCTTCGAAACAACGCCGGGCAACGCCCATGACTGCGTCGTATTCCCCTTCGATACACGTTCCCATGGGACCGAAAACATATGGCAGGCCGCTTTTTTTGACGATACCCACCGCCCTTGCCACGTAGGGGCTGAGGCTTTCCCCCTTGTCCAGGGGAAAGATGGTCAATTCCAGAATCACGCTCACAAAAGACCTCCGTTGGCACAGACCCTTTGAAACCAGATTGCTGCACTCGACTTGCATTTTCCACTCGTCGCGAAATGGAGTGTATACGAACCGCGGCAAAGCTCCAAGAGGCTGCTCTGGTGTGGAGAGCCTACTTGCGCATTCTGCCCGAAACATGCAAACAACGGCCCCCCTTGTCCACTCTTGTTCCCGTAGACCGAGGCGACCGGATCATTGAAACGTATTCTGCCAACGCCGCGAACACAAGTCGTCAAGATAAGACCAAAGAAAAACAGGCTGTTGCAGTACTGCGCAACGATCCTGTAAAAGAGAAATCGTAAAATTGAAAATACCGAAAACAGGCAATCTTCTGAAAGTCTTCATTTTTATCCGCAACATGCAAACCGGTGCAATACTGGTTGTACTTTACGTATCGTGTTGCTATATTTTGCGCGCTGCATACAAAATATACCTTTACTACAGGCCACCAGAAGGAACCATACATGGACAAAATCAGGGCCATCGTCACAACCGCCCAACGCATGTTCTCCCAATACGGCTATGAAAACACGACGGTCAACGATATCGCCAAAGAAGCGGGTGTAGCAGGAGGCACGATCATCTACCACTTCAAGAACAAGGAAAATCTCCTGTTCATCGTCGCCTGGCACGTATTGCACTCCATGTACAAAAAAACCCTGACAGCCCTTCCTGTGGGAGGAAGCGGAATGGAAACCGTGACGGCTTTCGTTTCCGCCTTTTATCGTTTCCTGAGGGACCACAGGGCAGACTATAGAACCCTGCTGCGCAACACCATCTTCGACACTCTGGATACGCGGGCTTTCCCCAACGCGGACCTGAAAATAATTCAGGACAGATATATGTCACTCCTTGAAGAAGCCATCGCACGAGGCCTGAATGACGGCTCCATCACCGATGTCACCCCGCGGGAAGTCGCACCCGCCATCCAGGCCCTGCTCAACGGATCGGCACGGCTGCACATGTATTTCGACTACCCCCTGGACAGTCTGGAACAGGAAGCATTGGCTTTTGTCCGGGCCAGATTGACGCCTTCCCTGCCCGGCAAGGCGCAGTCCGCCACAACAGGCGTCTCGACCGTCACTGGAAGGGCATGAAAAAAAGTCAGGTACGCGGACGTTTTCTGCCTCGTCCCGGTACTCCCTCTCCCTCCTGCGTTCCAGACTCCGTTCACACCCGGAGACGCGACAGGGGAATTCTTCATTTCTATCGACTCCTCCCGACCTGCCATCCGGGAAAAGCCAGCTTTTACCACATAGGAATAAATAGCTATATACTTCATGATACGGTTTTTTTTTATAATCGCTTGACTCAAATCGCGAGAAAGGAATAGAGTTAACTGAATACTCATTCAAGCTCTGTCCATTCTGATTCACGCCCCCCCGGAATCCCCGAGCAGAGCGGACATTCAGCGACATTGCGGACCGAGGAAAACAAGAACAGGCAGGCAGATCGCAGCCAATGGCGGAGACGGGAAAACATGCACGTACGCAAGACAACATTGGATATGTGAGTTCACTGTTGAACACGACATAGGGAAGGGGAGGAACAATGTTCAAGAACATGAAGCTTGGCGTGAAATTGGGATTGGGGTTTTGTGTCGTTCTCATCTTGACCGCAGGGGTCGCCTTCATGGGCATCCGGGGCATGAATGGCATTACCCAGCGGGTCGGGAACGCAGACGACGTCAACCGAATGGTCAAATTCATTCTTGAGGCCAGACAACAGGAAAAAAACTTTCTCCTGCGCCGCGACATGGAGTACAAGGAAAAAACCTTCACCCAAATACGAGACATCCAGAGCCTGGCCCTGGAAACCAAGAAAAAATTTTCCCAAAAAATCAATCAAGACCAGATGGATCAAGTCATGGCTGCCGTTTCAACCTATGAAGCCGCCTTCAAAAGTGTTGCAGCGAAAGTCGAGGAACGCGCCAAGCTCATGACCTCCATGCGTGCCGAAGCAGCCAATGCACTCGCCGAGACCGAGGCCATCCGCGCCGATCAGAAAAAAAGGCTCCAGGAGTTGCGCAGCTCCGGCAAGGCAACCGCTGCCGCCATCGACGACAGAGTATCCAAGGCGGACGACGCCAACCGGCTTATCAAGATATTCCTGGACGCACGTAAAAACGAAAAGGAATACATCATTTCCCATGACGAGGCCTACTTCACCAAAGTCCAGAAAAGCGTTGCAACCATCAGGGAGCAGGCCGCGGACCTGAAGTCCCGCTTCACGGACAAGCTGAATATCGATCAGATCGACGGCGCCACCCAGGCTGTTGACAGATACTGGAAGGAATTCCAGAATTTCGCCAAGCTGCTCCGTGAGCAGAACACCGCCACGACACAGATGCTCGACTCGGCCCGGAAGGCCGAACAAATCTGCACTGAAGCCAGGGCCGACCAGAAAAACAAAATGGTGGCGGAAATCAGCGCCAGTACCACATTTGTCGTGGCAGGCGCAGCAATGGCCCTGATTATAGGAATAGTCTTTGCCGTCCTCATCACCCGGGCCATCACCGTTCCCATCCAGATGGGCGTCGGGTTTGCCCAAACCATTGCCAAGGGCGACCTCAACGCGGACATGGCCGTGCACCAGCGTGACGAGATCGGGCAACTGGCCGATGCCTTGCGAGAAATGGTCAACAAACTCAGGGAAATCGTAGGCGAAGTTTCCAGTGCCGGCGAGAATGTGGCTTCCGGAAGCGAGGAACTGAGCGCATCTTCGGAAAGCCTGTCGCAAGGAGCAACGGAACAAGCCGCCAGCGTGGAAGAAATTTCCTCCAGCATGGAGGAGATGGCCGCCAACATTCGGCAAAACGCGGACAATGCCCAGCAGACAGAGCGCATCGCCATCCAGTCGGCAAAAGACGCGGAATCCGGGGGCACGGCCGTGACCGAAACCGTTGCGGCCATGAAGGATATCGCCAACAAGATAACCATCATCGAGGAAATAGCCCGCCAGACCAATCTGCTGGCACTCAACGCAGCCATTGAGGCGGCCCGGGCAGGAGAACACGGCAAGGGATTCGCGGTTGTAGCGGCCGAAGTCCGCAAGCTTGCCGAACGGAGCGGCAATGCGGCTTCGGAAATCAGCGAGCTGTCCACCTCCAGTGTGGCCGTTGCGGAAACAGCCGGCCAGATGCTCAACAAAATGGTGCCGGACATCCGCAGAACAGCCGAACTGGTGCAGGAAATCGCCGCCGCCAGCAACGAGCAAAACACCGGGGCGGATCAGATCAACAAGGCCATTCAACAGCTCGACCAGGTGGTCCAGCAAAATGCTTCGGCTTCCGAGGAAATGGCCTCCACGGCCGAGGAGCTTTCGTCCCAGGCAGAGCAATTGCAGGCGACCATTGCCTTTTTCCGCCTCGACACGAAACCGCGCAAAATGCAGAAACCCAATCATCTCCCCTATTCCGAGCAACGTCCTCAGCCGCACAACGCCCCTGCAAAGCCCACCGCAACAAAATCCGCGCAAGGCGTAAAGCTGGCCCTGGACATGGACCATGACGACATGGACTCGGAGTTTGAACGATTCTGACAAACCAGGCGGGCCTCCCGACCCGCCTGGAAAACGCTTCGGACCAATTCGCCGCACTGTCCTGGAACAAACAGCAGCGGCATCAAAATCAGCGCCAAGGAGAATGCCATGGGAGCACACCCGGCGGAAACCAACCAATACCTGACATTCCTTCTGGGCAAGGAAATCTTCGCCCTGGACATAGCAACGGTACGGGAAGTCCTGGAACTGGCCAATATCACCCGTATTCCCAGAACGCCCCACTTCATGCGAGGCGTCATCAATCTGCGCGGCCATGCCGTGCCGGTGGTGGACATGCGCCTGAAATTCGGAATGGAGGCGGTTGAAGACACGGTCAATACCTGCATCATAATCGTCGAGGTGGCGCTTGACGACGAAATGACCGTACTGGGAGCACTTGCGGACTCGGTACGCGAGGTCATGGAAATCCAGCCCGACGCCATTGATCCGGCTCCGCGCATGGGGGCCAGTGTGGATATCAACTTCATTCAGGGAATGTCGAAATTGGAGGATGATTTTGTCATGCTTCTCGACATCAACCGGATTTTCTCCACCGAAGAGTTGATCATGACGAGATTCGCAGGGAAGATTGACGATATGGGCCTGGAAAAAGAGGATGATCCTCAGCAGCAGACGGAGGTGCCCGTTTCCGACAGCCCTCTGTACGAAGAAGCGCCTGCCTGATGTCTTGCAGAATGCCAGGGCAGGCCATTCCCCGGGCAAATCGAATTCCGGGCTTACTACGCTGAACGGATTTCAGCAATCCATTGGAAAAATGTTTCAAAAAGGGAGGGAGTGACGAAAACCCAGGGAGACTTTACAGCGGCTCATTGGAGACCGAAAGTCTCTCGCCTGCTTTCTGTCTTACCCAAGGCCCGTGCCGGGTCCCCTGACCCTGAAACCCTGTTCCCATCCAAGTGAGCCTGCGTTCATGCACAAGGTAGACAGTATACTTGACGCCGCACAAAGGTTGTTTGCTCAAAAGGGGTTTGAAGCAACTCCGGTGAGTGAAATTGCCGCTCTGGCCGAAGTTTCACCGGGAACTGTCATTTATTATTTCAAGAGCAAGGATAACCTTCTCTTTATAGTCACATGGCGGGTGATGCACAACCTGTACAAAAAAACAGTCGCCGCGGTTGCAATGGAAAAGGCCCCCCTTCCACGCATACTGCAATGCCTGCATACATTCTTCTCTTTTCTTCGAAACAACACCGCCGGCCAATCGTTTCTTCTAAAAAACACAGCCTTTGATACGCTCAATGTGGACGTCTTCCCTGAAGCGGATTTGAAAATTCTGCACGAGCGCTATGTACGGACAATCGAACTGCAAATCCAACACGGTATGGAACAGGGAAGCATCCGGAATGATGTAGATCCCCGGTCCACCGCTTACGGCATCTATGCCCTTATGATCGGGGCGGGCAGGCTTTACATCTACCACGGCGAGTCATTGGATATGTTGGAAAAAGAGGCCAGGATCTTCGTGCTCGGGCGGTTGACCGGCGAGCCCTGCGCCGGGCCGCTCATCCACCGGTCCCCGCCGGCCCCCTGAAAAGTCGCTCGGCGGACGAGACGTAATCCAACATGCGGCGGAACGGAGTCCGAGACAGAGAAAATTCAGACAAGGTTGAGCAGGGCCCGGCATTCCAGCCTCGGCCTGACCATGCCAATGCAGGCGGCAATATCGCCATCTTCCTCAAGGATGGTGATGACCCGGTCAAGCTTTTCAACGGGTACGCCCAACACAAGTCCGCCTGAAGTCTGTGCATCAAACATCAGGTCCCTCAGAATCGGATCCACGTTTTGTCCCACATGCACCACGGACGAACAAAAACTCTTGTTGGCAAAACTCCCCGCCGGGATCATCCCCATGGCCGCAAGATCCGTGACACCTTCGATGAGAGGAACGTCCCGGACCACAATGTCCACACTTACATTGGACGCCCTGGCCATTTCCAGGATATGTCCGCCCAGCCCGAACCCGGTCACATCCGTCGCTCCTAGCAGACCAAGTTCACGGATGGCCCTGGCCCCCCCCTTGTTCAGGCGCGAAGCCACTTCGTACAACCGTTGCTCATATACTTCAGATTCGGGAAGTTCGGCCTTGAGCGCGGTAGCCAGCACGCCGGTGCCCACGGGCTTGGTCAGAACAAGAACGTCTCCGGGCCGTAATCCGTCATTGGCGGCGTATCCATCAGGAGAGACAATGCCCGTGACCGAAAGTCCGTATTTAATTTCCTCGTCTTCCACGCTGTGCCCACCGGCCAGCACAGCTCCGGCTTCATTCAGCTTTTCCAGCCCGCCTTGCAGAATCCCCTGAAGAATCCCCTTGTCCATCTTTTTGATCGGAAAGCAGACAATATTCATGGCGCAGTAAGGCTCCCCGCCCATGGCATAGACATCCGACAGCGCGTTGGCCGCAGCAATGCGCCCGAACCATACCGGATCGTTTACTATGGGCGTGAAGAAGTCCACGGTCTGAACAAGGGCCATTCCTGCAGGAAACGTTAAAATCGCGCTGTCCTCATTGCAGGTACGGCCTGTAAGCAACCGCGGATCGTCTTTCAGATCAAGACCGGACAAAACAGACTCCAGGTCCCCCGGAGCAATTTTTGCGGCTCAACCGGCAGCTTTGACTGTGGAAACAAGTGAAATCTTTTTCATGGTTCTCGCATTGTTTTGAATCCGGACTCCACAATTCAGCCGCGGGGACGAATCTGTCCCGCCACACACTTGAGATGATCGAAAAAGAATCTGTTGACCGGAAACCTGTGCATTTTCTCGTGGTACACAAGATACATGCTCCGCTCCAGGACAACCCCCGGGAGTTCCATCTCCACAAGCTCCCCCCGTTCGAGATACATGCTTGCCGCCAGACGCGATGTAATGCTTATTCCCATGCCCAGCCGCACACACTCGAGCACGGCATGCGTACTGCACACGGTGATCGCCTTGTGGAAGGATTTGGGCTGGTAGCCGCTCTGTTCCAAAGCGCGCAGAATTGTTTCACGGGTACCGGAACCTTTTTCACGCACGACCCAAGGCATGGACGAAACGTTCTGGCACTCGTCCCATCCTCCGCACCTCTTGCCGGCCGGTCCGATGACCACCAGCTCGTCCGTGAACAGCTCTTCGAATGTCAGTGCGGAGGACTCGTATTTCGCCCCCACGACACCGACGCCGACCTCCCCGCTCCCGACCTTGCGCACAATCTCGGCGGAATCCTCAATGCACAGAACCGCCTTGACCGCAGGATGAAGGTTTAAAAAGCCGGAAATGGCTTGCGGAAGAAAGTAATGCCCGGGAATGGTACTGGCCCCGACAACCAGCTCTCCGCCAACGGAATTCTGCAGCAGATCTATTTCCGCCTGGGCGTTTTCCAGACTCCGGAAGGCTTCGCAGGCATGGCGATAGAGAATGTCTCCCGCCTTTGTCGCCACAATGGTCCGACCGAGACGATCAAACAGACGAACTCCCAGCTCCTCCTCAAGTGAAGAGACATGCGCACTGATGGTTGGCTGCGAAAGAAACAACTCTTCCCCGGCTTTGGAGAAGCTGCTGAGCTCATACACTTTGCTGAATGCTTCAAGGCGCCTTATATCCATAATCATAATATGGTACATCGAATCCATCTATTTTCATAGCACAAAAAAAGGCGTCCCTTGCAGGACGCCTTTTCGCTTTCGTCAAAAAAAAGAAACAGCTATGTCTATTCCTTGTCAGCCTGCCCTTCTTCGGACTTTGCTTCCTCGGACTTTCCTTCTGCTTCTTCGGCGGCAGGAGCTTCTTCAGCTTCTACCTTTTTCGCGGCAGCCTTTTGCTTGGCAGGTGCCTTTTCAGCAGGAGCCGCTTTCTTGGCGGTTTCTGCCTTGGAATCGCTGGAAGTCTCGCCTGCCAGGAGGGTGAACTCGATCACCGCCATGGGGGAGCAGTCTCCGCGCCGGGGTTCGCCCAACTTGACAACCCTGGTGAAGCCACCGTTCACACCGACGAAGCGGGGACCGATTTCGTCAAAAAGACGCTGCACCAGTTGATGGTTCTCAAGCACTTTGTAGGCCTGCCGACGGGCATGAAGATCGTTACGCAGAGCCAGGGCAACCAGGCCGTCAACGACCTTGCGAAGTTCCTTGGCCCGTGTTTCCGTGGTACGGATGCGCTCGTGCGTCACCATGGAGCGAGCCATGTTGCGAAACATGGACTTGCGGTGCGACGGCTTCATTCCGAATTTCTTTCCGGCTTTTCTATGCCTCATCTTTATTCTTCCCCTTCAGCCACTCTTGGTATTTTGCCTCGAACTCATCGACTTTCATACCGAATTCAAGGCCCATGTTCTCCAGCACGCGACGGATCTCTTCAAGAGACTTGCGACCGAAGTTCTTGGTCTTGAGCATTTCCGACTCGCCGCGCTGCACCAGTTCGCCGACCAGGCTGATATTGGCGCTTTTCAGGCAGTTGGTGGCCCGCACGGAAAGTTCAAGTTCATCAATGCTCTTGAAGAGGTTCGAATTTTCTTCGCGGGGAGATTTGTGCGAAGCCGCCTCTTCAGCATCGGTCTGCTCGTCGAAGTTGATGAAGATGGCCAGCTGGTCCTTGAGGATTTTCGCGCTGTACGCGATGCTGTCCTCGGGGGAGACCGAGCCGTCCGTCCACACTTCAAGAATGAGCTTGTCGTAGTTGGTCATCTGGCCGACACGGGCCTGCTCGACCGTATAGGCAACCTTCTTGATAGGCGAGAAGGCGGCGTCCATGGTGATCAGGCCGATTTCATCAGAAAGGCCCTCGTGCATCTCGGCCGGGACATAGCCCTTGCCCATGCGAATTTCCAGTTCCATGTTGAATGGAAGGTCTTCGCTGAGCGTGGCGATGTGCTGTTCCGGGTTAAGCACTTTCACGGAGTGCGTTTCCTGGATGTCGGCAGCACTGACTTTGCCTGCCTTGGCCACGGACAGAGTCAGTTTCTGAGGCTCGTCCGTGGTCATGGCGAAACGCACGAGCTTGAGGTTGAGCACGATATCGGTGATATCTTCAATAACGCCGGGAATGGTCGTGAACTCGTGCTGCACGCCCTCAATGCGGACAGCGACAATGGCAGCGCCCTGCAAGGAAGAGAGCAGGACACGGCGCAAAGCATTACCAATGGTCGTGCCGAATCCCCGTTCCAGCGGTTCGCAAACGAACTTGCCATACTGATCCGTGGACTTGGCGTCCCGCTCGATCTGCTCGGGCCGAACCAGCTCGAACCAGTTGCGGGTATTGATCAGTTTTTCGCCTTGTTTGATGAGCATGCTTCCACCTATGCGTTATTTGGAATAAAGCTCGACAATCAACTGTTCGTTGATGGGGTGCTGAATGTCCTCGCGTACAGGAACGGCCTTGACCGTCCCCTTGAATGCGGCACCGTCAACTTCCATCCAGGACGGAACGCCGCGACGCGCAATAACGTTCTGGGCTTCCTGAACAACGGGAATCTTGCGGCTTTCCTCACGCACTTCGAGCACATCGCCGGGGCGAACCTGCATGGAAGGGATGCTGACCCGACGACCATTGCGCATGAAAATGCCATGGCGCACAAGCTGACGAGCCTGGTCGCGGGAGTTGGCAAACCCCATGCGGTAGATGACGTTGTCCAGACGGCATTCGAGCAAAGACAGCAGGTTGGTACCTGTAACGCCTTTGCGACGATCAGCTTCCTTGAAATAAAGGAGGAACTGATGCTCCAGAACACCGTACATGCGACGCACTTTCTGCTTCTCGCGAAGCTGCAAAGCGTAGTCGCTCATTTTTTTGCGGGCACGACCGTGCATACCCGGAGCATATGGGCGGCGCTCATAGGCGCACTTGTCTGTAAAACAGCGGTCGCCCTTGAGAAACAATTTTTCGCCTTCGCGACGGCAAAGGCGGCATTTAGGTCCGTTATAACGAGCCAAAACAAACTCCTCCTGTGTTAGACCCGGCGGCGCTTGGGAGGCCGGCAGCCGTTATGGGGAACGGGGGTGATGTCACGAATGAACGTCACCTTGAAGCCCACGGAGTTGATGGCGCGCATGGCAGCCTCGCGTCCGGAGCCAGGTCCCTTGACCAGGATGCCCACAGAACGCATTCCATTCTCCTGCGCTTTCTTTGCCGCGTTTTCCGCAGCAATCTGTGCGGCGAACGGGGTGGATTTGCGCGATCCCTTGAATCCGCTGCCCCCGGCAGAGGCCCAACTGACAACGTTCCCCTTCATATCTGTGAAGGTGATAATCGTATTGTTGAACGTCGCCTGGATATGAGCAATACCGGTCGGGATGTTCTTTTTTTCTTTCTTCTTTCCGGTGCGGCGCGGTCTGGCCATATCGAATTTCTCCGGTTCTAGAAAAAATAGTCCAGTGGGGGTGCGTACAACGATGCCGCGGTACACGCACCCTTATGTTCACGCCACTTGAGGTAAGCGGCGGTTGCTTCCTATTTGCCTTTTTTCTTGCGACCCACAACACTGGGACGCGGTCCCTTGCGGGTACGTGCGTTGGCATGGGTGCTCTGCCCGCGCACCGGCAGTTTCCTGCGGTGACGCAGACCACGGTAGCAGCCAATGTCCATAAGGCGCTTGATGTTCTGCATCACTTCGCGACGCAAATCACCTTCAACCTTCTGGGTGCCTTCAATTTCCTTACGGATCGTGTTAACTTCGTCGGCTGACAGATCGTCGGATTTTTTTGTCCAGTCGATTCCGGTCGAATCGAGGATCTTCAACGCTGTGGTCCGCCCGATGCCGTAAATGTAGGTCAGGGCGATATCAAGCCGCTTGTTTCTGGGGAGATCAACTCCTGCAATACGAGCCACGGTCTACCTCTCTTATCCCTGGCGCTGTTTGTGCCGGGGGTTTTCGCAAATTACCCTGAGAATGCCGTTACGCTTGATGACCTTGCATTTCGGGCAGATCTTCTTGACTGAAGGACGTACTTTCATGACCGTCTCCTTGCCTTACGCGTGCCGGTCTTTCAGCGGCAATCGCGGAAAAGTTCCTTATTCGTTGTTAAGGCTCAGTATATCGGGACCATCGTCGGTGATGGCCACGGTGTGTTCAAAATGGGCAGACAGGGAATCGTCCGCTGTAACCGCGGTCCACCTGTCTTCCAGCACTCTGACCTCTGTACCCCCCAGAGTGAGCATGGGCTCGATGGCCAAAACCATTCCGGCCTTGAGGGGGAGATCCATGGCGCGGTCCGTTACATAGTTCGGGACCTCCGGCTTCTCATGCAGATTCAGGCCGATGCCATGTCCTACAAAACGCTTGATGACCGAATATCCGTTGGATTCGGCATGCATCTGGATGGCCCGTGAAATATCGGCAAGATACTTACCGGGTCGTGCTTCCCGGATTCCCTTCATGAGGGCCATCCGAGTCGTTTCCACAAGCGCAGAAGCTTTACCCGAAACATTACCTACTGTAAAGGTCCGGGCGGAGTCTCCGTAATATTTCCGGTAGATCACACCCATGTCGAAGGAGACGATGTCTCCCTCCTGCAGCACCCGGTTCGAGGGGAATCCATGGACCACCTCCTCGTTGACCGAGCAGCAGAGGGCGAAGGGAAATCCCTTATACCCTTTGAATGCGGGCCGGACATTATTTTTTTCGCATTGGCTCACAGCCAATTCTTCAAAGAACATGGTCTGCCTGCCCGGCTCGACTTCCCGGCCAAGCATGTCGAGGATTTCTGCAACGATGCGATTGGCTTCGCGCATCACCTCGATTTCAGCGGCGCTTTTCAAAAAAATGCCGCGGAATTTCCTCACAGCAGTTACCTGCCCTTGATCTTCGCACCCTTGCTCATCAGTCCGTCGTACTGCCTGGAAATGGTGTACGATTCGAGCTTTCCCATGAAGTCCATGGCCACACCCACGACGATAAGCAGCGACGTGCCACCGAAGTAGAAGGGAACGCTGAACTGCGAGATGAAAACCATGGGCAGAACGCAGATGGCTGCAATGTAGGCCGCTCCCCACAAGGTGATGCGGGCCAGAACCTTGTCAATGTATTCCTGTGTCTTCACGCCAGGACGGATACCGGGAATGAACCCGCCCGCCTTGCGCAGGTTTTCAGCAATCTGCGACGGATCAAACATGATGGCCGTATAAAAGAAGCAGAAAAATACCACCAGCCCGACAAAGAAGATATTGTATATAATGCTTGTGGGCGAGAAGGCAGCTGAAATGTCCTTGATCCAGGGAACATCCGAGAAGTTCGCCAGCGTAGCCGGGAACATCAGGATGGACGAAGCGAAGATGGGCGGAATAACGCCCGCCGTGTTCACGCGCAACGGCAGATGCGATGTCTGCCCGCCGTACATGCGCCGTCCCATCTGCCGCTTGGCATAATGGATGGGCACGCGACGTTGTCCGCGTTCCATGAACACGATGAACACCAGCACCGCCGTCATAATGACCAGCAGGACAAGCAGGACGAACAAAGACATTTCTCCTGCGGAAAGCAGGCGGAACGTATTGAACATCGCCGTGGGAAGCCCGGCTACGATACCCGCGAAGATAATCATGGATATGCCGTTGCCAATGCCCCTTTCGGTCATCTGCTCCCCAATCCACATGATGAGGATGGTGCCGGCGGTCAGGGTTAGGATGGTCGTCAGCCTGAAAGCCCAGCCCGGATCCAGAACAACCGAAGCTCCGGTGGGACTGGCCATGGACTCGAGTCCGATGGAAATGCCGAGTCCCTGGATCACGGTGATCAGAACGGTTCCGTACCGGGTATACTGGGTAATCTTCTTGCGCCCCTCCGCGCCCTCTTCTTTGGAGAGCCTGGCCAGCTCGGGGCTGACCACGGTAAGGAGCTGCAAGATGATGGATGCCGAAATATACGGCATGATACCCAAGGCAAATATGGAGACCTTGGAAAGGCCTCCACCGGAGAACATGTCGAACAGGCCGAAGAGCGTGTTGCTGGCGCTTTCGAAAAACTCCGCTATGGCAGCGGTGTCCACACCCGGTACTGGGATGTGGATACCGATACGATAGAACGCCAGCAGACCGAACGTCCACAAGATGCGCTTTCTCAACTCAGGCAGTTTGCCCAGGCTCTCGACTCCGCTTGCCACGATTTATCCTTCCAACGCTTTGACGGTGCCGCCCGCTTTTTCAATCATTTCCCTTGCGCTCTGGCTGAAGCGATGGGCTTCCACGGTGAGTTTAGCCTTGAAATCATCTTCAGCAAAGCGACCCAGAACCTTCACGGGCAGAGACCTGGGGCACAATCCCCTGGAGTAGATATCTTCCACGGTGATTTCGTTCTGCCCTTCGAATGCGGCAACCAGAGTATCCAGGTTGACCGAACCATACGACTGACGGAAGGGATTCTTGAATCCGCGCTTGGGCAGACGACGGGCCAGAGGCATCTGGCCGCCTTCGAAACCAGCACGCACTCCGCCACCGGAGCGAGCGTTCTGGCCCTTGTGTCCTTTGCCAGCGGTCTTGCCCGAGCCAGAGCCGGAGCCACGACCGATGCGCTTTCTATTTTTCCGCTCCTCGGGGAACGGGTAAAGTTCATGCAGTTGCATTATTCGGAAACCTCCACCAAGTGCTGCACTTTTCTGAGCATACCACGCACAGCGTTGTTGTCTGGCATTTCCTTGACCTGGCGGATCTTGCGAAGCCCGAGGGAGTCCAAGACCTTACGCTGCTTGGGGCCACAACCGATGAAACTGCGTACGAGTTTGATTTTCATGGCAGTCTCCTACTTTCTCGGAGTGGTCAGTTGCTTGCCGCGCAGCCGGGACATGTCCTCGGCGCTATCCATCTGGGTCAGTCCCTCGATGGTGGCTTTGAGCACATTGTGGGGATTATTGGTTCCAATGGCCTTGGTCAGAATGTCGTGGACTCCCACGGCTTCCATGACGGCGCGCACCGGACCACCGGCAATGATGCCGGTACCCTTGCTGGCAGGCTTGAGCATGACGCGGGCTGCGCCAAACTCACCCATGGTCGCAAAAGGCAATGTGCCGTCAAGAAGCGGAATCTTGACCATGCCGCGCTTGGCCCGCTCAGAGGCTTTGCGGATGGCTTCGGGAACTTCATTGGCCTTGCCCAGTCCGTAGCCCACCTGACCTTCGCCGTCGCCAACCACCACAAGGGCGCTGAAGCTGAAGCGGCGGCCGCCTTTCACAACTTTGGCGACGCGGTTCAGATAGACAACCTTTTCAATGTGACCGGTATCGTTTGTTTCAACCATGTCGGTTCAACCCCTAGAATTTGAGCCCGGCTTCGCGTGCACCGTCGGCAAGAGCCTTGATGCGGCCATGAAACCTGAAACCGTTACGGTCGAAGACCACGGCTTCGATCTTGATAGCCTTGGCCTTTTCCGCAATGTCCTTGCCAACTTTTATCGCAGTTTCCTTGTCCAGCTTGCACTGGTCGCCAGCCTTGGCCAGAGCCAGGGAAGACGACGTCATCAAAGTCGCACCGGCTTCGTCGTTGACGAGCTGGGCATAGATGTGCTTGTTGGACCGGAAGACCACGAGGCGCGGACGGGAGGAGGTACCCGAGATCTTCTTGCGGATACGGATCTTACGCCGCAGCCGCTGTGCCTTTTTTGTGAGTTTCATGTTCGGCCTCCTCCTTACTTCTTGCCGCCGGACTTACCGGCCTTCCGACGAATATTTTCGCCCACGTACTTGATACCTTTCCCCTTGAAGGGTTCAGGCGGGCGCACACGACGGATCTGGGCGGCGACTTCGCCTACCAGCTGTTTGTCAATGCCCTTGATGGCGAGCTTGCTGCCTTCGGCAGCGGCCTCGATGCCCTGGGGCAGAGGATACTGCACCGGATGGGAATACCCCACGGTGAGCACCACGTTCTTTCCCTGGACCTGGACCTTGTAACCCACACCAACGATTTCAAGTTCCTTGGTGTAGCCCTTGCTGACGCCTTCAATGCAGTTCGCAAGAAGGGTGCGGCGCAACCCATGTTGTTCATGGGCGGAACGCGACTCGTCGACGCGGGTGACCTCTACGGTGTTATTCTCGACGGCATACGAAATTTTGGGGTGCAGTGGAGTGCTCAAGGTTCCCATGGGTCCCTTGATTTCGATGGCTTCATTGCCAATCTTCACTTCCACGCCGCTGGGGATTTCGATTGCGCGTTTTCCGATTCTGGACATGGCGATTCCCCTACCAGATTTCACACAGAAGTTCGCCGCCGACCTTGCGTTCGGCAGCAACAGAGCCCGAAAGAACGCCACGCGATGTGGACAGGATGCAGATTCCCAGTCCGTTGCGGACGCTGGGAATGCCATCCACGCCGACGTACATACGGCGGCCGGGCTTGCTGATGCGCTTGGTTCCGCCAATGAGAGGGCGGCCTTCAGCGTATTTCAGCGAAATGGTGATATCCTTTTCGCCAACAGCATAGTCATTGATGAACCCCTCGTCCTTGAGAATGGAAGCGATAGCCGCCTTCATCTTGGAGCAGGGAATTTTGACTTCGGAATGCAGAGCCTGGTGCGCGTTGCGCAGGCGGGCCAGCATATCGGCAATGGGATCATTGACAACCATATGCCTGTCTCCTACCAGCTCGATTTACGCACACCCGGCAACTCGCCGCGCAATGCTTTGTTTCTGAAACAGATACGGCAGATGCCATATCGCCGCATGAACGCCCGCGGACGTCCGCAGATGGGACAACGGTTGTACGCGCGGGCCGAAAACTTGGGTTTTCTACGCGCCTTCACTCGAAGAGCGGTACGGGCCATATGCGATTCTCCTTACTTCTTGAAGGGCATACCGAGCAGGGACAGCAGCATTTTGCTTTCCTTGTCGGATGTTGCTGTTGTGACGATGGTCACGTTCATGCCCTTCACGCTATCAACTTTGTCGATATCGATCTCAGGAAAAATGGAATGTTCCTTGAGTCCGAGCGTGAAGTTTCCACGTCCATCAAAGCCGCGATCGGGAATCCCGCGAAAGTCGCGGACTCGGGGCAGCGAGAAGTTGACCAGCTTGTCATAGAAGTCCCACATGATGTCGCGGCGCAACGTGACGCGGCAGCCAACAGGCTGTCCTTCACGCAGCTTGAACGCGGCAATGGATTTCTTGGCGCGAGTGATCACGGCTTTCTGGCCGGCGATCCTGGTCAAATCTTCCACGGCTTCCTCAATAAGCTTGTGATTCTGGCTCGCTTCGCCCAGCCCGATGTTCAGGCTGATGGATTTGAAGCGAGGAATCTGCATCGAGGATTTGTACCCAAACTCTTTGGCGAGTTCCGGTGCGACCTTCTCGTTGTATTGTTTTTCAAGACGAGTCATGGTCATTCCTACTTGATTATCTCGTTGCACTTTTTGCAGAAGCGCACCTTGTCGCCGTCCTCGGTGTAGCGATAGCCCACGCGAGTAGCTTTGGTGCATGCATCGCAAATAACAGCGACATTGGAGACATGAATCGGAGATTCCTTCTCCATGATTCCGCCCTGCTGGCCGGAATAAGGATTGCCTTTGGTGTGGCGTTTGACCATGTTCACCTTTTCAACAATCACCCTGTCGTGCTTTCTGTCAATTTTGAGGACCTTGCCGACTTTGCCTTTGTCTTTGCCGGCCAGAACCTCGACCTTATCGTCCTTGCGGACGCGGAACGTGTTGGCTTTCATGGCTGCCTCACCCATCTCCTACAGGACCTCGGGGGCCAGGGAGACGATCTTCATGAAGTTCTTTTGGCGAAGCTCGCGGGCAACAGGGCCGAAGATACGTGTGCCGACAGGTTCCCCCTGGCCGGACAGGATCACTGCCGAGTTGTTGTCGAACTTGATGTATGTGCCGTCGGGACGTCCGATTTCCTTCTTGGTCCGGACCACAACGGCTTTCATTACATCGCCCTTCTTCACCTTGGTGTGCGGCATGGCCTCTTTGACGGAAACGACAATAATGTCTCCGACACTGGCATACCGCCTCTTGCTGCCGCCCAGTACCTTGATGCACTGAACTTTCTTGGCACCAGAGTTGTCGGCCACATCAAGATTGGTCTGTACTTGGATCATGGCTAACTCCCCTATACCGCTTTTTCGACGACGCGCAAAAGTTGCCACCGCTTGCGGGCGCTCAGCGGACGCGATTCAATGATTTGAACCTTGTCGCCGATTCCGCAGTCATTGGCCGGATCATGGGCCATGAACTTTTTCCTGCGGCGGATGTACTTCTTGTAGAGCGGATGCTTCACAAGTGTTTCGACGCGGACCACGATGGTCTTGTCGTTCTTGTCGCTGACAACAGTACCTGTCAGCACCCGCTTGTTGCTTTTGATTTCTACGCTTTCACCCATGACTAGGCTCCAACTCTCTTTTCGTGCATCACGGTCAGAATGCGTGCGATAGTCTGCTTGACGTCCTTGAGCTTATGGGTCTGCTCAAGCTGGGCCGTGCTGTGCTGAAAACGCAGGTTGAACAATTCCTTGCGGAACTCACCCAGCTTTTCCACCAAAGCCTTTTCATCAAGGGACTTCAGCTCGTTAATCTTCATTATTCAAGACCCTCCTTGACCACAATGGAGGTCTTGATGGGCAGCTTGTGGGAAGCCCTGATCAACGCCTCTTTGGCCGTTTCCAGGTCCACGCCTTTGATTTCATACAAAACGCGGCCCGGACGCACGGGAGCAACCCAGCCCACGGGAGCGCCTTTACCTTTACCCTGACGGACTTCAGCGGGCTTGGCTGTGATGGGCATGTCCGGGAAGACACGAATCCATACTTTTCCGCCGCGCTTGACGTGCCGGTTGATGGCAATACGCGCAGCCTCGATCTGCTGCGACGTAAGCTTGCCGGGAGTCAGGGCCTTCAGACCGATGTCGCCGAAAGCGACGGTGCTCCCGCGCAAGGCCTTGCCGCGCAGGCGTCCCTTCTGACGCTTCCGGAATTTGGTTTTTTTCGGAGAAAGCTGCATTATTGTTCCACCTCATCGAGAATCTCGCCCTTGAAGATCCACACTTTGATGCCGATGACACCATAGGTGGTCTGAGCGATGGCAAAACCATAATCCATGTCAGCACGCAGCGTTTGCAGGGGTACGCGTCCGTCGCGATACCATTCGGAGCGGGCGATTTCAGCACCGGCCAGACGGCCCGCGCAGAAAACCTTGATGCCTTCGGCTCCAAACTTCCGGGCAACTCCCACCGTACGCTTCATAGCGCGGCGGAAGGCAACACGGCGTTCCAGCTGGGTGGCGATGTTCTCGGCCACAAGCTGGGCATCGGTCTCGGGACGACGAATCTCGATGACCTCAATGCTGAATTCCTTTTGAAATTTTTTACGCAGTTGATCCCTGATCTTCTCGATTTCGGCACCCTTGCGTCCGATAACAATACCGGGACGCGCAGTGTGCAGAATCAGACGGACCTTGCCACCAGCGCGCTCAATCTCGATTTTGGCGATGCCGGCATGGAACAGGGTCTTTTTGACGAACTTCCGAATTTTGTCGTCCTCAACCACGAAGGCGGGGTACTCTTTCCTGCTGTACCAGCGGGAAATCCAATTCTTGTTGTACCCAAGCCTGAATCCGTAGGGATGTACTTTTTGTCCCATAGCGTCCTCTTACCCTTCGTCCAGGACGACAGTAATATGGCTGGTCCGTTTCAGAATCCTGTATGCACGGCCCATTGCTCGGGGCATGATGCGCTTCCAGGTGGGTCCTTCATTGATGATGATGTTCTTCACGTACAGCGAATCGATGTCCATGCCGGGCAATTGCTCGGCATTGGCAACGGCAGAATGCAGAACCTTTCCGATGATCTTGGCTGCCTTTTGCGGGGAAAAGCGAAGGACGTTCATGGCGTCCTCGATGCCCATTCCCTTTACGTTTTTGGCGACCAAGCGGCTCTTCTGCGGGGATACGCGAATGAACTTGGCGACTGCTCTTGCTTCCATAGTCCTGATCCCCCTACCTCTTGCTCTTCTTATCCGCAGCGTGACCATAGTAGGTACGCGTGGGAGAAAATTCGCCCATCTTGTGACCTACCATGTTCTCAGTGACGAACACAGGGATGAATTTCTTGCCGTTGTGAACGGCGAAGGTCATGCCGACCATATCGGGAAGAATGGTGGAACGACGGGACCAGGTCTTGATGACCCGACGATCCTGTGTTTCGTTCGCCTTCTCGATCTTCTTGATCAGGTGGCCGTCCACAAAGGGACCTTTTTTCAGTGACCTCGGCATGCCTTACTCCTATTTCTGACCACGGCGCTTCACGATTAACCTGGAAGACGCTTTGTTGCGATTCCGCGTCTTGTAACCCTTAGTCGGCTTGCCCCACGGGGTGCATGGGTGACGACCGCCCGAAGAGCGACCCTCACCACCGCCGAGCGGATGGTCGACCGGGTTCATGGCCACGCCGCGAACCTTGGGACGACGGCCAAGCCAACGATTGCGGCCCGCCTTGCCCAGGGTGATCTTCTCATGGTGAACATTCCCGACCTGTCCCACAGTGGCCCGGCAAGTAGCCAGGACGTTGCGGATTTCCCCGGAAGGAAGGCGAAGCAGGGCGTATTTGCCGTCTTTCGCCACAAGCTGGGCGTACGTCCCGGCAGACCGGCACATTTGTCCGCCCTTGCCAGGGTACAGTTCGATATTATGCACCACGGTGCCCGTGGGAATCTTCCCCAAGTTCAACGAATTGCCGGGTTTGATGTCGGCGCCGTCACCGGAGATGAGTTGATCTCCGACACTTACGCCAACCGGAGCGAGAATATAGCGCTTCTCGCCATCGGCATAGTTGAGCAGCGCGATGCGGGCGCTGCGGTTGGGATCGTATTCCACGCTGGCGACAGTGGCCGGCACGTCGAATTTGTTCCGTTTGAAGTCGATGACGCGGTACAGGCGCTTATGCCCACCGCCACGACGACGGGACGTGACCCGGCCATTGTTATTGCGACCGGCCTTTTTGGTCAGGCCGACCGTCAGCGACTTCTCGGGCGCCTTCTTGTCGATATCCTCGAAAGTGGAAATCGTCTGAAAGCGGCAGCCCGGAGAGGTCGGCTTCAGCTTACGCACGGCCATGGTTTACACTCCTTCAAAAAACTCGATCTTCTCGCCTTCGGCGAGCGTCACGTATGCTTTTTTATGTCCGGACTCACGCCCAACAACCTTACCCCATTTTTTGCGGGGCATGGGCCTCTTCCTTGCGACGTTCACCGTAACGACCTTGACGTCGAACGCGCGCTCTACAGCCTTTTTGATTTCGATTTTGTTGGCCAAAGGATGAACGTAAAACGTCACCTGACCAGCTTCCTCTTTGAGGAAGGTCGCTTTTTCGGAAATCACCGGCTTGACGAGAATTTGCGTGTAGTCCATCTTACTTCAACCTCTCCTGCACGCTTTCAACGGCGCCTTGCAGCATAACCAGTTGGGGGTAGCGCAGGATGTCATAGACATTGAGCTTGTCGGCTTCGAGAACCTTCAGCCCCTCAATGTTCCGGGCCGAAAGAGCGAGAGTATTATCAGGCTCACCCACAACAATCAAGGCTTTTCTCAGTCCGAGCTTGCCGGCGATCTCGCTGACCAGCTTGGTCTTGATCTCTGCCAGTTCAAGCTTGTCCACAACGGTCAGTTTTTCATCGGCGGCCCGGCTGGAAAGTGCCATTTTCATGGCCAGCGCCCGGACCTTCTTATTGATCTTGAACCCGTAGTCGCGGGGTGTGGGTCCGAAGACCACACCGCCTCCACGCCACAGCGGGGAACGGATCGTTCCTGCGCGAGCCCGACCGGTGCCTTTCTGGCGCCAGGGCTTGCGGCCGCCGCCATGAACCGCACTGCGGTTCTTCACGGCATGTGTACCCGCCCGCATGGCCGCACGCTGGGCGCGGACAACGAGATTCAGAATCTCGGGCTTGACTTCAACGCCGAACACTTCATCGGCAAGGTCAAACGTGCCGACTTCCGCGTTTGTCTGATTCACTACTTTTACAACAGCCATTGACTCACCTTTATCCCTGCTTGCGGACCATGACCAGGCCGCCCTTGGCGCCGGGAATCTGGCCTTTGATCAGGATAACGTTGTCTTCGGGACGAACGGCAACGATCTCAAGATTCTTGTAGGTGACGCGGCGATCGCCCATATGCCCAGGCATCTTCTTGTTCTTCCAGATGCGACCGGGCTCGGTGCAGTTACCCACCGACCCGGGGGCACGGTGAACCTTTTCCGCGCCGTGAGAGGCACGCTGTCCCGCAAAGTTCCAGCGTTTCATAACGCCCTGAAAGCCTTTGCCTTTGGACGTGCCGGTGATTTTCACCTTTTCGCCGGGCGTAAACATATCCACGGTCAGCTCCTGACCCACTTCGAACTCATCGACGCTGTCGATGCGCAGTTCGCGGAGGGTCTTGAAAGCGCCTTTGCCTACTTTGCCGAAGTGCCCGGACATGGGCTTGGAGCACTTACGCTCTTCCGCCGGATCATAGGCAATCTGCAAAGCAATGTATCCGTCTGTATCGGCCGCCTTCTTCTGGATGACAGGGCAAGGTCCTGCGCTGACGACAGTCACCGGAGTGATTGTGCCGTCATCCGCAAAAATGCGAGTCATGCCGAGTTTGCGGCCAAGTATTCCAAGATAGCCAGCCATGACATCCTCTCTAGAGTTTGATTTCCACATCCACGCCGGCAGGCAGGCTCAGCTTGCCAAGGGCGTCCACCGTCTGTTGCGTGGGTTCGAGGATGTCGAGCAGGCGTTTGTGAACGCGCAGCTCGAACTGCTCGCGGGATTTTTTGTCCACGTGTACGCTCTTCTGGATGGTGTCCTTGTGGAACTCGGTAGGCAGCGGAATGGGTCCTGCGATGGCAGCACCGGTATTGCGGGCGGTGTCAACGATTTCAGCCACAGCCTTGTCGAGAATCCTGTAATCAAAAGCCTTCAGCTTAATGCGAATGCGGTCGCTGGTCATAGTTGCCATATCGAACTTACTCCGTAATTTCCGAGACCACGCCAGCGCCGACGGTGCGGCCGCCTTCGCGGATGGCGAAGCGCAGGCCAAGTTCCATGGCGATGGGGGCGATCAGTTCGACGTTAAAGGTCGCGTTGTCGCCGGGCATGACCATTTCCACGCCTTCTTCCAGGGTAACGACACCGGTGATGTCAGTGGTACGGAAGTAGAACTGGGGGCGGTAACCGGAGAAGAACGGGGTATGACGTCCGCCTTCTTCCTTGCTCAGGACATAAACTTCGGCCTTGAATTTCACATGCGGGGTGATGGAGCCGGGAACAGCCAGAACCTGGCCGCGTTCCACGTCTTCGCGCTTCACGCCGCGCAGCAGGACACCAACGTTGTCGCCGGCCTGCCCCTGATCGAGCAGCTTGCGGAACATTTCAACGCCCGTGCAGGTCGTCTTTACGGTGTCCTTGATGCCGATGATCGCGACTTCGTCGCCGACCTTGACGATGCCGCGTTCCACACGACCGGTCACGACGGTGCCGCGGCCGGAAATGGAGAAGACGTCTTCGATGGGCATCAGGAACGGACGGTCGATGTCGCGCTCGGGCTCGGGGATGAAAGAGTCGCAGGCGTCCATCAGTTCGAAAATGGGCTTGCACTCATCGGAATCTGCATTGTCGGACTCGAGAGCCTTCAAGGCGGAGCCGCGGATAATCGGCGTGTCGTCGCCCGGGAATTCATAGATGTCCAGCAGTTCACGGATTTCCATGTCCACCAGTTCCAGAAGTTCCTCGTCGTCGACCATGTCGCACTTGTTCAGAAAAACCACGATGCTGGGCACGCCGACCTGACGGGCGAGCAGGATGTGCTCACGGGTCTGGGGCATGGGGCCGTCGGTGGCGGCGCACACGAGAATGGCACCGTCCATCTGGGCCGCGCCAGTGATCATGTTCTTGATGTAGTCGGCGTGACCGGGGCAGTCCACGTGGGCATAGTGACGTTTGGCCGTCTCGTACTCCACGTGCGCCGTGGCAATGGTGATGCCGCGTTCTTTTTCTTCGGGAGCCTTGTCGATCTCGTCGAATGCCACGTACTTGCCGCCACCCTTCATAGACATGGTCTTGGTGATGGCTGCGGTCAGTGTGGTCTTGCCATGGTCGATGTGACCGATGGTGCCAATGTTAACATGCGGTTTGGTCCGCTCAAATTTCGCTTTACTCATGGGTGGCCTCCCTTACTGCTTCTTGACGATTTCTTCCGCCAGGCTGGCCGGAACCTGTTCGTAGTGGTCAAACTGCATGGTGAACGTCGCACGACCCTGGGTCTTGGACCGAAGGTCTGTGGCGTATCCGAACATTTCGGACAGAGGCACCATGGCAGAAATGACTTGCGAGCCAACGATGGCTTCCATACCCGAGACACGACCGCGGCGGCCGTTGAGATCGCCCATGACATCGCCAAGGTACTCTTCGGGAGTAACCACCTCGACGCCCATGATGGGCTCGAGCAGCACAGGCTTGGCCTTGCGGATGGCTTCCTTAACGGCCATGGAACCGGCGATGTAGAACGCCTGCTCCGAGGAGTCCACTTCGTGGAAGGAACCGAAATGCAGTTCCACTTTCAGGTCCACGATGGGATATCCGGCCATTACGCCGCCTTTGAGAGCGTCCTGAATACCTTTGTCAACGGCGGGAATGTATTCCTTGGGAATGACTCCGCCCTTGATGGAATCCACGAACTCGTAACCGCTTTCCGGGTTGGGCTCGATCTTGATACAAACGTGACCGTACTGGCCGCGGCCACCAGACTGTTTGGCGTACTTGTGGTCAACGTCGGAAGCAGCCGTGATGGTTTCACGGTAGGCAACGCGGGGCGCGCCCACGTTGGCGTTGACATTGAACTCGCGCAACAGACGGTCAACAATGATTTCAAGATGCAATTCGCCCATGCCGGCAATCAGAGTCTGGCCGGTTTCGTCGTCGGACTTCACGCGGAAGGACGGGTCTTCCTTGGCCAGCTTGGCCAATCCATCCGTCAGTGTGTCGCGGTCCGCCTTGGACTTGGGCTCAATGGCAACCTCGATAACCGGCTCGGGAATGTCCAGGGACTCGAGCAGAATCGGGGTTTTGGGATCACACAGGGTGTCGCCGGTCGCCGCGGTCTTCAGACCGACGGCAGCGACGATGTCTCCCGCGCCTGCCCATTTTATTTCCTCACGCTTGTTGGCGTGCATCTTAAGCAAACGACCAATGCGTTCCTTTTTCTCGTTCTTGGCATTGATGACGGTCATGCCGGATTCGATATGACCGGAATAAATGCGCAGGAAGGTCAGGTGTCCCACAAAGGGGTCGGTCATCAGCTTGAAGGCCAGCGCGGCCAAAGGAACGTCATCCTTGCAAGGGCAAGGAATTTCCTTTTCCGTTCCCGGCTCAAGGCCGACCATGGCCTTGACCTGGTCGGGAGATGGCAGATAATCGATGACAGCGTCGAGCAGAGGCTGCACACCCTTGTTCTTGAAAGCGGAACCGCAGAAAACCGGGCAGATGGTCAGGCTGCAGGTGGCCTTGCGGATACCCGTGCGCAACTCCTCGGCGGAAAGCTCTTCGCCGCCGAGATATTTTTCCATCAGGCTTTCGTCTTCTTCGGCAATGGCTTCGAGCATTTCAAGGCGCATTTCGTCGAACTTGTCCATGAATTCCTCGGGAATTGCATCAAGCTCGACTACTTTTCCGGCATCCTCTGCATCAAAGATGCAGGCCTTGCCTTCCACCAGATCGATTACGCCATAAAACTCGTCTTCCGCCCCCATGGGGACTTGCAAGGGAACAGCCTTGGCTCCGAGCCGATCCACAATAGTACCCACCGACCGATAAAAATCGGCACCGACACGGTCCATCTTGTTGATGAACGCGATGCGCGGGACATTGTACCGGTCGGCCTGGCGCCAAACAGTTTCACTCTGAGGTTGTACACCAGCCACTGCGTCGAAGACGGCGACTGCACCATCGAGAACACGCAGAGCGCGTTCAACTTCCATGGTGAAGTCGACGTGGCCCGGAGTATCGATTATATTGATACGGTGTTCACGCCAGAAGCAGGTGGTGGCCGCAGAAGTGATGGTGATACCACGCTCCTGCTCCTGGGCCATCCAGTCCATTGTGGCTTCGCCGTCATGGACTTCACCTATCTTGTGCGAAACACCAGTATAAAACAGAATGCGTTCTGTAGTGGTGGTCTTACCGGCATCGATGTGCGCCATGATGCCGATATTGCGCTGCTTGGGAATGGGAACGACTCGTGACACTTGCTCGTCTCCTACCAGCGATAATGCGCAAACGCTTTGTTCGCGTCAGCCATGCGATGGGTATCTTCTTTCTTCTTCACCGCACCACCGCGATTATTGAATGCATCCAGGAGTTCGTTGGAAAGCTTGGAGACCATGCCCTTCTCACCGCGGGAACGCGCGAAGGCGATAAGCCAGCGAATTGCCAGGGTGGATTGGCGGTCGGGCCGCACTTCAACGGGAACCTGATACGTTGCGCCGCCGACACGCCGGGATTTGACCTCGACATGGGGCTTGACGTTGTCCACTGCCTTTTCGAATGCTCTAATGGGCTCTTCACCGGACTTTTCAGCCAGGATATCAAGGCACGAGTAGAAAATCTTCTCGGCTGTGCCCTTCTTGCCATCAAACATCATTCGATTGATAAAGCGCGTAGCAAGCACGCTACGAAACTTTGGATCGGGAAGAATCGCCCTCTTGGGGACAGAACCTTTACGAGGCATTTCGTGTTACTCCCTTTACTTCGGCCGCTTCGCACCGTACTTGGAACGACCCTGCCGACGATCTTGCACGCCAGCGGTGTCGAGAGAGCCGCGGATGATATGATAGCGGACACCAGGAAGGTCTTTCACACGGCCGCCGCGAATCATTACCACGGAGTGTTCCTGCAGGTTATGGCCCTCGCCTGGGATGTAGGCGGTGACCTCGATGCCGTTGGTCAGTCGCACACGGGCGACTTTCCGCAAAGCCGAGTTCGGCTTTTTCGGCGTGGTCGTATACACGCGGGTGCAGACACCGCGACGCTGCGGACATGCGTGCAGCGCAGGTGTCTTCTTCCGCTTGAGGACCTTCTTCCTCGACTTACTAATCAGCTGGTTAATGGTGGGCATTAACCCCTCCGTTCTCGGTTGTTGCTCCAGGGCGCAAAGACCGCTGGATGTATTCCGAATCCACAACAAATGTCAAGCGACAAAACGCCGCTTGCACAAAATATGTACTCTCGGGGAGGAGACGCCACACGTCGATAGCATTCGACTGCGGAGAAGCCGCATACTGGAACCCAATGGCTCAAGTATCGGATACTGGGGCTGGCGACCCTTGCGGATCTGCCATTTGAGGAGGCGAGCGAGGCTCGCTATAAACCCTCAACGCAAAAGCGGAGGAAGTTGTCGGTTAATTGATGCACGCGAAGCAGAAGAAAGAACCTTTGGGTTCCGGCTGCTGCTTATCGGGCATCCGCAGGACGTCTGTCCCAGCACCTCTCCTCACCGAGGAATGGGATGTATATGGTAAGTCTAAACAAAATGCAAGAAGAAAAACAATTTTTTTTGCATTATCTTCAACGTCCGCTCCCGGTTTCATATCCCGGCATTCCTTGGCATCGTACTCCTCATCCTGTCCAGCCCCGCCAGAGCCCCGTTGCCCCGAACCATTGCTGTTGACCAATACAGCCCATTCAGGCTCCCCGGCTTTTGCGAAGCAGGCCAGCGGCTTCCATATCTTCACGCCGCCTGTCCCCCCCCTGCCATATTGAGGGAAACATCGCACACAGACGAACAGCCGCATGTGTGGCATCCAAGCGGCTGGAGTTCCCCCTGGGGATATTGACCTCAAGTTGAAGGGCCTCCCCCTTCACGATGATTTCAGGGGCGCACAGACTGCGCTAAACCGACCAGAAGGTTGCACTCCCCTTGAGGAAACGCAACCTTCTGTACCGCGAGGAACACATGCAAAACAGAGGGACAGCATGACCCGAAACGCCATGCGGGAACATCTGGACACGATTTTCAGAGCCGAACTGGAGCGGGTGAATCCCTTCACCATGATCACTTCCCGAGTCAACCTTGTGGACGACACGCTCCAAATGGATTTGGAAGACAGTCGGCTTGAAATAAATTTGAAAAAATACCAGCGCATATGGGTAGTTGGTGCGGGCAAAGCATCGGGATGAATGGCGTTGGCCTTTGAATCCATTTTGGAAAGCCGCATTGAAAAGGGTCTTGTCTGCGTCAAGTACGGACACACGGAAAAACTGAAACATTGCGAAATAGTGGAGGCCGCCCATCCCGTGCCCGATACAAACGGCGTGGCCGCCGCCCGCCGTATTCTGGAGATGGCCAGGCAGGCCGATGCCCGCACCCTGGTCATCAACTGCATTTCCGGAGGTGGTTCTGCGCTGCTGCCCTGTCCTGCCGACCTTTGCACCAATGGTTGCGAAATCCGAATCTCCCTGGGCGACATTGCCAAGGACATTGCCGGAAACGACATGTTTCTGCCCAAACCGGCCTGCGTCATCGTGAACGGGGAGACAGTCGTCACCCTGCGCGGCAATGGAAAAGGCGGACGCAACCAGGAAATGGGCCTGGCCTTTCTGCAAAACATGAGCTGCTGGGACGGCATACGCTGCCGCATCCATTTTCCGGCCGCATCCCCTGACGGCAACGATGGTCCCACGGACGCCGCCGGCGCCTATGCCGACGCCGGCATCTTCCACGATTTCCCGGAACTGACCGAAAGGATAGATCACTACCTGACCAACAACGACTCCTACCACTTCCACACGAACGCCGGTTCCATCTACAGGACAGGCCCTACAAACACCAATGTCTGCGACATCCAGATACTCCTGATACGATAGCGCCTGTTGGAAACAGCCTGCAGGGGCAGGACGGACTTTGTTTCAAGCGTCAGATAGAAGTCCTCCGCCCTCTTCCCGCAAATAAAAAAGCCGCCTGATTGCTCAGGCGGCTTTGCTGTCTTTCTGGGGCGGGTGCTTAATCCACCATGGTCCTGGAGTCTTCAACCGAAGTATCCAGTTCGTCGAGGAACTTGTCCGGACGTTCTGCCTGATCCGGGACATCGATACCGCAATCCATGTAGCGGCGGTAGCCGGTGCCCGCGGGGATGAGACGGCCCACGATGATGTTTTCCTTGAGTCCGCGCAGGTAGTCGATCTTTCCGGCCATGGAGGCTTCGGTCAGGACCTTGGTGGTTTCCTGGAACGAAGCTGCGGAGAAGAACGAGTCCGTGGTCAGGGACGCCTGGGTGATGCCGAGCACGAGCGGTTCGGCTACGGCAGGCTGTCCGCCTTCCTTGATGATGCCCTCGTTGACTTCCATGAACCGATTCTTGTCCACCTGCTCGCCGATGAGCAGGGTGGTGTCGCCCGGATCAAGGATACTGACCTTCTTGAGCATCTGACGGACAATGATCTCGATATGCTTGTCGTTGATGCCGACGCCCTGGAAGCGGTACACGTCCTGAATTTCTTCCACAAGGAAACGGGCAAGATGCTTCTCGCCCTTGATCTTCAGAATGTCATGCAACTCGGGGTACCCTTCGGTGAGCAGTTCGCCGGCTTCCACGAAGTCACCTTCGGAAACCGTGATGTGACGGCCCTTGGGAATGAGGTATTCCTTGACCTCCCCGGTTTCCGGGGTGACCACGATCTTCCGCTTGCCCTTGGTTTCCTGACCAAAGGAGACCGTGCCGTCGATCTCCGACACAACACCCATTTCCTTGGGCTTGCGTACTTCGAACAGCTCGGCGACGCGGGGCAGACCACCGACGATGTCCTTGGTCTTGGAAGTTTCGCGCGGCTTGCGGGCAATGATGTCGCCGGCCTGAATCAAGTCGCCGTCGTTGACCATCAGGATGGCGCCCACAGGCAGTGCGAAAACAGACATGGACTCGGAACCGGGCCGTTTCATCAGGTTGCCCTTGTCGTCCAGAATGGAAATGGAGGGCTTGAAGTTGGTGGTCCGGTATTCGATGATGGTCCGTGTGGCCCGCCGGGTCGCTTCATCCACCTTTTCCTGGAAGGTCTTGCCTTCGATGATGTCGGTGGAGCGAACCGTACCGGACACGTCGGCGACGAAAGGCTCGTTGAACGGGTCCCATTCAGCGATCTTGTCGCCCTTCTTTATTTTCTGTTCCGCGGAAACGTACAGTTTCGCACCCGAAGGCAGCACGTACTTTTCGCGTTCGCGCCCCTGTTCGTCCACAATGCTGACCTGACCGCTCTTGTTCAGGCACATCAGGTTGCCCTGGCGGTCCCGCACGGTCTTGACGCGGTGCAGAGCGACCTGGCCGGAATGTCCGGCTTCGATCGAGTTCCGTTCGACTTCTGCCGATGCCGTACCGCCGATGTGGAAGGTACGCATGGTCAGCTGCGTTCCGGGTTCGCCGATGGACTGGGCCGCGATGATACCGATGGCCTCGCCCACGTTGACCAGATGACCGCGGGCCAGATCGCGTCCGTAGCACAGGGCGCAGACGCCCTGCTTGGAACGGCAGGTCATGACGCTGCGGATCATCATGGAGTTGATGCCCTTTTCTTCCACGATGCGGGCGTATTTCTCGTCGATGATGGTGTTTTCAGGAATGAGCACTTCGCCGGTGTCGTCGTCCAGCACCGGAAACATGGTCACCCGGCCGAGAACACGCTCGGACAAGGGCTGCTCGATGTTGCCGCTCTTGATCAGGTGGGTCAGCTCAATGCCGTCAACGGTTCCGCAATCGTGCTCGGAAACAATGACGTCCTGAACAACGTCCACCAGACGGCGGGTCAGGTAACCCGAGTTCGCCGTCTTCAGGGCGGTATCGGCCAGCCCCTTCCGCGCACCGTGCGTGGAGTTGAAGTACTGGAGAACCGAAAGCCCCTCACGGAAGCTCGAGGTAATGGGCGTTTCGATGATTTCGCCCGAAGGCTTGGCCATCAGCCCGCGCATGCCGGCGAGCTGGCGCATCTGGTCCTGGTTGCCTCGGGCACCGGAGTTGATCATCATGAAGATGGGGTTGAAGCTGGTGCAATCCTCGGACTTGCCGGACTTTTCGTCCACAATGGTGTCCGTGGAGATGCGCAGCATCATTTCCCGGGCAACGTCCTGGGTGCACTTGGTCCAGACGTCGACCACCTTGTTGTACTTCTCCGTACGGGTGATGATGCCTTCCTGGTACTGGCGGTTGATGTCTTCCACCGTATCCGAGGCATCCTGGAGCATGCGGGGTTTTTCATCGGGAATGCGCAGGTCCTTCACGCCGATGGTCACACCGGCGCGGGTGGCGTATTCGTAGCCCAGATTCTTGATCTTATCGCAGAGAATGACCGTGGCTTTTGTTCCGGCGCGGCGGTAGGCCTCGCTGACCAGGTTGCCGATGGTCTTCTTGTTGAGCATTGTGTTGGCGAATTCGAAAGGCACGGCGTCGGGCAGCAGTTCGGAAACAATAACCCGGCCCGGAGTGGTTTCCACCAGTTTGCCGTCCAGGCGCAGGGTAACACGCGCATGCAGACTGACCACGCCGGCGTCGATGGCCTGAAGAACTTCCATGCGGTCGGCAAATATCTTGCCCTCGCCCTTTTCAAAAGGACGCATGACCGTGAGATAATACAGGCCCAGAACAATATCCTGGGACGGCACGATGATGGGCTTTCCGTTGGCGGGCGAAAGAATGTTGTTGGTGCTCATCATGAGCACGCGGCATTCGATCTGCGCTTCCAGGGAAAGCGGCACGTGCACGGCCATCTGGTCGCCGTCGAAGTCAGCGTTGTAGGCCGAACAGACCAGGGGATGCAGGCGGATGGCCTTGCCTTCCACAAGGGTCGGTTCGAACGACTGGATGCCCAGACGGTGCAGCGTGGGAGCGCGGTTGAGCATGATGGGATACTCGCGGACAACCTCTTCAAGGATGTCCCAGACCACCAGTTCTTCGCGTTCCACCATCTTCTTGGCGCTCTTGATGGTCGAGGCGATGCCCCGCTCCTCAAGCTTGGAATAAATGAACGGCTTGAACAGCTCCAGAGCCATCTTCTTGGGCAGACCGCACTGGTGCAGCTTGAGGTACGGGCCGACCACGATGACCGAACGGCCGGAGTAGTCAACGCGCTTGCCCAAAAGGTTCTGGCGGAAACGGCCCTGCTTGCCCTTGATCATGTCGGACAGGGACTTGAGCGGACGGCCGTTGGTTCCGGTGATGGCCCGACCGCGACGCCCGTTGTCGAAAAGGGCGTCCACGGATTCCTGAAGCATGCGCTTTTCGTTGCGGATGATGATGTCCGGCGCGCCCAGTTCCAGAAGCCGCTTCAGCCGGTTGTTCCGGTTGATGACGCGGCGGTACAGGTCGTTCAGATCCGAAGTGGCGAAACGGCCGCCGTCCAGGGGAACCAGGGGGCGAAGTTCGGGCGGAATGACGGGAACGACGTCCATGATCATCCACTGCGGGCTGTTCCCCGACTCCAGAAAGGCTTCCACGATCTTCAGTCGCTTGGTCAGCTTTTTCTTTTTGGTCTGGGACCGTGTGGCCTGGGATTCCTCACGCAGGGAGGCCCGCAGGCTTTCCAGTTCGATCTCCTCCAAGAGCTCCTTGACGCATTCCGCGCCCATGCCCACACGAATGGCGTCTTCGCCATAGTGATCGATGACCTGGAAGTACTGGTCCTCGGAAATCACCTGATATTGCTTCAGGTTGGTCTCCTTGGGATCCATGACCATGTAGGAATCGAAGTACAAGACCTTTTCCAGCTCGGCCATGGTCATGTCCAGCAGGGTGCCGATCTTGGATGGAAGGGTCTTGAGAAACCATATATGGGCGACCGGAGCGGCCAGTTCGATGTGGCCCATGCGTTCGCGCCGGACCTTGGAGGCGATGACTTCCACGCCGCACTTTTCGCAGACAATGCCCCTGTGCTTCATGCGCTTGTATTTGCCGCAGTTGCACTCGTAATCCTTCACCGGCCCGAATATCTTGGCGCAGAAAAGGCCGTCGCGTTCGGGTTTGAAGGTCCGGTAGTTGATAGTCTCGGGCTTTTTCACTTCGCCGAAGGACCATTCGCGAATGGTCTCCGGGGAAGCAATGGATATCTTGATGGCCTTGACACCACGCGCCGTCACGTTCTGCGTGGCAGGTGTTCTGAAAGTAAACAGATCATCCAACGTCATTGTCGGGCCCTCTCATGATTGAAGTTGATACGCCTTGCCTGATCCGCCAGACCGTGTGGCTACTCGGCAGCCACGGGTCGACGGGAAGTCCCGCTTTCCTTCTTCATCTCCTCGGGAACGAGGGTCACGTCCAGGCCCAGGCTCATAAGCTCCTTGACCAGAACGTTGAAGGATTCGGGCAGACCGGCTTCAAGGAAGTTTTCGCCCTTGACGATCTTTTCATACATTTTCACGCGACCGGTCACATCGTCCGACTTGACCGTGAGGAACTCCTGAAGCAGATGCGATGCACCGTATGCTTCCAGGGCCCATACTTCCATTTCTCCCAAACGCTGGCCGCCGAATTGAGCCTTGCCGCCCAGAGGCTGCTGCGTGACCAGGGAGTATGGACCGGTGGACCGGGCGTGGATCTTTTCATCAACAAGGTGGTGCAACTTGAGCATGTACATGACGCCCGTCGTCACCTTGGTGGCAAACGGCTCGCCCGTGCGGCCGTCGAACAGCACGCTTTTGCCGTCGTCGGCTTCGCCCGCGCGCTTGAGCCAGTTCCAGATTTCCTCTTCATGGGCGCCGTCAAAGACCGGGGTCTTGGTGACAATCCCCTGCCGGATGTCGCGCACGGATTCGACCAGTTCGTCGTCGTCCATGGAATCGACCAGCTTGGCAACTTCGTCCGAGGAAAAGACGTCCTTGACCTGCTCGCGCAGTTCCTTCAGGTGAACGCCCTCGTCCAGCATGGCGGCCAACTGGCGTCCGAGAACGCGCGAGGCCCAGCCCAGATGGGTTTCCATGATCTGGCCGATGTTCATACGCGAAGGCACGCCAAGCGGGTTCAGCACGATGTCCACGGGACGTCCGTCGGAGAAGTACGGCAGGTCCTCGCGCGGCAGGATGTTGGAGACAACCCCCTTGTTTCCGTGGCGACCGGCCATTTTGTCACCCACGGCAAGCTTCCGCTTCACCGCGATGTGCACCTTGACCATCTTGATGACGCCCGGAGGCAGGTCGTCGCCTTCTGTAACCTTGGCACGCTTCTTCTCGTACACGTTCTTGATGAAGCGTACCTGATGTTCGTACTCGTCAAGAACGGCCTTGACGTCGTCGTTTGTTTCTCTGGAAACGAACATTCCGACAAGCTTCTTGACCGGGACCTGTTCCAAAATCTCGCGGGTCATGGGCGTGTCGGTTTCGGCCACGACCTCGTTCTTTTTTTTGCCCATCAGCGTCTGGCCGATGCGCTTGTTTTCAACGACATCCCACAAGCGATCGCGGGTGTTGTTGGTCAGACCGTCCAGGTGCTGCTGCTCCTTACGGTCCAGCTTGGCCAGTTCGTAATCCTCGATTTCCTTGGTCCGCGCATCCTTTTCACCGGAGCGGCGGTTGAAGAGCTTGACGTCGATGACCGTGCCCTCGATTCCCGGCGGAACCTTGAGGGAGGTGTTTTTCACATCGCGCGCCTTGTCTCCGAAGATGGCCCGCAGAAGTTTCTCTTCCGGGGTCAGCTGGGTCTCGCCCTTGGGCGTGATCTTGCCGACGAGAATGTCGTCCGGGGCCACTTTCGCACCAATGCGGATGACGCCGGAATCGTCCAGGTTGCGCAGCATGTCTTCACCCACGTTGGGAATATCGCGGGTGACTTCTTCGGGTCCGAGCTTCGTGTCGCGGGCGACCAGCTCGAATTCCTCGATGTGCATGGAAGTGAAAACGTCTTCCTTGACCACCCGTTCGGAAATGAGAATGGAGTCTTCGAAGTTGTATCCGCACCAGGGCATAAAGGCCACGACCAGGTTCTTGCCAAGAGCCAGCTCGCCGTCGCTGATGGACGGGCCGTCGGCCAGAACATGGCCTTTCTTCACCACCTGATTGACGTACACTCTGGGCTTCTGGCCGAAGCAGGAGTTCTGGTTGGACTTGTGGAATTTCTGCAAATCATAGGCCCGCACGCCGCCGGACTCTGGATAGATGTCGCCCTCGTACGCCACCACGATGCGGTCGGCGTCCGAATAGGTGATGATTCCATCCGCCTCGGCCAGTACGCAGGCACCGCTGTCCTGAGCCACGGCCGCTTCCATGCCCGTACCCACCAGGGGCTTTTCGGCTCGCAGCAGAGGCACGGCCTGACGCTGCATGTTCGATCCCATGAGTGCGCGGTTGGCGTCGTCGTGCTCCAGGAAGGGAATGAGCGCGGCGGAAATGGACACGATCTGGCTGGGCGCGATGTCCTTGAGCGTGACTTCCTCGGGCGGAACCATGGTCACGTCGCCGGTGATGCGGACCGTGACCAGGTTGTTGATGAACCTGCCGTTCCCGTCCACGGGCGCGTTGGCCTGGGCCACGACTTCACCGGCCTCCAGGGAAGCGTCCATGTAGCGGACTTCATCCGTGACATGGCTGTCCCGGACCACGCGGTACGGCGTCTCGATGAAGCCGAAGTCGTTGATGCGCGCGTAGGTGGTCAACGAAACAATGAGACCGATGTTCGGTCCTTCAGGCGTTTCAATGGGGCAGATGCGTCCGTAGTGCGAAGTGTGCACGTCGCGGACTTCGAAGCCCGCCCGTTCGCGGGTCAGACCGCCGGGTCCGAGTGCGGACAAACGACGTTTGTGCGTGACCTCGGAAAGCGGGTTGGTCTGATCCATGAACTGGGACAGCTGGCTGGTGCCGAAAAATTCCTTGAGAACCGCCGCCACGGGCTTGGGATTGATAAGGTCGTGCGGCATGAGCGTGGCCACTTCCTGCAGGCTCATGCGCTCCTTGATGGCGCGCTCCATGCGGACCAGGCCGATGCGGTACTGGTTTTCCACCAGCTCGCCCACCGGGCGGACGCGACGATTGCCCAGATGGTCGATATCATCCGCAGGGCCGTGCGTATCCTTCAACTTGATGAGGTTGCGGATGGCGTGGAGGATATCCTCGTTGGTCAGGGTACGCACTTCCAGGGGCTGGTCGACCTTGAGCCGCGAATTGAGTTTGTACCGGCCCACAACGGACAGGTCATAGTAATCCGCATTGCGGAACAGGTTCTCAAAAAAATTGGACGCGATTTCCGGAGTGGGCGGCGAACTGGGGCGCAAACGGCGATATATCTCGATCTGCGCGGTCTCCGGGTCAATGGTCTTATCCAGCAGCAGGGTGTCGCGGATGGAGCTGGAAACGTCCGCACCGCGGGTGTAGAGCACGGGAATACGGCTGACGCCCTCTTCCTTGAACTTTTCCACCAACTCGTCCGTCACTTCTTCGGCGGCCTGAACCAGAACTTCGCCGGTCTGCTCGTTGACGATATCTTCGGCCAGAAACAGCCCGGACAGGGTCGCAGGATCAATCTCGATGCGGCCGCATTCCTGTTCGCCGAGAATGCGCCACGCCTTCTTGGTGATGGGCTTGCCTTCGCGCACCAGAACATTGCCGTCCTTGTCCAGGATATCGCAGTACGCAGCTTCCTTGCGGTAGAAATTGCTGTCGTACTCACGGTAGGCCTTGTCGTCCTCTATGATGTAGTGCTCGCGGTCATAGAAGTAGTCCAGGATGTCCTTGGAGGACATGCCCATGGCCTTGAACAGAATGGTGGCGGGCATTTTCCGACGACGGTCGATGCGGACATAAAGGATGTCCTTGTGATCGAAGTCGAAGTCGAGCCAGGAGCCACGCATGGGAATCAGCCGGCAGGAATACAGCACGCGACGGCTGGAGTGGGTCTTGCCGGAGTCGTGTTCGAAAATGATGCCGGGAGAGCGCTGCAGCTGGTTGACGATAACCCGCTCCGTGCCGTTGATGACAAAGGTGCCTTTTTCAGTCATCAGGGGCACGGTGCCGAAATAAATATTTTGTTCCTTAATGTCGCGGATGGTCCGATTATCGGATTCCTCGTCAACATCGAATACGACGAGCCTGACCTTGATACGGATGGGCGCTTCATAGGTCAGCCCTTTGGACATGCACTCGTCCACGTCGTATTTCGGCTCGCCGATCTCATAGCTCACATAGTCGAGACTGGCGGTCTTATTGAAGTCTTCTATGGGGAAGACCGATCGAAACACACCTTCCAACCCAGCGTCTTCACGGCTTGCCGGAGGTTGCCCTTCTTGGAGGAACTCTCTGTACGAGTCCACTTGCAGGTTCAGCAAATGGGGGATGGGAAGGGTATTCTCGATCTTGCCGAATTTCTTGATAAGCTGGCCCATGGTTTCCTCGCCGGGAATAGGGTTAATCAAAGTGACACGACGCCTGATCTTGTCAGGTGGACGGATTGGGATGGGTACAGTGCCGCACGATGCTCGCTTTTTTGCGTTGAGGGGTGGGCTTTTTGGATAATAACTCCAGAAAATACCATGTACTCAAAAAAACGCAAGCTTCGAACCAACTCGTTACCTACTGAAATAATTAACTTTCTCAGGATCGCCCAATAAAAGAACGGGTAAAAGAGCGCAGTACTCCCATGGGAGTAATGCGCTCTTTTCTTTTCAAAGGGGGCGGCTCTGCCGCTACTTGACTTCGACTTCGGCGCCGGCTTCTTCAAGCTGCTTCTTGGCTTCCTCGGCTTCGTCCTTGGATACGGCTTCCTTCAGGGCGCTGGGAACCTCGTCCACTTTGGCTTTGGCTTCCTTCAGTCCCAGTCCGGTCAACGCACGGACAGCCTTGATGACGGCGATCTTGTTGCTGCCGGCACCCTTGAGGATGACGTCGAATTCCGTCTTTTCATCTTCAACGGGAGCGTCACCGCCAGCGGCAGGCATAACAGCCATTGCGGCAACTGGAGCAGCGGCGGATACGCCGAACTTTTCTTCGAGCTCTTTGATCAGCTCGGAAAGTTCCAACACGGTCATGCTGGAAATAAACTCAATAACTTGTTCTTTGGTAATGTCGGCCATGGGATGTTCCTCCAATAACTCGTTTTTTGCGAAGCTTACTAGGCGGCTTCTTTCTGGTCCTTGATGGCATTAAGCGCATTGAGCACGCCACGCAGCACGTTGGCCAACAGGCCGACGAAATTCTGCGGGACAGCGTTCATGGTACCCAGCATCTTGGCGAGCAGTTCCTCGCGTCCAGGCAGCTGGGCCAGAGCCTTGATTCCAGCTTCGTCAAGAAAGGATCCCTGAAGGCTGGCGCATTTGATGCTCAGCTTTGTCTTGGGATTCTCCTTCACGTACTGGGACAGGACTTTGGCCGGCGCAACCGGGTCGTCGTAGCCAAAGGCAATAGCGTTATTGTCCTTAAGCTTGTCCGCCAAAACCTCATGGGTGCCGTCGGTGAACGCGATGCGTGCCAGAGTGTTCTTGACTACATGGTAGTCCACACCACTGTCCCGCAACTGCTTGCGCAGACCGGTCATCTGCTCCACCGTCATGCCCTTGAAATCGGTCACGACAGCGATGCTGGCCTTGCCTGCGGACTCGGAGAGCCGGCTGATAATTTCGGCCTTCTCAGTCCTGTTCACAACTCACCTCACACGATTTCCGGCAGGGAGGAGGAGTCAAAGCGTGAATCTGGGCAGGATATTAAGGGCTTTCGCCCACCGGCTGTCTTCGACTCACCATCCCAAACCTTAGTTTACCTTCACTTCGGACTCGTCAGATGAAAAAAACCAAGACGGCTCTTTTCATGACAGGACGACGGAAACATGTTTCCGCCATCCCTACGGAATTTCATCAATGGTGGTGACAAACTCCGGCAGACCATCCTGGCCTGCACAGCCTGCTTCGCAGCAGCCTGCCATGTCCTGCGTGAAAGAAATATAGGCCTCTCAGAAAAAACGGTTTTAGCTTTCCAGCTTCCGCAGGGTCTGAGGATCAATCTTGTAGCCAGGTCCCATGGTTGTGCTCACGGCCATGCCCTGGATGTACGTTCCCTTGGCAGCCGACGGCTTCAGGCGCTGAACCTGATCCGCAATGGCCTTGAGGTTTTCCAGAATCTTTTCAGGTCCGAAGGAAACCTTTCCCAAAGGAGCATGCAGCACCCCGGCCTTGTCCACCTTGAACTCGACCTTGCCGGCCTTGAGTTCCTGGACGGCAACGCCGATGTCGAAAGTGACGGTGCCCGTCTTGGCGTTGGGCATCAGACCGCGGGGTCCGAGCATGCGGCCGATCTTGCCGACCAGGGCCATCATGTCGGGAGTGGCCACGACCTTGTCGAAGTCGAACCATCCGCCCTGAATCTTTTCGATCAGGTCGGCTTCACCCACGTAATCGGCTCCGGCTTCCTTGGCTTCGGCCTGCTTGTCGCCCTTGCACAGGGCGACAATGCGAACGTCCTTGCCAAGTCCGTTGGGCAGGCTGCAAGCGCCGCGCACCATCTGGTCGGAATATTTGGGGTCGACACCAAGGTTGAAGACGATGTCCACGGTTTCGTCGAATTTGGCAAACGCCTTTCCGACGGCAAGGGTCACGGCTTCATCAACGCTCAAACGAACGCCCTGTTCACGACCTTCCACTGCATTGCGATATTTTTTTCCATGTTTCGGCATGTCAGATCCCCCTATTCCACTTCAATGCCCATGCTGCGGGCGGTTCCCATGATGCTGCTGCAGGCGGCATCAAGGTCCTTGGCGGTCAGGTCGGGCATTTTAAGGTTGGCGATCTCTTCTACCTGCGCCTTGGTCACCTTGCCCACCTTGTTCCGGTTGGGTTCGCCAGAACCGCTTTCCAGCTTGGCAGCCTTGAGCAGCAACACGCTGGCGGGCGGGGTCTTGGTGATGAAGGTGAAGGTCCGGTCTGCGTAAACCGTGATCACCACGGGGATGATCAAGCCTTTCTGGTCCTGCGTCCTGGCGTTGTAGGCCTTGCAGAATTCCATGATGTTCACGCCGTGCTGGCCCAATGCGGGACCAACCGGAGGGGATGGATTTGCAGCTCCGGCAGGGATCTGCAATTTGATCTTGCCGATTTCTTTCTTAGCCATTGTTTAATCCTCGAAACGGAAGAGCGCCCTGCTAGAGGGGCGCCAGTGTGGTGGGAGTAAGCCTAGCTTTTGCTTACCTGGACGAAATCAAGCTCGACCGGAGTCTGGCGACCGAATATGGACACGGATACACGCAGTTTGCCCTTGTCGTAGTTGACTTCTTCCACAATGCCGTTGAAACCGCTGAACGGGCCGTCAATAACACGGACGTCGTCGCCACGGTCAAAATGAAATTTGGGACGGGGCTTCTCCTGACGCTGTTCCATCATGGAGAGAATCTTGGCGGCTTCACTGTCCCGCATGGGCGTGGGACGCATTTTGCCACCGATAAACCCGGTCACTCGGGGGATGTCCTGCACAAGATGCCAGGAATGGTCGGTCATGACCATCTGGACCATGACATACCCCGGATAAAATTTTCTGGTGGAGGTCCTCTTTTCGCCCTTCACGAGCTCTATGACCTTCTCGGTCGGGACAACAACCTGTTTGATCTGGCCGTAATCCTGCTCTGTACGCATGATTTCGAGGATGGTTTTCTCCACACGCTGTTCAAAACCGGAATACGTATGGACAATGTACCATCGAGCCTTGGGCTCGCCAGCAATCTCTTCGGGGACCTTCACTTCATCGCTCATGGCTTGCGGCCTTACGACAGAATCGCTTCAATGATTTTGGCCAACGCCACATCGACAAGACCAAGATAGATGGCCATGACAATTGTCATCACCACAACGGCGATGCTGGTGGCAATGGTCTCCTTTTTGGAGGGCCATGTGACCTTTTTGATTTCAACTTTGCTCTGCTCGAAGAACTCCCGCAGATGGCGCAAACGATCAACAACAGACACCCTTTCTTCAGATATCTGTTGCTTCACACGGCGCTCCGTCTTGGAGCTTTTCTTTCTTGGCTGCTTGTCTTTGGCCATTCATTGCCTCGGGAATGTAAAGGAGTGGCAGGCCAGGAGGGACTCGAACCCCCAGCACCCGGATTTGGAGTCCGGTGCTCTACCATTAGAGCTACTGGCCTGCACTTTCCGTATGTAAATCGCCCCTCCCGCTTGCGCGGGAGGGGGCAAACTACTTGGATTCTTTATGGACGGTGTGTTTTTTGTCCCAGGGGCAATACTTGCTGAGCTCAAGACGCCCGGTCGTATTTTTCTTGTTCTTGACCGTGGAATAGTTCTTGCGCTTGCACTCGGTGCACTGCAACTGGATGATAACCTGCATTACTTACTCCGTGATTTCCGAGACCACGCCAGCGCCGACGGTGCGGCCGCCTTCGCGGATGGCGAAGCGCAGACCGAGTTCCATGGCGATGGGGGCGATCAGTTCGACGTTAAAGGTCGCGTTGTCGCCGGGCATGACCATTTCCACGCCTTCTTCCAGGGTGACGACACCGGTGATGTCGGTCGTACGGAAGTAGAACTGGGGACGGTAACCGGAGAAGAACGGGGTATGACGTCCGCCTTCTTCCTTGCTCAGGACATAAACTTCGGCCTTGAATTTCACATGCGGGGTGATGGAGCCGGGAACAGCCAGTACCTGGCCGCGTTCCACGTCTTCACGCTTCACGCCGCGCAGCAGGACACCAACGTTGTCGCCGGCCTGCCCCTGATCGAGCAGCTTGCGGAACATTTCAACGCCCGTGCAGGTCGTCTTTACGGTGTCCTTGATGCCGATGATCGCGACTTCGTCGCCGACCTTGACGATGCCGCGTTCCACACGACCGGTCACAACAGTGCCGCGGCCGGAAATGGAGAAGACGTCTTCGATGGGCATCAGGAACGGACGGTCGATATCGCGCTTGGGCTCGGGGATGAAAGAGTCGCAGGCATCCATAAGTTCGAAGATGGGCTTGCACTCATCGGAATCTGCGCTGTCGGACTCGAGAGCCTTCAAGGCGGAGCCGCGGATGATCGGAGTGTCGTCGCCCGGGAATTCATAGATGTCCAGCAGTTCACGGATTTCCATGTCCACCAGCTCAAGAAGTTCCTCGTCGTCGACCATGTCGCATTTATTCAGAAATACCACGATGCTGGGCACGCCGACCTGACGGGCGAGCAGGATGTGCTCACGGGTCTGGGGCATGGGGCCGTCGGTGGCGGCGCACACGAGAATGGCACCGTCCATCTGGGCCGCGCCAGTGATCATGTTCTTGATGTAGTCGGCGTGACCGGGGCAGTCCACGTGGGCGTAGTGACGATTGCTTGTCTCGTATTCCACGTGCGCCGTGGCAATGGTGATGCCGCGTTCTTTTTCTTCGGGAGCCTTGTCGATCTCGTCGAAGGCCACGTACTTTCCGCCGCCCTTCATGGACAGCGTCTTGGTGATGGCTGCGGTCAGTGTGGTCTTGCCATGGTCGATGTGACCGATGGTGCCGATGTTGACATGCGGTTTGGTACGCTCAAATTTAGCTTTGCTCATGACATTCTCCCTGATCCTGCGGTTCCGGGCTGCTGAATGTTCAAAAAATAATGGAGCCCACGATCGGACTTGAACCGATGACCTCTTCCTTACCAAGGAAGTGCTCTACCGCCTGAGCTACGTGGGCCTTTTTATTGGACAGGCGCGACGACCACCGCGAGAAGTGGAGCGGGAAACGGGACTCGAACCCGCAACCCTCAGCTTGGAAGGCTGATGCTCTACCAATTGAGCTATTCCCGCTTTCTGTAGTCGTACGACGCTTTGTCTCCTACAGCCGATAACTTTATGTGGTGGTGGGGGGGAGGATTCGAACCTCCGAAGGCTTACGCCGACAGATTTACAGTCTGTTCCCTTTGGCCACTCGGGAACCCCACCTTACCATGAAAAAGATCTGGAGCTGGCGATGGGACTTGAACCCGCAACCGGCTGATTACAAATCAGCTGCTCCTACCATTGAGCTACGCCAGCATTCACAAGAGCAGGTGAGTTACA